>CAVWFK010000026.1:0-89070 GCA_963754235.1 uncultured Alphaproteobacteria bacterium | reverse complement strand
CATCGTGATACTTTGCCAATGGACCGATTGAACGACACAAATACCCCATGTTCGCACCAGACCAATCCCGCCAGCAGGCGGTGTTCCAGCGGCTTCGTCACGGCATCCTGCGGGGCGCGCTGCCGCCCGGCGCCCGCCTGCCGCCGACCCGCGCTCTGGCCGAGGAACTGAGTGTCGCGCGGCAGACCGTGGTGCTCGCCTATGAGCGGCTGGCGGCCGAGGGCTACGTGCGCGCCCGCGTCGGCAGCGGCACCTTCGTCACCGACGACCTGCCCGACGCCGCCCCCGCGCCCGCAGCACCGCCGCGCGCCGATGCCGGGCGGCTGTCGCGGCGCGGCGATGCGCTGGCCGCACTCGACCTGGGCGGCGGCGCCGCCACGCCCGGCCTGCTGGCGCCGGGCGTGCCGGCGCCCGAACTGTTCCCCGCCGCCGCCTGGGCGCAGTGCGCGGCACGGGTGCTGCGCGACTGGCCGGGCGGTCCGCCCGGCTACCCGCCGCCCGAGGGGCTTGCCAATTTGCGCGCCCACATCGCGGCCCACCTCGCGGCCACGCGCGGGCTGGTTGCCGACCCCGCCTGCGTCGTCGTCACGTCGGGCACGCAGCAGGCGCTGTTCGTCACCGCGCAGCTCCTGCTCGATCCGGGCGATCGGGTGTGGGTGGAGGATCCCGGCTACGCCTCCGGCCGCGGCGCGCTGCTCGCCGCCGGGGCGGCGCCGGTGCCGGTGCCGGCCGATCGCGACGGCATCGACGTCGCCGCCGGCATCGCCGCCGCACCGGATGCCAGGCTGGCGCTGGTGGCACCGTCCCACGCGACGCCGATGGGCGGCGCGCTGCCGGTAGGGCGCCGGCTGGCGCTGCTCGACTGGGCGGCGCGGGCGGAAGCCTGGGTGCTGGAGGACGATTGCGACTCCGAATTCCGCTGGCAGGGCAAGCCCCTGCCCCCGCTCGCCACCCTCGATCGCGGCGGCCGGGTGATCTATTGCGGCACCTTCAGCAAGACGCTCGCCCCCGGCCTGCGGCTCGGCTTCGCGGTGCTGCCGGCGCCGCTGGTGCGGCCGTTCCTGCAAGCGCGGCTGCTGACCGATCGCGGCCCGACCACGCTCGCGCAAGCGGTGCTGGCGGAGTTCATGCGCCGCGACCTGCTGGCGCCGCACATCAGGCGGATGCGGATCGAGTATGCCCGCCGCCGGGTGGCGCTGCTGACGGCGCTGGCACGGCATGCCGCGCTCGCCGAACCGCTGGCAGCACCTGGCGGGCTGCACATGATCCTGCGCCTGCCGCCCGGCATGGACGAGGCGAGCGGCGGCGGCGGCGGCGCGGGCGCGGGGCCTCGCCGTCGCGCCCTTGCGTCGCTACCACGCGGGTGCGCCGCGCCTGTCGGGCCTCGTCTGCGGGTTCGCGGCGACGCCGGCGGCACTCGCCGCCGACGCGGCGCGGCGGCTAGGCGGCGCGCTGCACGAGGCGCAGCGACTGGCGGCCGAGTAGCTCGGCATAGAGGCCGGGCTGCTCCTCCAGCTCCGCCGGCGTGCCGTCCTGAAGGATGCGGCCCTCCTGCATCACCACGATGCGGTCGAAGTCGCGCAGCGTGGAGAGCCGGTGGGCGACCGCGATCACCGTCCGCCCCTCCATCAGGCGCACCAGCGCCCGCTGCACCAGCACCTCGGATTCCGAATCAAGCGAAGATGTCGCCTCGTCGAGCAGCAGGATCGGCGCGTTGCGCAGGAACGCCCGCGCGATCGCGACGCGCTGGCGCTGGCCGCCCGAGAGCTTCACGCCGCGATCACCCACGATCGTGTCGAAGCGTTCGGGCAACAACTCGACGAAATCGAGGCAGCCGGCGCCGGCGGCGGCACGGCGCACCTCCTCCTCGGTCGCCTCGGGGCGGCCGTAGCGGATGTTCTCCATCACCGAGCGGTGGAACAGCGAGACGTCCTGCGGCACCACCGAGATCGCGTCGCGCAGGCTGGCATCGGTCAGGCGGCTCACGTTCTCGCCGTCGATCAGCACCTGCCCCTGCTGCACGTCGCGCAGCCGCTGCAGCAGCGCCAGCGCGGTTGTCTTGCCCGACCCCGAGCGCCCGACCAGGCCTACGCGCGTGCCGGGCCGGATCTCGAGGTCGAAGTCGCGCAGCACCGGCGCGCCGGCGGGATAGGCATAGTTGACATGGCGGAACGCGACCGCTCCCTGCGGCGCGGGCAGCGTGCGGGCGTTGGCCGCCTCGCCCATCTCGTGCGGCAGCAGCAGCGTCGAGAGCGCCTCGGACAGGCGCGCGATGTACTGGACAGTATCGACGAGCGCCACGGCGAGGTCGCGGGTGCCGTGGAGGATGGTGAAGCCGAGCGTGCTGACCAGCACGACATCACCGACGCTCGCCTGGTGGTGCAGCCAGAGCAAGAGCGCCCAGCCCAGCAGGCCGCCCGCGAGCACCGCGGTGGTCGCGGCGTGGAACAGCCGCAGCCGCTCCAAGTAGCGCAGGCTCTGGCTGCGCGCCTGCATCTCGCTCTCGACGCGGACCGCGAAGCGCTCGCGCTCGCGCAGCGTGGCGCCGAAGGCGCGCACCAGCGGCATGTTGTTAATGACGTCCACCAGCTCGCCATCGACGGCGGCCGCGGTGCTGGCGTAGTGCTGATGGAGGCGCCGGCCGCCGCTCGCCATCCAGGCGAGAATCAGGCCGAGCACGATCGCGATCACCACCAGCACCGCCGCCATCAAGGTATTGATGCTGGCCAGCATGGCGATCGAGAACAGCACCGCGAGGCAGGGCGGCAGCACGCTCCAGGCGAAGGTGTTTTCAACCTGGAAGATTGCGTTCGCCGTGGCCGTGATCCGGCCGGCGAGCGTGCCCGGCTGGCGCTCGGCGAAATACGCGAGCGAATGGCCGGTGAGATGCTGAAACAGGTCGCGTCGCATGTCGCCGGTGACGGCCACGAAGCAGTGCGTCGCCATCCACCCGCCGAGCCGCCAGGAGAGGTTGTCGGCCGCGATCAGTCCGGCAAGCAGGCAGAATGCGATCCACACGCCGCCCACGTCGTGGGCGGAAAGCACATCGACCAGGTTCTTGACCGCGTATTGCGAGAGCGTGGCGCAGGCGACAGCGGCCACCACTGAGAAGAACACGACGGCGTGGCTGACCGCATGGCGGCGAACGTAGCGCACCATGAATGCCAGCGGGCGTCGGGCCATGCTTTCCAGCGGCGGCACCCCGGCGGCTGCGGGTCCGAATGCGAACAAGATGCGACCTCCGTGATTTCCGACGGACGATCGCTCCGCCGGCCCATCCGCCACCTACGCATCGCTTGCAGCGAAAATGAGGCAAGACGCGCCGCCAATCGGGGCAACCGCGCACAATTAGCGGTTGTCACGGATTTGTGCATTCGCTGCCGCAGAAACGCCAACATTGATCCCAACTTGGGGGACCACCGGGTCGTCCGGGCCGTCTTCCCAAGGAGATCCTCTGAATGCGTGTTGCGCAAATCCCGCCTCTGCACGAGGCGGTGCCGCCGAAGCTGTACGGAGGCACCGAGCGGGTCGTCTCGTACCTCACCGAGGCGCTGGTTGAACTCGGTCACGACGTAACGTTGTTCGCCACCGGTGATTCAGTCACCTCGGCGCGGCTGCACCCGGTCTGGCCGCGGGCATTGCGCCTCGACCCGGCGATCCGCGATCCGATCGCGCCGCACATGCTGCTGATGGAGGAGGTGCGCCGCCTCGCCGGGGATTTCGACGTGCTGCATTTTCACATGGATTACTGGCCATTTTCGCTGTTCAGCCGCCAGCGCGTGCCGTTCGTCACCACGCTGCACGGCAGGCTCGACCTGCCGGAGCTGCAGCCGGTGTTCAACATGTTCCCCAGCGCGCCGGTGATCTCGATCTCCAACTCGCAGCGCCGGCCGCTGCCGCAGGCGAACTTCGTCTCGACCGTGCACCACGGACTGCCCGAGAAGCTGCTGACGCCGCTGCCGGAGGTGACGCCGAGCTATCTCGCCTTCCTCGGCCGCATCGCGCCCGAGAAGGGACCGGACCGCGCGATCCGCACCGCGCGCCGCTGCGGCATCCCGATCAAGATCGCGGCCAAGGTGGACCGCGTCGATCAGCAGTATTTCGACGAGGTGATCCGCCCGATGCTGAACGGGCCGGACGTCGAGATGATCGGCGAGATCAGCGAGACGGAGAAGCCGGCGTTCCTCTCGGGCGCGCTCGGCCTGTTGATGCCGATCGACTGGCCGGAACCGTTCGGCCTGGTGATGATCGAGGCGATGGCCTGCGGTGCGCCGGTGATCGCGTTCAACCGCGGCTCCGTTCCCGAGGTGATCGAGGACGGGCTGACCGGCTTCGTGGTCGAGGATGAGGTGGGGGCGATCGGCGCTGTCGGCCGGCTGCCCCTGCTGTCGCGCGAGAAGGTGCGCGCCCGCTTCGAGGAGCGTTTCACCGCGCGGCGCATGGCCGAGGACTATCTCGCGATCTACCGCGGTCTGGCCGCCGAGCGCGGCTCGCTGCTGCGGGTCGTTCGCTAGACGGTCAGTTCCGGTAGGCGGTCGCGGTGTCCGGGGCAGCAGCGTTGCGAGCCGCCGCCTGGAAGCCGAGATAGCTCAGCGCCGGGATCGCGGCGACGAGGACGAGGCAGACCATGATACGGCCGAGCCGGCCGGTGCGCAGCGGCCGCGGCGCATCGGCCTCGTCCTCGTCGGGGGGATCGCCGTACCAGCGCTCCTGGTACCAGCGCGGGTCGATGTCGAAGGGCATCATGACGGTGCTCCGGTTCGGCCGGCACCTTGCCGGCGGCCGGAATGTCCACCTTCGGTGACGAACCTTCGGTGATGCCGGTCACATACGCCGCACGGTTCAACGCCCGAGCGCTTGCACGATCTCCTCCGTCACCTTTTTGGCGTCGCCGAACAGCATCATCGTGTTCGGACGGAAGAACAGTTCGTTCTCCACCCCCGCATAACCCGGTGCCATCGAGCGCTTGACGAAAAGAACCGTGCCGGCTCTTTCAACTTCCAGGATCGGCATGCCGTAAATGGGCGACCTGGAATCGGTCTTGGCCGCCGGGTTGGTCACGTCGTTGGCGCCGATCACGTAGGCGACGTCGGTGGTGGCGAACTCGTTGTTGATCTGCTCGAGCTCGAAGACGTCGTCATAGGGCACGTTGGCCTCGGCCAGCAGCACGTTCATGTGGCCCGGCATCCGCCCTGCGACCGGATGGATCGCGTATTTTACGTCCACCCCTTCGCGTTTGAGTTCATCGGCCATCTCGCGCAGCGCGTGCTGCGCCTGCGCCACCGCCATGCCGTAGCCGGGCACGATGATGACCTTGGAGGCGTTCTTGAGAATGAACGCCGCGTCGTCCGCGGCACCCGACTTCACCGCCCGATCGGCCGGCCCCGCGACGGCGGCCGCCGCAACCCCGCCTTCGGTGCCGAAGCCGCCCAGCAGCACGTTGATGATGCTGCGGTTCATCCCCTTGCACATGATGTAGGAGAGGATGGCACCCGAGGCGCCGACCAGGGCGCCGGTGATGATCAGTGCCAGGTTCTGGATCGTGAACCCGATGCCGCACGCTGCCCAGCCGGAATAGCTGTTCAGCATCGAGATCACCACCGGCATGTCCGCGCCGCCGATTGGAATGATCAGCAGGAAGCCGAAGGCAATCGACAGCACCGCGATCACCCAGAACACGACCTGGCTCGTGGTCAGGATGAACACCACGATCAGCGCCACCAGCAGCCCGGCCAGCCCGAGGTTGATCTGGTGCTGGTAGGGGAAGGTGATCGGCGATCCCTTCATCAGCGCCTGCAACTTCGCGAACGCGATCACCGAGCCGGAGAAGGTGATCGCTCCGATCGCGAGCCCGATCGACATCTCGATCAGGCTCTCGGGGCGGATGTTGCCGACAACGCCGATCCCGAACGACTGCGGGGCGTTCAGCGCCGCGGCCGCGACGAACACCGCCGCCAGCCCGACCAGCGAGTGGAATGCGGCGACGAGTTGCGGCAGTGCGGCCATGTGGATGCGCAGCGCCACGAAGATGCCGACGGCGCCGCCGATCACCAGGCCGAGCACGATTAGCCCGTAGCCGCCGCCCGTCATATCGGCGTGGGCGAAGGTGACGATGATCGCGATCGCCATGCCGATCATGCCGAGGCGGTTGCCCTGCCGCGACGTGGTCGGGTGCGACAGGCCGCGCAGCGCCAGGATGAACAGGACCGCGGCGAGCAGATAGAAGAGCGTGGTGATACCTGCGGACATCGTCTATTTCCGCTCCCGTGCGCGGAACATCGAGAGCATCCGGTGCGTGACCAGGAAGCCGCCGAAGATGTTCACGCTCACCAGCATCACGGCGATGAAGCCGAACGCGCGCGCCCAGCCGCTATGGGCAAGCCCGGTCGCGAGCATCGCACCCACCACGATCACCGACGAGATCGCATTGGTCACCGCCATCAGCGGCGAATGCAGCGCCGGGGTGACGTTCCAGACGACGTAGTAGCCGACGAAGACGGCCATCAGGAACACGGCGAACAGGAACACGACCGGCTCGGCCGCGGCCGCGACAGTGGGAAGCTGGCGGATCGCGGCCATCGCGTGGGCATGGACGGCGAGCGCCTGCGCACGCTCGGCAAGGCGGCTCGCTTCGTCGGCGAGCGAGGTCGGGTTCATCGCTGGCTCCGGTGCGTTGTGTGGGAGAAGAAAGGCGAGGGGCGCTGCCCCTCGACCCCGCTGGGGCCGCCGGCCCCAGACCCCGCTTCTAATCCCGTCATGCCCGGCGGAGGCCGAGCATCCACGACTTTGCGGCGGCACGAAAGACGTGGATGGTCGGCCTTCGCCGACCATGACGGTAACGCCGCGGCCAAATGCGAAGGCCCTGCTTGAAGGAATGGATTCCAAGGGCCCTGCCCTTGGCGGGGTCCAGGGCCGGAGCCCCTGGCCTTGCCTTGCCCGACGCTCACGCCGCCGCCGCGGGCAAGAAGTTGGGATGCACGACCGCGCCGCCGCGCGTTAGCAGCACGGCGCGCGCAATCTCGTCGCTCTCCGGCAGCTTCGGCGCCTTCGCATCCTTGTCCCAGAAAGCGGTGAGAAACGTGAGCAGATTGCGCGCATAAAGATTGCTGGCCGCGACCGCGATCCGGGCCGGCCAGTTGGCATAGCCCAGCACGCGCACGCCGCCCTCGGTCGTGATCGCCTCGCCGGGCACCGTCGCCTCGCAATTGCCGCCGGCCTCGGCCGCGAGATCGACGATGACGCTGCCGGGCTTCATGCTCGTGACCATCGCGTGGGTGACGATCACCGGCGCGCGACGGCCCATCACCAGGGCGGTGCAGATGATGATGTCGTTCTTTGCGACCGTCGCCGCCATCAGCTCGGCCTGCTTCTGGCGGAACGCCTCGCTCATCTCGCGCGCGTAGGCGCCGGTCTGTGCGGCGGTCTCCTCGTCCTCGACGCCGACGAAGGCCGCACCCAGCGAACGGATCTCCTCCTTCGCCGCCGGGCGCACGTCGGTCGCCGAGACGATGCCGCCGAGGCGCCGCGCGGTCGCGATCGCCTGCAGCCCGGCAACGCCGGCGCCGATCACGAACACGCGCGCCGGCGGCACGGTACCGGCGGCGGTCATCATCATCGCGAAGCCGCGCTCGAACGCGCCGGCCGCCTCGATCACGGCGCGATAGCCGGCGAGGTTGGCCTGGCTGGAGAGCACGTCCATCGCTTGCGCACGGGTGATCCGCGGCAGCAGCTCCATTGCCGCCGTATCGATCCCCGCTTCAGCGAGCGAGGCCACGAGTGTCGGGTCGGCATGGGCTGCGGCAATGCAGACCAGCAGCGCGCCGCGCGGGATCAGGGCGCGCTCGGCCGGCTCGGGCATCTGCACGGCGAAGACGATGCCGGCGCCGGCCAGGGCTGCCGCGGCATCGGGCGCCACCTCGGCGCCGGCGGCGGCGAACTCGGCATCGGGGATCGAGGCATGGGCACCGGCGCCGGCCTCGACGGCCACGGTCAGGCCGAGGCCGATCAGCTTGCGTACAGTCTCAGACGTCGCGGCAACGCGCGTCTCGGCGGTGCGCCGCTCCTTCAGCACAGCCAGACGCATCCGCTCCGCCCCCCTGCTGCGGCCGATCGTTCCCGTTATGCGGCAACCGCGCCCGAGCGCAAGAGCGGCGGCGTCGGATCAGTCCCGTACCAGCTTGCATACCACGCTGCGGCCCCTGTCCAGATTGGACCGCAAGTGGGTGCATCCCGGCCCGCGGCGCAGCCGGTAATAGCTGAGGGTACGGTCGGCCATGCCCGGCATGTCGTGAGGGTTTTCCAAGCCATAGATCGGGCCTGACCAAGTTTTGATCAACTGCTCCATACGCGCCTCGAGCAGGCCGGCCTGTCCCGGATGGAGAAGGAAGTTGTTGGCGCCGACGACCCGAACCGATTGCGGCATGAACGGGACGAGATAGCCCATGGGGGAGTCGTCGAGCAGGATGACGAGGCTGTTTGCCTGCATCGGCGGCATATGCACAGTGACGGCCGAAGCTCCGCGCCTGGCGTGCCCGTAATTCGGGTAGATGGTCCCCACAAGCAGCACTGCTATTGTGGTAGCGGTCGCGAGCCCGGCCATCGCAAAACCGCGGCGGTTGCCGAGTAGCCCGCGCAAGGGCAGGAAGATAACGATCCCGCACAGCATCTCGATCGGCGCCAGATAACGCAATACCGAGAACTGAGCTTCCCATACAGCGTAGGAGACGCCGAAGAACACCAGCAGAAGCCGAACCGGCCGGCCAACGGCGTCCGGAGCGTGCAGAAGGTGCCGGATCGCCGTCACGCAGAACGCCAGATAGGCGATCGCGAAACGCGGATCCCGCATGACCATCTCGGTGGTGGGATGGCGCCAGCTAAGCCCCCAGTAGAAGGGGTTGAACAGCGCCCGGAGCGATCCGGCCGGCTTGAAACGCTGGTCCGTAAGGGCTTGGAACGGCGCGTAGGGAGAGCGGAAGATCTGGTTGTACATGGGAAATAGCGGGTTGCCGTAGCGCGCATAGAGATGCAGCCACCACCATCCCGAAAGCAGCGCCATGCCGCCGAGGACGCCGAGGCTGAACTGCATCGTCGCACCGACCCTGGCCTTGGCGGGACCGGGCCAGGCGAGCAGCATCGCGGCGACAGCACCGACGCTGTAGGTTGCGCTGGTTAGCTTCAGGCCTGCTGCTGCGCCGAACAGCAACCCGGCAACGACCACCGCACGGCGCGACGCGCGGCCATCGAGTTGACGAAGCATCAGCAGAAAGCCGCCCAGGACGAAGCATCCGGGGACCATTTCGCTCTCTGTGGTTGCTACCGTCGAGAAGCTCGCGACGCCTGTCGCACCGATGGCTGCCGCCAACATGGCCACAGGCCAGCGCCACCGAAGCCCCGCCGGCACGAAGCGGATCGCGATCAGCGTTGCGAGGTAAGCGCCGATGCCTTGTGGCAGCGAGAGCAGAGCATCGAGGAGATCGGGATCGTTGTTAAGCCAAAGCCGCAGCCAGTAGTCCGGAATGTCGAGAATAGGCGACAAGAAAGTCTGAGCTTGCGCCGGGGCGATGTCGGTGCCGGAACGGCCGTGAAAAAGCGCGAACGGTGTATATCGGTGATAGTTGAGGAAATCCCAGGTCGCACCCGGTCCATTCCATACGGCAACGGCAGCGAAGACGAGTACCCAAATCACACAGCAGAGAGCGCCTGAGCCGACCGTGGCTCTGGCGGCCGATATTCTGGCCAGCGCGCGGTCTGCCGATGCGATCACAGCGCCGCGCTACGGTTGCCGCCGCACGTGAAACAGCGGAACTGCATGACGAATTTCCCCAAGTGAGGGGGGATCACACCGCTTTCGGCACGCCCGCCTCGGCGAGCGCCGCCGCCTGCCGCGCCGCGAGTGCGTCCATGTCGAAATCCTCGATCAACGCCATGAACATCCGGTGCCAGTTGAGCTCCGCGCCCAGCCGCACGAACACGCCGCCCAGCCCGATCGCCGAGCGGTCCATCAGCACGAACTCGCGCGGCGGGCGCACGCCGCCGGTGCGCTTGAGACCGGCATGCACCTTCTCCGCGATCGCGCGGCCGTATTGCGGATCGTTGGTCTCCTGGATGCGGCGCGGCCGGTCCTGCAACAGCGGCTCATAGAGGAACTGCGCCCACTGGTTCAGCACCGCCGCCTTCTCGCGCGAGAGGTTGATGAAGCCCCAGCTCTCGTAAGCCTGGTGCGCCTTGTCGTCGTCACCATCGCGCACCGCCTCGTAGAGGTCGATCACGCCGCGGATGAATTTTGGTTCGAAGACACGGATCGCGCCGAAATCGAGCAGGTTCAAGCCATCATCGGCGCGCACCTGGTAATTGCCCAGATGCGGGTCGCCGTGTATGATGCCGTAGCGATAGAGCGGCACGTACCAGGCGCGGAACAGCGCCTCGGCGATGCGGTTGCGCTCCTCCTGGCTCGGCTGCTCGCGCAGCCGCTCGGCGAGCGGGCGGCCGTCGAGCCACGTCATGGTCAGCAGCCGCCGCGTCGAGAGATCGGCGAACGGGCGCGGCACGCTCACCCGCGCGTCGCCGTCCAGCATGATGCCATAGAGGCGCATCTGCGCCGCCTCGCGCAGATAATCGAGTTCCTCGCGGAGACGTTCGGAAAGCTCGGTGTAGATGTCCTCGTGCTGAATCGCGCTGTCCATGCGGTGATACACCGCCATCGCCAGCCGCAGCTGCCGCAGATCGGCCTCCACCGTGCTCGCCATGTCGGGATATTGCAGCTTGCAGGCCACACTCGTGCCGTCGTGCAGCGTCGCGCGATGCACCTGCCCGAGGCTCGCCGCCGCCGCCGCCGCGTGCCCGAAATCCGCGAACCGGCGCTCCCAATCCACGCCGAGCTCGTTCGCCATGCGGCGGCGGACGAATGCCCAGCCCATCGCCGGCGCGTTGGCCTGAAGCTGGGCGAGTTCCGCCGCATATTCGGCCGGCAGCGCGTCGGGCACGGTGGAGAGGAACTGCGCCACCTTCATCAGCGGCCCCTTCAGCCCGCCCAGGATCGCGCGCAAATCCTCGGCGTGCGTGGCGCGGTTGGTACGGATGCCGAACACCCGCTCGCCGGCGACGCGCGCCGCGATCCCGCCCACGGCACCCGAGGTGCGCGCGATGCGGCGCAGCTCGCCGAGCAGGCTCGCTCCCTCGCGGCCGGGGTCGGCCATCAGGCGCGCTCCAGCTCGTCGATGAAGCCCGCGATCACGTCGAGGCCCTTCTTCCAGAAGGCCGGATCGGAGGCATCGAGGCCGAACGGTGCCAGCAGCTCGCGATGCCGCTTGGTGCCGCCGGCGCGCAGCATGTCGAGGTACTTCGCCGCGAATCCCGGATGCCCGTCGCGAAACACGCCATAGAGCGCGTTCACCAGGCAATCGCCGAAGGCATAGGCATAGACATAGAACGGCGAATGGATGAAGTGCGGCACATAGGACCAGAACGCCGCGTATTCGGGCGCGAACTCGAAAGCGGGGCCGAGGCTCGCGCGCTGCACGTCGAGCCAGATTTCGCCGATGCGCTCAGGCACCAGCTCGCCGCCGCGCCGCTCGTCGTGCAGCCGCGTCTCGAACTGGTAGAACGCGATCTGGCGAACCACCGTGTTCAGCATGTCCTCGACCTTGGCGGCCAGCATCACGCGGCGGCGCGCCGGATTGGCCTCGGCATCGAGCAACGCGCGGAACGTCAGCATCTCGCCGAACACGCTCGCGGTCTCGGCAAGGGTGAGCGGCGTGCCCGAGAGCAGATAGCCCTGCCGGCCGGCCAGCACCTGGTGCACGCCGTGGCCGAGTTCGTGCGCCAGCGTCATCACGTCGCGCGTGCGGCCGTGATAGTTGAGCAGGATGTAGGGATGCGCCGACGGCACGGTGGGATGGGCGAAGGCACCGCCGGCCTTGCCGGGCCGGAGTGCCGCGTCGATCCAGGGAGATGCGAAGAACCGCGCGCCCACCTCCGCCATCTCCGGCGAGAAGCCGCGATAGGCGGCGAGAACGCGCGCGCGCGCCTCCGGCCAGCCGATCATGCGGTCATCGTCGTCGGGCAGCGGGGCGTTGCGGTCCCAGTGTTGCAGCTTGGGCAGGCCGAGCCACTTCGCCTTCAGAGAATAATACCGGTGCGAGAGGCGCGGATAGTCGGACGTGACGGCCGCGACGAGCGCGTCCACCACCTCGTCCTCGACCATGTTGGAGCGGTTGCGATAGCTGCCCGGACGCGGATAGCGCCGCCAGGTATCCACGATCTCCTTGTCCTTGGCGAGCGTGTTGGTGACCAGGGAAAAGAGGCGAATGCGCTCGCCGAACGCGGCGCCGATCGCGCGGGCCGCCGCCTCGCGCACCGCGCGGTCGCGGTCGGAGAGCTTGTTGAGCACATCGGTCACGGTGAGCGACGCGTCGCCGAGCGGAATGCGCATCCCGGCCATCGTCTCGTCGAACAGCCGCGACCAGGCGGCGCGGCCGGTCACCTCCTTTTCGTGCAACAGCCGCTCCAGCTCGTCGGAGAGCTGGTGCGGGCGGAAGACGCGCAGGTCGCGCAGCCACGGGCGCCAGCGCGCCAGCGCCGGATCGGCGAGCTGCTGCTCCAGTTGCGCGTCATCCAGGCGATTGAGCTCGAGGGTGAAGAAGATCAGTTCGGAGCTGATCGCCGTCACCCGCTCGGCGATCCCCTGGTAGAAGCGGCCGGTCGCGGCGTCGGTCGCATCCGCGTTGAACAGCAGCCCGGCAAACGAAACGAGCCGGCCCAGGGTCTCGTCGATGCGCTCGTATTCCGCGATCGCGGCGGCAAGTTCGGCGCCGGAAAGCGATGCCAGCCGGCCTGCGAACGCGGCCGCGAAGGCGTGCGCGGCACCGGCGGCCGCGTCGAGGTCGGCCGCAACGCGAGGATCGTCGGGGGCGGGGTAGAGGTCGGACAGGTCCCAGGTCGGCAGCGTGCCGGGTTCGGGCGAAGCCCTCTCGGAAGCCGCTCCCGGCGCCAAGGCGTCGGGGCTGCGCGGGCCGTCTCGGTACATGCGGGGCTGGTCCTATGCCGAATCCTACCCTGTGATTTAAGGTCGCCGGCACGTACGTCAAAGGGCGAGCGGGTGGAGGCGAGGCGATCAACGGAGTCGGGTAACGGTTCCAACAGGATCGAACCAGCCTCGTCATGCTCGGCGAAGGCCGAGCATCCACGACTTTGCGGCCCTACGAAAGAGGTGGATGGTCGGCCGGAGCCTGTCCTCGGGCGGGCCTTCGGCCCGACCCGGGGGCCGACCATGACGGTGGGGGTGGAGGCGTATCCCGAGCATCCGAACTTGGCGGCGATGATGTTCGCCTGCGCCCGCGCCTGGCCCGACCGTACCCTGTTCCGGGCGTTCCGCGACGGCGCCTGGCAGGCGACCACCTGGGACCGCTTTGCCCGCCAGACCGCGAGCCTGGCCCGCGCGCTTATCGCCCGCGGCATCGCACCTGGCGAGCGCGTGCTGATCGCCGCCGAGAACCGCCCCGAGGTGCCGATCGCCGAGACCGCGCTGATGGCGATCCGCGCCGTGCCGGTGCCCGCCTACGTCACCAACACGATCGACGATCATGCCCACCTGCTGCGCGATTCCGGCGCCCGCGCCGCGATCGTCTCCACGCCCGAGCTGGCGGCGCGGGTGGCGGCGGCCGGTGGGCGAAGCGGCGGGCTCGACCTGCTGGTGGCGATGGACGCGCCGCGCGCCGGGGAGATGGCGTTCGGCCCCCTCGTCGCCGACCCGGCCGCGCCCGACGACGTGGCCGAAGCCGCCAGCGCGATCCCGCCCGCCACGCTTGCCTGCCTGCTCTACACCTCCGGCACCGGCGGCGCGCCGAAGGGGGTGATGCTGCCGCACCGCTCGCTCCTCGCCAATTGCCGCGGCGCCTTCGCGCTGCTGCGCCCGCTGCGCCTGCACGACGAGGTCTATCTCTCGTTCCTGCCGATGTCGCACAGCTACGAGCACATCGTCGGCCTGTTCTTCCTGCCCAGCATCGGCACCGAGATCGTCTGCGCCCGCGGGGTCGAGCACCTCGCCGCCGACATGCTGACGGTGCGGCCGACGATCATGACGGTGGTGCCGCGCGTGCTGGAGGTGATCCGCGCCCGCATCCTGGGCCAGGTCGCGCGCCAACCGGGCTGGCGGCGCGCCTTGTTCGGCCAGGCGCTCGCGGCCGGGCGCCGCCGGCTGGAGGGGCACGCAATCCCGCTCGACCGCGCGCTCGACCCGCTGCTCGATCGCCTCGTGCGCGCGAAAATCCGCGCCCGCTTCGGCGGCCGGCTCCGCGCCGCGATGAGCGGCGGCGCGCGGCTGGAGCCGGAGGTCGGGCAGTTCTTCCGCGCACTCGGCGTCGAAATCCTGCAGGGCTATGGCCAGACCGAGGCCGGCCCGGTGATCAGCGGCAACCCGCCCGAGGCGATCCGCATCGAGACCGTCGGCCGCCCGCTGGAGGGCGTCGATCTCCGCATCGCCGATGACGGCGAGATTCTGATCCGCGGCGAACTGGTGATGGACGGCTACTGGCGCGACCCCGACGGCACCGCCGCCGTGCTGCACGACGGCTGGCTGCATACCGGCGACGTCGGCGTGCTCGACGCCCACGGTTATCTGCGCATCACCGACCGCAAGCGCGACATCATCGTGCTCTCGGGCGGCGAGAACGTCTCGCCCGCGCATGTCGAGGGGATGCTGATGGCCGAGCCTGAGATCGCGCAGGCGGTGGTGACCGGCGAGGGCGCGGCGGGCCTGACCGCACTGATCGTGCCCGCGGAAGCCGCCGACGGGGTCGCGGTCGCCGTCGCGGTCGGCCGCGCCAACCAGCGGTTGTCGGTGACCGAGCGGGTGCGGCGGCACCGCATCGTCGCCCCGTTCACGCTGGAGAACGGGCTGCTGACGCCGACGCAGAAGATCAGGCGCCGACTGGTGCTGGAGGCCTATGCCCGCTGATCGCGCCCTGCCCGCGGGGAGTCGCCTGGAGCCTGATCCGCCCCTGTTCTAGTTAACTGCCGGCCCCTGCGGTCCACTGGATCGGGTCCACTTCAACAGGTCGAGGCGGGTCTTGATGTTCGTGGGATAGGCCGACTTGCAGAGAGTGACGCCCATTTCCTGCGCCGCCATATTGATCGCGTGGCGGATGATCTCGAAGTGGACGGGATCGGTCATAAGCGCCGTCAGGCGCCGCCGATCGCCTTCACGACGCGACCCGTGCCGTTGCACTTCGGGCACTTGGCGCCGGCGATCCGGCCGGTGCCGTGGCACTCCGGGCAGGTGATCTCTCCGGTGCCGGGCGTGGCGGGAGCAGCCTCGTCACCGGGGGCGGTCGCATCGGCGCTGGGCACCGTAGTGCCGCGCTTCTCTTGATTCTCGCCCGCCCTTCCGGTCTCCTGAAGCTGCCCGCCCGAGTAACGCGAGGGGCGCGGCGCCGGTTCAGAACCCAAACATGTGGTCGAGCGAGAATGCGCCGTCCGCCCCCTCCAGACCGTGATAGCCGAACAGCCGGCAGGTCGCGTCGCGGATCAGCACATAGCCGCGTGGACCGGCCTGCTCCAGCAGTGCATCCCCGAACATCTCGTGCGGGCGCACCGTCGCCGAACCGGAGCAGGCGATTGCGATCTCGCGTTCTGCGATCGGCCGGCCGGTGCCGTCGTGCAGGATCAGCGCCGTCCGCGACCGCGCGTGCCACGGCGCCGAAGCCGGATAGATCAGGCAGCCGAAGCTCCGCCGCCCCATGTCGCCGAGATTGCCATCGCCGAGCTTGAGGAACAGCCGTGTCGTCAGGCCCGGAGGTGGGCCGGAATACGATTGCGGCTCGTCCTTGTAAGTCATCGCGGTGTTGAACACGTGGGCGCCGAAGCTCGTGTCGGCCGCGTGGCCGCTGGCGCGGTGTTCGTAGCGCATCAGTGCGTGCAGCCAGCCATTCGCCTCGCCGCCATCGCGGAAATCGTAGACCAGTTCCGCATGGCCCTCGACGAGACCGGGCGCGTCCACCTCGACCGCCACACCATGATCGCGCGACAGGACGCCGAGGAAGCGTTCGGCGACGCACCGTCCCTCGGTGTCGAAGATGTCGAGCCGGATCGGCGTGCCGCATTCGGAGTGCGCCATCGGGTTGGGCTGGACCATGGTGCGGAACGCCGCCCGCGGCAGCACCGGGAACGGCAGCAGGAAGCCGCGTCCGAGCCGGTCGCCCAGCGCCTTGATCCCGGGATCGGGCAGCAGGTCGGCGCGCTCGACATTGACGTGCGCAATCCGGGTGCGGCCGAGGCGCACCACCTCGTAGCGCGGACGCACGACGTGGCGGCCGGCGCGCAGCTCGATCTGCGCCGGCCAGCGCACGCCGGGCAGATAATCCGCCATGTCGACGGCGATGGTCGCAAAGCCAGGCACCGCGCACTCGAGTGCGACCGGAGCCGCGGCCCCCATACGGTCGAGCGACACCGCGCCAGCAGGGATCGGGGCGGCGTGGCTGTTCTGCAGCCAGAGGATCACCCGCTCATCCTCTCGCGGCGCGGGCAGGCCGGCATAGCGCTCGGCGGGCCAGGCATTGGCATCGTGCGTGCAAGAGAGGCTGCTGCCGGCTTCGCGCGCCTCGAACGTGTCGAGCGCGTATTTCACCACGTCGTGCCCGGCCGCCCCGATCACGTGCACGAATAACTGCCCGGTGAACTCCGGCAGATCGAAGCGTGCGCGCACCTCGCGGCTGTCGATCGCGATTCCGGCGGCACCCTCCGGCACCCGCTCCTCCCAGGTCGCGAGCACCGCGCCCTCGGCATCGAACAGCCGCAGCCACAGGCGCACCGATCTCGCGCCGTAGCCGGACCAGTAATTGGCGGTCACGAGTTCGGGTGGAGAACCCGCCCTGCTCACGGAAGAAGGCGTGGTTGGTGGCGAAGTTCAGCCGGTCGAGCGTGCGGCGCGGATTGGTCAGCATCGCCTCCGGCAGCCGCGCCTCGTCGAGCGTCAGAGAGGCGGCGCCCGGCGGCAGCAGCGGTGCCAGGCGGGCGGCGATGCGGGCGGCGTCGAAGGCGGCGACCAGCACGGTTGCGGCGCCGGATTCGGGCAGCGACGTCAGCGGACGCGCGACCAGGCCGAGCCGCTGACGGCCGACCTCGCGCACGTCCTGGACGAACACCGCGTCCGGCTTGGGCATGTCCGGAGAGAGCGCGTAAAGCGCCTCGGCGACACCTTCGGGGTCGAACAGACCGAGCGGGCCGGACCGGCGCAGGCGGTCGGCCAGGCCGGCCAGCGCCTCGGCGGCGAGGGGATGCGCGAGCGCCTTGTAGAGCACGTTGCCGCCCTGGCGCTGGTCGAAGGTCGCGATTTGGAGCATGGGCACCCTCTAGCAGGAAAACAGGCGAGGGGCTTCGCCCCTCGACCCCACTGGGGCCTCAGGCCCCAGACCCCCGTTCACAGTGGCAAGCATGATCCGATATCGGCCACACGCGGAAGAACAGATGCAGGACCGAGGCATCGCATATGCATGGGTTGAGGCGACCTTGACCGCCCCCCGACCGGATCGAGCGGGATCCTCAGTATCCCGACCGCACTCGCTCCTACAAGGCGATCCCGGAAATGGGCGGCCGGGTGCTCCGAGTTGTCCACTGGTCCGAGGGCAAGGACGTCGTGGTGCTAACGGCCCATCCAGACCGGAGCGCCACCAAGAGGAGGCGGAGGCGAGGCCAATGATGAAGATGCACTACGACCCGGAGGCGGACGCCTTCGCCGTCCAGTTCGGCCCGAAGGGGGCCTATGTCGAGAGCGAGGAGGTCGCGCCTGGCGTTATCCTCGACTTTGACAAGGCCGGCCAAGTCATTGGTATCGAGGTGTTAGACGTGCGCCGCCGCATGGCCGTCCCGGTGGCTGAAGATGCGGCCGAAAAGCCGACGGCTGAATAGTCACCTAAACCTCCGAAGGCCATCATAGTCCCAGCCGACGCCGCATCTCGGCGGCAACCGCCGGCGTGTCGTCAAGCGGCGCCGCTGGCCAGGTCTCGAACCGCCCCTGGAAGGGACGCACCCGGCCTTCAGCGATCAGGGCGCCGGTGAACAGCGCGATCCGTCGCGATCGCCCCGGCAGCGGCGCCAGCAGCACCGGGGCCGATGTTGCCACGGCCTCGGAGATCATCGAGACGCTGTCCGCCGTCACCACGATCGCATCGGCCAGCGCCAGCAGTCCGAAATAGGGGTTTTCCCCGGTGCCGTCCCAGAGCCAGGCGCCGGTAGGGGCCAGCACCTGCGCGAGCGCCGCGCGGGCCGCCTCCCCGGTGCGGCGCGAGGGGGTGAGTGCCACGCCCACGACATAGCTGCGCATCATCGCGGCGAGTTGCCCGCCCAGGCCGGCGGCTTCGGCTCGCCCGAGGTGATAGCGGCCATTGCTGCCGCCCACCAGCACGGCGACCAGAGGGCGAGGCAGGTGCGCGAGACGCGGCCCCCAGATCGCAGCGGCCTCGCGCAGCCGCTCCGGCGTCGCCCGGTGCAGGGCGGTGCGCGCGATCAGCACGTTGGGGCCGGCGAGCCGGTCGTGCGGATTGGCGATCACCAGGTCGAAACGCCTCGGGTCCATGCGCGGGTGCTGCACCTGCACCACGCGCCGGCCCCGGCGGTGCAGCGCGGCCCCGACCGCCGCCGCCATCCCGCCACAGCCAATGACCAGGCCGGGCGTCGCCCCGTTCAGCCCGACGGCGGCGAGCGGCGCCGGCCAGAGCCGTGCGGGGACAAAGCGCCACGGCGCGCCCGGCGCCAGCACGCGCAGATCGGGGGTCAACCCGGCCGCCTCTGCCAGACCGAGCGCCTGCGCCTGCAGCCCGGCATAGGCCTCGCTGATAATCAGGCTTGTGGGCGGCATGGCGCGGCTTTTCGGCGCCGAGCCGGGACGATGCAAGCGGGCGCCGTCAGTCGCGCGGCGCCATCAGCGGTGCCTCCCACGCCGCACCCGCGCGCACGAAGACCGGCGACGCGCCGAGGAGGGCCGGCACGCGCGCCGATCCGCACCGCGATAGACGGCGCCGACTGCGGGCGGGCTCAAGGGGTGAGCAGGCCAGGGGCTCGGCCCCTGGACCCCACCAAGGGCAGTGGCCTTTTGAACCCGTTTGCGGGCCGGATTTGATTTGTATCTGCTTGTATATCGCTTGGACTACCAACTCACCGCGGGTGGAGAGTGCGCTGTGAATTGGCGATGTACTGCTCGCGGAGATCGATGAACTCGTGTCCGATAGGGGTTATGGAGACATATTTCGAAAGATCGTTGCCGCGCTCGGGTAGTTCGCCTATGAAGCGGTTGACCCGGATGTAGCCGTTGTCCCGCAGATATCGCAGCTGACTGCGGAAGCCGTCATTCATTTCGAAGGTGCCGAATCTTGGGGGTTGCTCCGTTCTAGCCGTGCCAACGCCGTAACCGGCGATCTTCTTAAGATTGAGATAGGTCTGCAAGGGCATTGCCATAAATATAAACTTAATTACATTATCTCCAATCTTGTCGGCTTTGATCTCAACTTGGCGAATTTTTTATATCCAGGTTCTTTGGCGAAACGCTTAGGCTCTCTATGTCAGGAAGCTTGGGCAGAAATACGAAAACTACAGAGAGGATAACTATCCCCAACATGAGGCTCGCTACGGTTGTGCCATTGACTGCTGAACTTGCAAAAAGATGGATAAGCAAGGCGGCTACCAGCGCCCCGATCACTATCGCCAACAGCAGCGGCACTGCAGTCGTTAGGCCAAAGAGATTTCCGAAAGCGTGCTTGGTCCTCACCTTGCACTCCCGAGTTCGTTATAGGGAAATTCATGCGGAGCGCCCCCGCCGCTCGGGGCGAGCGGCTCGTCGCCGCGTCACGCCGGCAGCACCTTGCCCGGATTCATGATCCCGAGCGGGTCCAGCGCCGCCTTGATCGCGCGCATCGCCGCGAGTTCCGCGCCGCCGCGCCACTCTTCCATCATGTAGGTCTTCAGCCGCCCCACCCCATGCTCGGCCGAGAAGCTGCCGCCCAGATCGCGCACCACCCTGTTCACCGCATCCATGATCTCGTGGTCGCGGGCGAGGAACGCCGCGCCGTCCGCGCCCTCCGGCTGGGCGAGATTGAAGTGGATGTTGCCGTCGCCGAGATGGCCGAACGCGACGACGCGCGCGCCCGGGATCAGCGCCTCGCACGCAGCGCTCGCGCGCGCGATCAGCTCGGGTACGCGCGAGACCGGCACCGAGACGTCGTTCTTCACCGAGGCGCCGGCGCGCTTCTGCGCCTCCGTGTGCTCCTCGCGCAACCGCCACAACGCCGCCCGCTGCGCGCCGCTTTCGGCGATCGCGGCATCGAGCACCGTGCCGGATTCCAGCGCCGCGGCCAGCACCGCCTCCATCGCCTCGCGCAGCCGCGCATCCGGCCGCGGTGTGGCGAGTTCGACCAGTGCGTAATGCGCGGCTTCGGTTGCGAGCGGCAGCCTGGTGTCGGGAATATACCGCAGCACGAGGCATACACCGGCGGCGCTCATGTATTCGAACGCCTGGATCGCCGCGGCATCGTGGCGCTGGAAGCGGCCGAACAGGTCGAGTGCCGCGGCGACCGACGGCAGCGCGCACAGTGCCAGCTCGGTCTCGACCGGAAGCGGCACCAGACGCAGCACGGCGGCGGTGATGATGCCGAGCGTGCCCTCGGCTCCCACGAGAAGCTGGCGCAGGCAGTATCCGGTGTTGTCCTTGCGCAGCCGCCGCAATGCGTGCAGCACCGACCCGTCCGGCAGCACCGCCTCGATCCCGAGCACGAGGTCGCGGGCGTTGCCGTAGCGGACGGTGTTGTTGCCGCCGGCATTGGTCGCGAGCACGCCGCCGATCTGCGCCGTGCCCTCCGAGCCGATCGAGAGCGGCAGCAGGCAGCCCGCCTCGGCCGCCGCCTCCTGCGCAGCCTTGAGCGTGACGCCCGCCTCCAGCGTGAGCGTCATGTCGGCGGGGTCGAGATCGCGGATGGCGCGCATCCGTTGCAGGCTGAGCACGATCTGGCTGCCATCCTCGGCCGGCACGGCGCCGCCGACCATGCCGGTGTTGCCGCCCTGTGGCACGATGCCGACGCGGCGGGCGGCGCAGAGGCGGACCACCGCCGCGACCTCCTCGGTGCTCGCGGGGCGCACCACCGCCGGGGTGCGGCCGCGATAGAGGCGGCGCCAGTCCTCGCAATAGGGTGCGGCGTCGGCGGGATCGGTGATCAGCCCGCGCGCGCCGACGACGGCGGCGAGGTCCTCGACCAAGTCGGACATGGCGGGAGCGTACCGGCGGCGTCGGCGCGGTCAACCACCGGTCCGTTGCCGCGTTGATCCCGCATGGCATATGAAATCCGCATCCCCGGCCGTCCGCCCCGCCGCTGCGAGACGCAGGAGGAGGCCGAGCGGCTCGCCCGCGACGCGCTGCGCGCCACTCCCGATGCCGAGCCGGAGGTGATCGACCTTTCGACCGGGCGCCCCGCGCAGCCGGCGGGATCGGCCGCGCGGCGGGACGATCTGGCCGGCAAGGTCGGATACTAAGGGGGCCGGGGACAGACCCAGACAAGGAGCGTTCGATGAAATCGGTTCTGGCTTTGGTCACGCTGGCGCTGGTCGCTCTGGTCGTCGAAGAGAGGGCGCGCCAAGTCGCCCACGATGCGCAGGACGCCTATGGCGGGGCCGTCCATCAGGCACGTGATGCGACGAAAACCCTCACCCGGAACGTAGAGCAACGACCGTTCTTGTCCATCCTGATCGCCGCGGGATTTGGCTACGTACTAGCGGTGCTCATTCCGCACCGGTGATTCGCTCCGCCAAACGACCGTTTCCCGACGGGACTATTGTCATTTGGCCCTGACGCCCCCGCCCGGCGCCCTTCGTCGCAAGCTGCCGGCAAGTCAGGCGCCACAACTCTGCGCGCTCGCCGAGGAGCCGCCCGAGGGTGCGGACTGGATCAGCGAGATCAAGTTCGACGGCTACCGGCTGCTCGCCTTCCTCGACGCCGGTGCGGTGCGCCTGCTCACCCGCAACGGTCACGACTGGGCCGAACGCCTGCCGGCCGTAGCTCGCGCCACCGCGGCACTGCCCGCCCGCGCGGCCCTGCTTGACGGCGAACTGGTGGCGCTGCGACCCGACGGGGTCTCCAGCTTTCCCGATCTGCAAGCGGCGCTCTCGGCCCGGCGCGATGCCGCCCTCACCTTCTTCGTGTTCGACCTGCTGCATCTGGACGGCTGGGATTTTCGTCCCTGCCGCCTGCTAGCACGCAAGGGGCTGCTGGCACCGCTCGGCACGTGGGACGGCCTGCTGCGTTACAGCGACCATGTCGCGGGGGCAGCACCGGCGATGCGGCGGCAGGCGTGCCGCGTCGGGCTTGAGGGCATCGTCTGCAAGCAGGTGGACGCGCCATATCGCGCGGGGCGCGGGCATGGCTGGATCAAGATCAAGTGCCAGGGCCGCGAGGAATTCGTGGTGCTCGGCTGGACGCCGCCGGCCGGGCAGCGGACCGGGCTCGGCGCGCTGCATGTCGGCTATTTCGATCCCGCCGGCGCGCTGCATTATGCGGGCGGTGTCGGCACGGGCTACAACGAGCAGGAACTCGCCAACCTGCGCACCCGGCTCGATGCGCTGGCCGCCGAGGTGCCCCCCGGGCTGCTGATCGCGGGCGATCCGCTCGACCGGACGATACGCTGGGTGCGGCCGGAACTGGTCGTCGAGGTGCAGTTCATCGGCTGGTCCGGCGCCGGGCGGCTGCGGCACGCAGTCTATCTCGGCCTGCGCGAGGACAAGGCGTCGCGCGAGGTGGTGCGCGAGGTCGCCGACCCGGCGGCGCCACGCCAGCCGGCGACGCAGAGCAGCGGGCAGCGCCGGAGGTCGGTCGTGGTGCCTCCGATCGCGGCAAAAGCGCGCACCGTCGTCGCCCGTCCGCCGCGGCGCGCGGCAACCGTCGTCGGCGGCATTGAACTCACCCATCCCGACCGTGCGCTGTGGCCCGGCATCAGCAAGCGGGCACTCGCCGAGTATTGGCTTGCCATGGCGCCGTTCGCGCTGCCCGGGTTCGCGCACCGACCGCTCGCGATCGTGCGCTGCCCGGACGGGATCGGCGGCGAGCACTTCTTCCAGAAGCGCGGCCGTGGCCTGCTGCCGCCGGCGGTGCGCGAGGGCGAGGCCGCCGGCTCGCCCTATCTCGCGATCGACGACGCGGCGGGGCTCGTGTCGCTCGCGCAGATGGCGGCGATCGAGCTGCACCCGTGGGGCGCGTCGGAAGCCGACGCGCTGCATCCCGACCTGCTGGTGTTCGACCTCGATCCCGGCGAGGACGTGCCGTTCGCTGAGGTAGTGCGTGCCGCGCACGAGCTGCGTGAGCGGCTGGAGCGGCTCGGGCTCGGCGCATTCTGCCGCACGACCGGCGGCAAGGGGCTGCACGTCGTGGTGCCGCTCGCGCCGCGCGCCGGGTGGGAGGAGGCGAAGGCATTCTGCCGTGGCTTCGCCGAGACGCTGAGCGGGGAGCAGCCCGAGCGCTTTCTGCCGCGGCTCGCCAAAGCGGAGCGGCGCGGCCGCATCCTGATCGACTGGCTGCGCAACGGGCTTGGCGCGACGGCGATCGGCTCGTTCTGCCCGCGCGCGCGGCCCGGCGCGACCGTCGCAACACCGCTCGCCTGGTCGGAGGTGGCGGCAAGGCTCGATCCGCGCGCGTTCACGCTGGCGAGCGTGCCGCGGCGCCTGGCCGGGCGCGACGCCGCGGCCTGGGACGGCTTCGAGCAGGCACGGCGCGCCCTGCCGGGCATTGCCGCCGCCGGCTCAGCCCGCCTCCCGCCGTCGCGCCTCGGCGAGTTCGGCGAGGCTCGCGAAGCGCCAGTCATAGTGCGGCATCCGCTCCGGCATCGGGGTCGCGCCCCAGCCGGTGCCGCCGCGCCGGTCGATCCAGGCCGAGGCAAGCCCCGCATCGTTGGCGGGACCGTGATCGTGAAACAGGCTCTGCGCCACGTGCAGGATGTCGGCTTTTCCCAAGCCCTGCGCCGCCAGCCGTTGCAGCAGGAACGCGAAGTTGCGCGGGTCGGGCTTGTAGCTGCCGATCTCCTCGGCGGTGAAGACGTCGTCGAACGCGACCCCGAGCCGTGGCGCGCTGCCGGCAAAACCCGCCCGATCGACATTGGAGAGGGTCACCAGGCGATAGTGCCGCTTCAGCTCCGCGAGGGCGGCGGGGGTGTCCGGGAAAGCCGGCCAGTCGGGGACCGAGGCGCCGAACCGCGCCGCCTCCGCTGCATCCGGCGCCGTACCCCATCCTTGCGCGAGCTTGCCATGAACCACGCCGAGCAGCTCGGCATACGGCATCGCCGGCGTCTCCGCCTCCTGGCGGCTTTCGATCCGGGCGAACGCTTGCAGCGCCGCGTCGCGATCCAGACCCGGCTTCGCGCGCGCGAGCAGCGGTTGCAGCGCCGCCCACAGCCCGCTCTCCCAGTCGATCAGCGTGCCGTAGCAGTCGAAGCTCAGCACCTTGAAGTCGCACAACTGCATGGTTGCTCTCCCGCGATCGTCGCCGCAGATGCGCTTCTAGACTAGGGGATCAAGGCGACGAAGCGGCGGGGGGTGAAAGTGGGCTGTCCCCGCAAGGTGTCATCGCATCAACTCGATCATGCGGAGGACGCGATCGCGCGGCACTCCTCCGGCTAGGGCCGGTGTCCGGTCGAACCGGGGAGCAGTTCAGTCATGAAGCTGGTTGCTCCGCCTTCGTCGCGATGGATAGGAAGGAGTGCATCCATCTCCAGCACGCCGCGCACCGATATCGTGCGATGAAAGCCGGGCCGGGATATCCGGCAGAACGGTCCGATACGAGTCGCCTGTATCGTGGTTTCACCTGCGTAGTCGGTGGTCAGGATGACCGTGCGGGACGTGTTGGTGACCTGGGCGTGGCCCCACACCCGCCTGGCGCCGCGTACGAAGCATTCTTCCACCGACTGCATCAGCAGCGTCTTGTACAAGCCCCGTCGGCGATAGGCCGGAACGGTGAAGGCGTCCCAGAGGAAACCGACGCCGGGGGGGACGTTCATACCGATCCCAAAATCAAAAGGCGCAATCTGAGAACCGCCTTCGGCGACGGAAAACCACATCCAGGATTGGATATCATTGTCTGAGCCAACGGCATAAAGGACCCAATGTCCAGCCCTTAGCCAAGCGCGATACTGATCGACGGAAGCTCCGCGCAAAACCGCCATGCGTTCGCCAATGGCCTCATCGCCCTTACCCGCCAATATGATCCGCTCTTGCGTGAGCCGCGGCAGTTGGGACCGGCTCTCCCAGACGAAGAAGCTCCACGTTCTGCGACAGACCTGAGTTCGGAACGCCCAGTAGAGCCGACTGAGCCTCTGCCGGGCGCTTCGATGGATCATCCCATAGCGTCCTCTCGCGGCTTACCCGCCAGCGTTATCGTGTCACGAACAAACACACGCGGACGCGGACGACATAGCCCCGCTCCTGGCACTGCGGCACCTGCGCGTCAGCGGCGGATGCCCTTCCGTTAGGCAGCCTCGCGGGCGGCAGCATTCTGCTCTCCGGTAATTGAGCGCGCGGTGATCGCCTCGCACCAGTGGAAATTTAGCGCATAGCCTTCGAGACACAGCTCGATAAACTCATCCCGGCGGTCGGGGGGAACGAGTTCAGCCACCATCTTCCGGGTCATCTCGACATGAACGGCCTCGGCGGGCGCGTCGCCGCCGACATGGCCCCAGAAATAGACGAGCCGCTCATCCTGTGGCAAATCAAAGGACGAGCACACCGCGTCCCACAAGGCGGTGATCATCTCCTGTGCATGGCATTCGAACCCGATCATGTAGGCGATGTTGCGATTCCTGCGCGGATCCGACAGTCCGTCCAGTAGCTCGTCCAGATAGCGTGTGGTCGCTGCACTTCGATGTGGCTGGACGTCCTTGCCAAGGATGGTGCGAATATCCCCGCGCAACCAGTGCGAGTGATAGTTCCTGCGGGTCGCGGGAAGCTGGAGGAGACCTTCGTTGCCATTCTCCAGCGTAAGCTTATGGCCGCCCATTTCGTCCCACACCAAAAAGGCGCCGATGGCCCCGGCGATCTCGGCGTTCTTGTCCGTATCGCCTCCGGCGCGCAGCGCAGCCTTAAAGGTCTCGTGGATGGCGCCTGCCTGGATGAACGGGAAGGCTATTGACATCGCGAGATAATCGGCGATGACCGTTTCGAAATTGTCCTTATTGACGCCATTCCGGAACGGGTGGTCCAGAAAGCGCTCGCCGATCCGTCGGCTCAGCTCCTCGATGATGGCGGCAGACGCCTGAGCCTGAACCAATCTGATGCGCGTTCACGGCCTCTCTCCTGTTCCTCTGGGGGAATGCCCCCAATCCTGTTGAATGGGTATTTTGTCGTTCCTCGCATAGCCGCGGCCAAGCCGGTGCGGCGCAGCCATATTGCCGTCAAATGCCGCGCCTGTAACGATAATGTAGCGAGGGGATAATGTCAATCGCGGCGATGTGATCTCTGCCGGCGCGCGCAAGCAAGCGCCATTGCATTGCACGCGGGTTCTGCCCCTTCCCGGCCCGTCGCCATGGTCGGCGCAGGCCGGCCATCCACGATTTCGCGGATGTGGGCACAGCAGAAAGACGTGGATGGTCGGCCTCTGCCGACCATGAGTGCGTCCGCGAGGACGCTTTGTCTGCACGGTGCAAGTCCGTGCCTGGGTTGGTCGCAGCCCAGTAATCGAAGGTAACTGCGTCGCCGAGAGGCGGGGTGGGGAGCAACCGGAGGTGAACCGGCAGTCCGTAGGATGACGAACCTGTTTCGGCGGGGTCTGGTGGCGAGCCTGCTCATGAATGGCGAAGCCTGGAACAACCGCCGGCGCTGAGGCGACTGACAAAGCGACCGGCGGGCGGATCACGTGGTTGAGGGCGGAATGCCGGGACGGCAAGGCGGCTGAAACGGAGAGACCTGGCGGTTCGGGTGAGACCGCCAGGAGTTAGAGCCTTCATAGTACCGCGGTGGCGCGAGCCACGAGAGGGACGGGCAGCAAAACCGACCCAAGGGAAGGGAGGCAGGGAGCTGGATGCGAGAGGTCGAGCATGGAGCAGGAAAGTCCCGGCAGTGCCGCCAAGGCTAAGCAAGGGACAGATGCCATCGTCGGGAAACCCCGCGAACTGTGGTGGACGGAAGCTTCGATCTGGACGGATCGCATGGTGTCGGCGCTTGGTAACGGCGTCAAAGGAGGCAAGTGGTTCAGTCTGATCGACAAGGTCACCCGACCGGCAACCCTTGAACTGGCGTGGCAGCGTGTTGCCCGCAACAAGGGGGCGGCCGGTGTGGATGGGCAAAGTGTCGAACGGTTCGCTGGGCAGTCGGGGCGGTATCTGCGGGAACTCCGGGAGAGCCTGGAAGACGGCAGCTACCGGCCGAGCCCGGTCAAACGGGTGAAGATACCCAAGGCGGACGGCAAGACTCGCCCGCTGGGGATTCCGACGGTCAAGGACCGGATTGTCCAAACCGCCCTGAAGCTGGTCATCGAGCCGATCTTTGAAGTGCAATTCCGGCCCGGAAGCTACGGCTTCCGTCCGGGACGCGGCTGCAAGGACGCTCTGCGGGAAGTCGACCGGCTGCTGAAGGAAGGCCGCACCTTCGTGGTGGATGCCGACCTGAAGAGCTACTTCGATACCATCCCGCACGACCGGCTGCTGGCGATGGTGGCAGGCTCGATCAGCGATGGCCGTGTGCTGGCGTTGATCGAGGGCTTCCTGCGCCAGGAGATCATGACGGAGATGGCGCACTGGCAGCCGACGACGGGAACGCCCCAAGGGGCGGTGCTGTCGCCGCTGCTGGCCAACCTGTACCTGCACGCGCTCGACCGACTGATGGAGCGGAGCGGCGATCGGATGGTGCGCTACGCCGACGACTTTGTGATCCTCTGCGCGTCGGAAGCGGAGGCGACGGCAGCCCTGCGCCAGGTGACGGCGTGGGTGACTGCCAACGGCCTGACGCTGCACCCGGACAAGACACGGATCACCGACAGCCGACAACCGGGCCAGGGATTTGAGTTCCTTGGCTACCGGTTCGAGGCCGGTCGGCGGTACGTGCGCACCAAGAGTCTGAAGGCCTTCCGGGACAGGGTGAGAGCCAGGACGATCCGCAGCCGAGGTGACAGCCTGGGGCGGATCATCGCTGACCTCAATCCGCTGCTGCGCGGGTGGTTTGGCTACTTCATGCATGCCAGGCCGCGCCTGTTCCGCAAGCTCGACGGCTTTATCCGACGGCGGCTGCGCGCCATCCTGCGCAAGCAGGAGAAGCGTCCCTCGATGGGGCGCAGCGAAGCCGACCACCGGCGCTGGACCAATGCCTTCTTCGCGGCTCAAGGGCTGTTCACCCTACAAGCGGCCTTCGGCAACGCGAGGCACTCACGATGAGGAAACCAGCAACTGGAGAGCCGTGTGCGGGAAAATCGCACGCACGGTTCGGAGGGCGGGGAGGGCGATCGCCCTTCCCGACCCCTATCGGGGAGGCGATTACGATGCGCTTATCGGAGCCAAATCACCGCAGCGCATTGCACGGCCGGCTCGGTACGGGTGAATCAGAATCAGCTCGTACAGACTGACCTTGATGTTGCTGATCGTGCCATAGTCATAAACTCTTCTTGGCACCGCGCGTCCGTACGGCGGAATAAACCCGTCCTTCTCCAAGTCATAGGTCGAATTCAGGCGGATATCGGTAAGGTATCTCGTGTCTGAAATAGGCTCCTTGAGCAGCAAACGCGACAAAAACTCGGCCGATCGCGCGGTGGCGGAGTCGCATCCAGGAATATACTTGGTACTGAAATATTTGATGTCGTCGTCGTAATCGTTACCGAGCAGAACTGTCGCGAAATTCACAAAATCAACGTAGACCTGTCCAACAACCCCATCGACAGTGAAATACCTTACGTCTTCCTCTTCCGTATTTTCTAGGGCGACCATATGGCCGGATCGCGGGTAAATTGACGTGAAGCGGTCGCCGGTGAAGTCCTTTGAGATGTTGTCGCCGATGCGGTCGATATTCAAGCCAAGAAAAACTCGGTCGCTGTTTGGTGCCGGATCGCGCCATTCCCACGGTCGATCGAGACCAGGGACATACTGCTTCTCGATAAAGCCATGGTGCGCGATTGTGAGAGACATCGTTTCTCTCCGAACTGATGACACCAGTTTTCGACGCGTCCCGTCGCCGGGCGAGCCGATAGTCCAGGACAAAGGAAGTCGGAGGCGTCTGATGCCGCTGCGGAGTTGCGCAGCTTCACCAACCGGAGCCATACGTCAGCTTCTGTTGGCTCGGCAATTTCTTTGTGGGCTTAGGTTAGCAATTCGCAAGTAATATCCGGGGCCGACGGATCGAACCCTCTCAAGGTGAGCGGGAGAAATTACCCCCCATTCACCTCCAGCAGCGCGCGCAGGCCCTCCAGTATTTGCACAGGCGCCGGCGGGCAGCCGCGGATCACCAGATCGACCGGCAGCAGCGCATCGGCGCCGTCATGCACGGCGTAGCTGCCCTTGAACACCCCGCCATCCACCGCGCAGTCGCCGACCGCCACCACCCATTTCGGGTCCGGGGTCGCCTGCCAAGTGCGCTCCACCGCCTCGCGCAGATTGCGGGTGAGCGGGCCGGTGAGCAGCAACACGTCGGCATGGCGAGGGCTGGCGACGATGCACAGGCCGAGCCGCGCCAGATCGTGCGCCGCCCCGGCCGCGGCGCGCAGTTCCAGCTCGCAGCCGCCACAGCTTCCGCCGTCGACGTGGCACAGGCAGAGGCTGCGGCCGAGCCGTGCCTGCGCCGCCGCTTCCAGCCGGGCCGTGAGCGCCTGCACGACCGCGGCCGGCGGCGCGGGTGTGGCGGCGGCACCCGCGCGAGGCCGCAAGATGCGCGGCAGGTTCACAGATCGACGCCCGACACGCTGGCGCAGATCGAGCGCACGATCAGCTCCACCTCCGCCAGATCGGCGCCGGTCAGAGCGGCCTGCAGCACCGGCCAAGCGCGCCAGCCCGGATCGAGCGGGAAGCAAGCGGCGATCAGGCCGCCGTCGAGCCATAGCCAGTGCCACACCGTGCCGCCCACGCCCTCGGCCGCGCCGAGGCCTTCGCCGCTGCCGACCGGCAACGCCGTCGAAAGCGGCCCCTCCGGCAGCACGGCGAGGGTCTCGCCGAGCGTGCGGGCGCTCTCGTCCAGTGCCCGCAGCCGCGAGCGCACCCGTGCCGCGACATCGCCGGCCAACCCCTCGGAAGCCCCGAACCGTGCAATGATTTCCGGGCCGACTGCGCCGGCGCCGGTGAAGCGGTCGGCAAAATGAGCGGCCTCGAATCGGCCGGCAAAACCCGGCACGGCCCGCCGCAGCACGGCAGCCGCCTCCGCGATCACCTCGGCCCCGTCCGGGGCGATGTCGGCGCTGACACCGCCGGGCACCACCAGATCCATCATCAGGCGGTGGCCGAAGGCAGCGACGGCGGCGCGCACCAGCAATTCTCGCTCGCGATCACACCACCCGGCGAGCGCTCCGGCTTCGGCGGCCTCGGCGATCGCCCCGAGCGAAGCGAGATGGCCCGCCGCCCGCTCCAGCGCCTGCATCGCATTACGCAGGGCGGCGGCGCGCGGCGGCGCGGGGGTCTCCAGCGCCGCCTCCGTCGCCCGCGCGAAGGCCGCCGCGTGCGCGACCGTGGCCTCGCCCGCCAGCCGGGCCGCGAACCGGGCGGCGGCGCGCGGCGACTTGCCGCGCATCAGCGCCGGCACGCCCTTGTGCGTGTAGCCGAGCCGCGCCTCGGCGCTGAGCACCCGCTCGCCCTGGCAGGCGAGGCGCAGATGGGCGGCCGCCGCGATGCCGCCGCGGATCGGGCCGAGCGGGACCAGGTGTAGCCCCGGCGCCGCGACCGGCAGGAAAGCCGGCGGCTCGGCCGCACTGTCGCTTGGCGACGGGTGCGCGGCCATCGGCGTGGCCGAGGGCCAGTGCCCGTGATCGAGCCAGGGCCGCGCATCGGTGCCGCCCTCCGCGTGGTGGCCCCAGAGGTCGCGGACCATGCGCTCGAACCACGCGGCACCGGGTCGGCCCGGCGACAGTGCCGGATAGGCGCCGCCCTCGACTGGAACCGAAGCGAGCAGCGGCGTCCCGGCATCGCGGTCGAGCAGCAGCGCGTGCGCCTGCGCGGTATCGGCCCACAGCCCGAGCAGGGCGAGTGCCGGGGTGGCGGGCAGGGCGGCGGCCATTGCGCGCCACGCAGGCGGGGTGAGCAGCCGTCGCGGCCAGGGCCGGCACGCGATCACGCGAGCCTCGTGCAGGAGGGCGCGCGCCGTCATTGCGCCGCCGCCGCCGCTTCCCGCAGCCACGCCACCACGATCCCCGGCATCGCCAGACCCAGAACCACCGCGACCGCGAGCGGCAGCCAGGCCGGCGCCAGCCGGAGCAGTGTGTCCACGGAGGATGGGGCGGGCACCGACTCGGCGGCGAGCAGCGCCGGCAGACGTCGCAGAATGGCCCACATCCCGACCGCGATCCCTGCCCCGAGCGGCAGCACGAGCCAGGGTGCGCGGTCGATGGTGGCCAAAAGCACCAGGAACAGGCTTGCGAAGGGACCGAATGGCGGCAGGCCGGCCAAGGCAAACAGCGTCGCCGCGCGCAGCCCGCGCGGGCCAGGCGTAACCCCGCGTGCTCCGCTGCCGTGCAGCGCCGCGATCCGCGCGAGCGTGCCGAGCATCAGGTGCAGCAACCCCGCAAAGGTCGCGGCGGTGCCGCCGAGGCCGAAGGCGAAGGCGGCGACGCCGCTCTGCCCGGCCGTGGTGAGCGTGGTCAGACGTCGCGCCGGCAGCCGGCCTCGGCTCAGTTCGACCGCGGCGAGCAGCAGCGCAATCAGCCCCGCCGCCAGCAGCAATGGTCCGGCCTGCAATCCGCCGGGATGGGCGGCCAGCACGCCGCGCAGCCGCAGCAGCAGCACCAGCGGCACGTTGGGCAGCGCGCCGGCCAGCAGCGCGGCAGTTGGCGCGGGTGCGCGCGCAACCACGCGCGGCAGCCAGGCTTGCGGCGGGATGAGCGCCGCGAGCGCGCCGTAGCCGGCCAGCGCGAAGGCGAAGCCGAGGCTGAGCCGCGCGCGGTCGGCCTCCGGGTCGGCCGCGGCAAGGTCGCGCCAGGCGAGGCCGCCTGCCGCCCCCGCCACCAGAACGATTCCGACCAGCGCCAGCGCCGACGATGCGCCGCCGACAACCAGCATTCGTCGCCCCGCTGCCGCCGACCACCCGCGCACGAGCCAGGCCGCCGAGAGCGCCGCGCCCTCGACTGCGATCGCGGCGACACCTGCATTCCCGGCGAGCAGTGCGAGAAGCAAGAATCCGATGACGAGCTGGCCGAGCGCCCGCTCGGCACGGCGGCGGCCGGATGCTGCGATGGCCGAGACCGACGCGGTCAGTCCCACAAGGCCGGTCAGCGCGGCCATCGCCACCGCCAGGGGATCGGCCAACATCCAGTCGGGCGCCGGGGCGGCAGGCAGCGCACAGGCGAGTGCCAGCACGCACGCCGCCGCAGCGACATCCGCCGCGTCGGCCATGCGCCCTGATGGCACCACCGCCAGCAGCGAGGCAACCCCGAACGGCAGCGCCAGTAGCAGCGGCCCGACTGCCATCATGCGCGCGCAGCCGCCACTGGCAGGGCGAGCGAGGCGGCCGCGAGCAGCGCTGGCATCGGCCCGGCGGGCAGGAGAAGCGCCGCAAGGATGGCGCCGTTCGCTATGGCACCCAGTCCCGCAGTCTGCGCCCCGCGCTCGCCCCCCGCTGCGGCAGTCGCGAGCAGCCCGGCCACCGCGACCGAGAGCGCCAGTGCCATTCCCTCTCCCGGCTGCACCGCGGCGATGAGGGCGGCCAGCACCAGCCCCGCCGCGAGCCATGCCACGCGGCCATTGCGGGGTACAGCGCCGGATGTCTCCGCCTGCCGCAGCATCGCCGGGACCGCGACGGCGCCGAGCGCCAGCACCAGCACCGCGACGCCACCGAGCATCGCCGATCGCTGCGCCGTCGCCTGCCAGCCGGCCACGGCGGCGACCGCGGCCGATTGCGCGGCGTAGGCGGCGATCGCCGCGCGGGCGCGCCGCGTCGCCAGAAGGACGAAGCCTAGCAGCAGCGCGATCTCGGCCCCGGTCACGCGGCCCCCGATGCGGCGAACAGGGCCAGTGCAGCCAGCAGGCCGAGCACCACCGCCATGCCAAGCAGGCCGGGCGTTTGCGCAAGCGGCGGCCGTGCGCGCGACGCCTGCCAGGACGCGCGGCAGAGTGCGAACAGCAGCGTACGCGCGAGCCACGCGGCCAAGCCGATCGGCCAGCCTGCCAGCCCGGCATCCGGCAGCGCCATCCCGAACGGGACGAATGCGGCCCCGAGGAGGTCGAACCACAGCAGCAGCCGCAGCGCCTTGGCCGCCTGGACCAGAGCGAGATGGCGGCCCGAGAACTCCAGCTCCAGCGTGGCGGACCGGGTGGTTGCTGTCACTCCCACCAGCACCAGCGCCGCGGCGGCCAGCAGCAGGCCGGCGTGTGGCGCGCCGGCGGCCTCCCGCAGCGTCGTCGCGATCGCGTCGAGGTTGGTGCTGCCGGTGGCCAGTGCCAGCGCCAGGATCACCATCAGCAGCGCCGGCTCGGCAAAGACGGCGAGACCGGCGGTCCGGCGCGCGGCGATGCCGCCCAACGCGGTGCCGGTATCGAGTGCCGCAAGCGCGAGGGCCACGCGGGCGAGGGCGAGCAGGCCGGCGATCGCGATCAGGTCGGCCATCGGCGCCCCGGCCATGCCGAGCGTGAACGAGGGCACCAGGAGGGCCGCGGCGGCGGTGGCGGCGAAGATGATGCAAGGCGCGGCCTCGACCAACGGGGAAGCGCCCTCGGCCAGCACCGGCTGTTTGCTCAGCAGCCGGCGCAGATCGCGCCAGGGCTGCAGCAGCGGCGGTGCGGCGAGGCCGAGCAGCCGTGCCCGCAGGTGGTGGACGAGCCCGATCAGCACGGGGGGAGCAACGGCCATCAGCGCCCCGTGCAGCGCCAGCGCGATCAGGCTCATCGGCCGCCGAACCACGCCGCCACGACGAGCAGCGCTGTCAGCACGGCAAGAATGCCGGCGAGGGGGACGCTGGTTCCAGGTATCGCGCGCCATGACCGGCGTCCCAGCATGCGGGAAAGACGCGCGCGCAGCCGACGCTTGGCGGCCGGCAGCGGCGCGAGCGGCGCGAGCAGCGGTTGCGCGAACCCCACCGACCCGATCTGCGTCAGCGGATCGCCGAATGGCAGCCAGGGCGGGGCGGCAGCGAACCCGCCCTCCCAGGCCGGCGCGCGGCGCGCAACGCTCGGGGCCCAGTGCCGCAGCGCCAGCACGGCCGCCCCGCCACATCCGAGCAGCAGGGCCACGATGCCGAGCGCCGAGTATCCCGGTCCACCCGCCTGTGGCGCCACCGCGAGCAGCCCGGCCCGCCCGTCGAGCGTCGTACCGAGCAGCAGGCGCAGCGCCGGCGCGAGCAGAGCCAGCGCCGGGCCGGGGAACAGGCCAGGCAGCACGCTCAACGCCGCCAGGCCGAGCAGCGCCAGCGGCCCCGTGCCCGGCGCCTCCTCGGCCGCGGCGGCGCGCGGCGTCCGCGGGCGGCCGAGGAAGGCAACGCCGACCAACCGCAGCACGGCGGAAGCGGCCAGCCCCAGGCCGAGCGCGATCGCGACGAGGCTCGCGGCCAGCAGCACCTTTATCGCGAACCCCCCATCGTGGGTGGCGGCGATCAGCGCCTGCAGCAGCAGCCACACCGCGGCGAACCCCACCGAGGGCGGCAGCACTGCCACCGACGCACCGCCCGCCAGCATCGCGGCGGTCGTCACGGGCATGCGGTGGATTAGCCCGCCCATGCGATCCAGCCGGATGGTGCCGGCGGCGCGCTCGGCACGCTCGGCCGCGAGCAGCAGCACCGTCTTCACCAGGGCATGGCCGAGTGCCAGCAGCAGCACCGCCGCCAGCGCCAGGGCGGCGAGCGCGGGCAGGTCGGCGCCACGCCCGAGCAGGGCGACGCCGATCCCTGTCGCCACCAGCCCGGTATTCGCGACCGTGCCGGCTGCGAGTACCGCAGTCATCTCGCGCGCACGCAGCATCCGCACGGCACCAAGCGGCACGGTGGCGGCACCCAGCAGCAGCGGCGGCAGGCCCCACCAGACCGGCTCTGCGCTGCCGCAGAGATCGAACAGCAGCCGCACGATCACGTAGAGCGCGACGGTGCTGGCGGCTGCCGATAGCAGCACCGCCGCCGGCCCGCGCACGCCGCGATGCGCGGCCGGCAGGAAGGCGTGCAGCGGCGCCAGCCCGGCCAGCGGCGCGGCGCCGAGCAGGGTCAGGATCAGCGCCGCATCCGCCGCCCCGCCGGCGTGCGGTGCCGCTCGGATCGCGGCGAAGCTCGCGTCGCCCGAGGGCGCGAGCAGCGCCAGCGCGACCGTCAGGCAGAGCGCGCCCGCAACGGTCGCAGCCAGCAGCGGAAGGGCGGCCCGGCGCGCCGCACCAGTCGGCGCCGCCCAGAACGCGAGCGCCGTCAGGCACAGGCCCAGAACCATCGTGAACCCGCCTGCGGCGAGCACGGTCAGCGCCATCACGGCAGTCGCGGCGGCGAGCGCAGGCCGCGCGCGATCCTCGTCCGGAGCGTGCCAGAAGCAGGCGGTGGCCGGGGTGAACACCAGCAGCAGGAACAGCGCCGCGAGCGGATCGAGGCCAAGCGTCACCCCGGCACCCGGCAGCCCCACGGGCAGGGCAAGTATGGCTACGGCGCCGCCATCGGCCAGCGCCGTGAGGCTCAGCGCCGCTCCCAAGGCGCACAGCGCGGGCAATGCGAGTGCCGCCACGCGCCGCGCACTCGGCACCGCAAAAGCGGCAGCGGCCAGCAGCAGGGCGGCCAGCACCGCGGCGAGCGGCGGGAGCACCGCTTGGTTCACGACGGCCGCCGGCGCGGTGGGTTGGACACGGGTTGACGCTATTGGTGTCCGGCGAGTCGGCGGAAGGCCGCCTCAGAACAGGTTCAGAGCAGGCAGAGTGCCCGCAGCTCACGCAGCAAGGCGGGGGGCAGGTCCGACACGCCGGCCGCCTCGCCGATGGCGCCGAGATCGGGCGGGGCGGCGGCCGGATCGAGGTAGCGCCAGCCCTGAAACGGCCTCATCGCCCGCCCGCGTACCGGCACGACAGCGGCATCGAGCACCAGGGCGGCGCAAGCGCTGCCGTCATCCCAGGTGTCGGCGCGGATATCGACGATACGCTGCCGGACGGCGATCACGCCCGCGATCACCCAGAACATCGAGCCGCCGCCGCCGACGATCTCATCCCGCCGCCGCGGCATGTTGCGGGTCCGGTGGCGCAGCGGCGGCGCCAGGCGGGCGCGCTCGGCCTGAAACGCGCGCAGATCGGCGATGTCGCGCGCGCCGACGGCCAGCTTGATCAGATGCAGCATTGCGACCGGCCTTCCGTGTCGTGGTTTGCACCAACGGCGCAAGCTGCGGCAAGCTGCGCCGGAGGGAGAACCGGAACGGATGCAACGGCGCGACCTGCTGGCCGCTGCAACGATGGTGCTGGCGCCGCTTCGGGCCCCCGCGCAGGTGCATGGCCAGGCGGGCTGGCCCGCAGCGCTGTCGATGAGCACGGCCGGCCCCGGCGGCACCTACGCCATCTATGGCCCGGTCTGGGGCAGGCTGGTGGCGCGGGCGACCGGCCTTCCTGTCTCCTACCGCGCGACCCAGGGGCCGCGAGAGAACATCCTGCTGCTCGAGCGCGGTGTCGTCGATCTCGGCATGACCTCGATGGGCGTTGCGCGCCAGGCCTGGGAGGGTGTCGGCGAGTGGACCGGGGGCGTGAAGCTGCACGGCTTCCGCGCGCTGTTCCCGATGTATGACACACCGTTCTAGGGCATGGCGCGGCGTGGCGCGGGCATCGTCTCGCTGGCGTCGCTTGCCGGGAGGCGCGTGGGCGTAGGTCCGCGCGGCGGCACCGCCGGGCTTTATGTGCCGGCGATGCTGCGGCTGCTCGGCGTCGGCGGCGTGCGGGTGGCGTTCGGCACGATCGCGGATCAGGCGCGGATGGTTGCGGCCGGCGCGCTGGATGCCTGCCTGGTGGCGGCTGGAGCACCGATCCCGGCCTATGCCGAGGCAGCGGCACGCACGCCGATGACGTTCTTCGGCCCGGCACCGGCCGAGATCGCGAGATTGACGGCGTCGCTGCCTGAACTCTCGCCCGATCTCGTGGCGCGCGGCACCTATCGCGGGCTGGAGGCCGACCTGCCCAGCGTGGGCATATTCAACTTCGCGATCGGTCGCGCCGGTCTTCCCGACGATCTCGTCTATCGCGCGGTTGCGGCGGTTCTGGGCGCGCCCGCGGCGATGCGGGCGGCGGGACCGGAGGCGGCGCAGACGATTGCGGCCAATGCACGTCTGGACGGTTTCCTGCCGTTCCATCCGGGGGCGGCGCGCTACTACCGCGCGGGCGGGGTGGCGCTGGCGCCAAATCTTGCCTGATCTGGCCTTGGCTGATCTGGCGTTGGCTGACAGCTACTCGCGCGCTAGCACTCGGTCGTTGACGAAGCCGGCGATGCGCCCCGCCCGGAAGTCGCGCTGCACCGCTTCGGGGTCATAGTCGTGGCGCACCCAGTCGGCGAAGGATTGCCGGCCGCCGGTCTCGGCGCCGTAGCGGGCGAGCAGCGCATCCAGCACGCCGGCGCGCGAGCGGCGCAGATGCCCGAACCGCCACGAGAGCTGCGCCTCGGCCGCCGCCAGCGCTCCGCCGGCGTGCAGCACGAACAGGGCCGCGGCGAAGCCCGCGCGGTCGGCGCCCGATTTGCAGAAGATCAGTGCCGGCTCTGGCATCGCGGCGAAAGTATCGAGCAGGCACAGCACGCGCTCGCGACTGGGCGGACGGCCGCTGTCGAGCGGCGCGTCGAACACCGTCAGGCCGAGCCGCGCGGCGGCCTCGCGCAGCAGCGCGTCGGAACCGTTGCCGGTGGGGCCGCGCAGGCTGATGACGCTGCGCAGGCCAAGGCGGCGCGCCTGGGCGACGAGGCGGCGAGGGGAGGGGTGATTGCTGCGATAGAGCCGGCCCGGGATCACGCAAGCGGCGTTGCTCCAGGCGAGCCGGATCAGGCCATGATCGACCAGCAGGCTGTCGGCCCAGGCGACCGCCCGCCCGCGACGGGAGGCGAGGTCGCCGGTGAAGATCGAGTCCATTCGGCGAGGGGGTGGGGCGGAGATGGGACGCGAGTTCAAGCGCCTGAGCGCGGCCTGTCGTTCAAGCGGGTGGCCGACCTCGATTGGGAGACGGCTGTATCGCAGGAGGATATGCGGAAGGATTACGGCGAGACGCGCTTGCGGGTGCTGGCGTTGCTGAGACAGCGATTGCATGTCGCCGTTATCACAATGCGGGGCGATGCCATTCATGTCATCAGCTTCCGCAAGGCTAACCGGAAAGAGGTGGGTTGGTATGAGCAAGAGAAAGGATGACGCGGCTTCACGCCCGGATGAAGACAACCCCGAATGGACCCGCGAGGAGATCCGCACTGCGCGCCCCGCGCTGGAGGTCATCGCGGAGAAGTTCGGCGCAAAGGCGGCGGAAGCACTGAGGCGTGGCCCTGGCCGGCCTGCAAAGGCTGACCGCAAGATCAACCAAACGCTGCGGTTAGACCCCGATGTGGTGGAGGCTTACCGTCGGGAAGGCCCCGGCTGGCAGGCGCACATGAACGAGGTGTTGCGCCAACACATGCCACGGCACAGCAAATGACTCGTTGATACATCCCCGTCGAGGAAGCCGCGCAGGAGTGGATGAGGGATGGTCGGCCTTGCGACCATGACGGCGGCCGGCCTTCGCGGGGATGACAAGTACCCGGTGGGACGCCTCGGCTATACGACCTCGATCCGGTCGAAGAAAGCCGCGATTTCGGCGCCGGCGCGGTCGGGATCTTCGCGGTGCGGAAAATGGCCGACATCGGGAAACGGCGCCAGATCGAGCGTCGTAAAGGTCTCGCCGAGCCGATCGGTCCAGGCGTAGGGGAACAGCGGGTCGTGCTCGGCCCATCGCACGCAGGTGGGGGTCGCGATCGGCGGCAATGCGGACGCCTCGCCCTGCATCATCGCGATGCGGCCGGCATGGGCGGCGCGATAATAAGCGAAGCCGCCCGCCAGATTGCCGGGCTTGAGGAAGTTCTCGGCGAACGCCGCGAGCACGTCGTCGAACGCGTCCTTGCGATGCGCCCAGTGCCGAAGGAAGTGACCGATATAGCGGCGGCAACTCTCGGCCGAGGCGCCGACCAGGGCCGGCGCCATCTCCATCTGATGGAAGGATTGATACCAGATCTCGTTCAGCCGGTCCGGCGTGCCCATGCGGGCGCCGATGCCGGGATAGACGAAATCGAAGAAAAAAAGCCCGGTCAGACGATCAGGTGCCTTGCGCGCCAGCGACTGCATGACCGCGCCCCCGACATCGTGCCCGACCATTCCGAACCGGGCGAGGCCGAGGGCGTCCGCGAGTGCGAGCATGTCGGCCGCATGGTCCTCCGCACCCCACGCACCTTGCGGCTTGTCGCTGTCGCCGAAGCCGCGCAGGTCCGGCGCGATCACGAGCCGGCGATCGGCGAGGCGTTGCATCACCGGCTCCCAGGTGAGCCAGAACTCCGGCCAGCCGTGCAGCAGAAGCAACGGTCGCCCGCGTCCGGATCGTGCCACATGGAAGTCGGCGCCCCGTGCCTGGATGGTCAGGTGCTCCACAGAGCGCCTGCCTGGCCTCGCACCACCCGCTCCACCGCCGCCGCCACCGCGAACAGCCGCGCGTCGCCCATCGTCTCGCCGATCAGCATCAGCCCCGCCGGCGCCTCGCCCGCCCGGTGCATCGGCAGGCTGATCGCGCAGCGGTCGAGGAAATTGGCCACGGCCGTGTTGCGCAGCATCAGCATGTTCGTGCGCAGATAGTCCTCGTCATCCGCGAGTGCGTCGATCCGCGGCGGCACGACCGGCATCGTCGGCGCCAGCAGCGCATCGAACCCCGCCGTCGCGGCATCCGCCTCGTGCCGCAGCCGGGCGCGCGCGGCGACCAGTGCCACGTATTCGTGCGCCGCCATCCCGGCGCCGCGCTCGATGCGGGTGCGCACGCGCGGGTCGTACTCCGGCCCGCGCCGGGCGATCAGGTCGCGGTGCCAGGCATAAGCCTCGGGCGGGCTGAACCCGCCGCCGCGATTGACCTCGCGCGCACCGTCCAGCACCGGCAGGCGCCGCCGCTCGATCCGCGCGCCGGCCGCGGACAGCGCCGCGAGCGAGCGCTCGAACGCAGCAGCCACCGCCCCGTCCAGTGCGTCGAGGAAGAAATTCTCCGCGACCAGGAGCCGCAGCCCCGCGACCGGCGCCGGCACGGGTGGCGCGGGCGTCTCGCCCGCGATCACCGCATCGACGATTGCGCAGCAGGCGACGGTGTTCGCGAGCGGCCCCACCGAATCGAGCGTGGGCGCAAGCGGCAGCACGCCCGCAATCGGCACCCGGCGCGCGGTCGGCTTGTATCCCACCACCCCGCAGCACGCGGCCGGGATGCGGCACGACCCGCCGGTATCGGTGCCGATCGCCGCCAGCGCCATGCCGTCGCTGATCGAGACCGCGGCGCCGGACGAGCTGCCGCCCGGGACGCGCCCCCCAGTTGCATCCGGGCCGGGCCGGTCCCACGGCGCGCGCGGGGTGCCGAAATGCGGGTTGAGGCCGAGGCCGGAATAGGCGAACTCGGTCATGTTGGTCCGCCCGACCGAGATGAAGCCCGCCGCCAGCAGGCGGGCGACCACCGGCGCGTGGGCGGCGGCCGGCGGCGCGTCGGCCAGCGCGCGCGAGCCGGCGGCGGTGGTCTCGCCGGCGATGTCGAGCAGATCCTTCAGGCTGACGGGAATGCCGGCATATCTTCCCGGCGCGCGTCCAGCGCGGCGCAGCGCGTCGGTCGCGTCCGCCTGTGCACGCGCCGCGTCGGCATGGACGCGAATGAACGTGCGGCTGCCCTCGCCCGAAGGGTCGGCGATGCGGGCCAAAGAATCCTCGACCAGCGCGCGGGCGGTGGTGGCGCCGGACGCGAGCGCGTCGGCCGCCGCTTCGATCGTGTGCATCCCGCCACGCTGCGCTGCCGATCCCCGCCGTGCAAGCGCCGGCTTTCCGTTGACAGCCCGCCGCGAGCGGGCGGAACATCAGCAGCCGGCAACCCCGATACATGTGACCGGCCGCAGAGACGCCAGAACGCGTCTAAGAAGGGGAGGGCGCCAGGATGGCCGATACCAGCAAAGCGGATCAGTTCAAGACCGTCGCGGAGGATTATTTCCGCGGCCGCATCGACCGGCGCCGTTTCATGCAGCTTGCCGCGGCACTCGGCTTCTCGGCCGCCGTTCTCGGCAAGCTGATACGGCCGGCCTGGGCGGCGGATGCCGATCTGCTGCCCTCCGACCCGATCTCGCCGTACGAGGCGCCGATCAGCAAGCAGCGCGTCGCCTATCTGAAGACCAAGCCGTACAAGGGCACCACGATCAACTTCATGGCGGTGAAAGCCACCGTCGGCGACTGCGTGAAATACCACGCCCAGCACTGGGCGGCGCTGACCGGCGGGCGCGTCAACGTCGCCGAGGTGCCGATCGAAACGCTGCACACGCAGATTTTCGCCGACCTCTCCAGCGGACTCGGGCGCTACGACGCCTATCAGACCGGCTGCTGGTTCTATGGCGACTTCTTCGTGCCCAAGAACCCGTACATCGTCCCGCTCAAGAGCTATCTCGCCGACAAGCGCTATTCCTACTGGAACCCGGACGACTGGCTGGCACCGATGCGGCGGCTGTACAGTTGGCAGGGCGAGGTGTACGGCTCGCTGTTCGACGGCGACGCGCAGTGCCTCTATTACCGGCACGACGTCTTCACCGACAAGGACGCGCAGGCGAAGTTCAAGGCGAAGCACGGCTACGACCTGCCGGCGCCCCCCAAGACGATGACGCACATGCACGACCTGGCGGATTTCTTCACCGGCTGGGACTGGAACGGCGACGGCAGCAAGGATTGGGGCATCTCGCTGCACGCCAAGGTCAACGAGCAGGGGTTTTTCCACTTCCTGACCCTGGCGGCACCTTACGTCGTCTCTCCGGACAACAAGTATTTTTATTTCCACCCCGATACGATGAAACCGCTGATCAACTCCGAGGGCCATGTCCGGGCGCTCGAGGATTACGTGAAGTTCCTGAAAAACGGGCCGCCGGAGCAGATCAGTTGGACCCTGGGCCAGGGCTGGAACTTGTTTCTCGCCGGCCACGCGGCGATGGAGCCGACCTGGGGCGACCTGCCGACGCTGGCGCAGGACCCGAAATCGTCCAAGGTGCAGGGCAAGATGGGCGGTGGGCCAATCCCCGGCACCGAGCAGGCGTTTAACCCGATCACCGGGCAGTGGAAGAAGTACTCGCTGAACCAGGTCGGCAACGTCAATGGCGGTACCTGGCATCCGGTGCTGTCGCGGCTGTCGAAGCACAAGGAGGCGGCGTATGATTTCATGGCCTTCATGGCGAACCAGAAGAACGCCTTCTTCAACTGCACGCATGGCTGGACCGGCGTGCAGCCGAGCATGAAATGGGAATACCTGCCGCCCGAGGGCACCAGCACGATCGCCGAGTGGCAGAAGGAAGGCTGGAACGCTGCCGACTGCGCACAGTATTTGAACGCGTACTACGAGAACCTGACACTGCCGTCGCAGGAGGAATATCTCCGCATCCCCGGCACCGCCGAGTACCTGGCACGAACTGGACGTGAATGTCTCCGCAGTGCTGGCCGGGCAGAAGAAGCCGAAGGACGCGCTGGATGCGACGGCATCATCCTGGGAGGCGGTGACCCAACGCTACGGGCGGGACAAGCAGAAAGCCCTCTACGCCGCCTCGTTCAAGGGGTGAACACGCCGATCCGGGGGGCTGGCGCGGCCACGCTGTCCAGGCGAACGCCCCGCGCGAGGGCCGCCCGGAGGGTCGGGCGCGGCCGCCATGACGACGGCGGGTGGTTCAAATACGCCATGCTGCTGCCCGCCGTCGCGTGGGTCGTCGCCTTCACCTTCTTCCCGCTGATTTCGGTAGTGCATTTCAGCTTCGCGAATTATGTGCTCGGCAGTGGCATCACCGGCTATGTCGGCCTCACCAACTACGCAAACGTTCTGGAATTGAGCGCGTTCTGGCACAGCATCGCAATCACCGCGATCTACGATGCGGTTGCGGTGCCGATCGAACTGGTGCTGGGTTTCGTGCTGGCGTGGCTGGTCAACCTGGGTGCGCCGGGCAGCAAAATTTTCCGTGGCATCCTGGCGGCGCCGCTGTTCACCATGGGGGTGGCGATCGGCTATCTGGGCGTGACACTCTATACTTCGCAGGGCGGCCCGATCACGATGGCGCTCGGCGTGCTCGGCATCCACATTCCCTGGTTCTCCACCGGCTGGGGCGGGCTGCTCGGCGCCATCATCCTGGACATCTGGCGCTGGACGCCATTCCTGTTCCTGATCGCACTGGCGGCGCTCGGGTCGATCCCCAACACGCTCTACGACGTCGCCATCCTGGATGCGACAAGCCACTGGCAGGTGATGCGTCAGCTTGCGATCCCGCTGGCATGGCCGGTGATGACGATCGCGATCCTGCTGCGCCTGATCGAGGCGCTGAAGGTGTTCGGTCTGCCCTTCGCACTGACCAGCGGCGGCCCGGGCACTAGCACGCAGGTATTCAGCATCATGGACTACCTGACGACCATCCAGTTCTTCGATTTCGGCAAGGGTTCGGCCATGGGAGTAATCTTCCTGATCCTGGTCTCGGCGATCATCACCTTCTTTTTCCGGCAGATGCGCCGAAACCTGGATTAGCAGGGCGGCATCATGCGGAACATCCTCTGGATTCGCGCGCGGCCCGCAACACGGGTGGTCGTCTATTGCGTGCTGGTGCTCGCCGCGGCGTGGGTGATCTTCCCCGCGGTGTGGGCGATCGTGAACTCGTTCAAGACCACGGCGGATACGTTCCGCGCCGGTGCGATGATCCCGTTCCTCGACTTCGCGCCCACCATGCACTCGTGGAATGACGTGCTGGGCGATCCCGAGGCGCGGCAGGCGCTGCTGAGCAGCACGATCGTCAGCCTTGGCACGACGCTGCTGGTCCTGATCCTCGGTACGCCGGCGGCCTACAGCCTGGCGCGCTTCTTCCCGCGCCGGTCGCGCGACATCACGCTCTGGTTTCTCTCGCAGCGCGTGATGCCCCCCGCCGTGGTGCTGATCCCGTTCTACCTGATGATGGTGGCACTCGGCCTGATCGACACCTGGACCGGCCTGATCCTGTGCTACTCGACCTTCAACCTGGCTTTCGCCGTGGTCATCATGCGCGACGTGTTCCGCGACGTGAGCACCGAGGTGGAGGACGCGGCGAAGGTGGAGGGTGCCTCCGCCTGGCAGATCTTCTGGCTGATCGCGCTGCCGCTGTCAGTGGATGGGCTGATCGTATCCGCGGTGATCGTCTTTGCCTTCACCTGGAACGAGGCGCTGTTCGCATCCGCACTGACGTCCCAGCACGCCACCACGATGCCGGCCTTCATCCTGGCCTCGCGCTCGACGCGCGGGGTGGATTTCAACGTCGCCTCGGTGAACACCTTGCTTGCCGTGACGCCGCCGGTGATCCTGTCGTTCTTCGTGCAGCGCTTCCTGGCGCGCGGTCTGTCCTTCGGGGCGGTGAAGGGGTAGCACTAGAAAGAAACCGGGCCTGGCGCAGCTGTCATCGCGAGCCGCCGCTGGGCGGCGTGCCGATCCAGGCGGGAGGCACGGAGCGGCCCGCCTGGATCGCCACGGCGCTCCGCGCCTCGCGATGACGATGCCACGGTTTCATGCCCAGCGGGTCGGCAACGCCGGTGGCGAACTCAGACCGATGGATGGCCGATGCGCATCGCGAAATCCGTCATCGCGAGCCGGCTGCTTGGGCCGGCGCGGCGATCCAGGCCCGCGGCACGGTGCGGCGGGCCTGGACTGCTTCGTCGCGTTGCTCCTCGCAACGACAGGAGGCGCTGGCCGGCGAGGGGCCGGCTTGCGGTGCAGCAACAGCTTGCGGTAGTGAGCCGGCCGTCGAGGAGAGAGTGATGTCGTCGAGCACGCACGCCCTGCCGGGCGGTCATGGTCCCGAGGCGCCGCGGCGGGACTTCCTCAAGCTGGTGACCGCCGCCACCGCCGCGGTCGGCGTGGGCGCGATCATCTGGCCGTTCATCGACAGCATGGAACCGGCGGCCGACGTGCTCGCCGCCGGCGAGCCGATCGACGTCGATCTCGGCAAGCTCACGCCGGGGCAGCAGATCGTCGTGGTCTGGCGCGGCAAGCCGATCTTCGTCGTCCACCGCACGCAGCAGGCGATCGCCTCGCTCAAGAGCCAGAAGGTGCTGAGCCTGCTCAGCGACCCGAACTCGCACGCGCTGCAGCAGCCGCCCTATGCCGAGAACTGGCACCGCTCGATCAAGCCGGAATACGCGGTGATGGTGGGCATCTGCACCCATCTCGGCTGCATCCCGAATTATTTTCCGACGCCGAGTGCGAACGACCCGGTGCCGAACTGGCCGGGCGGATATTTCTGCCCCTGCCACGGCTCGAAATACGACCTCGCGGGCCGGGTATGGTCGGGCGTGCCGGCGCCCTTCAATTTGCCGATCCCTCCCTACAACCTGTCGAGCGCGAACACCGCGCAAATCGGCCAGAACCCGACCGGGCAGAGCTTCGACCTCAGCTCGATCGAGCAGATCTGAGCGACCGGCGAGGGCTGGCCGATGCGGCTGATCGTGGCCGGCTTGGCGGTGGCGCTTGCCGTCGTTTCCTGCACTGCGGCGCCGCCGCTGACGGCAGAGGCGGCAGCACCCCGCTCGGTCGCGGTGCTGCGGGACGCCTATGCGATCGCGCATGGCATGGCGATGGGCTATCTGATGTCCAACGACGTGCGGCCCCAGACGGTGGCGCAACTCGCGCGCCTGGATGCGCGGGCCGGGGCCGAGATGCAGGCGCTGCACCGGGCGCCGGATTCCGGCTCGCAGCGTCGCGCCACGGCCGAGGCGGTGGCGGCGCTGGCGGCGTTCGAGGATCACGTGGCGGTGGCGACGCGCTGAGCGGCCGGCCGATCGGAATCAGGCATTGGCGTCGACATCGACGATTTCGACGCAGACCTGCATGGCAGTGTGGCGGGGTTTTGTATGCCAGCGGCCGGTGCGGGGGCGAGCATCGTAGACCGCTGCCAGGAAGAGGCAGCGCCACTCGCCTCCGGATGGTAGTCCGGAGGCGCTTTGGCCGGCGAACTGATAGGTCAGCGCCGTTTCCTGCCCTTGCTTGTGGCCGAGGATATGTGGGCAAACCTCTCGGTAAAGCCCCTTGTAAGAGCAGGTAATCTGCTTGCGAGAGAGAATCGCGGCGCGGAACAGCCGGTAGGTTGAGCTTGGCATGGCCTTTGCTCTCCAAAGACCCGGGTCAGGAGCATTGTGAAGAGCCTCGACGAACCGGCCTGATAGCCGCGTTCGCGCCCGTGCCCAGAAATGCCCGCGTCTCCGCCACCGCCTCGGCGAGCCCCACCCGCCGCACCTTCACCCCCGCCGGGAACGCCGACAGCAGCCGCCCCGGCGTGCGCCGGTCGAGCAGCCCGAACACGCCGCGGTCGGTCGCGGTGCGGATCAGCCGCCCGAACGCCTGCCGCAGCCGCAGCCGCGCGACGCGGTCGTCCCATGCGCCCGGCTCGCCGCCCGAGAGATGCGTCCGCCGCTCGCGGTGCAAGATGTCGGGGCGTGGCCAGGGCACGCGCTCGAACACCACCAGGCGCAGCGCCCGGCCGGGCACATCGACGCCGTCGCGCATCGCGTCGGTGCCGAGCAGGCAGCTCTCCTCCTCGGCGCGGAAGATGTCCACCAGGGTCGCGTTGTCCATCGCATCGACGTGCTGCGCGTAGAGCGGGATGCCGGCCTCCTCCAGCGGTGCCGCGATCCGCTCGTGCACCGCGCGCAGCCGGCTGATCGCGGTGAACAGGCCGAGCCCGCCGCCGCCCGCCGCCACGAACAGCGCGCGATAGGCGCTGGCGAGCTGCCCCAGCTCGTGGCCCATCACGTCGGTGATGACGAAGGCGCGGGTCTGGGCGGCGTAGTCGAACGGGCTTGCGACTGTGGTGCGCACCGCCGGCAGCGGCAAGTGTGCCGCGCCCACGCGCGCCTCGGCCGCGTGCCACGCGGCCTCGGCGTCCGCCTCGCCGGTGTCGCGCAGCGTCGCGGAGGTGACCAGCAGGCCGTGCGCGGGGGCGGCGAGCGTGGTCGCGAACGGTATGGTCGGGTCAAGCCAATGCCGGTGCAGTCCCATGTCGCGGTCGCCGAGCTCGCTGCGCTCCAGGCGCAGGAACAGCACGTATTGCGGCCGCTCGCCCGGTTCTGGCGGCGGCTCGGAGAGCACCCGCAGCATCGCCTGCCAAGCCCGAAGCTGGCCAAGCGCGCGGCGTTCGAGGGAGCGGCAGATGGTCTCGATCCGGCCGCGCGTCGCGGTGTCGAGCTCCTCCGCCTCGTCTTCCAGCCGGGCGGCGAGGCGTTCGGCGAGCGTGCGCAGCGGTGCCGCGATCCGGCCGAGGGCGCGTTCCAGCACCGAAGCCGCTTCCGCCATGCCCGGCGCCAGCGGAAACAGGTCGCATTCCAGCGCGCCCCGGCGCGGCGGATCGGCAGCACCCGGCAGGCGCGCGAGCACCTGTTGGCGCACCAGCCGCAGGAACGCCTCGGCGGGATTGACGCGGCCGGAATCGAGGCCGCCCGGCGCGGCGCCATCGCCCAGCCGCAGCGGCCAGCCAGGTCCAGGCAGCGCCCGTGCGGCGGCCAGCGCCGCATCGAGCGGCGCCTCCAGTGCCGGGCGGCCGGCGACCAGCTCCTCGATCCGCCGCCGCAGGCCGCGCGCCCGCGACCGGCCGCCCTCGGCGCCGAGCAGCCAGCGGCGCAGTTCCGCCGTCTCCAGCCCCGACAGCGCGGCTGCGAACGCGCTATCGGCGGCGTCGAACAGATGATGCCCCTCGTCGAACACGTAGCGGGTCGGCACGGTCGCATCGTCCAGCCCGCCCCAGGCCGCCTGCGCCATCACCAGCGCGTGGTTCGCGACCACCAGCTCGGCGGTGCGGGCGCGGCGGATCGTGTGCTCGACGAAGCAGCGCCGCCAGTGGCCGCAGGCGGAGTGGATGCACTCGCCGCGGCGATCGGCGAGGCCGGCGGTAACGCCGGCGCCAAACAGCTCGGCAAACCAGCCGGGCAGGTCGCCGCCCATGATGTCGCCGTCCGCTGTCGCCAGCACCCAGCGCGCGATCAGCCCGAGCGGGATCAGCGACGGCCCGTTCCCCGCCGAATGGGTCGCGTCCTCGTAGTTCAGCAAGCACAGGTAGTTCTCGCGCCCTTTGCGCAGCACCACGCGGGCGCGGCGGGCGGCCGGGTCGGGGTGGAGGCGGGCGAGTTCGGCCTCGATCTGGCGTTGCAGGTGACGGGTGAAGGTGCTGATCCAGACCGAGCCCTGGTTGCGCTCGGCCCACAGGCTCGCCGGTGCCACGTAGCCCAGCGTCTTGCCGGTTCCGGTGCCGGCCTCGGCCAGCACGAGATGCGGCGCGCCCCGGCTCTCGCGGGCGGCGAAGGCGGTGCAGGCGGCATCGGCGTAGTCGGCCTGGCCCGGCCGCTGCTCCGCCTCCGGCCCAAGGATCTTGGCGAGCCGCCGGCGCGCTTCCGCGGGGGCCACCGGGTAGGCGGAGGGTGGCGGGGGCAGGGCGGCGTCGTCCCATTCCGCCAGCCGCTTCCACACGCGCAACGGCTCGGCGCCGCGCGCGGGCTCTGCGGCACCGAGGGCGGCGGCGGCGAGCGGCCCCCAGCCCCAGCCGGCCCGCGCCATCCGCGTGGCGAGTGCGCCGGCGTCGCGATTGAGCGGCAGCCCACGCCCGGCCGCGAGGCGGCGCAGCAGCACTTGCGCCAGGTCAGGCAGCAGGGCCGCGGACTCTTCCAGCGTGCGCGGCGGCCGCAGATCGAGCGCCAGCGCGAGGCCTCGCGGCGTGGGTGCGGCCGGGCGGGCGGGCAGGACGAAGGCAAAGAGTTGGAGCAGATCGTAGGCCGGCATCGCCGGCAGGCCGAGCCGGCGCAGCGTGGCCGGCGCATGGACCAGCAGCGGCGGCGGGCCGGTGCGCAGTATCGCCGCCGCCTCGGCGGCCGACAGCGTCAGCAGCTCGCCATCGGCGCTGAGCACGGCCGCCCTGCCGTGGCCCGCCACGACCGAGGGCGTCTCGGGCAAGGTGCTCACGGCGGTCGGTTTGCTTCCGCCGGAAAGCGGGTCGCCATCATCGACCTGCGCCCCGTCATCGCATGCCACCACCGCGCCAGCGCCGGCCGCCGCGCAAGCATTTCGGCACCCTCCGGCGCGAGCCGGAAGTAGGCGATCATCGGTGCGGCGTGCAGGTCGGCGAGGCTCAACGACGGGCCGGCCAGGAATGGCTCGCCTGCCATCAGCGACTCCAGCCCATCGAGCACCCGCTCGGCCTGCGGCCGTGCCGCCGCGATGGCGACCTCGTCAGCCGCGTCCCCACGGCTGACGCGCTCGACATAGATCGTCAGCACCAGCGGCCGGAACGCGTACGAGTCGAGGATTGAGATTATCTGCGCCATGCGTGCGCGCGGCAGCGGCAACGAGGACTGCAGCGCAGGACCGGCGAAGGCTTCGTCCACATAGCGGGCGATGGCGCCGGCCTCGTAGAGCGCGACGGCCTCGTGCCCGAAGGCGGGAATGCGGCCGAACGGATGGCGGGCAAGATGCTCGGGCGGCGGGCCATCGGGGGCGAACACGTCCACCTCGACCAGCTCGTATCCGACGCCCTTCTCCTCCAGCGCCAGCCGCGCGATCCGCGTATAGACGCTGTAGCGGGCGCCGAACAGCAACACGGGGCCGGCATTGGACATGCCCGACTATAGGCGCGCGCCCCGGCCGGCGCACGGCGGGCGGGTTCAGAACCCCAGGCTGGTCGCCTGCACCACCAGCGGCAGCGTGCGCACCATCGCCAGCACGTCCTCCGGCACCGCCTCGTCCACCGAGACGAGGCAGATCGCATCGCCGCCCGGCTCGGAGCGGCCGAGATGGAAGGTCGCGATGTTGATGCCCGCACCCGCCAGCGTGGCGCCGAAGCGGCCGATGAAGCCCGGCTTGTCCTGGTTGGTCACGTACAGCATGTGCCGCGCAAAATCGGCCTCTACCCGGATGCCCTTAATTTCGATGATCCGCGGCCGCGAGCCGGCGAACAGCGTGCCGGCGACGGCACGGGTGCCGTGGTCGGTCGCGACCGAGACGACCACGCGCGTCTGATACTCGCTGTCGCGCTCATGCACGGTCTCGGCCACGTCCATGCCGCGCTCGCGCGCCACCACCGGCGCGTTCACCATGTTGACGCCTTCCAGCATCGGCGAGAGCAGTCCGGCCAATGCCGCCGCCGTCAGCGGACGGTGGTTGAGCGGTGCTGCGGCACCCTCGTATTCGATGATGACGCGCCGGATCACGCCTTCCTGCGCCCGCGTAAGCTGGCCGGCGAAGGCGCCGAGCAGGCGGCAGAGTTCCATATAGGGCCGCAGCCGTGGCGCGTCCTCGGCCGAGAGCGAGGGCATGTTGATCGCGTTTGCGACCGCGCCGGTGAGCAAAAAGTCGCTCATCTGCTCGGCCACCTGCAACGCGACATTCTCCTGCGCCTCGGTGGTCGCCGCACCCAGATGCGGCGTGCACACCACCTGCTCGAGCGCGAACAGCGGATTGTCCTTCGCCGGCTCGATCTCGAACACGTCGAGAGCGGCACCCGCGACGTGGCCCGCGATGATCGCCTCGGCCAGCGCGCCCTCGTCGATCAGCCCGCCGCGCGCGCAGTTGATCACGCGGGCACCCGGCTTGAGCTTCGCGATCGCCTCGCGCGAGAGGATGTTGCGCGTGGCCTCGGTGAGCGGCACGTGCAGCGTGACGATGTCGGCGCGCCCGAGCAGCGCGTCCAGCTCCACCTTCTCGACGCCGAGATCGAGCGCGCGCGGCTCGGTCAGGAACGGGTCGTAGGCGAGCACCTTCATGTGCAGCCCCTGCGCGCGGTTCGCGACGATCGCGCCGATATTGCCGCAGCCGATCACCCCAAGGGTCTTGGCGGCGAGCTCGACGCCCATGAAGCGATTCTTCTCCCATTTGCCCGCCTTGGTGGATGCCGACGCCTCCGGTACCTGCCGGGCGAGGGCGAACATCAGCGCGATCGCGTGCTCGGCGGTGGTGATCGCGTTGCCGTGCGGCGTGTTCATCACGACCACACCACGGGCGGTTGCCGACTTGACGTCGACATTGTCCACGCCGATGCCGGCGCGGCCGACCACCTTCAAATTGGTCGCGACGTCGAGCAGCTCGCGCGTGACCTTGGTGGCCGAGCGCACTGCGAGGCCGTCATACTCCGCGATGATGGCGCGCAGCTCGGCGGGGGCGAGGCCGGGTTTCACATCGACCTCGATGCCGCGATTGCGGAAGATTTCGACCGCGGCGGCGGAGAGCTTGTCGGAGATCAGGACTTTGGGCATCGGCATTACTCCGCGGCCACGGCGAGGTGTTCGGCGCCGATTTCGGCCGCCGCCCAGTCGAGCCACGGCAGCAGGGCGGCAATGTCGGCGCGCTCGACCGTGGCCCCGCCCCAGATGCGCAAGCCCGGCGGCGCATCGCGATAGGCCGCGATGTCGTAGGCCACGCCTTCCTTCTCCAGCAGCGACGCGATCCGCTTTGCCGCCTTCGCCTGCGCGTCGGCGGGCAAAGCCGCGAACCAGGGTGCGGCGATGCGCAGGCAGATCGAGGTCGGCGAGCGCGTGGCCGGCGTCTCGGCCAGGAACGCGGCCCAGTCGGAGTGCTCGACCCATTCGGCGATCGTGGCGAGGTTCCCCTGCGCCCGTGCGATCAGGCCCGGCAGGCCGCCGACGCTCTCGGCCCAGCGCAGGCCGTCGAGCGCGTCCTCGACGCAAAGGAGGCTCGGCGTGTTGATCGTCTCGCCGGCGAAAATTCCTTCAATGAGCTTTCCGCCTTTGGCGAGACGGAAGATCTTGGGCAATGGCCAGGAAGGCTTGTAAGTTTCCAGCCGCTCGACCGCGCGCGGCGATAACGCCAGCATCCCGTGCGCCGCCTCTCCGCCGAGCGCCTTCTGCCAGGACCAGGTCACCACATCCAGCTTCGGCCACGGCAGTTGCATCGCGAAGGCAGCCGAGGTTGCGTCGCAGATCACCAGCCCCGCGCGATCGGCGGCGATCCAGTCGCCGTCGGGGATGCGCACGCCCGAGGTGGTGCCGTTCCAGGTCAGCACCACGTCGCGCGCGAAATCGACCGCCGCGAGATCGGGCAGTCTCCCGTACGGCGCCGACAGCACGCGCGCCTCCGGAAGCCCGAGCTGCTTGAGCACATCGCTCGCCCAGCCCTCGGAAAAACTCTCGAACGCCAGCACATCGACCCCGCGTGCACCGAGCAGCGACCACAGCGCCATTTCGACCGCGCCGGTGTCGGAGGCGGGCACGATGCCGAGCCGCCAGTCATCGGGCAGGCCGAGCACCGTGCGCGAGCGCGCGATCACCTCGGCGATGCGCGCCTTTGGTGCCGCCGCGCGATGGCTGCGGCCGAGCAGCGCGCCCGCGAGCGCGGCCACGGACCAGCCGGGACGCTTGGCGCAGGGACCGGATGAGAAATGGGGGTTTGCCGGACGCAATTCCGGCTTCATCGTGCGTGCCATCTGCTCTCCCTTTCAGAAGAGAAGCGCCCCGGTGGGGAGGCGTGACCCGGAACGATTTATATTCGATGGGCGCGCGCCTGTCCAGAGCTGATATCAGAACACGCCGACGAAACGGTTCGGGATGCGCCAGAGCTGCGGGACCCAGATGTCGAGATCGGTCTGGTACATCTCGCCCTCGCGGCGCGACTTGCCCAGCACGTCGCGCACGAAGTGCCGCGTGTCGAGGCACTCGGTGTCGAGATCGATGGTCGCGACCGGCGGCAGGGCCGCCCAGCTATCCAGCATTTGCACAAGCTGCCCGTCGTCGAAGCGGTGATGATGACGGGCATTCTCGGTCGCGAACAGGGTGTCTCGACGCTTGGCCTGCCGGCGCAGCGCCAGGTCGCGGTCGCAATAGCCGAGATGAAAGTTGAACAGACGATCGAAGGCGGGGGGAGCGTTGGCGCCGTGGAAGCCGGCCGTCCAGCGGATCGGCCGGCGCGTAATCATCGGCTTGCACATCGAAGAGAGCGGCTGTACCCAGCGCCGCTGCTCGCTGATCGAGCGGTGGGGATCGAGCGGCGGCTCGTCGCCGGCGATGTGCTGAACATTGAGCCCGATCGCCGTCACCACGTCATGCTCGGTCGCGGCACAGAAGGCCGGCAGCGAAGCGTGGTGGCGCGGGTCGGCGAGGATGATCTCGTCGGCATCGGCATAGGCGACGTGATCGTAGTATTTCAGCAGCGAGCTGCAAAACTCCGAAACGAACGCGCCGCGCTTTTCGTCGTCGAACGGCTGGCGCGGCATCCGCATCAGGTTGGCGGGCGCGATGCCGGCAGTGCTGCCGTCATCCGAACCGTCGTCGATGACATAGCAGTGCTCGAGCCCCACCTGCGCGCCGTAATGGCGCAGCCACAACGGCAGCATGTCGCGCTCGTTGTAGGTCATGGTGACGACGGCGAGCGTGCGCGGCGAGACCGTGCGGCTCGCGACGGCGCGCCCCGTCGGCTCCGCCGCCGCCTCGGACTGTCGCGGATAGGTCAGCGGGCAGTGCGGATTGAGCGTCAGCTCCAACCGGCGTGCGCCGGCCTTGAGCATCAGCGCTGCGCGCCCGTTGGTCCAGCGGAAGCCGCTCTCCACGGCGTGCCAGCCCTCGCGAAACGCGTCGTCGTCGAGCGGCAGGTCCCAGCCATCGACGGTCACGCGCGAGATCGGCAGGCCGAGGCTTCGCGCGTCAGGCCACCCGGTGATCTCGCGCGGCACGTAGCTGCGCGAAAGCAGCCAGACCAGCCCGGCATCCTCGGGCAGCGGGATGCGGCAGACAAGCTCCTCGAACGTAGCCTTCAGTCGTTGCGGCGCCAGCCCGGCGATCAGCACGTGCAGGTCGGGATCGTCGGTGATCTCCATGCGCGGTCCGGTGGCGGGAATGTCCTCTTGCCAGGCAACGCCGACCGGCAGTGTGAATCCCTGGTCAAGCCACTGCACGCCGCTCTCGTGATTGCGATCGCCCATTCCGCCCATCCGAATGCCTGGCGTGCCTTATAGCGCCTCTTGCGCCACCGCGTCGTGACCGAGCGGCCCGTGGCCGGCACCGAATCCCGGCGCCGCCGCGATCGCCGCGCGCACCGCCGCATGCCCGCGCTTCACCGCATCGGCCAGTGCCATGCCCTGCGCCAGCCCGGTTGCGATCGCGCTCGCCAGCGTGCAGCCGGTGCCGTGCGTATGGCGGCTCGCGATCCGCGGCGCCGCGAGCCGCAGGCTTCCCGCACCGCGCATCACCAGCAGGTCGGTGACGGTCTCGCCGGGGAGGTGCCCGCCCTTGAGCAGCACGGCCGCCGCGCCGAGTGCCAGCAGCGCCTCGGCCGCGTGCGCCATCCCGTCCGCATCGCGGACCGCGAGGCCGGTCAGCGCCTCGGCTTCCGGCAGGTTCGGCGTGATCAGGGTCGCGAGCGGCACCAGCCGACGCTTGAGCGTGGCGAGCGCATCGGGATCGAGCAGGGCGACGCCACCCTTGGCCGCCATCACCGGGTCAAGCACCAGCGGCAGGGAGGAGCGGCAAGCGAGCGCGTCGCAGACCGCCTCGATCGTGGCCGCATCGCCGAGCATCCCGGTCTTGATGGCATCGGCGCCGATATCGTCCAGCACCACGGCGATCTGGCGCGCGACCATCGCCGGCGGGATTCTATGGATCGCATGGACGCCGAGCGTGTCCTGCGCGGTGATCGCGGTGATCGCGGTCGCGGCATAGCCGCCGAGAGCGGCGATCGTCTTGATGTCGGCCTGGATGCCGGCGCCGCCGCCGGAATCGGACCCGCCGATCGCCAGCACGCGCCCGCGCGGCGGGTGCATCACGGCGACCGTCCAACTGATCGGAAAAGCCCTCTCCGCCCTTGGGGGCGGAGAGGGTTGGGTGAGGTGGGGGCCGGCCACGATGAGCGGTGGGCAGTAAGCCGAGCAGCACGACGCCGATGTGCCGCAATCGGCTGAGATCGAAGCGCACGGCTGCCGCATGATCCGCTTTTGGAACGAAGATGTGCGCGAAAACCTGGACGGAGTTTTGCAGAGCATTCGCGCCGCCGGGGAGTTTCCCCACCTCTCCCCGGCCCTCTCCGCCCCCGGGGGCGGAGAGGGAGTTGAGCGTCTCCGCTTGGGTTCGGGGAGGGCTGTTACGGCCGAAGTAAGTCATCACCAAGCACCGCCGGCATCACTCCGCCGCCTGGCGAACCGCGGCCGAGATCGCTTCGCAGACCCAAGCCACGGTCGAGGCTACCAACGCATCGTCCTCGCCCTCGGCCATCACCCGCACCAGCGGCTCGGTGCCGCTCTCGCGGATCAGCAGCCGCCCGCTGGTGGCCAGCCGCGCCTCCGCCTCGGCGATCGCCGCCGCCACCGCGGGATTGCCGAGCGGACAGGCGCCGGCGAAGCGCACGTTGCGCAGCCTCTGCGGCAGCGGCGCGAAGGCGCGGCACACTTCGCTCGCCGGCCGCTGCTCCTCGACGATCACCGCCAGCACCTGCAACGCCGCCACCAGCCCGTCGCCGGTGGTGGCGAAGTCCGAGAGGATCATATGCCCGGACTGCTCGCCGCCCAGATTGATCCCGGCCGAGCGCATCCGCTCGGCCACATAGCGGTCGCCCACCCGGGTCCGGTGCAGCGCGAGGCCTTCGCCGGCAAGGTAGCGTTCCAGGCCCAGGTTGGACATCACGGTGGCGACCACGCCGCCCCCGCGCAGCCGCCCGGCGCGGCTCCAGGATCGCGCCATCACGGCGAGGATCTGATCGCCGTCCACCAGTCTGCCCTGCCCGTCGGCGAGCAGCAGGCGGTCGGCGTCGCCGTCGAGTGCGAGGCCGAGATCGGCGCCATTATCCAGCACCGTCTGGCAGAACCGCTCCGGCACCGTCGAGCCGGAGCCGCGATTGATATTGAAGCCGTCCGGCGAGACGCCGATCGGGATCACAGTGGCGCCGAGTTCCCACAGCACCGTCGGGGCCACGCGGTAGGCGGCGCCGTTGGCGCAATCGACGACGATCTTCAGCCCATCGAGCCGCAGGCCGCGCGGGAAGGTGGCCTTGGCGCCTTCGATGTAGCGGCCGGCCGCGTCCTCCATCCGCGCTGCTCGCCCCAGCCGGTCGGGGGCGGCGAGCCGCGCCGAGAGGTCGGCGCGCATCAGCGCCTCGATCTCCGCCTCGTCGGCATCCGAGAGCTTGAAGCCGTCCGGGCCGAACAGCTTGATGCCGTTGTCTTGATAGGGGTTGTGGGAGGCGGAGATCATCACCCCGAGATCGGCGCGTAGCGAGCGGGTGAGCATCGCGATCGCCGGCGTCGGCAGCGGGCCGACCAGGGTCACGTCCATCCCGGCGCCGATGAAGCCCGCGACCAGCGCCGGCTCGATCATGTAGCCGGAGAGCCGGGTGTCCTTGCCGATCACGACCCGGTGCCGGTGCTCGCCGCGGACGAAGCGCAACCCAGCGGCCTGCCCCAGGCGGAGCGCGATCTCGGCCGTCATCGGCTCCGCATTGGCGGTGCCGCGGATGCCATCGGTGCCGAATAGCCGTCGTTCGATCATGCCAGCATCCTCAACGCACGGTGTCTTTAGCCGGTTCGGCAATCGCGCGCCAGATGCGCACCGCCTGCACGGTTTCCGCCACGTCGTGCACGCGCAAGATGGCGGCTCCGCGGCAGAGCGCAGAGAGCGCGGCCGCCAGCGATCCGGGCAGACGGTCCTTCGGATCGGCGACGTCGGCGACCCCGGAGATGAAGGATTTGCGCGACGCGCCGACCAGAATGCGGCAGCCGAGGTTGAGAAGCAGCGGAAGCCGCCGCAACACCTCCAGGCTGTGGCGGACGCGCTTGGCGAAGCCAATGCCGGGATCGACCGCGATCCGTTCGCGCGGGATGCCGGCTGCCTCGGCGGCCGCGATGCGGGCGGCCAGCTCGCGCGTCACCTCGACCGCCACGTCCGTGTAAGCGGCGAGCGAGGCCATTGTCTCGGGCGTGCCGCGCATATGCATGAGCACCACCGGACAGCCCCGCTCGGCGAGCAGAGGGGCGGCGGTCGGATCGTGGGCGAGTGCCGAGACGTCGTTCACGATCGCCGCTCCGGCATCGAGGGCGGCGGCCATCGTGGTTGCATCGCGGGTGTCGATCGAGAGTGGCACGCCCGCATCGCGCAGCCCGCGCAGCACCGGCAGCACGCGGCACCGTTCCTCCTCGGGCGACACCGGGGCGGCGTGCGGGCGCGTGCTCTCGCCGCCGATATCGAGCAGCGCCGCGCCATCGGCGACCATGCGCAGGCCGGCAGCAATCGCGCGGCCCGGGTCGAAATGGTCGCCGCCGTCGCTGAAGCTGTCGGGGGTAATGTTGAGGATGCCCATCACCGCCGGCTCCGGTCCGATGCCGGCCCAGGCGCTCGGCATCGCGGGCAGGAGCGGGGCATCGGACGCCGCGGCGAGGGTTATACGCTCGCCGTCATGCACGCGGGCCACGGTGTAGGCGACGCCATCGGCGAGCGGGCGCGCCAGCCTCGCCGCGACCGCATCCGCGGCTGCCGCCCCATGCAGCAAGCCGTCCGGCTCGATCAGGCGCATCTCACCTGGCGGGGGCGGCCGGGGCCGCCGGTGCCGGCCCGTGAACCTGCTGCGCATAAAGCTCAAGCAGCCGGTCCATCCGCGCGTTTGCCGCAGACTGGGCGGCCGTCGCCGCCGCGGCTTGCTGCCGAAGTTGCTCGTCCAGCCGCACGTTGGTCGCCCCGATGCGCGCGTTCGTCGCCTCGATGCGTCCGCCAAGCTGCTGGAGTTGGAACACCATTACCGCGGCCAGGATCGCCAGCACGCCGATGGCGGAGGCCAGCGCGCCCAATTCGATGTTCTGTACGTGGCGAATGCCGTCAAGGGTCGCTTCGATGCGGACGAAGCGTGCCTCCAATCCCTGCATTCCCGGCTCGTCCGGTCGTGCCGGCCCGCCGGCAACCCCGTCCGGCACCGCCCTCAGCCCGGCTGCGGCGCCGGCCCGAGCCCGCCGGTCGCGGGCGGCTGCGGCGCGGGGCGTCCGGCCGTCGGCACCGAGGCGCGGCGGCTCTCCGGCGCCGGCTCGTCCACCACCTTGCGGATCACCGGCTCGCCGCGCAGCACGGCGCGGATCTCCTCGCCCGACAGTGTCTCGTGCTCCAGCAAGCCACGCGCCAGGCGGTGCAGCTCCTCGATATTCTCGGTCAGGATGTGCCGGGCCTTGGCGTAGGCGGTATCGATGACCTCCTTGATCTCGGAGTCGATCTCGCGCGCCGTCGCCTCGGAGACATTCTTGTGCTGCGTCACCGAGTGGCCGAGGAACAGTTCCTGGCTGTTGTCGCCATAGGCGATCATGCCGAGCTTGTCGCTCATGCCCCACTCGGTGATCATCCGCCGCGCCTGGTCGGTCGCCATCTTGATGTCGCCGGCGGCGCCGTTGGAGACCTTGTCGGCGCCGAAGATTATTTCTTCCGCGGCGCGTCCGCCCATCGCCATCGTCAGCTCCGCGAGCAGCTTGGACTTGCTCTTGGAGTAGCGGTCGCCCTCCGGCAGACTCATCACCAGCCCGAGCGCGCGCCCGCGCGGGATGATCGTCGCCTTGTGGACCGGATCGCATTCCGGCTCGTGCATGGCGCACAGCGCATGGCCGCCCTCGTGATATGCGGTCATGCGCTTTTCCGCCTCGCTCATCACCAGGCTGCGGCGCTCGGCGCCCATCAGCACCTTGTCCTTGGCGTTCTCGAACTCCGCCATCGCCACGACCCGCTTGCCGATCCGGGCCGCGAGCAGGGCCGCCTCGTTGACGAGGTTTGCGAGATCGGCGCCGGAGAAGCCGGGCGTGCCGCGTGCGATCACCTTGGGATCGACGTCGGACGCCAGCGGCACCTTGCGCATGTGGACCCGGAGGATTTTCTCGCGGCCGTTCACGTCCGGGTTGGGCACCACCACCTGCCGGTCGAACCGGCCGGGGCGGAGCAGGGCCGGGTCGAGCACGTCGGGGCGATTGGTCGCCGCGATCAGGATGACGCCTTCGTTGCTCTCGAAGCCGTCCATCTCGACCAGCATCTGGTTGAGCGTCTGCTCGCGCTCGTCGTTGCCGCCGCCCAGGCCCGCGCCGCGATGGCGGCCGACGGCATCGATCTCGTCGATGAAGATGATGCAGGGCGCGTTCTTCTTGCCCTGCTCGAACATGTCGCGCACGCGGCTGGCGCCGACGCCCACGAACATCTCGACGAAGTCCGAGCCGGAAATGGTGAAGAACGGCACGTTGGCCTCGCCCGCGATCGCGCGCGCGAGCAGCGTCTTGCCGGTGCCGGGAGGGCCGACCAGCAGCACGCCTTTCGGGATTTTGCCGCCGAGGCGCTGGAATTTCTGCGGGTCCTTCAGGAACTCGACGATTTCCTGCAGCTCGGATTTCGCCTCGTCGATGCCGGCCACGTCATCGAACGTCACCCGGCCCTGCTTCTCGGTGAGCATTCGCGCGCGCGACTTGCCGAAGCCCATCGCGCGACCGCCGCCGGCCTGCATCTGCCGCATGAAGAACACCCAGACGCCGATCAGCAGCAGCATCGGGAACCAGCTCAGCAGATAGTGCAGCAGCGGGTTCACATCCGTCGAGGGCGGCTTGGCGATCACGCGCACGCCTTTGCTGGTCAGGCGCTGCACCAGCGTCGGGTCATCGGGCACGTAGGTTTCGAACGCCCGGCCATCGGAGAGCTGCCCGCTCACGGTCTGGCCCTGGATCACCACGTCGCGGACCTGGCCGTGATCGACCTGGCTCAGGAAGTCGGAATAGGCGACCTGCGTCGAGGAGTGCTGCGTTGTGCTGGGCTGGAACAGGTTGAACAGCACCACCAGCAGGAGGGCGATGATCACCCAGAGCGCCAGATTGCGGCCGAAATTGCTCATTCGCACCAGTCCTGCAATCCCGCCGCGGCGCGGCGGGCGCGCTCGATCTGCGCGTCTTCCTCCCCGACCCGGCGGATGGGGGCCGACGCGCTGCCACTCAACATAGGGTGGGCGCCATCGTTGCGCATCCCCATGACGACGGCACGAACACATTGCCGCAAGCGGGTCGCGCGGGCTGCCACGCGAGTGGCACCGGGGCGCAGGCGACGGCATCGGGCCAGGGGATGTGTGAGACCGCGACCAAGCGTCCATCGTGCCACAACGCGGGCAGGGTTGCGAGCACGGCGGCGGGCAGGCGGCTCGCCGCGCGCAATCCGGCGGCAGCCGCGCCGACCGCGCCGAACATGCAGCCGGCAGATGGTGCCGCCTCCGGGCCGAGCGCGAAGCGTCCGTCCCAGACCGCGCCCGGAGCCGCCATGACCGGCGGTGCCATCGCCGCCGCCTCGCGCACCAGCAGCCAGCCGCCGCCGAGGCGGCCGGCCGGCATCAACCTGGTCCCTGCGATCGTCATGGCGCGGGGTGCCGCCGCCCAGGACGCTACAGCAGCGGGGCGGGGCGGGTACGCGGCCCCCGAAATGGATTGCACCAGCGCCGCTAGGGCGGCGGCCGAAAGCGGCCCCGGTATGACCAGCGCGAATCCCTCCGGCCGGATAGTGGCGCGAGACGCGAGTTCCGCCGCAACCGCCCGATCCTGCTGCGCCCGCGCGCGACCGGCCGCCTCCGCCGCGTCTAACAACATTGCCGGGTCGGCTGCCGCCAGCTCGGCGCGCAGGCGCGGGCGCAGAAAGTGCCAATCGCGGTTGGTCGGGTCCTCTACCCAGGCGAGCCCCGCCGCGCGGAGCGTCGCGCGCAACCGGACGGGGGCGATGCCGAGCAGCGGCCGGATCAGCCAGGCGTCGCGCGTCGCGGCGATGGCGGCCATCCCGGCGCGGCCGCGCGGCCCGCTGCCGCGTCGGGTTCGCATCAACACCGTCTCGGCCTGATCGCCGGCGTGATGGCCGAGCAGGAGGTGGGCGAGGCCGGCCGCGCGGCACACCTCTTCCAGCGCCGCATACCGTGCCCGCCGTGCCCGTTCGGGCAAAGCGGGTCCGGGGAGCAGCCCGTCGAGGCGCAGCCGGCGCGAGGGGATGCCCCGCCCGGCGAGGCGCTGCGCCGTGGCCGCCGCCTCGGCGTCCGAGCCGGGTCGCAGCCCGTGATCGACGATCAGCGCGAGTGGCCGGCCCCAGCCGGCGGCGAGCAGCGCGAGCGCGCTGCTGTCGGCGCCGCCCGAGACCGCGACGGCGATGCGGCGGTCCTCCGGCCAGGGGCCGAGGCCGGCCATGATGGCCGCGAACTCGGCGTCTAAGACAGGTTCAACGGCAACCGGCGCGGCTGCTGGCATCGGTGACCCCGCGCCGCAGATCGGCGCGGGGTGTCGGGAACTGGCTGCGCAGCCGCGCGAGCGCGCCACAGGCGGCCGAATTGTCGCCGATCGCCACCAGTGCGTTAGCCAACCCCAGCAGGCTATCCTGCGCATGGGCGCCGGTGCGGGCGTTATTGTAGGCGTCGTCATAGGCGACAGCGGCGGCGCGCCAGTTGCGCTGGGCATAAAGGGAGCGGGCGAGCAGGTACTCAGCGTCGTTGCTGCGCGGGCCCTGGCCGCGGGCCAGAACCTCGCGGGCGTCCGATTCCGCGGTCGGATAGTCGCCGCGGGCAAGTGCCGCGTAGCCGGCGCGGATCGCGAGTTCCGGCGTACGAGGGGCGGCCGGTGTGGGTGCGGCACCGGCGACCGGCGGCAACAGCGGCAGCGCGGGTGATCCCGCGTACTGCGGCACCGTGCCGAGAGTGCCACCCGTCGCAGGCGGAGCCGCCGCCGCAGCCCCGCCGCCGGGGGCGCCTGATTGCTGCATCTGGAAACCCAGATCGCCGATCTGCTTCTTGAGGTCGGCGGTATCGGTCCTGAGCTCGTTCTGAAGCTCGTCGATGCGGCCGTGCATCTCGCGCGACTGGTCCTCGAGCCGCGAGACACGGTCAAGCAGTTGGGCCACCAGCCCGCCCTGGTCGCCGCCGGCCACCGCGGGCGGTGCTGTCTGGTACGGCGTCGGCGGCGGGATCGCCGCACCGCCGTACCGGGCGCCGCCGCCGGTCGCGAGCTGCGACTGCAGCGACTGCACCTCTGCGCGCAGCTCCAGCACCTGGTTCTGCAACGCGATCATCTCACGGCTTTCCACCTGCGCCGTCGCGGGCGATGCGAGCAGCGGCGCGACGGTCAGCATCAGGGCGGCGGCGAGCGCGATCCTCATCCGGCAGGCTCCACGGTTCGCCGCCTTTTAGGCGGGCGGCGCCCCGCCGTGAAGCGCGGCCGCGTCAGCGCATCGGCAAGCGCCGCTTCAGCGCACCGAAGTGATCGCGTTGCGGTTCTGCGCCCAGGCCTCGGGATCGTGGCCGAGCGCGGTCGGGCGGTCCTTGCCGTAGCTGATGGTGGAGATCCGTGCCGCCGAGCTGCCCTGCGCCACCAGGAAGTCGCGCGCTGAATCGGCGCGGCGCTGCCCGAGGGCGAGGTTGTATTCCTCGGTGCCACGCTCGTCGCAATTGCCGGCGATCTGCACCTGAACCTGCGGATAGCGGCCGAGCCACGCCCCCTGCCGCGACAGGGTGGCCTGGGCGTCGCTGCTCAGGTTCGACCGGTCGAAGGCGAAGAACACACGATCGCCGACGTTCTGGACCAGATCCTCTTCGCTGCCCGGTGCCGGGCCGCTGGTGGCCACCTGGCTGCCGGTGCCGGCGGTGACGGCGGTGGTGGCGGGAGGCTTGTTGGCACAGGCGGCGAGCAGGCTGGCAGCGGCGAGGGCGCCGATCATCCGAGCGTTCATGTCGAAAGGTTCCCCTGGCAACGGTTGTCCAAACGTGGCCATCGTTTGCATACAACTGCGAGTGCGAGCGCGTCGCGCCGCTTCAGATGCGTCTTGGCACGGTCCTGCAACAAGGGTCAAGACTGTGCGCGGCGGATGCGCCAAGGTGTGCTGTCGGCGCTACAGTTCTGCGCGGTGCAGCGCGACCCCGCCGATGACGAGCGCGATGCCCAGCAGCTCCACGAGGCTGGGAACCTGGCGCAGCACGAGGAAGCCGATCACGGTTGCGGTGGCGGGCAGCAGCGCGAGCAGCAGGGCAAAAGTCGCGCGCGGCAGCCGTGCCATTGCAAGCTGGTCGCAGACATAGGGAATGACGGAAGAGGAGATGCCGACGCCGATGCCGGCGCCGAGCAGCAGCGGGTTGGCGAATGCCGGCGCGGCGGCGGGGATGCCAAACGGCAAGGCGGCGATGGTCGCGACCAGCATGGCCGCTCCCAGCCGGTCGATGCCGCTCGCTCCGCCCGCGGTCGCGATCCGGTGTCCGAGCAGGATGTAGAGGACGAACAGGAGGCAGTTGGCGAAGGCAAAGAGATAGCCCAGCGCCTCGCCCGCGATCCGGATTTCAGTGAGCACATAGACCCCGGCGACCGCGAGAACGAGCGCCATCAGGTTGCGACGCGTGCGCAGGCCGAGGGCCGCGATGGCGATCGGACCGAGAAACTCGATCGCCCCCACCGTCGCGAGCGGCAGGCGGGCGATCGCCAGGTAGAAGACCGAATTCATCGCCGCGAGCACGACCCCGAGCGCCACGACGATGCCCTGTTCCCCGCGCGGCAGCGCGGCCAGAAAGCGCCATGGCCGGCGCCAGAGCGCGAACACCGCACCCGCGCTCGCGATCCGCAGCCAGGCGACGCCGAGTGGTGCCACGTCGGCGAACAGCAGCACCGCGAAGGACGGGCCGAGATAGTGGAAGACGGCGCTGGTGACGAAATAGAGGTGCGGCGGCACCCGCCCGGCCGGCGCCGCGGCGGGCACGGCGGAGAGAAGACTAGCGGTTGACTTCATGGCGGCAATTTACAGGGCTGATCCGGCTGATCTATATCGATACCAAGACTCGAGACGCAGGAATGGCACCAAGCTGAAAGAAAATTCGGTATCCTCCCTTCGAATATCGAAATTACTGCTCGACGAGCGCAATGTCGCCCTCATCCGCGCGCTGCAGGCTGATCCGCGCGTCTCCGTCTCGGAACTCGCCCGCGCGATCGGCCTGTCGGCGCCGACCGTGAAAGAACGCCTCACGCGGCTCGAGGAGGCCGGCGTCATCGCGGGCTATCGCCTGGACCTCGATCCGCGCGCTCTGGGCTATCCCGTCTGCGCCTTCGTGCGGGTTCGGCCGATGCCGGGCGCACTCGCAAAGGTGGCGGAGCTGGCGCGCCGCGTGCCCGAGGTGGTCGAGTGCCATCGCGTCACCGGCGAGGACTGCTTCGTCCTCAAGGTTCACGTCGCGGCGGTCGAGACCTTGGACCGCGTGCTCGACCCGTTCCTCGCCTATGGCCAGACCACCACCAGCCTGGTGCAGTCCACGCCGGTGCCGCCGCGCGGCCTGCCGCTGCCACTGTCGCCATGATGCGAATCGGCCTACATCAATATTGAGCGTGCGTTCGTCAATCTGACGTGTTAAAATGCCACGCCATGTCCGAAGACTTCGTCTCGCGCCGCCTGCTCGTCGGCAGCGGCCTCGCGTCGGCGGTCCTGTGGCCCGCCGCGCCGGTGCGGTGGGTGCGACGGCGGGTGGCGCCGCTGGTCATGGTCGATCCCGGGCATGGCGGTGTCGATCCCGGGGCAATCGGCATCAGCGGCGTCTTTGAAAAGCAGATCACACTGCTCGCCGCTGTCGAGCTGCGCCGCCAGCTTCAAGCCGCCGGGCGCTATCGCGTGATGCTGACCCGCACGCATGACCGCTTCGTCTCGCTCGAAGAACGGGTCGCCATGGCCGAGCGGGCGCGGGCCGACCTGTTCGTCTCGCTGCACGCCGACGCGATCACCGATCCGACGATCCGAGGGGCGTCGATCTATACCATGTCCAATATCGCTTCGGACGCGCAGAGTGCCGCCCTGGCCAACAGCGAGAACGCGGCCGATCGTCTTGGCGGGCCCGGGTTCCACGGCGTCTCGCCGGAGGTCGGGCAAATTCTCGCCAGCCTGGTGCGCGAGGAGACGCGGCGGCATTCGGCGATGATGGCGCGCGACGCGGTGGTCACGCTGGAACCCCGCATCGGCTTGCTGCCGAACCCGGCGCGACATGCGAATTTCTTTGTGCTCAAGGCGCCGGACATCCCGAGCGTGCTGCTGGAGATGGGCTTCGTCTCCAACCGCCTCGACGAGGCGGCGCTGCGCCAGCCAGCGCATCGGGCGGCGATCGCGAGCGCCTTGACACTCGCGACGGGACGCTATTTCACCGCCGTCGGGAGCGCGGCCATGCTCGCCGGCTGAGGCCGGCGGCAGGCACGCGAGCCGCCCCGCGAGGGGTGGCGCAAGCGCCCGATTCGGGCTACCCAGCGCGGCAGGAGCGACGGTTTTTCGAGCATGGGCGGCCCACTCACCGCAGGCGATCGCCTGGTTCCTCCCGAGCGGCCGGCGCCACCACCGCCTCGCCGTCCGCCGGGCCGTCCGCCGGATCGCGCGCCGCGGCCGCGCCGCGGCGGAAGCTTCGGCCGGATGCTGGCCGCGATCGTCGCCGCCGGCTTCGCACTGGCGCTGCTGGCCTTGGTGGGCGGCGGCGTGTTCGGCTGGTACGTCTACGCCCGCATCGCCGCCGACCTGCCGACCGTCGATGGCCTGCGCACCTACGCCCCGCCCGAGATGAGCCGCATCTATGCCGGCAACCAGGCGATCATCGCCGAACTCGGCCCGCAGCGACGCATCTTCGTGCCGTTCTCGGCGATCCCGAAGCGGGTGGCGCAGGCGTTCGTCTCGGCCGAGGACAAGAGCTTCTGGACCAATGGCGGCATCGACCCGACGGCGATCATCCGCGCCGCCGCGACTGATCTGATGCAGCTCGGCAAGGGGCGGCGGCCGATCGGCGCCTCGACGATCACGCAGCAGGTCGCGCGCAACATGCTGCTGAATTCGGACAAGCTCTCGATCACGCGCAAGATCCGCGAGGCGATCCTGGCGATGCGCCTGGAGAGCGCGCTGCCCAAGGAGCGGATCCTCGAGCTCTACCTCAACGACATCTATCTCGGAGAGGGCACCTATGGTGTCGCCGCCGCGGCACGGACCTATTTCAACCTGCCGCTCGATCAGCTCGACATCGCACAAGCGGCGTTCCTCGGCGGCCTGCCGAAGGCACCCAATTACTACGATCCGGCGAAGCATCCGGACGCGGCACGGACGCGGCGCGACTGGGTGATCGACCGGATGCGCGACGACGGCGCGATCACCGCGGCTGACGCCCGCGCCGCCAAGGCCGAGCCATTGGCACCGGCGAAATACCAAAAACCGCCGCCGATCCCGGGCAGCGCGTGGTTCGCCGACGAGGTGCGGCGCCAACTGACCGACAAGTTCGGCGAGCAGACGGCGCTGGAGGGGGGGCTGACGGTGCAGACCAGCCTCGATCCGGCCTTGCAGGCGGCGGCCGAGAAATCGCTGCGCGACGGGCTGATGCGCTACGACCGCCGCGAAGGGAGCTGGCGCGGGCCGGTCACGCATCTCGGCTCGGCCCCGGCGCTGCTCGCCGCGGACTGGTCGCGGGAGCTGGCCGCTGTCGCGCGCCCGCCGGGGATGCTGCCGCACTGGACGCTGGCGGTGGTGTTGCACGCGGCGGGCGGGGTTTATCAGATGGGCTGGCTGCAACCGGCGCCGGGCGGCGGGGAGCCGGTCGCGCGCACCAGCCCGATGTTCGCGGCCGACGACCCGTGGGTATGGAAGCTGCGCGTGGGCGACGTGGTGATGGCGTCGTTACAGCAAGCGGCGCCGGGTCGCGGCGGGCGGCCGGAGCGGCTGGCGCTGCGCCAGATCCCGAAGGTGGAGGGTGCGCTGGTTTCCCTTGATCCGCGCAGCGGGCGGGTACTGGCGATGGTCGGCGGCTGGAGCCACGAGATCAGCCAGTTCGACCGGGCGACGCAGGCGCAGCGCCAGCCCGGATCCAGCTTTAAGCCGATCGTTTACCTGACCGCGATGGAGCAGGGCATCTCGCCCAGCCAGCGCTTTCTTGACGGGCCGTTCTACGAGAATCTCGGACCCAAGGGCGTGTGGGCGCCACATGATTACGAGGAGGGCTGGCTCGGCGAGGTGCCGCTGCGCATCGCACTCGAGAAATCGCTCAATCTGGTGACGGTGCGGCTCGCGCAGCGGGTCGGCATGAGCAAGGTCGCCAACACCGCGATCGCTTTTCACATGGTGGACAAGATGCCCCATGTGCTGCCGGCGGCGCTGGGGGCGGTCGAGACCACGGTGATGCGCGAGGCCGGCGCCTATGCGAGCCTCGACATGATGGGTCGCGAAGTGGTGCCGAGCGTGGTCGATACCGTGCAGGACCGCAACGGCCACGTGATCTGGCGCAACCCGGCCCTCACCTGCGACTGCGCCGACCCGAACGGGCCGCCGGTGCTGAACGATGCGCGCAAGCAGATCGCCGATCCGGCGAGCGTGTTCCAGGTGGTGAACATGATGGAAGGCGTGGTGCAGCGCGGCACCGGCTTCGGGGCGGGCCAGGGCATCAACCGGCCGCTCGCCGGCAAGACCGGCACCAGCGAGGATTTCCACGACGCCTGGTTCGGCGGCTTCACGCCCGACCTGGTGACCGTCGTGTGGGTCGGCTTCGACCAGCCGGCTTCCCTGGGCAAGAACCAGCAGGGCGCCGTGGTCGCGGCGCCGATCTGGAACGAGTTCATGAAAACCGCTCTTGCCGGGCGCCCGAAGCTTGATTTCGTCGCCCCGCCCGGCGTCACCGTGGCGAGCTGGGACAGCGGCTTCGGCGTGGTGACCGACGCATTCAAGCCGGGGCAGGTCCCCGGCGCCTCCGGTGCCGTCGCGTCGGGCAGCCAACCCGATGCCTCGCAGATGGCGGCGGACGCGCAGGCGCTCGGCTCGGCCGCCGCGACCAAGACGCTCGACAGCCAGATGGGCGGCCTGTATTAGCCGCGCGCCATGTCCGCCGAATCCGATGCCCTCAACGAGCAGATCAGCCAATCCCTGGCGCTGCTGAGGAGGCATCTTTGACTGGGATGCGGCACTCTCCCGTCTCGCCGAGCTGAACGCCCGCGCCGAGGAACCCGGCCTCTGGGATGATCCCGAAGCTGCGCAGAAGGTGATGCGCGAGCGCACGCGGCTGGTGGAACAGACCGACGGGCTGCGGGCACTCGAGCGCGACGTCGCGGACGCGGTCGAGCTGGTGGCGCTGGCCGAGGCCGAGGACGACGCCGGGATGGTCGAGGACGGCACCGCCTCGCTGCGCCGGCTGGCCGGGGAGGGGAAGCGGCGCGAGATCGAGAGCCTGCTTTCCGGCGAAGCCGACGCCCGCGACGCCTATGTCGAGGTGAATGCCGGCGCCGGCGGCACCGAGGCGCAGGACTGGGCCGAGATGCTGGTGCGGATGTACACGCGCTGGGCGGAGGCGCACGGCTACAAGGTGCAGCTTCTGGAGGAGAGCGCGGGCGAGCAGGCGGGCATCAAGTCCGCGACGCTGCAAGTGAGCGGGCCGAACGCCTATGGCTGGCTCAAGACCGAGGGCGGCGTGCATCGGCTGGTGCGCATCTCGCCCTTCGACGCGGCGGCCCGGCGGCAGACCAGCTTCGCCAGCGTTTGGGTCTATCCGGTGGTGGACGACACGATCGCGATCGAGGTGAACGAGGCGGATCTGAGGGTCGATACCTTCCGCTCGTCCGGCGCCGGCGGGCAGCACGTGAACAAGACCGAGAGTGCCATCCGCATCACCCATATCCCGAGCGGGATCGTGGTCGCCTGCCAGACCGACCGCAGCCAGCATCGCAATCGCGCGATTGCGATGCAGATGCTGAAGGCGCGGCTCTATGAAGCGGAGTTGCAGCGTCGCGAGGCGGCGGCGGCGGCCGCCGAGAGTGCCAAGACCGAGATCGGCTGGGGCCACCAGATCCGCAGCTACGTGCTCGCACCGTATCAGTTGGTGAAGGATTTGCGGACCGGCGTGGAGAAGGGCAATCCGGCTGGCGTGCTGGACGGCGATCTGGATGCGTTCATGGCGGCGGCGTTGGCGGCGCGGGTGGGTGCGACGCGGAGCGAGGCGAGCGCGCAGGCGCGGTGAGATAATACCGCCCTCGTGACTTGCGATATCGTTTTGCGCCGACGACGAGCAGATGCGGGGTGCCGACAGCACCACCAAACGTTGCCGGCACTCCGCTGGCCCTGCCGTGTGCCTTCAGGCAAGTCTCCACTCGCCATGCTCCTTGATGGCTGCGTGCATGGCGTCCGGCGCGAGGTCCAGTTCACCTGGCCACGTGACCGCCCCGTGCTCGATATAGACCTGCTCGAACGCGGCTCGGTCCCGCAGGGGCGCGAAAACGCCTGCCTCCGGTGAGGCGATCAACGCGGACATATCGACGATGCCCGTGAGGCCGTCAACGAACCGTACCGAGAGGCGAAAGCCCGGCAGGATGCTGACTTCCCGTACGCGCCACGGCATGGATGGCCGGATGGCCGGCGTTACCGAAGCGGCTCGATCTTCTTGGGCGACTGCCTGTTCGCGCATAGCTCCCAATCCTCCATCAGTTCGCTGCGGTGTTCCTGCGCCCATTCCAGCACAAGGGCGAGCGCGCGACGCGGTAGGCTCCCCTCCATGAGTTCCAGGGTCCGAATATTGATCAGCGCCTCGTGCTCTGCATAGAGCGCGTGGAAGTGCGGCGGCGGGTGATCCTGCCAGAACATCTGAATCAGGATGCCGTAGAACGTGCTGAGCGTTGGCATGGCTCAATGCGCGTTATCAGCCGTTCGCTGGAACCGGGTGGGGCACGTGGTCCACGTTGATCTGATCGGCCCGCTTCAGGGCCTGCGCCATGTCATAGGCAAGCTGCAAGCCCGCCCATACCTCGGGGCTGCTGCCAAACGCCTTGGCGAGTCGGATCGCCATTTCCGGGGAAATCCCGGCGTGGCCGTTGACGAGGTCGGAGAGCGCCTTGCGGCTTACACCCAGCACCTTCGCACCTTCGGTGACGGTCAGGCCCAAGGGTTCAAGGCAATCGAGCTTGACGGATAGCCCCGGATGGGGAGGGTTCTTCATCGGCATGGTTCATTCCTCCTGGTGGTAGTCGATCAGGTCCACGTCTGCGGCCTCCGGCCCCTCGAAGGCGAGGCTGGCGAGCGCTGGTGCTTCGGTGTTTATCTGCTTATATGGGTTCCATGTCGGACTCGGCCCGCTGGAACCTTGTCGTGTCGCGCAGCACGGATGCCGCCCTGCGCCGGTTCCTCGCCAGCCAGGGGCGCGGCCGGAAGGGCGAGCTCTCGCGCTTCGTCGAGGACGCCGTCCAAGCCCGCATTCTGGAGCTCGCAGCTGAGGACGCGAAGCGGCAGAACACCGGTCTAACACCCGATGAGATCGAAGATGCCGTTGACGAGGCTCTGGAGTGGGCGCGACGCGCCTGATGCGCGTCGTGCTCGACGGCAACATCCTCCTCAGCGCGCTCATTTCGCCTCACGGGCCACCCCACAGGATTTATCAGGCTTGGCGCGAAGGCCGCTTCGAGCTGATCACCGCCACGGCCCAGCTTGACGAATTGCGTCGTGCCAGTCGCTATCCGAAACTTCGCGCCATCCTCCAGCCGCACCGTGTCGGCCACATGATCAACAATCTGCACCGCGCCACGATCATCGACCGGCTGCCGAGCGGATACGAGGCCACCGATCCAGACGATGCGTGGCTACTGGCGCTGGCCGACACAGCGGCCGCCGAGTACCTGGTTACCGGAGATAAGCGTTCCAGACTTCTGGCTCGCCCCCGTATCGGAACCGCCCGCATCCTGACCGCGGCCGCGTTTTGCGACGTGCTGGATTGACTAGGACGGGCCAGGCAAGTGTCGCGTTGTGTCTGGCTCACACCTATCAGCACTCATCCCACCCGAGCCGGTCGCGGCGGGCGGCCGGAACGCGGAAGCTGAGGATCCGGCGCGGCAAGGCGCAGTGGCAGCAGCAGGCATAGCGCCACCGCGGCCAGCGCGCCCGCGAGCAGCAGTACCTCAAGCGCGGGAAGTGCCACGACCACCGGTGCCGCCAGCGTCGGCGCCGCCGCTTGCGCCAGCAGCGGGGGAACCGCGAGCCAGCCGATCAGGGCGGCGTAGCCGGCGGGGCCGAAGATCATCATCGGCAGCGTGCCACGATTGACGGTGAGGATGCCGTTGCTCATCCCGTAGAGCACGGCGAAGACGCATACCGCGACCGGGCCGCCGAACGGCAGCACGGCGGCGCCCAGCGGAAACAGCGCCGCCCCGATCCGCGCCCGCGCAAGCACCCCGATCCGGGCGCTGAAAATCCATTCCAGCACCCGCCCGAGCACCTGACCGGGGCCGATCAGGGCCGCTGCCACGACCGCCTCGCGCGCCGTCAGCCCAAGCGCCTGGAACAGGGTGAGGACATAGACCGCGATCGCCGAGGTGATGAGCCAGCGCAGCGCGAAGTAGCTGGCAAGCCAGGTCAGCGCCTTCGCCCGAACCCGCCCCGAGTGCGCAGGCGGCGGCTCTGCATCCGGCAGCGGGGCGGGACCGGTGCCAGGGATCAGCAGCAACACCGCCGGCAGGTTCACCGCGAGCTGCAGGCCGGCATAGCCGAGCAGCGTCGCGCGCCACCCGATCAGATGGACGAGCGCCACCCCTGCCGGCCAGAACACGCTGCTCGCGAAGCCGGCGATCAGTGTGACCCCGGTGATCGCCGGTGCCGCCTCGGTGCCGAGCAGGCGGCCGATGGTGGCAAACGCCGCGTCATAGAGGCCGAGCGCCATGCCGATGCCGAGTATCGTCCATGCCCCGTACCACAGCGCGAGCCCAGGTGCCGAGGCGAGCAGCACGAGGCCGAGCGCCATGGTGACGGCGCCGCCCGCCAGCACGCGCCGCCCGCCGTGGCCTTCGACCCAGCGTCCCATGCGCGGCGCGCAGATGCCCGAGACGATCAGCGACCAGGAGAAGCCGCCGACCAGCGCCGTGCGCGGGGCATCGAGGCTGTGGCCGGCCATGCCCATGATGACGGCCGGCAGATAGAAGGTCGTGCCCCAGGAGAGGAGCTGGTTCAGCCCAAGCACCAGGGCGAGACGGCGCGGGCTGATCATTCTAGGCTGATCACTCAGTCGGGGCGACGCTGCGGCGGGGTGCCATCGCCTGCGCCCAGGGTCCGTTGCAGCAGCACGGTGTCGAGCCAGCGCCCGTGCTTGTAGCCCACCGAATGCAGCACGCCGACGAGCCGGAAGCCCGCCCGCTCATGCAGCCGGATCGAGGCGAGATTGCCGGCATCGCCGACCACCGCGACCATCTGCCGAAACCCCCTTGCTTCAGATTTGCCCACCAGGGCATCGAGCAGAAGCCTGCCGATCCCGCGTCCCATCGCATCGGATCGCAGATAGACCGAGTTCTCGACCGTGTCGCGATAGGCGAGCCGCGGACGGTACGGGCCGGCATAGGCGTATCCGACGACGCGGCTATCCGCGTCGGCCACGAGATAGGGGTAGTCGCGCGCGACCAGCTCGGCACGGCGGCGGCGCATTTCCGCAACGCTCGGAGGCTCGGTCTCGAAGGAAGCGGTGCCGTGGCGGACGTGATGGGCGTAGATCGCTGCAATCTCTTCGATATCGGCTTCTGTCCCCGGCCGGACCAATACGGCCGTCCCCGGCGGCTCTGTCGCGTCGGGCATGGTGCGCATCCTTCACGTCCTGCGGCCTCCGACTTCAATCATCCGCGCCGGTTCGCATGGAAGAAATATCTTCTGATACGCCGCATCAGGATAAATTGCCCTTATGGCCGCCCCCACCCTGCGTCAGCTCCGAACCTTCCTCGCGGCCGTTGAAGCCGGCAGCATCTCGAAGGCCGCCCGGATGCTCAATCTGACCCAGCCGGCGGCGAGCCAGCAATTGCGGGAACTGGAGCGGGCGGTCGGCGTGCGGCTGCTGGATCGCGCGCGTGGACGATTGCTGCCGACCCCCGCCGGAGACGGCATTCTCGGCCCCGCCAGGCGCGCGCAGGCTGCGGCCGAAGACGTGGTTGCGGCGGCCGGTCGGCACCGGGCCGGCGATGTCGGGCGCGTGCGTCTCGGCACTGGTGCCACGGCCTGCACCTACCTGCTGCCGCCGGTGCTCGCGGCCGTGAAACGGCGAATGCCGGCGCTGGAGATCGCCATCGCCACCGGCAACACGCCCGAGATGCTGGAGCGGGTGGAAGCGGGCAGCCTCGACATCGCCGTCGTTACGATGTCCGTCTCGCTGAGCCGGGCGCTGATCGGCACGTCGCTGCGCCCCGATCCGCTGCTTGCCCTGTTGCCGGGGGCGATGGCCCCCACCGGCGCAACCGTCACGCCTTCTCGGATGACGAAACTGCCGCTGATCCTCTACGAGACGGGCGGGAACACGCGCGCGATCGTCGATGGGTGGTTCCACCGTGCCCGGCTGGTCGCGCGGCCGATCATGGAGCTCGGCAGCGTCGAGGCGATCAAGGTGCTGGTCGGGATCGGCCTCGGCGCCTCGATCCTGCCGGCACTGGCGTTGCGCAACACCATTCCCGGCACCGTGACGAGGCCGCCGCGGCCCGCGCTGGCGCGCAATCTGGGCTACGTGCTGCGGCGCGAGAAGATCATGAACCGCGGCCTACATGTGCTGATCGAGGAACTTGCGAGGGCGGCTCGAATCGGCGTGCGCTCCGTCCTCACCTTGCCTGGGGCGGCGGCGGGGTGGGCATCGGGGTGGGTGAGGGCGGCACCTCGACCGGCGGCGGGGAGGGCGAGGGGGGCGTGGGGGTCGGGTCCGACATGACAGGGCGAACGCGCGAGAGGCGGTGAAGATGCGTGATCCGGCGTGCCCTGCCGATCCGAGACGCCGATCCGAGACGCCGATCGCAGACATGGAACGGGCCCCCGCGGGGGCCCGTCCGGTGTATCCGCGGAGAGGAGTGGATCAGACGAAATTCGACGGGTTGAGGCCGGTGAAGCCGGCGAAGGTGATCTTCGTATTGTCCGGCAGCGTGATCGAGGTATTGCCGCCCGCGACGGTGGCGCTCGCGAGTGCGGCCGCGACGGCATTGGCACCGTAGCCCTGCAACGTGACGTGATCGGTGGTGCCGAAATTGCTGATCAGGTCGGTGCCGCCGGCCTTGCCGTTGATGAAGGAGAACAGGTCGGCGCCGGTGCCGCCGATCATGTTGGCGTTGCCGGTGCCGGCGAAGAAGGTGTCATTGCCGGTGCCGCCGCCGACCAGATCGTTGCCGGAGCCGGCGATAAAGGTGTTGGAGCCCGAGGTGCTGATGCCCGAGAGGGTCTCGTTGCCGCTGCCGGCGATCAGCAGGTCGGGAGCCGCCCCCTGGGCGAACAGCACGTCGCCATTGCCCCCGCCGATCAGCGTGTTGCTGCCGAAGCCGGCGACCAGGATGTTGTTGCCGCTCGAGCCGCCCGCCAGCATGTCAGGTCCGGTGCCGCCGAACGCGGTGACGCTGCCGGTGCCGCCATTGACCGTGCTGCCGGCCGACCCGTCATCGAGGAACACCAGCTTGCTGCCCAGGCCAAAGACCAGATCGCTGCCGCCCGGATAGACGGCGACGGTCTCGGTCCCGGTGCTGCCGATCACGGTGTCCTGGCCGGTCGAGACGATCAGCGTGCTGCCCGAGCCGGCGCCGACGAGGTTGCTGCCCAGCCCGGCGGAGAGGGTGCTGTTGCCGGCCACCGATAGGATCGTGTCGTTGCCGGTGTCGGTGAACGCCTCACTGGTGCCGCCGAGGAACGCGACCAGGTTGTTGCCGCCGCCCGCGTCGACCGTGGTATTGCCGACGGCGCCCGAGAAGAGCAGCCCCCCGGTCGACGACAGCACGGTCTGCGCCGCGTCGCCGCCGCCGAATACCGTCGCCGCTGCCGTGGTGCTCTGCAGTACGATCGCAGCCTGGCCGGCCGCGTTCAGCGTGCCGCCGTTCTGCTCGATGACATAGCCGCCCGGCGCCGTCGGAGACGCGTTGTACACCGGCACGAAGGTGCCGTTGTTGACCAGGCCGGTGATAGTGTTCGCGAGAACCTGAGCGAACGCCGCATTGTTGATCGAGTTGAACAGGACCGGAATCGGCGGCTTGCCGATGCCACCCGAGACGGTAACCGTAAACGCCATGATTTAGCCCCCCGCGAATCTTCCGTCGGCACCGACCTTTATCGCATGGAAGAAATGATCGGCAACAGCAATCTTCCGTTAATAATGCCTCAACGGCACGACAGATTCGCGCGGGCGTGGCAATCTTGCTACGCTATCGAGGCAAAAATCCCTGCGCACGTTGATTCCGCTGTCAGATCGAATGTACCGCGCTCTCCGACAGGCTCTTGAGCCCGGCAAAGGTCACGACGGTCTGATCGGGAAGCGTCAGGGAAAGGCCGTCCGGGCCAGGCCGGGCCGTGGCCAGCGTCGCTGCCACGGCGTCCGTGCCGTAGCCGGAGAGGTCCACTACGTCGCCCCGCTCGGCATCGAAGCCCAGGATCAGCTCGGTCCCGCCGGCCTGGCCGGCCACGAACACGAACCGATTCGGCCCGCCGGTGCCGGCGATCATGGTTGCCGATCCGCCTCCGGCGATGAACATCCCCTCGCCGGCGCCGCCGCCCAGCAGATCGTCGCCCGATCCGGCGCGGTAGAGGTTGTCTGCGGTGGACGCGATGCCCGAAAGCGTCTCGTTGCCGCCTCCGGCCAGGAGCGCGTCTCCGGTCGCCCCAAGCGCGAAGAGCTGGTCGCCGGCGCTGAAGCCGGAGAGGGTGGAGGCGCCGGCGCCCGCTACCAGCCGGCTGTCGCCGCCGCTGCCGGCGGCGAAGCTGCCGCCTCCGGCGCCGCCGAACATGGTCGCCGACCCGGTGCCGCCGTCCACCGTCGCCCCGCCGGCGCCGCCGATGAACACCAGGCGGCTCGCCCCGGCCGCCACCACCACGCCGTCGTGGCCGACTGCGCCCACCGTCTCTTCGCCGGTGCCGCCTTCCACGGTGAGCGCGCCGAGGGCCGCCACCAGCGCTTCTCCGGTGCCGAGCTGCACCTCCATCGTCTGCGCGGCGCTGGCGATCGTGGCCGATCCGGCGGTGGCGAGCACGGTGTCGCTGCCGCCGCCGGTGACCGCCAGATTGGTGCCGGCGCCGAACGCGATGCGGTTGGACCCGCCGCCGGCCCAGACCGTGGTGTTGCCGCCGCTCGCGTTGAAAAACAGGCCGCCGGTGCCGGCCAGCACCGTTTGCGCCAGGTTGCCGCCGCCCTCCACGGTGGTCGGCCGGCCGCCGCCCACCAGTACCGCCGCCTCGTAGGCCGGGACCCGCACCGTCCCGCCGCCGGACGGGATCACCAGCTCGCCCTCCCCGCTGGCGGGAGGGGCTGGTGGGGTGCCGGTCCAGAATGCCGGGGTCAGCGTGCCGGCCTCAAGACGTGCAACGATGGCGGCCCCGAGCGTCGCGCCGACCGCCGAGACGTCCGGCGAGGCGACCTGGAACGCCACCGGCGGCCGGTCGCCGCCGCCAGGCACGGTCACGCCGGCCAAGGTCGACACCCTCCCGGTTTGCTTCTACCGAGATGTTCTACCATTTGGCGAATTATTGGGCAACAAATGACGCAAGGCTAACCCAGCGAATCGACCAAGCTGCGGGCTACAGGTCGCCGCCAGCGATCGCGCCGCCGAGCGCTGGCTCGCCCGCCTTCACGTGCTTGGTCACGACGTAGCTGAAATAGCGGTCGATCCCGAGATCCTTCGCCAGCATCTCCTCCATGAACGCTTGATAAGCGGCGACATCCCTGGTCACCACGCGCAGCAGATAATCGAAACCACCTCCCGTCGCGTCACACGTAACGACCTCCGGCTGGTCCCGGATGGCGGCCTCGAACCGGTCGAAATCGGCCTTGGTGTGGCTTTTCAGCGTCACCTCGACCAGCGTGGTGCTCTCGCGCGCGATCTTGCCGCGATCGATCCGGACCGAGTAGCCGGTGATCACCCGTGCCTGCTCCAGCCGGCGCAGTCGTTCCCAGCAGGCGGTGGGCGACAGGTTCACCGCGGCGGCGAGGCGAAGCTTGGTGATGCGGCCGTCGCGTTGCAGCGCGGCGAGAATTTTCAGGTCGGTCCGGTCGAGCTTGATCATTGCTTCGGATCATGCCAGAATGTACTGGATCAATCCATGCGCCTGCGCCCCGCATCCCGTGACGCCTGGCACCCCGACTTGCCGCCTCGGCACGGCGCCAGCAAGCACCGGCTGCTCACCGACGCGATCACCGCGGACATCGACGCGGCCGTGTTGCGGCCGGGCACCCGGATGCCGACGCACCGGCAACTGGCCCGCGAGCTTGGCGTCTCGGTGCAGACCGTCAGCATCAGCTACAAGGAGGCCGAACGGCGCGGCTATCTGCGCGGCGAGGTCGGGCGCGGCACCTTCGTGCGCAGCCGCGTCACCGAGCGGGCCGGGCAGTTCATGCTCGACAGCCGCGCCGAGGCGATGGCCGACCTCTCGATCATCCGCGCCGCCTACACCGAGACACACGAGCACGCATCGCGCCAGATCATGGCGGCGCTGGCCGAGCGCGACAACAGCGCCTTCATGCGTCCCTGCCGGCCGGTCGCCGGTCTGGATCGCCACCGCGCCGCCGCCCGGCGCTGGCTGCACGGCCTCGGGGTGGAAGCGGACGCCGACCGCATCCTGATCACCAACGGGGCCGCGCACGCGCTGTTTCTGGCGGTCGCGTCCGTGGTGCGGCCGGGCGATGTGGTGCTCACCGAGCGACTGACCGATCACGGCATTATCGGCCTGTCCAATGTCCTGGGCTTTACCCTGCGCGGCCTGCCGACCGACCGTGAAGGCATCGAGGTCGAAGCCTTCGAAGCGGCCTGTGCCGCGGGCAAGGTCGCAGCGCTGGTCCTGATCCCCTCCCTCGGCAACCCGACCAGTCATCTGGCCGGTGCCGAGCGGCGTCAGGCGATCGCCGAAGTCGCGCGCCGGCACGGCGTTTTCGTCATCGAGGACGAGGTTTGCAAACCCCTGCTGGACACGCCCTTGCCGGCGATCACCGCGTTGCTGCCGGAGCTCGGCTTCTTCGCCACCAGCTTCACCAAGTCCGTCATGACCGGGCTCAGGGTCGGCTACCTCGTGGTGCCGTCGCGGTTCAGCATCCGCGCTGCCAGCATCCTGCGCGTCACCAGTTGGAGTGCCGCCAACCTGCTCGCCGAGATCGCCACCGCCTGGATCGAGGACGGCACCGCCGACGCGCTGATCGCGGTGCAACGCCGGGAGGCGCGCGCCCGGCAGGCGATCGTGGCCGAGGTGCTCGGTGCGTGGGTCGCGGGCAGCCATCCGCTGTCGCTCTCCGCTTGGCTGCGCCTGCCGGAGCGATGGACGGAGGAGGCGCTGGTGCGGATTCTGGCGCAACGCCGGGTGGCGGTGACGCCCTCGGAGCCGTTCGTCGCCGGGGATGAAAGGCCGCAGGGCGGATTGCGGATTTGCCCCGCCGGGCGGCTGTCCCATGCGGCGCTGCGCGAGGCGCTGATCACCATCCGGCACACGTTCGAGCAGCTTCCGCCGGTGTTCGACGCCGGCGGCATCGGCTGATTGTATCAGTACAATAGAGGAATTGACATGGGCCGGAACGCGCCCCACGATCCCGCACCGTGTCGTACGGGATAACGATGCTCCGCAAACCGAGGTCGTAGGCGACGTGCAACTGACGGAAATTGACGCTGCGCGAGATCGTCTCGCGGGCCACGTGGTGCGCACGCCGCTGGTGCCGTCACCCAGCCTGTCGCGGCTCTGCGGCCAACCCGTCCATCTCAAGCTGGAGACGCGACAGACGACCGGCAGCTTCAAGCTGCGGGGTGCGACGAACGCGGTGCTGTCGCTGGATGCGGCCGCGCTTCGGCGCGGGCTGGTCACCGCATCGACCGGCAATCACGGGCGGGCGCTGGCGCACGCAGCGCGCGAGGCGGGCGCCCGCGCGATCGTGTGCATGTCGGCCCTGGTGCCGGAGAACAAGGTCACGGCGGTGCGCTCGCTTGGGGCCGAAATTCGCATCGTCGGCCGCTCCCAGGACGATGCGCAGACCGAGGTTGACCGGCTGGTGCGCGAGGAGGGTCTGACCGAAATCCCGCCCTTCGACGCCCCGGCAGTGATTGCGGGCCAGGGCACGATCGGGCTGGAGATCGTCGAGGACCTGCCGGATGTCGAACTGGTGCTGGTGCCGCTGTCGGGCGGCGGACTGGCCGCCGGTGTAGCTGCGGCCGTGAAAGGGCGACGGGCCGAGGCGCGGGTGATCGGCGTCTCGATGGCGCGCGGCGCCGCCATGCACGCAAGCCTCGCCGCGGGGCGCCCGGTGGCGGTCGAGGAGTTGGAGACGCTGGCGGATGCGCTGGGGGGCGGCATCGGGGCCGACAACCGATATACGTTGCGGCTCTGCGCGGCCTTGCTGGACGACGCGATCTTGCTGTCCGAGGACGAGATCGCCGCCGCCATTCGCCACGCCGAGCGGGTCGAGCACCAGACCGTCGAGGGCGCCGGCGCCGTCGGCATCGCAGCACTGCTGGCCGGTCGTGTGGCGGCGCGCGGTCCGGTCGCCGTCGTCGTCTCGGGGCGCAACATCGACCCCGCGCTGCACCGTCGGATCGTCGCGGCGTCGGACGACCCATGCTGATCCTGACCGAAGCCGATCTTCGCCGCATCATGCCGCTCGATGGCGCGGCGGTGGACTGCGTGGAGCAGGCGTTTGCCGCGCTTGCGACCAAGCCGGTGGTGATGCCGCCGATCCTGCGCCTCGACATCCCCGAGCATCGCGGGGAGGTGGACGTGAAGACGGCCTACGTGCCCGGCCTCGACGGTTTCGCCATCAAGATCAGCCCGGGATTCTTCGACAATCCCCGGCTCGGACTGCCGAGCCTGAACGGGCTGATGGTGCTGTTCAGCGCCCGCACCGGACTGGTCGAGGCGCTGCTGCTCGACAATGGCTATCTCACCGATCTGCGCACCGCGGCGGCGGGCGCGGTCGCGGCGCGGCATCTGGCGCGCCCGGACGCGAGGATTGCGGCCGTGCTCGGCGCGGGGGTGCAGGCGCGGCTGCAATTGCAGGCCCTCACGCTCGTCCGCGACATCCGGCAGGCGCGGATCTGGGCGCGCAACCCGGCGCGCGCGCGGGCAGCCGCGACGGAGCTCAGCGGCCAACTTGGCATCCCGGTGCTTGCCGAGGACGACCCCGAAGCCGCCTGCCGCGGCGCCGACATCGTGGTGACGACGACCCCGGCCGAAACCCCGATCCTGAAGGCCGGCTGGCTCGCGGCGGGCCAGCACGTCACCGCGATGGGCTCGGATGCCGAGCACAAGAACGAGGTCGAGGCACAGGCGCTCGCCGCCTCGAGCTACGTGGCCGACAGCCTGCGGCAGACCCGCCGGCTCGGCGAATTGCACCACGCGATCGCGGCCGGACTGGTCGCGGCGGATCGGGATTTTCCCGAGCTGGGGCAGGTGATCGCCGGCCTGGCGCCCGGCCGCACGTCGGAGGCGGCGATCACGCTCTGCGACCTGACCGGAACCGGGGTGCAGGACACCGCCATCGCGACGCTCGCGCGCGAGCGTGCCGTCGCGGCCGGGGTGGGCCAGGCATTCGATACGCACACCAGGACGGGAGCCGCATCGTGACCGAGCCGAGCCTAAACTTCACCCGCGCCGAATATGCCGAGCGCCTGGCCAAGACGCGCGCCGCGATGGAGCGGGCCGGGGTCGAGCTGCTGATCATCAGCGACCCGTCCAACATGCACTGGCTGACCGGCTACGATGGCTGGTCATTTTACGTGCATCAATGCGTGCTGGTGGCCGGCGACGGCGAGCCGGTCTGGTACGGCCGTGGCCAGGACGCGAACGGTGCGAAGCGCACCACCATTCTCGCGCACGACAATATCATCGCCTATCCCGACCACTATGTGCAGTCCACCGAACGCCATCCGATGGATTTGCTGTCGCAGATCATCGGCGAACGCGGCTGGGACCGTCTCGCGATCGGCGTCGAGATGGACAATTACTACTTCTCGGCGGCCGCCTTCGCATCGCTGCAACGCCATCTGCCGAACGCCAGGTTTCGCGACGCGACCGCCCTGGTGAACTGGCAGCGTGCGATCAAGAGCCCGACCGAACTCGACTACATGCGCAAGGCCGGACGCATCGTGGCCGCGATGCACCAGCGCATCTTCGAGATGGTCGAGCCTGGCCTGCGCAAGAACGAGCTGGTGGCAGAGATTCTCGCAGCGGGAGCGCGCGGGGTCGATGGCATCGGCGGCGACTATCCGGCCCTGGTGCCGCTGCTGCCCTCGGGCGAGGATGCTTCGGCGCCGCACCTCACCTGGGACGACCGGCCGATGCGCGCGGGCGAGGGCACGTTCTTCGAGATCGCCGGCTGCTATCGCCGCTACCATTGCCCGCTGTCGCGCACGGTATTCCTGGGCAAGCCGACGCCGGCCTTCCTCGATGCCGAGAAGGCGGTGCTGGAGGGGATGGAGGAAGGGCTTGCCGCGGCCCGTCCCGGCAATACGTGCGAGGACATCGCCGGCGCATTCTTCGCCGTGCTGAAGCGGCACGGCATCGTCAAGGACAATCGCACCGGTTATGCGATCGGCCTCAGCTACCCGCCCGACTGGGGCGAGCGCACCATGAGCCTGCGCGCCGGCGACCGGACCGAGCTCAAGCCGGGCATGACGTTTCACTTCATGAGCGGGCTGTGGCTCGACACCATGGGGCTGGAGATCACCGAGAGCATCGCGATCACCGAAGGCGGCGTCGAATGCCTGTCGAACGTGCCCCGCAAGCTGTTCGTCAAACCGTGACGGAGGGTCGCCACTCCGTGTTGCGTCCGTCTTCCGTCACGCCCACCGTCGATTTCGATGCGGACGGCGTGCAGCACGGCTTTCTGCGCCTGCCGTACAGCCGCGACGATTCCGCCTGGGGATCGGTGATGATCCCGCTCACCGTGATCCGCAACGGCGCAGGGCCGACGGCGCTGCTGACCGGCGGCAATCACGGCGATGAGTACGAGGGGCCGATCGCGCTGTTCGGTCTGGCGCGCACCTTGACGGCCGATCGCGTGCGCGGGCGCGTCATCATCGTGCCCGGCATGAACCACCCGGCCTTCTGTGCCGGCACGCGCACCTCGCCGATCGACCGCGGCAACCTCAATCGCAGTTTTCCGGGGCGGGCGGACGGCACCGTGACGGAGAAGATTGCCGACTATTTCACCCGCCACCTCTTGCCGTTGGCCGATCTGGTGCTCGACTTCCATTCCGGCGGCCGCACGCTGGACTTCCTGCCCTACGCCGCGGCCCACGAACTGCCGGACAAGGAGCAGGAACAAGCGTGCCTTGCTGCGGTCGCGGCATTCGCGGCACCCTATTCGATGCGGATGCGCGAGATCGACCCGCTGGGCATGTACGACACCATTGCCGAAGCGATGGGGAAGGTGTTCGTCACCACGGAGCTGCGCGGCGGCGGCACCGCGACGGCGCAGAGCGTCGGCATCGCGCGGCGTGGTGTGGCGAACGTGCTGCGCCATGCCGGCATCATCGCGGGAGCGGTCGAACCTGCCGCGACACGCTGGCTCGACATGCCGTCCGCCGACTGCTTTGGTTTTGCCGAGCAGGAAGGGCTGGTCGAGCCCTGCGCCGATCTGGGCGATCCGGTGCGGCGCGGCGAGGTCCTGGCGCGCATCCATCCGATCGGCCGGACCGGGGCGGCACCGGCCGAGCACCGCGCGGCGCTCGACGGCATTCTTGCGGCACGTCACTTTCCCGGCCTTGCCAAGCCGGGCGACTGCCTCACGGTCATCGCGACCGTGGAGGAACCATCCCGTCCCCAGGCCAGAGGAGTCAATGGATGATGAACCGTCTGTTCCAGTGCGGCTTCGCCGCGTTTGCGATCATGATCGGAGCGGCCGCCGGCGCGCACGCCACGACGCTCAAGCAGGTGAAGCAAGCCGGGTTCATCCGCGCCGCCAACGCCAACGAGGTGCCGTACGGCTATATGGACGCGAACGGCGGCGCGAAGGGCATCGGCCCCGACGTCGCGGCGGCGGTGCTGAAGTCGATCGGTGTGCCCGACATCACCTGGACCGTGGCGCCGTTCGGCTCGCTGATCCCCGGCCTGAAGGCACGCCGCTTCGACATGGTCGCCGCCGAGCAGAATATCCTGCCCGACCGCTGCAAGCAGGTGAAGTTCACCGAGCCGAACTCCAGCTATGGCGAGGGGCTGCTGGTGCCGACCGGCAATCCCAAGAACCTGCACGGCTACGAGGACTTCAAGAAGAACCCGTCGCTCAAGGTCGCCATCGTCTCGGGCGCGGACCAGCTCGACTTCCTGCACGGCATGGGCATCCCGGACAGCCAGATCGTCGTCATCCAGGCCAACGCCGACGCGCCTTCCACGGTCAAGACCGGCCGCGCCGCCGCCTATGCCGCGACCGAGCTGACGGTCGCCAATCTGGTCAAGACGAGCGGCACAGCCGCCGGCGTCGCGCAGGCCCAGCCCTTCACCGATCCGGTGATCAAGGGCAAGCCGGTCCGCAGCTATGGCGGGTTCGACTTCCGCCTGGCGGACAAGGAGCTGTACAACGCCTTCAACAACGCGCTGATCGCCTTCAAGAAGACCGATGCCTACAAGACGATCCTGACCTCGTATGGCCTGAGCGACGCCAGCGTCGCGGCCGCACGCAGCAAGACGGCGGCGCAACTCTGCGCCGGCAAGTAGGCTTCTTCGCCCGCCATCCGACCGGCATGGGCAGCCCATGTTGCCCATGCCGGAACACGGATGCCGCGCGGAATGGTGTGCCATGATCTGGACCCGCTATCTGCCGGCGCTGTTGCGTGGCGCCGAAGTGACCGCGATCATCGCCGTGACCTCGATGCTGCTCGGCGCCGTGCTCGCCTTCGCCGCCGGGATCGCGCGCGTCGAAGGCGGCCGCATCCTGTCGGCCATCGCACTCGTCTATATCGAGATCTTTCGCGGCACGTCGCTGCTGGTGCAGTTGTTCTGGCTGTATTATGCGCTGCCGCTGGTCGGCGTCTCGTTCGACCCGATCTCCACCGGCATCATCGGACTCTCCTTGAACATCGGCGCCTATGGTGCGGAGGTGGTGCGTGGCGCCCTGCGCTCGGTGCCGGAGGCGCAGCACGAGGCGGCGCGGGCGCTCAACTTCCGCCGCGGCTACACGCTGTGGCACATCGCTCTGCCGCAGGCGGTGGTCGAGATGATGCCAACCTTCGGCAACCTCGCGGTCCAGAACCTGAAAGACACCGCGCTCGTGTCGCTGATCTCGATCGCCGACCTCACTTACGAGGCGCAGCAGCTCCGCAACATCACCCTGGACAGCGTGCGGATCTACTCGCTGACCTTGCTCGGGTACTTCATCATGGCCCTGATCCTGGCGGCGTTCATGCGCCGGCTGGAAGCAGCTCTTCGCCGGGGCGTGGCATTTCCGCGGGCGGCCCACGCATGATCTACGGATATCACTGGGACACCTCCTCCCTTTGGGCGTATGCGTGGTCGCTCCTGCCGATCCTTGGCATCGGATTGATCGTGACCTTGGAGGCGGCGGCGCTCGGCTTCGTCGTGGCACTCGTGCTGGGCCTGGTGCTCGCCTTGCTCCGCCGCAGCCGGGTCGCTGCCGTGGCGTGGGCGACGGCGGGCGTGATCGAGTTCATCCGCGACACGCCGCTGCTGATCCAGCTCTTCTTCCTCTACTACGTGCTGCCCAGCTATGGCATCGTGCTGCCGGCCTTTCTGACCGGAACCCTGGCGCTCGGCTTGCAATACTCCGCCTACACCTCCGAGGTCTATCGCGGCGGGCTGGACGCCGTGCCCCGCGCCCAGTGGGAGGCGGCGACGGCGCTCAACCTTACGCGCCTGCGGACCTATCGTGACATCGTGATCCCGCAGGCGATCCCGCGCATCCTGCCGGCGATGGGCAACTATCTCGTCTCGATGCTGAAGGATACGCCGGTGCTGTCCGTGGTGACGGTCCTCGACATGCTCGGCCTTGCCAACATGATCGGCGACCGCACCTTCGAGTATCTGGTGCCGCTGTCGATGGTTGGACTCATTTTCCTAATTCTGACGCTGATCCTTTCGGCCGGGCTGCACGTGCTGGAGCGCGTTTTGCCCAAGCGCGGATTCGCATTGCGATAGGGAGCCGGAGATCGCATGACACCCATCATCCGCTTCGACGGCGTGACCAAGCGCTTCGGCAGCCTGACCGTGCTCGACCGGTTCGATTTCGAGGTCCATCCCGGAGAGAAGGTGGCGCTGATCGGACCGTCCGGGTCCGGCAAGTCCACGGTATTGCAAATCCTGATGACATTGGAACGTTTTCAGGAGGGTGCGCTGACCTTGGACGGCCTTGCCTATCACCAGCCCCACGGCAAGGGCCCGTTCCGTGCCAGCGAGCGGCATCTGCGCACGATCCGAACCAAGGTCGGCATGGTGTTCCAGAGCTTCAACCTGTTTCCGCACATGACGGTGCTGCGCAACATCGTCGAGGCTCCGACCGCGGTGCTGGGGCTGCGTCGCGCCGAGGCGGAGGCGCGGGCGGTCGAGCTGCTCGGCCTGGTCGGGCTGTCCGACAAGAAGGACCACTATCCGAGCCAGCTTTCCGGCGGCCAGCAGCAGCGCGTCGCGATCGCCCGTGCGCTCGCCATGCGTCCGCGCGTGCTGCTGTTCGACGAGCCGACATCGGCGCTTGACCCGCAACTCGTGGGCGAGGTGCTGGGGGTGATCCGTAACCTCGCGCATGAGCACGATCTGACCATGCTGCTGGTGACCCACGAGATGCGGTTTGCCCGCGAGGTGTCCGATCGGGTCTGCTTCTTCGACCGCGGCCGCATCGTCGAGCAGGGCCAGCCCGAACATATCTTCAGCGCTCCGAGGGAAGCACGCACGCGGGAGTTTTTGAAGTCGGTGCTGCAGGCGTAGGGTTCCCCTCGTCATTGCGAGGAGCAAAGCGACGAAGCAATCCAGCGCGGTGCCGCGGGCGAGGCCGCTGGATTGCTTCGCTGCGCTCGCAATGACGGGGGACGCGATGCGATAAACTCTCGGATTGTGGCGGGCTGATCCGAGACTCTCTCGGAAGCAGGGGCGCAGAATAGACGGCGTCTCGCCGCGGCCATGCCAATATAGACTCCATGAAGCCTGCTCCGTTCCCCCACACCTGCGAACGCCACCCGGCCCTTGCTGGCCTGCACGATCCGCTTCTGCTGCGCGAGCGCGGCTATATCGACGGGCGCTGGGTCGGCGGCGACGCCGTGCTGGAAATTCGCGATCCGGCAACCGCTACGATGGTGGCGCGGGTGGCAGACCTTGGCGAGGCGGAGGCGACGCTGGCGGTCGATGCCGCGGCGCGCGCCTTCCCGGCATGGAAGGCGCTGCTGCCGCAACAGCGGGCGGAGCGCCTGCGCGCCTGGTATGAGGCGATCCGTGGCGCGCGTGACGATCTGGCACTCATCATGACCTTGGAGCAGGGCAAGCCACTTGCCGAGAGCCTGGGCGAGATCGACTATGCCGCATCCTTTGTCGAGTGGTACGCCGAGGAGGCGAAACGCCTCAACGTCGAGGGTGTCACGCCGCATCTGGCCGGGACCGAGATGCTGGTGCGTCGCGAGCCACTGGGGGTCGCGGCGCTGTTGACGCCATGGAACTTTCCCGCCGCGATGCTGACCCGAAAGGCCGCCGCGGCGCTGGCGGCAGGCTGCACCGCGGTGGCACACCCGTCCTCCCACACGCCGCTCTCGGCGCTGGCGCTGGCGGCGCTGGCCGATCGCGCGGGGCTTCCCGCCGGCGTGTTCAACGTGGTGCCCGGCGCCTCGGCGCCGATCGCCAACCGCCTGTGCGACGATCCGCGCGTGCGCGTCGTGAGCTTCACCGGCTCGACCGAGATCGGCCGCATCATTGGGGCGCGCTGCGCGCCGACCGTGAAGCGCCTCATCATGGAACTGGGCGGCCACGCGCCGCTGCTGGTGTTCGACGACGCCGATCTGGATCGCGCCGTTGACATCGCGATGGTGGCGAAGTTCACCACCTCCGGCCAGGACTGCCTCGCCGCCAATCGCATCTATGTCCAGCGCCCGATCTACGCGGCGTTCTGCGCTGCGTTCGCGGCGCGCGTCCGGGCGCTGAAAATCGGGGCCGGGCTGGAACCGGACACCGATATCGGGCCGCTGATGCACGCGGGCGCCGTTGCCAAGGCGGAAGCGCAAATCGCGGACGCCATGGCCCACGGTGCGCGACGCCTCGTGGGTGCGCCGCGGACGGACAATTCCCTGTTCGTCCATCCCACGCTGCTGGCTGACGTGCCCGATACGGCGCGGATCATGCGCGAGGAAACTTTTGCGCCGATCGCCGCGGTCAGTCCGTTCGACACCGAGGCCGAGGTGGTGGCGCGCGCCAACGCGACCGAGTACGGCCTCGTCGCCTATGTCGTGACGCGCGACGGCGGGCGTGCGCTGCGTCTTGGCCGGGCGCTCGAATACGGCATGGTCGCGGTCAACCGCGCAAAACTGACCGGCCCCGCCATCCCGTTCGGGGGCGTCAAGCAATCCGGCATCGGACGCGAGGGATCGCGTCATGGGATCGAGGCTTTCACTGACCTCAAATACCTCTGCCTCGACCTCGCCTGACCATCATTCTTTTGGAGACACCGCCATGCTCGATCAGCCCCGCGCATCCGACAATGAACTTGCCGCCTGGGACCGGGACCACTTCTTCCATCCCTCGACCCATATGGGTCAGCACGCGCGCGGCGAGACGCCGAACCGCATCATCACCGGCGCGGAGGGCGTCTACGTTCAGGACCGCGAGGGCGGCCGCAGCCTGGACGCCTTCGCCGGGCTCTATTGCGTCAATGTCGGCTATGGCCGGAAGAAAATTACCGACGCGATCGCGGCGCAGGCGGCGGCGCTGCCGTACTATCACGCCTATGTGGGCCACGGCTCGGAGCCGTCGATCCGCCTCGCGCGGATGATCATCGAGCGCGCGCCTGCGGGCATGAGCCGGGTGTTCTTCGGCCTTTCCGGGTCGGATGCCAACGAGACCAACATCAAGCTGGTCTGGTATCTGAACAACGTGCTCGGCCGCCCAGAGAAAAAGAAAATAATCTCGCGCTGGCGCGGCTATCACGGCTCCGGCGTGATGACCGGCAGCCTGACCGGCCTCGCCGCGTTCCACAATTTGTTCGATCTGCCGCGGCCGCCGGTGCTGCACACCGAGGCACCATACTATTTCCGTCGTGCCGACCGCACGATGAGCGAGGAGCAGTTTTCCCAATACTGCGCCGAGCAGTTGGAGGCGCTGATCGAGGCCGAGGGTGCGGACACCATCGCCGCCTTCATCGGCGAGCCGGTGCTCGGCACCGGCGGCATCGTGCCGCCGCCCACGGGGTATTGGGAGCGCATCCAGGCGGTGCTGAAGAAGCACGACATCCTGCTGATCGCCGACGAGGTGATCACCGGGTTCGGGCGGCTGGGCTCGATGTTCGGATCGGATCATTACGGCATCCGGCCTGACCTCATCACCATCGCGAAGGGCCTGACATCGGCGTATGCGCCGCTCTCCGGGGTGATTGTGTCAGACCGGGTCTGGGGCGTTCTGGAGCGGGGGTCCGACGAGTTCGGGGCGATCGGTCACGGCTGGACCTATTCGTCGCACCCGCTCTGTGCTGCCGCCGGTGTCGCCAATCTCGAATTGCTCGACGAGCTTAACCTGGTCGAGAACGCGCGCGAGGTCGGGGCCTATTTCCGGCAATCGCTGGCGGATGCGGTGGGCGGCCATCGTTTCGTCGGCGACGTGCGCGGCGAGGGGCTGCTGGCGGCCGTGGAATTCGTCCGCGATCGTGGCGACCGGGTGTTCTTCGATGCCGAGGCGAAAATCGGTCCGCGCA
>CAVWFK010000025.1:0-96935 GCA_963754235.1 uncultured Alphaproteobacteria bacterium | reverse complement strand
GCAGCCGCGACAAGGGCCGGCCGATGACCGGCGGGCGCGGGTGCCGCGGCGACGCTTGAGCAACCGGATAGTTCATTGACACTTTGGGCCGGACACATCGTTGACAAGTTCCCCGGTTTGTTCACACGCCCCTTTGGCCGGGCCGGGCCGGCCCGGCCCGGCCCGGCCCGGCCCGCCCCGACCGGGCGGGCCGAGCCGGGCCAAAGGGGCGCAGTTTTCGGCTCCGCCGCTCAATCAGGCCAAGCGGCACGTCCACGAACCAGACCAGCCAATCACCGGCTCGCGTCTCACCGACGCCCACAGGTTCGCCAATCAAACTCTCGCTGAGAAAAATCAGATCGCCGCCCCATCGGATCTCGTCATTCGAGCGCACACGCCGCACCGCCTGGGCGGCATCATACTGCGGCTCTTCCAGCCGCGGCGGATACCGCCGCGCGCTCGCCCGTAATGGCTGGCCGGGGTCTCCTGGCCAAGCGCCTCGTGCGGCCGCTCATCGTTGTAAATCGCGCGAAAGGCCCTGTTCTTCGGCCGTCAGGTTCGCCATTACCGGCGCCGACCCGCTGGATATGAGGCGGGTCCGATCATCGCGAGGCGCGGAGCGCCGTGGCGATCCAGGCGGGCCGCTCGGTGCCTCACGCTTGGATCGCCACGCCGCCAAGCGGCGGCTCGCGATGACGGCTGAGCAGTTTCTTTCCAGTCAAGGGTTCCAAGGGCGAACGCCCTTGGCGGGGTGTCGGGGCGGAGCGGGCCAAGGTTCCAATGGGCCCGCTTGAGCCAATTGGAATGCCCGCGGAGGCGGAGCCCCGACCTTCCTTACCGCAGCCGGTCCCGCGCCCGCGCAGAATGCTCGCGCAGCACCGCCTCGCTCGCCGGGTCGATCTCCTTCAGCACCACGTCGTAGCCCCAGAGATCGGCGAGGTGCTGCAGCACGTAGCGCGCATCCTCCTCGTCGAGCAGCACGCGGTTCAGCGCGCGGTGATGCACGATCAGCTTGCGGTCGCCGGCGAGATCGACATCGACCACCTGGATGTCGGGGTCGAGCCAGGCGACGTCGTACTGCCGCGACAGCCGCTGACGGATACGGCGATAGCCCGGCTCGTCGTGGATCGCATCGACCCGCAGGATCGGCTCGTCGGTATCGTCCGTCACATGGAACAGGCGGAACTGCCGGATCAGCCGCGGGCTCAGGAATTGCAGGATGAAGCTGTCGTCGCGGTAGTTGGCCCACACGTCGCGCAACGCCGCCATCGCGTCGCCGCTGCCGGCAAGCTCGGGAAACCAGGCGTGATCCTCCTCGGTCGGTGCCTCGGCGATGCGCGCGATATCCTGCATCATCGCGAACCCGAGCGCGTACGGGTTGATCCCCGAATAGTGCGGATCGTCGAAATCCGGCTGCATCACGACGTTGGTGTGGGAGTGCAGGAACTCCACCATCGCCCCGTCGTTGATCCGGCCCTTCTCGTACAGCCGGTTCATGATGCGGTAGTGGCAGAACGTGGCGCAGCCCTCGTTCATCAGCTTGGTCTGGCCCTGCGGATAGAAATACTGCGCGATGTGGCGCACGATGCGCAGCACCTCGCGCTGCCAGGGCTTCAGCCGCGGCGCCTTCTTCTCCAGGAAATAGAGGATGTTCTCCTCCGGCAGTTCCAGCAGCGCGCGGCGCCGCTCCTCGTCGGAGCGGTCGTTGGCGCTGCGCTGCTTGCCGGGCACGGTGCGCCAGAGGTCGTTGAACACCGCCCGCTCGTGCTCGCGCCGCTCGCGCTCGCGCTTCTCCTCGGTCGCGAGGTCGGTCGCGCGCTTGCGCGGGTAGCGATGCACGCCGTGGCGCATCAGCGCGTGCGCCGCATCGAGCAGCCGCTCCACCGCCTGCTCGCCGTAGCGTTCCTCGCAGTTCGCGATGTAGGACTTGGCGAACTCCAGATAGTTGAGAATGCCGTCGGCATCCGTCCACTGCCGGAACAGGTAGTTGTTCTTGAAGAAGTGGTTGTGCCCGAACGCCGCGTGCGCGATCACCAGCGCCTGCATCGTCGCGGTATTCTCTTCCATGATGTAGCTGATGCAGGGGTTGGAGTTGATGACGATCTCGTAGGCAAGTCCCTGCATTCCGCTCCGATACAGGCCCTCGTGGCGGATGAAGTGCTTGCCGAACGACCAGTGCCGGTAGAACAGCGGCATCCCGACCGACGAATAGGCATCGAGCATCTGCTCGCTGCTGATCACCTCGACCTGGTTCGGGTAGGTGTCGAGGCCGAGGTCGCGCGTGGCGACCACCTCGATCGCGTCATAGGCGCGGCGGATCGTGTCGTAATCCCACTCCGCGCCCTTATAGAGCAGGCGGCTCATCGGCTCAGGCGTGCGCCTCGGCGGCGGCGCCGGCCGGCTGCTTGGCGAACAGGTCGCGGAACACCGGATAGATGTCGCGCCGGTGCCGCACCTTGCGCATCGCCAGCGGCGCGCCCGCCTTGCGCGCCAGCGCATAGGTCCGCCACAGATCGCTCTCGCGCGGCGCGAAGCCGATCGGGCCGCCATCGCCCTCGCGGCCGACTTCGAGATAGGCGTAGTACCTGGCACACCGGCAGGATGCGCTCGGTCAGGATCGCGGCGGTGCGCGCATTGTCGCTCGACGTATTGTCGCCGTCCGACGCCTGGGCCGCGTAGATGTTCCAGTCCTCGGACTTGTAGCGCTCGCGCACCACGCGATCCATCTCCTCGAGCGCCGTGGAGACCACCGTGCCGCCGGTCTCGGGCGAGTAGAAGAACGTCTCCTCGTCCACCTCCGCCGCCTGGTGGGTGTGGCGGATGAAGACGATATCGACGTGCCGGTAACGCCGGCGGAGGAAGATGTAGAGCAGGGTGAAGAACCGCTTGGCGAGGTCCTTCATGTGCTCGGTCATCGAGCCGGACACGTCCATCAGGCAGAACATCACCGCCTGCGCCGCCGGCTTCGGCACCGCCTGGAAGTTGCGATAGCGGACGTCGATCGGGTCGATATAGGGGATGCGCTGGCTGCGCCGCGTCAGCCGCTCCAGCTCCTCGCGCAGCTTCGCGAGCTGCACCGGATCGTCGCCGCTCGCTTCGAGTGCCCAGATCTCCTCCGCCAGCGCCTGCAATTCGGCCCGCTTCGGGCGCCTGAGCGCAATCCGGCGCGAGAGGCTGTTGCGCATCGTCCGACCCAGGGCGAAGTTCGCGGGCGAGCCCACGATCGAATACCCGGCACGCCGCCATGCGTGGCCCTCGATGCTCGCCACCTTGCGCTTGGCGAGGTTCGGCAGTTCGAGGTCCTCGAGGAAGATCTCCATGAACTCGTCGGTGGAGAGCGCGAAACGGAACGCGTCCTCGCCGCCGCCGTCGGGACTGCCCTCGCTGCCCTGCCCGCCGGCGCCGCCCTGCGGCCGCGGGATCGCGTCGCCCTCGACATAGCGCTTGTTGCCGGGCAGCACATGGTCGCGCACGCCGCCCGAGGCCGAGCGACGGAACGTGGGTTCGCGAAGGTCGTCGGCGGGGATGGTGATCTCGCCCCCCTGCTCGGCGTCGCGGATGCTGCGGCTTGACGAATTCTCGTGCACCGCCTGCCGCACCAGCGCCTTGGCACGGCGCAGGAATCGCTGCCGGTTGCCGAGGCTCTTGCCCTTCGGGTTCAGGCGGCGATCGACGATGTACATGGGTCGGCGCCTTCGTTATCCGGCCTGCTTCACCCGCATATACCACTCGACCAGCCGGCGCACCTGCCGCTCGGTGTAGCCGCGCCCCATCATGCGGGAGACGAACTCGTCGTGCTTGCGCTCGGTCTCGCTGTCCTTCTTCGAGCCGAAGCTGATCACCGGCAGCAGCTCCTCCACCTGGCTGAACATCCGCCGCTCGATCACCTCGCGCAGCTTCTCATAGCTGGTCCAGGACGGGTTGCGGCCACCGTGGGTGGCGCGCGCGCGCAGCGTGAACTTCACCACCTCGTTGCGGAAGTCCTTGGGGTTGGCGATCCCCGCCGGCTTCTCGACCTTGGTCAGCTCCTGGTTCAGCAGCTCGCGGTTCAGCAGTTGCCCGGTGTCGGGGTCCTTGAAGTCGATGTCCTCGATCCAGGCATCCGCGTACGACACGTAGCGGTCGAACAGGTTCTGGCCGTAATCGTGATAGCTCTCCAGATACGCCTTCTGGATTTCGTGGCCGATGAACTCGGCGTAGCGTGGCGCCAGCTCGCTCTTGATGAAGTCGAGATAGCGCCGCTCGGCCTCCTCGGGCAACTGCTCGCGGCGGATCGACTGTTCGAGCACGTACATCAGATGCACCGGGTCGGCCGCGACCTCGATCGTGTCGTAATTGAAGGTCGAGGCCAGCACCTTGAAGGCGAAGCGGGTCGAGGCGCCGTCCATCCCCTCCTCGGGGCCGGCGGCGTCGCGGTATTCCTGCATCGTCTTGGCGCGCGGGTCGGTCTCCTTCAGGCTCTCGCCGTCATAGACGCGCATCTTGGCGAACAGGTTGGAGTTCTCGTGCTTGCGCAGACGCGACAGCACCGAGAAGCGGGCCAGCATCTCCAGCGTCGCCGGCGCGCAGGCGGCACCCGACAGCTCGGAGCCGGACAGCAGCTTCTCGTAGATCTTCTTCTCCTCCGTCACCCGCACGCAGTACGGCACCTTGATGACGTAGATGCGGTCGATGAAGGCCTCGTTGTTGCGGTTGTTCTTGAAGGTCTGCCACTCCGCCTCGTTGGAGTGCGCCAGGATCATGCCGGAGAAGGGGATGGCGCCGATGTTCTCGGTGCCGATGTAATTGCCCTCCTGGGTCGCGGTCAGCAGCGGATGCAGCATCTTGATCGGCGCCTTGAACATCTCGACGAATTCGAGGATGCCCTGGTTGGCGCGGTTCAGCCCGCCCGAGTAGCTGTAGGCGTCCGGGTCGTTCTGCGGGTAGAGTTCCAGCTTGCGGATATCGACCTTGCCGACCAGGCTCGATATGTCCTGGTTGTTCTCATCGCCCGGCTCGGTCTTGGCGACCGCGATCTGGCGCAGCCGCGACGGCCGCAGCCGCACCACCCGGAAGCGCCCAAGGTCGCCGCCGAACTCGTCGAGCCGCTTGAGGCACCACGGGCTCATCGGCCCGGCGAGGCGGCGGCGGGGGATGCCGTAGCGGTCCTCCAGCCCCGGCCCCATCGTCTCGGGATCGAACAGGCCGAGCGGGCTCTCGAAGACCGGGCTGATCTGGTCGCCCGCCTTCAGCACATAGATGGGATGCGCCTCCATCAGCGCCTTCAGCCGCTCGGCGAGGGAGGATTTGCCGCCGCCGACGGGGCCGAGCAGATAGAGGATCTGCTTGCGTTCCTCGAGCCCCTGGGCGGCGTGGCGGAAGAAGCCGACGATCCGCTCGATCGTCTCCTCCATGCCGTAGAACTCGGCGAAGGTCGGATAGACGCGGATCGTCCGGTTCATGAAGATCCGGCCGAGCCGGGCGTCCTTCGAGCTGTCGATCATCTCCGGCTCGCCGATCGCTGCCAGCATCCGCTCCGGGGCGGAGGCATACATCATCGGGTCGTCTCGGCACCCTGCGAGGAACTCCCCCAAGGTCAGCTCCGCCTCGCGGCGGGCCTCGTAGGACCGGGCGTAGTTGGTGAACAGATCGTCAGCAATCGGCATCCGAGTACTCCGCGGATGTATTTTCGGCCGCAGACCCTAGAGAATAACGCGACTCGCGTGCGATTCGGTAAAAAGTTTTGCCGCTACAACCGCCGCGTTTGGTTGCCTAGAGGTCCGCTGCCCATTTCCAAGGCCGCTCCCACACCCGCGACCGCTGCCGATCCAGCCGGCGATCGGGGCGCGGATGTCGAAGCTTCTTTCCCTGCAACGCGGCAGAGGCGGGCGGGATTTTCACGCCCGCCATCCTCGCCTCCGCCATCTTCGCACCCAGGACGGTTCCCATCCCGCGCCGGTTGCGCCACTCTGCGCCTCTCTCCTTGCCTCCGGAAGGCCCCGGCCGGTGTCGTTGCGCCTGCTGCTGACCGCGATCGCGCTGCCGCCGATCGGCTTCATGCTGCTCGCGCTTGCCGGATGGCTGGCGGCGGCGCGCTGGCGCGGTCAGCAGCTTGGCCGGGCCGGACGCGCGATCGGCGGTGTCGCGCTCCTTGGCCTGCTGGTTCTGGCGCTGCCGGCCACGGCCAAGCTGCTGACCGCGCCGCTGGAGGCCGGGCTGCCCCTGACGCCGCCCGCAAGCGCCCCGCCGCAGGCGATCGTGATCCTCAGCGCCGAGGCAAGGCGCAGCGGCGGTGCCAGGCCGCAGGTGACGGTGGGGCCGATGACGCTGTGGCGGCTGCTCGCTGGCGTGCGGCTGCAGCGGCGCACGCATCTGCCGGTCCTGGTCACCGGCGGCCGGCTCGCGCCGCACGACCCACCGATCGCGGCCTTGATGGCGCAAACCCTGGCCGCGGATTTCGGCATCACCGCGCGCTGGCAGGAAGACCGCTCTCGCGACACCTGGCGCAACGCCGCCTATAGCGCGCCGATGCTGCTGCGTGACGGCATCCGCTCGATCTACCTGGTCACCGACGCCTTCCACGAGCGCCGCGCCCTGATCGCCTTCGGCCGCTTTCCGCTCGTCGTCACCGCGGCGCCGCCGCTGCTCGACATCCCGCCGGTGCTGAAGGCAGGCGATTTCGTTCCCAGCCTCGGCGGCTGGGTAGCGAGCTATGATGCAATCCACGAATGGGTGGGCTGCGCCTGGTACGCGCTGCGCCGCCGCCTGGAGGGACCGCCCGATGCGCCCTGAGCACCGCGCGCTCGCGCTGTTCGACCACCCTGGGCAACTGCCCGACCGTGGTTCTGCGCTGTTCGCGGCCGGCCTCGCCGAGCATGTCTGTCTCGGCCGGCCCTGGTTCGAGACCGTCGCCGCCCATGCCATGCCCGATGGCGCGCGGCCCTGCTTTGCGCTGGCCACCGACGCGGCCGGACCGTTCGGGTTGCTGGCACTGCAACGCGGTCCGGCCGGCTGGCAGGCGCTGAGCACGCCCTACACCACGCTCTGGGCGCCGCTGCTCGGCACGCCCGATCCGGCGCGTGCGGAGGCGCTCGGCCGCCGCCTCGCGGCACTCCTCCGCGGCCAGGCGGTGACGCGGCTCGACGCGCTGGCGGCCGAATTGCCGCCGCTCGCCCCGTTCAGCGCCGGGCTGCGCGCCGGCGGTCTCGCGGTGCGTCGCTTCGACCATTTCGGCAACTGGCACGAGCCGGTGGCGGGCCGTCGGCTGGGACGGCCTATCTCGCCGCCCGGCCCGGCAGCCTGCGCGAGACGGTGCGCCGCAAGCTCGCCCGCTTCGCCCGCGAGCAGGACTGCCGCTTCGAGGTGATAGCCGGTCCCGACCAGATCGAGCCGGGCATCGCCGCCTACGAGCAGGTCTATGCCAAGAGCTGGAAGGAACCCGAGCCCTATCCGCGCTTCAACGCGGCACTGATGCGCGCCCTCGCCCCCGGTGGGGCGTTGCGGCTCGGGCTGCTCTGGCACGGCGCCACGCCGATCGCGGCCCAGTTCTGGGCTGTTGCATACGGACGTGCGATCGTGTTCAAGCTTGCCCACGACGAGGCGCACAAGCCGCTCTCGCCCGGCACGGTGCTCACCGCGATGATGCTGCGCCGGCTGCTGGACGAGGAACACGTGTCAGAGATCGATTTCGGCCGCGGCGACGATCCCTACAAGCAGCTCTGGACCAGCGAACGGCGGCCGCGGATCGGGCTGCTCGCCATCGACCCGCGGCGCCCGGCGGGCCTTGCCGCCCTCGCCGCCGACGCGCTCGGCCGCGCCCGCCGGCGGTGGCGCCGATGAGCCGCTATCTCGTCACCGGCGGCTGCGGCTTCATCGGCTCGCATCTCTGCGACGCGCTGCTGGCCCGCGGCCACGCGCGTGCGCGTGCTCGACGACCTCTCCACCGGACGGCGCGAGAACCTGGCCCCGGCCGCCGAGCTGATCGTGGGCGACGTGTGCGACGCGGCGCTCGCCGCACGCGCGCTCGACGGCGTCTCCGGCTGCTTTCACCTCGCCGCCATCGCCTCGGTCGAGCGCGGCGTGCAGGACTGGCCCGGCACCCACCGGGTCAACCTCTCGGCCACGATCGGGCTGCTGGACGCGATCCGCCGCCTGCCCGCGCCGGTGCCGTTCGTCCATGCCTCCTCGGCGGCCGTCTATGGCGATTGCGACCGCCTGCCGCTCGATGAGGATGCGCCCGCCCGCCCGCTCTCTGCCTACGGCGCCGACAAGCTCGGCTGCGAACTCCATGCTCGTGTCGCGGCGCACGTCTTCGCCGTGCCCACAATCGGCTTGCGGTTTTTCAACGTCTATGGCCCGCGGCAGGACCCGCGCTCGCCCTATTCGGGGGTCATCTCGATCTTCTGCGACCGGCTGCGGCGCGGCGCGCCGATCGACCTGTTCGGCGACGGCGCGCAGACGCGGGATTTCGTGTTCGTGGCCGACGTGGTCGCGGCCCTGCTCGCGGCGATGCGCCACGCCGCCGCGGGAGCGGCGGTGTTCAATGTCTGCACCGGCCGGGCGACCAGCGTGCGCGCGCTCGGCGACACCATCGCCGGCCTGCTCGGGGTCCGCGCCGAGATCCGGCAGCGCTGCCCGCGCGCGGGCGAGGTGCGCCACAGCGTGGGCGATCCGGCGCGCGGCCGCGCGGCACTCGGTCTTCCCGCGCCGACGCCGCTGGAGCGGGGGCTTGCCGCGACGCTCGATTCGGGGCCGAATTAGGCGGCCACAACCGGGCGGGAGCGAACCATGCTCGAGGTCAAGGTCGGGCCACCACAGATCGCGATCCATGACGGCTACGCCGTGCTGGTCACCGAGCCGGACGGGCAGATCAACTGGCCGACCGACATGGGCCTCTATTTCCGCGACACGCGGCTGCTCAGCGGCTGGTACATCTACGCCAACGGCGAGAGCTGGGAGCTGCTCAACGGCGGCAGCCTGCATCACCGCGCGGCGCGCATCTACCTGACCAACCGGCCGATCCCGACCGAGCAGGGCGACATTCCCGAGCACACCCTCTCGTTCGTGATCAGCCGCAGCATCGGCGCCGGGCGTGCATGAGGACCTCGACATCACCAACCACGGCCAGAAGCCCGTGCGCTTCAACCTGGAGCTGGCGCTGCGCAGCGACTTCGCCGACATCTTCGAGGTCAAGGCGAACCACATCATCCGCCGCGGCCGCATCACGACAAGCTGGGACGGGCAGACCCAGCGGCTCGACACCACCTACCGCAACCGGGATTTCCGCCGCGAGCTGATCGTGCAGGCCGAGCGCTGCGGCAGCCCCGCGGTGTTCGCCAACGGCCGCATCAGCTTCGAGGTGGCGCTCGAACCCGGCGCCGCCTGGCACGCCTGCCTGCTCTACGAGCTGGTGGACGGCACGCGCCACTTCCCGCCGCCCGACGACTGCACCGCGCTCGCGGCGGACGCGCACGCGAGCCGCCCGCGCGATGAGTGGGCCGCAGAGCTGCTGACCGTCGAGACCGCCAACCAGGTGTTCAACAGCCTCTACGCCCAGGCGATCGACGACATGTCGGCGATGCGGCTGCCGCTCGCCGAGACCGGCACCGCCGATTTCGTCCCCGCTGCCGGCCTGCCCTGGTTCGTGGCCCTGTTCGGCCGCGACAGCCTGATCGTCTCGCTGCAGAACGCGATCGTCTGTTCGACCTTCGCCCTCGGCACGCTCGACGCGCTCGCCCACTGGCAGGCCGATGCGCGCGACGACTGGCGCGACGCCGAGCCCGGCAAGATCCCCCACGAGCTGCGCCTGGGCGAGCTCGCGCATTTCAAGATGATCCCCCACACGCCCTATTACGGCACCGCCGACGCGACCCCGCTCTATCCGATCGTGCTGCATCAAGCGTGGCGGGCGACCGGCGAGAAGGCGCTTGCTGGAACGCCACCTCGCCACCGCCGAGCGCTGCCTCGCCTGGATCGACGAATTTGGCGACCGCGACGGCGATGGCTTCCAGGAGTACCAGACCCGCTCGCCGGTCGGCTACGAGAACCAATCGTGGAAGGATTCGGGCGAAGCGCTGGTCAATCCCGACGGCAGCCTGGTCAAGGGACCGAAGGCGCTGTGCGAACTGCAAGGCTACGTTTATGACGCCTGGCGGCGGATGGCCGAAATCTATGACGCGCTCGGCAGCGGGGATCGCGCGGCGGCGCTGCGGGAGCGCGCGCAGACCCTGTTCAAGCGCTTCAACGAAGTGTTCTGGGACGAGGCGACCGGCTTTTACGCTTTCTGCCTCGACGGCGAGAAGCGGCCGGTATTCTCCGTCGCCTCCAATCCCGGACAGTGCCTGTGGTCGGGCATCGTGCCGCCCGATCGCGCCGCGCGCGTGGTCCGCCGGCTGATGCAGCCCGACATGTGGAGCGGCTGGGGTATCCGCACGCTGTCGGCGAAAAACCCGTCGTTCAATCCCTATTCCTACCAGAACGGCGCAGTCTGGCCGCACGATAACGGGATCATCGCGCTCGGCTTCAGGCGCTACGGTTTCGCGGCCGAGGCCGCCGCGGTCGCGCATGACGTGCTGCGCGCGGCGAGTTTCTTCACGCTCAACCAGCTCCCGGAACTCTATGCCGGCATCCCCCGCGATTTCACCAACTTCCCGGTGCAGTATCTCGGCGCCAACGTGCCGCAGGCCTGGGCGGCGGGCTCGGTGTTCACGCTGCTGCAGGCGATGCTCGGCCTGCAGCCGGACGCGCCGCGCCAGCGGCTGGTGGTCGATCCCGCGCTGCCCGACTGGATGCCCAGCGTCACCCTGCGCGGCCTGCAACTCGGGGGCGAGCGGCTCGACCTGCGGTTCGAGCGCGACGGGGCGGAGACCCGTCTCACCGTGCTCGGCGGCGACCCGAAGCTCGTCATCACCGCCGCCGAGGCGTCGGCGAAGGCGCCGGGGGTCTGACGCCGCGCCTTCGCGTCCCCTGCGCGCCACGCCCGTGCGCATTCGCGTGATCAACGCCGATTTCATGTTGCTGACACGCGCGGCGTCTGGTTCCGATTGCGGGCGCGTGTCAGCCTGGTATCTGGGCCGAACCAGGGGAATGGGCGTCGCCGTCGGCGGCGCGGTCGCGGGCGGCGCGCGTGGGGGGTCCCATCGGTCAGGTCATGCAAACGGCCAAGTCGCGCGCGGAATTTCTGCCCGCCGGCAGGACCGCGCCAGGCAATCCGGCGTTGGCGGCCGATTACCCGGTGCTGCTCGTCGATGACGACGACGACATGCGCGAGACCATGCAGGCGGTGCTCGCCGAGGCAGGATACGACGTGCTCGCGGCCGCCACCGGCACCGAGGGACTGCGGCTGCTGCGCGAGCGCGATGCCGGTATCGGCCTGCTGATCGCCGATTATGCGATGCCGGGGATGAACGGGCTCGATCTGATCCGCACCGCTCGCGCGGTGTGGCCTCACCTGCCGATACTGCTGGTCAGCGGCTATCCCCGGATCGACGCGGTGCGCGAATTCACTGGTGCGACGGCCGCCTTCCTGCGCAAACCATTTCGACCGGCCGAGCTGCTGGCCCGGGTCGCAGAGCTGTCGCGGGCGGATTGCGGGTCGTACCTGAGGCGGCCTGCCGGCGCCGACGCGCTTGCAACGTCATGGCCCGCGACGGCGGGCCATCCACGATCTTCATGGTGGCCTTAGAGTCGTGGTTGCCGGCGTCCGTCGTTATGATGGATGCGCTCTGGTGTCCTGGCTCAGAAGTTCGTATGCATCATGCCTCGTCGCCATTGCGAGCGCAGCGAAGCAATCCAGCAACCTGGCCCGCGGCACCGCCCTGGATTGCTTCGTCGCTTCGCGCCTCGCAATGACAAGGAACTGCACCCCGGGGAGCAGCGGCAATGAGCACAACCGGAACGTCCGACTGGTACGATCCCGCCATCTATCCGGAACGCCGGGACGCGCCACCCTGGGTCATGGAAGACATGATCGAAGCGCAGGCGACGCTGCTGGAGGCGCTGCCCAACTCCCTTGCCGACGCAGCGCCACGCCTCGTCGCGATGCTGCAAGCGGCCGCCGGCGCCGGCGAGCCGATCGTCGTCTCGGGGGTCGGCACGTCGGGACACAGCGCGCGCGCCGTGGCGCTGATCCTCAACGCCGCCCTGGGACAATCAGCGGTCGCGGCCGGTCCGGTCGAGGCTCGTCTATCCGCCGACCAGGCGCTCGCCCCGCGCAAGGGCGGCCTCTGCCTCGCGATCTCCCATGGCGGACTGTCCAAATCGACGGTGCGAGCACTCACCGCCGCGCGCGCAGAGGGTGCCAGGACGGCCCTGATAACCGCCAGCGGCAATACGCCCGCGCAAGACCTCGCCGAAATCATCCTGACGACACCGCTGCGCGACAAATCCTACTGTCACACCGTCGGCTACACCTCGCCGATGTTGACCGCGCTCACTCTCGCCTCGGCGTGCCGGCGCGAAGAGTTTCCGGCGGCCGGTCTCGCCGAATACTTGCGCACGCTGCTGACGCTGCGCTCGGCGGCACTCAAGATCGGCGGCGAACTGGCGAAGGCGCAGCGCCTCATCGTGGCGGGAAGCCTCATCGATGATCCGACGGCGCGGGAACTTGCCCTGAAAATCGCCGAGGGGGCATGGGTTCCCACCACCATGTTCGGCGTGGAGGACACGCTTCACGGCCACCTGGTCGGGCATGATGCGAACAGCGCGCTGGTGGTCGTCGCGACCGGTGGCCCGAACGCCGATCGTGCCGCCGAGGGCGCGCACGAGTTGCTGATTTCGGCCCGTCGCATCGGGCTGCGCACCGCGGCGATCGTCGGCGCGAAGCTGGACGCCGCGATCCAGGCCGAGGACGTCAGCGCCGGCAAGCTCGTCATCCCGCAGGCGGCACTCCCTGAAATCGTCACCTCCCTGCTCGGCGGCGCCGTGGCCTTGCAACTGCTGACCGTCGGCGTGGTCCACGCGCGCGGGACGAACCCCGATTTCCTGCGCCGGGAGCAGACGGCGTATCGCGAAGCGGTTGCGGTCGGCGGGGCGAAGCACAAGCGACGCTGACCCCGCGGTGTTACGCCCGCAGGCGCGCGCCGCCAGGGTCCCAGAACGGCGCGAACTGTGCCCGCGCCGCGACCGGCTCGCCCGCCACATCGACAAAAAATCGCTGCCCCGCGAGCCAGGCATCATCGAGCGGCGCATCCGGCCTGTGCACCCAACCGAGTGCGGCCATTCCGCCCACGCTATGGCCGTAGGCGGCGGAGGTCAGCTCGCCCACTGCCGCGCCGTCGGCCGACACCAGCTCGCCGCCCCACGCGAGCGGCCCCTCGGACGCGCTCGCCAGGAAGCAGACCAGCCGCTCACGCAGCGGCTGCGCCCGCGCGGCCAGCAGCGCGTCGCGGCCGATGAAGTCGCATCCCTTGCCGAGTTTTACGGCGAAACCCAGTCCGGCGGCCCAGGGCGTGCAGTCCGGCGTCAGCTCCCGACCCCAGGCGCGATAGCCTTTCTCGACGCGCAGCGATTCGAGCGCGTAATATCCTGCATCGACCAAGCCGAGTTCCTCGCCCGCATCCCATAGCGCGTCGTAGGCGGTGGCCGCGAACTCGCTCGGCAGCACCAGCTCCCAGCCCAGCTCGCCGGCATAGCTGCGGCGCATCGCCCAGCCGGTTGCGTGGCCGATGTCGATCTCGCGCACCGCGCCGGGCGGAAACGCCGCGTTGTCCAGGGCCACGCGGCTGACCCGCGACAGCAGTGCGCGCGACTGCGGACCCGCGACGGCAAGCACCGCGAAGGCCGAAGTGACATCGGTCAGCACCGCGCACGCGCCGTCGGGGATGTGGCGGCTGATCCAATCCGCATCGCGCGTGGCCTGCGCGGTGCCGGTCAGCAGCAAAAAAGTCTCCGGCGCCAGCCGTGCCACCGTCAGGTCGCTCTCGTAGCCGCCGCGCCGATTGAGCATGGGCGTGTACGTCGAGCGGCCGACCGGCAGGGCGATGTCGTTTGCACAGAGATGCTGCAAAGCGCGTTCCGCGTCGCGCCCCTGCACCAGCAGCTTGGCGAAGGAGGTGAGATCGAACAGTGCCACGCGCTCGCGGCAGGCGCGGTGCTCGTCCGCGACCGCCTCGAACCAGTTCTGCCGGCCGAACGAATAATCCGTGTGCCGTGATTCGCCTGCGCGCGCGAACCAGTTGGCCCGTTCCCAGCCCATCTTGGAGCCGAACACCGCCCCTTTCGCCGCCAGCCGGTCATAGAGCGGCGAGCGGCGCAGCGGCCGGGCGGAGGCAAGCTCGCGGTTGGGCCAAGCCATCGCGTAGTGCAGCCCGAGCGACTCGCGCACCCGCTCGCCGAGCCAGCGCCGATTGCCGTGGAAACGGGCAAAGCGCCTGATATCCACAGGCCAAAGGTCGAAACTCGGCTCGCCTGCCAGCATCCACTCGGCAAGCGCGCGTCCGGCTCCGCCGGCCGAGGCGATGCCCGCGGAGTTGAAGCCGGCGCCCACGAACACGCCTGCCACCTCGGGGGCGGCACCGAGGATGAAGCCGCCATCGGACGTAAAACTCTCGGGGCCGTTGATGAAGCTCTTGATCTCGGCGTCACGCAGCGCCGGCACCCGATGCAGCGCGCTCTGCATCAGAGGATCGAACTGGTCCCAGTCGTCGGGCAGAAGCTGGAACTCGAAATCATCCGGGACTCCATCCATGCCCCACGGTTTCGCATCCGGCTCGAAGCCGCCCATCGCGAGCCCGCCCACCTCCTCCTTGAAATAGATATAGCCGTCCGGGTCGCGCATCACCGGCAGCTCCGGCGTGACACCCGCGATGCGGCCGGTGACGACATACATGTGCTCGGCGGAATGCAACGGGATCGTGACGCCGCATAGCTCGCCGATTTCGCGCGACCACTGCCCGGCGCAGATCGCCACACGCTCGCACGCGACCGGCCCGCGCGTGGTCTCGACACCGGCGACCGTGCCTTGCGTCATGCGAAAGCCGGTCACGCGCACGCCCTCGACCATGCGCGCGCCGCCGGCCCGCGCGCCGCGGGCGAGCGCCTGCGTGATGTCGGACGGATTGGCCTTGCCGTCGCCGGGCAGCCAGACCGCACCGTGCAGGTCGTCGCTGCGCATCAGCGGCCATTTGTCGGCGGCCTCGCGAGCGTTGAGCAACGCGACCTCCACGCCCTGCACGCGCGCCGCCGACGCGGTGCGGCGGAGCTGCCTCATCCGCTCCGCGGTGCGCGCGACGGTGATCGAGCCGCATTGCTTCCAGCCCGTCGCCAGCCCGGTGCGCGCTTCCAGCTCAGCATAGAGTTCGGTCGAGGCGCGGATCAGGCGGGTGAAGTTGGAGTGGGTGCGCAACTGGCCCACCAGCCCGGCGGCGTGCCAGGTGGTGCCGCAGGAAAGCCTCCCCTGCTCCAGCAGCAGCACGTCGCGGCAGCCAAGCTCGGTCAGGTGATAGGCCAGCGAGCAGCCGATGATGCCGCCGCCGATGACGACGATCTGCGCCTGGGTGGGGAACTCGCTGGCCATTCAAGCACCGTCCTGCTGGGTCGCGACGAGCCTAGCGGCAGGCGCCACACAAAGCAACATAATGCCACATTCATCGCCCCTCCCCGGCCACCAGCACCCGCAGCCCGCGCGCGGCGAGCGCTTCCTGCGCCGGCGGCGGTAGCGGCGCGTCCACCACCAGGCCGTGTGCGGTCCAGAAGCTCGGGATGCGCGCCGGGGTCAGCCGGCCGAACTTGCTGCGATCGAGCACGAACCAGGCCTGGCTCGCCGCCGCGATCATGCGGCTGCGCAGTTCCGCGCCGGCGCGCTGGTAGTCGGTCACCTCGCCATCCGCGGCGATACCGCCGCCGCCAAGGAAGGCGATATCGACGCGGAAGCGGCCGACCGCGTCGATCACGTCGATGCCGGTCGTGGCCTCGTCATTGGCATCGACCTCGCCGCCGAACAGATAGACGCGAAACCCCGGCACCCGGCACAGCATCTGCGCAATCGCGAGGCTGCCGGTGCAGATCGTCAGCTCCCGCCGTTCCTGCAACGCGCGGGCGATCGCAAGCGTGGTAGTGCCCGAATCGAGCAGCACCACCATCCCATCCTGCACCAGGCCGGCCGCGACGCGCCCGATCGCCGCCTTGCCGGCAGCGTTCTCCGCCGCCCGATGGTCGAGCGCCGGCTCCTGCGCCTCCCGCCGCGTCGCCCCGCCATGCACGACCGCCAGCGCGCCGCGACCGGCCAGCGTCTTGAGGTCGCGACGGATCGTCTCGCGCGAGACGGCAAACAATGCCGACAGCTCGGCCACGCCGACTGCCGGGGCGGCAGCCAGCCGTCGCAGGATTTCGGTGTGCCGGCGCGCGGCCAAGTTTTCGCGGGTCCCCTGCCCGGTGCGGTGCGTGCGACTGCGGATGGTTTGCGTCATGTGGCATTTTGTGGCAGAACGCGGCAGCCGATTGTGGCGCGTCGCCGCCGCCGCTACAATCCGTCCGTCGCGTCGAGGCAGGGGGGTCAAGGCCGGCCGCATGGACCCGCTCGTGTTCGCTCTGGTGCTGGCCGCCGCCGCGATGCACGCCGGGTGGAACGCGCTGGTGAAGGCCCGGCTCGAGCCGCTGGTGGCGATGGCGCTGCTCGTGGCCTGCTGCGGCGCGGTCGGGCTGCCGTTATTGGCAGCATTCGGGCCGCCGCCGGCGGTCGCGTTCCCCTATATTGCGGGATCGCTCGGGCTGCATCTGCTCTACTATCTGGCCCTGGCGGCGGCCTATCGGCGCGGCGACATGAGCCAGGTCTATCCGATCGCGCGTGGCGGCGCGCCGCTGTTCACGGCACTCGCGACCGTGCTGCTGCTGCGCCAGCCGATCAGCCACCATGCGCTCGTCGGCGTGCTCGTGCTGGGCGGCGGCGTGATCCTGATGGCGCTGCATCGGCGGCGCGGCCCCGCCCGGCCCGATGTCGCAGCACTCGGCTTCGCTCTGCTCACCGGGGCGATAATTGCCGGCTACACCGTGGTGGACGGGATGGGCGCGCGCCGTGCCGGCGATGCGGGCGCCTATGCGGCGCTGCTGTTCGTGCTCGACGCATTCCCGCTGCCGCTGCTGGTGCTGTGGTGGCGCGGCGCCGCCGCATTCCGCCCGGCGCGCTTCTATCTGCGGCAGAGCGCGATCGGCGGGGCCATGTCGCTGGGCGCCTACTGGATCGCGATCTGGGCGATGACGGTGGCCCCGATCCCGATCGTTGCGGCGCTGCGCGAAACCAGCGTGCTGTTCTCGGCGGCGATCGCGATCATCGTGCTGCGGGAGCGGTTCGTGCCGATCCGCGGCGCCGCGGCCGTGGTGATCCTCGCCGGCATCCTGATGATCCGGCTGGGCTAGGAGGATGAGCACGATCGCGCCGTCCGAGGGCGACACCAACCAGACCGACCGCCGCGCCGCCTGGCAGGCGCAGGCACTCGATGCGCCGTCGCGCGATCTGCTCGCGCGCGATGCGCACGCTTTTCTGCACCAGTCCGTCTCGACCCCCTGCCTTAACGCGATCGTCCGTGCTGAGGGAATCTGGATCGAGGATGCCGCCGGCCGCCGCTTCATGGATTTCCACGGCAACAACGTCCACCACATCGGCTATGGCCATAAGCGGCTGAAGCAGGCGATCGCGCTTCAGATGGACGCGCTGCCGTTCGCACCGCGCCGCTACGCCTGCGAGCCGGCCGTGGCACTTGCCGAGAAGCTCGCGGCTATCACACCGGGCGCGCTCTCCAAGGTGCTGTTCACCACTGGCGGGTCGGATGCGGTGGAGGTGGCGGTGAAGATCGCGCGTGCCGCGACCGGCCGCTTCAAGACGCTGTCATTCTGGGATGCCTTCCACGGCGCGGGCTTCGGTGCGGCGAGCCTGTCGGGCGAGGCGCTGTTTCGCGCCGGGCCGGCGGCACCCCTGATCGCGGGCGCGCAGCACGTGGCACCCTTCGCCTGCTATCGCTGCCCGTACGGCCATGAGGTGGACGCGGATGGCCAGCCGATGCTGGAGCGCTGCCGCACCGCCTGCGCCACGATGGTGGAGTACGTGCTCGCGCGCGAGGGCGACGTTGCGGCCATCATCGCCGAGCCGGCGCGCGCCATCCCCTATCTGGCGCCGCGGGGCTACTGGCGGACCGTGCAGCAGGCTTGCCACCGCCACGGCGCGCTGCTGATCTTCGACGAGATCCCGACCGGCCTCGGCAAGACCGGGCGCATGTTCGCCTGCGAGCACGAGGCGGTGGTGCCGGACATCCTGGTGCTCGGCAAGGCGCTCGGCGGCGGCATCTTGCCGATTGCGGCGGTGGTGGCGCGCGCCGGGCTCGACGTCGGCGGCGATTGGGCTTTTGGCCACTACACCCACGAGAAAAACCCGGTCACGGCGCGCGCCGCCCTCACCACTATCGAGATCATCGAGGATGAGCGCCTGGTGGAGAACGCCGCGCGCGTGGGCGACGTCGCGCTGGCGCGGATGCAGGAGATGAAGCGGCGCCTGCCCACGATCGGCGACGTGCGCGGCCGCGGGCTGCTGCTGGGGATCGAGCTGGTGCAGAGCCGCGAGGACAAGCTGCCCGATGCCGATCTCGCCGAGGCCGTGCTCTACCGCGCGCTCGATGCCGGCCTGTCGTTCAAGACCACGATGGGCAACGTGCTGACGCTGACCCCGCCGCTGATCGTGACCGAGGCGGAAATGCTGCGCGCGCTGGAGATTATCGAGCAGGCGATCGCCGCCGGGCGGTGAGATGAACCGACACTCGGCGACCGACGGCCGGGCGAGGGTTTTCGCGAGTGCGACCATGGAGGTCATGCATCGCGTGAAGGCGCATGGCCTTCTTGCTGATGTCGGCCCCCCAGCCGGGTTCGAGCGTAAATCTCGGGGAGAGGCACTCGGAAATCGATGCTCGTCAACAACAGCTCGCCCTGCACCGCCTCGGGACGCTGCGGCCACGCACCATCCGGCAAGCGCCGCAGAAGGTCCGCGCCAATCCGGTCCGAATGCAGTACCAGAATCTCCTGCACACTCGGAATGCTGGTATAGGCCCAGACATTGGCCCAGGTATCTGCCTGGTTGCTGGGGGAAAGTATCTCGACGAGGAGGACAGGGTCCGGCAGGCTCGCCTGCTCGACCTCGTAAGGGGTGCATGTCACCCCGAGATCGGGGACCCGCATATTGTGGTCAGGGAGCATGCGCGGAACCACTCCCGGGGCCGAGACAACATCACACTCGCTGGCGCGGGACCGAAAATGATTGCGGATCAGGCTCGCCAGCTCGCTTTGCAGGGTGCCGTGGGTACGGCTGGCCGGCGCCATCAGGCGCGGCTCGCCGTCCACCAGTTGATACCTGCGCCCATCGCCAGAATTCCAGTTGAGAAACTCCGCGACGGACATCCGGACCGAGAGCTTTGTCGCTACCACCATCCGGCAACCCTAACACACCCGAAGCGCCGAGGAGAATGCCCTCGCCATCGCTGCCCCGCTCAGCGCGCCGCCGCCTTGGTCGGGATCGCCGAAAGCGCCACCAGCACCGCGAGCGTACTCGCGGCCAGCAGCGCAGTGAGCGCGGTGCCGTCGAACACCGCACCCCGATCGCTGAGGCCGAAGATGCCGACCGGCAGCGTCACCCAGCCAGGCGGATAGACCATGACGGTCGCCCCAAGCTCGCCCATCGACAGCGCGAAGCTGAGGCTGAATGCGGCGATCAGATACGGCAGCACCAGCGGCAGCGTGACCCGGCGCAGCCGGTAGAGCGGTTGCGCGCCCAGGCTCTCGGCCACCTGCTCGTATTCCGGCGCGATCCGCGCCAGCCCCGCCGAGACGTTGCCGAAGGTGAAGGCGGAGATCAGCACGAAATGCGCGGCGAACACGATCGCAATGGTGCCGTTCAGCAGCAGCGGCGGCCGGCTGAACGCGACCAGCAGGCCAAGCCCGATCGAGACCGATGGCACCGCACTCGGGACAAAGAAGGCGACGTTGAGCACGCGGCGCGAGGCCGCACGGGTGCCGCGCAAGGCGAGCGCCGCCCAGCTTCCATTGGCCAGCGCCGCCGCACTCGCGACGATCCCGGTGATGATGCTGACGCGAAGCTGCGCGCCGGACTCGCCTGAGAGCGCGTGCGCGTAGTGCGCGAGCGTCAGATGCGTCGGCAGTACCCCGTTCCACTGGCCGGCGACGCTCGCCAGCGCGATGACCGCCGCCGGCAAGCCATAGAACACGCCGAACAGCAGCGCGAGCAGCGCCCAGCTCGCGGCGCGGCCCCCTCTAGACCAGACCAGCACGCCGGCCGCCATACCAGGTGAGCGTTGCGCGATACAGCGAATAGAGCGCGAGCGAGAGCGCGATGTTGACGGACGCGAGCACGCAGGCAGAGGTGTAATCGAACTCCTGAATCGCCTTGTCGTAGATCAGCAGCGGCAGCGTCACCACGCCCTTCGCCCCGATGAACAGCACGATGCCGAACTCGTTGACCGTGAGCAGCAGGCAGAGGCTGCCGCCCGCGAGCAGTGCCGGCAGTGCCGCCGGCAGGATGATCTGGCGGATGATCCGCCACGCCCCGGCACCGAGGCTGCTCGCGACCTCGATCTGCGCCTGATCGATCAGCGAGAACGACGCCAGCAGCGGGCGCATCACGAACGGCGTATAGACCGTCACCTCGGCGAGGATGACGCCCCATTGCGAATAGAGAAAATCGACCGGCGGCAGCGGCAGATGCAGTGCCTGCATCAGCGCCGCATTCACGATCCCCGCCGAGCCGTAGAGAAAGGTGAAGGCGAGAGCCACCAAAAACGTCGGCAGGGCGATGAAGGTGTCGATCACGCGCGCGAGCACCCGCGCGCCGGGGAAGGGAACGAAAGCGAGGATCATCGACAACACCAGGCCGAGGCAGAGGCATCCGGCGCTGGCAGCGAGCGCGATCTCGACCGTGTGCCCGAGCGCACGATGGAACAGCGCCGAGCCGAGCACGCCCGTATAATGGCCAAGCGTGAGCGGCGCGGTCCCGGAGCCGAAGGAATTCCCGACGATCAGCGCGATCGGGTAGAAAAACAGCACCGCCAGCACCAGCAGCGGCGGCGCCACCCACAGCCCGCGCAGATCGGCGGCCGCCCGCTGCGGCAGCACGGCCGCGCGGCTAGTCATGGTCGGCCGGGATCAGCGTGCCGTCCTCGGGCGCGAAATGCAGGTTGAGCGTGGCGTCGGGCGCGGGCGGGTCGCGCAGCGGCGCACAAGTCAGGCGCAGGCGATGGCCCTCGACCTCCAGGGTCATGTCGTGCAGGTCGCCCTTCCAGCGCACCTCCCGCACCAGCCCGGTCAGGCTGTTCTGGCCGGGTGCTGCGGGAAGCAGCGTCATGTCGTGCGGGCGGATGCACAGCAGGCACGCGCGGCCGGGCCGCGCGTCGCGTGGCGCACGCGCATAAAGCGTCGTGGCACCGAAGCGCACGCGGGCAAAATCGCCGGCGGCTTCGACCCCCTCCACCACCACCGGTAGCAAATTGGCACGGCCAAGGAACTCGGCGGCAAAACGGTTCGGCGGCGCGCGATACAACGCCTGCGCGGCGCCGAGTGCGACCAGGCGGCCGTCGCGCAGGATGCCGATGCGTTCGGCCAAGGTCAGCGCCTCGGTCTGGTCGTGCGTCACATACACCACCGTCAGCGACGGCAGGCTGCGGTGCAGGCGCCGCAACTCGTCCAGCATGGCGTGGCGGATCTGCGCATCGAGCGCCGAGAGCGGCTCGTCCAGCAGCAGCACCTGCGGGCGGATGGCGAGCGCGCGCGCGATCGCGACGCGCTGCTGCTGGCCACCGCTCAGCTCGCGCGGATAGCGGCTTGCATACGCCTCCATGCCGACCATGCGCAGGCATTCAGCCACACGCTCGCGCACGATCTGCTCCGGCGCGCGACGGGCGCGCAGGCCGAAGGCGACATTCTCGGCGGCGCGCATGTGCGGAAACAGCGCGTAATTCTGCACCACCATGCCGATGCTGCGCGCATAGGGCGGCAGATCAGTAACGTCACGGCCGCTGATGCGGACGCGGCCGCTGGTGGGGCGCACGAAGCCCGCGGTCACCCTGAGCGCGGTTGTCTTGCCGGAGCCGGACGGGCCGATCAGCGCCATGATCTCGCCCGGCCGCACCGCGAGCCGGAAATCCTCCAGCACCGCCACGCCCTTATAGGCGACCGTCACCCCCTCATAGCCGATCCCGCCGGCGGCGGCGGGATCGGGTGCGAAGGTGGCGACCGGCGCCTCTGTAACGGCGCGATCGAGCACGGCATCGGATGCCATTAGCTGCCGGTCTCGGCGTGCCAGGTGGCGACGTCCTGCTTGAGCTCGTCGAGCAGACGGTTCCAGTCCGGCGACCAGATCTTCACGCCCTGCATCATCGTCTGCATGGTCTGATAGGTCTGGCCGGAGGGCTTGACGTCTTCACGCACCGGCAGGCCCATCGCGACCTCGGCGACACTCGACTGCGCCTGCTTGCCGAGCAGGAAGGTGATCAGCTTCTTGCCATTGGCGGAATGCGGGCCGCCGGTGACCAGCCCGATATCGTAGGGAAGCGGGAAGGCCGAACGCGAGCCGTCCGGCCCCGTCGGCCAGAATATGCGGATGTTCGGATTATCCTTCATCTGGGCCAGATTCATCTGCAAGTCGCCGTTGGACACCCAGATCTCGCCCTTGTTGACCAGGGCTGTCAGCTTGCCGGTGGAGGAGGAGGGGCCGAGATTGTTGGCCTGCAACTTCTTGAGATAGGCAAAACCCGCCTCCTTGCTGCCGAACGCGCGGAACACTTGCAGCATGACCGCCGTACCGTCGCCCGCCTGGCCCGGAGTCGAGGTACTGGATCTTGTTCTTGAACTTCGGATCGAGCAGCGCATCGTAGTTGGCCGGGGGCGCCTTGAGCGCGGTGTCGTTATAGATCCAATCCGGGTAGTTGTTGACCATCGCGTAGAAGCGGCCCTTGGGATCCTTGTTGCGCGCCGACATGTGCACCGCGGCGCGCGGCGTATAGGGCTGCAGCAGACCGTCGGCGGCCGCCTTCTGGATGAAGGGCGGCAGCGTCACCAGCACGTCGGCCTGCGGGTTCGATTTCTCCCGCTCCAGCCGATCGACCACCACGGCCGAGCCGGCCTCGACATACTGCACCTTGATACCGGTCGCCTTGGTAAAGGCGTCGAACTGATTCTGATACCAGTTGGGCGTGCCGTCATGCAGCCCGTCGGCGCTGTAGAGCGTGACCACCTTCGGCTGCGCCCAGACCGGGCCGGCAACCAGGCCCGCCAGCAGCAGGCCGGCGGCGAACGAGAACTTGGCGCGCATTCTTCTTCCTCCCAGTGCGATCGGATCAATCCTCGATTTCGGCTTTCGTCCGCCCCTGGCGTCGGTCGCGGCCGCGCTACACCGGCCAGGGCAGCGAGTAGGTGCGAACGGTGGTGTAGCCCTTGATGGTCTCGACCACGCCCTCCTTATAGCCGAGACCGGAATCCTTGATGCCGCCAAACGGTGACATTTCGGTTCGATAACCAGGCACCTCCCAGACGTTCACCGTGCCCACCTCCAGCTCGGAGACGAAGCGGGTGATGTGATCCAGCCGGTTGGTGCAGACGCCCGCGGACAGGCCGTAGGCGGTGGAGTTGGAGATGCGGATCACCTCGCCGATCTCGTCGGGGCAGCGGATCAGCGGGATCACCGGGCCGAATGTTTCTTCCCGCACCAGCTCGCATTCGGGCGGCACGTGATCGACCACGGTGGGGGAAAAGAGGGCGCCGCGCCGGTCTTCGCCGTGCCGCACGACCGCGCCTTGCGAAACCGCGTCCGCCACCCGCCGCTCGAACAGGGCGGCGGCACGCTCGCTGATCACGGTGCCGATGTCGGTCTCGGGGTCGGCGGGATCGCCCGCCTTCAGCGTCCGCGCCTTTGCCACGACCCGCTCGGCGAAGGCATCGGCGACGCTCCGCACCACCAGGATGCGCTTGACCGCGGTGCAGCGCTGGCCGGAGTTTTTGGTGGCACCTTGCACCGCAAGCTCGGCCGCGCGGTCGAGATCGGCATCGTCCATGACGATCAGCGGATCGTTGCCGCCGAGTTCGAGGATGACGCGGCGATAGCCCGCGCGCTGCGCGATGTGCTTGCCCACCCGCACCGAGCCGGTGAAGGTGATGAGCTCGGCGTCGGGGTCGGTGATCATCGCATCGCCGATCGCCTCGGGCGTGCCGGTGACGACGCCGAGCATCTCCGGCGGCAGTCCTGCCTCGTAGAGCAGATCGGCGAGCAGCAGCGCGGTGAGCGGCGTCTGCTCGGTGGGCTTCAGCACCACGCGGTTATTGGTGGCGATCGCGGGGGCCAGCTTGTGCGCGACCATATTGAGCGGGTGGTTGAACGGCGTGATGGCCGAGATCACGCCGAGCAGCGGCACGCGCATGGTGTAGATGCGGCGCGGCTTGCCGTGATGGGTGATGTCGCAGGCGAGGATCTGCCCGTCCTCCTGGATCGCCGCCTGCCCGGCGAGCGAGAACACGTCACATGCGCGGCCGACCTCGTAGAAAGAATCCTTGAGACACAGGCCGGATTTGGCGGTGATCAGCCGGGCAATCGGCTCGCGGCGCGCTTCCAGGGCGGCGGCGGCGGCGAGCAGAATGCGCTGGCGCTCATAACGCGACAGGCGCGCGCGATAGGCCCGGCCGGCGGCGAAGGCGGCGCGGACATGCTCGGGCCGGCCGGCCGGCACGGTGCCGACCACGGCGCCGGTGTAGGGGTTTTTCACCTCGATAGTATCATCCGCTTCGACGCGGCGGCCGGCAATGCGCATCGCCTCGCGGCGGATCGGCGACGGGATCGGAGCGTTCATCTCAGGACACCATGTTCAGCGCGACGTCGAACACGTCGAAATTGCGCAATGTGCGGCCCGCCGGCAGCGACACCGGACGGTTGACGATCATCGGCACGGTCTGCTCGGCGAGCCCGCCATGCGAGCGCAGCGGCGCATCGAGTCCCGAGAGGTCGTGGCGTGCGCGGCTGGTGCCGAGCACCCGCTGGCGGTCGGAGATCACCACCACATCGCCGATGCGGTCGGGCGGCAGCTCGAAGCGGCGGCACGCCTCCTCACGTCCGATCGCGACCACGACACCGGGCAGGTCGCGCAGGGCTGCGAGCAGGTCAGATACATCCGCCCCGGGCGGCAGATAGACCGTTGCGAACGAGCCGAGCGCGCCGTGATGCGCGACATAGGGATCGGTGATCGGCAGGATCACGCGCGCCGCGGCAGCGCCCAGCCGCGCGTCGAACCAATCTTGCAGATAGATCACGTCGGGCGTGCCATCCGCGCGGTGCTTGTCGTTCATGCCGTGATCGGCGGTGAGTGCCAGCACGCACCCCGCCGCGTCCAGCGCCCCCACGTAGCGGTCGATCATGGCGTAGAAGCGGTTGGCAAGCTCGCTGTCCGGTGCCGCCTTGTGCTGGACGTAGTCGGTGGTGGAGAGATACATCAGGTCCGGCCGCCACGCGGCGAGCAGTTTTGCGCCGGCGGCGAACACGAACTCCGACAGTTCAGCGGAATAGACGTCAGGCACCGCCATGCCCACGAAGTGCGGCGCGTCGTCGATGCCGTTCTCGGCGAGGGTCGCGCGGTCGGCGCGCTCGGCGGAGAAGGCGATCGCACGGCCTGACCGCATGTCGAGCCCGTGACCGAGAAGGCTGCGCAGCTTGTCCTTGGCCGTGACCATTGCGACCTTGGCACCGGCATCGTGGAACGCCGCCAGGATGGTGCCGGTGCGCAGGAAGCGCGCATCGTTCATCATCACTTCCTGGCGCGTCGCGGGGTCGTAGAAATAGTTGCCGGCGATGCCATGCACCGCGGGCGGCGTGCCGGTGATGATCGATAGGTTGTTCGGATTTGTGAAGCTCGGGATCACCGACAATGCCCGCAGATTGGCGCCCTGGCGCATCAGCCGGTCGAGATTGGGCGCCAGCCCGCGCGCGATGGCCGCCTCGATATAGCCGGGCTCGGAGCCGTCGATGCAGACGACGACGGTAGGGATGGCCGGGACGCGATAGCGCCGGCCGTTCGCGGTGACGGGTCCGGCGGCCATCACGCCGCCCGCATCCCGCGCTCGGGCAAAACGACGCCCATTTCGTCCAGCACGTCGCGCACCGCTGCGATGGCGGCGCGCATCTCGGGAGGCCCAACGTGGCCGATGCAACCGATACGAAACGAATCAGCAACGGTCAGCTTGCCCGGGTAGATCACGAACCCTCGCTCCTTCAGGCCATCATAGAAGCGGGAGAAGACGAAGTGCCCGTCGGTGGGCATGTGGAAGGTGACGATGATCGGCGCCTGCAACGAGTCCGGCAGCAGCGTGCGAAAGCCGAGCGCACGCATCCCGTCGATCAGGATGCGGCAATTCTCCGCGTAACGCGCGCCGCGTCCAGTGACGCCGCCCTCGGCGCGGAATTCTTCGAGCGCGCGATGGAACGCGACGATCACGTGAATCGGCGGCGTGAAGCGGAACTGGCCAGTGCGCTCCAACGCCACGAACTGGTCGTGCAGGTCGAGCACCAGGGTTGTCGCCTGCCCCGCCGCCTCCATCAAGGCGGCGCGACGGCAGATAACGAAGGCGAGGCCGGGCACGCCCTCGATGCACTTGTTCGAGGAGGCGGCGATTGCGTCCACATGCAGCGCCGGGGCGTCGATCGGCAGCGCGCCGAAGCTGCTCATCGCATCGACCAGCAGGCGCCTGCCCACCGCGTGCACGATCTCCGCCAGCGCCTCGACCGGGTTGCGGATGCCGCTCGTCGTTTCGCAATGCACGGCAAAGACGTGGGAGATGTCGGGGCTCGCGTGCAGCAGGCGGCGCACCGCGTCGAGATCGGGGGGCGTGTCCTCCGCCGTCTCATGGACGGTGACGCGCCGGCCGGCGATCTCCAGGATGCGGCGCGCGCGCTGACCATAGGCGCCGTTGATCAGCACCAGCGCGTGGCCCGCTCGCGGCACCAACGTGGTCAGCATCGCCTCGACGGCGAAGGTTCCCGAGCCTTGCATCGACACCGCGACGTATTCGCCGCCGCCGCCGACGATCTCGGGCAGGGCTTGCAGCACGCTGCGGTTGATCTCGATGAAGCCCGCATCGCGCGAACCCCAATCGTGCAGCATCGCCTGCTTGACCGACTGCGCGGTGGTCAGCGGTCCGGGTGTCAACAGCAGCGCATCGCCGGTCTCGGAGCGGGCGATCGGGAGCCTGGGCGCCATGCGTGCAAACCTCGACAATGCGCCGCGAGGGTGCGCCCAGGTTTTGACATTGGTCAAATAGTTAGTTTAGATCGCAGGTATAGATGGTGTCTATCGGACACTTGCGCGTGAACATGACCCTGCTGCGCGCCTTCCACCGCGTCGCCGAGGCCGGCAGCTTCACCGCCGCCGCCCGGGCGGCAGCGGTCAGCCAGCCGACGCTCTCCACCCAGGTGCGCGCGCTCGAAGCCAGCGCCGGGGTCAACCTGTTCAACCGCCACCGCCGCCGCATCAGCCTCACGCCGGTGGGCCAGAGCCTGCTTGCGATCACCACTCGCCTGTTCGCCGCCGAGGAGGAGGTGCGCGACCTGCTCGCGGGTGTCGCGACGTTGCGCAGCGGCGAGCTGCGCGTCGCCGCCGACAGTCCCACCCACGTCATGCCGCTGCTCGCGCGGCTGAAGCAGCGCCACGCCGGGCTGAGCTTCTCGCTGCGGATCGGCAACTCGTCGGAGGTGATCCGGCGCGTGCTGGAGTTCGAGTGCGATGTCGGCGTGATGGCCAAGCCCGTCTCCGACCCGCGGCTGCACACGACCCCGCTGCGCGACGACCGGCTGGTGGTGTTCGTGCCGCACCGCCATCCATGGGCACGGCGGCGCACGCTGCTGATGACCGAACTGACCGGCTGCGACCTCGTGCTCCGCGAGCGCGGCTCGATCACGCGCGAGGTATTCGAGGCAAGGCTCGCCGAGAGCGGCGCGCGGCCCGGCCGGCTGCTCGAAGTGCAGACGCGCGAGGCGGTGCGCGAGGCGGTGCTGGCGGGCTTCGGCCTCGGCATCGTGTTCGCGAGCGAGCTCGGCCAGGATCCGCAGACTCATGCGCTCGAGGTACGCGACGCCGACCTTGCCGTGACCGAGTATTTGATCTGCCTGGAGGAGCGGCGCAATTCGTCGCTGGTGCGCAGCCTGTTCGAGGTGGCCCAGGGCGCGCGGACGTGAACCGGCCATCCAGGTCTTTCGTGCGGCCGTAAAGTCCCAGATGCCCGGCCTTCGCCCGGCATGATCGTCGGACTATGCTTCCTCTAGGCACTGGAGAGCCACGGTGATCGAGAGCATCGAACTCGCTGCCTTGAATCGCGCCGACGCGGCGGTCGCCGAGCGTGCGCTCGCCGCCCTCGAAGGCGGCGCGGTGCTCACCTTCCCCGCGCTGCGATTTCCGCTGACACCCGACGATTGTCGGCTGATCGAAGCGGCCGGCGATCCCGGAAACGCCGGTCGCAAGAACGTCAGCTACGACCCGCGCCGCGGCGCCGTGAAGGGCACCACGCTCGCCGGCCCTGACCTCGCTGCCCTGGCCGACATGCAGGAGCGGTTCGGACACTTTGCCGAACAGCTCGTGCTCGCGATCGCGCCGCGCTATCGGCAGGGATTGTCGCGCGCCCGCGCGAGCTTCCGTCCGGTGGAGATCGCGGACCGGGTAACGTCCTGGCGCAAGGACGATCGGCGCCGGCACGTGGACGCATTTCCGTCCTCGCCGACCGGCGGGACGCGCATCCTGCGGGTGTTCGCCAATGTGGATCGGCACGGCGTGCCCCGCGTCTGGCGGGTCGGCCCGGATTTCGAGAGCTACGCTGGCACCTTCCTGCCGCGAGCCGGACACACGCTTCCCGGTATGGCGAGTGCGATGGCGCTGCTCGGCATCACCAAGTCGCGGCGGACTGCCTATGACCAGACAATGCTGGCGCTGCACGATGCCGCCAAGCGCGACCTGGACTGGCAGCGAACCGCCCCGTCCGAGGAGGTGGCGTTTCCGCCGGATCGGGTGTGGATGGCCTACACCGACCAGGTTCCCCATGCCGCCCTTTCCGGACGCAACGCGCTGGAGCAGACCTTTTCGGTCTCGCCTGACGTGCTGGCGCATCCCCAAGCCGCGCCCCTCGCCATCCTCTCGCGCCTGAGCGGTCGCGACATGGCCCGCGTTCTGTTCTGAGGTGCTGACCTATAAGGCGGCCTATCCTATGCCAACGAGTGCCGTGTCACTCTCGCTCACGGGCATGTTCGGCCGCTAGTTCTTCCCGGCAGACCTTTTCCAGGGGCGGCAGCTCGTCACGCACAACGTGCCACAGCACGTCGTGCGCCACACGCTCGTAATCATGGCGCAGAATGTTGCCGATGCCGGCGACCTTCGGCCACGGAATGCTTGGGTGCCGGGCTTTCATCGCGTCAGGCAGATGGCGGCTTGCCTCAGAAATGATTTCGATACCTCGCTCGACCAGCCATCGCTTGCGTTTATCGGGCTTCGAAGGCATGGAGCGTCACCCCGACCATTTCGCTGCGGATCAACTCTATAGCGTCGATCATGTCCGTGAGGCGCGGGACGGCCGAAGGCGCAGCCATCAGAACACTTGTCGCGCCGAGGCTTCGATTCGTGCCCGCAGGACCGGGTGCAGGCTGCGTCGCGTCATGATGTCTGCTTTACCTCCGAGAATTCTCGCGGCGGTGTCCTTCACATCCATCAATCCGAAGAGTCCCATTGAACCCTCGGGATGATCGAAGAACAGATCAACATCGGATTCTTCACACGCTTCGTCCCTCGCGGTTGAGCCGAACAGGTAAAGGTGCTCGACGCCGAGCTCCTTCAACTCCGCTTCGTGCTGCTTCAGTTTCGCTATGGCTTCGTCGCGGTTCATGGGCCATTATAGCACACGAGCGAGCCTTTGGCATCGGGAGAGAAGACCCCTCCCCGCTTTCGGGCGTGTCCCTGCGGGCCGGGTGCTACGCGCAAGAGCGCGGGGGATCAGGCCGGCACCGCGGTGAAGCGCAGGCTCGGGTTCACGATCTCGTCCTGCGCCGCGACCAGCGCCAGTTCGCGCGCGCCGGCATCGAGCGTCGCGCGCAGCACGCCATGCAGCGCGCTGGCGGCGGCTTCGAGGGCGGCGCGGGCGTCGCCGGTGCGAAGGCGGTGGAACAGGAACAGCGCCGCGATCGCATCGCCGGTGCCGTTGAGCCGGATCGGCAGGCGCGGCGTGCGCAGCAGGTAACCGCGGCCCCCCTCGGAAACCAGCAGATCGATCGCGTCGTCGGGTGTGGCTTCGGTGCGCAGGCTGGTGACGAGGATGGTGCGCGGGCCGGCGGCGTGCAGGCGCCCGACGGCGCGGCGCGCATCGCCGAGCGTGGCGCAAGGGGTCGCCGGCAAGCATCTCTAGCTCGAAATGGTTGGGCGTCAGGATGTCGGCCGCGGGCAGTGCGCGCTCGCGCAGGAACTCGGCGATGCCGGGGCGGACATAGACGCCTTCCTCCACGTCGCCGATCACCGGATCGCAGCACCAGAGCGCAGCGGGATTGGCGGCGCGGACGCGCGCGGCGGCATCCAGGATCGCCTCCCCGATCGCGGCGTCGCCCATGTAGCCGGAGAGCAGCGCGTCGCAGGCGGGCAGCACGCCGCGCGCCGCGATGCCGTCCACCAGCGCGCGAACCCCGGCGGCAGGATAGACCTCGCCGGTCCAGTGCCCGTAGCCGGTATGGTTGGAGAACTGCACGGTGTTGACCGCCCAGACCTCGGCGCCGAGGCGCTGCAACGGAAAAATCGCGGCGGCGTTGCCGACATGGCCGTAGGCGACCCAGGACTGGATGGAGAGGATGTTCACCCGTCTCACGCGCAGCGCCCGCCATCGACCGGCAACAGCACGCCGGTCAGAAACGAAGAAGCATCCTCGGCGAGGAACACGCAGGCATTGGCGATGTCGGCGGGCGTGCTCATGCGCCCGAGCGGGATCGAGGCGAGAAAGCGGGCGCGGGTCTCGGGCGTGTCGGGCGCACCCATGAACTCGGTGAGCAGGCCGGTCGCACCGATCACCGGGCAGACGGAATTGACGCGGATGTTGTCGGGGGCGAGCTCGGTCGCCATGCACAGAGTGATGGTGTTCACCGCCCCCTTGGTGCCGTTGTACCACACCAGGCCCGGACGTGGCCGGATGCCGGCAGTGCTGGCGATGTTGATGATCGAGCCGCCGCGCCCCTGTCGCCGCAGCACCGGCACCGCGGCCTGCGCCATCCAGTAGAGCGACTTCACGTTGACCGCGTAGATGCGATCGAAGCTCGCCTCGTCCACCTCCAGCAGCGGGCGGTTGCGGTGGGTGGTGCCGGCGTTGTTGACCACGACATCGAGGCCGCCGAAGCGATCGACGGCGGCTTGCACCATCGCGCGCACATCGTCGCCGCGGCTGACGTCGCCCCCGATTGCGACGGCGCCGGTCTCCGCGCGCGACCCGCTCGGCGGCGGCGCGATCGAGGTCGGCGATCAAGACCCGCGCGCCCTCGGCGGCGAAGCGGCGGGCGATGCCCTCGCCGAAGCCGCCGCCGCCGCCTGTCACCAGAGCGACCTTGCCTTGCAGCCGCATCGCTTGCCTCCTCGTTGGGGGGAAAGGTAGCAAGGTTGGGGCGCTGCCCCAAACCCCGCCAAGGGCGTAGCCCTTGGAACCCGTTCATGGGGTCTGGGGCCGGCGGCCCCAGCGGGGTCGAGGGGCGGAGCCCCTCGCCTTCCTTTGCAGGAGCCACGGATGCCCGAACCCCACTGATGTTCCAGCCGATCACGTTTCGCTCGGTCACCGCGCGCAACCGGATCGTCGTCTCGCCGATGTGCCAGTATTCCGCGACCGAGGGCTTGGGCGATGACTGGCACGTGCAGCATCTCGGCGCCCGCGCGGCGGGCGGTGCCGGGATCGTGTTCACCGAGGCGACGCACGTCTCCTCGGTCGGGCGGATCACGCATGGGTGCCTCGGCCTGTGGGACGAGGCGCAGCAGGCGTTCCTCGCGCGCGTGGCGGCGCTGATCGCGCGGCTGGGCGCGGTGCCGGGGATCCAGCTCGCCCATGCCGGGCGCAAGGCGTCGAGCCAGCGGCCGTGGGAAGGCGGCGCCCCGATCGCACCGCAGGACGGCGGCTGGGTGCCGCTCGCGCCGAGTGCGATCCCGTTCGTGGCCGGCGCGACCGATCCGCACATGCTCTCGGCTGCCGAGATTGGCGAGATCGCGGCGCAGTTCGCGCACACGGCGCGGCTGGCGCGGCAGGCGGGGTTCCGCATCGCCGAAATCCACTCCGCGCACGGGTATCTGCTGCATTCGTTCCTCTCGCCGGTCGCGAACCGCCGCAATGATGCGTACGGCGGCGATTTGGCGGGACGCGCGCGGACGCTGATGGAGGTGATCGACGCGGTGCGGGCCGAATGGCCGGACGAACTGCCGCTGTTCGTGCGCCTCTCCTGCACCGACTGGATGGAAGGCGGCCTGACGCTTGCGGACAGCGTGACACTGGCGCGCTGGCTGCGGGAGCGGGGGGACGTCGATCTGGTCGACTGCTCTTCGGGCGGCGTGCTGCCGACCGTGCGCATCCCTTCGCTGCATCCGGGATATCAGGTGCCGTTCGCCGAGGCGATCCGGCGCGAGGCGGGGATCGCGACCGGCGCGGTGGGGCTGATCCGGGCGCCCGACCACGCGGCCGAGATACTGGCGAACGGGCGGGCGGATTTGGTGTTTCTGGCCCGCGCGGTGCTGGCCGATCCGATGTGGCCGCTGCGGGCGGCCAAGGCGATGGGGGTCGCAGGCGGAGTGGCCGGTGCAGTACGCGCGGGCGGTGGCGGCGATGTGAGGCCGCTTGACGGCAAGCGTGTGGTCATCCTATGTGACCGGTCAGCAAGAATGACCACGAGGGTGTCGTGACGGAAACGCTCACTGCGACCGAGTTCAAGGCCAAGTGCCTCGACGTGCTCGACCGCGTGGGAGCGCGGGAGGTCGAGCGGGTGGTGATCACCAAGCGCGGGCGCGCGGTCGGCGTGCTGGTTCCGCCCGAGGCGGAGGCAGCGCAGGTGGCGCAGCTTCACGGGTTCCTGCGTGGGTCGGTCACGATCCCGGCCGGCTTCGACCTGACCGATCCGGTTGCCGAGGAGGCGTGGGCCGCCGAGCAGGGCGTGTTGCACGGGTGAGCGGACGCGCGCCGCCGCGAGCGGTGCTGCTGGACACCTGCGCCGTGATTTGGCTGGCCAATGGCGACCGGATGGCGCCGGAGGCGATCGCTGCGATCCTGGCGGCCGGACAGGCGGACGGCGTTCTGGTCTCGCCCGTATCGGCGTGGGAGGTCGGGCTGCTGAGCCGCAGGCGCCTGGCGTTCAGGCCGGATGTGCGGACGTGGTTCGCGCGGGTGATGGCGGCGCCGGGGATCAGGGCCGCTCCGTTCACGCCGGAAATCGCAATCGACGCATCGTATCTGCCCGGCGCGCTGCAAGGCGACCCAGGCGACCGGCTGATCGTCGCCACGGCGCGGCATCTTGGCGTGCCGGTGGTAACGCGGGATCGGCGGATCGCCGCGTACGGCGTGGCAGGGCATGTGGATGTGATCGGTTGCTGAGATTGCGCAAATCCGCGACGCGATTGCCAAACCAAAAGCTGGCCGATCGGCCAGGCCCAAGGTTCCGCATAGTGGGCCGGCCTCCCTCCGCGCTTGCCGCCCCCCGCCGTCTGCGCTAAGCCCGCGCGCCCGCCGCGCGGACGGTGATGCCCGCTTGCGGCACCGCTCCATAAGGACACTCCCGCATGGCCCGCAGCAAGATCGCCCTCATCGGCGCCGGCAATATCGGCGGCACGCTGGCACACCTCGCTGGCCTCAAGGAACTGGGCGACGTCGTGCTGTTCGACGTGTTCGGCGGCGTCGCCGCCGGCAAGGCGCTCGACATCATGCAATCGGGCCCGATCGAGGATTTCGATGCCCACATGACCGGCGGGGCGAACTATTCCGCGATCGCCGGCGCCGACGTGGTGATCGTCACCGCCGGATTCCCGCGCCAGCCGGGCATGTCGCGCGACGACCTGATCGGCAAGAACGCAGGCGTCATCGCCGAGGTTGCCGACGGCATCCGCAACCACTGCGCCCAGCGCGTTCGTCATCGTCATCACCAACCCGCTCGATGCGATGGTCTGGGTGATGCAGCAGAAATCCGGCCTGCCGCCCGCACGCGTCGTCGGCATGGCGGGGGTGCTCGACAGCGCGCGTTTCCGCCTGTTCCTGGCGCACGAGTTCGGCGTCTCGGTCGAGGACGTGACCGCCTTCGTGCTCGGCGGGCATGGCGACTCGATGGTGCCGCTGACGCGCTATTCGACGGTCGCCGGCATCCCGGTCCCGGACCTCATCAAGATGGGCTGGACGACGGCGGAAAAGATCGACGCGATCGTGGCCCGCACCGCGGCCGGCGGCGGCGAGATCGTCAAGCTGCTGGAGCGCGGCAGCGCGTTCTACGCGCCCGCCGTCGGCGGCGATCACGATGGCCGAGAGCTATCTGCGCGACAAGAAGCGCGTGCTGCCCTGCGCGGCCTGGCTCGACGGGCAGTACGGCGTGCGCGGCCTCTATGTCGGCGTGCCGGTGGTGATCGGCGCGGGCGGCGTCGAGCGCATCGTCGAAATCGCGCTGCAGCCGGCCGAAAAGGCCGCCTTTGACAAGTCCTGCGCCGCGGTGCGGGAGCTGATCGAGGCCGCGCGCAAGCTGATCGGCTGACGGCAGGCATCCCCGCCGTCATGGTCGGCGAAGGCCGACATCCACGCCTTCGCTGTACGGCACGACAGAAAGACGTGGGTGCTCGGCCTTCGCCGAGCATGACGTGAGGGGTGCCTACACCGAAAAATACTTCGCCCGCGGGTTCAGGATCACGATCGCGCTCGTGCTCTGCTCGGGATGGAGCTGCCATTCGTCCGACAGCGACACGCCGATCCGCTCCGCCGCCAGCAGAGTCATCAGCGGCACCTGGTCCTCGAGCTTCGGGCAGGCCGGGTAGCCGAAGGAATAGCGCGAGCCGCGATACCCTTGGCCCAGCATCTTGTCCATGTCGCGATCGTCCTCGGCCGCGAAGCCGAGTTCGGCGCGGACGCGCTTGTGGGTGTATTCCGCCATCGCCTCCGCCATCTCCACCGACAGGCCGTGCAGATAGAGATAGTCCTGATAGCGGTCGTCCTCGAACCAGGCGCGCGCCACGTCGGACGCCTTCTGCCCCACCGTCACCACTTGCAACCCGATCACGTCGCGCTCCGCGTCGTCGATGTCGCGCACGAAATCGGCGATGCACTCGCCATCCTCGCGCGGCTGGCGCGGCAGGGTGAAGCGCACCAGCTCACGCTCGCCGGTCTCGTCGAACAGGATCAGATCGTTGCCCTGCCCGGCGGCCTTCCAGTAGCCGTAGATGGCGCGCGGGCGCAGGATGTCGTCGGCCTCGCATAGGGCGAGCATCCGCTTCATCACCGGCCGCAGCTCCTGCTTTGCCCAGCCGAGGAAATCGTCGAGCGAGCGCCCCTGCTTGCGAAATCCCCACTGGAACTGATAGAGGCTGCGTTCGTTGACGAACGGCACGATCGCCTTCGGCGACGCTTCGATCACGCGCGGCCCCCAGAACGGCGGCTCCGGCACTAGCGACTCCTCCGTCACGCGCCGCCGGCGCGCCTGCACCGCCAGCACATCCACAGGCCGGAACGCGCGTGCATCCGCCTGCCCGAGCGTGCGGCTCGGGTTGCGGCTCTTGCCCGCGCGCCGCGCCTGCACCGCACCCAGATAGTCGTCGAACCCGTTGCCCATCACCTTGTCCATCAGGTGCAGCCCATCGAACGCGTCGCGCGCATATGCCACCCGCCCGCACGCGTACGCGCGCACGCAATCGTCCTCCACATAGCCGCGGGTCAGCGCCGCACCGCCGAGCATCACCGGAATCTCCAGCCCCTGGCGCGTCATCTCTTCCAAATTCTCGCGCATCACCACGGTCGATTTCACCAGCAGCCCCGACATGCCGATCGCGTGCGCGCGATGCTGGGAAGCAGCCGCCAGCATGTCGGCGAGCTTGACCTTGATGCCGAGATTGACCACGCGATAGCCGTTGTTGGTCAGGATGATATCGACCAAGTTCTTGCCGATGTCGTGCACGTCGCCTCTCACGGTCGCGAGCACGATCGTCCCCTTCTCCTGCCCTTCCACGCGCTCCATGTGCGGCTCGAGCCAGGCGACCGCCGCCTTCATCGTCTCGGCACTCTGCAATACGAACGGCAACTGCATCTTGCCGGCGCCGAACAGCTCGCCCACCACCTTCATGCCGTCGAGCAGGAAGGTGTTGATGATGTCGAGCGGCGCGTGGCGCTGCATCGCCGCATCCAGATCGTCGGTCAGGCCCTTGCGGTCGCCATCGACGATCCGGTCGCGCAGCCGCTCCTCCACCGTCTCGGCGCGCTTGCGGGTGGTCGCCTCTGCCGTGCGGCGATCGGCGAACATCTCCAGTATTCGCGCCAGCGGATCATAGCCCTCGCGCCTGCGATCGAAGATCAAATCCTCGGCGACCGCCACCTCCTCCGGCGCCAACTGGTGCAGCGGGCGGATCTTGCTGACATGCACGATCGCACCGGTCATGCCGGCGCGCACCGCGTGATCGAGGAACACGCTGTTGAGCACCGCGCGCGCCGCCGGATTGAGGCCGAAGCTCACGTTCGACAGGCCAAGGATGATCTGCACCTCGGGGAAGCGCGCGCGGATCGCGGCGATCCCCTCCAAGGTCCAGGCTGCCAGCTTGCGGTCGTCCTCGTTGCCGGTGGCGATGGTGAAGGTCAGCGGGTCGATCAGCAGGTCGGATTGCGGCAGGCCGTGCCGCTCGCAGGCGAAGGCCACCAGCCGCTCGGCGATCTCGAGCTTGCGCTCGGGCGATTTCGCCATCCCCTGCTCATCGATAGTGAGCGCGATCACCGCCGCCCCGAAGCGGCGCGCGAGGTGCAGCCGCGCCTCGGCCGCCGCCGTGCCTTCCTCGAAATTGATCGAGTTGATGATCGGCTTGCCGCCGTGCAGCTTGAGCGCGCTCTCGATCACCGGCGTCTCGGTGCTGTCGATCACCAGCGGCGCGTTCGCAGCCGAGGTGAGGCGGCGGATCACCTCGTCCATCTCCGCCGTCTCGTTGCGGCCGACGAAGGCGGTGCAAACGTCGAGCGCGTTCGACCCCTCCGCGATCTGCTCGCGCGCCATCGCAACGCACCCGTCCCAGTCGCCCGCCTCCTGCAAAGCGCGCCACTTCTTCGAGCCGTTGGCGTTGCAGCGCTCGCCGATCGAGAAGATCGCATTCTCCTGCCGCAGCGCCACCTGCCCATACAGGCTCGCGACCGACGGCACCCACACCGGCTTACGCGCGACCGGCGCCGGCCGGCGCTCGCCGCGACGGCGCAGCATCGCATCGAGGGCGGCGATATGCGCGTTGGTGGTGCCGCAGCAGCCGCCGATCAAATTCACCCCGTCCTCGGCGACGAAACGCTCCAGCCAGGTCGCGAGGTCGGCGGGCGAAAGCGGATAATGCGTGTGCCCATCCACCAGTTCCGGCAATCCGGCGTTCGGCAGCACCGAGATCAGGCCGGGCCAGTTCTTCGCCAGCCACCCGACATGCTCGGCCATCTCCTGCGGGCCGGTCGCGCAATTCAGGCCCAGCAGCGGCACATCGAGCGCATGAATCACGGTCGCGGCGGCGGCCATGTCGGGGCCGACCAGCAGCGTGCCGGTGGTTTCCACCGTCACCTGCACGAAGATCGGGATGTCGGTGCCGGCGTCGGCGCGCGCACGCTTCGCACCGTTCACCGCCGCCTTCACTTGCAGCGTATCCTGGCAGGTCTCGATCATGATCGCATCGACGCCGCCCGCGACCAGGCCCCGCGACTGCTCGGCGAGCGCCGCCTCCAGCGCGTCATAGCCGATATTGCCCAAGGTCGGCAGCTTGGTTCCCGGCCCGATGCTGCCCAGCACGTAACGGTCGCGTCCGTCGGCGAATTGCTCGGCGGCCTCGCGCGCGAGCTCCCCCGCACGCTGGTTTATTTCAAATGCGCGATCGGCCAGAGCCAAACTCCCCGAGGGTCACGGGGGATGCGCCAAAACTGTTGGTTTCGACCATATCGGCGCCGGCGGCGAAGTAGCCGTGATGGATGTCCCGCACGAGATCGGGGCGCGAAAGCACAAGAATATCGGTGCAGTTCTCGCACCCCCAGTAGTCGCGCTCGGTGTGCAGCGCCTGGTCCTGCGCGCGGGTGCCCATCGCACCGTCGGCCAGCAGCACGCGATCGCGCAGCGCATCGAGCAGATGGGGTCGGGACATTCCGTTTGGTTCCCTCAGGCCGCGAGTTGACGGGATGCTGCCGGCTTGGCGGCCGGCCACAACCGGATTTCCAAAGGCCCCGGCACCGCGACCGCGGCACCGGCGGCAAGCCCCGCGCGATCGAGCAGCGCGGTCATCGCGCCGTCGTCGAAGCCCGGCCAGCGATGCGCGAGCCGGGTCGCGGCCGGTGCCCCTTCATGCGCGGCGAGATCGACCACGATCAGCGCGCCGCCGGGACGCAGCACGCGCGCGGCCTCAGTCAGCGCCGCGGCGGGGTCCTCGGCATGGTGCAGCACCATTTGCAATACGGCGGCATCGAAGCCCTCGTCGGGCAGCGGCAGGCGGTACATGTCGGCCTGTCGCACAGCGCAGTGCGGCAATCCGGGCTGCGCCAGCCGCGCCCGCGCCAGCTTCAGCATCTCGCGGCTCGCATCCACGCCCAGCGCCGCGGCGACGCGTGGGCCGATCAGCTCCAGCAGCCGCCCCGTGCCGGTGCCGATGTCGAGCAGCCGGCCGATCCCTTGCTCGGGCAGCAGCCGCAGCAGCGCCGCTTCCACCGCCTCGGCGGGCAGGCCCATCGCCCGCATCTCGTCCCAATCCGCACCCTGGCGGCGAAAACTCTCCGAGGCGGCGCGGGCGCGGGCGGCGAGCACCCGCGCCGCCTGCCTGCGATCGGCCGCAAGCTGCGGGTCGTCCGCCGGCAGCCGCGCCAGCAGGTCGCGGGCGAACGCGCCGGCCTCGCCGCCGGGCAGGGTCAGCCACAGATTGGCCCCCTCGCGCACCCGCTCCAGCAGCCCCGCCTCGCCCAGCAGCCGCAGATGGCGCGACAGGCGCGGCTGGCTCTGGCCCAAAATCTCGGCGAACTCGCTGACGCAGAAGCTGCCGCCGGCGGCGAGCGCCAGCAGCCGCAGCCGGGTCGGCTCGGCGGCGGCGCGCAGGCGGGCGAGCAGCGTGTCCATCGCGCCGAACATACATAAAGATATCTTTATGTCCAGTCGGAATGCAGTGAGCCTTGTTCGCCGACTGCCGCCCGCCTATGACGGCGCGTGTCCGATGCGCGCATCCCGGTGCTGATCGGCGCTCCCGATCCGGGCGACGCGGCGACCGCGCTGCTGGTCGAGGGCGAGCCGCCCGCAGCGCCGGGCCGCGCGGTTGCGGGGTTTGTGCTGGCCCCGTCTTTGCACCCGACTGCGCGGCACCCGCCCGGCTGCCCCTGCTGCGCGCCGCGCACGCCCGCCGCACAGGCCTTGGCCCGGCTGTTCCTCGCTCGGGCGCGCGGCGACGGCCCGCCCTTCGCGCAGGTATTGGCCGTGCCGCGCACCGAAGCCGGCGCCGCTGCCATCCGCGAGGCATTGGCGGCGGATTTGCTGGCGGCGGCGCGGTTCCGGCTCGCGGACTGACCCGCAACGCCTCGCTGGTTTCCGCAAAGACCCGTATCGGTGAGCGGCTCAGGCCCTCTCCGCCCCTCGGGGCGGAGAGGGTTGGGTGAGGTGGGGGCCAGCGGCGACGGCCTTACAGGAGCGAGCCATCCTCGTCCGCGCGCCACGGCGTGACAGCACCGATATGGAGCGGCGCATCGCCCACCTCACCCCGGCCCTCTCCGCCCCCAGGGGCGGAGAGGGAGTTGCCTTCCCGGCGCACGCGCGGGCTGGCCACCAGCCTCGCCAGCACCTGAACCGCCGGCGTGGCATGGACCGCCCGGGCGCGGCGAAGCCAGTGCTCGGCCGCGCCGAGATCGCCCTCGGCGAGCGAGCGCATCGCCGCTCCCGCCAGCGCCTGCCCAAGCCGCTCGATCTCCTGCACCTCTCTGCAAATCCGCCCGGCAGCGCCGGCAAATGCTGGCGCCGTTCAGGGTCGCGCGACAGATCGGGCAGGTCTCCATCGCGTCAGGTCTCGAGATAGAACAGCAGGTCGGTCAGTTGCGTCCGCGCCTGCGCCAACGCCGCGGCGTCGCCGGCCGCCCCGGCGTCGCGGATCGTCTCCATCAGGTCGATCATCTCGGTCCGATCCTCGTCCTCGACTGTCTGCAGGCGAGCGCCGGCCTTCTCCAGCAATGCCGCGACCTCGGCACCGGCAAAAGCGGCCTCCCCTGGGCCGGCGAGCGCCTCGTCGGCCTCCTGCCCGAACAGGGAGCCGATGCGCGTCCGTGCGTCCTGCAACTCCGCCGCACCGTAGCGCGGCATCGCCTGGTCGATGCTGATCCGCCGCTCCATGCCGGTGTTCTTCTCCCGCGCCGCGACATGCAGGATGCCGTCACGATCGAGCGCCAGATCGAGCACCACCGGGTTGCCGGCGGGCGACTTGCTCAGGCCCTCGACACGGAATTCGCCGAGCTTGATGTTCTCGAGCGCATCGGCGTTCTCGCCCTGGTAGATGCGCACATCGACCGCGGTTTGGTCGTCGACGACGGTGTAGAAGGCTTCGCTCTTGCGCACCGGGATGGGCGTGTTGCGGGCGATGATCGGCACGTAGTGATAGGGGTAGAGATCGCCGCCCAGCTCGCCGAGCGCGCTGGTGCCGAAGGTATAGGGCGTCACATCGACCAGCACGGCGGAGACCTCGGCGCCGCCGATCGCGGCACCCTCGATGGCCGCGCCCATGGCGACGCAAAGATCCGCATCCACCTCGCCGCGCGGCTCACGCCCGAACACTTCGAGCAGGCGGCGCCGGATCACCGGCGTGCGCGTGGCCCCGCCGACCAGAAGAATCTCCTCCACCTGAGAGGCGGTCAGGTCCGCCGCCTGCAACGCGATGTGGATCGCCTGCAAGGTCTCCTCGACGAACGGCGCGATCATCCGCTCGTACTCGTCGCGCGCCAGCTCGAGCGACAGATGCACCGGCTTGCCATCCGCTTCCGCCAGGTATTCCTCTTCGATCCGGGCGTACGGGTGGTCGGAGAGATGCCGCTTCGCCGCTTCGGCCGCCCGCAGGATGCGTGCCATCGCCCGCGGCTGGTCGGAGACATCGACGCCCTGCGTGATCTTGAGCCGTTCGAGAATGTGCGCCACCACCTTGGCGTCGAAATCGTCGCCGCCGAGATGGTTGTTGCCGTGGCTGGAAATCACCTCGACGACGCCTTCTTCGATCCGCACCACCGAAACATCGAAGGTGCCGCCGCCCAGATCATAGACCAGGATACGCTTGCCCTGATGCCGCCCCGCCTCGTACACCAGCGCCGCCGCGGTCGGCTCGTTGATGATGCGGACCACCTCCAGCCCGGCGATCTCGCCCGCCTCGCGGGTGGCCTGGCGCTGGATGTCGGAAAAATACGCCGGCACGGTAATCACCGCCTTGCCCACCGGCCGCTCCAGCCTGCGTTCGGCAATCTCCTTCAGCCGCTTGAGGATGATCGCCGAAATCTCCTGCGGCGTGTAGTCGGCACCTGCCATCCGCACCGTCTCGGCCTGGCCCATCCGCCGCTTGATCGATCGGACCGTGCGATCGGGATACAGCAGCAACTGGTTGCGCGCCTCCTCGCCGACCAGCAGCTCCCCCGCCTCGGTGATGCCCACGACCGAGGGCAGGATTTTGCGTCCCTGCTCATCGGTCAGGATTTCCGGGCGGCCGTCGCGATAGAGCGCGATCTCGGAATTGGTCGTGCCCAGGTCGATGCCGACGATCTCATCCGTCATTGCATGGTCTCCTCTTTATCGGCCTCGGCCGCGTTGACGATCACCTCGGCGCTGCGCAGCAATTCCTCGTCCCAGAGAAATCCGGCGCGCACTTCTTCCGCGACGATCCCGGCGCCGATGGTCGCGTCGCGGGTGGTGCCGACCACGCGGGCGAGGCGCGGATCGAACCGGCGCCCCGTCATCTCGATCGCGACCACGCGCCGGTCGGCGAGGATGCGGTCCAGCCGCCGCAATGTGATGCCGAGACCCTCCCGCCAGGGTTCGGGTTCGGATTGCCGCCGCCAGCGGTCGAGCCAGCGCGCCGGCGGCGCCGGCTGCTCCAGCGCGTCCGCCAGTCGGTCGCGCAGCTCGAGCAGCTCCAGCAGCAGCGGCCGCAGCAGGGCGCGGCCGCGTTCCCGCGCCTCGGCCTGCGCACGCTTCAGCTCCTGCTCCAAGGTGGCCTGGCTGGATCGGAGGGCGTCGAACACGCCGCGGAACTGATCGAGCGCTTCTTTCACCAGGCGTGATTCGGTCCGCAGCTCGGTGCGCACCGCCGCCAGCTCGACGAAGACAGTGAACAGATCCGCCGCCTCGCCCGCCGCTTCGCCCGGTGCGTCCGCCGGCTCCGGCGTCTCCTCGATGCCGTCGAGATAGCAGCGGAACTGGTCCAGCAGGGTTTCCTTGACCGTGGCGTCCACGCCGGCCCCTTCCTCAATCCGCGATCTACAGGGGGCCGCGGCGCAGCCCGTCCAGGATCAGCGCCGTCACCGTCGCCTGCGAGGCCCGGCGCCGATCACCCGAGCTGGTCGAGCGCAGGCAATGGAGCTTGAGCCGCGACAGCGCCGTGGTGCCGGTCCGCAGCAGCTTCACCTCCAGCCGCTCACGCTCACCGCGTACCGCCTCATAGGCACGGCGGATTTCCTGGAAGCGCTCCGGCTCCCGATCCGGCGGAAAGCTGCGCACCAGCGCCAGATAGCGTTGCTTGATCGTCTCGTCGCCGGCGTCGTCATCCACGCCGAGCACCGCGAACGGATCCTTCGTCATCATCAGCCGATCTCCCGAGTGCGCCGCCATCACCGCCGCGCCATGTGCGGGTGGCGTGCAGTCGCGCGCGCAACGAGCACTTCGCAAAACTGCCCGAGCTGTTGGTCGGGCAGAATCCGGCCGAGCGGCGTATCGGCCGCCATCTCGGTCAGCATGTCGATGGTCCGGTTGCGGCCGAATTCATTCACCAGCTTGCGGATTTCCTTATCCGGCAGTCCCGCCAGGTCGGCGACGGCATCGCCGAGGAATTCCTCGATGTCCTCGGGGCTGACATCGTCGAGCGCAGCACCGTTCTGCCGCCGGCCCACCTCGCCGCCGTCGAGGAATCGCTGCACCCGGTTGACCATGTGGAAATCCTGGCGGCTGCCGGCCTGGTCGATGAGTGCCGACAGCTCGGTCTCCTGGGCATCGGTCAGGCGATCGGCATCGCCGCTCGCCTGCGCCACGATCCGATAGAAGCGAGCCGCCTGGTCTTCGGGGTCGCGCCGCATCGCGTCCTGGGCGTACGCGCGCAGGGCGTCGTACGCGCCAAGCTGATGCAAGCAGGCCGCGATCGCCTGGAACTCCGCCGAGGACCAGCCGAGGCCGCGCCCGCGCACCAGCCACGGATCGATCCGCCAGAGGACCTGCGCCATCACCCGCTTGGCGTCGCGGATCTCCTTCTGCCCGAGCGTCTCGACCAGCGACAGGATTGCCTCGCGACTGGGCGCGATCGCCTGCGCCGCCGACAATTCGCGATGCAGGAATTGGCGCTGCTGCTCCGTCCAGCCCATCAATGCCGCTTCCAGAACGGCGCGGAACCAGCCGACCGTGCCGCCGCCCGCAAGCTGCACGCCCGCCCGCAGCATGACCTCGGACTCGGAGTCCTGGTCGCGGTACATCGCGAGGGCCTGGCCGATCCGCAGCGGCGCGCTCGGCGCGTCCGACCGCTCCCACTCGGCCGCCTGCGACAACGTCTTCCCGGCCAAATCGGTCCGGCCCGAGCGCATCTGCTTGCGCGCATGGGCAAGCTGCAGCTCGATCATGCGCTCACGCACCGGCCGGTTGATGGGGTCCAGCGTCAGCAGCCGCCGTGCGACGCTGACGGCTTTCTTGTAGGCGTTGCGGGCCACCGCCGCATCGACCGCGTGCAGCAGGATCGCGGTGTTCTCCGGAAATCGTTGCGCTGCCAAATCGGCCGTGCGGTGCCAGTCCTTCGGGCGGTCGGCGTTCCGGTACCGCTTGATCAGCGTCAGGGTTGCGGGAAGGTGTTCCGGATCCAGCGCGAGACTGCGGTCGAGATAGTCGGCGACCGTGTCGGTCCCAGGGGCGCCGCGCACCTGCGAATGGCATTGCGCCAGGTCGGCCAGGTGACGAAGCACCACCGCCTGCGCCAGCGGCTCCGGCGTCGGCTGGCGCGACAGGGTCTTGACCACCGCCTCCCAGCATAGCTGGGCCTCGCGCCACTCATCCTTCGCCTCCGCCGCCACGGCGAGAACGCGGTTGTGCTCCAGTATGGACAGCGGCGCGAAGCAGCGCTCGAATTGCGCACGGCACGCCAGGACGTGCGGCAGGAGGTCGAGGCAGGCGGTCCGCAGATCGGCTGCCGGCAGGTTCAGTCCCGGCTTGGTCAGGAGTGCGAACAGCACCGCCGGGCCGCGCCGCTCGGCTTCGAGGATCTGGCCCAGCAGGCCGGTCGCCGCCGTCTCCAGGCCACGCGCCTCAGCCACGAAGGCCCGCTGCGCCGGGCTGAGGTCGCTCCAGCGATCGAGCAGGGCTGCCGCATCCGCGTCCAGCGTCGCCTCCGCCGCCGCGCGCGGCGCGGCGAACATTGACGTCGCCGGGATCATCGTGAGGAGGCCGCGGGCCTTATCCGCAGCGTCTTCCGGCATGGTCAGGCTTTTCAGGATCAGGCGCAGCGGCCCGAAGGATGAGCGGAGCGGGATGCGGGTGAGCAGCGCATCGACCTCCTCGGCGGGCTTGCCCTGCACCCAGACGCGAAGCGCCGCCTCGGCCGCCCGGCACAGTTCGCCCCAGGCAGCACCACCGGGCGATTTGTCGGTCGGCGGCGGTGCTGCCGGCGCGGCGAGCGAGAGGGCCGCCGCCAGATCGGCAACGCGGGCCGCCTCGGCTGCATTCAGGTCGATACCAACGTATGTCAGGGCCGCCCGCGCCGCTTTCTGATGCTGGCCCTGACGGATCAGGCACATCAGGTAGAGCACCGGCTCGCGCACCCTGCCGTCCGCCGCCCGCGTGTTTTCGAGGACCATCGCGGCTTCCTGGAACATGCCCTTATCGGCCAGCGCGCGAGCGCGACCGGCATAGGCATCGGCGAGACGATCGGTCCATTGCGGCTGCGGATCCTGCCGCGCGAGTTGCTTGAAGACCTCCATCGCCTCCTTGAAGCGGCCGAGACGCAGGGCCTCTGCGCCGCGCTCCGCCAGGACGCTTGGTGATGCTGTCGCGGCTGCGCCGTGCCGATGTTTCTTCATGGCGAGTCCTCCGCGGCATGGGTGGGATTGCGCATGCGCCCGGCAAACGAGCGCCGGCCGTGCGCGACTCGGCAGGTCATGAGGGAGTCTATCGCGCCGGCCGTATTGCCACCACGCAAAGCGACCGGCCGCTACGATTTTGATGGGTCGCTCGGGATGCGAAGGGCGCCGAGCATCCGCGCGATGTCAGGTCGTGCAGCACCTCCACGCCGATGGTCCGCAGATGCGCGGCGGGTCCGATCCCGCGGCGCGTCCGATCCCCGAGAGCTGCAGCAGGTGCGGCGAGTTCACCGCCCCGGCCGCCAGCAGCACTTCCGCCCGGCGTCGGCTGCGGCACCCGACCACCCGTGTGACCCGGCTCACAGCCGGCAAGGGTCGGAAGCTGGTCTGCTGGGCACCGCCCGACTGCGACCAGCGGAGGTCATAATGTCCAGCATCATCATGCTGTTCCTGTGTCTCGCGATCGGCATGGCGTTGCGGCAGCTCGGCAGGGTGCCGGACAACGCCCATACCTCCATCAATGCGTTCATCATCAACGTCTCGCTCCCGGCCCTCACGCTGCTTCAGGTCCACGCCATCACCCTGCGGCCCTCTCTGCTCTATGCCGTGCTGATGCCGTGGCTGCTGTTCGCGGCAAGCGCGCTGATCTTCTGGTTGATCGGCAATGCGCTGCGGCTTCCGAAAGCCACCACCGGGGCACTCGTCGTAATGGGGGGGCTGGGCAACACGTCCTTCATCGGGTTGCCGATGATCGAATCCTTCTACGGCGCCGGCGGGATGCCGGTCGGGATCATGATCGACCAGCTTGGCACCTATCTGGTGCTGAGCACGGCGGGCATCGTTCTGATCTGCCTCTATTCCGAGGGTGTGATCTCGCCCCGCGATACGCTGCGACGGATCGTGACTTTTCCGCCCCTGATCGCGCTCGCGCTCGCGCTCCTCCTCATTCCGCTCGATTACCCCGCTTGGGCGGACAGCGTGCTGAGCCGGCTGGGCGCGACCCTGGCGCCGCTGGCGCTGGTGTCGGTCGGATTGCAGTTGCGGCTCGGGTCGTTGCGAGGAAGCCGCATTCCCCTGGCGCTGGGGCTTGGCTACAAGCTCGTGCTCGCGCCGCTGCTGATCGCGCTGATCTATCTCGGCGCGCTGGGCCTGCGCGGGCCGACGATGCAGATCACCCTGTTCGAGGCCGCAATGGCGCCGCAGATCGGCGGCTCCATTGTTGCCATCCAGTACGGGTTGAACACGACGCTGATCACCTTGATGGTCGGGATCGGGACGGTGGTATCGTTCCTGACGCTCCCGTTCTGGTGGTACGTGTTCGCGGCGGTTTGAGCGCCATGGCCCGTCCCGTGACGGCCGCATCCGTGGCGCGGTGCGCTGGGCGCCAGTGATCGCAGCCGCCCATCCCTCTGATTTTCACCATCAGACCGGCCGCGTGAGCGCGAGCCAGCCCGCCATCAGGCGCTGCGCCTCGTCGCCGAAACCCTCATTCAGCACCCGCGACTCGGTGATGCGGTCGGCGCGGAAATGCCGGTAATCGTCGCGCAGCTCGCACCACGCGCAGAGCAGGGTTGCTTGGACGTAATACTCGACCGCGATCGGCTTGATCGTCCGGCTGCTGGTACTGCCGCTCGCATCGACGTAGGCGATACGCATCTTGCGCGCGTTGCGAATCGCGTCGCGCACGCGTGAGAAATCGATACCGCGCGCCGCGGGCGCGCCACGCCGGGAGACATGCACGGGTGCCGCGGTGATGCGCTCGCGCATCCCGGCAGGCATCACGGCGGCGACCTTGGCGGCCACGCTGTGCGCCGCTGCCGTCAGGCCCGGATCGCCGGTCCGGTGCAGCATCCGCAGCCCGACCGTGATCGCCTCCGCCTCCTCCTCGGTGAACATCAGCGGCGGCAGCTCGAAGCTACGGCGAAGCACGTAGCCGAGACCCGCGGCGCCCTCGATCGGCACGTGCCGCGCCTGCAAGGTCGCGATGTCGCGATAGACGGTGCGCGGCGTGACTTCGAGTTCGGCCGCGAGTGCCGCCGCAGTAACCGGAGTGCGCGCGAGCCGCATTGCCTGGATGATGTCGAACAGCCGATCGGCACGGCGCATCGATCCGCTCCCGTTCGCTGCTGACACGACGCTGTCAGGAGGGGGAACCTAATCTCTCCTCCTGCCAATCTGAAGGAGTCCCCGCCATGACGACGATCGTCTTCTTCCGCACCCCGCTGTCGGAGCCTGTCCCCTTCCCCGCCCGTGGGCGGACCGACGCGCCGCCGCCCCCCTGCGGCCCGCATCTCGGGCCGCACCCTGGGCCGCACCCTGGACCGGGGCGGTCCTCGATCCGTGCGACGATCCGGGAGGGCTGGCGGCGCTGGCGTTCGCGCACCGCGCTGTCGGAGCTCGACCCGCACATCCTCAAGGATATCGGCGTGACCCGGGCCGAGGCCGAGTACCGAGGCGAACAAGCCGTTCTGGCGCGCATGATGCGCGGGGAGCGCCGCGGGGTGGGCATCGCCCTCCTCGCGGCCTCGGCGGTCGCCTACAGCACGGCGGGGTTCTTCACCCGGCTGATCCCGCTCGATCCCTGGACCATCCTATTCTGGCGGGGGCTGTTCGCGGCCGCCTTCATCTCGGCCATTGTGCTGATCCGAGAGAGGCGTCGTGCACTCGACACGGTGCGCGCGATGGGTTTGCCGGGGCTGGCCGTCACCGCGTGCTCGGGACTCGCGACAATCCTATTTATCAATGCGTTCCGCCGGACCTCCGTCGCTGACGTCGTGATCATCTTCGCTACAGCTCCATTGCTGACGGCGGCGATCGGCTGGGCGGTGTTTCGTTCGCCTCAAAGCTGGCCGACCTTGATCGCGAGCGCGGCGGCGCTGGTCGGGGTGATTATCATGGTCGGCGGAGCGAGCGTGCAGGGCGGACTCGTCGGCGACCTGCTGGCCCTCGGCATGACCGTGCTGATGACCGTGATGATGCTCATAATCCGCCGCTATCGTGACACGCCGATGCTGCCGGCGGCTGGGCTTTCAGCCTTGCTGAGCGCGTCAATTGCGTGGCCGTTCGCGGCACCTCTGCACACCGGCGCGGAGGACATGGTGGAACTCGCCCTGTTCGGCGTCACCCAGCTTGGCCTCGGCCTGCTGCTGTTGACGCTCGGCGCACGGCTGATCTCCGCGACTGAGTCGGCACTCGTCAATACGCTGGAAGTGCCGTTGGCGGCGCTCTGGGTCTGGCTCGCCTTCGGGGAGATGCCGCCTTCCAGCACCATCGCGGGGGGCGCCATCGTCGTCGCCGCGGTTGTAGGGCACATTGCCGTCGGCCAGACGGACCGCTTGCGTCGGCCGACGATTATCGCGTTTCGCCGATGAAGTGCCTCGCATCGCAAGGCACTCGGCAAACCTGTTGCCGGCTGAACCCGTCCGCCGCCCGTCAGGGTGCGGCGAGCACGCGCAGGCAGGGTGGATCAGCCTCGGGGTCCACCTCCACCAGCGCGCCGTCCGGCACTACGGCGGTGATGTCGGCGGAAAAACCCGACAGCATGGTGAAGCCGGCAAAGGCCACACCCTGCACCATGATCGGGTTGGCGCGATTCAAGATCAGCGCCGCCGGCATCACCCCGCGCACGGCCATCTCGTGCAGCATCCACGCGGTCGCGACGCCGCCCTTCGCCGCGTCCAGCACCAGGATGCGCCCGACATAGCTCTGCCCCGCAAGACGATGCTCTGGGCGAGCGAACACGCCGAGGATGCGGTCGAGATCGTAGCGCGCCGAGAACCCGTCGCGCGCCACCAGCGCGCGCCCCTGCACGCGCTTCCCCATCCCGGCGGCCGCGGCAAAAACGGCGCCGCTCATCGCCCGATCCGTCCGCGGCAGGCGGCATCGACGCAACGCTCCATGCTCAGCAGCGCCGGGCGGTAGCCGTAGCCGCCGATGATGTTGACCAGCTTTGCCGAGTTGGTGGCAAGGCTCTGCCAGCCATTCGCCTCCGCCATCTCGCGCGCGTAGCTCTGGTAGAAGCACATCCCCGACAGCACCATCCCGCCCGCGGCCTCGATTTTTGCGGTGAGACCCATGCGGTCGGCGTCCGGCTTGACCTGCGGGCTGGTGACGGCGAGCAGCGGCACCACCGCGCGGCGCCCGTCGAGCAGGCCGGCGAGCGTCTGCATCTCCATCAGGCTGAGCTGCGGGGCGGAGAACACCACCACGTCGATCGCATCGACGTCGGCCGAAATGGCGTCGCGGAATGCCGCAATATCGGCGGCGCACAGGTCGTGCGCGGGCAGGCCCGGCGCTGCTTCGGCTTCGGGCGTCACACCCTTGATGTGGAACATCGCGACCGAGCCGTGGCTCGCCATCGCCGCGCCGAAATGCTTGAGCGCGTCCGAGCCCGGCGCGCCACCAAGCCCGATCACCCGCGGCACCTGCGCATAGCCGCCCGCGAGCCGCCCGACCAGTGCGCCCAAGACCCCCCAATCGGCGAGATCGCCCGGCGTGTTATGCACGCGCACAGCCAGCGTCGCGCGCCGGTTCGCGTCGAGATGAAAGCCGTAGCGCGGCGTGCGGCCGGTGAGCGCCGCGGCCAGCGCCGACGGTCCGCCCTCGAAATTCGAGCGCGCGCCGAGCACGCTGTTGCAGTAGATCACCACGCCGGTATCGCCATAGGCGACGTGCTCGCCGCGCACCGGCGGCATGATCGTCTGGTAGTTGATGCAGGTGTCCGTCATCAGAATACCGAGCGCCTCGAACGCCATGATCGCGCGCCGCTCCAGCGCGAGCATCCGCTCCTGCTGGCGCAGGCGGCGGGCGGCGGCGAAATCGGTGCCGCGCGGGTCGGTGATCGTGGGGATGCGCACGCGCCGCTCCGGCTCCGGCAGCGCCGCAAGCCCCTCCAGCCACGCGACCCCGGCCTCGCCGAGCGATTCCGTGTCCGCCATGATGTGCGCCTGCGACACCGGCACCGTGTCGCGCGCGCCGAGATAGCGGCCCACCGCGACCTGATGCCCGATCGCCCATTGCCGCGCCCGCCCCGCTTCACCCGCCGCCATCGCGCGCGCCGCTTCGTCGAGGATCATTCCGCCCTCAAGTCGCGGGGCTCCGCCCCGCACCCCGCCAAGGGCGCAGCCCTTGGAACCCGTTCGTAAGCGGGGTCTGGGGCCGGCCGGCTCAGCGGGTCAAGGCGGCGCGGGGTCGGGAGCAGGGCAATCGGGTGAATGGTTGGAAGGAGGCCAACTGCTCCTCTCCGCCCGCGCTTGCGGGGGGAGAGGTTGGGTGAGGTGGGTGATGCGGCCAAAATCGATGCCCCGAGCCAACCGACAGACCCACCCCGGCCCTCTCCCCCCGCAAGCGCGGGCGGAGAGGGAGAATGGCAGTCACCCACGGATCACGTCGGTTCACCCGATTGCCCTGGGGTCGGGCGCCGGACAGGGAGTCCTCACGACAGATACTCATCATTGTCGGCACCCAAGCCTGGCGCTGCGAGGGGCTGCTCTGGCTTGCCCCGGAACGCCGGGTCGATCGGGACGGGAAGCGCAGGCAAGGCATCGCCTTGCTCGTTGACCAGAGCGCGGCGGAATACCCCGCGTGCGAGGAAGTGCGGGTCTCGCGGCGCGGCTTCCAGCCCGGCGACGATGGTGCAGCAGCAATCCCGGCCCGCGAAGCGCTCGCGCCACGTATCCGCGCTCTCGCAGACGATGATTTCGCCAACCCGCCGAATGGTCATGGCCGGGTCCTCGCGGTCCTGGCGCAGCGCCGGCTCAAGTCCGATGACATCGCAGAAGGCGTCCCAGAACCGCTGCTCGATCGCCGCGACCGCCGCGTGCCCGCCGTCGCGCGTGCGGTACAGACGGTATCGGGGCGTCCCGCCGGTCAGCAGCTCGGTGCCACTCCCGGGCCAGTGGGCGGCGGCGAGGCCGCTCCCCAGCGCCCAGAACGCGAAGGGAAACAGGTTCTCGGACATGGCAATATCCAAATGGCGGCCACGACCCGTACGCTCCCGTTCTTGGAGCGCCAGGAGGATGTTGATAACGGCGGGGTAGGCGCCGCCACCGATGTCGGCGATCAGCGCCGGCGGCACGACCGGGCTCTCCGGCGGACCCATGGAGAGCCCAAGGAGACCCGTATCGCCGATGTAGTTGAGGTCGTGCCCGGCAGCGTGGCACCTCGGCCCGGTCTGGCCGTAGCCAGTGATGGAGCAGTAGATGAGGCGGGGATTCGCGGCCGAGACGGTGCCATAGCCGAGGCCGAGCCGCTCCATCACGCCGGGCCGGAACTGCTCGACGATTACGTCGGCCCGCGCCAGGAGCGGCGTGAGCCGCGCCTGGTCGGCGGGGTCCTTCAGGTCGAGTGCCACGCTCCGCTTTCCCCGGTTCAGAAGCGCGAAGTTGGCGCTGTCCGCACCCCATCTCGGTTCGTAGGAACGCATCTCCTCGCCCCGCCCGGGGCGCTCCACCTTGACGACCTCGGCGCCCGCCTCCGCCAGCAGCAGCGTCGCCATCGGACCTGGGAGAAGCGTCGAGAAATCGAGGACGAAAACGCCTTCGAGCGGCCTCATGCCGGCCCCCTCCGCTGCGGGCCGCTTGAAATCACCGGCGTCAAAAACCTTTTCGCTAGCAAACCAAGTATCCCCGTCCTACAGTCCGCGGTGCAGGCTGGGTCCGGCGCGCGCAGGCGGGCGGATAGCCGCATCATGTTGGCGAAGGAGGGTGTCATGCTTGGGCTCATGCAGCAGCGGCCGCTCTTGCTTTCGTCCATACTCGCGCACGCCGCGCGGCACCATGGCGGCGGTGAGGTCGTCTCCAAGCTGACCGACAGCGGCTTGCACCGCACCACCTACGCCGAGGTGGAGCGGCGCGCGCGCCGCCTCGTGCGCGTGCTGCAAGGCCTGGACGTGAAACCCGGCGACCGCGTCGCGACGCTCGCTTGGAACAACTACCGGCACCTTGAGCTGTTCTACGCCATCTCCGGCATGGGGGCGGTCTGCCACACGGTGAACCCGCGGCTCGCGCCGGATGACATCGCCTTCATCATGAACGACGCGGCGGACTGCGTGCTGTTCACCGACACCGATTTCGCCGGCCTCGTTTCCAGCCTTGCCACTCGCGTCCCGAGCTTGCGCGCCGTGGTGATGCTGTGCGGCCCGGAGCAGATGCCGGATCTGTCGCTCGGGCCGAGTGTCATGGCGTCGAGCAGCTACGAGGCGCTGATGGCGGACGCTGACGAGGGCTTTGCCTGGCCGGAGTTCGACGAGAACACGGCGAGCGCGCTCTGCTACACGAGCGGCACCACAGGGCGGCCCAAGGGCGTGCTCTACAGCCATCGCGCCGCGATGCTGCACGCGTACGCCGCGAACATGGCGGACGTCTTCGGCCTGCGTGCGACGGACCGCGTCCTGGTGGCCGCCTCCATGTACCACGGGACCGGCTGGAGCTTCCCGTACTGCGCGCCGATGGCCGGCGCGTCCCTGATCCTGCCGGGCCGCTACCTGGATGGGGCAAGCCTGGTCCGGATGCTGAACGAGGAGCACGCCACCTTCTCGGCGGGCGTGCCGACGATCTGGCTGGGCGTGCTACAGGAGTTGCGCGGCAGCGGTGCACGGCTGCAAACGCTGAGGCGCGTAGTCGTGGCCGGCTCGGCCCTGCCGCGGGTCCTGATCGAGGGCCTGGGCGAATACGGTGTGCACGTGCAGCAAGCCTGGGGGATGACCGAGACCAGCCCGATCGTCACCTACAACGCGCCGACCTCGGCGACGGCACACCTGCCGCTTGAGGAGGCGATGCGCGTCAGTCTCAAACAGGGCCGTGCAGTGTGCGGGACGGACATCCGCATCGTGGACGGGGCCGGGGCCAGGCTGCCCTGGGACGGGGTCGCGTTCGGCGACCTGCAGACCCGCGGCCACTGGGTGTGCCGCGCCTACCTCAACCGCGGCGAGGAAGGTGCCGCCGACGCCGAGGGATGGTTTCACACCGGCGACGTCGCCACCATCGATCCCAACGGCTTTGCCGAGATGGTGGACCGCTCGAAGGACCTCATCAAATCTGGAGGCGAGTGGATCAGCTCCATCACCCTGGAGAACATCGCGGTCTCGCACCCGGACGTGGCCGAGGCCGCGATCATCGCCGCCCGGCACCCGAAGTGGATGGAGCGGCCGTTGCTGCTGGTCGTGCCGAAGGCGGGCCGCACGCTCGACGCGGCTGGCGTGCTGGCGCTCTACGAAGGCATGGTCGCGCGATGGTGGGTGCCGGACGACGTGCTGGTAGTGGAGGAGCTGCCGCACACCGCCACGGGCAAGCTGAACAAGCTGGCACTCAGGGCGCGCTATGCGGACCATTTGCTCCAGCGCGAGACGGCCCGGGCCTGACGACAAGGCGCGAGCGCTGCGCCCGGGGAGTTTGGAGTCAAGGGCGGGGCGGGGTCGGGGCTTTGACATCGCCGGGCCGCGCGCGGATCGTGCCGCCGCCGCAGGAGAGATGCCATGCCCAGCGCCCCCGACGCCGCGATCTGCCGCTCGCCCGTGCCGTCGCTCGATGCCGTGCCGGAGGACATCCGCGAGCGCATCCTGGCGACCCAGGAGCGGTCCGGATTCATCCCCAACGTGTTCCTGATGCTCGCCGCCCGGCCCGACGAATTCCGCGCCTTCATGGCCTATCACGACGCGCTGATGGCCAAGGAGGGCGGCCTCACCAAGGCCGAGCGCGAGATGATCGTGGTCGCGACCAGCGGCATCAATCATTGCCTCTACTGCGTGGTCGCGCACGGCGCGATCCTGCGGGTGCGGGCCAAGGATGCGCTGATCGCCGATCAGCTCGCGGTCAACCACCGCAAGGCCGACATCACGCCGCGGCAGCGCGCGATGCTGGATTTCGCCGTCAAGGTTTCGCAGGAATCGCACCTGCTCGAGGATGCCGATTCGGAGGCCCTGCGCGCGCACGGGTTCTCGGACGACGACATCTGGGACATCGCGATGATCGCGGCGTTCTTCGCCATGTCGAACCGGATGGCCAGCTTCGCCGGCTTGCGCCCGAACCGCGAGTTCTACGCGATGGGGCGCGGCTGAACCAGGCGTCAACAGTTCTATTGACGTTGCGCAAGATATCTGTTAGAATGGCAAACTGCCAGGACGTGCTCCCGGGGCCCCGAGCGACGCGGGAAAGGCAATTGACCCATGAGAGGACGGGCACGGGCGGATTGTAGCGAGGGTGAGCGGCAACTCGGGTAGCCGGCCGCTCGGTCGGCCCTGATTCGACCCTGTTCTCAGGCCGGCCGGGGCGGGAGGCGGCCTGATCCAACCCCTGTTCTCAGGCTGGCCGGGGCGAGAGCCTGATCCAACCCTGTTCTCAGGCCGGCCGGGGCGAGAGCCTAGGGCCTGTCGTCAATTGAACCGCTGACCAGGGCGATCGTTTGGACAATTGAAACGAGGCCAACTGCTCCTCTCCGCCCGCGCTTGCGGGGGGAGAGGTTGGGTGAGGTGGGTGATGCGGCCAAAATCGCTGCACCGAGTCAGCCGGCAGGCCCACCTCTCCCCGACCCTCTCCCCCGCAAGCGCGGGCGGAGAGGGAGAATGGCCGTCACCCACGGATCATAGGCTTCGGGCGATTGCCCTGAACCGCTGGCCAGCGCCTATTCGACGACAGGCCCTAATCCAACCCTGTTCTCAGGTCCGCCGGGGCGAGAGCCTGATCCAACCCTGTTCTCAGGCCCGCCGGGGCGAGAGCCTGATCCAACCCTGTTCTCAGGCCGGCCGGGGCGAGAGCCTGATCCAACCCTGTTCTCAGGCCGGCCGGGGCGAGAGCCGGCCCTGATGAGCGCCCTCGCTTCCGGCAATCCATGTCGGATCAGCATCAAATGTCTAGAAAGAAACCGGCCTGGCGCAGCTGTCATCGCGAGCCGCCGCTGGGCGGCGTGGCGATCCAGGCGGGAGGCACGGAGCGGCCCGCCTGGATCGCCACGGCGCAGCGCTCCTCGCGATGCTGGGTGGACGGCCCCCTGACGGCATCTATGTGCCAAGCTGGGGTTTGACCAACCAGCAACGGAGACCGTCCGTCATGAACGCTACCATAATCGGCCTGGATATCGCCAAGTCTGTGTTCCAGGTGCATGTGGCCGACAGCACCGGCAAGGTGATCGAGCAGAAGAAGCTGCGCCGGACCCAGGTCGAGCCGTTCTTCACCAAGCAGTCGCCCGCCCTGGTGGGGATCGAGGCCTGCGGCAGCGCGCATTACTGGGCGCGCCAGCTGCGGGCGCTCGGCCATGAGGTGCGGCTGATCCCGGCCGCCTATGTGAAGCCCTTCGTCAGGCGCAACAAGAACGACGCGCGTGATGCCGAAGCCATCTGCGCGGCGGTGTGCCGGCCGAACATGCGCTTCGTGCCGATCAAGAGCATCGAGCAGCAGGCCGCGCGTGGCCTGGAACGCGCGCGCGATCTGCTGCTGAAGCAGCAGACCCAGCTGACGAACTGCGCGCGCAGCCTGCTGGCCGAGTTCGGCATCATCGCCGCCCAGGGCCGGCGGGGCTTTGCCGAGCTGGCGCGGCGGGTCGACGACACGGCGGAGGTTGCGATCCCGGAGCCGCTTCGGGTGCCGCTGCGCATCATGGTGAAGACCATCGAGAGGTTGCAGCGCGACATTGCGGCGCTGGAGGAACGCATCGTCGCGGCCGCCCGCGAGCACCCGGTGATGCGCCGGCTGGCCACCATCCCCGGCGTTGGCCCGATCACCGCCCACGCCATCGTCACCGCAATCGGCGACGGTCGGCAGTTCCGCAGCGCCCGCGACTTCGCCGCCTGGTGCGGCCTGACACCGCTTGAGCATTCGAGTGCGGGCAAGCGGCGCGCGAGCGGCATCAGCCGCCAGGGCGACATCCGGCTGCGCAAGCTGTTGGCCCTCGGCGCCAGCACGATCATGCGCTATGCCCGCAGCCGCACCGATCGCGCCACCGCCTGGCAGCGCGGCATCCTGGCTCGCCGGCCGGTGAAGGTCGTGGTCTTGGCGCAGGCGGCGAAAACCGCCCGCATCGCCTGGGCGATGCTGATCTCCGGTGAGACCTATCGCCGCCCCGCGGCACAGGTGGCGCAATGATGGCCGCAGCTGCGGCCCACTCCAGCGTGGTGCCGTGCTCGCGGCCGTCAAGGGCGCTGCGCGCCGCCTGCGGCGGGGGCCTCCGGCCCCCCTTGACCGCCGCTGCGCGCGGCGCCCGCAACCACACAGGCCGGGACGAAGGCCGGGACGAAGGAACGCCCCGCAGCAGCCAAACCAAGAAACCTTCCCCTTTCTGGCCGCTCGCCTGAAGAGCAGCCAGTGACCCAGCAAGGAGCAGAAGGCAGCGACGGCAAAATGGTCAGGACCTGGACCGGGACACTCCGTCTCGTCATCGCGCCCCACAGCGCGCCGCGATGCTTGGAACCCGGCCCGCGTAACCCATCGGGGCCAGCGGTCAGCATTCGACCGCAGCAACAGGCCGAATACATGACCGCTCCAGACCAATCGCCAGCGCCGCCAAAACCTCCTTGCCAGACGGGGGCCGTCCATATATGACGATGCCACGGTTTCATGCCCAGCGGGTCGGCAACGCCGGTGGCGAACTCAGACGTAGATCATCTTCCGCGTCATGCCGCCGTCGATCACGAACTCGGCGCCGGTGACGAAGCCGCTCTCCGGTCCGACTAGCCACGCGACCAGCGCGGCCACGTCCTCCGGCCGCCCGACCCGCCCGGCCGGGTGCTGCGCGTGATCCTCCGGCCGCAGCGCCTCGCCCCTGGTGTCGATCCAGCCGGGCGAGACGCAGTTCACCCGTACCTCCGGCCCCAGGCTGACCGCGAGCGCGTGCGTCAGCGCGACCAGCCCGCCCTTGGAGGCGCTGTAGCTCTCGGTGTCCGGCTCCGACATGCGCGCGCGGCTGGACGCGATCGCGACCACCGCGCCGTGCGAGGTGCGCAGCAGGTCTTCGCCGGCGCGGACCAGCAGAAACGTGCTGGTGAGGTTCGTGGCCAAGACACGCTGCCACTCGGCCAGGCTCAGGTCGCGCAGCTTCTTGCGTATCATGAGACCGGCATTGCACACCAGCGCATCGAGCCGCCCGGCACCGGAGCGCAAACCATCCGCGAGAGCCGCCACTTCCGCCTCGTTCGAAACGTCGCAGCGCACGACGCGCACGCCGGGTGCCGCGCCCCCATCTGGCGCTCGGTCGGCGGGCGCGCGGTCGGCGGCGAGGACGTGCCAGCCGTCGCCGGCCAGCCGCCGCGCGATCGCGGCACCGATGCCGCGCGCGCCGCCGCTGATCAGGGCCACTTTCGCGTCCGCCACCGTCCGATCCTCCTGCCGTCCCATCGCGCCGCGATCATTGCGGTTCCGCCGGGCGCGCGTTCACTGTAGCGTGCCGCGCATGATTCGCGTGCCCACGGCGATTCTACTGACGTTTCTGACCCCGGCACTGGCGGCACCGCCCCCCGCGCCGCCCCCCGCTGCGTCGGCGGCGAAGCCGCCCGCGCCCGCCGTACCCGCCAAGCCCGCTCCAAAAAAGCCGGCGCCCCCTGCTGCCGCCGAGCATATCCATCAGTTTGAGGCGACCACCGTGCTCGGCAAGGCCGTCGTCGATGCCAAGGGCCAGGAGGTCGGCCGCATCATCAACGTGCTGGTGGATCAGTGGGGCAGCCCGCGTGCGGCAGTGATCGATTTCGGCGGCTTCATGGGCGTGGGCTCGCGCCGGATCGCCGTCGCGTGGCGGGCGTTGCACTTCACGCCCGACAAGAAAAACGGGCAGACGATCACGCTCGACATGACGCCGGACCAGATCAAGGCCACCCCTGAATACAAGGGGGCGCCCGGAGCCGTCACCGTCGCGGCGCCGCCCGGTGCCGCCAACCCCACGCCGCCCTCGCCGCCCGTCCGATAGTGACCACCCCGGTCCACCGGCCGCGCAGCGGGGCCGCGCCGGCCAGCCTCGCGGGGCTGGACTGGTTCAATTTCTTCGTCGCCAACTTCCAGACCGGATTCGGCCCGTTCATCGCGGTCTATCTGGCCAGCCGGTCCTGGACCGAAACCTCGATCGGTCTGGCGCTGAGCGTGGGAACCGTGACCTCCATGCTGAGCCAAGTGCCGGCGGGCGCGCTGGTGGACGCGATGCGGAACAAGCGTTTCGCGGCCTTTCTGGCGGTCGCGGCGATTGCCGGCAGTGCGACGATCTTCGCCGCCTGGCCGGCCAAGCTGCCGGTCGCGATCGCCGAGGTGCTGCACGGCTTCGCGAGCTGCGCGCTTTCGCCGGCGATCGCCGCGATCAGCCTCGCCCTGGTGGGTCAGGTGGCACTGGGCGAGCGGCTGGGGCGCAATGCCCGCTTTGCCGCAATCGGCAACGGCATCGCCGCGGCGGTGATGGGCGCGCTCGGCAAGTTCGTCTCCGGCCGCGCGGTGTTCGTGCTCACCGCCCTGCTCTGCTTGCCCGGCCTGGTCGCGCTGCACGCCATCCGGGGCGCCCGGCGGCACGCGCCGCTGCGCCGTACGCAGGCGCGGGACGGGTTTCGTCGCCTGCTACTCGACCGGCGGCTGCTGATCTTCGCGCTGTGCGTGGCTTTCTTCCACCTCGCCAACGCGGCGATGCTGCCACTCGCCGGCGTCGAGGCGACGCGTGTGGTGGGCACCAACGCCAACCTGATCATCGCCGGCTCGATCGTGGTGCCGCAGATCGTGGTGGCGTGGCTTTCGCCCTGGGTCGGGCGCGAGGCGACGCGGCTAGGCCGACGCGTCGTGCTGCAGATCGGCTTCGCCGCCCTGCCGCTGCGCGGGGTGCTGCTGGCGCTGATCCCTGACCCCTACCTGCTGGTGCCGATCCAGGCGCTGGATGGCGTGAGCGGTGCCGTGTTCGGCGTGCTGCTGCCGCTGGTCGCGGCCGACATCACGCGCGGCACCGACCGCTTCAACACCTGCCTCGGCCTGCTCGGCCTCGCGGTCGGGATCGGGGCCACGATCAGCACCACGCTCGCCGGATTCGCCGCCGATGTCCTGGGGGAGCAGGCGGCGTTCCTGGTGCTGGCGGCGGCGGGGCTGGTCGCGTTTCTGCTGGTGCGGTTCGGGATGCCGGAGACACGGCCCGAGGGGGAAGCGGCAGCGTGAGCCGGGTCCGACGCTTATGCGCCCCCCAACTAGCAACGTCACACCGACGGCGGCGGCTGCGTTCCGCAGCTCCTTGTCGCTGGTAGCGAGCGGCAGACCGCTCCGCATGGCGAGTTCGAGATAGGTCGCGTCATAGGCGGTCAGACGATGCGTCCGCATCAAATCCAGCAAGGCGCCGAAGACCCGCGCCAGAGCAGCCTCGTCTATCACGAGCGGCAGCTCGTTGAGCAGCCTGATCGCTTGCCGCACCCCGGCCGGCGACAGACGACCACGCCGCTCGGCCATGCCGAGGCCATTGGCGATCTCGACGAACCAAAGTGCTGGGACGGAAGCGCCTTCAGCACTGACTAGACTAGGGTCAGCGCCGCATCGCCTTCAGAGGAGGCCTCGTCCTTAAACAGCCATTGGAAAGTGAACGACGCATCCAGTACGCAGACGCTCACGAGGTCACCGGCGCCCCTCGCGGATCAACGCGGCGGGATCAAGCCCGCCAAGAATCTTGTCGGCCCTGAAAGCACGAAAGCGCCCGACGATATCGCCCGTGGCAAGGTCCAGGTCGCGCTGCTCACGTTCGCCTTCAGCCGGGGCTTCGGCAATACCGCGCGCCTTGAGGAAGCCTTCGACCTCGGCGTGCGCGCCCAAGCCCAGCAGGCGGCGCAACTCGGGACGCGTCAACCGCCCGGCACAGTATTCCTCGGCCGCAAACGCTTCGAGCGCGCGGCGCGAGACCTCGTCCGCGCCGCCCAGCCGGGCCGTCAGATCGTCGGGAATGGGCAGGGTGACGTTCATGCCAAACCGTACGCCGGGGGCCGGCGAGGCGCAATATAACGCATGAACTACCGGGTCGGGCGCGCCGGCGTCACGCTGTAGTCGTAGAACCCGCGCCCGGTCTTGCGGCCGAGCCAGCCGGCCTGGACGTATTTCACCAGCAGCGGGCAGGGCCGGTACTTGCTGTCCGACAGGCCCTCGTACAGCACCTGCATGATCGAAAGGCACGTATCCAGCCCGATGAAGTCAGCAAGCTCCAGCGGCCCCATCGGGTGGTTGGCGCCGAGCTTCATGGCGGCGTCGATCGCGGTGATCGAACCGACACCCTCATAGAGCGCATAAACCGCCTCGTTGATCATCGGGACCAGAATGCGGTTGACGATGAACGCCGGGAAATCCGCGGCGACCGCGGAGGTCTTGTGCAGCTTCTCGGCCAGCGCCTGGATCGCCTGGAAGGTCGGCTCGTCGGTAGCGATGCCGCGAATCACCTCCACCAGCTTCATCACCGGGACCGGGTTCATGAAGTGCATCCCGATGAACTTTTCCGGCCGGTCGGTGCCGGCGGCGAGCCGCGTAATCGGGATCGAGGAGGTGTTGGTCGCCAGGATGCAGGACGGGCTGAGGTGCGGCGTCAGCGCCTTGTAGATCGCCCGCTTGATCTCCTCCTTCTCGGTCGCCGCCTCGATCACCAGATCGCACTCCGCGAAGGCCGCGTTGTCGGTGGCCGAGCTGATGCGCGCGAGCGCCTCCGCTTTGTCATCGGCGGTAATTGCGCCGCGCCCGATCTGGCGGTCCATATTCCGCGCAATGCTGGCCAGCCCCTTCTCCACCGCCTCCTGCCGGACGTCGAGCAGCACGACCGGCAGTCCCGCCAGCGCACAGACATGCGCGATGCCGCTGCCCATCTGGCCGGCGCCGATCACGCCGACGCGCGCGATCGTCGGCGCGGGCGCGACCCGGTTGGCGCCGGCGGTAGCCTCGACATTCATTCAGCTTCGCTCCAGTTCCGCCTTCAGCTCGGGCAACACGTTGAACAGATCGGCGACCAGGCCGTAATCGGCCACCTGGAAGATCGGCGCCTCCTCGTCCTTGTTGATCGCGACGATCACCTTGCTGTCCTTCATGCCGGCGAGGTGCTGGATCGCCCCCGAGATGCCGACCGCGATATAGAGGTCGGGGGCGACGATCTTGCCGGTCTGCCCCACCTGGTAGTCGTTCGGCACGTAGCCGGCATCGACCGCCGCGCGCGAGGCGCCGATCGCCGCACCCAGCCGGTCCGCGATCGGCTCCAGCAGAGAAAAATTCTCGCCGCTCTGCATCCCCCGCCCGCCCGAGATCACGACGCGCGCCGCCGTCAGTTCCGGCCGCTCGCTCTTGGAGAGTTCGGCCGAGACGAAGCGCGACAGGCCGGACGGTTGGATCGCCGGTACTGCCTCGATCGGCGCCGAGCCGCCCTCCTCCGCTACCGGATCGAAGCTCGCGGCGCGCACGGTGATTATTTTCTTCGTATCCGAGGATCGAACCGTCGCAAGCGCATTGCCGGCATAGATCGGGCGGACGAACGTATCCGGCCCCTCGATGCCGGAGATGTCGCTGATCGGCTGCGCGTCGAGCAGTGCCGCGACGCGCGGCATCACGTTCTTCCCCACCGCCGTTGCCGCGGCGAGGAGATGATCGTAGCCGGGGGCCAGCGCCACCAGCAGCGCGGCCATCGGCTCGGCGAGCGCGTGGGCGAAGGCGGGCGCATCGGCCGCCAGCACCTTCGCGACCCCGGGCAGTTTCGCCGCTGCCTCCGCCGCCCGGCCGACCCCTTCGCCCGTGACCAGCGCGTGAACCTCGCCCAGTTTGCCGGCCGCCGCGACCGCGCTGCGCGAGGGCTGCTTGACCGCACCGGTCGCGGGATCGAACTCGATCAGGACCAGGGCCGTCATGCGATCACCTTCGCCTCGGTGCGCAGTTTGGCGACCAGTTCGGCTACCGAGCCGACCTTCTGTCCGGCCTGCCGGCGCGGCGGCTCGGAGACCTTCACCACCGTCAGCCGCGGCGTCGGATCGATGCCGAGATCGGCGGGCTTGAGCGTCTGGATCGGCTTCTTGCGCGCCTTCATGATGTTGGGCAGCGAGGCGTAGCGCGGCTCATTGAGCCGCAAATCGGTGGTGACGATCGCGGGCAACGCGAGCGCCACCGTCTCCAGCCCGCCATCGACCTCGCGTGTCACATTGAGCGTGTCGCCCTCGACCGCGATCTTGCTCGCGAAGGTGCCCTGCGCCCAGCCGAGCAATGCGGCGAGCATCTGGCCGGTCGCGTTCATGTCGTCGTCGATCGCCTGCTTGCCCATGATGACGAGCCGCGGCTGCTCGCGCTCGACCAGCGCGCGCAGCAGCTTGGCAACCGCGAGCGGCTGCAGCTCGGCGTCGGTCTCGACCAGGATGCCACGATCGGCCCCCATCGCGAGTGCCGTGCGGATGGTCTCGGCGCATTGCGCGACACCCATCGAGACGGCGACGATCTCGGTTGCAATACCCTTCTCGCGCAGGCGCACCGCCTCCTCGACGGCAATCTCGTCGAACGGGTTCATCGACATCTTGACCCCGGCGGTCTCGACGCCGCTGCCGTCGGCGCGCACCCGCACTTTCACGTTGAAATCAACCACCCGCTTGACGGGGATCAGAAGCTTCATGGCGATCGCGTCGCTGTCCTGGCTGGGTGCCGCATTCCGGGGAAACCGGCGCCGCCCGCGGCGTTCGCATCTGCAGCAGCGGCCGGACAATGGACAAGCGCCGATCGGCTGTCAAACCGCGCACCCTTTCCGCGGGCACGGCGGCGTCAGCTTTTGAGCAGGCTCAGCAGCAGGGCGAACAGCAGCAATGTCACGCCTTGCAGGACCACGCGCCAGCGCATCAGCCGGTTGGACCGGCGCGGATCGCCGCCGCCGCGCACCAGGCCGAGCATCCCCGCGAACAGCACCCCCAGCGTCGCCGCCAGTGAGATCGCCACCAGGATCGTCAGCACGACCTTCATGGCCGCACCATAGGCGGCTTGCGGTCCGCCGCAACACCTGCCGGCGCGCCGCATCGGTTGACACCTGGCCTCCCTCCGGTGTTGGACGCGCCGGCCATGCGGCCCGCCCCCCTCCGCCTGCTGCTCGCGCTGGTGCCGATGCTGCCGGCGATCGCTCTGGCCGCGACGCCACCGGCCGCGGCCCCGCACCCGCCGTCGCGCCGGCACCCGCCATCGCGCCGGCACTCACCCCGGCGGAGGCGCAGCAGCTCCTGGCGGTGCTGAACGATCCCGCCAAGCGGGCACAGTTCACCGCGACCTTGCAGGCGATGGTCAAGGCGATGCCGGCCGTGACCCACGCCGCCGACCGCCGGCGCGCCCCCCGCCGCGCCTACCGCCAAGCCGGCCGCGAAGCCGGCGGCGGTGCAGGTGGCGCCCAATGGGCTCGGGGCGCAAATCCTGCTGCACGTCTCGCAGTTCCTTAGCGATGCCGCCGCCCAGCTCGTGACCACCGTGCGCGTCGTCACCCGCTATCGCGCGATCCTCGGCCTGGGCGGATTTCGTCGCCACCAATGCGACCGAGCGCGAACTGATCTTCGAGACCGCCTGGCGGCTCGCCATCATCCTGGTGATCGCGCTCGCGATCGAACGCGCCGTCGAGCTGGCGCTGCGCCGGCCGCACGGGCGCCTCGCGCAAGATGCCGCCGATGCCAACGGCATCGCCGCGTCGGAGGAACCGGACCCGGAGGCGACCGACACCGCGCTCGCGGACGCCGAAGCCGGTGCGGTCGAGGCCGGACCCGCGACCCCGCCGACGCGGCACCGGCGCCTGCGCGGCGCCTGGGCGCGGCTGCGTCGCTTGCCCTTCGTGCTCGCGCGGCTGGTGCTGGCGCTGCTGCCCGTCGCTGCTTTCCTGGTTGCCGGCTACCTGTTGCTGGCGACCGGCGCTCGGCGAACCCGAAAACACGCGGCTCACGACCTTGGCGGTGATCGAGGCGTACGCGATCGGCCGGGTGCTGATGGTGGTGACGCGCACGCTGGTCTCGCCCGCGCATCCGCGGTTGCGGCTGCTGCGTGTCTCCGACCGAACCGCCGCCGATATCGTGGTCTGGATGCGTTGGCTGGTCGCGGTCGCGGTGATCGGCGCGACGGCGGCCAATGTCGGGCTGCTGTTCGGGCTGAGCCGCGCCGGGCACGACGCGTTCATCAAGTTGGTGGCCCTGATCGACCACGTGCTGCTGCTGATCGTGGTGCTGCGATACCGCGGTCGCGTCGCGGCGCGGCTCCGGCCTGCCCCCGGTGCCACCGGAACGACCGCGTTCGCCCGCCGCTGGTTCGCCCAGACCTGGCACTGGATCGCGATCTTCTACATCGTCGCACTCTGGATCGTGTACGCGACCGAGGTGCCGAACGGCTTCCTGGTGCTGACGCACCTGCTGCTGGTCGCCGCCGCGGTCCTGATCGCGGGGCGCGTGGTGGCGCTGGTGGCGCTGGGCGCGCTGGACCGCGTCTTCCGCGTCGATCCCGACCTCGCCGCCCGCTATCCATGGCTGGAGGCGCGCGCCAGCCGTTACCACCCGTTGCTGCGGCAGGCGCTGTCGGCGGTGATCGTGGCGTTGACGGTGCTCGCGGTGCTGCAGGTCTGGGGCGTCGACGTGCTGGACTGGTTCCGCAACACGCCACTCGGCGGCCGCGTTCTGTCGGCGTTCGGCACCATCCTGGTGATGGTCGTGATCGCGCTCGCGGTGTGGGAGGCATCCAACGCCTCGATCGAGCTGCGGGTGGCGCTGTTGGCCCGGTCCGACCAGCCGGTGCGAGCGGCGCGGCTGCGCACGCTGCTGCCGATCCTGCGCACCACCCTGCTGATCGTGATCGTGGTGGTGGTCGGCCTCACGGCATTGAGCGAGGTCGGCGTCAACATCGCCCCCTTGCTCGCCGGTGCCGGGATCATCGGCGTTGCGATCGGCTTCGGCTCGCAGAAGCTGGTGCAGGACGTCATCACCGGCATGTTCTTACTGCTCGAGAACGCGATGCAGGTGGGCGATTTCGTGACCGTCTCGGGTCTGTCCGGCATGGTCGAGCATCTTTCGATCCGCTCGCTGCGGCTACGCGCCGCCGACGGCTCGGTGCATCTGATCCCGTTCAGCTCGGTCACCTCGGTCACCAACACCAACCGCGGCGTCGGCAACGCCGCGGTTTCAGTCACGGTGAGCGCGCGCGAGGACACCGACCGGGTCGGCGAGGTGCTGACCGAGATCGTAGCCGGGATGCGCCAAGAGGACGCGTTCCGCAACGTCATCCGCAGCGACCTGCAGCTCTGGGGCGTGGACAAGGTGGATGCGGTCTCGGCCACCTTGGTCGGGCAAGTGGTCTGCACCGATTCGGGCCGTTGGAGCGTGCAGCGCGAGTTCAACCGGCGCATGAAGCGACGCTTCCAGGAGCTCGGGATCGAGATGTCGCCGCCGACCCAGACGATCCGCATCGAGCGCGGGCGCCGTGCCGCCGACGCGGCGGCCGGCGACGCCCCTGCCCCGCCCGCGCCCAAAGCCGCGTCATGACCGCGGGCGAGATCGGGACCGCGATCCGCGGCGAGGGCTTCGCCTTCTCGCCCGCCGCTGCTACGCGCGCGCTTTTGGACGCGGCGGGGCTGTCGGACTGGGACCGGTTCGCCGCGAGCTGGGACGATCTCGGCCTCGACACCTACATGGCCGATGGCGGGCGCTACCGGAAGCGGCGGCACGCCGCCTTCGCGGTCGCGGACGGGACGATCGCGCGCAAGCCGCACCAGCCGCACTACCAGAGCCGCGACTACAACCCGCTCAATGGCGGCATCGCGCGCTGGTTCGCGCCGGTGCTGCCCGCAATCGCCGAGGGGCTCGCCCTTGCGTGCCGTGCTGCGCGCCTGTGCGGCGATGTTCGACGCGCTCGCCATGCCCGCCCCGCCTGCCTGGCACGTCGAGGTGCACCAGTTCCGCATCGAGGCACGCCCCGGAGAGGCGGGCCAGCCAACGCCTGAGGGAATGCACCGCGACGGCGTCGATTGGGTGCTGGTGCTGCTGGTCGGCCGGGTCAACATCGCGAGCGGGGTCACCTCGATCCACGCACCGGATGGCGCCGAGCTCGGCCGCTTCACGTTGACCGACCCGATGGACGCCGCCTGGGTGGACGACCACCGCGTGCTGCACGGGGTGACGCCGGTGGCGCCCGTCGATCCGGCGCGGCCGGCGCACCGCGACGTGCTGGTGGTGACGTTCCGCGACGAGACGGCGGGCAGGGTGGGGCGGTAGGATCTGCGGTCGGTGCGGCTTGCGCATGGTGGCGCACTACAACAACAATGGCGCCATCCCCGCTATGCGTGCATGCGCATGGCTTGCGATTACGGCGAGCCGGTCTGCCAGGCCCTGAAGGCGGCACCGCTTGATGAACTGATGGTCCGGCTCGTGCTCGCGGCACTTGAGCCAGCCGCACTGGAGACGAGCTTGCTGGCCGCTGACGAGTTGGAGCGCGAGCGCGCGGCGCTGGACGCGCAGTGGCGACAACGGCTTGAGCGCGCGGGCTTCCAGGCCGAACGGGCACGGCGGCAATTCGATGCCACGGAACCCGAGAACCGGCTGGTCGCTCGCACCCTCGAACGGCAATGGGAACAGGCCTTGGCGGAGCAGGCGCGCCTGAGGGCAGACTATGAACGTTTCCAGCGCGACCAGCCGCGGGCTTTGACCCCAACCGAAGTTGCGGCAATCCACGAACTGGCACACGACCTGCCCGGCATCTGGTCCGCCGCAACCCAGCAGGAGCGCCAGACATTAGTTCGCTTGCTGCTCGAACGGGTGTTGGTCGAGGTCGTCGACGGCACCGAACAGGTTCGCGTCATCTGCCATTGGCAGGGTGGCCATCGAACCTCGCATCAGCTGATTCGACCGGTCGCCCGCCTCTACCAGCTCAGCACTTATCATGACCTGATCGCCCGCGCCGCCGAACTGCATCACGCCGGGCAGGACATGCGGCGATCGCTCGGACACTCAACCGCGAGGGGTGGCAGCCAGCCAAGCGACGTGACCCATTCAATGCATCGATGGTGCAGCACCTCTTGCGCAAGGCCGGCCTCGTGACGCCCAAATACCGGCGTCCGTCAGTGGCCGTTGAACGCGGGACGGACGAGTGGACCATCGCCGAGCTGGCGCGACATATCCCAGTGCCGGAGTTGACCCTCTACACCTGGGTTCAGAAGGGGCGCCTACGCGGCCGTACGGTTCGCGTTGGTGGCTGTCAGCTCAGACTGGTGCAGGCCGATGTGGCGACAGTTGCGGCGCTCAGAACGGTTCGGGCCACGCCGGCGCCGTGGCGCCGCCTGCCGGCGCCGCTCGCGGCGAGGTCTGGCCCGGCGAAGTCCCCCACGGGAGAGTTCTGAGAGTCGCCATGTCTGGTCGATGTCGATCTCCCAGCGGCGCTGGTAGAGATCGGCAATCTCCTGCGCCCGCGCATCGAGGTCGTTGCTCATCGGCGTCATACACAACGTGCGCCTTCACCCCGCACACGGTGGCCGAGAAGCGCGACCAGTCGCTCATCGCGCTCAGCCGGATGCTGGTCGAATCGATCAGATGCACGCTCTCGCCGACCATGCGGCGCAAGCCGTGGCCCGCGCCCGCGACCATGGCTGCGAACAGGTCAACGAACACCGCGCATGGCCGCTTGGCATTGGCGTCGGCCAGCGTCGAACGGTGCACCGGCGGCAGCCCCGCGTGGTAGCGCTGCGCCGATTGGCTCTCCAGCACCGCCTCCAGGTCGCGCAGGCTCGCCGCCCCCGACAATTGGGCGAAGATCATCGCCAGAAGCTGATCCTTCGTGCTCAGCCGGCGCAACCCCGGATCGGCTCCGGCCGCCGCGGCCAGCCGGTCCAGTACCCCCCAAGGCAGCGACTTTATTACCTGACGAAACACCGTATTCTGGTGCGGCATGGCGTTGGTCCCCCTCATGTCCGATTCGTTGGCAAACCCTTCGGACCGAGTAGAATCAGTGCCGTGCACCCATTCCAGAAAAATGAACCGGACAGCCGTGGAGCGGGGTTGAGAATGCTATGGTTCGATCGGGCCTGCAGCGTTATCGGGCCTGCAGCGTTATTGTCAGTGATGCGAGGCCCATCTTTGACAGTTTGGCGCTCCGGATTTCTTGGTGTCCAACCTCAGTCAACCTCTCCCCCGCAAGCGCGGGCGGAGAGGAGCAGTTCGCCTCGTTCCAACCATTCACCCGATTGCCCTGGACCAACTGCCTGGACGTGCTCGCCCATGCCGCGACGCAGGACGCCGGAGGATGCCGGACTGCCGGACCATGATCGCCGCGGCGGGAGGTGGTACGGCCGGTGCGTCAGTCGCGGCCGGCGAGGGGGAGCAGCCTTGATCCGACCCTGTTCTGAGTTCGCCACCGGCGTTGCCGACCCGCTGGGCATGAAACCGTGGCATCGTCATATATGGACGGCCCCCGTCTGGCAAGGAGGTTTTGGCGGCGCTGGCGATTGGTCTGGAGCGGTCATGTATTCGGCCTGTTGCTGCGGTCGAATGCTGACCGCTGGCCCCGATGGGTTACGCGGGCCGGGTTCCAAGCATCGCGGCGCGCTGTGGGGCGCGATGACGAGACGGAGTGTCCCGGTCCAGGTCCTGACCATTTTGCCGTCGCTGCCTTCTGCTCCTTGCTGGGTCACTGGCTGCTCTTCAGGCGAGCGGCCAGAAAGGGGAAGGTTTCTTGGTTTGGCTGCTGCGGGGCGTTCCTTCGTCCCGGCCTTCGTCCCGGCCTGTGTGGTTGCGGGCGCCGCGCGCAGCGGCGGTCAAGGGGGGCCGGAGGCCCCCGCCGCAGGCGGCGCGCAGCGCCCTTGACGGCCGCGAGCACGGCACCACGCTGGAGTGGGCCGCAGCTGCGGCCATCATTGCGCCACCTGTGCCGCGGGGCGGCGATAGGTCTCACCGGAGATCAGCATCGCCCAGGCGATGCGGGCGGTTTTCGCCGCCTGCGCCAAGACCACGACCTTCACCGGCCGGCGAGCCAGGATGCCGCGCTGCCAGGCGGTGGCGCGATCGGTGCGGCTGCGGGCATAGCGCATGATCGTGCTGGCGCCGAGGGCCAACAGCTTGCGCAGCCGGATGTCGCCCTGGCGGCTGATGCCGCTCGCGCGCCGCTTGCCCGCACTCGAATGCTCAAGCGGTGTCAGGCCGCACCAGGCGGCGAAGTCGCGGGCGCTGCGGAACTGCCGACCGTCGCCGATTGCGGTGACGATGGCGTGGGCGGTGATCGGGCCAACGCCGGGGATGGTGGCCAGCCGGCGCATCACCGGGTGCTCGCGGGCGGCCGCGACGATGCGTTCCTCCAGCGCCGCAATGTCGCGCTGCAACCTCTCGATGGTCTTCACCATGATGCGCAGCGGCACCCGAAGCGGCTCCGGGATCGCAACCTCCGCCGTGTCGTCGACCCGCCGCGCCAGCTCGGCAAAGCCCCGCCGGCCCTGGGCGGCGATGATGCCGAACTCGGCCAGCAGGCTGCGCGCGCAGTTCGTCAGCTGGGTCTGCTGCTTCAGCAGCAGATCGCGCGCGCGTTCCAGGCCACGCGCGGCCTGCTGCTCGATGCTCTTGATCGGCACGAAGCGCATGTTCGGCCGGCACACCGCCGCGCAGATGGCTTCGGCATCACGCGCGTCGTTCTTGTTGCGCCTGACGAAGGGCTTCACATAGGCGGCCGGGATCAGCCGCACCTCATGGCCGAGCGCCCGCAGCTGGCGCGCCCAGTAATGCGCGCTGCCGCAGGCCTCGATCCCCACCAGGGCGGGCGACTGCTTGGTGAAGAACGGCTCGACCTGGGTCCGGCGCAGCTTCTTCTGCTCGATCACCTTGCCGGTGCTGTCGGCCACATGCACCTGGAACACAGACTTGGCGATATCCAGGCCGATTATGGTAGCGTTCATGACGGACGGTCTCCGTTGCTGGTTGGTCAAACCCCAGCTTGGCACATAGATGCCGTCAGGGAGCCGTCCACCCAGCATCGCGAGGCGCGGAGCGCCGTGGCGATCCAGGCGGGCCGCTCCGTGCCTCCCGCCTGGATCGCCTCGCCGCCCAGCGGCGGCTCGCGATGACAGCTGCGCCAGGCCGGTTTCTTTCTAGGTCGGTCTCGGTTCGCCACGGACCAGGGGAGCAGCCCTGAGCCGAACCCTGTTCTGATTATCAGTCGATCTGCAGGCGGCGCACACTACGGGCGTGAACGAGGGCAAGGATCAAGATACCGCCGGGTTCCTGCTCGTAGAGGATCACGTGGCTGCGGTGTTCGTGACGCCGGACGCCCGCAGCAACGGCGTCCGCAGCACGGCCCATATGCGGATTTTCGGCCAGCATTTTGAAACAGTGAGCCATGTCGCCGCTGTATTGCTCGGCCTGCGCCAGACCAAAATGCTGCATCCCGTAAAGGAAGCTATCGAGAATGTCGCGGTCGGCGCGTTCGGTCAGGCGATAGCTAGTCATCCAGTATGCCGCGTGCCCTTGCCACTTTCTGGGCTTCGGCAAAAATTTCATCGACGCCGCGACTGCTGATCCCGCTCGCCTTGGCGTCGGCCACCAGTTTACGTAGATCGTCAATCGTCAGCTCCGGTTCCCGCCGTGCGCGGTCGCGGCGCACCAGATCGCGGACGTAGTCGCTCGCGCTCGCATACTCGCCGCGGCTGATCTGGACCTCGATCCAGTCCTTCATGGGATCGGGCAGGGACACGGTCATAGTTGCCATGGTGGGCACCTCCTGTTCCCTCGCCCTAGCGGAAATGAGAAAAACTCACAAATGCTCTTAGGCAGGGGCTTTGACCCGTCACAGTCCGGGATGCACGGTCGCGAGGCAATCCGCCTCGATCAAGTCCTCGGGCGTGTTGACGTTAAAGAACGGGTCCACGGGCTCCGCTGGCCACTCGACCGCAACGACCGGGTGACGCCGCGTGAACACGTCGATCTTGCGAATGCCGTCCACCGTCACGGCGCGGCGCAGCTCGTCGCGGACGTGGACGGGCCACAGCGCGACCACGGGATGCGTCCGCCCTCCGGACGCTGCACAGGCGAAAGTCGCACGGCCGAGGTCGCGCTCGCTATGCAGCCGCGCAACCAGGTCGCGCGGCAGGAACGGAGAATCCCCGGGCACCGTCACCACCCACTCGGTCGGCGGCTCAGCCACCGCCACCCATTCCAGTGCCGCCAGCACGCCGGCAAGCGGCCCCGGATGCCCCGGCAGGCTGTCGGCGACGACCGGCAGGCCGAGGCCCGCGAACCGCAGCGGGTCATCGTTCGCATTCAGGATCAGCCGCGTGACCTGCGGCCTGATGCGCTCGACCAGCCGGGCGAGCACGGTGCGGCCGCCCACGCTCCGCAGCGCCTTGTCGCCGCCGCCGAGCCGGCGCGCGAGGCCGCCGGCGAGGATCGCGCCCGTCGTCGCCGGCACGACGCCCTCAGGCATCGCCCTCTGCCGCCTTGCGGCGGTGCCGGGTGCTCTCATCGGCGACAAATTCGAGGCTTTGGTCGAACACGATGCGCTCCGCACCCGACAGCGCCAGGAACCGCTTGCCGCGCGCGCGCCCGATCAAGGTCAGCCCGGCCTGCCGCGCCAGCTCCACCCCCCATCCGGTGAAGCCGGAGCGGGAGACCAGGATCGGGATGCCCATGCGCACGGTCTTGATGACCATCTCCGAGGTCAGCCGGCCCGTGGTGTAAAATATCTTGTCGCCGCCGGTGATGCCGTGGCGGTGCATGTGGCCGGCGGTCTTGTCCACCGCATTGTGGCGGCCGACATCCTCCATATAGACCAGCGGCTCGTCTCGCCGGCACAGCACGGCACCGTGGATCGCGCCCGCTTCCAGATAGAGCGAGGGCATGGTGTTGATTGCGTGGGTCAGCCGATAGAGCCACGACGTGCGCAGCTCGGAGGCAGGCAGGCGGACGCCCTCAATCACCTGCATCAGATCGCCGAACGCAGTGCCCTGGGCGCAGCCGGAGGTCTGGGTCTTTTTCCTCAGCTTCTCCTCGTAGTTGGTTTTGCGCTCGGTCCGCACCACCACGACAGCGATCTCTTCGTCATAGTCGATGCCGGTGATCACGTCGTCGGGCCGCAGCATTCCCTGATTGAGGAAATACCCGACCGCGAGATCCTCCGGGTAGTCGCCGATCGTCATCGCGGTGACGATCTCCTGTCCATTCAGGAACAGGGTCAGCGACCGCTCCACCGGCACCCTCGTCTCGGCCGTGGCGCCGGTCTCGTTGGTGCCGGCGAGGCTCACGGTCAGACGGGGGTCGTCCGGGTTGGGGCGGACATGGTTCGAGCAGGGGAAGGGCCGATTGATCGCCCATCCGGCGCGCCCCGCTACTCCGCCGCCTGCTTGGGCGCGCGGCACAGCTCTGCCGCCTTCGCCTCGACCAGTGCCACCACGTGCTCGATCATCTCCGCGGCGGCGATCGGATGATCCTGCTTCCCTGCGCGATACACCATGTGCCGCCCGGCGCCGCCGCCGGTCAGCCCGATATCGGTCATCAGCGCCTCGCCCGGCCCGTTCACCACGCAGCCGATGATCGAGAGCGTGAGCGGGGTTTCGATATGCGCCAGCCGGTCCTCCAAGGTGCGCACCGTCTCGATCACGTTAAAACCCTGCCGCGCGCAGGACGGGCAGGAGATCACCTTCACCCCGCGATGGCGGATGCCGAGCGCCTTGAGCAAATCCCAGCCGACCCGCACCTCCTCCTCCGGCTCCTCGGAGAGCGAGACGCGCAGCGTGTCGCCGATGCCGGCCCAGAGCAGGTTGCCCAATCCGATCGCACTCTTGACCGTGCCCATCCGCCGTCCGCCCGCCTCGGTGATGCCGATATGCAGCGGATGGTCACAGATCTCGGCCAATTGCTGGTAGGCGGCGACGGCGAGGAACACGTCGGACGCCTTCACGCTGATCTTGAATTCGTGGAAGTCGTGGTCCTGCAGAATGCGGGCGTGATAGAGCGCACTCTCCACCAGCGCCTCGGGATTGGGCTCGCCGTATTTCTCGAGCAGGTGCTTCTCCAGGCTGCCGGCGTTGACGCCGATCCGCATCGAGCAGCCGTGATCGCGCGCTGCCTTCACCACCTCGCGCACCCGCTCGTCGCTGCCGATGTTGCCGGGGTTGATGCGCAGGCAGGCCGCCCCGCTCTCCGCCGCCTCGATCGCGCGGCGGTAGTGGAAATGGATGTCGGCGACGATCGGGACCTCGACCTGCTTCACGATGTCGCGCAACGCGAGCGCGCTGTCGCGGTCGGGACAGGAGACGCGCACGATATCGACTCCGGCCGCCTGCGCCCGCCTGATCTGTGCCACGGTTCCGGGAACATCGGTGGTCAGCGTGTTGGTCATGGTCTGCACGCTGATCGGCGCGCCCCCGCCCACCGGCACGTGGCCGACATGGATCTGCCGCGACGCGCGCCGCTCGATATCCTGGTACGGACGGTAGCTCATGCAGGGCTGCTCCGGCGGTCTCTGGACTGCAGATGGGGGCTTTGGCCGCCCGCTTCTACCGCGCGGCCGGCGGCGCGGTCGAGCCGGCAGGCGCCGCGGCTGCGGCGGGGGCAGGGGCAGGCCCGCTCTGCTTGATGAGTGCCGGATCGAGCGGCAGATCGTGCAGCACCACGCCGGAACCGCCGAGCGGCGCGCTCGTCACCCCATCCACCACCAGTTCCGTCCCGCCCGCATTGCCGGTGCTGAGAGGCTGACCCGGAATGGTTCCGGAATAGTTTAGCGAGTTATTTCAAGGAAATGGGCGATGGGTGGGTCACCTTGCGGTCTGCAGGAATTGTACGGGGTTGCGTGATTTCAGCGGCTTCGGTTCTCTCGTGGTTGCGAAGACACGAAGGAATGACCCGATGGCCTGGACTGAAATCACGCGCGCCAAGTATCGGCGCGATGGGCTGCGCTATGCAAGCGATACCACCAACGAGGAGTGGGGCGTGATCGAATTGCACCCCCCCGCGGCGGCAAGCTGCGGGCGGACGCGCGAGACCGACTTGCGAGATGTCGTCGATGCGATCTTCTATATCGCACAGTCGGGCTGCCAGTGGCGGCTGCTGCCGAAGGAGTTCCCTCCGTTCACGACGGTGCAGCGGTATTTCTATGCTTGGCGGGATAACGGAACCTGGCAGACCATCAATCATGCGCTGCTGATGTTGGTGCGCGAGGCCGCCGGCCGCGAGGCAAGTCCGAGCGCGGGCGTGATCGACAGCCAGTCGGTCAAGACCACGGAGGCTGGTGGTCCGCGCGGTTATGCGGCCGAGAAGATGATCAAAGGCCGAAAGCGCCATATTCTCACCGACACGATCGGCCTGCCGGTCGGGATGATCGTTCACCCCGCCGACGTTCAAGATCGCGATGGGGCGCCAGGCCTGCTGGCGAGCGTCCGCAGCGCCTTCCCCTGGTTGCGCCATGTCTTCGCCGACGGGGGCTATGCCGGTGACAAGCTGAAGGGCGTCCTCGAAAACCTCGGCGACTGGACCATCGAGATCGTCAAGCGGTCAGACGCCGCCAAGGGCTTCGTCCTGCTGCCCCGGCGATGGGTCGTCGAACGCACCTTTGCATGGCTCAACCGCAACCGTCGCCTGGCCAAAGACTTCGAGGCGACAACCCAAAGCGCGGTGACTTGGCTTTACATCACCAGTGTCAAGCTCATGATGCGACGGCTGGCAGCCGCTTGAGCCGCCGTGGTGGGCCAAATTTTCCCATTAAATCAATATACTCGCGTTCCGACGGCGATTCGAGTCAGACCCTGAGCAGCAGGTCCGGCTGCTCGGCCGGCACCGGCCAGGTCTCGCCGGGACGCATCACGCGGTTGAACAATACTTGGCCCTGCTTCTGCCGCACCTGCACCCAGGCGTCGGCGCTCGCGCGCAGCATTACACTATGGCTGCCGTCTGGCGCCGCCGTTTTGCTGGCGGGCGCCGATTTCGCGGCTGCGGTTGTGACCGGTGCGGCCGACGGTGCCGAGGCGGGCGCCGGCATGGCGGCGGCCGCCTGCGTCGGCGGCACGTCGGAGAGCGGCGGCGCGGCCGGCTCGGGGGCGGCGGCCGGCGCGGCGGCGGGCGCCGATTCCGCCGGCCTGCTTGTCATTGGCGGCGTCGGGCCGGGTAGCACCGAGGCCACCTGCGGCGAAGGCGCGGTCGCGGCCAGCCGGGCCGGCACCTCCGGCACTACCCGCGCCGCCTGCCGATCCGACGCCGTGAAATGATACCAGCCCACATAGGCCCCGATCGCCAGCACCACGCCGACCAACGCCACCGCGCCAGCCGGCACGCCGCGCTCCGGCACCGGGGCCGGGAAGGTCAGCTCGGTCTTGCGGTTTACCTCGGCGGTCTCGGCGCGGAACCGGCGCGAAACCTCGTCGGGGTCGAGCCCGAGCGCGCCTGCATAGGTGCGCAGGAAGCCGATGGCATAGGTGTTGCCCGGCAGGTCGGCGAGGCGCCCCTCCTCGATCGCCGTGAGATACGCTTGCTTGATGCGCAGCCCCGCCGCCACCGCCGGCAAATCCCAGCCGAGCCGCTCGCGCGCAGTGCGCAGCTCCATGCCCACGCGCCAGGCGTTCGCGGCCCTGGTCTCGCCCGGTTCCGGCGCCGGCCTTCTGCTCATGAGGACACCCGCCAAATCGTTCCCGTGCGGGCGCGCACCCGCTCGGTGTGCCGGCGTATCTAACCCGAGACGCACACCCTTGCCAATGGTTGTGCTGCATTACCCCATCACACCGGCACGTCCCGCTCCCGGCACCACGCCAGCAGCGGCTCGCGCAGGCTGCGCTCGGCGCTGCCGGACCGGCGGATCGCGCGCAGCACGGCGCGGAACGCGCCGAGATCGGTCGCCGCCAGCGCCGCCTTCACCGGCAGCAGTGCCGCCGCCGGCATCGACAGCGAGGTGATGCCGAGGGCCGCCAGCACCAGCGCGTCAAGCTCATTGCCGGCCGCGCTACCGCACAGCGAAAGCGGCACCCGCGCCGTCGCCGCCGCGATCCGCACCTGCTCCAGCACGTCGAGCACCGGCGCCGAGAGGAAATCGTAGCGCCCGGCCAGCGCCGCGCTGCCGCGGTCGGCAGCGAACAGGAACTGCAGCAGGTCGTTGGAGCCGATCGAGATGAAATCGACCTCGGCCAGCAATTCCTCGAGCTGCCAGAGCAGCGCCGGCACCTCCAGCATGGTGCCGATCGAGAGACGGGCGGGCGCCGGGTCTGCCCGCGCCGCCTCGGTGGCGAACAGCGCGCGCGCGGCGCGAAACTCGTCGATCGTAGCTACCATCGGGAACATCACCGAGAGCGGCCGCCCGCGCGCGGCGACCAGCAGCGCACGGAGCTGGCGCCGCAGCAGCGCCGGACGGTCGAGGCCGACGCGCAAGGATCGCCAGCCCATTGCCGGGTTCTCCTCGACGGCCCTTGGCGCGCCCGGCAGCAGCTTGTCGCCACCGAGATCAAGGGTGCGGAACAGCACCGGCCGCTCGCCCGCCATGTCGAGCACGCTGGCATAAAGCGCCGCCTGCTCGGCGAGCTCGGCGACCGAGCCGCGCGCCAGCATGGCGATCTCGGTGCGGAACAGGCCGATGCCGTCGGCCCCCGTGGCGTCGAGCTGGTCGAGTTCCAGCCGCAGCCCGACGTTCAGCATGAGTTGCAGCGGAACGCCATCGGCGGTGCGTGCCGGCTGCTCGCGCAGCGCCGCCCAGCCGGCGCGGCGGGCGTGGCGGGCCTGCAATGCGCGCTCGTAGGCCTGACACAGATCAGCCTCGGGACGCAGGATCAGCAGGCCCTCGTCAGCATCCAGCACCGCCTCGTCGCCCGCTTCGGCGGCATCGACGGCCCCTCCCGCGGCCCCCAGCGCCGGCAGACCAAGCGCGCGGGCGAGAATCGCTGCATGGCCGTTGGGGCCGCCCTCCTCGATCACCACGCCGGCAATTCCCCGCCCGTGCCAGTCGAGAAGCTGCGCCGGGCCGAGCCGGCGCGCGAACAGGATCGCGCCGGCCGGCACCTCCGGCACCGTCACGTCACCGTCCAGCGCCGCCAGCAGTCGGCTGGCCAGATCTTCGAGATCGGCGAGCCGTTCGCGCAAATAGGGATCGGCGATGTGGCGCATCCGCTCGCGGAGCTCGCCGGCGACGCGCTGCACAGCCGCCTCGGCGGTCAACCCGCCCGCGATCGCCTCGGACACGCGGCGCATCCAGCCGGTATCGGCGGCGATCAGGCGATAGGCGTCGAGCACGTCGCGCGACGCCTCGCCCTCAGGCGCCCGTTCGGCGATCAGCGCATCGAGGCCCTCGCGCATGGCGGCGGCGGCATGGCGCAGCCGCGCGAGCTCGGCCGAGGCATCCTCGGCCAGCAGGCGGCGGGGCCTCGGCGCGGCGCCGCGCAGCACCACCCGCCCGATCGCGATGCCGGGGGCCAACGGGGCGCCCTCGAACTGGCGCGGCATGGTGGCACCCAGGCCCTCCTCGGCGCCGTCGGTAGCGCCCGACGCGACGAGCAGCTCGGCGAGCAGCATCGCCACCGTTTCCAGCAGCTCGACCTCGTCCTCGGCATAGAGCCGGGGCGAGCGGTTCTGCACCGCGAGCACGCCCACCGTCCGCCCGGCGCGGCGCACCGGCACCGCCAGCAGGGAGGCATACGGCTCCTCGCCGGTCTCGGGGCGATAGGCGAAGGCGGGATGGTTCTGCGCGTCCGGCAGGTTGAGCGGCTCGCCAGTCGCCGCAACCAGGCCGATGATGCCCTCGCCCACTCGCAGCCGCGTGCGCCCGACCGCGTCCGGCCGCAAGCCTATGGTCGCGACCAGTTCGAGAATGTCGCCCGGGCGCATCGCATAGACCGAGCACACCTCCGCGACCAGCTCGGCCGCGACCAGGCGCACCAGATCGCCGAGCGGCGCGGTCCCGCGCGCCATTGTCTCGCGCAGCCCCGCGAGCAGGCGGCGGGTGGAACTCATGCCGGCCGGTCAGGCCGGGCCGCGCTCAAATGCCGGCCGCCCGCGCGGCGAGCGCCGTCTCGGCCTGCCCGACCAGCTCGGCGATGATCTCGGCGGTGGTTTGCTCGCGCGTGACCAGGCCGACCGACTGGCCGGCCATTACCGAGCCTTCCTCGACATCGCCCTCGATCACCGCCCGGCGCAGCGCCCCGGCCCAGAACCGTTCGATCGAAAGCTGCGCCGCCTCGCGCGACAGCTCCCCCGCCTGGAAGCGGCGCAGCGTCTCGGCCTGGTGGGCGAGGAAGTGGCGCGTTCCGGCATTGGCGAGGCCCCGCACCGGGATCACCGGGAACCGCTCGTCAAGCTGCACCGAAGGCAGCGCGTCGCGGGCGGAGGCGCGAATAAAGGCCTGCTTGAAGCGTGGATGCGCGATCAACTCGGTCGCGGCGGCGAAGCGGGTGCCAAGCTGCGCCCCCGCCGCCCCCATTTCGAGGTAGGCGAGGATCGCCTCGCCCCGCCCGAGCCCGCCGGCCACGAACACCGGCACCTCCCGCATTACGGGCAGGATTTCCTGCGCCAGCACCGTCAGCGACACCGGGCCGATATGTCCGCCCGCTTCCGACCCCTCGATCACCAGCGCATCGGCCCCCAGCCGCACCAGCCGGCGCGCCAGCGCGAGCGCCGGGGCGAAGCAGACGAGCCTGGCCCCGCCATCCTTCACCGCCCGCACCGCCGTCCCCGAAGGCAGGCCGCCGGCCAGCACGATGTGCCCGACGCGGGCTGCGAGGCAGACCCCAATCAGGTCAGCGAGCGATGGGTGCATGGTGATGAGATTGACGCCGAACGGCCGGTCGGTCAGCGCCTGGGTGCCGGCGATCTCGGCCGCGAGCTGCGGCGGCTCCATCGCCCCGCACGCGATCACGCCGAAGCCGCCGGCATTCGAAATCGCGGCGACCAGATGCCGCTCGCTCACCCAGGTCATCGCCCCGCCCATGATCGCGACCCGGGTGCCGAGGAATGCGGCGCCGCGCGCCCAGAGCCGGTCGAGCGTAGCGGCCGCCTCGGACAGACGCCGATCCGGCGGGATCACATCACGCGGCATCGAGGCCATAGGCGGTGTGCAGCGCGCGCACGGCGAGTTCGGTGTATTCGGCGCCGACTAGAACGCTGACCTTTATTTCGCTGGTCGAGATCACCTGAATGTTGATCGACTTCTCGGCGAGCGCCCGGAACATCGTGCTCGCGACGCCCGCATGGCTGCGCATTCCCACGCCGACCACGCTGATTTTCGCCACGTCGGCATCGGCGATCACTTCGCGATAACGCAGGCTGTCGCTGAGCTCGGCCAGGATTGCCTGCGCACGGGCGAGGTCGGCGCGGCTGACGGTGAAGGTCATGTCGGTGCTGCCTTCCGCCGAGACGTTCTGCACGATCATGTCCACGTTCACGTTTGCGGCGGCGAGCGGGCCGAACAGGGCGGCGGCGATGCCGGGCCGGTCAGGCACGTGGCGCAAGGTCAGCTTCGCCTCGTCGCGCGAATAGGCGATCCCCGAGACGATCGGCTTCTCCATGATCTCCTCCTCGTCCACCACCAGCGAACCGGGCGCGTCGGTGAAGCTGGAGAGCACCTGGATTCGCACCCGCTCCTTCATCGCCAGCTCGACGCTGCGGGTCTGCAATACCTTCGCCCCGACCGAGGCCAGCTCCAGCATCTCCTCGTAGGCGATGCGTTCAAGCTTGCGGGCGCGCGGCACGATGCGCGGGTCGGTGGTGTAGATGCCATCGACGTCGGTGTAGATGTCGCAGCGGTCGGCGTGCAGGGCGGCGGCCAGCGCCACCGCCGAGGTGTCGGACCCGCCGCGGCCGAGGGTGGTGACGCGCCCGGCGGGGCTGACGCCCTGAAAGCCGGTGACGATCGGCACTTGGCCGCGTTGCATCCGACGGATCAGCTCCTCGCCCGCGATCGCGTCGATCCGCGCCTTGCCGTGGCCGTCATCGGTCCGGATCGGGATTTGCCAGCCGGCCCAGGATCGCGCCTCCACCCCGGCCTCCTGCGACGCGATCGCGAGCAGCCCGGCCGTTACCTGCTCGCCGGTCGCGAGCACGGTGTCGTATTCGCGCGCGTCGTGCACGGGCGCAAGCTGCTGACACCAGGCGACCAGTTGGTTGGTGACGCCGGCCATTGCCGAGACCACGACCGCGACCTCGTCGCCCGCCGCCGTGGCACGCTGCACGCGCCCGGCGACGTTGCGGATGCGGTCGAGATCGGCGACCGAGGTGCCGCCGAACTTCATCACGATGCGCGCCATCGGTCCTTGATCCGGGAGGCTCCGCGCGGTTGCAGCCGCGGCGGGTGCGGATCACATACCGGTGCGAGCAAGCAGGGGCAACATGCCGAGGGCAGCTACGGCAGGAACGACCACGGCGGCCGAGATCGCCCGCTTCGATGCGCTGGCCGCGCGCTGGTGGGACCCGCGCGGGCCGATGCGGCCGCTGCACGCCATGAACCCGGCCCGGATCGGCTGGATCGAGGCCCGCCTCGCACAGCATTTTGGCGAGCGGCGGGTGCGGCTGCTGGACATCGGCTGCGGCGGCGGAATCGCGGCCGAGGCGCTGGCACGGCGCGGGCACGACGTGCTCGGGCTGGATGCCGCCGCCGCCGCCATCGCGGCGGCCGAGCGCCACGTCGCCGGACAGGGCCTGCCGCTCGCCTACCGCGTGGGGACGCCCGAGGCGCTGCTGGCCGAGGGCGTCCGCTTCCCGGCGATCACGGCGCTAGAGGTGATCGAGCACGTGCCCGACCCGGCGCACTTCCTGCGCGTGCTGGCGGGACTGCTGGAGCCGAGCGGGTTGCTTCTCCTCTCGACGCTGAACCGGACGCTCCGCTCGCTGCTGCTGGCCAAGATCGGCGCCGAGTACGTGCTGCGGCTGCTGCCGGCCGGAACGCACGACTGGCGGCGGTTTCTCACCCCGGCCGAAGCGGGCCGGCTCGGCACCGGTGCCGGGCTGCGCGTCACCGATACAGCCGGGCTTTCGTTCGATCCGCTGCGCGGCAACTGGCGGGTCGGGCGCGATTTGTCGGTGAACTATCTGATCGCGTTCGCCGCGCCGGATCGCCTGTAGTCGGCGGACTCGTGCGTCGTGGCACGGTGGGCAGCGGCGAGGTATGGTGAGGATTATGAACCAGCTTACCCGCCGACCGCTGCCGCATATGACGGCCGATGAGTTTCTCGCCTGGCCTGGCGATGGCAGCGGCGGGCGCTTTCAGCTCGTTGATGGAGAGATCCGGCCGATGTCCCCCGCAAGCCGGATCCATGGCGTGATCCAGGCAAATCTCGCCTGTCTGCTAGTAAACATCGTCCGGGCAGGACGATTGCCGCTCCAAGTGCTTACCGAAGGGGCGGTCATCCCGGGGCTGAACGCGAGCACGAACGTCCGCGTGCCTGATCTCGTCGTGGCCCCCAGCGACGATCAACGCGGCGACCAGGTCGTGACCGACCCGTTGCTCTTTGTCGAAATCCTGTCGCCCGGGAACAGCGACCAGACGCGCGACAACGTGCGCGCCTACGCGACGCTGTCGAGCGTCCGCGAAATCGCGGTCGTCCATACCGGTCGCGTTCTGGCGGAGGTCCATCGCCGCGACGCGACGGGTGCCTGGCAACCCGATCCGGACGTTGTCGGCCCGGGCGACCGTCTGCGGTTGCCGAGCGTCGGCCTCGAGTGCCCCCTCGAGGAGGTCTACGCGAATACGTGGCTTACTCGGGTGAAGAGCACGTCCGGGGAAAATTGAGCGGCTCGCCGCCGGCGGATCGCATCCGCCGGCTCGTATAGCGTGAGACGATGTATTCAGCCTCGCGCCAGCGCGCCGAGCAGGAAGCCAATCCCGGCGGCGATCAGCAACGCGGTGAGCGGCTGGTCGGAGGTGAACTCGCGTGCCGCATCGAGCGCGCTACCCGCCGTGTTCTGCACCGTCCCGGCGGCCTGCCGCACCTTGCCCTCGGCCTGCATCCCCGCGTCGCCCATCAGCCCGCCCGCCGCGTCCTGCACCCGGCCGGCCATGTCCTGCGCCGCGCCCTTCACCCGATTGCTGTCCATGTCTTCGTTTCTCCGATCCTTCGCGCCAGCTAGACGCGACAGCCCCTCTGCGGTTGCCTCGTGGCCGGCGTAAATCGCCGGCTTAACGCCCTGCCTTGGGCCGGAGCGGCAGGTTGGTGCGGTAGATGAGCCGCTTCAGCGCGAAGGCCGAGCGCACGCCGCGCACCGCGGCAAGCCGCGTCAGACGCGTGCGCAGAAACTCCTCATAGCTGTGCAGGTCGGGAGCCACGACACGCAGGAGATAGTCGGCGCTGCCGGCCATCTCGTAGCACTCCATCACCTCCGGGCAGTCGGAGACCACGCGCTCGAACTCCGCCATCCGTTCCTCGGACTGGCTGGTGAGCTCGACCGAGACGAAGGCGTTGATTGGCAGCCCGACCCTCTCCTGGTCGAGCAGGGCGACGTAGCCGGTGATGATCCCCGCCTCCTCCAGCAGCTTGAGGCGGCGGTGACAGGGCGAGGGCGAGAGGCCGACCGCCTCCGACAGCTCGGCAGTAGTGGCGTGCGCGTCGCGTTGCACATGCTCCAGAATGGCGAGATCGATCCGGTCCAGCTCCATTGGGAAATCCTCGCCGCTTTGCGGGTCTGATTGGTCAATCCTGCCATAAATCGCCTCTCACACGACACAGTTTGGCAAGAACCACCGCGCCCTTCGGCCGTATATTTGGGACAGGAAGGCTGCCTCAATCGGCATGGGTTGCATCATGGATATCGGCCTCGGCACATACGGTCCCACCCTCGACAGCCGCTACACCGAAAGCGGCGCGCCGGTGCTGCTCAGCGGCATCCAGGCGCTGGTGCGATTGCTGCTCGAACAGGCGCGCGCCGACCGCGAAGCCGGCCTGCGCACCGAGGGGCTGGTCTCCGGTTATCGCGGCTCACCGCTGGGCGGGCTCGATCTCGAACTCTGGCGCCAGCAGAAGCGGCTCGATGCGGCCGGCATCCGCTTCCGGCCCGGGCTGAACGAGGATTTGGCGGCGACGATGCTCTGGGGCAGCCAGCAGCTCGACGCCTTCCCCGGCAAGCGCGTCGATGGCGTGTTCGGCCTCTGGTACGGCAAGGGGCCGGGCGTCGATCGCAGCGGCGATGCGCTGCGCTGCGCCACCATGTTCGGCACACACCGCCATGGCGGTGTGGTCGCAGTCGCCGGCGACGATCACGGCGCCCATTCCTCCACCTATCCGCACCAGACCGATCAGGTGTTCGAGGCGTTGATGATGCCGGTGCTGCATCCGGCCGACGCGGGCGAGCTGGTCACGTTCGGCCTCGCCGGCTTTGCGTTGTCCCGCTTCGCCGGGCTGTGGGTGGCGATGAAGACGATCGCCGAGACGGCAGAACAGGCGCGCACCCTCGTCGTCCCCGAGCATCTCGGCTTTACCCTCCCCGACTTGGCACTTCCCCGGCACGGGCTGAACTTCGACCCGAAATTGCGTTTCCCGGCCGATCGCGTCGAGCTGGAGCGGCGCGTGATCGACGAGCGCCTGCCCGCGGTCGGCGCCTGGGCGGCGGCCAATACGCTCGACCGCGACATGGCGGGCGATCGCGACGCGCCGCTCGGCATCGTCGTCGTCGGCAAGGCGTATCATGACGTGCTGCACGCGCTCTGCCGGCTCGGTCTGCGTGGCGCGCCGTGGCTCGCGATCCGCAAGGTAGGCCTCGCCTGGCCGATCGAGACCGAGGGGCTGCGCCGCTTCGCCGCCGGCAAGCGGGCACTGCTGGTGGTGGAGGAGAAGCGCAGCTTCGTCGAGCGCCAGCTCCGCGACGCGCTCTACAATCTTCCCGCCGACGCCCGCCCGCCGGTGCTCGGCAAGCAGGACGCCTCCGGCGCCATCCTGATCCCGGCGACCGACGAACTCTCGCCCGAGATCGTCGCCCCCGCCCTGGTGCGCTGGCTGCGCGCGGTGGGCATGGAGGTCGCGGACGCGCCGGTGCCGCCGCGCACCGCACGGCCCGCGGGGCTGCTGGCGCGCGCGCCCACCTTCTGCGCCGGCTGTCCCCACAACACTTCGACGCAGCTTCCCGACGGCAGCATCGCGCTGGCCGGCATCGGCTGCCACATCATGGCGGTCGAGCACAGCGACACCCGCAGCATCTGCCAGATGGGCGGCGAGGGCGTGAGCTGGCTCGGCCTCGCGCCCTACACCGACATGCCGCACATCTTCGCCAACATGGGCGACGGCACCTATCAGCACTCCGGCATCCTCGCGATCCGACAGGCGATGGCGGCCGGCGAGAACATCACCTTCAAGATCCTGTTCAACGACGCGGTCGCGATGACCGGCGGCCAGCCCGCCGAGGGCGCGCCGAACGTGGCGCAGATCGCCCGGCAGGTCGCGGCCGAGGGCGTGGCCCGCATCGCCGTGGTTGCCGACGACGCCGCGCGCCTGCCGCCGCCCGCCGCCCTGCCGCCCGGGACCACGCGACACGCGCGCGAGGACCTCGACGCCGTGCAGCGCACGATGCGGGAGGCGAAAGGCGTCTCCGCCATCATCTACGATCAGGTCTGCGCCACCGAGAAGCGCCGCCGCCGCAAGCGGGGCACGATGCCAAAGGCCAAGGTCAGTGTCGCGATCAACGCCGACACCTGCGAAAATTGCGGCGACTGCACCGCGCAGAGCCATTGCATCGCGATCGAGCCGATCGAGACCGAGCACGGCCGCAAGCGGCGCATCTCGCCCACCGCCTGCAACACCGATCTTTCATGTCTCAAGGGCTTCTGCCCGAGTTTCGTGACCACCGCCGGTCCCGCCGCGACGACGCGCGCGCCGGACGGCACCTGGGCCGCGCAGGAGGCCGCGCTGCTCGCCGCACTGCCCGAGCCGCCGATCGCGGTCCTGGATCACCCCTGGCGTGGCCTGTTCGCCGGCATCGGCGGCGGTGGCATCGTCACCTCCGGCGCGATCCTGGCAATGGCCGCGCATATCGAGGGCAGCGAAGTCAGTACGCTCGACTTCACCGGGCTTGCGCAGAAGAACGGCTCCGTCGTCAGCCACGTGCAGATCGCGCACGAGCCGATCGACATCGTGCGCATCCCGGCGGGCGAGGCCGACTTCATGCTGGCCGCCGATCTCGCGGTCGGCGCCTCGACCGGCGTGCTGGAGCGCTGCGCGGCGCGCGCCGCTGTGGTCGGCAATCTCGACCTGCAATCCAACCTCGCCTTCCTCAAGGATCGCGATCTACGCATCGACGCCGGCCTGCACCGGCGCGTGATCGAGCGCGCGGTCGATCGCGGTGCGTCGCGCTGGCTGCGCGCGGGCGCCGTGTGCGAGCGGCTGTTCGGCACCGCGCAGGTGGAGAACACGCTGATGCTGGGCCTCGCCTGGCAGCTTGGCCTGCTACCGGTCCGCGCCCCAAGCCTGCTGCGTGCGATCGAGCTGAACGGCACCGCGGTCGAGACCAACCGCCGCGCCTTCGCCTGGGGCCGCATCCTTGCTGAGCGGCCGGAACTCGCCGAGACCATCCTCAACGGCGAGCGCCGCACGCCGGCGACACTGGAGGCGCTGATCGCGGCGCGCGCGGAAGAACTCGTCGGCTACCAGGATGCGGCTTACGCGCAGCGCTACCGCGCGCTGGTGGAGCGTGTCGCCGCGCGCGAGACCGAGCTCGCCGGCGCGCCCGGCGCGCTCACGCGGGCGGCGGCCGAGGGATATTTCCGCGTGCTCGCCGTGAAAGATGAATATGAGGTCGCGCGGCTGCACGCCGCCGCCGCGTATGGTCCGAAGCCGGTATTCCATCTGGCGCCGCCGCTGATCGCGCGCACCGATCCGGCGACGGGCCGGCCGCGCAAGATCGCGGTGCCGGGCTGGATCGCGCTGCCGCTGTTCCGCGCGCTGCGCCACGGCAAGCGGCTGCGCGGCACCGCACTCGATCCGTTCGCGCACCTTGCCGACCGCCGGATGGAGCAGCGGATGCGGATGCAATACGAAGCCGACATCGACCATATGCTCGCGGCCCTGCGGCCCGACACGCTTGCGGCGGCCGCCGACCTCGCGGCGCTGCCGCAGGACGTGCGTGGCTTCGGCCCGGTAAAGGAGGCATCGCTGCACGCCGCAGAGGCACGCCGCGCCGACCTGCTGCGCCGCCTCGACGCTCCCGAAGCGGCGCTCGCCGCCGACTGAGCCGGCTGCCCATCGACGCGGTGCCGGCGAGTTAAGGCGACGTTCGATACAAATCTGTGCTCACGTACTTCAACCCAGAATCGATGCTCAGCGTTGGCATCCGGCCAGAGCATTTCAGCCACACGCAGGGCAGCGCAGATATTTCCGCCAGATGATGTTCCGGCAAAGACGCTCTCTTGACGAGTGGCGCGGCGGGCCATCGCCATTGCGTCTTCCGTCGAAACGGTGAGCACCTGATCTACAAGCGACGCATCCCACAGCGCCGGTATATAGCCGATCCCGATGCCTTCTATGTCGTGAGCACCACGTTCGCCACCCGAGAGAACCGGCGATTCCGCAGGTTCCCACGCGACGATCCTGATATTCCGGTTATATCGCTTCAGAACCGTTGCCACGCCGCGCAGCGACGCACCGGTGCCGACGGGTTGCACAAACGCGTTGATCTTGCCATCGGTTTGCTTCCAAATCTCTTCGCCAAGCGCGTAGTAGCCCGGTATCGTGTCCGGATTTTCGATCTGATTTACCCAAAACGTGTTCGGTTGGTTCGCCAGCTTTTTCGCTGTGGCGATCATGTCGAGAAACAACTCGCGTCGCATGCGGCGACCGTCGTAAGGAACAAGCGTCAGTTGCGCACCTAGTGCGGCCATGTGGTCGAGCTTTTCCTGACTGAACGCCTTGCAACTCACCGCGTGCATCTTATAGCCTTTCGCGCCGCACACAAACGCGAGCGACGTTCCAGTTGAACCGCCGGTGTATTCAACGATCATATCGCCAGGCTTTATGCGGCCGTCGGCCTCCCATTTTGAAACCAACCCGAGTGCCATCCGGTCTTTCATGCTGCCGGTGGGATTTTGCCACTCGAGCTTCACGAAGATCTTCGCGCCGTTCTCCGGAACGACATGCTGCAACTGCACGAGCGACGTGTTTCCGATCGCCGCGAGAATCAAATTGTTGGCGGGAGGAGTCATGGGAACTGGTGCACTTCTGCAAGGTCATGCAAGGGTGAGACACGATAAAGCGTAAGAGGGGCAAAACCCCGGGCCGGGGTCGATTTTTCGCTTGCGCCGACGCGGGGCGGTTCGATTCAACGTCGATGTGGTCACCCCGCCTGACATCGATGAGCTGTCGCTTGCCGAGCTGAAGCAGCTGGTGCTGGCGTTGCTGGACGAGAACGCGGCGCAGAAACGCATGATAGCAGAGCTACGCGAGGAGATCGCGCAGCTGAAGGGACTGAAGGGCCGACCGCGGATCAAGCCGAGCGGGATGGACAAGGGGACCACGCCCAAGCCGGCGGGCAAGCGAGCCCGGCGGCGTGGTCGCGGCAAGGCGACGCCACGGGTCAGGGTGGAGGAACGGATCCTCAAGGCGGAGGTGCCGGCCGGCTCTCGGTTCAAGGGCTACGAGGATTTCGTGGTGCAGGATTTGGTGCTGCGGGTCGAGGTCACTCGCTATCGCCGCGAGCGCTGGCTGACGCCGGATGGACGAACGGTGATCGCGCCGTTGCCGGCCGGCGTGGCGGGCCATTTCGGTCCGGAGCTGCAGCGCTTCGTGCTGGCACAACACCACCAGGGACAGGTCACCGTGCCCCGGCTGATGGCGCAACTCCAGGCGATCGGCGTCAGCATCTCCAAGCGGCAGATCATGCGCCTGCTGATTGCGGGGCAGGAAGGGTTCCTCACCGAAGCCCGTGACGTGCTGCGCGCCGGCTTGGAGACCGCCAACTGGGTCACGGTGGACGACACCGGCGCGCGCCACAAAGGCGCCAATGGCGTCTGCACGCAGATCGGCAATGACGACTTCGCCTGGTTCGGCACCACGAACAGCAAGAGCCGGCTGAACTTCCTCGACCTGCTGCGCGCCGGCCACACCGACTACGTGGTCAACAACGCGGCGCTGACCTACATGCGCCAGCACGCGCTGGCCGGGCCGGTGATCGCCGCCCTGGCCGGACATGCCGAGACGCATTTCGCCGGCCCGGCGGCCTGGCAGGCCCATCTCGATCGGCTCGGCATCACCCAGCTGAACGTCACTCCTGACCCGGTGCGGGTCGCGACCGAGGGCGCCCTGTGGGGTAGCGTGCAGGCGCACGACTTCCTGCGGGACACCGTGATTGTCAGCGATGATGCGGGCCAGTTCGCCGTCGGCCAGCACGCGTTGTGCTGGGTTCACGCCGAGCGGCTGGTGCACAAGCTCGACACCTTCACCGACGCCCAGCACGCCGCGCAGCAGCGCGTCCGCGACCTGATCTGGAAGTTCTACGCCGACCTGAAAGCCTACCGCACCGACCCGGCACCGCGCCGCCGCCGCCAACTCCGTGCCCGTTTCGACCGCATCTTCCGCCGCCGCACCGGCTTCGTCACCCTCGATCGCCTGCTCGCGCGGCTGCACGCCAACAAGGCCGAGCTGTTGGCCGTCCTCGACTATCCAGAAATCCCACTGCATACCAATGGCTCAGAGCGCGACATCCGCTGCCATGTCACCAAGCGCAAGGTCAGCGGTGGCACTCGCAGCGATGACGGCCGTACCTGTCGCGATGCCTTCCTCGGCTTGGCCAAGACTTGCGCCAAGCTCGGCGTCGCCTTCTGGGATTACCTCGGCAGCAGGCTTTCCGTCCCGGGCCAACCGATCGTCCCGTCCCTGCCAGACCTCATCCGCTGCCGGGGCCAGCCCGCATAATCCTGCCGGCCCGGGGTTTTGCCCCTCTTACGATAAAGCAAGTCGGACCAGGTTGCACCTTGTCTCGGCGTCCTTCAGGTCAACGCGCTGCGCGGAGGACGTGGGGCTCTCCACTTCATCACTCTCAGGCTGCGGCGACAATTCCCGGTAGGCGCGGCAGCAGGCGGTGCCCGTCGCGCGCCAGCTCGTCCCATAGCGCGCGCGCGGCCGGCAGCAGCCGCTTCTCGCGGCGCTTGACGACATACCATTCGCGCACCACCGGCAGCCCCTCCACATCGAGTACCGCGAGCCGCCGGTCCTCGACCTCGGCCGCGATCGTGTGCCCCGAGATCAGCGCGATCCCCATCCCGGCCATCACCGCCTGCTTGATGGTCTCGTTGCTGCCGAGCTCCATGCCGACATTCGGGTCCATCCCCGCCTCGGCGAACAGCCGCTGCACGAGGATGCGCGTCCCCGACCCTTGTTCGCGCAGCAGGAACACCTCGCGGCCGAGTTCCGTCAGACACAGCCGGCGCCCGACCAGCCTATGGTCGGGCGGAGCGATGATCACGTGCGGGTGCGGGCCGATCACCGCTTGATCGACGGCGAAATGCTCGGGCGGGCGGCCCATCACCGCGAAATCGAGCGAAAAACCTTCCAGCGCCCCGATCGTCTCGCTCCGGTTGCCCACCAGCACCTTCAGCTCGACGTTCGGATGCGCGCGCCGGAACGCCGCCAGCGCACGCGGGGCGAAATACTTGGCGGTGCTGATGACCCCCACCGACACCTTGCCCGCGCCGCCGCCGCGCAGCGCCGCGAGCGCGTCGGCACAGTCGGCGAGCGCCAGCGCGATGCGCTGATACGCGGCCAGCACCTCCTCGCCCGCCCCGGTCGGACGCGCGCCCGCCGGACTGCGTTCGATCAGCGGCGCATCGAGCAGCGTCTCAAGCTCGCGCACAGCGAGGCTCACCGCCGGCGGCGTCAGCCCGAGCGCACCCGCCGCGCCCGTGACGGTGCGATGCTCGGCGACCGCATGCAGCGCCCGCAACTGCCGGAGCGTCACGCGGCCGACTGGGCTATTAAGAGAAACTTTCATAGTACGCTAGACAAATAAACTTTGCTTTCGCCGATCGCAAGCCCAGACTCCCCGTTAAGCCGAGTGACGCCCGCGCGGAAAAATGGCGGGCGGCTCGCGGGAGGGCACGATGGCGGTCACGCTGGCGGATCGGCTGGAGCCTTGGGCACGCAGTGCGCCGAACGGAGCGGCCGTGGCGGCGACGATCGCGGCGCTGGCCGAGGCGGCGATCCGGCTCTCCGGCTGGCTCGCGCGGCTACCGCTCACGGCGGACACCGATGCCGATCCGCACGGCCCACGCGGCGGCGGCGGCGATCCGCAAAGCGCGCTCGATCGCGCCGCGGACGCCCTGTTCCGCGACGCCGCGGCCGAAGTGCCCGCGGTCGCGGCCTACGCGTCGGAGGAGATGGAAGCACCGGTGCCACTGAATGCGGCGGGCACGCTCGCGGTCGCGGTCGATCCGCTGGACGGATCGGGCAATGCGGCGATCGGCGCCACGCTGGGCAGCATCTTTTCGATCCTGCCGGCGGCAGCCGATCCGTTCCTGCAGCCCGGGACCGCGCAGCGGGCCGCAGGCCTCGCGCTCTTTGGTCCACAGACGCTGCTGGTGCTGAGCGTTGGAGAGGGCACCGATGCCTTCGTGCTCGACGCCGGCCGCTTCGTCCTGGCGCGGCCGCGGATGCACGTGCCTCGCCAGCGCCCCGAATTCGCGGTGAACGCCGCCAACCATCGCCACTGGGAGCCCGCGGCACGCGCCTACGTGGATGACTGCCTCGCCGGCCGCGCCGGTCCGCTCGGCGCCGATTACAATCACCGTTGGCTCGGCTGCGTCGCCGCCGAGGCGTACCGCGTGCTGGTGCGCGGCGGCCTCTATCTCTATCCGCGCGACGTGCGCCCGGGCGTCGAGAGCGGCCGGCTGCGGCTCGCGTATGAAGCGAACCCGATCGCCATGCTGATCGAGCAGGCCCGCGGGACCGCGACCGACGGCGAGCAGCCGATCCTCGCGATCGCGCCGCGCGCACTGCACCAGCGCGTGGGCCTCGTGTTCGGCTCGTCGGACATGGTCGAGACGGTACGGATCTACCATGCGGGCGGCATGTCGGGGAGCACGCGCTCGCCGCTGTTCGGCCGTCGCGGCCTGTTCAGGGAGTGAGATGATGTCAGCGCGCCATCCGATCATCTCCGTCACCGGCTCCTCGGGCGCCGGCACCACGACCGTGCGCGGCACCTTCGAGCAGATTTTTCGCCGCGAGCACATTGCCGCCGCCTTCATCGACGGCGATGCCTTTCACCGCTTCGACCGCTCCGGGATGAAGCAGGCGGTTGCGGAGGCGGAGGCCAAGGGCGATCGTCATATCAGCCATTTCGGCCTGGAGACCAATCTGCTCGACGAGCTGGAGGCGGTGTTCGCCGAATACGGCCGCACCGGCCACGGGCGTACGCGCCATTACGTCCACGACGAACGCGAGGCGCAGGATTTTGGCGTGCCCGCCGGCACCTTTACCGAGTGGGAGGATTTCGCGCCCGACACCGACGTGCTGCTCTACGAGGGCCTGCACGGCGCGGTGGTGACCGAGCGCACCAACCTCGCCCGCCACGCCGACCTCAAGATCGGCGTGGTGCCGGTGCTCAACCTCGAATGGATCCAGAAAATCCACCGCGACCGCGCGAGCCGCGGCTATTCGACCGAGGCGGTGACGGACACGATCCTGCGGCGGATGCCGGACTACGTGCACTACATCTGCCCGCAATTCACCGAAACCGACATCAACTTCCAGCGCGTGCCGACGGTCGATACCTCCAACCCGTTCATCGCGCGCTGGATACCGACGGCGGATAAGTCGCTGGTGGTGATCCGCTTCCGCAATCCGCGCGGTATCGACTTCGCCTATCTGCTCTCGATGCTGCACGACAGCTTCATGTCGCGCGCCAACTCGATCGTGATCCCCGGCGGCAAGCTCGATCTGGCGATGCAGCTTATCCTGACGCCGATGATCCTGGCGCTGGTCGAGCGCCGCCGGCGCGCGACATGACACAAGAGAACGGGAGACGACGCCCATGAGCTTGATCTCGCTGCGCCAATTGCTCGACCACGCCGCCGAGCACGGCTACGGCGTGCCGGCGTTCAACATCAACAACATGGAGCAGTTGCTCGCGATCATGCAGGCGGCGCGGCGCTGCTCGGCACCGGTCATTCTTCAAGTCAGCCGCGGTGCCCGTGGCTACGCGGGTGATCTGATGCTGCGGCGGATGGTGGAGGCGGTGGCGGAGACCTGGCCCGAGATCCCGATCTGCCTGCACCAGGACCACGGCAACGATGTTTCGACCTGCCTCTCGGCGATCCAGCACGGCTTCACCAGCGTGATGATGGACGGCAGCCTGCGCGAGGACGCCAAGACGCCCGCCGATTACGACTACAACGTCGCCGTCACCGCGCGCGTGGCCGAGATGGCGCACGCGGTCGGGGTGTCGGTCGAGGGCGAGCTGGGCTGCCTCGGCTCGCTGGAGACCGGCCAGGGTGCCGCGGAGGACGGGCATGGGGCGGAGGGCGCGCTCGACCGCGACCAGCTCCTCACCGACCCCGCGCAGGCGCGCGAATTCGTCACTGCTACAGGCGTCGATGCGCTCGCGGTCGCGATCGGCACCAGCCATGGCGCCTACAAGTTCAGCCGCAAACCCACCGGCGAGATTCTGGCGATAGATGTGGTGCGCGCGATCCATGCGGCGCTGCCGGCGACACATCTGGTGATGCACGGGTCGAGCAGCGTGCCGCAGGACTTGCAGGACGTGTTCAACGCGCATGGCGGACGGATGCCGCAGACCTGGGGCGTGCCGATCGCGGAAATCCAGGAAAGCATCCGGCATGGCGTGCGCAAGATCAACATCGACACCGACTGCCGCCTCGCGATGACCGGACAGTTCCGCCGCGTGGCGCACGAGCGCCCGTCGGAGTTCGATCCGCGCGCTTTCCTGAAGCCCGCGATCGCGGCGCTGGAGGCGCTGTGCGCGGAACGTTTCGAGCAGTTCGGCACCGCCGGCCAGGCGCCGCGCCTGCGGCCGCTGCCGCTCTCGGAGATGACGAAACGCTACCGCAGCGGCGCGCTCGCGCCGCAGCTCGGCCCCGCAGCAGAGGCCGCCTGAAACGAACGTAGGAGAAAAGCGATGGACACCGTACCCCCGACCACGAGGAAGCGCACCGGCCGCTACGACGCGGGCGTGATGGCCTACAAGGAGATGGGCTATTTCGACCTCGACTACACGCCGAAGGACACCGACATCCTATGCTGCTTCCGCATCACGCCGCAGGACGGCGTCGATCCGGAAGAGGCGGCCGCCGCGGTCGCAGGCGAAAGCTCGACCGCGACGTGGACCGTGGTGTGGACCGACCGCCTCACCGCCTGCGAGCGCTACCGCGCGCGCTGCTACCGCATCGATCCGGTGCCCGGCGGCCCGGGACAGTATTTCGCCCACATTGCCTATGACCTCGACCTGTTCGAGCCGGGGTCGATCGCGAACCTCACCGCCTCGATCATCGGCAACGTGTTCGGCTTCAAGCCGCTCAAGGCGCTGCGGCTCGAGGACATGCGGCTGCCGGTCGCCTACGTGAAGACCTTTGACGGTCCGCCGACGGGGATCGTGGTCGAGCGCGAACGGCTCGACAAGTTCGGCCGGCCGTTGCTGGGGGCGACCGTGAAGCCCAAGCTCGGCCTCTCCGGCCGCAACTACGGCCGCGTGGTGTACGAGGCGCTTAAGGGCGGCCTCGACTTCACCAAGGATGACGAGAACATCAACAGCCAGCCCTTCATGCACTGGCGCGACCGTTTTCTCTACGTCATGGAAGCGGTGAATCGCGCGCAGGCGATGACGGGCGAGGTCAAGGGCAGCTATCTCAACGTCACAGCCGCAACAATGGAGGACATGTACGAGCGCGCCGACTTCGCCAAGTCGCTCGGCTCGGTTATCGTGATGATCGACCTCGTGGTCGGCTATACCGCGATCCAGTCGATGTCGAAATGGGCACGCCGTAACGACATGGTGCTGCATCTGCACCGCGCCGGGCACGGCACCTACACGCGGCAGAAGACGCATGGTGTTTCGTTCCGCGTGATCGCAAAATGGATGCGGCTCGCCGGCGTCGATCACATCCATGCCGGCACCGTGGTCGGCAAGCTGGAAGGCGACCCGCACACCACCAAGGGCTACTACGACATCTGCCGCGAGAACCACAACCCAATGGCGTTGCAGAACGGCCTGTTCTTCGAGCAGGACTGGGCATCTCTGCGCAAGATGATGCCGGTCGCGTCGGGCGGCATCCATGCCGGGCAGATGCACCAGCTTCTGACCTTGCTCGGCGAGGATACCGTGCTGCAATTCGGCGGCGGCACGATCGGTCACCCGATGGGCATCGCCGCCGGCGCCACCGCCAACCGCGTGGCACTGGAAGCGATGGTGTTCGCCCGCAACGAGGGCCGCGACATCACGGCGGAGGGTCCGGAAATCCTGTCGCGCGCCGCCAAGAGCTGCACGCCGTTGGCGCAGGCGCTCGACGTCTGGAAGGACGTCACCTTCAACTACGCCTCCACCGACACGCCCGATTTCGTCCCCACCGCGACCGCAGCCTGACGGAGAGCGATCATGCGTATCACACAAGGCACCTTCAGCTTCCTGCCCGACCTCTCCGACGAGCAGATCGGCAAGCAGGTGGCATACTGCATCAACCAGGGCTGGGCGCTCGGCGTCGAGTTCACCGACGACCCGCATCCGCGCAACACCTACTGGGAGATGTGGGGCAACCCGATGTTCGACCTCAAGGACGCGGCCTCGGTGATGTACGAGCTCGCCGAGTGCCGCAAGGTGCATCAGGGACGCGCCTATATCCGGCTCTCGGCCTTCGATGCGACGCATGGCTGGGAGAGCCTGCGGCTGTCGTTCATCACCGATCGCCCGGCCGAGGAGGCGGGTTTCATGCTGGAGCGGCAGGAGGCCGAGGGCCGTAGCGTGCGTTACACCACCCGCGCCTACGCGACCGACCGCCCGGCGGGCAGCCGTTACTGATGGACGCCGCAATCGCGGCCGCGACGGTCGACCTCGGCCGCGCCTATGCCGAGTCCGGCGTCGGCGAGGTGCTGGCCGAGCTCGACCGCGATCTGGTTGGCCTGCTGCCGGTGAAGGCGCGCATCCGCGAGATCGCGGCCCTGCTGCTGGTGGGCAAGGTGCGGCGCGATCTCGGCCTCGCGGCCGAGCCGCCGACGCTTCACATGTCGTTCACCGGCAATCCCGGCACCGGCAAGACGACTGTCGCACTGCGGATGGCGGATTTGCTGCACCGGCTTGGTTACATCCGCACCAGCCAACTGGTCGCGGTGACGCGCGACGATCTCGTTGGGCAGTACATCGGCCACACCGCGCCGAAGACCAAGGAGATCCTCAAGAAGGCAATGGGCGGCGTGCTGTTCATCGACGAGGCGTACTACCTCTACCGGCCCGAGAACGAGCGCGACTACGGGCAGGAGGCGATCGAGATCCTGTTGCAGGTGATGGAGAGCCGTCGCGACGACCTGGTGGTGATCCTCGCCGGCTATGCCGACCGGATGGAGCATTTCTTCCGCTCCAACCCCGGCTTCCGCAGCCGCATCGCGCACCATATCGACTTCCCGGACTACTCGGCGGGCGAGCTGATGGAGATCGCGGAGAAGATGCTGGCGCAGCAGAACTACCGCTTCGGCGCATCCGGGCGCGACGCGTTCGCGCGTTACATTCCCGCGCGCATGGCGCAGAGCCATTTTGCAAACGCGCGCTCAATCCGCAATGCGCTCGACCGCGCGCGGCTGCGTCAGGCGGTGCGGCTGTTCGACGCGCGCGACCGCCCGCTATCGGCCGAGCAATTGATGACGATCGAGGCGGAGGAGATTCTCGCCAGCCGGGTGCTGAACGCGGCACAGTGAAGGCCAGGGGCTCCGCCCCTGGACCCCGCCAAGGCCGCAGCCCTTGGAACCCGTTCATGGGGTCTGGGGCCGTCGGCCCCAGCGGGGTCGAGGGGCAGCGCCCCTCGCCTTTCATTCTTGTCGGAGGCGCTCCCATGAACCCACTCGTCATCGCCCCCTCGATCCTGTCGTCCGATTTCTCTCGCCTCGGCGACGAGGTGGCGGCGGTCGATGCGGCCGGCGCCGACTGGATCCATCTCGACGTTATGGACGGGCATTTCGTGCCGAACATCACATTCGGCCCGCAGATCGTGCGCGCGATCCGCGGGCGCAGCCGAAAGCCGTTCGACTGTCACCTGATGATCGCGCCCGCCGATCCCTACCTGGAGGCGTTCGCGGAGGCGGGCTGCGACGGGCTGACCGTCCACGCCGAGGCCGGGCCGCATCTCGACCGTTCATTGCAGGCGATCCGCGCACTCGGCAAGCGCGCCGGTGTCGCGATCAATCCCGCGACCCCGCCCGAGGCGGTGGCGCACGTGCTCGACCGGCTCGACCTGATCCTGGTGATGACGGTCAATCCCGGCTTCGGGGGCCAGGCGTTCATTCCCGCTGCTGCCGCCAAATTGCCCGTGTTGCGCGCAATGATCGGCGAGCGTCCGATCCGGCTGGAGGTCGATGGCGGCATCGCACCCGATACCGCACCACGCGTCATCGCCGCCGGCGCCGACACGCTGGTTGCCGGCTCGGCGGTGTTCGGGCCTGGACCCGACTACGCGGCGGCGATCCGGGCGCTGCGCGGTCAGGCCGCGGGATAGGGCCGCATTCCT
>CAVWFK010000024.1:0-112530 GCA_963754235.1 uncultured Alphaproteobacteria bacterium | reverse complement strand
AGGTCACGATCATCGTGAGCGCAAGCCGCACCGCTTCGACCGTGTCGCGGGAACGGTGGGTCTCCGGTAGCATCGGCTGCAGCACGACCCCGCCACCCGTCGCGGCGAGCAGCAGCGCCAGCACGAGCAGCGAGGTCGCTGCCTCGGTCACGGTGCCCCGCCGCCATGAATGCGCCCGGCGCTCACCGCAGCGGCGGCGGCCCCGCGGCCAGGATGCTGTCGATCAGTCCGATCGCGCCGCCCAGATCGCCGGCCGCGATCGCGTGACGCGCCTGCCCGAGCCGCTGGATCTCCGGCCCGGCGATCGGGTCGCTCGCCCGCGAGGGAGCGACCGAGCGGTCGAGCAGTCGCGTTTCGGCGCGCTCCAGCGCCTCCTGTGCGACGCCGGTCTGCCCGCTCGACAACGCCTGCCGCGCGTTGCTCAGGTAGGCACGGAACGTCGCGTCGTCGCCCACGGGCGGGGTCGGCAGGCGCGGCGCGATCAAGGAGCGGGTGTCGGCGCTGTCGATGTTGCTGGCCCGGTTGGAGGTCGGCAGCGACTGGCCCGTGCCGATCTCGTTGAACGGCGGGACGACGTAGCCGGGCGTGGCGCCGGGTCCCGCGAGCGGCCCGGCCGGCGGCGGGTAGGGCAGCGGCGGCGGCGCATAGGGCGGCGGTGCGGTGGCATAGGGGGGCGGCGCGCCATAGGGCGGCGGTCCATACGGCGCGGGTGCGTAGGGCTGCGCCGATGCGGCGGAGACAAGGGCCGCCAGCGCGGCAATGGACACGGCCGCGGAGAGGGCGAGGGAACGCATGACGCAGTCTCCTCCAGGTCGATTTCAGGTCCGCATTAGAACGCTGCCGAGCCGTCGCCGTGCAAGCCACATCCAGCCGATGAGCCAGAACAGAGCGGCGAGCTTCAGCAGCCCGGTGTAATGCGGGCTGAACGGTGCAGCGATCCGCGCTGCGGCTGCGAGCAGCAGGCCGAGCAGCGCGATCCCCCGCCCACCCAGCGCGGCGGCGGCGGCGATCGCCAGCGCCGCGCCCAGCGCGTGCAGCCCGGTGCTCGGCGTCACCAGTCGCGGCCATAGCGACGCCGCCCCCAGCGCCGCAAGGCCCAGCGGCGCCGCCGCCAGCCCGAGCCGTCCCGCTAAGGCGATCGGCGGCAGCCCGCAGAGCGCCTGCCCCGCCCCCGCCGCGATCAGCAGGACGCCGGCGGCGCGTCCGTCGGGTGATGCGATCCACCAGGCGAGCGCCGCACCGGCGAGCGCGTCCGCCGCGCGTGCGGCTCGTCCTGCCGGGGCACGGCCGAGCAGCAGGATCGCGAAGGCGATGCCGCCGACGACCGCAATCGGCACGCCGCCCCACACGCCGATGGCAACTGCGCGCCGGCCGACCGCCCAGCCGATCGCCGCCAGCCCGGCGAGACCCCGATGCAGCGAAGGCGGTCCGATCCAGCCCGGCAGGGCGTCGAGCAGCCACGCGCCAAGCCGACCGAGCGCGATCAGCGCCGCACACGCGGCGAGCCCTGCCGCGAGCGGTGCGACCGACGGCGCCGGCTGCGGGGCCGCACGGCGCACAGCCACGCAGAGGATGGCGAGCGCGTCGGCGAGGGCGAGACGGAAGCCGAGGCCGAGTTGCCCGGACGCCGCTTCGAGGTGGAACAGGGCGTCCGCCAGGAACAGCGCCGCCAAAGCCGCGAGCAGCGCCCAATCGCGCGGGTGCCGGCGGCCGGCAAGCGCCAGCAGCAGCGCGGGAAAGGCAAGGTCGGCGAGTGCCGCGACCGAGCGGCCCGATCCAGGCTGAGGTGGCGATCGCCGCCCGCCCGATCACGAACAGCGCCACGAGTGCGCCGCGCGTGCGGGGTGCGGCCCCCGCGACGATGCAGCGCAAGCACCGCTTCGAGGCCCGCGAACAGCAGCTCGTGCACGTGCCAGCCGATCAGCGTCCATCCGGTCGGCAGCGGCCACTCGCGGAGGAAGGCGAGCAGGAACAGCGGCACCGCGATCGCGAGCCACACCGAGTACCAAGCGGCGGCGGCCGCACCGGCCGGCGCGGCCGCCGCCGCTTCATGCGCGCGATCGTGGGCGGTGGTTCGGGCGCGCAAGATCGGGGCTTGCTTCCGTTCAAGGGAGGGTTTGTTATCGCGGGCAATATCGGAGGAGCGCAAGCAATGAAACGGCGGATCGGGGCAATCGCAGGCGGCCTGCTGGCGTCGGTGCTGTGGCTGGGGCCGAGCTGGGCGCAGACCACGTTCAAATGGGCGAATGACGGCGATGTCGGCGCGATGGACCCGGTCACGCGCGAGGAAACCGTCCAGCTCTCGTTCCTGGGCAACATCTTCGAGCCCTTAGCGCGACGCAACGCCAACCTCCAGCTCGAGCCGGCGCTCGCGACCTCCTGGAAGCAGATCAATCCGACGACCTGGCGCTTCCACCTTCGGTCCGGCGTGAAATGGCAGGACGGCTCGCCGTTCACCGCCGACGACGTCGTGTTCTCGTTCCATCGCATCATGTCGAAGACCTCGACGATGCAAGACGTGCTGGCGATGGTGAAGGACGCGAAGAAGGTCGATGATCTGACCGTCGATTTCGAGATGAACCACGTCGATCCGATCTTCCCGCAGGAGCAGACGAACCTCCTGATTGTCTCCAAGGCGTGGATGGAGAAGCACAACTCCGTCGATCCCGTGATCATCGGCGGCACGGCGGACAATTTCGCGGTCCACAACGCGATGGGCACCGGCCCGTACAAGCTGGTCTCGCGCGAGCCGGACCGCCGCACCGTGGTGGAGAAGAACCCGGGCTGGTGGGACAAGAACACCAGCAACGCCGACCGCGTGGAGTTCGACGTGATTTCCAACGCCGCGACCCGCGTCTCCGCGCTGCTGTCGGGTGCCGAGGACATGATCTACTCGGTGCCGGTGCAGGATATCGGGCGCATCTCGCACTCGCCCAACCTCAAGGTGCTCGAGCATCCCGAGCTGCGCACGATCTTTCTCGGATTGCAGCAGGCCTGGCCGGAGCTCAAGGGTTCCGACGTCAAGGGCAAGAACCCGCTCAAGGACGTGCGCGTGCGCCGCGCCTTCGCGCTCGCCATCGACGAACCGCTGATCGCCCGCGTGATCATGCGCGGCCTGGCACACCCGAGCTATGAAATGTGGGGGCCGGGGGTGAACGGCTACAACCCGAAGCTCGACGTGCGCCCGAAGCCAAACCCGGCGGAGGCGAAGAAGCTGCTTGCCGAGGCGGGCTACCCGAACGGGTTCCGGCTGCAGATGGACTGCCCCAACGACCGCTACGTGATGGATGCGCAAATCTGCACTGCGATCGTCTCGATGCTGGCCAAGGTCGGCGTCAAGGTCGATCTCAACGCGCAGACCAAGACCAAGTACTTCCTCAAAACCGGCATCCCGAACTACGACACCGACTTCTACCTGCTGGGCTGGACGCCGTCGACCTATGATGCGGAGAATGCGCTGTTCGCGCTGCTCGGGACGCGCAACGGCACGCGCGGCATCGTCAACAATGGCGGCTACTCCAACCCGAAACTGGATGCGCTGATCTCCGAGATCGCCTCGGAGATCGACGAGTTCAAGCGCTACCAGGAGATCGACGACGCGATCAAACTGATCCAGAACGACGTTGCCAGCATCCCGCTGCACCAGCAGGTGATCGTCTGGGCGACGAAGAAGAACGTCTCGGTTGCGCAGCAGGCCGACAACAACTTCCAGTTCCGCTACATCAAGATCAACAAATAGCGGGAAGCGGCGCGGTGGACGCCGCGCCGCGCATCCTGGCGACCGGGCTCCGCTTTCCCGAAGGCCCGGTCTGGATGCGCGACGGGTCGGTGGTGCTGGTCGAGATCGCGCGCGGCACCGTCACCCGCGTAGCCGGCGACGGCACCGTATCGGTCGTCGCGACACTCGGCGGCGGACCGAACGGGCTGGCGGTGGGGCCCGACGGCGCATTCTATTGCTGCAACAACGGCGGTTTCGTCTGGACGCAAGTCGAGGGGCTGCTGCGGCCGACGATGCAGGCCGCCGACTATGCGGGCGGCTGGATCGAGCGCATCGATCCGGAAAGCGGTGCGGTGCGGCGTCTCTATGATCGCTGCGGCGAGCACCGGCTGCGCGGGCCGAACGACATCGTGTTCGACGGCCAGGGCGGCTTCTATTTCACCGACCTGGGCAAGACCCGCGCGCGCGACCGCGACCACGGTGGCGTGTATTACGCGCGCGCCGACGGCTCGCAGATCGTCGAGATTGCCTATCCGGTGCTGACGCCCAATGGCATCGGCCTCTCCCCGGACGGATGCACGCTCTACGTCGCCGAGACCGAGACCGCGCGGCTCTGGGCGTTCGACCTCGCCGCACCCGGCGAGGCGCGCCGCCAGCCGTTTCCTTCTCCGCATGGCGGCCGGCTGATCTGCGGACTGGGCGGCTATCAGCGCTTCGACAGCCTCGCCGTGGATCGGCAGGGCAACATCTGTGTCGCGACACTGGTGACCGGTTGCATCACGGTGATCGCGCCGGACGGGCGCGTGCTGCGGCAGGTGCCGTTTCCGGATATGTGGGTGACGAACATCTGCTTCGGCGGGCCGGATCTGCGCACCGCCTATGTCACGCTGTCGGGCACCGGACGGCTCGCGTCGATGCCGTGGCCGGAGCCGGGGTTGCGACTGGCCTACGAGGCGTAATCCCGACTGCTCCCTCTCCGCCCCTAGGCCGAGCTTCCTATTGTGAGATAACGCAACTCTCTGATCCGACTCGCTTTGTTGCAAAACGGCGGCTCAGCTACTGGGTACACCCAAAATGGCCCCAGATATTCAGCTACCAGTGATGGTACCAGCTTCGTCGCTACCGTCGATTGCAGGTGATTGACGCGATGCCTTTGCCGGAGTGTAGCCAGTGAATGGGTACATTTTTGGGTCCGATATGGCAATTCCTCTTAATATGTCAGATGGTTGAAGTAATGCCATAGAGGGAAGCTCCGCCTAGCGGCGGAGAGGGTCGGGGTGAGCAACTGTCTTTTTCGTTCCGCTGTTGCGCCCGCCTGGGGCGAGGCTAGCCCCGTGCTCGGGGCCGTCAATGACGCTGCGCGCCGCCTGCGGCGGTGGCCTTCGGCCATCATTGACCGCCCCCGTGCGCGGGGCTTTGGGGGATCGCAGGCCGGGACGAAGAAACGGCGCGCAGCCGAACCAAGAAACGCTCTCATACGGCGGCTGGCTGGTGCCAGGTCTGGCCATCCCGCAGCTATGGCATTGGCGGTGGTCAGCAGCTTGCGCATGACCGCGACGATGGCGACCCTGGGCGTCTTGCCGGCGGCCAGCAGGCGTTGCTTGAAGGTCTTCATGACCGGGTTCCAGAGGGCGGCCGCCTGGGCCACCATGAACAGGACCCGGCGAACTCCGGCGGTTCGCTCCGCCCCGCGCGGGGCTGCGCGAACCGCCGGAGCCGGCCCAAGTCTCTGCACTGTTGGCAATCATCCCGGTCCAGAATGTCGACCATCATCCCGGTTGAACAGGGCCGCGATGGCGTTACGGGCGCGAACCATCCTCGCATGCGCGCGGCGGCGTGACAGCTGCGGCGTGACAGCTACGGATGTGGAGTGCGGCGGGGGAGTTTCCCCCACCTCACCCCGGCCCTCTCCGCCCCCCGGGGCGGAGAGGGAGTTTGCTGCCGCGGCTTGCGGCGTGAGTGTCAGGATAAATCGGCCCGCTCGACCCCGCACCACTCGGCGATCAGCAGCGCCAGCACGCGGGTCACGTCGTGCAGCGAGTCGAGGCTCACGCTCTCGTCGATGCCATGGATCGCGTTCGCATCCGGCCCGTAGCAGGTCGCCTGGGTCGCTTGATAGAGCGTGTAGAAGCGCGCATCGGTCAACGCCGGCACCGCCCATGACCGCAACGCCTCGCCGGCGATCTCGCGATGCAGTGCTGCGACCGCGCGCGAGATCGGCTGCTCGGCCGGCATGATCGCGCCGTCCGCCATGAAGCCGCGAAACGCGACCGCGACCGCAGCGCCGCGCAGCCGCGGATCGGCAGCCGCGTCGGCGACCAGCCGCTCGATTTCGGCGCGCACCTCGCGGCAGGAGTGGCCGGGCATCACGCCCACCCGCAGCCCGATGCGCGCCCGAGTGGGCACCGAACTGTTCCACTCGCCGCCCTCGATGGTGCCGAGATTGACGTTGATCGGGTGGTTGTCGGCGGCGAACGCAGGGTGGCGGTGCTCGGCGCGGTTCATCTCCGCCTCGTAGCTGCGGAAGCGCTCGGCGATGACATAGGCGGCGTCGATCGCGTTGATGCCCGCGTGCATCTCGCGCACATGGGCCGGGCGTCCGGTCACCGTCACCCACGCCCACACCACGCCGACCTGCGCGGTGTAGAGCGCCGGATAGCCGGGACCCGGCTCGGGGATCAGGCAGGCGTCGGGCGCGGGCAGCGCCTGCATCACCGCGAGCGCGCCATTGCCGGTGCATTCCTCCTCGATCACGGCGGCGAGTTGGAGCTCGGAAGCGGGCTGCAGACCGGCCGCGCGCAAGGCGCGAAAGGCGACGACGATCGCGGCAAGGCCCGCCTTCATGTCGCCCGCACCGCGGCCGAACATCCGCCCGTCGCGGGTTGCGGGCGCGAAGGGCGGGGTGGTCCAGAGCTCGGCGGCGCCCTCCGGCACCACGTCCACATGCCCTTGCAGCATCAGGCTGCGGCCCTGCGCCGGCCCCCTCGGCCGATGCACGGCGACGACGTTGTCCCGACCCGCATAGGGCAGCAGCGGCGGCGAGAAGCCGGGATGGCTCGCCAGCGCGCCTGCATCCACGGCCACCCGACGCGGCGCCAGCCCGCATTCGCGATAGATCGCTTCCATCTCGTCGAGACAGGATTGCTCCTGCCCGAGCAGGCTACGATGGCGCACCAGCCGCGCCAGCAGCGCTGCTTCCTCGCCACGCATTCCGTCCGCCGCGTCGAGGATGGCGCGGCGCGCACCGGGGTCGGTCGGCATTTCGTTGCTCCCGCGGATCGGCTCAAGTCAATGTGAGGCAAGCCGGCCAGCGTCGGCAAGCCCAACGGGGCGTTGGCCCGCTATCACCACCAGAGGGAGACGGACGATGCGTGCGACGGCATTGGGGTTGGGGCTCGCCATGCTGGGCGGGATCGGGATCGCGCAGGCGCAAGTGCCACCCAAGCCGGGAGCTGATGGCGGTGCCCAGGCCGGGCGGCCGGTGCTGCTGCTGCCGCTGCCCAATGGCGGCTATGCGATCGCGCAACAGAGCGATCAGGCAAATGGGCCAGAAGCGGGTTCGGGTCCGCACGGGCCGGGGATGCCGGGGATGCCAGGCAAGCCGCCAAGGGGCGGGATGCAGATGATGGGCGGCCCGATGGGCAGGGAGGGGATGGGCCATCACGGTTGGATGCGCCGCGGCGAGGAGCAGCAGGGCCGGGGCGCGATCTTCGCGTTCCGCCGCGGCGATGCGAACATCTTCATCCGTTGCGCCGCCGACGAGCCGACGCACGCCTGCGCCGCCGCCGCTTCGATGCTGATTGACAAGGTGGCGAGCATGGGTCGGCCGCGGCCCCCGAAAGGCGAGCCCGGTCGCGGTCCCAACAGCGGCGTCGGTATGCCAGCTCCGGGCAGCAGCCCCCCGGGCAGCCCGCCGGGCACTCCCCCAAGCGGTTCTTCCGGCAGTTCTTCCGGCAGCACACCCGGCAGTTCGTCCGGGAGCAGCTCCGGCTCGGGAACCGGCAGCAGCAGTCAGTGAGGCGGCGTGGCGGTCAGCCGCCGCTGCAGGCGGCGCCGCCGAGCACGCAGAACCTCGCGCAATGCGGGTGGTTGAGCGCGACCGGCCGCGTCGCCTCCCGCAGCGTGGCGCCGCGGGCGAAGCGGTCGTCATATGGCAGCAGCGTGCAGGCGACCACCCTCGGTGCGGCGTCTCCTCGCCGCCGCACCACCATGCGCGCGCTCGCGCACATTACCTGCTCGGGGTTGCGGCCGAGGACGGACCAGCAGGCCTCCGTGATTTCCGGCACGTCGGCTTCGGGGTCCATTTCAGGAAATAGCACCAGCGCGTCCGGATCGTCCGTGTCCAGCGCCACCCCAAGCGACGCGAGCAGGCGCGCGTAGCCCGTGCGCAGCGCCGATTCCGGCTCATCGGTCAGCCGCCGGCCGGCGATCGTGACGGAGAATCCCGCCGCCACCAGCCAGCCCAGCCCGGCGATCCCCGGTTCCCAGGTGCGCGGACCGCGCTCGCGTTCGTGGATCTCGCGCGTGTAATGGTCGAGCGAGACGCGGATCGTCAGCCGATCCCCGTGGCGCGCCAGCGGACGCACCCGTGCCTGCATCCGCAGCATCGGCCGCATCGCGTTGGTCAGCACAAGCGCGCGCAGGCGCCGCCGCAGCACCGCCTCGATCATTTCCGGCAGTGCCCGATTGAGGAACGGCTCGCCGCCGGTGAAGCCGATCAGCTCGGTTCGCAGGTGATCGCGCTCGATCTCGTCGAGGAAGCGTTCGACGTCCGCCAGCGTCAGATAGGCGAGGCGGTCGTTGCGCGGTGAGGATTCGATGTAGCAGTGCGCGCAGGTGACGTTGCACAGCGTGCCGGTATTGAACCAGAGTGTGCGCAGCCGGCCGAGCGGCACGGTGGCACGGCGCTCGCCGCTCGCGGTCAGCACCGGGTCGCGGAACTTCGCGGGGTCGAGGGTGGGCAAGTCGGGGGCGGGCAACCGGGATCTCCTCCGCGGAACAAAGGGGTGCCAAGCATGCTGCCCGCGCGCGCGCAACTGGTCGTCTGCTTCGCCCATGTCGCCTATCGGTTACAGGAGCGCTTCGCCCTGCGCGAGAGTGGCATCGCGAGCTTCGAGGTGCGCGACGCCGAGGCGCTGGCCGCGCGCCTGCCGCAGGCGGACGTGCTGGTGGTCTCCGGCCTGTGGCGCAATACGCTGCTGGACCAGGCGCCGCGGCTGCGGCTGATCCAGTCGATCAGTGCCGGCACCGACCAGTACGACCGGGCGGCGCTGGCCGCGCACGGCGTGCGGCTGGCGAGCGCCCGGGGAGTGAATGCCCGCGCGGTTGCCGAGCACGCGATGGCGCTGATCCTGGCACTCGCCCGCCGTCTGCCGGAGGCGCGTGACAACCAGGCACGTCGCCACTGGCGCGGCATGATCGGCGATCTCTCGGCACGCGAGGATGAGCTCGGCGGCAAAACGCTGCTGATCGTCGGCCTGGGCGGCATCGGCGGCCGGCTCGCCGCGCTGGCGCGTACCTTCGATATGCACGTGCTGGCGACGCGGCGCGACCTTTCGGCGGGCGTGGGGGCGGCGCACGAGGTGCAGGGAATGGATGCGTTGCCCGATCTGCTGCCGCGGGCCGACGTGGTGGCACTCACCTGCCCGCTGACGCCGCAGACGGAAAATCTCATCGACGACGTGGCGCTGCGCCGGATGCAGCCGTTGGCAATGCTGGTGAACGTCGCGCGCGGCCGCTGCGTCGATGAGACGGCGCTGCTGGCCGCGCTGCGCGAGGGCCGGATCGCGGCGGCGGCGCTCGATGTTGCGCACGAGGAGCCGCTGCCGCCCGACTCGCCGCTGTGGCACGTTCCAAATTTGCTGTTGACCCCGCACACCGGCGGCGAGACTCGCCGCTACGAGGATCGCGTGATCGACCTGCTGCTGGAAAATCTCGATCGGGTGTGGCGGGGCGAGGCGGAGTTGCGCAACCAGATCGTCTGACCGTGCGCGCGGCGCTGCTGGCGTTGCCGTTGGTGGCAAGCCTTGCGACCTGCGCGGCGGCTTCGTGCGTGCCGATCGCGGTGGTGCCGCTTGCCGATCGCGCCGACTATCTGACGCTGCGTGCTGCGATCGGCGACCTCCCGGCCACCTTGCTGCTGGACACTGGTGCCAGCGCGGGGCTGGTGCAGGCCGACGCGGCACGCAAATTGGGACTGCACGCTGGGTCGGACGCGACGGTACGGATGCGCGGCACCGGGGGCAGCGGCACGACGGTGCCGATCATCGCGCTGCCGACGCTTGCCCTGGGCCGGCTTCACGTCGACGGACTGCGCGCCCCGGTGGCCGCGCTGCCGCAAGTGCCGCACGTGATGCCGGCGGTCGCGGGCCTGTTGGGCGCCGACGTGCTCTCGCATTTCCAGATCGAGATCGACGTGCCGCGCGGGCGCCTCGCGCTGTATCGCGCCGGCGATTGCGGCGAAGGGCCGCCCTGGAGGAACGACGCAACGGAGCTGGCATTGACCCGCGAGGGCGGCCGGCTGTTTGCCGCGGTTCGGCTCGACGGCGTGGCCCTGCGCGCGCTGTTGGACACAGGCGCGCGCTCGATCATCGTGGGCGAGCGGGCGGCGGCGCGCGCGGGTGCGGGTGCGGCCGTGCTGGCGCGCGAGCCGGGCGGCATCGCAGGCGGCACCGATCTGCACCCGCGACTGTATCATTGGCACCGCTTCGCCGCGCTGGAGATCGGCACGGTCACGCTGCCCAATCCCACGCTGACGGTGATGCCGATCGAGGAGGACGCGACGGTGCTGCTGGGTGCGCCGTTCTTTGCGACCCGGAGGGTCTGGCTGCGCTACGATCCTCCGGCGATGTTCGTCGGTGACGCGAGGTCGCCCCGCGGCGTCCATCATCATTGACTTGCGTTGCGACTGCGTTGCAAGCTCGCGGCGGCCGCGGCGCAGCACGGCGCCCGCGGCGGGCGGACGCTCGCGGGTGAACCCGCTGCGGCGAAATCGGCTCCATCCCACCGATCGGGAGGGAATGACGTGGGCAAGCTTCTGGACATCGTTCGCCCTGGGCTTGCCGGGCTGGCGGCGGCGCTGCTGCTGTCCGCGCCGCTTGCGCAGGCCGCGAAGATGGGGCCGGTCACCGACCCGATCGGCGTGGTCCGCGTGCCCAAGGGGGCGCCGATCGTGATCGGCGGCTATTGGGTGCTGTCCGGTCCCGACACGGCACTCGGGCTCGACGAGAAGCGCGGTGCGCAGGTCGCGATCGCCGATCTCGGCGGGACGCTGCTCGGCCATCCGATCAAGCTCGACGTCGAGGACGACCAGTGCAACGCCGAGGGCGGGCAGACGGCGGCGACCAAGCTCGCGTCCACGCCGAACATGGTGATCGTGCTCGGCTCGGCTTGCTCAAGCGCTGCGACGCCGGGGGCGCCGATCCTGTGGCAGGCCGGCATCATCGATATCGGCACCGCGGCAAGCGCTCCGGCTTTGACCGCGGCCGATCGCAAGCCGGGATACGACGGCTTCGTGCGCACGATGTACAGCGACAGCGACACCGGCGTGTTCGATGCCAACTACAGTTGGAAGGTGCTTCACCTGAAGACGGCGGTGGCGATCCATGATGGCAGCCCGTACGCGCAGCAGCTCGCCAACGTGTTCGCCACTGCCTTCAAGAAGCTCGGCGGCCAGGTGCTCTCGATCGAGGCGGTGGCCCCCACCGACGTCGATATGCACCCGGTGCTGACGCGGGTCGCGAGCGAGAAGCCGGACATCGTCTACATGCCGATCTTCGTCGCCGCCGCGGCGCAGATACTGCGGCAGTCGAAGGACGTACCGGGTCTGAGCGATACGAAGCTCTTTGGCGGTGGGGCGCTGATGGCGCCCGACTTCATCGAGGCGGCGGGATCATCGGTGGTGGGCTTCGACATCAGCTACCAGGACATCTCCCCCGCGGCGCTGGGCAAGAGCTATCCGAAGCTGGTCGCCGAGTACACTAAGACGTTCGGCGAGGCGCCCATCTCCGGCTACCACGCCAACGCTTATGACGCGATGATGCTGGCGGCCAAGGCAATCCAGGGGGCCGCCAAGACCGATGCCGGCGGCAATCTCTACATCGGCAAGAAGGCGTTGCACGACGCGGTTTATGCCACCAGGTTCGACGGCATGACCGGGTCGGTCGCCTGCGACGCCCACGGCGAGTGCCAGAAGTACAAGGGGGCGGTGTACGAGTTCACCAGCGCCGATCCCAAGACCTTCAAGATCGGCACGAACCCGAAGCGGATCTATCCCTGATGTCCTGGTTCGAAAATCGGCTCCATTGCACAGATCGGGAGGAAACGACGTGAGCAAGGTTCTGGACATGGTGCGCCCCGGGCTCGCCGGGCTGGCGGCGGCGCTGCTGCTGTCTGCGCCGCTCGCGCAGGCGGCGAAGATGGGGCCGGTGACCGACCCGATCGGCGTGATCCGCGTGCCCAAGGGAGCGCCGATCGTGATCGGCGGCTATTGGGTGCTGTCCGGCCCCGACACCGCGCTCGGCCTCGACGAGGAACGCGGTGCCAAGGTCGCGATCGCCGATCTCGGCGGCAAGCTGCTCGGCCACCCGATCAAGCTCGACCCCGAGGACGACCAGTGCAATGCCGAGGGCGGCCAGACGGCGGCGACCAAGCTCGCGTCCACGCCGAACATGGTGATCGTGCTCGGGCCCGCCTGCTCCAGCGCCGCGACCCCGGGGGCGCCGATCCTGTGGCAGTCCGGCATCGCCGATATCGACACCGCGGCGACCGCGCCGGCGCTCACCGCGGCCGACCGCAAGCCCGTATACGACGGCCTCGTGCGCACGGTCTTCAGCGACAGCGACCAGGGTGCGTCCGACGCGAACTACATCTGGAACGTGCTCAAGCTCAAGACCGCCGTGGCGGTGCATGACGGCAGCCCGTACGCACAACAGCTCGCCAACGTGTTCGCTGCCGCCTTCAAGGAGTATGGCGGGAAGGTGCTCTCGATCGAGGCGGTGGCGCCCACCGACGTCGATATGCACCCGGTGCTGACGCGGATCGCGAGCGAGAAGCCAGACCTCGTTTACATGCCGATCTTCGTCGCGGCGGCCGCGCAACTCCTGCGCCAGTCGAAGGAGGTTCCGGGGCTCAGCCACACCAAGCTCTACGGCGGCGCATCGTTGATGGCGCCCGATTTCATCGAGGCGGCCGGACAATCGGTGGTCGGCTTCGACATCGGCTATCCCGACATCTCCCCCACGGCGATGGGCCAGAGCTATCCGAAGCTGGTCGCGGACTACAAAAAGATGTTCGGCGAGGCACCGATCTCGGGCTTTCATGCCAACGCCTATGACGCAATGATGCTGGCGGCCAAGGCGATCACGGCGGCGGCCAAGACCGACGCGCAGGGCAATCTCTTCATCGGCAAGAAGGCGTTGCGCGACGCGGTCTATGCCACCAAGTTCGACGGTGCCAGTGGGCCGATCGCCTGCGATGCGCACGGCGAGTGCTCCAAGTTCAAGCCCGCCGTCTATGAGTACACCAACCCCGATCCCAAGACCTTCAAGATCGGCACCAACCCGAAGAAGATCTGGCCGTAGCATGACTTCTGGAGCATGACTTCCGGCGGGGCGGGCGGAGCATGAGTATCAGCGCCGCTGCCCCGCGACGCGTGCCGTGGCTGCATACGCTGGGCCGGTTCAACGCCGTCGATGTCGTGCTCTGGATGCTGCGGCTCGGCGTGGTTGCGGTGGTGGTTGGGGGCACCATCGGCACGCTGCTCCACAACCGCTACGACGCCGCGCAGTGGATCAATTTCGTCATCTTCGGCCTGACCATCGGCAGCGTCTATGCCCAGATCGCGCTCGGCTACACGATGGTCTATGGCGTGCTGCGGCTGATCAACTTCGCGCACGGCGACATTATGATGACCGGCGCCTTTGCCGGCTTCTTCGTCGCCCGGCCGCTTGCTGCCTCGGGCTTCCTCGTCTCCCACGCAGTGCTGGGAATGGCCGCCATCCTGGCGGTCGCGGTCGCGGTCTCCACCAGCATCTCGCTGCTGACCGAGCGCATCGCCTACCGCCCGTTCCGCCGGGTCATCGGACTGGCACCGCTGATCTGCGCGTTCGGCGTATCCTTTTTCCTCGAGCAGACGTTTCGCGGGCTGTTCGGGTCGAGCGTCAAGTCCTATCCCGATCCACCGTGGCAGCGTGACGTGTTTCACATCGCGGGCATCGGCATTCCGCGCGTCGATGTGCTGGTGATCGTGCTGGCGCTGGTGTTCATGCTGATCCTCTATCTCATCGTGCAGCGGACGAAAATGGGCACTGCGATGCGCGCGGTGTCGGAGGACGCGGAGACCGCGGCGCTGATGGGCATCGACGTCAACCGCGTGGTAGTGTTCACTTTCGCGCTCGGCGGTGCGATGGCCGGGATCGGCGGCGTATTCTACGCTTTTCTCTACAAGCAGGTTTATTTCTACATGGGCTTCACGCCCGGCATCAAAGCGTTCGGCGCCGCCGTGCTCGGCGGCATCGGCAGCATTCCCGGTGCCATGCTCGGCGGTTTCTTTCTCGGCCTCGTCGAGTTGGTGGGTCCCGCGCTGTTCCTCGACGGCATGGGCATCCCCGCACCCTATCAGCTTCGCGACGTGATCGCGTTCACGCTGCTCATCATGGTGCTGATCTTCCGCCCGCACGGATTGCTCGGCGAGCGCATGGCAAGGAAGCGCGCTTGATCATGCGCAGCGCCTGGCGAAGAGCGGTGATTGTTGGCCTGCTGTTCGGTGTCGGCGGCGTCTATCTGGCGGCGGTCGGCGTGCTGCGGATGCTGAACGAGCGTGCGGTGATCGTGCATGTCATGACCCTCGGACATGCGGCATTGCTGCTGCTCGGTATCGGCGCCGGCGCGATGGCCGCCCGGGCCGCGGGCATTGCCGTAGCACGGCTCGGTCGTGGCGCGCTCGCCGGCTTGCTCGCGGCCGCGCTGGTCGTGGCGTTGGCACTCGTCACCGCTTTCGTGCCGTTGCAATCGATCTTCATCGAGCTGGCGCCGCGGCTGGTGACACTGCTCGCCCTCGGCCTCAGGCTGCGCATAGGACTTGCGGTGCTGCTCCTCGCCGGCGCCGGCTGCGGATTGCTCGGTGCGCTGTTGCGACTGGCGCCCTCGGTCGTGCGCCGGGTCGCGGTCGCCGGCTCCGCGGGCGTGATCGTCGCCGGCGTGTTCCAGGAGCTGATCCAGTTGATGCTGCAATACGAGGGCGTCGTCGGCGCGATCCGCGACTTCCTCTACACTTGGGAGGGTCTGCTGCCGCGGGGTGCTGCCGTGGTGTTCGTCGTGATCGGCGCGGCGAGCCTGATCGCGCCCACGCTGCGCGGGGGCCGTCGACCCAGCACCGCAGAGCGTCGCCGCGAGCGGCTGATCTGGGCCGGGGTGGCACTGCTGGGGCTGGCGCTGCTGCCGGTGCTGGCGGGCGCCTATATCGGCCAGGTGCTGATGCTGGTCGGGCTCTATATCCTGATGGGCATGGGCCTGAACCTCGAAGTCGGTTTGGCGGGCCTGCTTGATCTCGGCTTCGTCGCCTTCTTTGCGGTCGGTGCCTACACCACGGCACTTCTCACCGGCGCCAACGCGCACGCGCTGATGCACGTCTGGTACTGGGTGGCGATGCCGGTCGCGGTGCTGCTGTCGATCGCCGTCGGCGTGCTGTTTGGTCTGCCCGTGCTTGGCGTACGCGGCGACTATCTCGCGGTCGCGACGCTCGGCTTGGGCGAGATCGTGCGGGTGATCGTGATGTCGGATTTCGCCGCCCCGCTGCTCGGCGGTGCGCAAGGTTTGCTGCAGATCCCGAAACCTAGTCTCGGCCCGCTCGCGTTCAGCGGGCCGGTGCCGCTGTTCTATCTCACGCTGGTCTGCGCGGCGGTTGCAGCCTTCGTGGCCTGGCGCCTGGAGAACTCCCGGCTCGGCCGCGCCTGGACCGCGCTGCGCGATGATGAGGACGTAGCGCAGGCGCTGGGGATCAACCTGATCCGCTCCAAGCTGCTCGCCTATGGCCTCGGCGCCGCCTTCGCGGGCCTCGCCGGCTCCATTTTCGCGGTGATGCTGTCGTCGGTGTTTCCGTCGAGCTTCCAGCTCCTGATCTCGATCAACGTGCTGGCGCTGATCATCGTCGGCGGCATGGGCAGCCTGCCTGGCGTCGTGCTCGGTGCGATCGCGCTGATCGGGTTGCCGGAGCTGCTGCGCGAGTTCGGCGACTACCGCTATCTGTTCTACGGCGCGGTGCTGATCGTGATGATGCGGCTCAAGCCCGAGGGGCTTTGGCCGTCCGAGGTACGCCAGCGCGAGCTGCACGTGGACGACGCCACAGCCGCGCTCGATGAGGGCGCCGATCTGGTGCCGGTGCAGCCGCGATGAACGACGAAAGGAAGGTTGGGGCGCTGCCCCAAGCCCCGCGAGGGACAGTCGTCCCTCGACCCTGTTCCTTATACCAGGCGTCCCCACGTCAGGCTCGGCGAAGGCCGAGCATCCATGTCTTTCTGTTGCGCCACAGAGGAAGTCGTGGATGGCCGGCCTTCGCCGGCCATGACGGTGGGGATGAGCCGTCGCGATGATTTGATATTTTCGCCGCTCAAGCGAATGGGGGTCTGGGGCCTCCAGGCCCCAGCGGGGTCGAGGGGCAGCGCCCCTCGCCTTGTGCGCCTGATGTCGCTTCTGCAATGCCGCGTGCTGACGCGCCGCTTCGGCGGCCTGGCGGCGCTTTCTGCGCTCGATCTGTCGGTCGCGGAGGGCAGCATCCACAGCATCATCGGCCCCAACGGCGCCGGCAAGACCACCGTGTTCAACTGCATCACGCAGAACCTGCGGCCAAGTTCGGGGGAGGTGTGGTTTCGCGACGAGCGCATCGACGGCCTGACGCCCGATCGTGTCGCCGCCGCCGGGATCAGCCGCACCTACCAGAACATCCGCCTGTTCCGGACCATCACGGCGATCGAGAACCTGCTGGTCGGGATGCACCTGCATCTGCGCGCGCACTGGTGGGGTGCGGTGCTCGGCACGCCGCATACACGCGCCGACGAGCAGCGCGCGCATGACGAAGCACGGCGGCTGCTTGCGTTCATTGGTCTGCGCGGACGCGGCGACATGCTGGCGAGCAATCTTGCCTATGGCGAGCAGCGGCGGCTGGAGATCGGCCGCGCGCTCGCCACCCGCCCACGCCTGCTGCTGCTGGACGAGCCGACCGCCGGAATGAACCCGCACGAAACCTCGGAGATGATGGCATTCATCCAGCAGGTACGCGGCCAGTTCGGCACCACCATCCTGCTGATCGAGCATCAGATGCGGGTGGTGATGTCGATGTCCGACCGCGTGACCGTGCTCGATCACGGCACTAAGATCGCCGAAGGCATTCCCGCCAAGGTGCAGCGCGATCCGGCGGTGATCGAGGCCTATCTCGGGGTGAAGGGAAGCGTCGTGCCGGCATCCGCGCGCGAGCATGCGGCGAGCGTGATCGCGGCACCAGGCGACGTCTGATGGCGCTGCTCGAGATCGACGCGATCCACGTGTTCTACGACAAGATCGAGGCGCTCAAGGGCATCTCGATCGCAGTCGACGAGCATCAGATCGTAACCCTGGTTGGTGCCAACGGCGCCGGCAAATCGACCACGCTGCGGGCGATCAGCGGCGTGCTGCATCCGCGCCGCGGCGAAATCCGCTTCGACGGCCGCCCGCTCGGCGGCATCGGCGCGCACCACATCGCCGCGATGGGACTGGTCCAGGTGCCGGAGGGCCGGCGCGTGTTCGGCCGCCTGACGGTCGAGGAGAACCTGATGATGGGCGCCTTCACCCGGCGCGACCGCCGCGTGATCGCCGAGGACAAGGAACGGATGATGACCCTGTTCCCGGTCCTGCGGGAACGCATCCGCCAGGTGGCGGGCACGCTCTCGGGCGGCGAGCAGCAGATGGTCGCGACGGCGCGGGCGCTGATGGCGCGGCCGCGCGCGCTGCTGATGGACGAGCCGAGCATGGGGCTCAGCCCGATGATGGTCGAGCAGGTGTTCGAGACCATCCGGACGATCAACGGGCAGGGGGTGACGATCCTGCTGGTGGAGCAGAACGCACTGATGGCGCTCTCGGTCGCCGATCGCGGCTACGTGCTGGAGAGCGGCCGGGTCGTGCTCAACGGGCCGGGTCGCGCGCTGCTCGACGATGCGCGGGTGCGCGAGGCGTATCTCGGCTGAAATTACGCCAAGCCCTCTCCGCCCCCAGAGGCGGAGAGGGCTTCAGCCGGTCACCGATGCGGGGTCATTGAGGAACGGAAGAGATCGCGTCAAAACCGCGAAGCTTCGCCTGCAACCTCAAATCTTCCTGACTACGTAGCTCTCGGCCAGCGCCCGGGCGATGCCGGCCGCGTGCGCGGGGTCGCGCGCTTCCACCATCACTTCCAGCTCCGCCGCCTGCACGCTCGGCGCCGCGAACAGGCGCTGGTGCGAAACCTCGATGATATTGCCGCCCGAGTTGCCGATCTTGCCCGCGATGTCGGCCAACACGCCCGGCCGGTCAGGGATTTCCATGTGCAGCCGCAACAGCCGCCCGTCACGCAGCAGCCCGCGCAACAGCACATTGGCCAGAATGCGGCTGTCGATGTTGCCGCCGCACACCACGGTGCCGACCCGCTTGCCGGCGAATCGCTCGCGATGCGCGAGCAGTGCTGCGACACCCACCGCACCCGCGCCTTCGGCGACCTGCTTCGCCCCCTCGGCGAGCAGCGAGATCGCGTCCTCTACCACCCGCTCGGGCACCACCAGCACGTCGGAGACATGGGCGCGGATCACCGCCAGCGGCTGCGCGCCGATGTCGCGCACGGCGATGCCCTCGGCGATTGTCGGGCCGCCGACATGCACGGGCTGCCCGGCAAGCCGCTGCGCCAGGGAGGCGTAGGCTGCGACCTCGACACCGATGATCTCGGTGCCGGGCGAGAGCGCCGCGGCGGTGACGGCGCAGCCGGCGATCATGCCGCCGCCGCCGACCGGAATCAGCAGCGCATCGAGCGCCGGCGCGTCCTCGATCATCTCCAGCGCCAGCGTGCCCTGCCCGGCCATGACCGCCGGATCGTCATAGGGATGGATGTTGACCAGACCGCGTTCGGCGGCCAGCGCCTCGGCATGGGCCGCCGCCTCGGCCAGCGTCTCGCCGTGCAACACCACCTCCGCTCGCCAGCCCGCGGTGCGCGAAACCTTCGAGAGCGGCGTCGTTTGCGGCATCACGATCACCGCCGCGATGCCCGAGAGGCTCGCGTGTCGCGCCACTGCCTGCGCGTGATTGCCGGCCGACATCGCGATCACGCCGCGCGCCCGCTCGGCCTCGTTGAGCAAAGCGAGCTTGTTGGCGGCACCCCGTTCCTTGAACGAGCCGATCGCCTGTAAATTCTCAAGCTTCAGCGTGACGTCGGCGCCGGTCGCGCGTGAAATCGCATCGGAGCGCAGCGCCGGGGTATGCAGCACCCGCCCGGCGATCCGCCCGGCCGCCGCGCGAACCTCCGCAAGGCCGATCATCGGCCGATCATGCCAGATGCGGCATGCCAGATGCGGTCAGCCGCCGAACCGGACGCCCAGGATTTCGTAAGTCTTGTCGCCGCCCGGCGCCGGCACCGAGACCGTGTCGCCGGTCTTCTTGCCGATCAGTGCCTTGGCCAACGGCGAGGACACCGACAGCCGCCCCTGCTTGATGTCGGCCTCGTGCATTCCGACGATCTGATAGGTGGCCTCGCGGTCATTCTCCTCATCGACGAGGCGGACATGGGCGCCGAACTTCACGTGCTCGCCCGACAGCGCCGATGGGTCGATCACCTCGGCCGAGGAGACGATCTCCTCCAGCTCGGCGATCCGGCCTTCGATGAAGGACTGGCGTTCGCGCGCCGTGTGGTATTCGGCGTTCTCGCTCAGATCGCCGTGGGTTCGCGCCTCGGCGATGGCACGGATGATCGCCGGCCGCTCCGCGCTTTTGAGCTGGCGCAGTTCCTCCTCCAACCGCAGCAGACCTGGGGCGGTCATCGGGAATTTCGGCAACGTCAAGGCCCTCGACCTGGGTGACAAAGACAACAGCGCCGCGGTCGGGGAAGGCCCGGCCGCGACGGGGTTGGTTCAGAACGAGGCGCGAAAATACGCCTGCAACGGGGCGACTTCAAGAGCGTCGGCCCGGAGCGCCCCGATCGCATGGACCGCCGCCCGCGCCCCGGCCATGGTCGTGAAGTGCGGCACGCCGTGGGTCAGCGCGCTGCGGCGGATGTCGAAGCTGTCCGCCACCGACTGCGCGCCCGAGGCGGTGTTGACCACAAGCTGCACCTCGCCCGAGCGGATCGCATCAACACAGTGCGGCCGGCCTTCCAGCACTTTGTTCACCCGCCGCACCGGCAGCCCGGAGGCGGCGATGCGCGCCGCGGTGCCGGCGGTCGCGAGGACCGAGAACCCCATATCCACCAGCTCGCGGGCGAGCGGCACCAGATGGCGCTTGTCGGCGTCCTTGATCGAGAGGAAGGCAGTACCGCTCTCCGGCAGCCGCACGCCCGCACCGAGCTGCGACTTCGCGAAGGCGCGTTCGAAACTCGCGTCCAGCCCCATCACCTCGCCGGTCGATTTCATTTCCGGACCGAGGATCGTGTCGATATTGGGAAAGCGCGCGAACGGAAACACCGCCTCCTTCACCGCGACATGCGGCGCGATCGCCTGCCCGTCCAGCCGGAATTCTGTCAGCTTCGCGCCCGCCATGATCCGGGCGCCGATCTTGGCGACCGGCACGCCCGTTGCCTTGGCGACGAACGGCACCGTGCGGCTGGCGCGCGGGTTCACCTCAAGCACGTAGATCGCGTCGTCCTTGATCGCGTATTGCACGTTCATCAGCCCGATGACGCCGAGCGCCTTCGCCATCGCCGCGGTCTGCGCGCGCAGCTCGGCGACGACGAACGGGGCCAGCGTATAGGGCGGCAGCGAGCAGGCGGAATCGCCGGAATGGATGCCCGCCTCCTCGATATGCTCCATCACGCCGGCCACGAACACGCCCTCGCCGTCGGCGATGCAATCGACATCGACCTCGATCGCCTCGGCGAGATAGCCGTCGATCAGCACCGGGTTCTCGCCTGAGGCGCGCACCGCCTCGCGCATGTAGCGATGCAGCCCCGGCCGGTCATGCACGATTTGCATTGCCCGGCCGCCGAGCACATAGCTCGGCCGGATCACCACCGGATAGCCGATGCGCTCGGCGGCCGCCTCGGCCTCCGCCGCCGAGCGCGCGATGCCGTTCTCCGGCTGTCGCAGCCCGAGCCGTTGCAGCAGCGCCTGGAACCGCTCGCGATCCTCGGCGACGTCGATCGCATCCGCCGAGGTGCCGAGGATCGGAATGCCGGCACGCACCAGCGCCTGGCTGAGCTTGAGCGGCGTCTGTCCGCCATATTGCACGATGCAGCCCGCGACCTCGCCCCCCTGCTGCTCGCGCCGCACCAGCGCGATCACGTCCTCGGCGGTCAGCGGCTCGAAATAGAGGCGGTCGGAGGTGTCGTAGTCGGTGCTGACGGTCTCCGGGTTGCAGTTGACCATGACCGTCTCGAAGCCGGCCTCGCGCAATGCGTAGGCGGCGTGGACGCAGCAATAGTCGAACTCGATACCCTGGCCGATCCGGTTCGGCCCGCCACCGAGGATCACCACTTTTCTGCGAGCCGTCGGCGCCGCTTCGCAGGAGGGCACGCCGAAGCCGCCCTCGTAGGTCGAATAGAGATACGGCGTCGCGGAGGCGAACTCGCCCGCGCAGGTGTCGATGCGCTTGTACGCCGCGCGCACCCCAAGCTGCTCGCGCAGGCTGGCGACGTCGCGCTCGGTCGCCCCTGCAAGCGCCGCCAGCCGCGCATCGGAGAACCCGAGCGCCTTCAGCCGCCGCAGCGCCGTTGCCTCGTGCGGCAGCCCGTGCGCCGCGACTTCGCGTTCGGCCGCAACGATGGTTTCCAGCTCGCGCAGGAACCACGGATCGAAGCGGCAGGCGGCATGGATGTCGTCTACCGACAGGCCCGCGCGCAACGCCTGGGCTGCCATCAGCAGCCGGTCCGGCCGCGGCGCCGACAGCGCCGCGCGATACGCATCGGCCCCGCCGTCGCCCGGCGGCTCGACCGGATCGAGCCCGGCGAGCCCCGTTTCCATGCTGCGAAAACCCTTCTGGAGCGCTTCGGCGAAGCTGCGGCCGATCGCCATCGCCTCGCCCACGCTCTTCATGCTGGTGGTGAGAAGCGCCGGCGTGCCGGGGAATTTCTCGAAGGTGAAGCGCGGGATCTTCACCACCACGTAGTCGATCGTCGGCTCGAAGCTCGCGGGCGTGGTGCGCGTGATGTCGTTCGCCAGCTCGTCGAGCGTGTAGCCGACCGCGAGCTTGGCGGCGATCTTGGCGATCGGGAACCCGGTCGCCTTGGAGGCGAGTGCGGAGGAGCGCGAGACGCGCGGGTTCATCTCGATCACCACCATGCGTCCATCGGCAGGATTCACGGCGAACTGCACGTTCGAGCCGCCGGTATCGACACCGATCGCGCGCAGGCACGCGATCGAGGCGTCGCGCATCCGCTGGTATTCCTTGTCGGTCAGCGTCAGTGCCGGGGCGACAGTCACGCTGTCGCCGGTGTGCACGCCCATCGGGTCGATGTTCTCGATCGAGCAGACGATGATGCAGTTGTCCGCGCGGTCGCGGACCACCTCCATCTCGAACTCCTTCCAGCCGAGCACGCTCTCCTCGACCAGCACCTCGCGCGTGGGCGATGCGTCGAGGCCGGCGCTCACGATCTGCTCGAACTCCTCGCGGTTGTAGGCGATGCCGCCGCCGGTGCCGCCGAGGGTGAAGCTCGGCCGGATCACCGCCGGCAGCCCGGTCTCGGCCAGCGCCCCGCGCGCTTCGGCGAGGTTGTGGGCGATCGCGCTCTGTGGGCTCTCGATGCCGATCGCCGCCATCGCGTCACGGAATTTCTGCCGGTCCTCGGCGCGCTCGATCACCTCGGCGCGCGCGCCGATCAGCTCGACGCCGTGGCGCGCGAGCGCGCCGGAGGCGGCGAGCCGCATCGCGACGTTCAGCGCCGTCTGCCCGCCCATCGTCGGCAGCACCGCGTCGGGCTTCTCCTTGGCGATGATTTTTTCCACGATCTCGGGCGTGATCGGCTCGATGTAGGTGGCGTCCGCGAGGCCGGGATCGGTCATGATGGTGGCAGGATTGGAATTGACCAGGATGACGCGAAAACCTTCTTCCCGCAGCGCCTTGCAGGCCTGCGCGCCGGAATAGTCGAACTCGCACGCCTGGCCGATGACGATCGGTCCGGCGCCGATGATCAGGATCGAGTGGAGGTCGGTGCGGCGGGGCATTTTTCTTCTAGTGCCCTGGTTCAGAATTCGTATGCATCGTGCCTCGTCGTCATTGCGAGCGAAGCGAAGCAATCCAGCAGCCTCGCCCGCGGCACCGCGCTGGATTGCTTCGTCGCTTCGCTCTTCGCAATGACGAGGAGCTTCGGAATCGGGGCACTAGCGACGGCGCTGTGTCACGTCCGCGTGCATCATCGCCACGAACCGCTCGAACAGGTGGTGGCTGTCCGCCGGCCCCGGGGACGCTTCGGGATGGTACTGCACTGAAAAGATCGGCCGGCCCTCGCACGCGAGGCCCTCGTTCGAGCCATCAAACAGGCTGACATGTGTGACGTGCACGCCCTCGGGCAACGCCGCGTCATCGACGGCAAAGCCGTGGTTCTGGCTGGTGATCTCCACCCGCCCGGTCGTCAGCTCCTTGACCGGCTGGTTCGCCCCACGATGCCCGAGTGCCAGTTTGTAGGTGCGGGCACCCAGCGCCAGCGCCAGCAACTGGTGGCCGAGGCAGATGCCGAACACCGGCTTGCCCGACGCGATCACCTGGCACAGCACCGGCACCGCGTACTCCGCCGTCGCCGCCGGATCGCCCGGCCCGTTGCTGAGGAACACGCCGTCCGGCGCATGGCGGAAAATATCCCCCGCCGAGGCGGTCGCCGGGACCACGGTCACCCGGCAGCCCGCCGCCGCCAGGCAACGCAGGATATTGCGCTTGGCGCCGTAATCGACTGCGACGACATGAAACCGCGGCGCCGTCTGCCGCCCGTATCCTGCCGGCCATGCCCACTCGGCCTGCTCGCCCCACACATAGGTCTGGGTGCAGGAGACCTGGCGTGCGAGGTCCATCCCCACCAGCCCCGGCCAATCTCGCGCGCGTGCGATCAGGGCCGGAATGTCGAACCGCCCGTCGGCCGGATAGGCGAGCACGCCGTTGGGCGCGCCGCCGTCGCGGATGCGCAGCGTCAGCGCCCGCGTATCGACGCCGGCGATCCCCGCGACACCTTGCGCGCGCAGCCACGCATCCAGCCCCGATGCCGCGCGCCAGTTCGAGGGCGCGGTCACCTCCTGCTTCACCACCGCCCCAAGGGCCGCGATCGTGCCCGCCTCCACATCCTCGGCGTTGGCACCGACATTGCCGATATGCGGGAAGGTGAAGGTAATGATCTGCCCGGCATAGGAGGGGTCGGTCAGCGTCTCCTGATAGCCGGTCAAGCCGGTGTTGAAGCAGACCTCACCCGCGCGCCCGTCGGCGTGGGCGCCAAAGCCGCGGCCCCAGAACACGGTGCCGTCTGCCAATACCAGTGCGGCCGTCGCCCCCGGCGGCAGCTCGGCCGGGTCGGGCCGGCCCGGAACGCCCGACAGCTCGGCGAGTGCCAATCCGGTCGCGGCGATCACCGCCGGCCAGTGCCGCGACGGAATGGCACCCGCCTGGCGCCACTTCCGCACCGCCTCGGTGCCCACGCCCAGGAGGCGCGCGGCCTGTTCGGCGCCGCCGAGGCGGTGCAGGATCGTCTCCACCCGGACGCTCATGCAATCGGCATATGGGAAGTTGTTTCCTAACGCAAGGGAAGCGCTCGTGCCGGGAAATTGATTCCCCCGCCCCTCGGCGGCGGCTCACGCGAAGTCGTCATCGCGACGCCATAGGCCCGCCGCATTGGAGGCCAACCTGGGCGGTCCAAGTTCCTGCCCAGGCGTCTGCCGCGCACGGCCCGGCGCCGCAAGGAGGCTCCCATGGAGCAGCAGCGTCGCCGCGCTTCGGCGCCCATCGCCGCCCTCGCCGCGGCGGCCCTGGTCCTCGCGCCGATCCTGACCGCGGCCACGGCGCTGGCCGCGCCGCCATCGATCGCGAGCCCCGCCCCGGTGACCGTGTCCGACGCCGCCAACCCGCCCGCGCGGGTCGGCCGGTTGGCGCAGATCACCGGCATGGTCAGCACGCACGCCGAAGATGCGACCCAGTGGAGCCCGGCGGTGCTCAATACCCCGATCGTCAGTGGCGACGCCTTCTGGACCGAGCCGCAGGCGCAGGCCCGCCTCGAACTGGGTGCCAGCGCGTTCACCATGAGCGGCGGCGCCGAGCTCGACATCACCCGCATCGACGATCACGCCTTCGCGGCGACGCTGCCGCAGGGCGAGCTGTTCCTCGCCATCCCGACCCTGCCGCCGGGCGATACCTACGCGATCGCGACGCCGCGCGGCGCCGTGCAGATCACGACCGCCGGCCGCTACGATATCGTTGCCGGCGACAGCGCCGATGCGACCACCTTGACCGTGGTGGAGGGGGCGGCCGAAATGACCGGGCCGGCGCTCGCCTTGCAGGTGGCGGCCAACCAGACCGCGACCGTCTCCGGCACCGACAACTTCCAGGGCAGCGTCGGGGCGGCGGTGCAGACGCCGTTTCTGACCGCGATGCTCGGCGCCGCACCCGAGCCGCTCGCGAGCGAGGTCGCCGCCCTGCCTCCGGCGGTGCAGCAGATGACCGGCTGCGCCGATCTCGCGCAGTACGGCCGCTGGTCCAGCAACGCGCAGTACGGGCAGGTCTGGTACCCGAACGTGGCGCCGGGCTGGACGCCGTACCAGAATGGCCAGTGGAACTACACCAACTCCTGGGGCTGGAACTGGGTCGATAGCGAACCGTGGGGCTTCGCGCCGTTCCATTACGGGCGCTGGGCCGAGATCGGGGGCGCCTGGGCCTGGGTGCCGGTGGAGCCGGGCGTCGTGGTCGATGCCGGCTACGTGCCGGTCTATGCGCCGGCGCTGGTCAGCTTCATCGGCTTCGGCGTCGGCCTGGGTTGGGGCTGGGGCGGCTGGCCCGGCTGGGGTTGGTGGGGCGGCGCCGGCGGCTGGGGCGGCTGGAGCGGCCCGGTCGGCTGGGTGCCGCTGGCGCCGGGCGAGCCGTTCGTGCCCTGGTTTGGTTTCGGCCGCGGCTTTTTCCGCTCAGTCAACATCCTCAACGTGCGCAACATCAACATCATCAACATCAACCGCAACATCACGATCAACAACTTCATCAACCGCCGCGCGGCGAGCGTGGTGCCGGCCTCGGCGTTCGTGGCTTCGCGGCGGCTGGGCGGGCTGGCGCACCGCGTCGACCCGGCGCAGTTGCGCACGGCGCGGCCGATCGTGGGACGGACGCCGCTGCGGCCGGGCGCCGAGACCGCCGGGCTGACCCGGCCGATGGCCCGCAATCTGGGTATCCCGGCGGCGGCGCTGCACCGCCCGGCGGCGGCCGGCCCGGCCTTGGCGCGCCCCGTGCGCCCGACCGGACTGCCGACGTTGCGCGGCCGTGCCCCGATGGTGGCGGCAACCGCCCGAGCGGCCGGCGTCCGCGGTGCCGCGCTGCGTCCGGGCATGCCGCCATCGCTGCGCGCGCCGGGCGCGACGCGGCCCTCGCTGGCGGCGAGGCCCTCGCTCGCCGCGCGACCCTCCTTCGCGGCGCGGCCCGGCCTTAGCGGCCCGCGCGCGGCCGATCGCTCTGTGCTGGCGACAGCGCGCCCGGTGCGCCCCGGCCTGCCGGCGCTGCGCACCCCTGGCGCGGCGCGGCCGATGATAGGAGCCGGACGGGAGCAGTTCACCGCTGCCGCCGCGCCCGGCCCGCGCATCGCCGCCGCCCGTCCGAGCGGCGCGCGGCCGACGCTGGGCGCCCCGGCACCACAGCGGCTGGCCGCCGCACGGCTGCCGTCCCTCGGCGCAGCGCGCGCCACCTTCGACACGCGGACCCCGGCGCTGCGGCAGCCGGCGACGTTCCGGCCTGAGGCGCCACGCGCGGCGCCGATCGCCCGGCCGGTCGTGGCCCGACCCCTGGCCTCCCCCGCCCCCGCCTATCGCGCGCCGGCCTCTCAGGCGCCCGCCTATCGCGCCCCCGCCTATCGCGCGTCAGCCTCTCAGGCGCCCGCGTATCGCGCGCCCGCCTATCGCGCCCCCTCCTTCGCACCGGCCTATCACGCTCCGGCGGCCCAAGCGCCTGCCTTCCGCGCGCCCGCCTATCACCCGCCCGCGGTCCAGGCGCCCGCCTACCATCCGCCTGCCTATCACCCGCCTGCCTACCATCCGCCCGCCGTCCAAGCGCCCGCCTATCATCCGCCGCCGGCCCGCCCCGCGCCCCGCTCCGACCCGCGGCAGCGCTGACCCGTCCCATCGCGCCTTTCGCTTGGGCGCGGCGCGGTACTCGTGCTACCTCCGCACCGTTGCGTGCCGGGATGCGGCCCATCACCGCATTCCGGCCGCGTCGTGCCGGGGGCACATCAGGAGGCGGCATGGCCCTGCATCGCGGCTCTCACCTCAAGCGTCTCGAGGATGAGAGCATCCACATTTTCCGGGAGGTGGCGGCGGAATGCCGCACGCCCGTGTTCCTCTATTCGATCGGCAAGGACAGCTCGGTGATGCTGCACCTTGCCCGCAAGGCGTTCTACCCGGCCCCCCTGCCGTTCCCGCTGCTGCACATCGATACCGGGTGGAAGTTCCGCGAGATGATCGCCTTCCGCGACGAGACCGCGGCCCGGCTTGGCCTGCGGCTGATCGTCTACACCAACGCCGAGGGCCGCGCGCAGGGCGTCAATCCGTTCGACCACGGGTCCTCCTACTACACGCAGGTGATGAAGACCGAGGCGCTGCGGCAGGCGCTGCGCGCGGGCGGCTACGACGCGGCGTTCGGCGGCGCGCGCCGCGACGAGGAGAAGTCGCGCGCCAAGGAGCGCATCTTCAGCTTCCGCAGCGCCAATCAGGAATGGGATCCGAAAAACCAGCGGCCGGAGTTCTGGCGCCTCTATAACGGGCGCATCAACAAGGGCGAATCGATCCGCGTGTTCCCGCTCTCCAACTGGACCGAGCTCGACGTCTGGCAATACGTCATGGAGGAGGAGATTCCGATCGTCCCGCTCTATTTCGCCAAGCCGCATCCGGTGGTCGAGCGCGACGGCAGCCTGATCGTGGTGCATGACGAGCGCATGCGGCTGGCACCGGGCGAGGTGCCGCAAATGCGCACCGTGCGGTTCCGCTCGCTCGGCTGCTATCCTCTCACGGGCGCCGTCGAGAGTTCCGCGACCACGCTGCCGGAAATCGTGGCCGAGATGTTCGCCGTGCGCACCTCCGAGCGCGGCGGGCGGCTGATCGACCGTGACGAGGCGGCGTCGATGGAGAGAAAGAAGCGCGAGGGGTATTTCTGATGGACACCGCCTTTCCCGCGCCGGCCGCGACGGCCCGGCCGACCGCACAGCCGACCGCACAGCCGACCGCACAGCCCTTGGCACCAAAAGCGGCGAGCTTCCTGCGCTTCCTCACCTGCGGCAGCGTCGATGACGGCAAATCCACCCTGATCGGCCGCCTGCTCTACGACACCAAGCTGGTGTTCGAGGACCAGTTGCTGGCGCTTGCCAGCGACAGCCGCAAGCACGGCACCACCGGCGACGACATGGATTTCGCGCTGCTGGTCGATGGGCTGGAGGCGGAGCGCCAGCAGGGCATCACGATCGACGTCGCCTATCGCTTCTTCACCACTGCGCGGCGCCGCTTCATCGTCGCCGACACGCCGGGACACGAGCAGTACACCCGCAACATGGCGACCGGCGCCTCCAACGCCGAGCTTGCCGTGGTGCTGGTCGATGCACGCAACGGCGTTCTCACGCAGACGCGGCGGCACTCCTTCATCGCGAGCCTGCTCGGCATCCGCCACGCCGTGCTCGCGGTCAACAAGATCGATCTCGTGGACTTCAGTGCCGCGCGCTTCGATGCGATCCGCAAGGACTACGAGCACGCCGTCGCCAGCTTCGGCTTCCGCAGCCTGGTCGCGATCCCGATCTCGGCCCGGTTCGGCGACAACGTGATCGCGCCCAGCGCGCGCACGCCCTGGTACGAAGGCCCGTGCCTGCTCGAGCATCTGGAAACCGTCACCATCGGGGACGAGACCGCGGCACTGCCGTTCCGGATGCCGGTGCAGTGGGTCAACCGCCCCAACCACGAGTTCCGCGGCTACGCGGGCACGATCGCGAGCGGGCGCATCGGTCCGGGCGAGCTGGTCTCGGTCGGCGGGTCGGAGCGCCAAGTCGCAGTGCGGCGCATCGTGACGATGGACGGCGACCGCGACGAGGCGGAGGCGGGCGAGGCGGTGACGCTGGTGCTGGCCGAGGAGACCGACGTCTCGCGCGGCGACGTGCTTGCGGACGCGGCCGCGCCGGTCGCCGTCGCCGACCAGTTCGCGGCGCACCTCGTGTGGCTCGCCGAGGCACCGCTGCTGTCGGGCCGCAGCTATCTGTTCAAGCTCGGCGCGCGCTCGGTCACCGGCAGCATCACCCGCATCCGCCACCGCATCGACGTCAACACGCAGGAAAAGCTCTCCGCCGACGACCTCAAGATGAACGATCTGGGCGTGGTGCACGTGGCGCTGACCGCGCCGCTGCCGTTCGCGCCCTATGCCGAGAGCCGCGATCTTGGCGGCTTCATCGTCATCGACCGGCTGAGCAACGCCACCGTCGGCGTCGGCATGATTGACCACGCGCTGCGCCGCGCGACCAACATCACCTGGCAGGAACTCGACGTGAACAAGGCCGCGCGCGCGCGGCTGAAGGAGCAGTCGCCCTGCATCGTCTGGTTCACCGGGCTCTCCGGCTCCGGCAAATCGACGATCACCAATCTGGTCGAGAAGAAGCTCGCGGCCCTCGGGCGGCACACCTACGCGCTTGACGGGGACAACGTGCGCCATGGTCTCAACCGGGATCTCGGCTTCACCGCGGCCGATCGCGTCGAGAACATCCGCCGCATCGCCGAGGCGGCGGCGTTGTTCGTCGATGCCGGGCTGATCGTGCTGGTATCGTTCATCTCGCCCTACCGCTCCGAGCGCGGCATGGCACGCGAGCGCGTCGCGCAGGGCGAGTTCATCGAGGTCTATGTCGACACGCCGATCGAGGAATGCCGCCGGCGCGACCCGAAAGGCCTGTATGCCCGTGCCGATGCCGGCGAGCTCCGCAACTTCACCGGCATCGACGCGCCCTACGAGCCGCCGCCGGCACCGGAGCTGCATCTCTGCACGCTCGACGCCCGACCGGAGGTGCTCGCCGATCGTGTGCTCGACGAGCTGCGGCGACGCGACATCGTGCGCTAGCCGCAACGGGGCATTCACGTGGCCGTGACGGACGCGGCCCGTCCGTCATTCCTTACCCCCGTCATTCCTTACCCAATGTCACACTTCGTAAATTGCACGACTCTCATCGCGGCATCATCTCTGGCGTTCTAACCGCGCGCGGTCGCGCGAGGGGAACCGGATGTCCGATGCCGTTATAACCGCGATGCCCGTCAGCGCCGACCGGCGCGACCGCCGGCTCGACCTCGCGCGCGGGCTGTGCCTGTTCGTGATCATGGTCGATCACATGCGTTTGAACAATTTCGGCTACTGGACCTTCGGCCAGTTCGGACTCTCCGACGCCGCCGCCGTGTTCCTCTTCGTTTCCGGCTACACCGCCGCGATCGCCTTCGGGCGTACCTTCGACCGCGCCGGCTGGCTGATTGGTGCCGCGCGTGTGCTGCAGCGGGTCTGGACACTGTATGTCGCGCACATCGCGGTGGTGCTCGCGGTGGCCGCGATCCCCGGCTTCGCCCTCCATATGCTCGGGGCGCACGGATACGTGAAAGTGCTTGGCCTGCAACTCATGTTCCACGACCCGATCGAGGCGTTCTGGGGCGTCGTCTCGCTCACCTACGTGCCCGGCCATCTCGACATCCTGCCGGTCTATGTCGTGCTGCTCGCCGCGGTCCCGGCCGCGATGGCGCTGGCGCGGATCGACCGGCGGATCGTGCCGATGCTCTCGCTGGCACTCTGGCTCGCCGCCTGGTTCTGGCACTGGAACCTCCCCTCAAACCCGGTCGGCGCGGGCGGCTGGTACTTCGATCCGTTCAGTTGGCAGTTCCTGTTCATTGCCGCGTTCATGCTCGGCATGGGCTGGATGCGGGCGCCTTCGCGGTCGCGCCCGCTCGACATCCTCGCCGGCGCCATGCTGGTATTCGGGCTGGTGGTGAGAGTGGAGGCGATCTGGTCGCTTTCGCCCGCGCTGGTCGCGGTTCACGATTGGACCATGGCCCATCTCGACAAGAGCCATCTCGGCCCGCTCGAGATCCTGCACTTCGCCGCCCTCGCCTACTTTGCGACCACCCTCGTCGATCGCTTCCCCGCGATCGTGCGGTCGCGCGTGATGCGGCCGTTCACTGTCGCCGGGCAGCAATCGCTGCCGGTGTTCCTCGGCACGATCATCCTCGCCGATCTCGGCGCGATCGCCTTCGACCAGATCGGCGCCGGACCGGCGGCGCAGCTAACGGTGAACGTGGTCTGCTTCGCGATCCTGTTCGCGATCGGCTATCTCACCCGCTGGATCAAGAGCGCGCCGTGGAAAGGGTCGTCGCGCCCGCCGGCAGCGGCGACGGTCGCTCCGGTCGCCATCGGACCGGTCCTTCTCGGGCTTATGCGGGCCAGGAAGCCACTTCATTAGGTCCAGCCGGATAAGCGGCGGTGGCGGCGAGATGGAGTTCGACGTCGAGCGCGCCCTCGAAGCCATCGAACTGAGCCGCGGGCAGCACGGCATCGCCGTTCGTCCAGCGCAGGCCCGGCTCCGGGCGGTGGAATCCGTCGGAGAGTTGCCGCGCGTCCGCACCGAGTTCGCGTGTCGTCCTGCTGCCGCGCAGCACCACTCGCGCAAGCGCCACGCCCAGTCGGCGGCGATCGGCGTTGACGCCCAGCGCGCAGGGCACGCCGCTGCGCGAGACAATGCGCAAGCTGCGCGGCGGGCGCCGCAACCGGAACCGGTGCAGGCCGCCCGCCACCAGCCGCGCATCCACCCGCCGGCCATCGGCGAGTAAGTGCAGGTCGGGCTCGCGTGTGGTCGCGACCGCAGCGATGCCGGCGCGGTCGGCAATGCGGCGCCAGAGCCGGTCCACCACCGGCCCGCACGTCGGGATCGGCGCGCAGGGCGGCGGGGCGCAGGCTCCGTCGGGCCGCGGAGTGTGGAAACGTGCGCCGTTGCCGTCGTCGCGATAGCTCTCGGCCGGCGCGCCATCAGCAATCAGGATCGCGTGCCGATCGAGCTCCAGGTGAAAGACCTCTACGAGCTGCGGGCGGTCATCGAAAGCAATGCTGCGGCCGTTGACCAGGCTTTCCACGGGAATCAGCACGCTGTCGATGAACAGCGAGTGACCTTTGGTCAGCCGCAGATCGCGCACCGGCACGCCATCTGCGAGGGCGCCGGCGCGCACGACAACCGGGCTTTCCTCGATGCGTGCGCCGGCGGCGAGCGGGCGGCACGCGGTGCCGATCCAGCGGATGGGCATCGCCTCGCCCTGCATGGTGAGCACCATGTCACCGACGCCGAGGGCTTCCACCGCCGCCTCGCCGTGCGGCGTCGCGATCCGGGTGCCACGGCAGAAGCAAAGCCCTTCGGGGTCGGTCAACACCAGAGCCGAGGCACCGAATGGCGAGCTAAAGGTCTGTTGGCTTGAACCACCCTGCATGATTGTGGGTGCCGAAAGCTGGCCGGACCCGACATCCATCCATCGGACGTCGAGTGTTTTTCCAGCCGCCCCCGACAGATCCACCGTGAAGGTGCCGCCGTTCGGCGCATAGACCACGTATTTGCCGCTCGCCGGATCGGCCAGAGCGTAGCCGGTCGAAGAGAGCGCATCAGACGGCGTCATTCCCGTGAGGTTGACCATCGTCGCCACTTGACGCGTCTCGGCGATGCCGCCACGGTCGGATATCTCCGCCGCGAGCTGCTCGACGCTCGGCGTGAATCCCGGCAGTGTTCCCGCGATGCCTGTACCGCTCAAATCGTCCATCGAGAGGACGTTGTTGCCGCGCGTGAACTGCTGCCACACCCAATTGACGTTCCCGCCGATGCCGAAGATGTGGTCGGTATCGGCGATGACGACCTTGCCGCCCAGGGCGTCCGGCGGGTTGCTCTGATACTGGCTCCCGGCTGCCGGCGCGATCCAGTCGGCGTGACTCTGAAATAACTGCGAATTGACGTAGTCCTGCGAGGACCACGGCCCGGAAGCATTGAACCAGTCAAAACTCGACATGCCGACCGGGTGTTGCAGACCACCGTTGGACTGCTCGAGCTGCTTGATTTGATCGACGACCGCGTTCTGCCAGGCGAAGTCAGCGTCGCTACCGGTCGACTCGTTGGAGACCTCGAACAGCACATTCGGCAAGTCAGACACGGTCTGGACGACCTTGGCGATGTACTCTTGCTAGACCGCCCAGACGCTCGGGATGTTCAGGGTCTGCGTATCCAAGCCCATCCCGGTATTGTTCGGATCGCCGTTGATGCCGTTGATGTTGTTCGCGGCATTGAACGGGTTGCTAAGCCAGGGATTGTTCGTCGAGCCATTGGCGCGAACCGACCAGCCGTTGAACAGCATGATCGAGACGTACATGCCCTTGGCACCGGCCGCCTGGACCTTGGAGCGGAGGTCGTCGAAGTATGCCTGGTTGAAGGTCGAGAGATCGAATCTCCCGTCGGGCGCTTGGGCAAAGGGAAGGAGGCCGACAGCGCCGGGGGCGCTGCCGCCACCGATCGTGGACTGCCAGGACCAGAGGCGGATGAAATTGGCGTTCTCGCTTTGGAGGAGATCGAGATAAGCGGAAAAATCGAACGGCGTCGCGCCGATGTCCTGCCCATCTGTCCAGGTATGGTTGCCCGCGAGATAGACCGCCTGGCCGTCAGGGGTCGCGAAATAGTTTCCCGCCGCATGGAGCAGCGCAGGCGGCGGCAGCGGGTTGGCGGGGACGGTACCGGTCATAGTTGATGGGCTTTCCCGAGCTCTTTGATGACGAAGCTGCCCGGAGGGACACACGGCCCGTATGCAACCTGGGGGAGAATTGGTCAAGATAATATTCGCCTCTTCCCGCGTTGAAGGGCGATCGCGGGTTGGCATTGTACCGGAATGAATCTCGCTGGATCCCGTGGCGCCGCCCCCGTCAGTGGGGGTCGAACACTGACCCGAGTTCGCGGCCGCCGCAGAGAATGGGGCGATCGTTATCGTTGCCGCGCCGGCCGCGAGGCAGAGGGCGATGGCTTTGAGCCGCTCACCGATGTGGGTCATTGCGGAAAAATGAAGTCAGGCGGTCGCCAGCTCGCGCCAGCGCACGCAGCGGACGAGATGCGACGGCGCCGCGACATCGAGCGCCGGAACGGCGGCATCGCAGCGGCCGGGCTCGACATGCGCGCAACGCGGGTGGAACGGGCAGCCCTGCGGCAGGTGCGCCGGGTCAGGCACGTTGCCGGCGATCGCCTCCAGTGCGGCGCCGTGGGCGCGGCCGAGGTCGAGGCGGGGCACGGAGCGCAGCAGGCCGATCGTGTAGGGCATCAAGGGACGGACAAAGAGCGGGCCGACCGCCGCCTGTTCCATCATCCGGCCGGCGTACATCACCATCACCCGGTCGGCGATCTCGGCGACTACGCCCAGATTGTGGGTGATGAACAGGATCGCCATGCCGTGGCCCTGCTGCAATCCGCGCAGCAGGTCGAGGATCTGCGCCTGGATCGTGACGTCGAGCGCGGTCGTCGGCTCGTCGGCGATCAGCAGCACCGGGTCGCAGGCAAGCGCCATCGCGATCATCGCCCGCTGCCGCATCCCGCCGGAGAGCTGGTGCGGGTAGCTTGCGAGGCGACGGCGCGGCTCGGGGATGCCGACTTGGTCGAGCAGCGCGACCGCCGCCTCCAGCGCCGCGCGGCGGGAGAGCCCGCGATGGTGGACAATCGGTTCCGCGATCTGCTCGCCGATCGTGTGGACCGGGTTGAGCGAGGTCATCGGCTCCTGAAACACCATCGAGACGCTGTTGCCGCGCACGTCGCGCATTTCCTCGGGCGGCAAGGCAAGCAGGTTCCGCACGCCCCCCTGCTTGGCGCGCAGCAGCACCTCTCCGCTGACCGCAGCCGCGGGCGGCGGCGGCAGCAGCCGCATCAGAGCGAGGCTGGTGACGCTCTTGCCGGAGCCGGATTTGCCCACCAGCGCGAGCGTCTCGCCGGCGCGAACGTCGAACGAGACGCCGTTGACGGCGGCGACCTCGCCCGCATCGGTGCGGAAGGCAACCGCGAGGTCGCGGACCCCCAGAACGAGATCGGCGGCCAGATCGGCCGCCGATGCCGTCGTATTGGAGCCAGTTGCGCTCAGCTCGTGCGCGAGTATTGGCAGGCCGAGGCCGGAGCCGCGGTGGCAAGGACGGCGCCGCCGAGGCAACCGAGCAGGGCCAGGCCGAGGATCAGTCGCTTGAGCATCGAACCCTCCTGGAGTGGATGCAGAAGCCTAGCACGGCCCCCCGCGCCCGCAAGCCACCTCAGGCGAAGTTGGTGCTGTTCAGTCCGGCGACGCCCACGAACGTGATCTGTGTATGGTCCGAGAGCGTGATCGAGGTACCGGCGCCGCCGATTTGCTGGTTTTGCAATGCCCTGGCCTGCTCGGCCGCGCCGTAGCCGGCGAGCATGATCTGGTCGCCCTTGCCCGGATTGAAGCCGAAGATCAGGTCGTTGCCGCCCGAGGAGAGGCCGTTGACGAAGCCGTAGAGGTCGGCGCCGCTGCCGCCCAGAACGGTCTCGCTGCCGGTGCCGCCGATGAAGGTCTCGTTACCTGAGCCGCGGCCCAGCAGATCATTGCCCGACCCGGCATAGAAGGTGTTCGCCCCGGTGGAGCCGGCGCCGCTCAGCGTCTCGTCGCCCGTGCCCGCGATCAGCAGGTCTGGCGCCGATCCGGCCGCCATCAGCAGATCGCCGCCGCCGGCCCCGAAGATCGTGCTCGATTGCTGGCCGGCGAGGATGACGTTGCTGCCGTGCGAGCCGCCCGCGAACAGGCCGCCGCCCTGGCCGCCAGTGATGACGTCGCTGCCCGCCCCGGTGCCGCCGATCACGGTCGCACTGCCGCTGCCGTTGACGAACAGCATTCCGCCATTGCCGCCGAACGCGAGCGAGTTGCCCGACGCGAACACGGTATCGGCGTGGGAGCCGCCGATGATCGTGTCGGTTCCGGTGGAATAGAGCAGCTGGTCGCCGGAGCCGAGGCCGATCAGGTTGTGGCCCCTGCCCGACGTGACGGTGTCGTTGCCCGTCGAGAGGACGATCGTGTCGTTGCCGCCATCCCCATGCACATTCCCGCTCCGGCCGCCATCTCCGATTGTATGGCCGGGGGCGGTGCCGCCGCCCGGCCCGGAGGTGCCGCTGCCGGGCAGACCGGGCGGGATGCTCATGGACCCGCCGCTACCGGGGCCGACCTGGATTTGCGCGAATGTGGATGTGTTGCGGTCGTCGGTCGCGGCGACGCTCAGGAAATCGACCGGCATCCGCGCAAACGGCTCATCATAGACGAGGCTGCCGAGCGCCGTGTTGATGCCGCCGAGCGCGCCGGTCAGGGTGATCTGCATCGTGCCCTGCCCGCTCTCCTGGACCCCGGCGACCGGCGCCACGCTGAGCTGGCCGGCGAGGTCCGCGAGCACGACCGTCATCGGCGTGCCGGTCGCCGCCTCGTAGGCATCCTGGACGCTGATGCCGTTGATCGGAGTGGTGGCGTCTGTCGCTACGCCGAGGGTGGTCGGGGCCGTGATCGAGGGCGGGACATAGGGGACGCCGGAGTTGGGCATGAGATTTCCATCCGCGGTGACAGCGGCCGATCCGCCGCCGGTTGCTCACGAGGCGCAGCTTTTGCACCGGCAGCATTCACGCTGCCGCGGATGAAGATGCGGAAAGAAAGTCTATTTTCGGTTAAGACCGACTGGCGAAAACATGGACTCATCGCGACATCGCATCCCAACCGTCATGGTCGGCGAAGGCCGACCATCCACGACTTCGCGATGGCACGACAGAAAGACGTGGATGCTCGGCCTTCGCCGAGCATGACGTGGAAGACGTGGACGCCGGCTACGTCAACATTCTTCACGCGCTGACTGTTTTCGCACCTCATTGCGAGCGCAGCGAAGCAATGACGACGCGGGCCAAGGGCAAAATCAGCCGAGCGCCGCTTCGACTGTGCGCACCGCCTGCAACGGCAACGCGGCACGCCCGACCACCTTGCCGCCGATGCAGGCGAGCCAATCGGCACCGGCCGGCGGGCGCGGCCTGAGTTCGATCACGCGCGCCTCCTCGTCGAGAGCGACCGCGGGATACGAACGCCAGCCGGTGCGCACCGGGCCGAGCACGCGCACCACGCGCGCGACCGGCCGGCCGGCATCGTCGTATCCCACCCATTCGAGGGTCCGGGTCGCACCCGAACCCTCGTCCACTCGGCCCCGCGTCCAGTGCAGACGCGACGCCGCCTGCATCAGGCGCTCTTTGCCATGATCTCGTCCGCGATGTTGCGCGGCACCGGATCGTAATGGTGGAACTGCATCGTGAACGAAGCGCGGCCCTTGGTCATGCTGCGCAGGTCGGAGATGTAGCCGAACATTTCCTTCAGCGGCACGTGAGCGCGCACGATCACGGTCGAACCCGAACTCTCCTGGGCCTGGATCGTCCCGCGCCGGCGGTTGAGATCGCCGACCACGTCGCCGACATGGTCCTGCGGCGTGGTGACCTCCACGTCCATGACCGGCTCGAGAATGATCGGGCCGGCTTTCTTCATGCCTTCGCGGAACGCCGCCTTGGCCGCGATCTCGAAGGCCAGCGCCGAGCTGTCCACGTCGTGGTACTTGCCGTCGATCAGCCTGTAGCGGAAATCGACGGTGGGGAAGCCGGCCAGCACGCCGCTCTCGGCCTGGCTGCGGATGCCCTTCTCGACCGCGGGGATGTACTCCTTCGGCACCGCGCCGCCGACTACCGCGTTCTCGAACACGACGCCGGTGTTGCGCTCCTGCGGCTCGAAGACGATCTTCACCTCGGCGTACTGGCCCGAGCCGCCGGTTTGCTTCTTGTGCGTGTAGGTCTCGGTGTACGGCCGCGTGATGGTCTCGCGATACGCCACCTGCGGCGCGCCGATGTTCGCCTCGACGCCGTATTCGCGCCGCAGCCGGTCGATGATGATCTCAAGATGCAGCTCACCCATCCCGGAGAGGATGGTCTGTCCGCTCTCCTGGTCGGTGCGCAGGCGCAGGCTCGGGTCCTCGCCCGCGAGCTTCTGCAAGCCGAGCGTCATCTTCTCGACCGCCTCCTTTGTGCGCGGCTCGACCGAGATGTCGATCACCGGCACCGGGAAGGCCATCCGCTCCAGCACCACCGGGTCCTTTTCGGAGGCGAGCGTGTCGCCGGTCGCGGTGTCCTTCAGGCCCACGAAGGCAGCAATGTCGCCGGCCTGGACCTCCTTGATCTCCTGGCGCTTGTCGGCGTGCATCTGGAACATGCGCCCGATCCGCTCGCGATGCTCGCGAGTGGTGTTGAGCACCATGTCGCCCGATCGCAGCGTGCCGGCATAGACGCGCACGAAGGTCAGGGTGCCGTACTTGTCGTTGATGATCTTGAACGCGAGTCCCGCGAACGGCGCCGCCGGATCGGCCTTGATGACGCGGCGCTCGGCGCGTTCGTCCTCGCCGTCCTCGGCGGCGACCTTGATGCCGGGCACGTCGACCGGGCTCGGCAGGTAGTCGATCACCGCATCGAGCAGCGGCTGGACGCCCTTGTTCTTGAATGCGGTGCCGCACAGCACCGGGCGGAACGCGCCGCTGATCGAGCCGGCCTTGATGCAGCGCTTGAGCGTCGCGGTCGCCACGTCACCGTGCGCGAAATACTCCTCCATCGCCGCGTCATCGACCGAGAGTGCCGTGTCGAGCAGCAACTGGCGGTATTCCTTGGCCTGATCGAGCAGGTCGTCGGGGATCGGCTCGTCGTGGTACTTGGCGCCGAGCTCGCCGCCTTCCCAGATGATCGCCTTCATCTCGACCAGATCGACCACGCCCACGAACTTGTCCTCGACGCCGACCGGCAGTTGCAGCGGCAGGGCGACGATGTCGAGCTTCTCCTTCAGGCTCGCGAGCGAGCGGAAGAAATCCGCCCCGGTGCGGTCGAGCTTGTTGATGAACACGACGCGCGGGACGTTGTAGCGGTCGGCGAGCCGCCAGTTGGTCTCCGATTGCGGCTGCACGCCGGCCACGCCCTCGATGATGAACACCGCCCCGTCGAGCACGCGCAGCGAGCGGTTCACCTCGATGTTGAAATCGATATGGCCGGGCGTGTCGATGATGTTGATGCGGTGGTTCTTCCACTCGCAGGTGACGGCGGCCGAGGTGATGGTGATGCCGCGCTCGCGCTCCTGCTCCATGTAGTCGGTCGTGGTGTTGCCGTCATGCACCTCGCCGATCCGGTGGGACATGCCGGTATAGTAGAGAATGCGCTCGGTGGTGGTGGTCTTGCCCGCGTCGATATGCGCGGTGATGCCGATGTTGCGGATGCGATCAAGCGAGCCGGTCATGAGAAAGGGCCTCCAAACCACAGCGGGCGCAGCGAAGCCCCTGCCCCGCGCGCCCGACGATGCGTCCGGCCCGCGGCCGGCGATTGCTGGTGGTGATGTGCCCTCGCGGGGGCACGATTGCAAGCGCCTCGTGCGGCTCAGGCCCTCTCCGCCCCTGGGGCCTACGGGATTCACACATGACCCGTAACGATCTGTGTGGGTGGGAATTGCTTGGCGAGCAGAAAGCCCTCGGCCATGGCGGCGAAGCGATCCCATCCGCGTCGGATGACCTTGGGTCCGGGCGGCTTGTAGTAGCCGGTCCAGCCGCCGAGCCGCGCGACAATCCAGGTGATCCAGGCGAGGCTGTGCGGTGGATGAGGGTTCTGCTGCTTCGCCGTCTTGCCTTCCAGCGTCGGGCCGATGGCCTCTGCCGCCGCGATGAGGGCGGGATCGGCGACATCACTGGCCGGGCGCGGGCCGCCGTCGCGGGCATCGACCAGCTGGATGGTGCGCACCGCCGCGCCGAGGCCGATGGCGGCCAGCTTGAACAGGCGCTCGGCATCGCGCAGTTGCACATCGGGCAGACCAAGGCCGTCGCTCTTCAACGCCCGGAAGGTCTGTTCGATGCGCCAGCGCAGACGATACAGCCGGACCACTTCGGCGGCCTGCTCGGCGGTCTCGGCGGGCAGTGTGGTGAGCAGCCGCCAGCAGATCGGCGGGGTGCCGGCGGGCGGCTGATCCTCGATCGCCTCGACCAGAGTGAGCGTGAGCTGGGCGGGATCGGTCTCGACCAAGCCATTGCGGGGGCGTTTGATGCAGACCCGCCCGGCGCGCAGCGCGATGGTCGCGGTCCGCCCGCGATCGCCGGGTCCGCGCGGCGGCACGTCGAGCGGATAGGTCGCCAGCACTGGACAGACGGCAGCTTGCGCGAACAGCCGCCCGCCATCCTCGAGCGCGCGATCCTGGGCCGCGCGCACCAGCAACTCCGCCCGCTCCGGGCGGCGGGCGAACAGCGCGTAGAGGTCGCTATCGCGGTCGCCGACCACGATCACCTGCGCCGCCGCTTCCGCCCGTTGCGCCGCTATGGCAGCCCCGTCCAGCCAACGCTTGGACTCCTTTTCGGCCAATTCTCGTTGGCGCCGCGGCCGGCAATCGCTGCCGTCCTGGTCCGGCCGGCGGCTCCAGATCTGCGCGCCCAGGATGCCCAGCACCGCCTCATCGGCGGCATCCACCGCAATCGTCGGGTGGATGAAGAAGCCAAGCCCGACACCGTCGCCGCCGCGACCCAGCCCACGGCGATCGCGGTCACGACCGTGGAAATTGATCTCCGTCGTGTCCTGGATCGCCACGATCCGCCGCCCGGCGCAGGCACCGGCCGTGCGCTCGCCGAGCGTGCCGATGATCTCGCCCACGGTGACCTCCGGACAGTCCAGAAACCGGTGCACCCCGATCTCGCCCGCCCGGGTCTCGCCGATTGTGCGGATCGTCAACGAGCCGCAGGCGACCGCCCGCCCCATGATCAACGCGCCACGCTCCTCCCGCCGCGGGTCACCGAAATGCCCGATTGTCATCCGTTCGCTCACCCTCGCCCCCCTCCGTCGGAACGAGCGCTTGAACCATTCCCCTCCGCGTCGCGCCAAGACTTGTGTGAATACCGTAGGCCCTTGGGGGCGGAGAGGGTTGGGTGAGCAACTGTCTTTTTCGTTCCGCTGTTGCGCCCGCCTGGGGCGAGGCTGGCCCCGTGCTCGGGGCCGTCAATGACGCTGCGCGCCGCCTGCGGCGGTGGCCTTCGGCCATCATTGACCGCCCCTGTGCGCGGGGCCTTGGGGGATCGCAGGCCGGGACGAAGAGACGGCGCTCAGCCGAACCAAGAAACGCTCTCATACGGCGGCTGGCTGGCGCCAGGTCTGGCCATCGCGCAGCATGGCATTGGCGGTGGTCAGCAGCTTGCGCATGACCGCGACGATGGCGACCTTGGGCGTCTTGCCGGCGGCCAGCAGGCGTTGCTTGAAGGCCTTCATGACCGGGTTCCAGAGGGCGGCCGCCTGGGCCGCCATGAACAGGACCCGGCGAACTCTGGCGCGGCCGCCGAAGATGCAGCGCAGGCCTTTCATCCTGCCACTGTCGAAGGCGTAGGGCACGACCCCGACCAGGGCGCCGATCTGGCGGTTGCTGATGCGGCCCAGCTCGGGCAGCAGCGCCAGCAAGGTGGCGGCGAGCACCGGACCGACCCCGGGCATCGAGCAGAGCAGATCAGACTGCCGGGCCAAGGCGGGGACCGCGGCGATCGCCTCGGCGATGTGCCGGTCGAGGCGCACCACGTCGGCCGCGATCTGGCGGATGTGGCGCTGCTGCATCCGGCGCAGCGCGACATCGCGCAGATGCTCGAGCTGATTGCCGAGCTGCTGCTTGAGATCGACCTGTTGGCGGCGCATGTTGACCAGCTCGGCCAGGTGCTCGCGGGCCGGATCGCGCTGGATGGGGCGGCACGGCAGGGTGGCGACGAAGAGGGCGATGGCCTGGGCGTCCAGCCGGTCGTTTTTCGCCAACATCCCCGCCGCCTTGGCGAACTGGCGCAGCTTCCAGGCATTCACCGAGCGCACCGGCAAACCGGCGTCCAGCAGCGCGCCGATGCCGCCGTGCTCGTAGCCGCCGCTCGCTTCGATGCCGATCGCCCGCACGCCGAGCGGCCGCAGGTGGCGACACAACTCGCGCCAGCCGGCGGCGTCGTTGCTGACGCTGAACCGCGCCTCGCCCGGATAGAGGGCGACATCCAGCCGGTCTTTGGCGACATCGACTCCCACACTGGGGGCCATCTGTGCCATTCTTCTGATCCCTGCCTTGTGGTGCGGGGTCGCGCCCACGCAACTGTTCGGGTTTGCGAAGAAGACGGCCCGGGCACCTTGCTCACCCGCGGTTTGCAAAGCACCTCGGTGGGTCGGACGGGCTCCGGGCCGTGCCAGGGGATCGGGTCATCGCCGATCCCCTGGCACTCTCCTTATGCCCGATTTCCAAGACACAAGGTGGGGGCCGGCCGCATGACGACCGATGCGGCACGAGCGGCTGAGAGTATTTTCGCGACGTTGGCGTTTCCCCCACCTCTCCCCGGCCCTCTCCGCCCCCAGGGGCGGAGAGGGAGAAGCGCCGTCAGCTCATCGCGGCCTTGACCCGGACGGGGCGGAACGGCGTCTGGCGCAGACGCACGCCGATCGCGTCGAACACGGCGTTGCTGATCACGGCGGCCGTCGGGCAGGTCGAGGGCTCGCCGGCCCCGTAGGACGGATACTCGGGCCGGTTGTTCACCAGAACGATATCGATGCGGTCCGGGATCTCCTCGAAGCGCAGGATCGGATAGCCCTGCCAGTCGCGGCTGGTCACATGGGCGGTGTCGAAGGTGACCTCCTCGTGCAGCGTGCGGCTGAGCGATTGGATCACGTTGCCCTCGATCTGGTTCCTCAGCCCGTCGGGATTGACGACCAGCCCGCAATCATGGGCGACGACCACGCGGCCCACCTTGATCCGCCCGCTGCCTGGATCGACCGTGACATCGGCAATGGTCGCCACGCGCGTGTCGTCGCGGTTCACCCAGGCAATGCCGCGGCCATGAGCAGGCTTGCCGGCGTGATCGGGCTTTCCGGCGGCCGCCGTCCGGCCGGTCCAGCCATACGCCTCGGCGGCGGCCTTCAGCACGTCGATGGCGCGTGGGTCCTGCAGATGCGCCAGGCGGAAGCTGAGCGGGTCCTTCCCTGCCGCCGCAGCGAGCTCGTCGATGAACGACTCCATCGCGAACGTGGTCTCGAACTGGGCCGGCGAGCGGAGCCAGGCGGTCAGCAGGGCCACCCGCCCCTCGCCATGGCTGGCGACGTCGGCGTTCTCGAAACGGTAGGCGTAGGTGACGGAAGGGCGTCCCTGGCCGGTTTCCCCGGTGATATCGGGCTGGCCGATGAGGTCCGCCGCGATCAGGTGGGTGTCGCTGGTGGTGGGGATCCATGTGTGGTGACGCCAGGCGATGACGCGGCCGTTATGGTCGAGCGCGCCGAGCAGGTCCTGCACGATTGGCGGCCCCTTGGGCTCCCAGCCGTGTTCGTCCCAGCGCATCCATTGCACGCGCACCGGCCGGCCGGCCGCCTGCGACATCACCGCCGCGTCGGCGACAGCATGGTCAAAGCCATTGCGGCCATAGCCGCCGGCCCCCTCGAACCAGCGCAGCTCGACGGCATCGAGTGGCATGTCCAGCAGCCGCGCCATGTCGCGCCGCGTCTCATGCGGCATCTGCGTGCAGGACCAGAAGGTGGCACGGTCAGACTTGACGTCCGCAATGGCGCAGGAGGGTCCGATCGACCCGTGCATCTGGAACGGCGTCTTGTAGGTCGCTTTCAGCGTCTTGGCGGCGAAGCCGAGCGCCATGTCCACCGATCCCCGGCTGGCTGCGGACGTGTTGCTGCCGGTGGAGGTTTTTCGCACCGTCTCCCAGATCCGGTCCATCGCCGGCAAGCCGTTCCAGGCGGACCACTTGGCCTGGGTTGCCTCCGGGCCGGTCGGGTTCAGCACGGACCCGAGCTTCTGCGAGGCCTGGATCGCGCCCCATTCGGTCTCGGCGACCACTCCGAGAAAGTTGTCGCGCCGCACGATCTGCACGAACCCCGGAATGTCCTTGAGGCCGCTCTCGTCGACGCTGAGCAGGCGGGATTCCACGCCATAGGGACGCACGACGCGTCCGTGCAACATGCCCTCGACCCGGACGTCCTGGATATAGACGAACTGGCCCGTCATCTTGCCGGGGATGTCCTTGCGCGCGACCGGCTGGCCGACCACCGTGTAGGTGGACGGATCCTTGGTGCGCGCATCGGGCGCAACCTTCATGGCAAACATCGAGCCGCTGGCGCCGATATCCATATTCAGGCGCTTTCCGTCGACCAGCGCGCCGTAGGTGATCGAGCGATCGGGGAAGCCGACGACCGAGATCGTGCCGCCCCGGGCCACGAGCTGGTTGACCGACACGTTGAAATGCGCGGCGGCGAGATCGAGTAGCGCCTGCCGGCCGGCGGCAGCGGCGTGGCGGATTTGCGGGCCGGCGTAGCGGACCGTCCGGCTGCCATAGCTTGGGCCCTGGTCCACGGTCTGCGACGTCGTGCCCATCACCACGTTCAGTTTATCCACCGGGAAATCGAGTTCTTCGGCCGCAATCTGTGCCAGCGCCGTTTGCACGCCGGTGCCGGTCTCGACCTTGCCGGTGAACAGTGTTGCCGTGTTGTCGGGGTGCACGGCGAGCCAGGCATAGAGTTCTGGCCGCCGGCGGCGGCACCACCGATGTGGGTGCGGCGTCCGCCGTCGCGGCCGACGCGTCCGTCGGACCGAACAGGCTGAAGGCGATGACGAGGCCGCCCGATGCCTGCAGGAAGCCGCGCCGGCCCAGCCCGGGTGCGATGGCGGTGTGCATGTCGGTGCGCTCGGTGCTCATGGCGTCACGCTCCCTGCCCGGCAACTCGTTCGACCGCGCGCATGATCCGCATGTGCGTGCCGCAGCGGCACAAATTGCCGTTCAGCGCCTGCTTGATGTCGTCCCGGCTCGGATGCGGATGCTGATCGAGCAAGGCCTTGGCACTCATGATCATGCCGTTGATGCAGTAGCCGCACTGTGCCGCCTGCTCTTCGATGAACGCTTTCTGCAACGGATGGGGATTGTCGACGCTGCCAAGCCCCTCCAGCGTCGTGATCTTGGCACCGTTCGTGGCGGAGACCGGCATCATGCAGGAGCGGATGGCATTCCCGTCCATGATGACCGTACATGCGCCGCATTCCGACAGCCCGCAGCCGAATTTCGGACCGCGCAGCTCGAGATTGTCGCGAAGCGCGTAGAGCAACATGCTATCCGGTTCGACCTCGACCGACCGGTCCTCGCCGTTCACATGGAGCGTGAGTTTCTGGGGCATGACGGGCTCCTTCGAGCGTGCGCTGGTGCCGTTCGTGAGCCGGCGCAGCACATCAATGCCCGCGGACCAGACTGCGGAATGCCCCCGGTTGCAAGGATAGTCGCGCCTCGGGCCGTTCACGCTTCGCTGTGCTCACCCGCGACAGCGGCACGCCGGCCGGCAGCGCCCGGCCGCCGATGACGGTTGGTCGTCGGCTCGATGCCGGCCTCCGTCGCCGGAGCGCATCGCTGCGGCCGGGCGCGGAGGAACCGTGCGGCCGCGACCTGCGCGCTGCGCAGGGTCGGCCAGATGCTCTGATCCATGTCGGCGAGCCTCCGATCGACGGCCACGAAGCGGAAGCCGAGTTCGTGGCGGATGACGCCCCCGACGAAGGCGCCGTCGACTTCGATCACCTTGGAATCCCACGTTCCGCGCTCCGCGCCCCCGGCAAGTGCGCGGGGAACGCCTTCGCCGTGCCCGGGGCGCGAGGTGCCGCGCGGCGCGACGAGGTCGAGCGTCACGCCGCCGAGACCGCCCGGCACGCCGGGGGTCGAGAGCCCTTCGCTGCGGTGTCGCATCACTAACTCCCGCTCTCCGGCCGGGGAATGCCGGCCATATGCGGACGATTCCACGCTACGCGAAAGTTGGTCAAATGAATTCCACAGCCATCGGTGCAGCCGCCGCGACCACGAGACGCTGGCCGCCCGTCGCCCGGTGATATAGAGACCTTTGTTTTACTGACATATATCGAGAGATTTGGTAAGAAGGGCAAAACCCCGGGCCGGCAGGATTATGCGGGCTGGCCCCGGCAGCGGATGAGGTCTGGCAGGGACGGGACGATCGGTTGGCCCGGGACGGAAAGCCTGCTGCCGAGGTAATCCCAGAAGGCGACGCCGAGCTTGGCGCAAGTCTTGGCCAAGCCGAGGAAGGCATCGCGACAGGTACGGCCGTCATCGCTGCGAGTGCCACCGCTGACCTTGCGCTTGGTGACATGGCAGCGGATGTCGCGCTCTGAGCCATTGGTATGCAGTGGGATTTCTGGATAGTCGAGGACGGCCAACAGCTCGGCCTTGTTGGCGTGCAGCCGCGCGAGCAGGCGATCGAGGGTGACGAAGCCGGTGCGGCGGCGGAAGATGCGGTCGAAACGGGCACGGAGTTGGCGGCGGCGGCGCGGTGCCGGGTCGGTGCGGTAGGCTTTCAGGTCGGCGTAGAACTTCCAGATCAGGTCGCGGACGCGCTGCTGCGCGGCGTGCTGGGCGTCGGTGAAGGTGTCGAGCTTGTGCACCAGCCGCTCGGCGTGAACCCAGCACAACGCGTGCTGGCCGACGGCGAACTGGCCCGCATCATCGCTGACAATCACGGTGTCCCGCAGGAAGTCGTGCGCCTGCACGCTACCCCACAGGGCGCCCTCGGTCGCGACCCGCACCGGGTCAGGAGTGACGTTCAGCTGGGTGATGCCGAGCCGATCGAGATGGGCCTGCCAGGCCGCCGGGCCGGCGAAATGCGTCTCGGCATGTCCGGCCAGGGCGGCGATCACCGGCCCGGCCAGCGCGTGCTGGCGCATGTAGGTCAGCGCCGCGTTGTTGACCACGTAGTCGGTGTGGCCGGCGCGCAGCAGGTCGAGGAAGTTCAGCCGGCTCTTGCTGTTCGTGGTGCCGAACCAGGCGAAGTCGTCATTGCCGATCTGCGTGCAGACGCCATTGGCGCCTTTGTGGCGCGCGCCGGTGTCGTCCACCGTGACCCAGTTGGCGGTCTCCAAGCCGGCGCGCAGCACGTCACGGGCTTCGGTGAGGAACCCTTCCTGCCCCGCAATCAGCAGGCGCATGATCTGCCGCTTGGAGATGCTGACGCCGATCGCCTGGAGTTGCGCCATCAGCCGGGGCACGGTGACCTGTCCCTGGTGGTGTTGTGCCAGCACGAAGCGCTGCAGCTCCGGACCGAAATGGCCCGCCACGCCGGCCGGCAACGGCGCGATCACCGTTCGTCCATCCGGCGTCAGCCAGCGCTCGCGGCGATAGCGAGTGACCTCGACCCGCAGCACCAAATCCTGCACCACGAAATCCTCGTAGCCCTTGAACCGAGAGCCGGCCGGCACCTCCGCCTTGAGGATCCGTTCCTCCACCCTGACCCGTGGCGTCGCCTTGCCGCGACCACGCCGCCGGGCTCGCTTGCCCGCCGGCTTGGGCGTGGTCCCCTTCTCCATCCCGCTCGGCTTGATCCGCGGTCGGCCCTTCAGTCCCTTCAGCTGCGCGATCTCCTCGCGTAGCTCTGCTATCATGCGTTTCTGCGCCGCGTTCTCGTCCAGCAACGCCAGCACCAGCTGCTTCAGCTCGGCAAGCGACAGCTCATCGATGTCAGGCGGGGTGACCACATCGACGTTGAATTGAACCGCCCCGCGTCGGCGCAAGCGAAAAATCGACCCCGGCCCGGGGTTTTGCCCCTCTTACGAGATTTGGCGTCCTGCGGACCCCCGCTGCGGCTCCCAATTACGTCTTCGTGAAACCCATCAATATACGATGTGGCTCAGTGGCATTTGTCGCGGCGTTCGTCCCCGCCGTCGTGGTCGGCGAAGGCCGACCATCCACGCCTTCGTTGTGTGGCACGACGGAAAGACGTGGATGCTCGGCCTTCGAGCATGACGAGAGAGAGGGCAACACATTCGGCGGCTGATCTCAGATCGAATAGCTCAAGCTTCCCGCGGGTTCGCGCGCCGGTTCGGCATCGGCTCCGATCAGGGCCGCAAGACGCTGCGCCAGGAGCTCGCACTGGCGGCGGATGTCCGGCACCGCGGTCATTTCCCAGAACGCGCCCTTGGTGACCGGCCCGACCGCGAAGACGCGACGCGAGATCGAGCCGTTGCCCAGCAGCAGAGCACAGTTCGGCGTCACGTCCAGCCCGAGGCGGAGCGGGTCGCGTCGGGCGCTGCCCTCGCGCAGCAGGCTGCGGACGAGAGGATCGGAAATCCGGTCATAATCGGTCCCGGGACCCGCGCAGTTGATCACGCGGGACGCCTGCAACACCTGCCCTGCGCCGTCCCCGCGCGGGCGGAAGGACACCCTCACGCCATCCTGAGTGTCCTGGAACTCCTGGATCCTGCCGGTCCAGATGCGAAGCTGGCCGGTGGCGCGGGCAGCGCCGATCCGGTCGGCGACCGGCTTTGCCATGCGATGGCGATGCACGTCCCACCAGGGACGGATGTGGCGCAGGAAGCGCTCGCGGTCTTCGGTCGACATAGTTTGCCACACGTCGCCGGTAAACGGACGCAGTTCGTCGACCACCGGCTGCCAGGTGCGGCCTTCCGCTTCGGCCCTGCGCACCTCGTCACGCAGGAAGCGGACCAGTGCGGTCAGCCGGGTGGGAAATGCGGTGTGCAGCGCGGCCGGGACGCCAGCGGAGCCGTCATGCGTGCGGGGCAGCAGGCCGCGCCGGGACATGGCATGGATCGGTCCGGCGTGGCTCTGGTCGAGCAGCGAGACCACTATGTCGATCGTGGTCAATCCGGTGCCGATCAGCAGCACCGACGCCGCGGGATCGAGCCCGCTCAGGGCGTCCGCGGCCCAGGGATCCGGCCGGTAGCGCTCCGAATCGTAGAACGACCGATCGGCGACCGGCATCGGCTCCGGCGGGAAGTTGCCGATCGCGAGCACGGCCAGGTCGGCCGTGATCTCCCGCCCGCGGTCGAGCGCGAGGCGGAGTGGGGCTGCACTGCGGTCGAGGCCGGTCACCGAGCCCCGCACAAGTTGGAGCCGATGCCGGGTGGTCCGGCGCAGCTCATTCTTCAGCAGATTTCGCACATAGGCGCCGAACACCTGGCGCGGCACGAAGCTGTCGGGGGCGGGACCGCCGGCAAGCTGCGCGGCCTCGGGCCTCGCCAGCAGCCAGTCGACGAAGTCCGATGGTCTGTCGTGGAATGCGCTCATCCGGCTCGCCGGCACATTCAGCAGATGGCTGGGATTGCCGGTCGAATAGGCGTGGCCCCGGCCGAACTGGCCGCCGCGCTCGATCATGGTGATCCGCACCGAAGCAGGGCAATGGCGCAGTAGATGCAGTGAGAGCAGCGTGCCGCTGAAACCTGCCCCGATCACGGCGATCGATTTCGGACCCATCATCCGGCCTCCGTGCTTGCCTCGGCAGAGATGCCGGCGATGCGGGCCGGCGCGCAAGCAATAATTTACGTCACGGGATCGTGCTTCTCTTGCCTTGTACCAGCGATGCGGTCTATCCCGGGCGGGCCGGTTTCAACTTCTGATCTCTGTGCCAGAACCATGCCAATCACGCGTCGTGATCGAGCCATGATCGCCGTCTCGATCCAGTTGGATGTCGCCTTTCATGTCGGGCGCACGGGTGCCGCGAGCGCTGCCGAGATCGGCGGCCGGATCGGGCAGGCGCCGCGTGGGATCGAACCGCTGCTGCAGACGCTCACGCGCGCCGAGCTGCTGGAAAGTGTGCGCGGACCGCACGGCGGCTACCGGCTCGGCCGCTCGGCGCGCGACATTGTCCTGCTGGAGATCGTGGATGCCGCCATGAGCAACGACGAGCCCTCCGGGCGCCTGTCGGGGCGGCTGCAGACATTGGTCGTCGGCGGCTTGTGGGATGAACTCGATGCCGCCGCGCGGTCCCTTCTTGCCGGCCTGACACTCGACGACCTGCTGCGCCGCGCCGCCCGCGCCGGATTGCACCGGCGCACCGCCGAACCGATCGACTTCACGATCTGAGGCGCTGAACAACGACGGAGGTTCGTGGTACCCGTCTGCCATGAGCTCTCGCCGTCGCCCCGCTTCGCTTGTCGATCTGCCGGATCCCGCCCGACGTCGCGGGCGCATCTACGAGGGCGTGCTGCAAACCGTAGGCGCGACGCCGCTGGTCCGCCCATCGCGCCTGATCGCGCAGGAAGGGCTCCGCGCCCACCTGGCACTGAAACTCGAGTTCTTCGGTCCGACCGGCTCGATCAAGGACCGGATCGCGCGCGGGATGATCGAGCGCGCCGAGCGGCAGGGCGAGATCGCGCCGGGCCGAACGACAATCATCGAGCCTACGTCCGGGGACGCCGGGATTGCCCTGGCCTGCGCGGGCGCGGCCAAGGGCTATTCCGTCGTCATCGTGATGCCGGACGGCGCCTCACCGGAGCGGCGCAAGCTCCTGGCGCTGTTCGGGGCGAAAGTGGAGAACACGCCGGCAAAGCAGGGGATCGCCGGGGCGATCGCGCGCGCCGAGACTCTGGCAGCCCGCATCAAGGATAGCTGGCTCGCGCGTCAGTTCGACAATTCCGCGAATGCCGACACCCACGCCGCGACCACCGCGGAGGAGATCTGGGCCGATACCGAAGGTCGTGTCGATGCGATCTTCGCAGGGGTCGGGACCGGCGGCACGCTCGCCGGAATTGCTCGCGCACTCAAGCCGCGGCGACCCGAGTTGCGGGTGATCGCCGTCGAACCCGCCGAGAGCGCCGTTCTCTCGGGCGACGATCCGGGGCCGCATCAAATTCAGGGCATCGGGGCAGGATTCGTGCCCGCGCTTATCGACACCTCGCAGATTGACGAGATTACCCGAGCGAGCGAGCGGGAGGCCGTGACCGCGGTGCGACGCTGCGCTGCAACCGACGGGATCGCGATCGGCCTGTCCTCCGGCGCCGTCCTGCACGCGATGCTGCGAACCGCGCGCCTGCCCGCCAGCCGGAACAAGCTCCTCGTTGGCATCGCGGCGTCGGGAGCCGAGCGCTACCTCTCGACGATCCTGTTCGACGGGCTGTAGTCCGATCCGGCACGTCGCCCTCGGGCCGTTCACGTTTCGCGGCGCTCACCCGTAAGAGCGCCACGGGGGGCGGCGGCGCGGGCCAGCCGATCGTTGATCGCAAGCCCGAGACCGCGCGCGGGCACCGGCATCGCAGCGATCCCGCGCAGGCCGCGGCGCTCGCCCTCGGCATCGAGCCACCGCAGGCCCGCGAACAAGCGAGAAGCAGCCTCGGCGAGATTTGCTTCAGCGCTCAGATTGAAGGCGAGCGATGCCGAGGGCGCGGGTCCGAAGGCGAGCAGGGCTTCGTCCGCGCCGGCGGCATTCGCCCCGATCCGGACCGGCAGGCGTGGCGCGTAGTGGCAGGCCAGCTGGCCCGGCGCGCGCAGCGTGGCGTCGGCCGGGCCGTGGGCAATCGGGCCGATCGTCGCCTCGATCGCCTCCGCCGGCAGGCCGCCCGGCCGCAGCAGGCGGGGCGTGCCGGCGGAGAGGTCGAGCACGGTCGAATTCGACGCCGACCGCACACGGCCCGGCATCGAGAACGGCGGCGATCCGGCCGTCGAGCCCGTCCAGCACGTGCGCGGCGGTAGTCGGGCTGACCGTGCCGGAGCGGTTGGCCGAAGGGGCGGCGACCGGGCGGCCCACGCCGGCCAGCAGCGCGTGCGCCGCGGCGTGCAGCGGCACCCGCACCGCCAGAGTCTCCAGACTGGCGGCGGCCAGCAAGGCGATCTCGCTGTCGCCGCGGCGCGGCAGCACCAAAGTCAGCGGACCGGGCCAGAACGCAGCGGCAAGCGCCTGCGCCCGCGCGTCAGGCAGCACGTCCCGCCACGCCGAGGCTGCGTCGGGATAGTGCGCGATCAGCGGATTGAAGCGCGGCCGCTCCTTGGCCGCGAACAATGCGGCGATCGCGCGCGCGTCGGTCGCATTGGCGCCGAGGCCATAGACGGTCTCGGTCGGGAACGCGACCAGCGCGCCGGCCCGCAGCAGCGCGCCGGCCCGTGCCAAGCCCGCATGATCGGCAGTCAGGCGTTCCGTGTTCACCCGCGCCGGCCGAAGGCGACAAAGGGCGGGTTCTCCCAGCCCGGCTTGCCATAGCCGAGCGGCACGCCCTCCAACGTGCGCACCGACCCGCCCGCCGCCTCCAATACCGCCTGCGCCGCCGCCGTATCCCACTCCATCGTGCGGCCGAAGCGCGGGTAGAGGTCGGCCTCGCCCTCCGCGATCCGGCAGAACTTGATGGATGACCCGACCTGTCCGGTGGACGCGACCGGCTTGCCGGCCAGATACTCCGCGAGCCGCGCATCGTTGGCGTGACTGCGGGAGGCCAGCACGGCAAGACCCTCGTGCGGTGGCTGGCGGGCTTGGATCGGTCGCTCGCCGGCTTCGTCGCGACGGTGTGCGCCGCCGCCGACCAGGCCGGCATAAAGTTCCCCCCGCGCCGGCACGCCGACCGCACCCAGGATCGGACGGCCTTTGCGCACCAGGCCGATATTGACGGTGAAATCGTCGCGCCCGGCGGCGAACTCCTTGGTGCCGTCGAGCGGATCGACCAGCCAGAAACAATCGGCGCGCGCGGCAACGATGCCGGCGGCCACCTCCTCCTCGGCGATCACCGGCAGGTCGGGCGTGGCGGCCCGCAGTCCACGCACGATCAGCGCCTCCGCGGCGCGGTCCGCCTCGGTGACGGGGGAAGCATCGGCCTTGCGCTCGGTTGCGAAACCGCTGGCACGCATGGCCAGAATAATCCCGCCGGCCTCGCGCACGAGGTCGGCGGCCAGCGCGAGCAGGGCGGCGGCGTCCATTGCGGGTGGATAGCGGAGCGGGCCGGAACTGGCAAAGCTGCGACCGGCTGCTACAGTCGGCGCCCCCCATCGCATCACCCCGGAGATACAGCCCGCCATGCTCGAGATCGCCTTCGCCACGCCGACCCTGCCCGCCTCTGGCGCGCTCGCGCTGCTGATCGCCGAGAATGCGGCACCGTCCGGGCTGTGGGCGGCGGCCGACCGCGCCACCGGCGGCGCCATTGCGCGCGCGCTGGAGGCCGCGCGGTTCACCGGGGCCAAGGGCAAGAGCGCGACCATCCTCGCACCCGGCGGCGGGCTTTCGCGCGTCGTCGCGGTCGGGCTGGGCAAGCCCGACGCGCTCACGCCGCGCGGCGTCGAGGAGGCGGCGGGCAGCGCGGCAGCGGCTCTGGCCCAGGACGAGACCGCGGCGCTCGCCGCCGACGGGCTGACCGCGGCGCAGGCGGCCGCGACGGCGATGGGGGCCACGCTCGCGCGCTATCGCTTCGACCGCTACCGCACCAAGGAAAAGCAGGAGGACAAGCCGAAGCTCGCGCGGCTGACGGTGCTCGCCGACGATCCCGACGCGGCCCGTGCCGCCTGGGCGCCGGCGCACGCGGTCGCCGAGGGCGTGGCACTCGCCCGCGACCTGGTGAGCGAGCCGGCCAACGTGCTCAATCCCGCCGAGATGGCGCGGCGCTGCCAGGAGCTGACCCGGCTCGGCCTCGGGGTCGAGGTGATGGGACCGAAGGAGCTGGAAAAACTCGGCTTCGGCGCGCTGCTCGGCGTGGCGATGGGCAGCGCCAACGAAGCGCGGATGGTGGTGATGCAATGGCGCGGCGCGTCGGCCGACGGATCGAAGGACGTCGCCGCCCCGCTTGCCTTCATTGGCAAGGGCGTCACCTTCGATACCGGCGGCATCAGCATCAAGCCCGCGTCCGGCATGGAGGACATGAAGTGGGACATGGCGGGCTCGGCCGCCGTGGTCGGGGTGATGGCGGCGCTCGCCGGGCGCCGCGCCAAGGTCGATGCGGTCGGGCTGGTCGGGCTGGTCGAGAACATGCCCTCTGCGACCGCGCAGCGGCCGGGCGACGTGGTCAAAACCCATTCTGGACAGACGGTGGAGGTGATCAACACCGATGCCGAGGGGCGGCTTGTCTTGGCCGACCTGCTCTCCTACTGCCGCGAGCGGTTCAAGCCGCGCTTCATGATCGACCTCGCGACGCTCACCGGGGCGATCATCGTCAGCCTCGGCCACGAGCACGCTGGGCTGTTTTCCAATGAGGACGCGCTGGCGGCAGCGCTGGTCGCGGCGGGGCAGGAATCGGGCGAGAAAGTGTGGCGGATGCCGCTCGGCGAGGCCTACGACAAGCTGATCAAGTCCGACATCGCCGATATGAAGAACATCGGCGGCCGGCCGGGCGGCGCCATCACCGCCGCCCAATTCCTGCAACGCTTCGTCGCCGACACGCCGTGGGCGCATCTCGACATCGCCGGAATGGCGTGGGCGACCAAGGATGCGCCCGTAACCCCCAAGGGTGCCACGGCATTCGGCGTGCGGCTGCTCGACCGGCTGGTGGCGGACGCGTACGAGAAAAGCGCCGCCCGGGGAAGCGCCGGCTGACCGAGATCGGCTTCTACCACCTCACGCGCACCGGGGCGGACGCGGCGCTGCCGGCGCTGCTCGGACGCACGCTCGCGGCCGGCGAGAGGGCGCTGGTACTGTGCGCAAGCGAGGAGCGGGTGGCGGCGCTGGATACGGCGCTGTGGCTGTGCCCCGACCCGGATTGGTTGCCGCACGGCACCGCACGCACGGGCGAGGCCGACCTGCAACCGATCTGGATCACCGGCGCCGACCTAGGCGCGGAGCAGGAGGCGCCGAACGGAGCGCGGTTCCTGTTCCTGATCGAGGGCGCGGAGAGTGCCGCACTCGACCGCTTCGTGCGGGCCTTCGATCTGTTCGACGGCAACGACCCGGCGGCTGTTGCGGCGGCGCGGGAACGGTGGGCGGCGGCGAAGGCAGCCGGGCACGCGCTGACCTACTGGCAGCAGGGCGCGCAGGGGTGGGAGAAGAAGGGTTGATTCACTCCCTCTCCGCCCCTGGGGGCGGAGAGGGTCGGGGTGAGCAACTGTCTTTTTCGTTCCGCTGTTGCGCCCGCCTGGGGCGAGGCTGGCCCCGTGCTCGGGGCCGTCAATGACGCTGCGCGCCGCCTGCGGCGGTGGCCTTCGGCCATCATTGACCGCCCCTGTGCGCGGGGCCTTGGGGGATCGCAGGCCGGGACGAAGAGACGGCGCTCAGCCGAACCAAGAAACGCTCTCATACGGCGGCTGGCTGGCGCCAGGTCTGGCCATCGCGCAGCATGGCATTGGCGGTGGTCAGCAGCTTGCGCATGACCGCGACGATGGCGACCTTGGGCGTCTTGCCGGCGGCCAGCAGGCGTTGCTTGAAGGCCTTCATGACCGGGTTCCAGAGGGCGGCCGCCTGGGCCGCCATGAACAGGACCCGGCGAACTCTGGCCCGGCCGCCGAAGATGCAGCGCAGGCCTTTCATCCTGCCACTGTCGAAGGCGTAGGGCACGACCCCGACCAGGGCGCCGATCTGGCGATTGCTGATGCGGCCCAGCTCGGGCAGCAGCGCCAGCAAGGTGGCGGCGAGCACCGGACCGACCCCGGGCATCGAGCAGAGCAGATCAGACTGCCGGGCCAAGGCGGGGACCGCGGCGATCGCCTCGGCGATGTGCCGGTCGAGGCGCACCACGTCGGCCGCGATCTGGCGGATGTGGCGCTGCTGCATCCGGCGCAGCGCGACATCGCGCAGATGCTCGAGCTGATTGCCGAGCTGCTGCTTGAGATCGACCTGTTGGCGGCGCATGTTGACCAGCTCGGCCAGGTGCTCGCGGGCCGGATCGCGCTGGATGGGGCGGCACGGCAGGGTGGCGACGAAGAGGGCGATGGCCTGGGCGTCCAGCCGGTCGTTTTTCGCCAACATCCCCGCCGCCTTGGCGAACTGGCGCAGCTTCCAGGCATTCACCGAGCGCACCGGCAAACCGGCGTCCAGCAGCGCGCCGATGCCGCCGTGCTCGTAGCCGCCGCTCGCTTCGATGCCGATCGCCCGCACGCCGAGCGGCCGCAGGTGGCGACACAACTCGCGCCAGCCGGCGTCGTTGCTGACGCTGAACCGCGCCTCGCCCGGATCGAGGGCGACATCCAGCCGGTCTTTGGAGACATCGACTCCCACACTGGGGGCCATCTGTGCCATTCTTCTGATCCCTGCCTTGTGGTGCGGGGTCGCGCCCACGCAACTGTTCGGGTTTGCGAAGAAGACGGCCCGGGCACCTTGCTCACCCGCGGTTTGCAAAGCACCTCGGTGGGTCGGACGGGCTCCGGGTCGTGCCAGGGGATCGGGTCATCGCCGATCCCCTGGCACTCTCCTGATGCCCGATTTCCAAGACACAAGGTGGGGGAGACTCCGGCGCCACATTCCCTCGGCTCGACCCCCGTCCAGGTTCTCGGTCACTTCTGTTCCGACAGCGATTACGCGATACAGGTGCGCTTTGATCGCAGCGGATCGCGCCGCATCGGCCTCCGGCTGCTCGACGTCTTGCCCTCCGTCCATTGCGGCTGGCCCCCACCTCTCCTAACCCTCTCCGCCCCCAAGGGCACCCCAAGGGCGGAGAGGGCTTAAGCCGACTCGCCCAGGGAAACGCCCCGTTCAGAAATCCAAATCCGCGTAGTGCGCCGGCGGCGTCACCCCTGGCACGCGATCGGCGAGCAGCGCGCGAAAACTCGGGCGGGACTTGATCCGCGCATACCAGTCCTTGGCTGCCGGCGAGAGGCTCCAATCCACGTCGGAGGCGAAATCCAGCGCCGAGAGGTGCCCGGCGGCGGCGAAATCGGCCAGCGACAGCACCGCACCGCCGAGCCATTTCCGCGTCTCGGCCAGAACCCCCACGTACTGCAGGTGCTCGCGCAAAGCCGCGTAGCCGGCCCGCAGCGCGGTCGCGTCCGGGTTGCCGCGGCCGGAGAGCCGCTTCATGAATTTCTCGCCCAGCAGATTGCGTGTCACCTCAGAGCCGAACTTGCCGTCGAACCAGGCGACCAGGCGGCGCACTTCCACTCGCTCGGCCAAGGTGCGGCCTAAAAGCGGCGTGTCGGGATAGGCCTCGTCGAGGTATTCGGCGATCACCCCGGAATCGGCGATCACGAGGTCGTTCTCCTCGATCAGCGTCGGCACCGTCCCGGCCGGGTTGAGCTCCAGGTATTCAGGCCGCTTCTCCCACACCTTCTCGATGCGCAGCTCGAAGGGCAGCCGTTTTTCCGCGAGAACCAGGCGGATTTTTCGCGAAAACGGCGAGAGGGGGAGGTGATAGAGCACGCGCATGGACAAGGTTTATCGCACCGCCTCCGGCCGAGGCCAACCCGGCTGCCGGTGCCAGTGAGGGTCGCGCACATCATCGCCGGGGCGCCGATGGGCGGCGCCGAGCTGTTCTTCGAGCGGCTCTGCGTCGCTCAGCACGCAGCGGGCGACGCGGTGCTGCCGGCGATCAAGCGCGAGGCCGCGCGCGCGGCGCGGCTACGCGCGGCGGGGTTGGACCCGCTCGAACTCGGCTTCGGCCAGCCCTGGGATCTGCTGACCCGCCCGCGCCTGCGCGCAGCGCTCCGCCGTTTCGCCCCGCGCGTTGCCGTGAGCTGGATGAGCCGGGCGAGCGGCTTCACGCCGCGCGGGGACTACGTGCTGGTGGGCCGGCTGGGCGGCTTCTACAATCTCGCCCATTTCCGCCACTGCGACCATCTGGTGGGCAACACGCGCAGCCTCGTCGCCTGGATGCGAGCACAAGGCTGGGCCGAGGCGCGAACCCACTATCTGCCCAATTTCGTCGCCGACCAGGCCGGGGCGGCGCCTGTCGCGGAGTTCTGCGGGCGGCGCCCGCTGCTGCTCGGCCTCGGCCGCTTGCACGAGGAGAAGGGGTTTGACGTGCTGCTGCGCGCCCTGCCCGCCTTGTCCGGCGCGACCGTCGTGCTCGCCGGTGACGGGCCGGAGCGCACCGCCCTGGCGAGGCTGGCGGGGTCACTCGGGATCGCCGACCGCGTGGTGTTCGCCGGCTGGCGGCGCGACGTGGGTGCATTGCTGGCCGCCGCCGATGCGCTGGTGCTGCCGTCGCGGGTCGAGCCGCTGGGCAACGTCATCATCGAGGCGTGGTCGGCCGGCCGCCCGGTCGTCGCCGCCGCCGTTACGGGGCCGCGCGAGCTGATCGAGGACGGGGAAGACGGCGTGCTGACGCCGCGGGAGGACGCGGCGGCACTCGGCGCCGCGATCGCCGGCCTGCTTGCCGACCCGGCCCGGGCGCGCGCGATCGCCGCCGCGGGGCGCGCCCGCTTCGAGGCGGAGTTCACCGAGCCGCGCGTGCTGGCGTTGTGGCGGTCGTTTCTCGGGGACGCCACGGTGCCGTAGGCTGCGGCTTGCTGCTGCGCCGCGCATCGCTACACTACAACGCTTGGTTCACAATGGACCAAAGTGGCTGCGGCTTGCGGCTGCGCCGCGCATCGCTACACTACGGGCTGCGGCGATCCATACCGCCTCTAAGCTGCGGCTTGCGGCTGCGCTGCGCATCGCTACACTTGCGGCCCGAGAGCGGCCACACGCGGTCGGGCTGCGGCTTGCGGCTGCGCCGCGCATCGCTACACTCGATTGCACGCCGTAGGCAATGCCGTCGTCGCTGCGGCTTGCGGCTGCGCCGCGCATCGCTACACTCGGAGCAAGCCAGCAGCAACGGCGCATCCTGCTGCGGCTTGCGGCTGCGCCGCGCATCGCTACACTCGGTATCTGGCGAAGGCCGGAGGCCACGCCGCTGCGGCTTGCGGCTGCGCCGCGCATCGCTACACTTCCGCACCGGCGCACCCCCCATCTATGCCAGCTGCGGCTTGCGGCTGCGCCGCGCATCGCTACACTTAAACCCGCAACGACAAGCGTTGACAATCGGCTGCGGCTTGCGGCTGCGCCGCGCATCGCTACACTAGCTCCTTGCTTAGGCTTTGTTACCACGGGAAAAATCCCCCGGCCAGCTCAGAAAAACTCCAGCTGTGCCGGGGGTTGCTCGGGGGATTTCCGCCGTTTTCCCGCATACACTTCAATCCGCGCGAACTGGGCGTCCGTTACCGTAAGAAACCGTACCTCGCCCTCGGCCGGCACCCGCGCGCCCATGCGGCGCGTATGCGCTTCGGCATTCTCCCGGTTCGCACAGTGCCGGAAATAAACGCTGAACTGCATCATGCCGAACCCGTCGTCCAGAAGATTTTTGCGGAACCGGGCATAGGCTCGGCGCTGCACCTTGGTTTCGACAGGCAGATCGAACAGCGCGAACACCCACATACTGCGCCATGCGATCGGGTCAAGCAGCGGGGGCCGTGGTCGCATCCTCCTCTTCCTCCGCCGGCGGCAGACCCGCGGAACCCTCGGGCAGCCGCAGCAGACACCGGCGCTGCTCAAAGCTCTCCACCAACGATGCAGCCGCCCGCTGCAACGCCAGTGACAGCGGCATCGTCTGCCTATCCAGGGTCACCCCCAGGTTCACCACCCCTAGCAAGTGCGCCTTACGCGCGCGGTCCAGTGCGCCGTCCGCCATGCCCGCGTGCCACAATTCCCAAGCGACCCCATCCACAAACGGCCGGAACGGCTCCATGAGATCGCTCGCCAGGGCAAAGGCATCGCCGCGATTGGAATGAAACAGCCCGACGCCAGCCAGCAGCCCCGCCCTCACCACAGCACGTCCGGTCGCGGCGCGGAGCACGGCATAGCCATAGTCGAGCAGCGGGTTAGGGGCAGCCCCGCCGCGATCGCGCCGGAAACCCATCCCGAGCAGGCGTGGCCAGTAGCGCTGCGCGCCCTGCGCCTCCAGGTTCTCCGGATCCCCCGACCGCACGCGCGCGGCCATCGCGCGCAGCCCTGCATCCTGGCCGGTCACCTGCATCAGCAGATCGGCTTGGCGGCGCAGCTTGCAGGCCACGATCGCCTGCCACAGCCGCTTCGTCAGCGGCCGCGGACAGGCGAGCTGCGCTCGCAACCGCTCGCCCGCGACCGCATTCGCCGCGTACGGAAGCAGCACGCCGGCAGGCAGGTGGTCGCCGCCGCAGGTGATGGTTGCCACTTTGCCCTCGGCCAGCGCCGTCAGAAGCGCATGGGTGTAGGTGACTTGCGGGTTGTCCACGACCAACAGCCCGAGATCCTCAACCGGCACGGCGGGCGCGCTGCCGTCATCACGCGCGATCACGAGCTGGCGATGCCGAAGCGACAGCCGAGCCGGGGACGCGATCTCGACCGTCCGCCACGTCATTTTGCCGGCCTTACGCGGCCAATCGGGTCGATCGCCACCTTCCGCCAGCCCTCGCGAACCCAGGTCGGCGGCGTCCTCGAATCCTGCGTCTCTGGCTCGACTGCCATCGTGAGTGGCTTGAAGAAAATTGGGCCGGCACCGTAGAACTTGCGAACCAGACGATACTCGTCCTGGTCGCCCGTTTGCCGATGCAAGACATCGCCTGGATGCAGGGCCATGACGAGACGCCCACCCTCGGGGTGATGCCCAAGAACCACCGGCTCGCCGCGCCACGCCCGCAGCATCGCCTCGCGCCGCCTCGTTACCAAAAAGCGCACCGCCTCTCCATCGCAGTAAATCGCGATATGGTCGTTGGTGTCCTTTCCAAACTCAGCATGGATATTCTTGATCGGGTGCAGCGACATCACCGCACCGCCCCTTAGCGGCATTAGGAGTCGCACACGGCGAATCACCGGGCCAGGCGATCCGTCCTTGCGCGGCAGCCGGATCTCGGCCGCCAGCACCTTCTTCAGATCGCCGCCCACTGCCGCAATCGCCACCTCGATGGTGCCCCGCACCGCCGGATCGCGGATGGCTTTCACGTCACCCAGCGTCAACCCGGCCACCGGCTTGCGTTTGACGAACAGCCGGGCCCCACCGCGCATCTCACCGGTGTCACCCAGGCGTGTTTCTTCGTGCAATGGCCCAGACAGCTTCGCCTGCACGCGGTGACTGACCACAATCGCCTCCACCGCCGCTCTCGCCGCATCGCGGAAATCAGGCCAAGGTGCCGCGAAGGAAGGTCGCGTGTGCACGGTCTCCCGCACCTGCCACCAGCGCGACAATTGCTGCACCGCGCCCGGCCCGATCAGTGCCACCGTCAGGGCGCCACGGCGTGATGACGGTGATCGTCGCGCGCCTTTGGCGCGTCTTCCACGTCGCCATGCAGCAGCCGGCCAAGCCCGAGGCCCCAGAACTCCGCGAAGCTGTGCCGTGGCGCGGCCCGGCACAACCTGCACCGCGTTCACGCCGGCCTGTCCGCCACCAAACAGCAAACCCAAATAGCCGCGCGCGGCGCGGGCGATGAAGCTGGTATCGGTCAACTGTCGGTGCGTGAAGCTCTCGTCGTCCGCCCGTTCGAGCTGTGCCTTCATGCAGCGACGGCGCTTCGAGTCCGGCCAATGTGCCGACGTCACCATATCCGGCCAGACGGTTCCCGTGAGGTGCTGCCAGCGGTCCTCTTGTCCGCTCATCCATTCGAAGGGCGTGCGGTTTTCTTTGTCGCGGTTCTCCCGCACGAAGCACAGCACCTTATTGGCCTGCGAGTCATCGAAGCTGCGGCTGGCGGGAAAGATGTGGTCGATCTCGGTCGCGTGGGCGCTCAGTGCGTCCGCGCAAGACATGTGCTCGCCAGAATATGGGCTGCGGCCGCCCTGTTCCTGCCACAGCAGCAGGCGCGACACGTTTCCGCGCCTTCGCGGCCGTCCGCCGATTTGCCCATCTCACGCAGTTTGCCACGTGCCGAGGTCCTTGCCTTCTCGCGCCGCCACTGCTCGCCGTCGGTTTTGCGCCGCTCCTCGGCCGACCGCTTCAGGTCGCGCGCCATTTCCAGTCGGATCAAGTCCGGTCGGCCGTACGCGCGCAGCAGCGTATCGGCTACCTTCTGCAACTCGCCTAGCGTGCGCAGCACGGTGGGATTGCGAACTCCAGCCAGCAACGCCTGCATCCGGCGCTTCACGAACGGGTCCTTGATCCTTCGCACCTCGAACTCGTTCGGCCCCGGCAACTGATCCACCGGCGGGCCTCTCTCACGCTCTCCGTATTCGCCGCGCACCGCGGTCATGTAGGGCTCGCCGGCTTCCAGGCGCGGCACCAGCCGCCGCATCGCCGCCAGGCTGTGCCGCCCGGTGCCGTCCGGCAGATCGAGCTTGGCAAGGGACGCGGCCTGCGCGGGCGAGAGACCCAATTCGGCCTCGGCACGCGCAGCCAATCGGACGCGCTCAGCCTCAATGCCTTTCGCATCGCGTATCTCCAGGATCGCCCCGCCGTTCACCGGGCGGTACGCAACCCGATGCCATGCCTCGCCCATCGCCGTGCGGATGGCATTGGCCGCCGGCATCTCCCCGAATTGCGGTCCCAGTGCGCGGCGTAGCGCCGCCTCGGTCGCGTTGCCGCGCACCGACTCCTTCTTGCCGCGCTCATGCGTGAACCGGTCCAGCCGAGACAGGCCAACGGCCTGCCGCAGGGCCGGCCATGTCGGCTTTGACGTGCTCTCCAGGTAGGCGACCGCCTGCGCGCGCTCCGCCGCGTCCAGGCCGCGTTGGTTACCACCCTCCAGCCGCAGCGCGTTCACCAGCTGCAGCGTCTCGAAATGCTGGGCTATCCACTCCGCCTTGAGTGCGCGCGGCGCACCGGGCTCCAGATCGCATTGGCCGAAGGTGCGGCGGCGGAAGAAGGTGGGTCGCTGGCGCAGCGCCACGTAATCGATTCGCTCGCGCAACTCGTTGGTCAGCCGCTCAGGATGGTGCCGACGCTGGACGGCCCACTGCGCTTCCAACTCGTCCTGAACCATTGGCCGGGTCTGCCCCACACCGCGCCGGCGCGCGGGCGTCTCAATCGTGGTTTCGATCCCGGCCAGGTATTCGCTCAATCGACCGCCGTTGAGCTTCGCTGACAGGGCGAGCGCCCTGCCTTCGGCCTCCTCGTCCGCCTTGGCCGCAGCGTCCTTCCTTGTGTCAGGCCGCTTGCGGCTGCCTTGGAAGCCGCGGCGCTTGAGTAGGTGGAACAGCGCCCAGCCCAATTCGTGCAATTCGAGCGCTCCCGTCAGTCCGCGCGCGCGCAGCACGTACGGGTCTTGGTTTGCCAGGGGCTTGGCGTCGGGCGATGGCAGAAGCCCGGCTTCGGCCAGCAGCGCCCGCAGATGCACTCGTCGCCAGCGTCGCCTGCGAACCTGCCGGCGCGTCAGCCGTGCCTGCCGACGCACCGCATTCTTTGGGCTCAGGTCCTTTTCCTCCCGACACTCCGGGAAAATGCGCACCCCGAGCCGCACGATTTCCCCGCTGCCCTCGGCGCTGGCCCACTCGTCCCATTTCAGCACGGCGAAGCCCACCGACGTCACGCCAAGGTCCAAACCCCAAATCGTCTGCATGGCATAATTTCCCCTTGCGGAATTGTTATAGAACGATATCATACGATTGTGTAGCGATGCGTGGTGCGGACGCTTGCCGCAAGCAAAACGTACGTCCACTCAGGTGCGGGCTGGGCATCCCGCGGACACTCGCCCCAGAACCCCCGCTGATGCGGGGGTTTTGCATTTCTGTCAGGGAGCCTGCCGCCGCGGCTCAGCGTCGGGACGTGAAGGCGACCCCGTCCCATAGCGCGAAGCAGCGATCGCCCTCGCGACGCAACGCGAGCCCGTACTCCGCCGCCCAGCGCCGCGCGTCGGCGCGATCGGCCTCGCCGTCGCGATAGGAAAGATTGAGGATCGCGAGCGTCCCGCCCGGGCGCAGCAGGTGCGCGGCATCGGCGACGTGGCGCTCCGCAACGCCCGCCTGCACCAGATACGGAAAACTGTCCACCGCGAGGACCAGGTCGAAGGCCCCGCCGGGCAGCCAGCCGAGATCGGTGCCGGAGGTGATCGCGAAGCGCAGGCCCGGCACATTCTCGTGGCGCCGGCGCGCTTCGGCGATCATCGCCGGCGACACGTCGAGCGCCAGCACAGAGCGCACGCGGGGCGCGATCGCGGCGGCGACGCGGCCGATGCCGCAGCCGAGATCGAGCACGTCGAACCCCGGCCCGAGCAGCGCCTCCGCTTGCAGCCACGCAACCAGCTCGGCGGTGGCGCGCGCCAGGATCGCGGGATCGCCGAGCGAGAACGCCGCGACGCTCGCCTCCGGCGCCCGCGCAACTGCGGCATCGAACATCGCTCGCATAGCGGCCACGTCATGCGGCGCTTGGTGATCGATCTCGGAAAACATCGCGGCCACCGCGTCCAGCCCCTCGCGATCGAGCAGAGCGCGGATCGCGTCGTCGCCCGCGCGCAGCCGCCCAGCGACCTGCGCCGGCGACACGCCGGAGAACAGCAGCCGCGCCAGTGCGACCTCCGGCGAGATTGCGCCAGCGCGGCAGAGTGCCAGCGGGTCGGTCAGACCCGGCGCAGGCGGCGCGTCGTGTTGCATTGGTCCCGCGCTCCCCAGGCGTATTTGTAGGCCTCCGCGCCGCGCAAAAAATCGATTTCACGCACGCACGCCGCGATCGCCTGCTCGATCAGATGGCCGATCAGCAGCGTGCCGGGGCTTTCGAAGCGGCGCGCCGGGTCGAAGCCGCCGAGATAGAGCAGCCATCGTCCCGGCGCGCGCAGCACGAGGGCCACGGCGGCGCACGCACCGCCCAGGTGCAGCGCATCGACGCACGCCGCACCCGAGGCGGCCAGCGCCGGCACCGCCTCGGCGAGGAATGCCGTCATGCGTGGATCGGCCAGCACCCCGTCCGGCTGGCCGCGTGCCTGCCAGCGCGCGCCGTGCAGGCGAGCGAGGGCGGCAAGCCCGGCCTCGGGCGGCAGCCGAACCGCGTGCCGCGGGCCGGCGCGGTCGGCACGATGGCGGGCCATCCGCAGCTTGCGCCGCTGCCGAGCCGGCACGCTCACCTCCAGGCTGCGGCCCAGCGCCAGCACCGGGCAGGGTGAGGCGGCGACGTCCTCGGCGACCCAGCCGGGCGGCGCCGCGGCGGCGAGCAGAGCGGCACGAGACGGCAGCTCGGTCAGGTCGCAAAGCTCGGCGCCGTGCAGCGCCGTGCGAAGCAGGGAAGCGGCGGCGTCGGGCGGCGCCTCGGCGGCGAGCAGCGCGTCGGACTGATCGGTGGGGCCGGCACCGATCGGCAGCAATCGTCCGTCCAGCCGATAGAGCGGCAGCACGCCGAGCAGGGCGTCGTCGGCGCCGCGCAGCGTGGCGCATCGCGGCGCCGCGGTGCCGAACTGCCGCCACCAGGGCAGCAGCCAGTCGGGCGACTGGAACGCCGATCCGGCGGCCCGCCGCCACAATCCCCGCCACTCCGGACCGAGCGCCCACAGCGCTTCGTCATCGGCCACCAGCTCGGCCGCGAGCGTGGTCACGGCCGGGCAAGCCGGCGATACAACCCCAGATAGGTCTCGACCGTGCGCGTGAGCGGGAACCGCGCGCGGGCGGCGCGTCGGCAGGTCTCCCGGTCGATCGCGCCCGCCCGCCCGATCGCATCGGCCATTTCGTCAGCGTTCTCGACCAGAAAGCCGGTACGACCGTGCTCGACGATCTCGGCGAGGGCGCCGGCCGGATAGGCGATCACCGGCGTGCCGCAGGCGAGCGCCTCCATCGCCACCAGAGAACTGGTCTCTGATGCCAGGCTCGGCACCAGCAGACAGCGCGCGGCCGACAGCAGCCGCCGCTTGCGGGCGAAGCCGACCGGGCCGAGATGCCGGTGGCGCGCTCCGAGGCGCGGCTGCACCTCCCGTTGCCAATAGGCGACGTGATCGGGATAGGGGAAGGTCGCGCCCACGATCAGCAGCGGGATGTCGGCGCGGCGGGCGGCGTCGAGTGCCAGATGCTGGCCCTTCTCTGGGCAGATGCGGCCGAGCATCAGTGCGAACGAGCGGCGCGCGTGGCGGGCGCGGCCGAGCGCCTCCACCGGCACGCCATTGGGCACCGGGTCGAGCAGCGCCGGCCCAGGCGGGCAGGCGGCGGCCTGTGTCGCCGAGACCGGGTTGAGCCAGGTGTTCGGCCGGTTCGGCCGCAAGGCATCGGGCGGATACCATTCGGGCGGCAGGTGCAGCGTAACCAGCGCCGGCGGGCCGGATTGCGGCAGCGTCTGCGCAAAGTCGAGCCCGTGGCAGTGGATCAGGTCGATCGGCCGCCGCCGCAGCGTCTGCATCACCGCCCGCCGCGCCGCGTGCTCGGCCGCCGCGCGCGCCGCGTCGTCGATCGTCGCCGGCAGCTTCGGGGTCGCCACCAGCTCGCCCGCAACCCGTGAGCCGGCGGGTGCGACCACCAGCGAGCGGTGGCCAAGGCCGATCAGCGCACGATCGAGGGCGGTCAGCATTTGCTCGGCGCCGCCCACCGCGTCGGGGCCGACGGGGGCGAGGGCGTAGCCGAGGCTGAGAATGGCGAGGCGTCGCGTGGGCGATCCCGCCATCAGCCGAGTGCTGCCGCCGCCAGTGCCTGCCATCGCGGGAGATTCATGCCCCAATCATGCCCTTCGTAGTGCAACGGACCCGGATGCGGCGGTGCCGTGAAATCGTAACGCGGCGCCGGCCGGAAACGCTCCTCTGTGGTCCCGAATCCCGCCAGTATGTGGGCCTGGCTCGCGAAGGCGTCGATCATCGCCCGCTTGCGGCGCTGTTCGTCCGGCGTAAGTGCCACCACCGTGGGTGGCGCGCCGTTCGGCAAGAACCGTCCGGTTACGACCGACCCATCCGCGACGCGATGGTACGAGGTCATCTCGATGATCTCCGCCGCACCCGCGCGCGCGGCGGCGAGATGCGTGATCAGTGCCGCGGCGTCGTGGTCGGGATGCCCGCCCTCGTAGGGGTGCGCGATCACCACCGCAGCCTGGTGCTGACGCATCAACTCAGTCAGCAAGGTCGCGAGCTCGCCCATCGCCAGCGCCGCTTCCTGGTCCGGCGCGTGCAGCTCGGCGAGCGCGGGATCGCTGCCGCCGGCGGCGAGCGCCGCCGCCAACTCGCGCCGGCGCGCGGCAGCATAGTCCGTCGTGGTCGCAAACCCGGCCTCGCGCGCGTCCGCGCCGTTGCGCGGCGCGCCGTCCGTGACATGGACCAGCAGCAGCCGGCGGAACAGCGGCAGCGACGCGCCGGCACCGATCGTCTCGTCATCCGGATGTGCCGCGATCAGCACTGCAGGCGCGTCAATCGGCGCACGGGCGGCCAGGCGGGCGAGCGTGTCGGTCATTTTACGCGAACCGCCCAGTGGTGCGGCCTCTCGCCGGCAGCGCCGGAACCTCGTCATGGTCGGCGAAGGCCGACCATCCACGACTTCGCGATGTGGCACGACCGAAAGACGTGGATGGTCGGCCTTCGCCGACCATGACGGTAAGTCCTCGTCCAAACGCGATGACCCCGCCTGTCATCACACCGCGTAGCGCCGCACCATCGCACCACAGAACGCGGCGAACTCGGCCGGATCGGCGGGGGGTGCCGTATAATGCGCCCAGGTGCCCTTGTGCTCGGGCGTGAAGCAGAACGTCACCGTAACATCGAAGCCTTCCAGCGCCCGCATCTGCCGGTCGAACCATGCCTCGGCATCCGGACGATACCAGTCGGCCCAGGAGAGGCCGGTGCGCAGATACGTCACCCCGAGATCACGCATCCAGTGCACGGCGTCATCGAGCCGATGATCCTCGAAATGAAACCACTGGCAGATACCAAACTCCGGCGTGCAGTCACGGAACGCGCGTGCGGCGAGCTTCGGGCGGCCGTTCTCGTCAAGCAGTCCCATGTGGAAGTGCCGATAGTACCGAAGACCCCTCCGCCTCGCGATGGCGCGTCGTCGCGGGCCAGGAGGCGGGCAGGTCGAACAGACTGTACCAGTGGATGCGCGGAGCGCGCCCGCGCAGCAGGGCGTGGGTGCGGCGCAGACCCCATTCCTGCACTTCTTCCGCACCGAAGGTCGAAACACCGACTTCGGAGACCCACACCGGATGCGATGTCACCGCCGCGATCTGTTCGAGCTTCTGCGGCCACTCGTCGATCATCCAGTGGTTCCAGTCGAGCGGGAAGCCGTGGACCGCGACGGCGTCCAGATCATCGAGCGCTCCCTGGGCCGCGAGGCAGCGGATGAACTCGGGGTCGATCGGCGAAATGCCGCCGAGCACGCGCGGCAAGCGCGGTGCTTCGGCGGCGATTGCCTGCCCGGCGAGCCGTGCCATGCGCGCGAAGCATGTCCAACCGGGATCGGACTCGAGATCCCAATGCGACTTGTTGTTCGGCTCGTTCCAGATCATCGCGGCTTCGATCAACGGGTCCCTCCCTTGCGGGCCGGATAGACGGCGAAGCTCTCGCCAAAGCCGATGTCGGGATCGCGTTGGGCAACGCGGCAGACATACACTTCTCGTTCGGGATGGGCGAGGATCGCGAACCCGGCGCTGCGCAGCATCGCCTCGGCGCAGGCAGCGTTGGGCGCCCACCAGTTGGTCGGGTCGTGCGCATAGCGGCGTTCGATGAAGTGCAGCTTGGGCCAGGCGGGATGGTCGAACGGCGCGGTCTCGGCAAAATCGTAGTCGGCGGCCGGCGCGTGCGCCGCCTCACTGCCGCGTTGCATCGATTGGAACACGAGCAGATCGCCGGCCACGTGCTCGCGGATGAGATCGAGCGCCAGCAATGGATGGCGCAAATGGTAGAGCACGCCGATGAACAGCACGAGATCGAAGCGCTCGCCCAGCGCGCCCACGTCGTACACGGATAGTTTCTCGAAGCTGATGTCGAGTCCCGCCACCTCGGCGGCGAAACGCGCCTGCACCAGATAGTCGTCGTCGAAATCGATGCCCACCACGCGCTCGGCGCCGCGCCGTTTCATCTCCATCGCGTAGAACCCGGCATTGCAGCCGATGTCGAGCACGCTTCGCCCGGCGAGGTCGGCAGGGATCGCGTCGGCGAACGTCCGCCACTTCACCATCGGATAGTCGCCGAGGAAATGCTCGGGCGCGGTCCGCACGCCGCGCAAATCAAGATTGTGGAACCACGGCCCAAGCTCGGCGGCGCGGGCGCGGATGGCAGCTTCGGTCCAGTCCGGCATCAGGCGCGTCTCCGCATGCCGAGACGGGTGCCGAGCGGGATCGGGGTGGTGCGCTCGGTGCGGCGGTCGAGCAGCAGCGACGCCTCGCGAAACCCGTTCAGCGTGCCGACATCGACGTAGCTCTCGCCGGCGCGCACGCCCCATGCTTCGTTGCCGGCGGTGATCCAGGCATTGACCAGCGTGCCGATATAAGCGTCGCTGCGGTCGCGCGCGCCCCACAGCGAGGCGAGCGCGTGCAGCGTGCGGCCGGGCATCTTGAACGCGCCCCAGACCCAGTGCGTGCGCGGATGTGCCGCCTTTACCTCGACCATCTCGATCCGGCCGTCGGGGTCGGTCGCGACCGCATCGAACAGCCCCGGCTTTTCCACCGGAAACAGCAGGAACGAGAGCCGGTCATCCGGCAGCGCGCAGAGCGCATCCTCGGGAAACCACACGGTATCGGGCAGACCGATCGCGACCGGCTCATCAGGCCCCACCAGCGGCAGGGCGCGGAAGATCGCGTCGCACAGTCCGGCAGCCTCATTCTGCACCGCATACACGACATCGACCGCGCCGAACGCGCCGCCGTAATAGCCCAAGATGTCGGACTTGCCGGGCGAGATCACGAAGCAGATCTTGTCGGCGCCGCCGAGCACCATGCGCTCGACCAGGTATTCGCTGACCGCGCGCGGCCGCTCGACGCCGCGCTCGTCGATGCGGCGGCCGACCGGCAGCAGCTCCTTGCTGAACGCGAGCGGCTGGATGCGCGTGCCCTGGCCCGCGGCCGGAATGATGCCCCACATGCTCAGGCCTCCGCCAGCGCGAACGCGTCCAGCATCTGTGCCGCCCGCCGCGCGGCGCTGTGCTCGCAAAGAGCGCGCTCGCGGCCACGCCGGGCGATCCGCGCAATCTCGGCGTCGGAGAGGTCAAGCGCGGCGAGCGCGTCGTCGGTATCGCTCGCCACCAGGATTTCCTCGCCGGGCACGAAGAACGCATCGAGACCGTCCCAAGCATCGCTCAAAATCGCGGTGCCGCAGGCAGCAGCCTCGAACAACCGGCCGGAAGGGCACCAGCCCATCCGCGCCATCGCGGCGCGCGTGACGTTCAGCGTCAGCCGCGAGGACGAATAGAATGCCGGATGCTCGGCCGGCGGCAGATGGCGAACGAACCAGATGTTCTCCGACCAGGGAAAATCCTGCGGGTACTGCGCTCCGGCGATGACGAACCGCGCCGAGGCCCGCGCCCACGCGGGCGCGACCAGCAGCCGCTCCAGCACCGCCTGGCGGTCGGCGGCGTAGGTGCCGATATAGGAGAGTGCGGCCCGATAGCGTGGGATGGGCGAGACCGGCCGGTGCTGCGCCGGATCGACCGAGCCGTAGAGCGGCACCACGCGGCGCGCGCCGAGCACGCCGCGCAAGGCATCGAGCGCCGGGCCGCCGGTGTAGCTCAGCGTGAGGTCGAACTCGGCGAGTCCATTCTCGGGCAGGTAATCCACGCACTCGCCGCGTTCCCGCCGGTCGAGCGTCACCGGCGTATCGAGGTCATAGAAGCAGCGCAGCGCCACGCGGCTGTCGAGCAGCAGCGCCGTCGCGGCGATCGCGTCCGGGCAGTACCGAGGTGACGATGCCGACATCCGCATCTGCCAGCGCGCGGGCTGCGTCCGGCCGCACTTCGGCCCAGTCAGCGTACAGCACCAACCGCGACGGCGCAGGCAATTCGTGCAGATCGCGGTTCGCGGCGTAATAGGGCACGTCGCGCTCGAAGAACGTCACCGCGTGGCCCTGCGCCGCCAGCGCCCGGATCAGGCCACGCCACAGAGCGGCATGGCCGTTGCCCCAGGTGGAGCTGACAGCAAGCCCGAAAATCGCGAGGTTCATGCCGACGCCATCCGCGATCCTTCCGCCGCAGCGGGTAAGAACGATGCGATCGGGGCGCGGTTGCAGCCGGCCTGGCTTTCGGAATCACAGATGGCCGACGCCCATCGATTTATCGGTACTTCCGAGCTGCCCTTGGGCGCCGCCTTCTGCCGCCGCAGGCCATGCAACATCGCGGCCCGGAGGGTGCGGTTGATCCGGGTCTGGTAACCCGGCCCCTGTGCCTCGAACCATGCCAGCACGTCGGCGTCGAGGCGTAGGGTCTTCTGGCGCTTGATAGGCCGCCAGAACCGCCCCCGGACGGCGCCAGACCAGTCCTGGACCTCCGGTGCGTCCGGGTCGCTGGTATCGATCTGATCGTCTGGCAGCTCGGCGGCCGCCTGAAGCTGCTGCAGCAGCTCCGGGCACGTCCCCGGCGCTTTAGAAGCTCCCTTCCTCATAGGCCCTCCTTTCATGCCACGTGGCACGCCGCACACTGATGATCCGCCCAACTTCGCGGCCGTCTGGCTGCGCAGTCGGCTCCGTATGGACGACAAACAGGACCACGACCGCGGCCGCGCTGCCGACCGTCTGCCAACGATCGCCGTCCGGGTCCGGGTCGGGCCGCGACAAGGCCAAGGGATCGCCGTTCAGGACAGATACCCCGGCCGACAACGGCAAGCCGTGGCGGCGCAGGTTCGAGGCGTTCTTGGCTTGGCTCCACGTCCATTCCGGCACCTCCACCCTCCGGATGATATGTAGTGCGACAATGTAGTTACAACAGCCGGCGACGCAAACAGCCGATCACCTTTAGCTAGCGCCGGCCCGGCGGGCGGCGCGCCGCCAGCGCGAGCACCGCGACCCCGAGCAGTGCCGAACCGACCGACGCGCCGAGCACGGCGAGCTTGGCCTCCAGCCCTACCGGGCGGCTGCCGAAGGCGAGATCGCCGATGAACAGGCTCATGGTGAAGCCGATGCCGCACAGCAGCGCGCCGCCGTAGAGCTGGGCGAGGCTCAGCCGCTCGGGCAGGCGCGCGAGGCCAAGTTTTACCGCCGCCAGCGTCGTGCCGAACACGCCTACCTGCTTGCCGATCACCAGCCCCAGCGCCACGCCGAGCACGACCGGGCGCGTCAGCACGTCCGCCGGCATGGCGCCCAGGCGCAAGCCGGCATTGGCCAGCCCGAACAGCGGCAGCACGCCGTAGGCCACCCAGTTCCCGAGCCCCGCCTGCATCCGCCGCGCCGGACTCTCGGGGCCGTCCTCGCGCTCGTCCATCGGCACCACGAAGGCGAGCGCGACGCCCGCGATGGTGGGATGGATCCCCGACCCGAGCACCGCCGCCCACAGCGCCACCCCGCCGACAGCATAGGGCGTGACGGCGCGCACGCCGAGCCGCGCCATCGCGAACATCGCGAGCCACAGGATCACCGCGATCGCCAGCGCGCCGAACGCCAGATGCTCGGTATAGAACCCGGCGATCACGATGATCGCGCCGAGATCGTCGATGATCGCAAGCGCCGTGAGGAACACCTTCAGCGACACCGGCACCCGCCGCCCGAGCACGCTCAGGGCGGCGAGCGAGAAGGCGATGTCGGTCGCGACCGGGATCGCCCAGCCGCGCAACGCCACTGGGTTGGCATGATTGAACGCAACATAGATCACGGCGGGCACCGCCATCCCCCCGAGGGCAGCGATGCCGGGGGCGGCGAGGCGTGGCAGGGTGGCAAGCTGGCCCTCGGTCATCTCGCGCCGGATCTCCAGGCCGACGAGGAGGAAAAACAGCGCCATCAGCCCGTCGTTGATCCAGGCGAACAGGCTCTGCGAGAACGCGGCCTGCCCGATCCCGATCGTGAGCGGCAGGTCGAGCAGCGCGAAATAGTCGGGGGAGGCGGCGGAGTTGGACCAGATGAGGGCGGCGATCGCGGCGGCGATCAGCACCACGCCGCCGGCCGCCTCGGTGCGGAAGAAGCCAAGCAGGGCCGCGAAGCGGCGCGCGAGGCGGGGTTTCTCCTGTTGTTCCACTATCGCCCGCCGGCCCTCATGCCCGCCTTGGCCAACGTAGTGTGCGCGGCTATGTTTCGGGACCGCGAACCATGCAAGGCGGCCCTCCTCTCTGCTTGCGCTCAGGTGCCGACCCGCGGGTGCGCTGGATAGCGGCGATGCGCCGCGGCGACTTCACCGCCGCGTGGGCGGTCAGCGACGCCGTGCTCGCCGCCGCCGATCCGGCGACGCGCGACGACCCGCGCCTTCCATACCACCTCCGCCGCGTTTGGGACGGCAGCCCGCCCGACGGGCGCGACGTGCTGGTGCGCTGCTATCACGGTCTCGGCGACGTGCTGATGGCCGCGCGGCTGCTGCCAAAACTGTGGGCGAGGGTACGTTCGCTGGCGCTGGAGGCGCCGCCCGCGCTGCTGCCGCTGCTGGCCGGGATGCCCGGGCCGGACCGGCTGATCGGCTTCGATCCGGCGGCGCCCGCGCCCCCTTCCGAGTGCGACATCGAACTGATGGAGGTGGCACATGTGCTGCGGCTGCGGGCGGCCGAGCTGCCCCCGCCGCTGCATCTACCACGACCGCCGCTGCTGCGGCTGGGCACGGCACCCGCGATCGGCCTCTGCTGGCGTGTCGGCGAATGGGATGCGGCGCGGTCGGTGCCGCTCGGCGACCTCCTCGGCGCCGTGAGCCGGCGGGCGCTGGTCAGCCTGCAACGCGGCCCGGCGGGGGCGGAGGCGCGGGCGCCGGATTTCGCCAATCCGGGGGATGCGTCGATGGACGTGATGCGCACCGCGGCGCTGATCGGCGGGGTCGATCTGGTGGTGAGCGTGGATACGATGGTCGCCCACCTCGCCGCGGCACTCGGCGTCGCATGCTGCGTGCTGCTGAAGGCGGATGCCGACTGGCGCTGGGGCCTGCCGGGCGGGCGCTCGCTCTGGTATCCGAATTTCCGACTTTATCGGCAGGAGCGAGAGGGGGACTGGGGCGCACCGCTCGCCCGGCTGGCCCGTGATCTCGCTTGCCTCACCGGCCCGGCGGCAGATTGACCGCCTCGATCCGCACCCAGTCGGCCCCCAGCCGCACCAGGCTGCGCGAGGCGGGTGCCACCTCGATCCGTTGAAACAGATCGAGCGGCGCGCCGAGGAAATGCGCCAGCACCGCCTTGATGACGTCGGCATGGCTGACCAGCACCAGCTCCACCCCCGGATGGGCCTGCCGCGCGCGCACCATCGCCGCCACCGCCCGCGCCTGGACGTCCAGCATTGCCTCGCCGCCGGGGCTGCACGCGGTGCCGCGAAAGGCGTTGTAGTGGCGCCATTCGGAGCTGCCGTGCAGGGCATCGAAGCGGCTGCCGGTCCATTCGCCGAAATCGATTTCTGTCAGGGCGGGATCGATTTCGACCGGCAGGCCGGTCCGTTCGGCGATCGCGGCGGCGGTCTCGCGGGCGCGTTCGAGGGGGCTCGATACGATCGCGGCAAGTCTCCGCCCGGCGAGGTCGGCGGCCAGACGCGCGGCCTCGGCGCGTCCGGCTTCATCCAAGGAGTGCCCCGGCGCGCGGCCCGCCAGCACGCGATCGAGCAGGCCGTAGCTCGCGTGACGGACCAGATGGAAGAGGGTCGGCTCGCTCAGGGACGGACCTGCCCGGTGCCGGTGACGAGGTAGCGGTAGCTGGTGAGCTGCTCAAGTCCCACCGGGCCGCGGGCGTGGATGCGGCCCGTGGCGATGCCGATCTCGGCGCCGAAGCCGAACTCGGCGCCGTCGCAGAACTGTGTCGAGGCATTCCACATCGCCACCGCAGAGGCCACGCCCGACAGAAAGCGTTCGGCCGCGCCGGCGTCTTCGGTCACGATCGCGTCGGTGTGCTCGCTGCCATGGCGGGCGATGTGCGCGAGCGCCTCGGCGACACCATCGACGATCGCGATCGAGAGCACCGCGTCCAGCCATTCGGTGTCGAAATCGGCCGGAGTCGCGGCCGGAAGATCAGGCACGATCGCCCGCGCGCGGGAGTCGGCGCGGAAGTCGCAGCCGCCCGCGCGCAGATCGGCGACGATCGGGGGCAGCAGCGAGGGCGCGATGGCGGCGTCGATCAGCAGGGTTTCGGTCGCGCCGCAAATGCCGGTGCGGCGGAGCTTGGCGTTGCGCAGGATGGCGCGTGCCATCGCCGGATCGGCGGCGGTGTGGACATAGGTGTGGCACAGCCCCTCGGCATGGGCGAGCACGGGCACGCGCGCCTCGCGCTGCACCCGCTCGACCAGGCCGCGGCCGCCGCGCGGTACGATCAGGTCGATCAGCCCGGCGGCCCCGAGCATGGCGGCGACGAAGCCGCGGTCGGCGGAGGGCGCCACCTGCACCGCGGCCTCCGGCAAGCCGGCCTCGCGCAGGCCCGCGGCGATCGCGGCGTGGATCGCGGCGGCGCTGCGCCGGCTGTCCGAGCCGCCGCGCAGGATCACCGCGTTCCCGGATTTGAGGCAGAGGGCGGCGGCGTCGGCGCCGACATTGGGGCGGCTCTCGTAGATCATGCCGATCACGCCGATCGGCTGCGGGATGCGCCGGATGCGCAGGCCGTTCGGCCGCGTCCAGTCGGCGAGCGTGCGGGCGAGCGGATCGGGGAGTGCTGCCACGTCGCCGAGGCCGCGCGCCATCGCCTCGATCCGCGCGGGCGTGAGTGCCAACCGGTCGCGGAAGGCGGCGGCGCCCTCGAAGCCGGCGAGGTCGGCGGCGTTGGCATCGAGGACGCCACGGGTCGCCTCGCGCAGCCGCGACGCCGCCGCGTGCAGGGCGCGGTTGCGGGCGGAGGCGGGGGTCTGCGCCAGGGCGCGGGCGGCCTCGCGGGCGGCGCTCGCGGCGTGATGCAGGGCCTGGCGGTTGGGATCGGTTTGCACGGTCATCGGCGCCAGTCTGCGGAGATTCCGCGTCTCCGACAACCGGGGGGTCGCCGTAGCATCCTATGCCATTCCCGCGCAGGATATCGCCATGCTGATCGAACACGAGGGTCACATCCCCGAAATCCACTCCACGGCGCGCGTGGCGCCCAACGCGACTCTGTGCGGCGAGGTGGTGGTCGGCCCGAACTGCTCGATCGGGTTCGGTGCCGTGCTGGTTGCCGAGAGCGGCCCGATCCGGCTGGGCGCCAACTGCATCATTATGGATACCGCCGTTCTGCGCGGCGTGCGCGGGGCGCCGCTGACGCTCGGCGACAACGTGCTGGTCGGCCCGCGCAGCTACCTGACGGGCTGCATCGTGGAGGACGAGGCGTTCCTGGCCACGGGCTGCACCGTGTTCAACGGCGCCCGTGTCGGCCGCGGCGCAGAGGTGCGGATCAACGGCATCGTGCACATACGCACGAGCCTGCCCGCGGGTGCCACGGTGCCGCTGGGCTGGATCGCGGTGGGCGACCCGGCACAGATTTTGCCGCCCGACCGGCACGAGGCGATTTGGGCGGTGCAGAAGCCGCTCGACTTTCCTCGTTACGTATTCGGCGTCGAGCGCCCGCCCGAAGGGAAGAGCATTATGCCGGACGTGATGCCCCGCTATGCCCGCGCCCTCGCGCGCCGACACGCAGGCGACAGGGTGGTGGACCACCGGGCATAAAAAGCCGACCAGGAGGATGCTCATGGACCAGCAGGAACTGACGGCCTGGGCGCTGGCGAATGGCTGGCAGATGATCGCTGGCTGCCCGAGCCTGACCAAGCCATCCTCGCCCAAGGAGGCGATCGTGCGGCTGGTGTTCAAGGCGACGGTGGTGAACCTGGAGGTCAAGAAGCCGGCCGGGAAGTGGGAGAAATTCGGCACCGCGGCATATGCGAAGGTGGTAGCCGACCCCGACGGCGGAGCGCCGCGCGGGCTGGGGTTCGAGGGTGTTCCGGGGTTCTCGATGCTGATGCGGGAGAACCGGGACCGGCAGGTGTTTGGGGGGATGCGCTGACGCATGACCACGATTGAGCGGAAGGGACGGTGCCTGTGCGGTCAGGTGCGATTCGTGGCCCGCGGCGAGCCGAAATGGGTCGCCCATTGCCACTGCGAGAGCTGCCGCCGCGCCACCAGCGCGGCGTTCGCCACATACGCCGGATACGCCGTCACCGCGGTCGAGTGGACCGGTGAAGCGCCCGGCGCGTACCACTCTTCCCCCGGCGTCACCCGACGCTTCTGCCGGCGCTGCGGCTCGCCCGTGAGCTTCGAGGGCGAGCGCTGGCCCGACGAGATCCATCTGTTTGTGCCCGGTTTCGAGGACCCCAACAACCTTGCGCCGAAAGCCCACGTCTACGTCGAGGAGCAGCTTGCCTGGGTGCATCTCGCCGACGGCTTGCCGCGCTTCGCCAAGACGGCCCGCGAGGGGCCCGCGCTCGAATAGATCGGCGCGCGGGCCCTACCCTCCGACCGTCCCTCGCGCCGCGCCTTACGGCTTGCGGAACCGCAGGCGGATGTCGATCTCGCCCTCGACGGCGCAATGTCTCCACGGGATGTCGAGCGACAGCAGATCGCGCAGATCGTCGCGGTCGCGGTCGCGGTCGTGGTCGCGGTCGTGCGGCTTCGGGAAGGCAGAGGGCGGCGCGAGGTAGAACGTGATGCCGCCGATCGGCCTCGCGTCGATCACGCCGGTGATCTGGAGTTGCGAGGGCGTATCGAAGCGCGTTACCGCCGGACCCGAGGCGCGGTCGATCGTCAGATCCACCCAGCTCCGCTCGCGCGGGCCAAGCGCGATCCGCTGCTGCGGCACGTGCCAGCGCCATCCCTCGGGCAACGTGCTCTGGATCAGCAGCTCCATCGTCTTGCGCACGTCGAACGGGTTTCGCACCACGAAGCGGTACTTGCCGCCGGTCTTGGCCGGCGTGGGGTTCAGGTTGCGCTGTGCCACGTTGTTGTCGAACGGCACCAGGTCGCCGTCCGATACGTGGTCGCTGGCTAGCAGGTCCTGCGTCACCGCGTGGTCATTGCCGCATTCGACGACCGCGAGCACGCATTCGTGCCCCACAACCGTGGGCGTCCACGGAAACGGTCCGACGACGACGTGGTTCGCCACCCCCGGCAGCACGTTCGCCACGTTGATCGACGGCGTGTCCATTGGGTTCCAATCTTCCGGCCAGGTGAGGCCGATGCCGGGATCGGCGTGGAACGCCTTCACCACCACCGGCCCGGAGCCGGCCGCGTCGGTGCCGCGGTTCCCCACCCGCACGTAGAGATAGGCGGTGCTGCCCACCGGCGGTTCCTGATGATCGCCCGGATCGCCGGCCTGCTGCGATGCGGCGTCCGGATACGGCGTGACCTTCACCCAGATGTCCTGCGTCTCCCACCAAGTGTCCAGCCACAGCCGCTCGGTGAACAAGTCGTTGCCGGAGAGCGAGCCGTAGCCGCCCTGCCGCCCGTCGTTGATGTAGACGTCCACGGTCTTGTCCGGATAGCCGCTGAGGTGGCGGCGGCGGAACGTGTCGTAGATCACCTTCTTGTGCAGGCCGTTGGCATAGCGCCAGCCGCCGAGATTGGAATCCGCCGCCTCGATCTGCTGGCCCATCTGCGCGGCAGTGCAGCCGCTGGCCGGCACATTGAAATTGGCCTGTAGGTGGTACCGCAGGAGCAGGTCGCGGCCGCCCGCCTTCGCGCCGGCATACACCGAATTGCCGCCGAGCTTGCGGTACAGCTCGAAGGTCGTGGCGCACCAGAGTTGGCCGGCGATGTGGTTGTCGGTCGCGATCGCATTGGCGTATTCCGGCCCGTCGAACAGCCAGCTCACGTCGTAGCGGCGGCCGGGCCAGGAGCCGGTGCCCATCTCCGAGTCCCACGACATCATGAACCCGCGCGTGGCAGCCGGGTTGGCGTGCTTGTCGTCGTAATAGACGGCCGCCAGCGTGTCGCCCCAGCCCTCCCCCACGCCGCTCGGCGGGTTGTCGAAATTGGGGTTCGAATTGTCCTGAATCGCATGACCGTATTCGTGCAGCACCACCATCGCGTCGGCCGCATCCGGGATCGGGTTGCTGCCCGGGATCGGCTGCAGGCCACCGCCGAACGCGATGTAGCCGGTGCCGCTGCCGCCCGGCACGTAGTGCGAGTTGTCGACGCCGCTCAATCCCTGCGGATCGACCGGGATCGAGTAGTTCGCCGCATTTGTCACACCGAGCGTGGTCTGAACGTATTCCTGGAACCGGTTGAGATGGAAATAGGCCATCGCGTCCAGGAACTTGTTGTCGTCCCAGGAATAATCGAACGTAGCGGTGGTGTTCGCCGGCTCCGCGACCGTTGGGGCCTCCTCCTCCTGCATGTGGATGTAGCTGCCGTGCAGGTCATAGTTGCCACCGGCGGGCGGATTGAGGTTGTCCACGCTGACGTTGGCGCGCTGCGCGTTGATCGTCGCGGCCGGTGAGCTGTGGCGCAGGGTGATGTCACCGCCGGTGACGATCGGGTTGGGGTCGAACACCTGCGCGGTGCCGGCATCGTACTGCGCGAGGTCGATCACGTTCAGAACGTGGCGAGAGGCGGCGTCGATCAGCACGCGCCATGCGCCGCGCGGGTTCGCGGTTTGCAGGCGGATGTCCCAGGCAAGAAAGTACTGTCCCGGGTGGGGGCGAAATCCCTGGACGGCGGCGTCCGCCTGCTGGGTGGCGAACCTCGCCAGCACTTGGGCGCGGGGCGCCGGGCTAGGCGTGGGCTTGCCGGTACCATTGACGACGTGGTGATACTGATAGACTACCAGCGCCTGCCTCACCTCGCCTGGCTTGCGTTCGGCCAGCAGCGCCTCCGCCATCCGACGGGCTTCCGCCTCGGTCAGCTTGACGCTTTTCGGATTGAGTGCCGCCGGGATGTCGTAGTGGTAGTTGTTGTAGATCGAGGTCACTCGGCCGGCGACATCGAGATTGACTACGATGTCGCTGGAATCCACGGGCAGGTTCTTGAAGGTCTGCGCGAAGCGGACCGAGTTCGATCCGGGGCCGGCGATCACCGGGTGCTGGGCGATATCGGGCAGGTCCGGCTTCCACTTGAACAGATCGGCGCTGTCGGCCAGGACGTTGCGGGCCACGGTTTGGGGTGGGTCACCCGCCTTCGAGGCGGGATGGAAGTCGAGGTCGAACCACGTCCGGATGGCCCCAGATGGGGCATCATGCGTGACCCGGCTTTGCTGCCCACTCGGAATTCGCGTCACTGCACCCACTCCCTTGACGGCATTGCGGAGGCGTTCCGCATGCGCAAGGACGATACGGCACTTCCCGTCTTGCGGGTGTGATCTACATCACACAACCGAAGCGTGCCGCGGCGGCGCTCGGGGAGCCGGCCAGGGTCTCGGCGGGTTCAGCCCCCGCCGCCTCTGGGCGTTCACGTAGAGCGAATAGAGCCGTGCTGGAGCATGCGACGGAGGCACTCGGCCAGTTTCGTGTTTCTGCGATGCGGATGCGTCATCCGATCCCGGCTGCTCGCCCGATCAGAAATAACCCTGCCCCGACGACGACGGCCCCGATGGCTCGCGCGGTGCGATCACCGGCCGGTGCGAGACGTTCGGCGGTGATGGCTGCCGCCACGACAGCCATCGCGCGAAGGTCCATGACCCCGATGACCAGGAGGATCGCCATCAGACCGGCACAGCAGTGGCTGCAGTGGAGGCCGAGGCGCAGGCCGTGTCGCCAGGCCGTGCCGACATCGGACGGCAACGTACGGCCGCGCCCCGGGGCCTCCCGGCAGCAGGCAAGGTGACGCGCCTTCCACGCGGTGAACTGGAGCGCGCCGGTGATCAGGACAACCCCGCCGATCGCGATCGGAACGGCGCGCGCCAGCGCCGGCTGCTGCACCTCGACCGCCGCCAGTGCGACGCCGAGCGGGAACGCGGCCATTCCGAACACGGTCCACACCAAGAAGTAACCCAGGCCCACCAGCGCCGTCAGCCGACCCAGGCGCGTCTCGCCTGTCCTGCCGACGGCCTGGCGGTAGCGCCACAGCATCGGCACCAAGGATGGCAGCATCATCGCTGCCATCATCACGACCCACGTGCCGAGGAACGACGCCGCGGCGCCGGGCCACGTCTGTCCGGGCATCCGCATCCACGTCATCGACATCGTCCAGCCGCCGGGCATCGGCATCTCGCCCATCGCCGACATGGACGCGCACAAGACGAACGTCACTGCCGCGCTGGCGGCGAAGAGCAGCGCCGAGACGCCGAAGAAGGCTCGCTCGGAAGCCATGGATACCACGGCTTCCCTCAGCGCTGGTCGTACATGTCGCGGTGGCGCCACCAGATGCCCTTCTCGTTGCGCCCCCTGGGGGCGCGGTCGAGCCACTGGTACATGCCCCAGGTTCCGTCCAGTCCGCGCGCATAGGTGGAATAGGTGTGGTAGACGACGCCGTCCTCGCGCACGAACGCGCTCATGCCCGGCCGCTCGCGCGTGAAGGTGGACCTGTCGGTTCCGCACATGGCCGCGATCCGGGCGACGGGCTCCGGCACCTCTATCGCGTCCATCCTGTGGCCGCCGCGCCGGTAGTTGTATTCGATGCCTCCCTCGCGCTGTTGCTCCTCGGTGACGTGGACGTTGAAATCCAAGTTGAAGTCGCCGCCGAACGAGGAGGCCCAGGGGAACGTCCACCCCATCCGCCGCTTGAACGCCTGCAGCTTCGCAAGCGGCGCCCGCGACACCGCCGAAAGCGTGACGTCGTGGTTCGCCAGATGGACGACGGAGCCGTTGAACCCGTCCGCGATCGCCGAGCAGGACGGACACCCCGCCGTGTAGTCGGGCCCGAACATGAAATGATAGACGAGGAGCTGCGAGCGGCCTCGGAACAGGTCTGCCAGCGAGGCGCTTCCCTCGTCGGTCTCGAACCGATACTCCTTATCGATCCGAACCCACGGCAGTTCCTGCCGCCGCCGCGCCAGCTCGTCGCTGCGCCGCGTGAGCTCCTTCTCTGCCTCGAGCAGATCGAGCCGCGCTGCCAGCCACTCTTCGCGTGTCCCGGTCATGTGTGTCGTCATCGTTCTTCTCTCCGTTCGTGGGTCGTGAGATGGACTTAGTGCCGGGGTATCGAACGGCGGGAGTGACAAGTGTGGCGGGATTCCGATGGACTCGCTGATCACGGCCGCGGCGCGTGCGCTCGCGGCGGGCGATCCCCTCGGCGCATTGAAGCGGGTCGCCCTGCGCGACGACGCGCCTGCGCTGGCACTTCGAGGCATCGCGATGGCGCAGCTCGGCGATCTCGTTCGGGCGAAGGCACTCCTGCGAAGGGCCGCGCGTGCCTTCGGTCCGAAGGAGGCCGTGGCCCGCGCGCGGTGCGTCGTCGCGGAGGCCGAGATCGCGCTCGTCTCGCGCGATCTAGGCTGGCCTGCGAAGGCGCTCGACGCTGCGCGGGCGACGCTCGAAGAGCACGGCGACCTGGTGAACGCCGCGCACGCACGATATCTTGAGGTCCGGCGCCTCCTCCTGATCGGGCGCCTCGACGAGGCCGAGCGTACGCTCGCGCAGCTCGACCCCGCGCCCTTCCCGCCCGCGTCGAGGGCCGCCCACGAGCTGGTGGTTGCGGGGATCGCGATGCGGCGCCTCCGGACCAAGGCGGCGCGCGCTGCGCTCGCTCGGGCCGAGCGCGCCGCGCGCCACGCAAGTATCCCCGCGCTGACGGCAGAAGTCGAAAGCGCATCTCTCGTGCTGAACACCCCCGCGGCGCGCCTGATTGCGCGTGGCGAGGAGCGACCTCTCCTGCTCAGGGACGTCGAAGCGTTGCTGGCGTCGAAAGCGTTCGTCGTGGACGCGTGCCGTCATGTCGTGCGTGACGCAGACACGGTGGTCTCGCTCGCAAGGCGCCCGGTGTTATTCGCGCTCGCACGCGCGCTGAGCGAAGCGTGGCCGGGAGACGTGCCGAGGGACACGCTCGTGGCGCGGGCATTCGGAGCGAAGCGTGCCGATGAATCGCACCGCGCACGGTTGCGGGTCGAGGTCGGGCGGCTTCGCACGGTGCTGCGGACGCTGGCCGGCGTGAGCGCGACGAAGCGAGGGTTTGCGCTGGCGCCGCGGCGCGCACGCGAGGTCGTTGTGTTGGCGCGGCCCGTCGAAGAGCGGCATGCGGCGGTGCTCGCCTTCCTTGCCGATGGTGAGTCGTGGTCGAGCTCGGCCCTGGCGCTTGCGCTTGGCGCCAGCCAGCGCACCGCGCAGCGGGCACTCGACGGGCTTGCGGCAGCAGGCAAGGTGCAGTCGTTTGGTCGCGGGCGAGCGCGTCGTTGGATGACCCGGCCCGTGCCGGGATTCACGACAACCTTGTTACTCCCCGGTCCACTACCCAGTGACTAGTCCAGCGTTTCCATGGATCAACTCGTATCATGCCGCGGGTTTGAGTTTGTAGGACCAGGTGTGGACAACCGGATCGCGATTGAGGTCGTCGAGATAAGCCAAGATGCGCTGCTTAAGTTCTGCCTTTGAAGCGACGCGGATATGGCGGAGGAGCGAACGCGCCATCTTGGAAAAGAACCCTTCCACCAGGTTCAGCCAGGAGCCGTGCTTGGGCGTGAAGACAAAGCTGAAGCGGCCGTTGCGCTGCGCGGCGAGCCACTGGTTGGTTTCCTTGGAGATATGGGCGGAGTGATTGTCAAGGATGATCTTGATCGCAGTGTCGGCAGGATAGGCAACGTCAAGCTTCTTGAGGAACGCGACGAACTCGCGCGAGCGATGGCGATCTTCGACGCAGGCGTGGACCGCGCCTGTCAGCAGGTCGATGCCAGCCAACAGGCTCAACGTGCCATGGCGCTTGTATTCGTGGTCGCGCGCGAAGCTGGCGTGCTCGCCCGCCACCGGCGGCAGGTCCGGGGCGACGTTGGCGATCGCCTGGATGCCCGGCTTTTCATCATAGGAGATGATTGCCACGTTCGATGCCGCTCCCTCCTCGGCGCGCAACACGGCCACTTCCTGATAGACGCACAGCACCTCGGCCATCTTCTCTTCAAAAGCCGGATCACGCCGCTCCAGGTAGTAGCGCACCTTATGTGGCTTCACCTCGTCCCGAGCGAGGATCTTGCAGACCGTGCCTTGGGCGATGCACACCAGGCAGGGATGGCCGGCTGCCGGACCGTGCTCGCGGGCGTGGCGGGCCAGCAGCCGCGTCGTCCACAATTCATGCGGATACCCGACATCCTTGGCCTTCTGGCAGGCGAGCGAGACCAGCCAGGCACGGGCCTCCGCCGTGATCTGCGGCTCCTTGCCCGGGCGCGGGCTGTCGTCCAGCGCGGCCAGCACGCCGAACTTCGCCGCCCGTTCGAGGCATCGCTGCACGGTCTGGTGCGTCACCCCAATCGCCGCCCCGACCGCATAGCTCGACGGATCGTCACGATAGCGCAGCAGTATCCGCGCCCGCTCCACCCGGCTCGCCGGCTCCCTCCGCGATCGCGCGATCGACTGCAGCGCTGCCAGCTCATCCGCTCCGATGCTGATCTCCACCACCCTGCGCGGCGCCGCCATCACGACCATCCTTGTGCTGACCGGCCACCCCATACAATATCTGACGGTGTCACGGGAATCCCCTACAACTGGTCGGATTCATGGAATCGCTGGTCTAGGAATGGAAGCATGAAACGATCTGCAGCCGAAATCCTCCATGAGTATGGACCCTTTCCGGGTGCCGACCGCGTGAACGGAGTCACGTATGACGGCCAGCAAGTCTGGTTTGCGTCCGGAGACAAGCTGAGCGCCTTCGATCCTGCGAGCGGGAAGACGCTGCGCTCGATCGATGTCGCCGCACATGCAGGAACGGCTTTCGACGGCCAGCACCTGTTTCAGCTCGCCGAGGATCGCATCCAGAAGATCGATCCGAAGACCGGCCGTGTGCTCGCCACGATCCCGGCGCCCGGCGGCGGCGGTGACTCGGGGCTCACGTGGGCCGAAGGAACGCTCTGGGTGGGGCAATATCGGGACCGGAAGATCCATCAAGTCGATCCCCAAACAGGGGCGATTCTGCGCACGATCGAGTCCAAGCGCTTCGTCACCGGGGTCACCTGGATCGACGGAGAGCTCTGGCACGGCACGTGGGAAGGTGACGAGAGCGATTTGAGGCAAGTCGATCCTCGAACGGGAGAGGTCCTGGAGAGGCTCGAGATGCCGCCCGGAGTGGGCGTTTCGGGGCTCGAGTCCGATGGCGGCGATCAGTTCTTCTGCGGAGGAGGCAGGAGCGGCAAGCTGAGGACCGTCCGCCGGCCCAGGCGAGGCTCCGCGACGGGCAGCGGCTCCGAAAGCCCCGTCGACTCCACGAGGAAGTAATCGAAGCGGCCCTCGCGGGCGAGCTTTGATACCTCGACGAGCAGGTCCTCTCGCCCAAGGCGCGATCGTGCGGCTGGTGTTCAAGGCGACGGTGGTGAATTTGGAGGCCACCAAGCCGGCTGGGAAATGGGAGAAGCTCGGGACCGCGGCGTGCGCGAAGGTGGGTGGCCGATCCGGAAGGCGGCGCGCCGCTTGGGTGCTACCCCCCGGCCGCTCCCTGCGTGTTCACATATAACGAATACAGCGACCGGCTCGCGGCCATGAACAGGCGGTTCCGATGCCGCCCGCCGAAGCAGAGATTGGCGCACCGCTCCGGCAGCCGGATATGCCCCATCGGCTCGCCGGCGGGGTTGAACACCCGCACGCCGTCGAGCTCGGCCGCCCCCATCCCCCAGCCGGCCCAGAGATTTCCCTCAACGTCGCAGCGAAAGCCGTCCGGCGTGCCGTGGCCGGGATCGATGAACAGGCGCTGGTTGGCAAGCCGGGTCCCCTCCCCGGTCACGTCGAAGGCAAAAATCTTCCGCGGCGGCCCGGATTCGACGACGTAGAGGATGCTCTCGCCGGGGGAGAAACAGAGGCCGTTGGGGCGGTTCACCTCGCCCGCGACCACGCGCGCCTCGCCGTTCGCTGGGTCGAGGCGATAGACGTTGGTGGGCAGCTCCGGCTCGTCGCGGTGGCCCTCGTAGAAGCCGAGGATGCCGAAGGGCGGGTCGGTGAACCAGATGCCGCCGTCGCCGGCCACAACGACATCGTTGGGCGAGTTCAGCCGCTTGCCCTCGAAGCGGTCGATCAGCATGGTGATGCTGCCGTCGTATTCGGTGCGCGTCGCGGCGCTGTCGTGCTCGCAGTGATGCCTTGCCGGTCGCGAGTGTTGCCGTTGGCGTGCTGCGAGGGGCGGCGGAACACCGAAACGGCACCCGTCTCCTCCTCCCATTTCAGGATGCGGTTGTTGGGGAGGTCGCTCCACAGCAGATACCGCCCGTCGCCGAACCAGACCGGACCTTCCGACCAGCGGCAGCCGGTCGCGAGCCGCTCGATGCCGCCGAGCACGCGGAAGCGGGCGAAGTCCGCGTGCAGCACCTCGATCGCCGGATCGGGATAGCGCTCGCTTGGTTCCCACATTTTCGTCCGTTCCCCGGTTTTCGGATCGGATCGTGGTCCCGCGCCACCATGTTGGGAAGTCGGGCGGGACCGCCCATCTTCGGCGCATGATCGCGCGGGTGCTGATCATGCTGGGGCTGCTGCTGGTGCTGGCAGGACTTGCCTGGCCCCGGGCGGGTCGCGTGCTCGGGCGCCTGCCGGGCGATCTCCGGATCGAGCGGCCGGGCTTTGCGTTCTACTTTCCGCTGGGCAGCAGCTTGGTCATTTCGCTGCTACTTACCGTTGGCTTGATGGTGCTCGCCTGGTTCCTGCGCCGCTGATCTGTCGCCATCCGGGTTGCCGGCTGCGGCCGGTCCGCCGATATGATGCGCACGATGTCCAACGACGAGCACTGGGAGATCCCACGCAAGCTGCAGCCGGACCCGAACGATTACGGGTTCGACGTCGAAACCGCGCTGCGCGCCGTCGTCGGCCTGCGCGCCGGCGTGCCGGCCGACGCCTTCACCGCCGAGACGCTGGGCACCGAGCGCTCCGGCAGCGGCGTGGTAATCCGCGAGGACGGGCTGGTGGCGACGATCGGCTACCTGATCACCGAGGCCGACACGATCTGGCTGACCACCGCCGACGGCCGCGCCGTGCCCGGCGATGCCCTTGCCTACGACCAGGAGAGCGGCTTCGGCCTGGTGCAGCCGCTGGGCCGGCTCGATCTTCCGCATTTGCAGATGGGCGATGCCGAGCGGCTCGCGGTCGATGAGGGCGTGGTGTTCGCCGCCGCCGGCGGGCGCAAGCACGCGATCACGACCCGCGTGGTGGCGCGGCAGGAATTCGCCGGCTACTGGGAATACGTGCTCGACCGCGCGATCTTCACGGCGCCCGCGCACCCGCTCTGGGGTGGGGCCGCGGTGATCGGCGAGGATGGGCGGCTGCTCGGCATTGGGTCGCTGATCCTGCAGCAGGGCGACGGCCAGGGGCGGCGGCTGGACATGAACATGGCGGTGCCGATCAGCCTGCTCGGGCCGATCCTGGGCGACCTGCTGTCGCTCGGGCGGGTGAACCGGCCGCCGCGGCCGTGGCTCGGCCTCTATGCGATGGAGAATGACGAAGCGCTGGTGGTCGGCGGGCTGGCCGATGGCGGCCCGGCCGACCGTGCCGGCATCCGCACCGGCGACCGCATCCTGGCGGTGGGCGGGGAGGACGTGAGCGACCTCGCCGGGCTGTGGCGTCAGGTCTGGGCCGCCGGGCCGGCCGGGTCGGAGGTGCGGCTGCGGCTGGCGCGCGACGACGAGATGGTCGCCGTCGCGGTGACTTCCGGCGACCGGACGCGCTTCCTGCGCGCGCCGCGCCTGCACTGAGGCAACCGGCTACCCCGGCGGCAGTTCGACGCCGCCCGCGCGCAGCTCGGCGATCAAGGGTGCCAACTGCTTCTCGTACGCGCGCCAGCGGCCGATGCCGCGCGCGTTCACCGGCTGGCGCACCTGCGCACGGCTGACGGTGCGCACCCTGCGATCCTGCTCGTAGAACCGCTCGCAGGCCGGATCGTAGGGCAGGCCCAGGAAGTCGAGCACGCGGCGCAACGTTAGCGCGAAATCCTCAACCCAGTCAGCGAGGCGCACGGTCAGCATGGGCAGCGGCATGGCCGCGCGCCAGTGCCGCATCAGGCGATGGTGCTGGGCGATGTACCAGCCGAGATCGGCAAGATCGTGCGCGTAGGGGTGTTCGCCATAGAAGCGGAAGGTGAAGATCGACAGGCCGATGTCGCGCGGATCGCGCTCGCAGCAGATCACGCGCGCACCGGGGAGAAGCAGCGAGGCGAAGCCGAGATAGCGGAAATTGCCGGGCATCTTGTCGGTGATGCGCGCAGCGCCCGGTGCCAACGCGTGCAACTCGGCAAGGTAGCGGGCGGAGGTGGTCTCCAGCGTGGCGGCGCCGGCATCGGCGACGCGGCGAACGGCGGCTTCGGTCTCGAACGCTCCGCCGAGCGCCCCGAAAGCGAGGGCGAGCGCCACCCTCTCCCCGGCACCGAACGTCCGGCCGTGGGCGGAGAGGATCTGCTCGCAGAGCGTGGTGCCGCTGCGGGGCATCCCCACGATGAACACCGGGGCCGGATCGGCGTCCGCCGCGCGTGGGCCGTCATGCAGGCGGGCGCGGTCGAAGCGCTCGATCGAGGCATCAACGAAGCGTTGGTACCGGGCGCGGAAAAACGGCTGCAGCCGCGCAAGCTCGCGGTGCCCGCCCGTCCAGCCGGCGAAGGCGCGGTCGGGGTCGCGCACGTGCGCGAAGAACTTGGCGAGGTCGAAATGCGCCATGATGCGGTGCTCGGGCACCGCGGCTTCGGCGCGGCCGTCGGCAAGGGCGGCGGCCATCGCATCGGCGAGCTGACGCGCCCGGGGCAGGTCGCGTTCGGCCATTGCGAACAGCACCCGCCGCCACTGCACCGGCAGCCAGAGCGCCGGTGGCGGTTCGCCCAGGGCGTCGAGGTCGGCGCCGGCCTCGGCGAAGCGGCCGAGTTGCAGCAGCGCCATCGTCCGCTGCACCAGCCAGTTCTGACGCAGCCCCGGCTCGGACGGGGGCGTGATGTCGAGCAGCGACAGCGCTTCCTGCGTGCGCTCCTCCTGCAGCAGGTCGGCGGCAAGATTGACGCGCAGCTCGGGCGAGTTGGGGTCGCGGGCGAGCGCCTCGCGCAGCAGGCGTTCGCCGGCCTCGGCCTGGCCGGTCAGGCGCATCAGGCCGCCAAGATTGGCGCTGGCCGCGCGATGATTGGGCACCGCGCGCAGGGCGGCGCGCATCGAGGTTTTTGCGGCGGCCACCTGGCCCAGCCGGTACTGCGCGATGCCGAGATTGACCCAGGCATCGGCAAAGCGCGGGGCGAGGCGCACGGCGCGGCCGAACGATTCGGCGGCACTCGCCGCACCGCCGCAGGCAAGGCGGGCGAGGCCGAGAGTGTAGTGCGCCTGCGGCAGCCGGGGCGCTCGCAATGCCGCGCGCCGCGCCGCCCGCAGCGCGCCCGATGCGTCGTTCTGGGCCAGCAAAGCGGTCGCGAGGTTGAGCGGCGGCGCGGGATCGAAGGGCAGCAGCGCCTGGCAGGCGCGGAACGAGCGGGCGGCCTCGGCGAAGCGGCCGACCGCCTGCAAGCCGAGCCCGTGGTGCAGCCGTGTCCAGGCGTCGTCGGGAGCGAGTGCCAAAGCGCGGGTCAGAGAGGCGAAACCCTGCCGCGGCGCACCGAGGCGGAGTTGGCAAAGACCGAGCAGGCGAAGCGCTTTGGGGTCAGGCGGCTCGGTGGAGGCGAGCGGACGGAGCAGCGAAGCGGCTTCGGCGAAGGCTCCGGCGCGGAAGCGGGCTTCGGCGTCGGCAATGCGATATTCGGGTTGTGGCGTCGGTACGGCTGACATGCGCGGGAGTGTGCGGGGGCGCAGCCACGCTGTCACGCAGGGCAATCGCGTGTGGACGAGGGAGAGCTGCCGGCCACGTTTGGGCTAGCGGCAAGCACGAGGCGCCCATGCCCGCTAGCCTGTCCCGCGATCCTCGGAGTTGACGCCCAACTGCTTGAGCTTGCGGTGCAGCGCGCTGCGCTCCATGCCGACGAAGCCGGCGGTGCGGCTGATGTTGCCGCCGAAGCGCATCAACTGCGCCTGCAGATACTGCGTCTCGAACAAGTCGCGCGCCTCGCGCAGCGGCAGCGCCATCACATCCGCCATCGGATCGAGATTGAGCACCGCCGGCGCACCGTTCACCACGTCGTGCGGCAGCATCTCGGCGCGGATCGCATCCCCTGCCCCGCCCGGCGCCATGATCAGCACCCAATCCATCAGATTGCGCAACTGCCGCACGTTGCCCGGCCAGTCGTAGCTCTGCAGCGCCGTCACCGCGTCCGCCGACAGCTCGCGCGGCACCATGCCGGAACTCTCGACCGAGCGCTCGATAAAGTGCCGCGACAGCGCCGGGATGTCCTCGCGCCGCTCCTTCAAGCTTGGCACGCGCAGCGGCACCACCGCGAGCCGGTAGTAGAGATCCTCGCGGAACCGGCCGGAGGCGATCTCGGCCTGCAACTCCCGATTGGTGGTGGCGACCACGCGGACATCCACCTTCACCCGCGCCGCCCCGCCGATGCGCTCAAAACTCTGGTCTTGAAGCGCACGCACGATCTTGCCCTGCGTCTCGAGCGGCATGTCGGCCACCTCGTCGAGCAGCAGCGTGCCGCCGTGCGCACGCTCCAGCACGCCTGCACGGCGCGGCTGCTTGCCCGGATCGGTGCCGGCCTCGATGCCGAACAGCTCCTCCTCGAAGCGGGCGGGATTGAGGGTGGCGCAGTTCAATACCACGAACGGCCCCTCGCCGCGGCGCGAGCGGGCGTGGATCATGCGCGCGACCACTTCCTTGCCGGAACCGGCCGGACCATGCACCAGCACCCGCGATCCGGTGGGCGCCACCTTCTCCACCTGCGCGCGGACCTGCGCGATCGCGTGGCCCTCGCCCACCAGCACGGTCTCCGGGCCGGCGCGCAGGCGCAGCTCGGCATTCTCGGCGGCGAGCCGGGCCGCCTCCAGCGCGCGGCGCACCACCAGCAGCAGGCGGTCGGACTTGAACGGCTTCTCGATGAAGTCGTAGGCGCCCTGCTGGATCGCGGCCACCGCCATCTCGATCGTGCCGTGGCCGGAGATCATCGCCACCGGCACCTGCGGCTCCTCGCCGTGCAGGGCGGCGAGGATGCCGAGGCCGTCCAGGCGCGACCCTTGCAGCCACACGTCGAGGATGACGAGCGAGGGCCGGCGGGCGCGGAAGGCGGCGATCGCGGCGGTGGAATCGCCGGCCTGGCGTGTCTCGTAGCCTTCGTCGCGCAGCAGCCCGTCGATCAGCATCCGGATGTCCGGTTCGTCGTCGACGATCAGGATCTCGTGGGCCATGCCCCCTCCCCAGCCCTCTCCGGCTCAGCCCGCTCGGCTCAGCCCTGTCCGCCTCAGCCCTGTCCGCCTCAGCCCTGTCCGGCGTCGCGCGCCGGAAGCACCAGCGTCGCGACCGCGCCCGGACCCTCCGGCTGGTCGTCGAGCAGAAGGCGCCCAGCGTGGTCCTCCATGATCTTCTTGACGATCGCGAGGCCGAGGCCGGTGCCCTTCGGCTTGTGCGTCACATACGGTTCGGCGAGCCGTGCCCGGTCCTGCTGCGGCAGGCCGACGCCGTCATCGGCCACTCGCACGCGCACTTCGTCAGCCGTGCCGGTCACGGCGATGTCGATCCGCCCGGCCCCCGCCCGCATCGCCACTGCATCGGCGGCGTTCTGCAACAAATTGGTCAGCGCCTGGCCGAACAGCCGCCGGTCGCAGGGTGCGACCGGCCCCTGCTCGGGGATCGCGGTCGTCCAGGTGATCTCGGGGCGCGCGCTCTGTTCCAGCACCAGAGCCTCGCGCGCGATGCGCCCGATATCCTCCCGCCGGATCACCGGCTGCGGCATCCGCGCGAAGGCCGAGAACTCATCGACCATGCGGCCGATATCGCCGACATGGCGCACGATCGTATCGGCGCATTGCGCGAAGGTCTCGGGATCCGACGTGATCTCGCGCGCGAAACGGCGCTTGAGGCGCTCGGCGGAGAGCTGGATCGGCGTCAGCGGGTTCTTGATCTCGTGCGCGATGCGGCGCGCGACGTCGGCCCAGGCCGCCTTGCGCTGCGCCGCCTCGAGCTCGGTCACGTCGTCGAAGGTGACGACATACCCCTCGGCGCGGCTGCCGCGCAGCTCGGCGCCGACGCGCACCAGCAGCGTGCGCCGCCGGCTCGCGGGGCCGATCTGCACCTCCCCGGTCGCATCGCCGCCTTTGATCGCCTGCGCCCGCGCGAGCAGGGGCGCGAACTCGGGCACCATCTCGGCGAGCGGGCGGCCGATCGCGGCCATCAGGTCGAGGCCGAGCAGCTCGCCCGCCGCGCGGTTCGGCAGTTCGATGCCGCCGCCGTCATCGAGTCCGATCACCCCCGCCGACACGCCGGCCAGCACCGCCTCGGTGAACCGGCGCCGGTCGTCGATCTGGCTGTAGGCGTCCATCAGCTCCGCTCGCTGGGCGCCGAGCTGGCCGGTCATGCGGTTGAAGGCGCGACTGAGGCCGGCGATCTCGTCGTCGCTGCCGGTCTCCGGCACCCGTGTCGCGAGATCGCCCGCCCGCACCCGCTCGGTCGCCTGGATCAGCCGTCCCACCGGCCGCACGATCTGATTGGCGATCACGAGGCCGATCAGCACCGCGGCCGACAGCACCAGCAGCGCCACCAATGCGAAGATCAGCGCGAAGGTGATCTGCAAGCCTGAGCGGTTCTGATCCAGCCGCTCGTATTCCGTGACCGCCTGCTGGGTGCGCGCCGCATGGTCGAGGATGCGCGGATCGACCGGGCGCGCGATCATCAGCATCAGAGTCGGGATCGAGTTCGAGCTCTACCACGGCGTGCACGTCGGTGCCGTGATTGGTGTCGTAGAGGGCGACGTCGCCACGCCGGGCCAAGTCGGTGACGTCAGCCGGCGGCTTGGCAATGCCGAGCCCGCTCATCAGCCCGGCCGAGGCCATCACCTGCCCGGTGACCGGCTCGTAGATCAGCGCCTCGGTCAGGCCACGCAGCGCGGTCTGGGTGGCGAGAATGTCGGCAAACGCGTTCGGATTCTCGGCCATCAACATGCCGGCGCGGCTGAGGTCGTTGGCCATCGCCAGCGCGTCGGCACGGATCGCGTTGCGATGCTCGGCGAGGTAGCCCTGGCTGGTCTGCAGCGCCTCGTGCAGCGCGGTGCGCACGCGGTCGTTGAACCAGGCCTGGATGCCGTAGTGGAAGAAGGCAGTGGCGAAGATCGCGACCACGATCGCGGGGGTGACGGCAACGCCGCTGAACAGCATCACCAGCAGAACGTGCAGCCGGGCACCCGCCGAGCCGCGCCGCCGCTCCATCCAAACGCGCGTGAGCCGCCCGGCCAGCGCCGCGCCGAGCAGCAGCAACGCCACCAAATTGGCGAGGACCAGGCCGAACATCCGATTCGGCCCGAACGGTGCGGAGGTGCCGCCCGCCAGCACCGCGAAAGTCGCGAAGCCGAGCAGCAGCGCGATCGCCGCGAGCACCAGTGTGGCGATTTTGCCGAGCAGGATGTCGGCAATCCGCCGCCGGGCTGACCGGGCGGGGCGATTCGGCGGCGGCGGTGGTGGCGGCGCGAGGGCCGCCGGCGCGGGGGAGACGTTCATGCCGGCCCCTGCCCTGCCCGAAACCGGGCGTCGGGGCAAGTCGGCAACAGGTGTGGCGGGCGGGTCACGCGGCACTCCAGCGGCACCCTTATCAAGCGCCGCCGCGCGCTGGCAAGGCGCGCATCCGCCCGCCCCCACGCCGGGCGTTCCACCGCGCCGTTCGCAATGTTGTGAGCGGACGCGAAGAGTGGAACGCCGTTACTGCACTTGGGGTGGTCGCGCGCTTAATTCCGCCACCAATGGCACGAGCAGGGAGGGTGGTATGGCCGTTCTGGGACGACGGGCGCTGGTGGCCGGATCAGCCGGCCTTGCCGCTGCCGCGCTGGGACGGCCCTATGTCGCGAGAGCCGCGGACAAGACCCTGACCGTGTGGTGGAACCAGGGGTTCTATGCCGCCGAGGACCAGGCGTTCCGCAACCTCGTGGCCGCGTGGGAGAAGCAGAGCGGCTTTACGGTCAACCTGTCGCTCGTCACCGGCGTGGCGCTCGACCAGAAGGTCGTCTCGGCGCTGACCACCGGCCAGGTGCCCGACCTGATCTATTCCGACGACGGCGCGGCCCAGACCGTCCCGCAGGCGGCGTGGGACGGCAAGCTGATCGACGTGTCGGACGTGGTGGAGACCCAGAAGAGCGAGCTGAGCGACACCGCGCTGCGCTCCGCGCAGTTCTACGACAGCGTGGCGAAGAAGCGGTCCTTCTACGGCGTGCCGTTCAAGGCCCAGGCGCTGAACATCCCGACCTGGAAGACGCTGGTCGAGAAGGCCGGCTACCAGATGTCGGATATCCCGAAGACCTGGGACAAGTTCTTCGACTTCTTCGAACCGGTGCAGAAGAAGCTGCGTGCCAAGGGGATGCGCCACGTCTATGGCCTCGGCTACACGCTTTCGACGACCGGCGCCGACCCGAACAACCTGTTCAACCAGGTCCTGGTTGCGTACGGCGGCGGCGGCATCATCACGCCCGACGGCAAGCCGCATCTGGACGACCCGAAGGTACGTCAGGCGACCGAGACGGCGCTGACCCGGCTGACGACGCCATACAAGCAGGGCTACGTGCCGCCTGGTGCCATCAACTGGGGCGATCCCGACAACAACAACGCCTTCCATTCCCAGGAAGTCGTGATGACACCGAACGACACGATCTCGATCTCATCGGCGGTGATCGAGAACAAGCAATGGTACTACCATGACATCGTCACCAGTCCGATGCCGCTCGGCAATGACGGCAAGCCGGTGCCGGTGCTGCTCAGCGTGCTGCTGGGTTACATCCCGAAGGGCTCGAAGAACATCGACGGTGCGAAGGATTTCCTGCGCTACCTGATCCAGCCGACGAATCTCGGCACCTATCTGAAGGAGGCGCGCGGCCGCTGGCTGCCGGTGATGCCGAGCATCGTCAAGAGCGACCCCTACTGGCTCGATCCCAAGGATCCGCATCGGTCGGCCGCGATCAAGCAGGGCGTGCTCGGCCCGACCACGGTCTGGCCCACGGTCTATAATCCCGGCTTCGCGCAGGTGGATGCCGAGCATCTCTGGGGGGTCGCGGAGGCGGACGTCATCAACGGGATGAAGGCGGCGGACGCGACGGACAAGGCGTTCAAGCAGATGGCCAAGATCTTCGCCAAGTACCAGACCGCCTAGTGCCGACCTCTTGGATAGCGGTCGCATTTTGGACGCAACGTTACCGTCATGGTCGGCGAAGGCCGACCATCCACGTCTTTCGCACGGCCGCAAAGTCGTGGATGCTCGGCCTCCGCCGAGCATGACGAGAGTCGGGCGTCGCCTATCCATAAATTCGAGTACTGGACCTGGAGAAATGCAGTGAACAGCTCCTCGGCTGCCGGCGACGTGAAGGCCGCACCGAGGCGCCGTACCCGCCGCATGCGCCTCTGGCGCGGCGGCCTGCAAGGCTCGGACCTCGGCTGGGCGCTGGCGTTCCTGGTGCCCTATGCCGCCGTGTTCTTCGCTTTCGTGCTCTTTCCGGTCGGATACGGGCTGTGGCTCGGCCACCAACCCTCGCTCTATGCGCAGCTCTTTGCCGATCCCATCTACCTGCGCACGCTGGTCAACACCGTCGTGTTTCTCGGTATCGGCGTGAACCTGCATTTGTTCCTGGCACTGCTGCTGTCCGGCTTCTTCCTGCACGAGGGCTGGTGGGTGAAGGCGCTGCTTCTGATCTTCATCCTGCCCTGGGCGGCGCCGGCGATCCCCACCTTCATCTCGATCCACTGGATGCTTAACCTCGAGTGGGGCCTGATCAACAACCTGCTCTGGCACCTGTTCGGAGTGAATGGGCCGTCCTGGCTGACGGCGCGCTGGCTCACCTTCAGCACGGTCATCGTCTCCTACATCTGGAAATGGACGCCGTTCTGGACCGTGATCCTGATGGCCGGGCGCACCGCGATCCCGAACGAAGTGCTCGAGGCGGCGGCGGTGGACGGGGCCGTGGGCGTGCGCCGCTTCGTCCATGTGACGTTCCCGCTGCTCGCGAACCTCTATCTGATCTGCACGCTGCTCTCGACGATCTGGACGCTCGGCGACTTCAACACCGTGTTCTTCATCAGCGGCGGCGGCCCGGCGCTGTCCACGCACGTGCTGGCGACCCTCGGCATCCGCGATGCGTTCGAGATCGGCAATCCGCATCTTGGCATGGCCGCGGTGATGTCGGCCCTGCCGCTGCTGATTCCGCTGGTGATCATCCTGATGCGCAAGGTCTCCCGCTCGCAGGTGCAGTTGTGAGTGCGGCTTCCGCGGCTGCAGTCGCGTCGCAGCGCCGGGGCACGCATTTCCGGCATCGGCAGCGCCTTGCCGACGCGGGGCGGGTGCTGATCGGGCTGGTCGTGCTGATCTGGACGGTGCTGCCGCTCTACAACATGGTCGAGGTCGCGCTGCGGCCCAAGCAAGGCGTGTTCAGCGACGATTTGTGGCCCGCCCACGCGACGCTGGCCGGGTTCTGGACCGTGCTGACGCAGAACTACTGGTATCTCGCGCATTTCTGGCACGAGATGGGCAACAGCGTCTATATCGGGGTCGCGACCTCCGTGCTGACCTTGCTGATCGGCACGCTGACCAGCTTCGTGATCGGCCGGCTGCGCATCAAGGGCGGCTGGCTGGTCAGCAATGCGGCGCTGCTGACCTACGTGATCCCGATGTCGTTCCTGGCGATCCCGTTCTACCGGGTGATGCAGAATTACGGGCTGGGCGACAATCTCTGGGCGGTCATTTTCGTAGAAGTGACGTTCGCGACCCCGTACGCGATCTTCATCTTCACCGAATACGGATCGAGCATCCCGATCCAGTTGGACGAGGCCGCGCGGATCGACGGCGCCGGCCCGTTCGGGATCTACTGGCGCATCTACCTGCCGCTGATGGCGCCGGCGATGGTCGCCGTCGGGACCTATGCGCTGCTGCTGGCGTGGAATGAATATCTGTATCTCTATCTGCTGCTGTCCAGCCCAGGCAACATGACGGTGCCGGTGGCGCTCGGGCGTTTTCTCAACAGCGACGAGGCACCGTGGAACCTGATGATGGCGACCGCCGTGATCTACGCACTGCCGCCGATCGTGATCTACTACGCCTTCCGCCGCTACATGAGCGCCGGGCTGACGATGGGCGGGGTTAAGGGGTAGTCGCTGGCAATTCTAACCTGATCGTTCCAGCTCGCGCAGGAAATGCGCACGCGCGGTTGCGGCCGCAAGCAGCAGCGTATGGTCCGACCCGCCGAGCACCAGCCTGGCACCCAGGCCGATATAGTGCCGCGCCCATTGCTCGTCGTAGATGCCGCCCATGCCGAGCACGCGCCCATGCGCGCGGCACGCCTCGCCGACCACGCGATAGGCGTCCTGCACGCGCGCATGGCCGGCCTGGCCGGCGATGCCCATCTCGGCGGAGAGGTCGGAGGTGCCGATCAGCAGCGCGTCGATCCCTGCGACTGCGGCGATGGCATCGGCCTGCTCGACCGCCTGCGGGGTTTCGATCATCGCGACGATCAGGATGGCATCGTTGATCTCTGCCTGCGCCTCGGCCGCCGCGGGGGCGCGAAATCCATAGGCGGCGGGCGGGCCGCCCCAACTCCGGTGCCCGACTGGCGGATAGCGATACGCCGCGACGATCGCGCGCGCCTGCTCGGCCGAGTTGACGTGCGGCATGACGATGCCGAGCGCGCCGTTATCCAGCGCGCGCGTGCCCTCGTCGATCGCGCCTGCGCAGACGCGCACCACCGGGGTGATGCCGGCCGGCAGCGCCGCGAGGCAAAGCTGGGTTGCTTCCTGCACCGAAAACGCGCCGTGCTCGCAATCGATGAACAGCCAGTCGAAACCGGCAGCGGCGGCGAGCATCGGTGTGGCCGCGCTGCGCAGGTGGTGCACGCCGAAGCCGATCGCGAGTTCGCCGTTGCGAAGTTTTTGCAGCGTGCGGTTGGCATAGAGCGCCATCATTCCCTCCCCGGCTGGCTGACGACGTGCATCACGCGCCGCACGACGACGCAGCGTCAACCCCGCCCCGGAACGCAACGGGATTCACACATCTTTCGTGCAGCGTGGAACTCAGTCCCGCGAGGGAGGAAGGGTGCCTAAAGGTAATGCTCCGCCAATGGAGCGAATCCGTTGAACCCCTGGCTGGCATAGGTTGCGACGTACGCCCCGGTCGCGTGCAGTTCCACCCGGTCGCCGCAGGCGAGCGGCAGCGGCAGGCGGTAATTGGACCTCTGGTACAGGATGTCCACGCCGTCGCAGGTCGGCCCCGCGATCGTCACCGGGCCCGAAGGCGCGTCGTCGTGCGGGGTGGTGATCCGGTACTTGATCGCCTCGCCCTCGGTCTCGGCGAGACCGCCGAAACGGCCGATGTCCAAATAGACCCAGCGCACCGGGTCATCAGGCGTCTTGCGGCTGACCAGCACCACCTCCGCACTTACCACCCCGGCGTCGGCCACCACGGCACGCCCCGGCTCGATCACGATCTCCGGAAGATCATTGCCGAAATGCTCGACCGTCGCGCGCATGATCGCGCGGGCAAACGCGTCGATCTCCGGCACCGGGTCGCGGTAGCGGACCGGGAAGCCGCCGCCCAGATTGAGCATCCGGACATTGACGCCGCGCTCGCGCAGATCCGTGAACAGCATCGCCACCCGCCCGATCGCGGCCTCGTAGGTCGCCGGATTGGTCTGCTGGCTGCCGACATGAAAGGAAAGGCCGTAGGGGTCGAGGCCGAGCGCCCCCGCGCGCAGCATCAGCTCGCGCGCCATGCCCACGGTGGTGCCGAACTTGCGCGACAGCGGCCAGTCCGCGCCCACGTTCTCGACCAGGATGCGGCAATAGACGCGCGCGCCGGGCGCGTTGGCGGCGATCTTCTCCAGCTCCTCGATCGAATCGAAGGCGAACATGGCAACGCCTGCCGCGTGCGCGCGCCGGATCGCGGCCGCCTTCTTGATGGTGTTGCCGTAGCTGATCGCCGCACCCTGCGCGCCGACGGCAAGGCAAGCCTCGACCTCTTCGACACTCGCGGCATCGAAGCGGCTGCCCAATCCGACCAACCGCTCCAGCACCGGGGCCGCCGGGTTGGCCTTCACGGCATAGTAGATCTGGGCCGCCGGCACCGCCGCGCGGAGCGCCCGGAAATTGCTCTCGACGCGGTCCAGGTCGAACACCAGGCAGGGTGTCGGCGGAGCCTGCGCCGCCAGGAAATGCGCGATCTTGGGGGTCATCGCACCCGGCCTTCCCTTCCAGATCGCCCGCCTCATCGAGGCGGCGGGCGGAGTTGACGAAACGGTCGAACGAACCAGCGACCAAAGCGAGGAGCCGGATTGCCGGACCCCGAGTTGCCAGAACGCTTGACGTCGTTGCGTAAACCCCGGAGGGCCAGAGGCACGTGCGTTGCTGCGTGGGGCGCAGATAGGGCGAGGGGTTCCCTGACGCAAGTGGAAAATCGCGCTGCGGTTCCCAGGTGACGGCGGCGCGCAACCGCACCGCCAAGCCAACGTTGCGCTCGCGAGGGACTCCAAAAGCCCATGACCGCATCCGACCAGAACGCGCCGGAGGCCGACCCGCTGGACAAGCCTGCGACCGGGGAGCCGGCCGATCTCCCGATCGCGGCCGGTGCCGATGCCGTGCGCTTGGCCCGCCAACCCGGCGCGCGACGCCTCGGGCGCCTCGCCCGCGGGCCCACGCAGATTCCCTGGCGCGGCTGGCGCGCGGCGATCGGACGAACGCTGCACGACATGATCTCCGATCGCATCTCGCTGGTCGCGGCGGGGTGCACCTTCTACGCCGTGCTGGCCGTGTTCCCGGCGATCAGCATGTTGATCTCGATCTACGGACTGGCCTTCGACCCCGCGACCGTCGAGCCGCAACTCGCGCTGCTGCGCCATTTGCTGCCGCCCGAGGCCTATGGGCTGCTGGCCACGCGGGTCCACCAGCTCGTCACCCAGCCATCCAGCAGCCTCGGGATCAAGCTCGCGATCAGCGTGGTGATCACGCTGTGGAGCTCCGCCACCGGCACCAAGTCGATGCTCTCGGCGCTGAACATGGCCTATGGCGAGGAGGACACGCGCAGCATCCTGCGCTTCCAGGTGATCGCGTTCGCGATGACGATCGGCGCGATCCTGGCCGCCGTGCTGGGACTGGCGGGGCTGGTGGCGCTGCCGGCGGCGCTCAACTTCCTCGGTCTTTCGGCCTACAGCAAGCTGATCATCCAGGCGATCAGCTTCGCCGTGCTGCTCGTCTTCGTGCTGATCGCGCTGTCGCTGCTGTACCGGTTCGGCCCGTCACGCCGCCGCGCGCGCTGGCGCTGGATCACGCCGGGGTCGGTGCTCGCGACGCTGCTGTGGCTGCTGGTCTCAGTCGTCTTCTCGCTCTATGTCGGCCACCTCGCCACCTATGACGTGACCTATGGCTCGCTCGGCGCCGCGGTCGTCGTAATGATGTGGTTCTACGTCAGCGTCTATGTCGTCCTGCTGGGGGCGGAGCTGAACGCGGAGCTGGAGCTGCAGACCGTGCGCGACAGCACTACCGGCCCCCCAAAGCCGATTGGAAAACGAGGGGCATTCGTGGCCGATCACGTGGCGCAGCGATAGGCGGGGGCGCGAGTTGCACCGGCGGCTGAGCAACCGGCCGGTGAGCACCTGACCAGTCCGGCGCCTCTGCTACCTCGACGGGCGACCCGCCGGGCGGCTCGGAGCCGATGCGCGAGAGCGTCACCGTCGCGATCCCGCCCACGCCGAGCGCCCGCGCCGCGGCGCGGGAGAGGTCGATGATCCGGTTGCCGTTGTGCGGCTCGCGGTCGTTGATCCTGACCACGATCGAGCGTCCGTCGTCGCGGGAGACCCGCACCCGCGTCCCGAGCGGCAGCGAAGGGTTGGCTGCAGTCATCGCCTCGGGGTTGTATTGCTCTCCGCTCGCGGTGCGCCGGCCATCGAAATAATGGCTGTAGAAAGTCGCGATTCCTCGCAATTGCCAGTCATTGCGGCTCGGTCCGGCAGCATGGGCCGCGACGGCTGCCAGCAGGGCGCCGGCCAACGCCGCGCCGCACGCCGTTTTGGCGTCAAATCGCATTTGGTCTTCCGAGATTTATTGGGTAGCGAGAGAATCGGACGGCGATGATTGCACCCGACCTCGCCCAGAAATGCAACCCCAAAAGTCAAGCAGGGTTTCATCGCCCGTAAACGGAATCCGTGTGCAATTGGGAACGAGATTGTCACACTGCTTGCGGCAGCCGGCGACGACCATGTCACGTCACGCGGATCAGCAATGAGCATTGTACCTATTCCATACTTTACTGCTGTGGTTTTGGTTTCTATTGTATTCCCAAGCGAGCTCGGACAGATCGGCTTGCTTGCGCGGGCTGCCGCGGATGGGCTATCGCTTGAGGTCGGGACGCCGGCCGGCGGGTCGCGCCAAGGAGAGATGCGTGCGCGCCAGCCTCGCCGAAACCGTGGTCCGCTTTCAGCTTGCCTTCGCCTCGCCGCTGATCGCTGAGGCAACCTACCGCGGCGCCCTCGGCGGCCCGCGCAGCGACCTCAACACCATCCTTTCCTATCTCCGGCGGCCGGTCGGGCAGCGGCCTTTGCTGACGCCCTATTTCGACCCGCTCTGGTACTGCGCGCTCTATCCGGACGTCGTCGAGCAGCAGGAGGACCCGCAATTCCATTTCCTCACCGTGGGTGCGAGCGAATACCGCTCCCCGCATCCGCTGATCGATTTCGAGTTCCTGCGGCATTATGACGAGGCGGCCTTCATCCGGCGGCCGGTCGCCGAAGCGCTGATCGAGACTCTGCGCGGCGGGTTGATCGATCCCTCGGCCTATTTCTCGTGCGAGTATTACATGGAGCAGTTGGGCCCCGACGGCGATGCGGTCCCCGAACTGCTCGGCCACTTTCTCGAACACGGGCTGCGGCGTGGCCTGAAGCCGCACAAGCTGTTCGACCCGCACTGGTATGCCGAGCGCTACCCGGACGTTCCGAACGAGCCATATGCGGCGCTGCGCCATTTCGTCATGGCCGGCGATCGCGCCGGGCGCGCTGCGAGCGAGGCCTTCGACGGCGGCCGCTACTTCCGCCGCTATCCCGACATCGCCGAGGCCCAGGTGCCGGCGCTCTGGCACTACGTCACCAACGGCACGCACGAGGGCCGCCAGATCGCGCCCGAGATCGTGACCCGCCCCGCGCCGCGCGCGAAGCCGGCCACGCGGCCGGAGGGCGCCGCCGCGTACGAGCGGCTGCGCGCCCGCATCGCGCAGCAGCGGAGCGAGGCGATCGAGCGCCACGTCCCTGCCCCGCTCGCGCTCAAGACGGCTCCCGACCCGCGCGCGGCGCTGCGCGGCATCGCCTTCGCCAAGGAAGGCGCCGAAAGTCTCGGTCCTGATCCCGGTCCACGATGCGTTCCGCCACACCGTCGAGTGCCTGCTGGCACTCGCCGACGGCGGCACCCGGACGCGCTTCGAGGTGATCGTCGCCGACGACGCCTCGACCGATCCCGACATCGCGGCGCTCGCCGACGTCGCGAACCTCCGGCTGCTCCGCGAGCGCCGGAATTGGGGCTTCCTGCGCACCTGCAACGCCGCTTTCGCGCACGCGCGCGGTGCCTACGTGCTGCTGCTGAACAGCGACGCGCAGCTCCTGCCCGGCGCACTCGACGCGATGACGGCAATGCTGGATGCCGACGATACGCTCGCCGCTGCGGCACCGCGGCTGATCTATCCCGACGGACGGCTGCAGGAGGCGGGCTGCCGGCTCGATGCCGCCGGGATCGCGACCATGATCGGCCTGTTCGGCGACGCGGCCGACCCGCGCTTCGGCTACGACCGCGACGTGCAGTACGCATCGGCTGCCGCACTGATGGTGCGCCGCGCTGCGATCGACGGCGCGCTGTTCGACGAACGCTTCGCTCCCGCCTACTGCGAGGATGCCGATCTCTGCCTGCGCTTGCTGGAGGCCGGGCACCGCGTGCGGCTGTGCGCGAGTGCGGTGTGCGCCCATCACCTCAGCGTCTCCACCGCGCGCGACGGCGAGAGGCGCAAGCTGCACCAGGTGCGCGCCAATCAGCAGAAGCTCGCCGAGAAATGGTCCGAAGCGCTGGAGCGGCAGGCGCGGGTGCGCGTGCTCGCCTACTATCTGCCGCAGTTCCATCCGACGCCCGAGAACGATCTCTGGTGGGGCCGCGGCTTCACGGAATGGACCAACGTGGTGCAGGCGACGCCCAGCTTCGAGGGTCACCGGCAGCCGCGAATCCCGGCCGATCTCGGCCTCTATGACCTGCGGGTGAAAGCGGTGCCGGCAGCGCAGGCGGCGCTCGCAGCGCGCTACGGCATCGACGGGTTCTGCGTCTATTATTACAATTTCGGCAACCGGCGCGCGCTCGATGCCGCGTTCGAGGCAATCGTCGCCGATCCCAGGGTCCGCTTTCCGTTCTGCATCTGCTGGGCCAACGAGAACTGGACCCGCCACTGGGACGGCGGTGAGCGCGAGCTCTTGATCGCGCAGCGCCATGACCAGGCGACCCTGGATGCGGTGATCGCGGACGCGATCCGCTATGCCGCCGATCCGCGCTATCTGCGGGTGCGGGGCCGGCCGCTGCTGCTGGTCTATCGGCCGATGCGGCTTCCCGACCCTGCCGCCTTCGCGGCGCGCGCACGCGCCGCCTTCGCCGGCGCCGGCGAGCCCGGCGTGCATCTGGTCTATGTCGAGGGCATGGAAGCGGTGGATCGCGGTCCGCACCCCGACGCGATCGGCTTCGACGCCGCGGTGGAGTTCCCGCCGCACGGACGCGCCGTGCCCGCCACCGACACGATCACGGTGCTGAAGGAAGGCTGGGCCGGCTACCGCTACGATTACGAGGAGACGGTGCTGTCCTTCCTCGGCCGCGACTCGGTCGGCTATCCACGCTATCCGGGCCTGTTCGCCGGCTGGGACAACACGCCGCGCCAGGCGCTGCGCGGCACCAGCTTCGAGGGCGCCGAGCCCGCGCTGTTCCAGGCCTATGCCGAAGCGAAGCTCGAAGAGGCGCAGGCGCAGTTCGTGGGCGACGAGCGGCTTGTCTTCGTCAACGCCTGGAACGAATGGGCCGAGGGCGCGGTGCTGGAGCCCGACCAGGCGACCGGCCACGGCTGGCTGGAGGCGCTGCGCCGCGCGCGCCTCGCGACGGACTGCCTGTGAGCAAGCGCAGGCGCAAACCGCCAACCCCGCCGCCCACGCCGAGCACGGCACCAGCGCGTGACCTGGCCCAAACCCCGATCACGCTGGTCGGGCACCCGTTCGCGACCGTAGGCATGGGCGAACAGCTCCGCAGCCATCTGCGCGCCGCTCTCGCGGTCGGGCTGGAGCCGCGGGTGCTCGACATCTTCGGCCACGCACCCCGCACCGACGAGGAGCATTTGCGGCTGATCGAGCCGCACGAGACGCGCGCACTCGGCGACGGCATCCGCATCTTCCATCTCAACGGCGATGAAATCGAGCGCGCTGGGGCGCGGCTCGCGGAGCTGGGCCAGTCCTTCGCTGCGGGCCACAACGTGATCGTGCCGGCCTGGGAACTGCCGCGCTACCCGGAGGCGTGGGCGGTCCCGCTGCGCGATTTCGACGAGGTCTGGGCGCTGTCGTCCTTCATCGCGGGTGGTCTGCGCGCGGCCGGGATCGAGAGCGTGCCGATCGGCCAGTCGGTTGAGCTGCCGGTCGGCTACCTGCTGCCGCGCCGGCACTTCGGCATCCGCGAATCGGCATTCGCGATGCTCGCGGCGCTCGATCTCACCTCCTATGCCGGGCGCAAGAACCCGGAGGCGGTGCTGCGGCTCTGGACGGCGCTGCGGGCGGAGGACCCGTTCGCCGACATCCAGGTCGTGCTCAAGGTCAAGGACGGCGACGCCGCAGCCGAAACGTGGGCGGCCGAGCTGCGTGCGCGCATCCCCGAGGCGGTGGTGCTCGCGCAGCCGCTCTCGGCGCTGGCGACGCGCAGCCTGATCGCCGCCTGCGACTGCTTCGTCTCGCTGCACCGCTCCGAAGGGTTCGGGCGGGGACTTGGCGAGGCAATGGTCCTCGGCCGGTTGGCACTCGGCACCGGCTGGTCCGGCAACCTCGACTTCATGACCGAGCAGAACGCCCTTCTGGTGCGGCACACGCTGGTCGAGGTCACACCCGGCGAGTATCCGCACGCCGAGGGCCAGCACTGGGCCGAGCCGGACGTGGCACACGCGGCGGCGCTGATCCGCGCCGCGATCGCCGACCCCGACGCGGCACGGGCGCGCGCGGCGCGCGGCCGGCGCGAGGTGCGGCTCGGCTTCTCCGACCGCGCGGTGGGTCTGCGCATCCTGCGCCGGCTGGAGGAGATCGCGGCGGCACTGCCCGCGAAGCGGTCCGAGGCGGCCTGACGCGCGCGATCAGGCGGCGCGGCGCTGGCGCACACGGCGGACGACGAACCACGCAACCGCCAGCACGAACAGCACCACGATCACGATGTCGAGCCGCTGCATGATCGTGTGCAGCCGCGGATCGCTCTCCCAGCGCTTGCCGAGCACGTCGCCGATATAGGCCAGCATGAAGCACCACGGCCACGAGCCGACGAAGGTGTAGATCTGGAAGCGAAGCTGCGGCATCCGGGCGATGCCGGCCGGAAGGGCGATGAAGGTGCGGATCACCGGCAGCATCCGCCCGATCAGCACCGCGGGCGCGCCGAAGCGGGCAAAGAAGCGTTCCGCGCGGCCAAGGTCCTCGGGGCTGAGCAACACATAGCGTCCCCAGCGCAGCACGAACGGTCGCCCGCCATAGTAGCCGGCGGCGTAGGCGATGGCGGAGCCGACGCAACAGCCGACCGCTCCCGCCGTCGCTACGAGATAGAGGTTGAACCGGCCGGTCGAGACCAGATAGCCGGCGAAGGGCATGATCACCTCCGACGGCAGCGGGATGCAGGCGGATTCGATCGCCATCAGCAGCACGATCCCGCCATATCCGCCGGCCGAGATCGCGCCCACGATCCAGGCGCCGATGGTTCCGATGGTCTTGCTGAGCACTACACCCCCTCTCTGTTGTCGGAACTCTAACCTTCGGTTTAGGGCAGCAACACCCGCCTCGCCGTGCTACCGTCAATTATGCTCCCTCTCCCAACCGCCCTCGCGGCCGCAGCGCCCGCCACCATCCCTGCCCTGTGCCGGCGCTTCCATGTTCGCCGACTGGACCTGTTCGGTTCGGCCGTGAATGGGCGCTTCGATCCCCTGCACAGCGATTTGGATTTCCTGGTCGCCTTCGAGGAGTTGTCGGGCAGCGCTTACGCGGACGCCTATTTCGGGTTGCGCGATGCGCTGACCGAGCTGTTCGGGCGCGAGGTAGACCTGCTCACCGAGGCCGCCCTAGAAAATCCCTATCTGCGCCGACAGATCGACGCGCAGCGACGGCGGTTGTTCCCAGCGCCATGATATCCGATCAGGCGGCCAAGTACCTCTGGGACGCCTGCCATGCGGCCAACCGCATTGGGCGCTTCACCTCCGGGCGCAGCTTTGACGATTACGTGGCCGACGAGATGTTGCGCTCGGCCGTCGAACGGCAGTTCGAGATTATCGGCGAGGCGTTCGTCGGCGACCGCAATCTCATCCCCAATGATCCGTATCGGCGAGCGCCCACGCCCTCGCCGCCCCTCGGGGTGCACGGAATTCACACATCTTTTCAGCGATGACGATCAAGCCCTCTCCGCCCCTCGGGGCGGAGAGGGTTGGGTGAGGTGGAGGCCGGCCGCGATGACCTTACGAGCGCGAAGGCCGATTGAAGCCCAGGCATATCGTGTAATTCGCTTTTGGAACGACGACGTGAACGAGAGCGTGCCCGAGGTGTTGCAGAGGATTCGCGCTGCCTTGGCGCATCCCCCACCTCACCCCGACCCTCTCCGCCCCCGAGGGCGGAGAGGGAGTTGAGCGTCGCCGATTGCAGCGTGGAAATTCGTCCCGCGAGGGGGGAAGGGTGCTTGAGATGTGTGAATACCATAGCCCCGAGGGGCGGAGAGGGAGTTGACCATCGCCGCGCGCCTCGCACCGGTCAGCCGGTCTCGAACGCCTTGGTAAAGAAATCCGGACCGCCGAAATTGCCCGACTTGAGGGCCAGGTGCAGCGCCGGGCCGGTGCCCTCGGCATGGGTCCAGGGCACGCCGGGGTCGATCTCGGCCCCGATCCGCAGCCGCCGCACGCCGAGTGCCGCGACGGCCGCCCCCGCCGTCTCGCCGCCCGCGACCACCATCCGGCGCACCCCACGCGCGACCAGGCCCTCGGCGATCGCGGCCAGCGCCTGTTCAACCAGCGCCCCGGCCGCCTCGCGCCCGAGCCGTGCCTGCAAGGCCGCGACCCGGTCCGGCGGCGCCGAGGCAGCGATCACCACCGGCGTCTCGCCGAGCCGCCCGGCCGCCCAGTCGAGCGCCTGGCGCGCCAGCGCCGCCGCGTCGGGCATCGCGAGCGGGTCGAGTTCGAGCGTCGGCACCTGCTCGCGCGCGGCCGCCACCTGGCCCAAGGTCGCGCGCGAGCACGAGCCGGCGAGCACCGCGGCCGGTCCCACGATCGCCGGCAACCGGCCCGCGTCCGCGTCGGGTGCCAGCAGCCCGGCACGGCGAAAATTCTCCGGCAGGCCCATCGCGATGCCCGAGCCGCCGGTGATGAGCGCATGGTGCGCCGCCGCTTCGCCGATCGCGAGCAGGTGCGCATCGGTCACGGCATCGACGATCGCGTAGCGCCGCCCCTGCTCCTTGAGCGCGGTCATGGCGTCGCGGATCGCGCTTGCACCGCGCTCGACGCTCGGAAACGAAACCAGTCCCACCGCACCGTCGGTCTGCCGGCCGAGCACGCGCACGAGGTTGGGATCGGTCATCGGGGTCAGCGGATGGTGCTCCATCCCGCTTTCGGAGAGCAGCGCCCCGCCCACGAACAAATGGCCGAGATAGACGGTTCGCGCGTTGGTCGGAAATGCCGGACAGGCGAGTGCGAAACCGCCGTCCAATGCCGCCAGCAGCGCGTCGGCAACCGGGCCGATATTGCCCGCGTCGGTGCTGTCGAAGGTCGAGCAGTATTTGAAGAAGAGCTGCCGGCAGCCGCCGCGGCGCAGCCAGGCGAGGGCGGCGAGGCTCTGCGCCACCGCCTCCGCGGCCGGGACGGTGCGCGATTTGAGCGCGATGATGATGGCAGCGGCGTCGGGCACCGGCTCGTCCGCGCCCGGCACGCCGATGAGCTGCACCGTCTTCATGCCGTTGCGCACCAGCATGGAAGCGAGGTCGGTGGCCCCGGTGAAGTCGTCGGCAATGGCGCCGAGCAGCGGCATGGGTCAGCCCTCCAGGGCAGCGATGAAGGCAGCGGCCTGCGCTGGCCAGGACGGCAGGCGCTGCCCTTCCGCCCAGGCGGCCGCCGCCACCTCCACGCGCAGGTCGGCGTCGAATATAAGGCGGCGCATCGCCTTGGAGAGTTGCTCCGCATCGTCCACCCGGCAGACCACCCCCGCGTCCGCCGGCACCGGCACGGCGGCCGCCCCCGCCTCTGTGGTCGCGACCGGCAGGCCGCGCCGCAGCGCCTCGGCAATGGCGGCACCGGTGCCCTCCCATCGGGTCGCGAGGGCGAACAGATCGGCGCCGCGCCACAGCGCTTCCAGCGCCGCCGGATCGGGCTCGCCCGCGAAGGTCACGTGACCGGCGATCCCTAACTCCGCCGCCTGCGCCGCCAGTTCGCTTGCGGCTGCCGGGTCGCGCCGGTCGTCGCCGGCAATGGTCAGGTGCCAATCGAGGTCGAACAATCGGGCGAGTGCGCGCAGCAGCACGTCGTGTCCCTTCCGCGGCACGAGCGCGCCCACCGAGAGGATGACGCAAGTTGGACCGCCCGAGCCGGTGCTGTGCGGCAGGTCGTCGGAGCCGGGGATGACCACGGCGACCCGCGACGCCTCGACGCCGAACGCCTCGACCAATCGCGTGCGCGTCGCCTCCGACGTCGCGATCAGTTTTCGCGTCTTTGTGACTAACGCCATCCTCCGCCTCCTCACGCCAAGCTCCGCAAGATCCAAGCTAAATCCAGGACTTCCGGCAAAACCACCTCCGCACGGCTCCGTAACTCCACGCGAGTCAACGCCACGTCTGTCATATTAGGGTCCTGTTCGCAGAGAGGCGACAGGACATGCAGATCACGAGCGAAAGCGCGCGGATCACCCGTAGCACGATCGAGGCGGCGTGGCGCCGGCGCGGGTCGGACAAGCGGCTCATCATCCGCGACCGGGAGTGCCGCGGCCTAGCGCTGATCGTCAGCTCGACCACGATGCGGTGGGAATTCTGCTATCGCCCGCGTGGCACAGACGGCCAAACCGGACGCCGCTGGCCGAACCGGACACTGACGCTCGGGAATCCCGCCTCGGCCTCGCCCGACGATGCCCGCGTGGCGGCGAACCGGCTCAAGGGCGTGCATCAGACCGGCGGCGATCCGGCGGCCGAGCGGCGCGCCAGGGCCGTGGCCGCGCAGCGCGCCCGCAGCGCCACCCTTGGGCGGCTGCTAGAGGCCTACGAGCAGGCGCTTCCGTGCCGGCCGAAGATGCGCGGGGGGAGCGGCGAGCCATCAGCGTCCTATGTGCGGGCCGAAGCGGCACAGGTGCGACTGGCGATCGCCACCATCGGCGGCGAGCAGATGCCAGCGACCGAATTGGCCGACGCCGACCTACGCAAGCTGCTGGACGCGGCATCGGGGAGCGGCGGGAATGCCAGGGCGCGGTACGGAGCATTGTCTCGTTTTCTGGATTGGGCGCAGGATTCCGGGCATATCCAGGCGAACCCCTGCGCTCTGCTCGCCCGCAGCCGCCGGCCTCGGGCGCCGCCGGCGCGGCTGGAGTATCTGACCCCCGACCAGCTTGCTCGGCTCTGGCACGCGGCGGACGGGCTGCGGCTGCCGGTCTGGCGCGATATCACCCGCTTCCTGATTGCGGTGCCGTGCCGGCGGGGCGAGGCCGCGCGTCTCGACTGGGGGCATCTCGACCTCGCCGCGGCCGAATGGCGGCAGCCGGGCCAGCTCACGAAAAACGGCGACCCGCACCGGCTCTATCTGCACCCCCTCTCGCTTGAGATCCTGTGCGGACGATGGGCTGCGGCGGGCCGGCCGGCCGCCGGCCTGGTGTTCCCGTCGCCGCTGTCCGGTTCGCCGATCCGGACCTGGGCCGATCTCAAGAATGCGCTGGCCGAGGCCGCTGGCCTGGCCGACTGGCGATGGCACGATTTCCGCCGCTCCTTCGCGACCGCGTTGGCCGAGGCGGGCGTGGTCGAGGTGGTGGCGGACGCGGTGCTGAACCATCGCCAGTCTGCGACGCGCGGCGGCGTGCTGGGCGTCTATCAGCGGGCGAGCCGCTGGCCCGAGCAGGTGCGGGCGATGCAGTTGTGGGGGCGGCTGCTGGCCGCGGCGATCGAAGGGCGGCCGGCGGGTGCCGATGTGGTGCAGCTCGGCCGCACGGCCGGGTGACATGATACCCGATCCTTTCGCTCCGATCCGGGCGATCTTTAAGGATCACGCGCCCCGCCTGGCGTCTGACCCGGGACCCCAAGGACTGCGAGCTCGATCTGCTTCTTATTCTGGTCACGAATGTCCGCTTCGAGCCGAAGCAGATCACGTATGGCCCCCGCCGCAATCGCATGGCCGGAGCAATCCGCACCATCCTGGCCGAGGGGCCTGGCGAGATTGCCGAGGCCGAGGCCGAGGCTGCCGCCGCCAAGGCAGCCGGCCGCACGACCGGCATGGACCATTTCGTATGGCGCCGCCGGGCTTTGCTCGATGCTGCGCGTGCCAACGCGCGGCCGCTAGGACCACCCCGCCGAGCCACGCCAAGCTCTCGGCCTGTCGAGGCGCCGAGAGGAATGCCGCGACTGAACAAGCACGGCGCCTGGCACGGATCGGCCCGGCTGATGGCGTGGGAGGTCATGACGATCCTGCGCAGTTGCGGGAGGAAGCACGTTTCGTTTGTCAAAACATCGCCCGCAGTCCGGATCGTGCACCGGCTGCTCGTCGAGGCCGGAGTTAAGGTCAGCCAACGGCAGGTCGGCGAGGTGCTGTACCAATGGCAAAAAGGTCTGGGAAAAATTAACCATTTCCCGACCTGCCAGTAGCCGCCCTTTAGTCCTCTCCGCGTCACGCAGCGGAGTTGACCGATGACACAGACCACGAACGCCGATGACCTCCCCCCTGAGCTTGTTGAGCTGTTGGCAACCTTGCCCCGCCGCGTGGACGAGAAGTCTGCGTCGCGCTGATCACGCAGCATATCCATCCTGTCTCAATTTGAAAGCTCGAGCGATGGCCGCTGGTCTGGCAGCGGGTGAACGGCCGAGCAATCACGACAACCGAGTCGTTGTTCAAGGAGCGTACGGCCACGTGGCCGCCGCACCCGAGTCATGGGAGGCCAGCGGCGATGCCAGGCCGCCCCTGCCCGGCAGCCCAGCAGCCTGCCACCGCCGCCTGACCCCCCCAACCCCGGACGCGAACGACGCGTGCGAAGGAAGGGCGGGGCCGGTAGGCGTTTGACGGCGCGGAACAGCCGTTAAATAGCACCCGCTCGGCCACCTCCGCACGCGCCCGTCGCGTCGCGACCCGAAAGGAGCGACCGTCGTGAGACGCCCGCAACGAAATTACCCCCACCCTCGCGCAGCGAGGCGCCGGCCATGAGAACCCACGATCTATTCCCCGCGCATCAAGTCTCGGTGCACACGATCGACGTGCCTCCGGATCGGCGGCGTCGCCTGCAAGAGGATCAGGTCGTAACCCTGATGGAGAGCATTCGGCGTATTGGTCTCCAGACGCCGATCAGTGTTCGCTTCGTCAATGATGGCGACACAATTCTGGTTGCTGGGGTGCATCGACTGGAGGCGTGCCGTCGTCTGGGGATCGAGGACGTGCTCTGCGTCTCTGTAAAAGGCGACGAGACTCATGCCCGGCGATGGAGATCGCTGAAAACCTGCACCGCGCCGATCTGTCGACGATCGAGCGGGGAGAGCATATCGCCGAGTGGATCAGACTGACGGGAGAGAGGTGATTTCGGCGCAAGTTGCGCCTAAATTAAAGAGCGAAACGAACCCGAGAGGTAGTGGCCGTCAAGAGGGCGGCATCAACGCCGCCGTCCGCGAGCTGGGCATCGACCGCACCGAGGCGCAGCGGGCAGTCAAGATCGCCGCCATCACCCCCGAGGCCAAGGAAGCTGCTCGGGAGGCGGGTCTCGACAACACCCAGTCCGCGCTGCTGAAGGCGGCGAAGGAGCGACCACCGAGGCGCAGGTGCTCGCGATCCAGAACTACGCGACCAAGATCGAGCCGCAGAAGGAGCCTGAGCAGCCGGTCACCAACAGCAGCATTCGCGGTCTGCGCCGAGCGGGACCCAGCTGCCGCCAGGGGTGACGCGCCGCTACAAGGACGGCTCGGTGAGGATCGGGCACTAGCTAATTACCCTGACTGGCTCGATACTACGCTGCACGGGATAGACCAGGTCCTTCTCAAATATCATCCGAACGTGCTGATCGCGTGCATGAATGAAGCATCGTAGGCAAGTTGAAGAGCGCGCCCCGAAGGTCTCAACACGGCTGAGTCGGATCAAGCCATGAGCACGCGGAGGCTCGACTGCCGCCGGCTCGCCAACCTGCTCGGCATGACCGGCAGCGCACACGCGGCGGGCGCTGAACGCCGCCCGGCTCGCGAACAGCCTGGTGCTCGAGACCGGCGCGACCTGGCATCAAGTGCTCGAAACAGCCGACGATTCTCAGCCGGACGAAGCGCGACCGTCCCCCCGGCTGGCGCGGACTGTGTGACGCCTGCCTGCGGCGCCCA
>CAVWFK010000023.1:0-18949 GCA_963754235.1 uncultured Alphaproteobacteria bacterium | reverse complement strand
TCTGGCAATTTTTGCTCACCGGTGTGCCGCCGCCAGTTCTTGCGAAGACATACACCCCCACGGCCTGGCGGTGGCGCGCGCGGGAGCCCGAAGCCTCGATCCGGCGAAGCTCGGTGATCTGACACTGACCAACCGTCAGGGGCGGCTCTCCCGCTCGGCCAGATGGGCCGCACCCTCGAAATCGTCCAGAGGACCCAAATTGCTGAGGCGACGTGATCGCGCACCCCGACGATCACGGTTCGTCCGGACATTAGCAAATCCCTGCAATCGCCTCAGGTCTCGGCGGAGGTCGAGAAGGCTCTGGCGCCGGTCATCGCGCAGCTTCCTGAAGGCTATCGCATCGAGATGGGCGGCAATATGAAACCGGCAAAGGCCAACGCGGCGCTGGTTCCGATCTTCCCGATCATGATCCTGCTGACTTTGCTGGTCATCGTCGTGCCAGTCGCTGGATCGCCGCGATGACGATGGTCTTCCTGACCGCTCCGCTGGGGTTGGTGGGCGCCGTACCGATCCTGCTGCTGTTTTCCATCAGCCCTTCGGCTTCAACGCGATCCTTTGGCTTTATCGGTCTCTCCGGCATCTTGATGCGCAACACCCTGATCCTGATCGGTCAGATCCGCACCAATCAGCAACAAGGTCTCGATACCTATAACGCTGTGATCGAAGCGACCGTGCAGCGCGCCAGACCGGTGATCCTGACTGCGCTTGCGGCGGTGCTCGCCTTCATTCGGCTAACCCAATCGGTGTTCTGGGGATCAATGGCCTATACGCTGATCGGTGGCACCGCCGGTGGCACCTTGCTTATCCTCTTCTTCCTGCCGGCGCTCTACTCGATCTGGTTCCGCGTGAGGCCGCTGCCGGCAGGGAATCTGGACTTCCCGGAACAGCCGACAAGGAATGAGACGCCGCTGAGCGCCAGTCCCTCCGTTGCAACCTCGGCGGTCTCGCAGCACGCCGCCGAGTGAACTTCCCCCGCCATTGCCACAATCACGCAGCTCAAACGGTGCAGATTGAAGGCCTGGCAGTTCCGCTTCTGGAACGAAAGCAGACGGTCTCAATCCGCCGCGCCAAAACGGACCCGGCCTGCGACGGCGTCTGCGCCCTCGCCGATGACGCTGCGGTCGAGGATGCGCTCGCCCGCATGGAGCTGACCGATCTCTGGGGGGTCGCCGGCCGCCTGGCCGCTCGTCTCCGCAACCTCGGTGTCGCCGATCCGCTTGCGCTTAAACACGCCGACCCGCGGTTCATCCGCGAGCGCCTGGGCGTCGTGGTCGAGCGCCTCGTGCTGGAATTGCGCGGCATTCCGTGCCTCGCCCTCGAGCGGATCACGCCGATCGCAAGAGCATCACGGCCTCGCGCTCCTTCGGCAGGCCGGTGACGAGCCGCGAGGAACTCGAAGAGGCGGTCGCGACCTATGTCAGCCGCGCCGCCGAGAAGATGCGCTCGCAAGCGCTCGCCCCGCCCCGCCTGATCGTCTTCGCGCACACCAATCGCTTCCACCCGGAGGACCCGCAATACGACGGCGTGCAGCCGGTCGCATTGCCCGTCGCGACGGCCGACACCGGCAAGCTGATCGGCGCCGCGCTGCGCGGCCTCGGCGCCCTCTGGCGGCCGGGCTTGCGCTACAAGAAGGCCCAGTGACCACGAAGCTGTGCATTTTGGCCATCTGAGTGGCGGCCCGTGATCGGTAGGCTCTCCTCGCTGAGATGAAGCGGGGGAACGATGCAACAGTTGGGCTACCCGAGGAGCTGGCTGAGCGGTGGTCGCTTGGATCTGAGGAGCTGGCGCTGCTGCCGGGCAAGGCCGACGCCGGCAAGCTCGGCTTCGCCATCCAACTCGCCTTTTACAAGCAGTATGCGCGATTTCCCGAAGATGAATTTGACCTCGCACCTGCGGTGATTGCCCATTTGGCTGATCAGGTCGGCGTATCGGCAGTCCTGCTGGATGGCTATGAATGGGCGGGCCGGACGGGACGGCGGTATCGACAACAGGTTTTGGATTTCCTCGCCGTGATCCCGTTTGAGGGAGCGGCGGAGGCCGCGTTCCGGGCTTGGCTTGCCGAGGAAGCGCTGCCAGGCGAGCCCAACCCGGCAGCTTTGGAGGAGCAGATTGGCGCTTGGTTTGCCCGCAATCGCGTCACCCGACCCGGCGGCTACCGGCTTGACCGGCTTGTCGCCTCGGCGCGGGCGGCGCATGAGGAGCGGGCACTTCGCACGGTTGCTGTCCATTCCGATGCCGAAGCGCGGCGCCGGCTGGAAAAGTTGCTCGCCGACGGGAACGGCGCGGCTTTTTCACGGTTGCGTGCCGATCCGGGACGCGTCGGACTGGAGAGCCTCCTTGCCGAAATCGACAAGCTCGACATTGTTCGCTCGCTGCAGCTTCCGCCCGACATTCTGAGGCCGCACCATCCCGAGCTTATCAGGCGCTTTCGGCGGCGCGTCGCAACCGAAGCCGTCTGGGAGCTGCGCCGCCACCCCGAACGCATCCGGCTACCGCTTCTGGTGTTCTACTGTGTTCCGCGCGAGGCCGAGATCATCGACGGCCTTGTGGAACTGTTGCTGGAGATCACGCACCGCATCACGGTTCGGGCCGAACGGCGGGTCGATGAAGAGCTCCTCGAGGAATACCGGCAGGTCCGCGGAAAGACCGGCATCCTGTTCCGCGTCGCCGAAGCGGCCGTCGGCAACCCCAATGGCATAGTGCGCGAGGTGATTTTCTCGGTTGTCGGAGAGGAAACCTTCGCAGCCCTGCTCAAGGAGCATCAGGCGTCCGGGAACCCGCAGAACCGTCGCGTCCATACCGTGATTTGGGCATCCTACGGCTCTTACTATCGGCGCATGCTGCCGAAGATCCTCGCTGCACTTGAGTTTCGATCGAACAATACGGTGCATCGGCCGCTGTTGGATGCGATCGATGCGATCCGGTGCCATCAAGGCGACGGTCGTCAGTACTTTGCGCTTTCCGAGATTCCGGTCGGGGACGTGATCCGCCCGAAATGGCGAGACATCGTGATTGAGGACGCGCCGGGCGGAGGGGAGCGTGTCAATCGCATCAACTACGAGATCTGCGTGCTGCAGGCCTTGCGCGACAAGCTCCGTTGCAAGGAGGTCTGGGTGGTTGGTGCCAATCGCTTCCGCAATCCCGATGACGACCTGCCGGCGGATTTCGTCGCCCGGCGCGAGGCCTGTTACCAAAGGCTGGCTCTCCCACAGGATTAGGCAAGCCTTTATCGGCAGACTCAAAAGCGAAATGACTGAGGTGTTAACCCGCCTGGATCGGGGACTGCCGCGCAACGGCACCGTGCGGATCGACCCTCGGCGCCATCATCCGATTATTGTCTCCCCGCTCGACGCGCAGCCAGAGCCGCCGAACCTCGAAGCCTTGAAGGACGAGCTCAGCCGCCGCTGGCCGATGACAGGTCTGCTCGATATCCTGAAGGAAACGGACTTGCGGATCGATTATACCGAGGCTTTCGCGACGGCTGCTGCCCGCGAGGCCATCGATCGCGACGAGGTGCGGCGTCGGCTGCTGCTGTGCCTGTACGGCCTTGGCACGAATGCCGGGTGCAGCCAGCACCGGCCGAGGCCGGGCCGACGAGCCGCCCGGCGCCGCATCTCCATGCATGGCCCGAAAGCGCTACAGAATGCGTATCAGCGTCGCATGGCTGCCCCGGCAGCCGAGCCGCAGCAACTCGCCGAACAGCTTGCGGCGATCGCGCCGCCCCTCTCCCTGCCCGGCCTACGCCGCCATGGCCGCGAGCGCCGGAAGAAGTGGCGAGTTGGCGAGATGGACTTTGCCGCCGCGGAGCGAAAATTCGGGGTGAACGAGCTGCCGCGCCGGGAATTTGACCTGCTCGGAATCGATCAGCGTCCATTCGCCGTCGATCAGCCGCATCACCGACAGATCGGCCGGCATCCCGACCGACAGCGCGCCCATCTCGCCCTCGAGCCCGATCATAACGGCGGCGTTGCTCGTCGCCATCCCAACGATTTCCGGCAGTGCGACGCCGAGCGCCAGCAATTCGGTCATCGCGTGCTGCAGGCTGTAGGGGCGCGAGAAGGGCGACGCCCGTTCGTCATCGGCGATGAGCGAGTCGGCGCCTCGCTGAACATGCCGCGATAGGCGCGGCCGCCATCGCCGATGCGCATTTGTAGCCGTGCAGATCGGCGCCGAGGGTGAACGGCATGATCCCGGCATCGAGGACACGCGCGTGCGTTGGTGGCGCTGAAATGGGCGCCGCGCCCGACATCGATGCGCACGCCGCGCGCCAACGCCTCGCGTACCAGCGGATGATGGTGCCGTCGGTCGCGACAAAGCCGCTGGGGAACTGGTGAAGGGATGCGCCAGGATATCGCCAGGTCGAGCAATGGCACGACCTCGTCGATGATCTTGATGGCATCGACCTCGGTGCCTTCCAGCTCGGGCCATAACGTGCCGAGATGCATGTAAACCGGCAGTTTCACTTCGCGTGAGGCCTCCTTGGCGAGCTTCAGCGAGGCCATGCCCCAGCGCGAATAGCCCCCGGGCTCGGCATGCGCCTTGATGCCACGCACCAGATCGGCGTTTTCCTCGCGCCGTCTTGACGATCGCGGCGACATTGATGCCGGTAGGCCCGTAGAGATCGACATAGCGGTGCCCGAGCAACCCGCCCGCCAGGTACGCCGACACGAAGGCCAACACCCGCGTCTGGGCCGGCTCCACGATATATTTGCGGAACCCGTCAAAGGTCAGCGCGCTCGGCCCGCCCTGATCGACCACCGTGGTGACACCGGACCGCACCCCGACGAGATCGGGGTTGAGGCCGAAATCCCCCGAGACGTGCTCGTAGACATGCGCATGAGTGTCGATCAGGCCGGGTGTCACGACAAGACCGGCCGCGTCGATCACCTTGGCCGGGCCGGGGTCGAGCCTGGGCGCAACGGCGGCGACGCGACCCTTCTTGATGCCGATATCGCGAATGTCATCGACATCGTTGGCGGGATCGATGACGTGCCCGCCCTGCACGACCAGATCATAGCCGGGTTTCAGCTTGGCGATCGCGGCATCCGATCGCGATACGGTCTTGTGCGGTTGCGCCATGATCAACCCTTTCCCCAGCAATCAGCCAGCATCCGTATCCCTCCCGTCCTCGCAGTGCAAGGAGCGACGCGCAAAGTTCCCGATCCCGGCCTACTCCGTGGCCAGTGGCATTGCCGACTGGACCGCCTGCCGCATCATCTTCCGGCAAGGCTGGAGCCATGGGCGGCCCTGGGGGTGAAGAGATCGCCCGAGCGTATGCCGGATGCGACCCCGGGATTGTCGAGAGCGGGCGGCGCGGTTCCGCTGTCGCGTAACGCGCGCATGGCCAGGCATTCTATAAGCCATCAGCAGTCCGAAAAATTTCGCTCAACTTTCCGGATGCACCACTTAGACCGCGAGCCCTCAGAGCGCTGAGGAGCTGTTCTGGTCTGATCGGGGTCGCATTGAATTCGACGCCGAATGGGGCCAGGGCGTCGCACACGGCATTGGCGATCGCGGCGGGCGGCGCCACGGCACCGCCTTCGCCGACGCCCTTGACGCCGAGCGGGTTGAGCGGCGATGGCGAATGCTGGTGCACGATCTGCATCGCCGGCATGTCGGCTGGCCTCGGCAGCGCGTAATCCATCAGCGAGCCGGTGAGCAGCTGCCCGTTCGCGTCATAGGTGATCGCCTCGCAGAGGATGCCGCCGAGCCCCTGCGCTGCGCCGCCCATGATCTGGCCCTCGACCAGCATCGGGTTGACGACGTTGCCGCAATCATGGGCGACCGCGTATTCCTCGATCGCGACGCGGCCGGTTTCGAGATCGACCTCGACGATCGCGGCATGCACCGCATAGCTCCAGGTGACGGTCGGCGGCTGCCAGTAATAGGTCTCCTCGAGCCCGGCCTCGACGCCCGGCGGCCGCCCGTTGATCCCAGCCCGGCCGCGCCGCTGCGCGATCCGGGCGAGGCTGACCGCGGCGCCCGGCACCCCGACGACGCCGACCCCGCCGTCGCGCAATTCGAGATCGGCCGGCGCGCATTCGAGGAGATTGGCGGCGATCGCGAAGACCTTCTCGCGCAGCCGCTCGCTGGCATGGATGCATCGCGGCCGACACCGTCACGGTGCTGCGGCTCGCCATCGTGCCGAAGCCGATCGCGATCGCCGCGGTATCGGCGAGCGCCACGACGACATCCTCGGGCGCGACCTTCCACACGTCGGCGACGATCTGCGCAAAGATCGTCTCCATGCCCTGGCCCTGCGGGCAGGCGCCCGAGGCGACGTAGATCTTGCCGGACGGGATCGATGCGGACGAACGCGCTCTCGAACGGCCCGACGCCGGTGCCCTCGATATAGCAGCCGATGCCGAGCCCGAGATAGCGGCCCTCGCGCCGCGCCGCTGCCTGGCGCGCGGCGAAACGCCGCGACGCCGCCGACCGCGTCGAGCGCCTTGTCGAGCGCGCCCGGGTAGTCGCCGCTGTCATAGACGATCGGCTCGCCGTCGCGGTAGGGCATGCCGACGCTATAGGGCATCTCGTCGGCGCGCGATCATGTTGCGGCGGCGCACCTCGGCCGGCTCCAGCCCCAGCTCGCGCGGCGATCAGGTCGATCGTGCGCTCCATCGCGAAGGCGGCTTCCGGCCGCCCGGCGCCGCGATAGGGCGCGTTCGGCACCTTGTTGGTCGACGACGATCCGGCCGGTGGCGGCGATAGTTGTCGATCTTGTAGGGGCCGGTCAGGTGCACCGCGGTGTTGTAGGCGATCGCCGACGCCGATCGGGTTCCAGGCGCCGCAATCGACGATATAGTCGTCGCGCAGCGCCAGGATGCGGCCCGTCGTCGTCGAAGCCGATCTCGACATCGTGCAACTGGTCGCGCGAATGCGTCGCGCTCATCAGATGCTCGCGCCGGTCCTCGATCCAGCGCACCGGCCGGCCGAGCCGGCGCGCGAGGAAGGGCATCAGCATGTCCTCGGGATAGACATGGCCCTTGCCGCCGAAGCCGCCGCCGACATCGGGCGCGATGCAGCGCACCCGCGCCTCGGGCATGCCGAGAGGCGCGCCGCCTCGCGCCGCACCCAGTGCACGACCTGGGTCGACGACCAGATCGTCACCGAGTCGGTGCGCCGATCATAATCGGCGACGACGCCGCGGCACTCCATCGGCACCGCGGCATAGCGGTGGTGATAGAAGCGGCGCTTCAGGCGGTGCGGCGCCGCGCCATCGCCGCGGCGGCATCGCCCTTGGCCGACCGAAAACTCGCCGATCAGGTTGGTGTCGAACCGCTCGTGGACGATCGGCGCTGCCGGGCGCGAGCGCCGCCTCGGGATCGACCACCGCCGGCAGCTCCTCGAGATCGAGCGTCGACCAGCTCGGCCGCATCCTCGGCCTGCTTCGCGCGTCTCGGCGACGATGATCGCGAGCGCCTCGCCGACATGCCGCGCCTTGTCATGCGCCAGCAGCGGCTGCTGCGGGTTGAGGAATTTGTGCTGGACCGCGTCGTCCATTTCGGCGGCAGCGAGATCTGCCCTTCGGGCACCGGCGGCAGCAGCTGCAGCAGATCGGCGCCGTTCATCGCCACCAACGACGCCCGGCGCCGCCGCGGCGCGCGACAGATCGACCGAGCGGATGCGGGCATGCGCCACCGGGCTGCGCACCAGCACCGCATGCAGCATGCGCGGCAGCACGAGATCGGCGACGAACTGGCCCTGGCCGGTCAACAGGCGCCGATCCTCGCGGCGCATCAGCGAGCGGCCGATATAGGGCGTCCCAGTGTTGTCGGTCATTGCGATCCCCGTAAGCCGCGTCGGTTGACGACCGCCGGTCTAGTACTACAGCCGGGTTTCATCGGAGTGGGTCCGCCGCTTCCAATGGCTGCGGCGGGCGCGCTGCTGGTGCCGGCGCCGCCACACCGACCAGGCGAGAACGTGCTTGGGATCGGGCGGATGTGCCCAGACCAGATGCCACAGCAGCCGGCGCAGTTCGGGCACGGTGTGGGGCAGCAGATCCAGCCGCAAAGCGAGAGCGATGGCGGCGTGCGGGGCCGATTTTTCCCCCGGCGGCCGTCTGGCGCAACACGGCGAGATAGGCATGGGCCAGCATCGCCAAAGTGATATGGCGGTGCCAGCCGGTCCACGAGCGCACCTCGTATTCGTCCAGCCCGACCTCGCCCTTGGCCGCCTCAAAGCAACTCTCGATCGTCCATCGCATGCCCGCTACCCGCACCAGTTCAGCGAGGGTTGTCGCCGTTGGGGCGAGCGTCAGATAGAAGGTGAACTCTTCCGGCTTTTTGATCTTGCGGCGGATCAACAGGCCTTTCTGCCAACCGGGAGCGACTGCCGCCGCGCGGTGGGGCAGATAAGCCCAGTCATATAGCCGCGGTCCTTTGGCGCCGTCGCCGGCCGAGAGGCGCTGCCAGCCGGCGTTGGTCGGCACGTCTTCGAGCCAGTCGGTGACCGGTTTGAAGCCGAGCCGCTGCGCGCTGGTCACCGTCATGACATAGCCGCGCCCGTGCTGCTCGATACAGCGGCGCAGCGCATAATCGGCGCCCCCGGCTTGCGCCGGGGCAGGCTATAGACACTATCGCCGACCACCCAGGTGCTCGGCACGCCGGCCGCAAAGGCATGCTCCAGCATGGCGCGTCCCAGCTTGGGCTTGGTCGCAAACGCGACCGGCTCCGGCACGCCGGCCGTGGCGCGCCGCCCGGGATCGGCCGCCCAGCTTTGCGGCAGATAGAGTGCCCGGTCAATCAGCGCCTGGCCGTGTCGGCTGGCATAACCGAGAAAGACCCCGATCTGGCAATTCTCGATGCGCCCCGCGGTCCCCGAGTATTGGCGCTGCACCCCGCATGACTTATCGCCCTTCTTCAGGAAGCCGGTCTCGTCGAGCACCAGCACCGCTTCTGCGTCACCCAGATGTTCGACCACATAGGCGCGCAGATCATCGCGCACCAGATCGGCATCCCAATGCATTCGGGCCAGAAAATCCTGCACCCCGTCGGGCGTGCGGTTGCCAGCGATCTCGGCCAGCTGCCAACCGTTCTTGCGTTCCACCGGCGACAACAGCCCACGCAAATACCCCAGCGCGCGACGGCGCGGTTCAACCCGCCCAAACCGCATTCCAATCCGCTCCATCACTTCATCGAGCCCTTGCGCCCAGAGCGCCGCATCCTCTTGGCTCATCCTCGGCACCTCCTATCTACCGACTATCCGCCGAGGTTAACACTCAAGCCCGGCTGTAGTACTAGCCCAACCGGCTGCCGCACACACCACAACCAGAGATTGTGCATAATGGTTCCGGAAGATCCGCCGACATCTGTCTCAAAGACCTTGGGCAGCCACCGGACGGGGCAGGAACGGTAGTCACGAGGAACCAAAAGATCGGCACGGCCGAGCTGCTCAAAGGCCGCCTTCTGGGCGGCGAGGTCCTGCTTGTCGGTAGAGCAGCGGGCATAGCCGATCAGGGTCGCGGTCATGGCCAGGAGTGTACGTTAAACCTCCCTTTAATCTCCTTTAATTATAGTTTTACCGTGCCCTCCATATGAGACGGTTTTTTGCCTATTGCGGCAACGCTTATCCTGCGTGGCGCAGGCTGTCCGCTGAACGATCCTCTATCGGACAGCCGTCCCGTGCATGGCAGGCCAGTACCAGGAGGTGGATCATGCCCGGGAGAGAGCGGTATCCTTCGCAACCTGAGCGAGCAACAGCGCAAGCAGGCCATGGCCCGCTTCGCCGTGATCCGGCCCTACCTCGAGGAGAGGGTTCCTCTCACGCATGCGGCCGCCGAGGCCGGCGTCCCGCTTCGCGCGGCCCAGCGCTGGCTGGCGCGCTACCGCCAGGACCGCGCGACCGGTCTGGCCCGCTCTCTCCGCCGCGATCTGGCGAGCGGCTCGTAATCTTCTTCTTTGGACCGCTGCTTGATCGCTGCCGGTTTCCCACTTCGCCCGATTTGGAGGGGGGCTTCCCGGGAGCCACGGAAGCGGCGGGCGCACGCGCGCGTTGCGCCGCCGCCGCCATACGGCGGGCGCGCGGCGGTTCGAGCCTGCCTGCCCCGGGCCTCGATCCAGGGTTGGGCGGCGGTTCTGCGGCCGGCGCCGCCATGTCCAGGCCGAACAGGGCGGAGACGTCGTCGGCGTGCAGCACCCGGTCGGAAGCGGGACCTTTTTTCGCCAGCGCCAAGGGCGCATCGGCACGCGCAATCAGGCTCGGTCTCGTCCACCGCGCGCAGCCGGAACAGCAGTTCCGGCTGCTCATCGAGCCGCGCGCCGACGCCGTACAGCACCGCCGCCACGTGCTTGCACATCAGGCATGGTCCGGGCAGCTGCAGGAGAAGCTGATCTCGGACGGGCGCGGGGAACAGCCCGTCCTGCTGGCGGCACAGCCGCTCCATCACGCCCTTCGACAACCGCCCCTGCAGCAGCTCGACCAGCGAGTCGATGCCGCCGGCGCAGTCGGCGCAGATCGACCGCCACTGTGCCGCCGGCACGTCTCCTTGATGGTGATGTTGACGCGGTAGAGTTCCGAGCCGCTGACCATCGCCGTGACCTGTCCCGGCGCGATCTGCAGATCGATCACCGAGCCGTTGCGCACATAGGTGCGGCCGCGCGGCAGGCGGTTCTCGTAGTCGCGGTAGCTCTCCAGGTTGTCGCACCAGGCCTTGCCCCAGAAGGTGGTGGCGATCTTGCGGCCCTCGATCGTCACCGGCGCCACGGACTGGCCCTTCTTGCTCAGCTTCGCCACCTCGCGCTCGGCCTTGCGGCGCCGTTCCGCGACCGGAACATAGGGCGCCCATCCTCCATCATAGCGTGCCATGCGGCTCACTCCTGTCATCGCGGCGTTCAGGTCGAGCGGCGACCAGCCGCAGCAGCGCCTCGTCGCCATCTCGGTCAGGTCGATCTCGCCGCCGCCGGCCAGCAGTTCATCCGACAGAGCCCTGCTTCGACTTCGATCATCCCGTCGATTCTCTCCTCGACCGTGCCGCGGCAGACGAACTTGTGCACCAGCACGTTCCGCTTCTGGCCGATGCGGAAGGCCCGATCGGTCGCCTGGTTCTCGACCGCCGGGTTCCACCAGCGGTCGAAATGCACCACATGCGAGGCCGCCGTCAGCGTCAGCCCGGTGCCGCCGGCCTTGAGCGACAGCACGAAGAACGGCACGCTCTCGTCCTCCTGGAACCTCTGCACCAGGTCGCGGCGCTGCTTCACCGCGGTGGCGCCGTGCAGCACCAGCCCGGGCCGGCCGAAGACGCCGCCCAGGAAGGCGGCCAGCGGCGCCGTGATCTCGCGGAACTGGGTGAAGACCAGCATCTTCTCCTGCCGTGCCGCCGACCATCTCGGCGATCTCGCGCAGGCGCGCGAACTTGCCGCTGTCCGCCTCGGCCCAGCCGCCGTCGTTCAGCCATTGCGAGGGATGGTTGCAGATCTGCTTGAGCCGCATCAGCATCGCCAGCACGAGGCCCTTGCGCTGGATGCCGTCGGCCTCCTCCAGGCTGCCGGGCCAGTCCTCGACCGCCTGCGCATAGAGCGCCGCCTGCTTGCGGCTGAGATCGCAATAGCGCCTTCACCTCGGTCTTGTCGGGCAGGTCGGCGATGACCGATCGGTCGGTCTTCATGCCGCCGCAGGATGTAGGGGCGCACCAGCTCGCGCAGCGGGCCGTACGGGTTGTCGGTCCGCTCCGCCAAGGCCTTTGGTGTAGCTGGCGAACTGCTTCGGCCGTTCCGAGCAGCCCGGGATTGATGAAGTCGAAGATCGACCACAGGTCGCCGAGGCTGTTCTCGACCGGCGTGCCGGTCAGCGCGATCCGCGCCTGCGCCTTCAGCGCCTTGACCGCCCGGTCTGCTTGGCGTCCGGGTTCTTGATCGCCTGCGCCTCGTCGAGGATGACCAGCCGCCACGCGATCTCGCCGAGCGCCGGCATGCGCAGCAGCGTGCCGTAGCTGGTGATCGCCAGATCGAGCTCGGCGGCGTCGTCCGGCGTGAACTGCCTTGCACTCCTCGGCCGTCATCGCCGAGGGATGCACGATCCGCGCCCGCAGATCGGGGGCGAAGCGCTCGATCTCCGCCGCCCAGTTGGCCAGCAGCGAGGCCGGCGCCACCAGCAGGCAGGGCGGCAGCCGCGTCGGCCGGCTCCGCGTGCCGCTGCACCAGCAGCAGCGCCAGCACCTGGATGGTCTTGCCCAGCCCCATGTCGTCGGCCAGGCAGGCGCCGAGCCCGAGCCCGGACAGCAGATGCAGCCATTGCACGCCGGCCCGCTGATAGGGCCGCAGCGTGCCGCGCAGCGCCGGGCCCGGATCGAGCGCCGGCGCCGTCCGGGCTGCGCAACGCCCTCAGCGTCTCCGCCAGCCACGGCCCGGCGCTGACGCGCGACCAGTCGGCGCGCGCCGGGTCGGTCGGCGTCGGACGCGGCGCCGGCACCGGCCAGCATCCGCATGGCCTCGGCGAACGTCAGGCCCTCCTCGCGCGCCAGCGCCTCCGCCGCCCGGAACCGCTCCATCGTGCGTTCGAGCCGCGCGCGGTCGACCTCGACCCACTGGCCGCGCAGCAGCACCAGCCCGTCGGTGCCGGCGAGCAGCGTCTCGATCTCGGCGTCGGTCAGCGCCTCGCCGTCCAGCGTCATCTCGACGGAGAAATCCAGCAGCCCGTCCAGCCCGAGCTTGGAGGGCGCGCCGCTGCCGACCGTCGCCGCCACCTGCGGCCGCGCCGGGCGGCCGGCCGCCAGTCGGCGGGCATGCGCACGACGACGCCGGCGCTCTCCAGACTCGGCGACGCTCGCCAGCAGCCGCGAGGCCTCCGCGGGCTCCAGCGCAGCGGATGGAAGATCTCGCCGGCGTCGACCATCGGCCGCAGCCAGGCGCAGGTCTCGGCGGCGCGCTGCACCGGCACCAGCAGCGACAGCAGCTTGTCGCGGTTGGCCGCGCCGGCATATTCGCGCAGCGCCTGGCCGAGCGGCAGATGCTGCGCCCGGGCCTGCGCCGAGAGCCGCGTCGTATAGGTCGCCATGAAGGCGAACGGCGCTTCCGCGTCGCGGCGGTTCTCCGCCAGGTTGAAATGCACGCGCCCGACCAGGTTCCAGGCCGGGTTCAGCGCGCTTCAGGAAGGTCTGCAGGCCGGTGCCGGCGGCTTCGAGCGAGCGCGGCAGACAGCGACGCTGCCATCGCCGCCCACAGGCGCGCAGCACGTCCGCCGTCAGATATTCCGCGCCCGGCATCATCGGCGCCGTCAGCACCAGCGCGGCGAGGTCGCCTCCGCCGGGCGCCGGAACGTCGGGCGCGGCGCGGCGCGTTCGCCGTCCCTCGGTCGACGGCAGGCACAGCGCCGACACGTAGCGCGCCGCGAAGCCACGCCACCAGACGAACACCGGCGGCAAGGCCTGCCCGACCTCGCCGGCGCCGAGCCGCAGCAGTCCCTGCCCGTCGCCTCGGGCGAACGCCTCGATACGGGCCGCGACGGCGTCGTCCAGGCCCGGGCATCATCCGCGGCGTGCGCAGACGAGGTGGCCCTGCGGCGTCAGGCGCAGGCCGAAATGGATCATGGCATCAGCCTCTCCCTCGCCGTTAACGACTGTCAACGGCGGAGGCAAAGCCGGCCATTGGGGCGGTGTAAGGTTTGGCCATTTGCATCGCGCTGCTAATCGATATGGAAAGGGGCCCTGCGGGTACCCCCGGCCAGAAAGTAACGGAACACTCAGAATTCACGCACAAGCGGACATAGGCGGAATGGGCGAGGCCGAGGATGCGAGGGGGGAGAAGGGGTTACCGGTTTCCGGCGGCCCGCTGGGGTGGCGTGGTCTGTCGGAAATCACCTGTTTCCCGTCATTGCCGCGCACCGCCGCGTCCGGGCCGCCGGCACGAAGTGGAAATCGCTCGCCGCCGCGGCACGCGGTAGGCGCTTAAATCCACGGCATTTCCGCATCACACCGCCCGACAATTACAATCGATCGCGCAGCCGCCTGCGGCCCAGCGTCCGCACCTCGGCATCCGGCGCCATCGCCTTGATCGCCGCCTGCAGCGCCGCGCGCTTTTCGTGGATCGAGGCGATCACCGGCCCCATCGGCACGCCGACATCCACCAGCACGGCCTCGGACAGTTGCAGGCTGGCCTCGATCGTCTCCGGCACCGCGTCCGACGCGCCGGTGCGATAGAGATGCGCCGCGTGCGCGGCATCGCGGGCGCGGGCGACGATCAGCAGGTCCGCCCGTTCCGCTCGCGCGCCGGCCACCAGCTCGTCGGCGGCGCTCGGATCGTCGAGCGTGATGACCAGGGCGCGGGCGGTGTCCAGATGGAGGCGGCGCAGCAGCTCGATCTGCGTCATGTCGCCGAAATACACCGGCTTGCCCTGGCGTCCGCTGGCGCGCCACGCGGTCGGCATCGCGATCGATCGCGACATACGGCACCTTGTGCACCTCCAGCATCGCCGCGACGGTCTGCCCGACCCGGCCGAACCCGGCGACGATCACCCGCGGCAGTGCGTCGGAGACCTCGGGCACCAGCAGCGCCGGATCCACCGGCGCTCTTCGGCGCCAGGCGCGGCGCCAGCCGGTCGCCCAGCCTCGACAGCAGCGGAATCATCGCCATTGTCAGCGCGGTGACGAACAGCACCACGCTGGCGGTCGTCCGGCGTCAACAGTGCTCGCCGATCGCCACCGACACGATGACGAAGCCGAACTCGCCGCCGGGGCCGAGCAGCAGGCCGGTTTGCAGGCCGTGCGCCCAGTTCAGGCCGAAGGCGCGCGTCAGCGCGGCGATGACCAGCAGTTTCAGCAGCACCAGCCGATGGCGGCCGCCGAAGACCAGCAACGGGTGCGCCGCCCACGATGCGGATGTCCAGGCTCATGCCGATGGAGATCAGGAACACGCCGACGAACAGGCCCTTGAACGGCTCGATCGTGACCTCGACCTGGCGGCGGTATTCGGTGCCGGCCAGCAGCAGCCCGCCGATCAACGCGCCCAGCGGCCATCGACAGACCCGCCGCCGCGGTGGCCAGGCCGGTGGCGATCACCACCAGCAGGCAGGCCGCCACGAACAATTCCGCGCTGTGGGTGCGCGCCACGCTGCGGAACAGCGGGCGCAGCACCAGGCGGCCGAGCGCGACGATCGCGGCGACCGCCAGCAGCGCCTGGCCGATGGCGAGGCCGAACCCGGCCGCGCTGCCGGCCTGGTTGGTTGGGCCGAGTGCGCCGAGAGCGAACAGTACCGGCACCACCGCCAGATCCTGGAACAGCAGGATGGCGAAGCTGGTGCGGCCGGTGGCGGTGTTGAGCCGCTTCTCCTCCGACAGCACCTGGATCACCACGGCGGTGGAAGACATCGCCAGCGCCAGGCCGATCACCACGGCGCTGATCCGGCTGTGCCCGAGCAGCATGGCGACGCCGGCCAGCACCGCGGCGCACAGCACGACCTGCAGGCAGCCGAGACCGAATACCAGCCGGCGCATCAGCCACAGCCGCTCGAACGACAGCTCCAGCCCGATCATGAACAGCAGCAGCGCGACGCCGAGGTCGGCGATCGGCTCGATCGATTCCGGCGTGCTGATGGTGATCGCGGAGAGCCAAGGCAGGCGCGGATCGAGCGAGGCAAGACCGAACGGGCCGACGACGATGCCAACGAGCATGAAGCCGAGCACCGGGCTGACGTGCAGGCGGTGGAATAGCGGGATGACGACGCCGGCGGCGCCGAGGACGATAAGGGCCCCTTGTAGAAGGAGGTATCGAGCGGCTGGCTTCCATCCGGGAAGCTTAGCAGGTCGGGCGGATTTCTTGCCTCGCATGGCACGCGCCGGGAGGGTGGCGAGCTGCGGCTATCGCCTTTGTCGCGTGGTGGCGGTTTTACGAGCCGGGCGACTGCCCCATGATATCGAACGGGCATCTCGTGGCCAGAACGCCGCAAGGCATCGCCTGCCAAGACATGCTCGACGATCCGCTCTCGCAGAGTGGAATGCGTGCTGTCCGATCGGTCGCCTTTTCCCCTGGCCTTTCGGTTGAGCCTTCTTCCAATGCCAAATCAAGGCGTCAGAGCGCTGCGCCGCCCGTCAGGACGACCGCGAGGATTTGGATCCGATTGGCGAAAGACCGCCTCGTTCCACAAAACTGCTGATCATGGCACGAGGACGGGTATAAAGCGACCGCAGGCGTCATCCTGAGGCCCCACCAAGCGCTTGTTTCCTTTGTGGGAGTTCTCGGCTCGGACTTGCGGAAGTTGGGAGGACGCCGACGTGGCGAGAACCGTTGAAGCGGCGGCATTACCCCAGCACAGCGCCCGGCAACTGCCCGCCGCTGCCGCTCTCACCGCGCTCGGCATCGTCTTTGGGGATATTGGCACGAGCCCGCTCTATGCGCTTCAAGCAGGCCGCCGATGCGAGCGGAGACGGTCTCTCCCGAGACCATCCTGGGGGTCGTGTCGCTGATTTTGTGGACGGTGGTCCTGATCGTCTCACTCAAATACGCAATCCTGATCTTGCGCGCCGATAATCACGGCGAGGGCGGCATTGTGGCGCTCCTCGCGCTTCTCGACGTCCGGCACGCGCCGCGCGGGAGCTGGCGGGCCTCTCTATTGATCGTCGGCTTGATCGGGGCCGCTCTGCTCTATGGCGACGGCGTCATCACGCCGGCCATCTCAGTGCTCAGCGCGGTCGAAGGTCTCAAGCTCGACGCGCCCCGGCTCGCGCCGGTCGTCGTACCAATCAGCGTCGCGACCCTGGTTGGCCTGTTCATGGTCCAGCGCAAGGGAACCGCATTCATTGGCAATATCTTCGGGCCGGTGATGCTGATTTGGTTTCTCGCTATCGGATTGCTCGGCCTGCACGGCATCATGGCGGCGCCGGCCATTCTCGGGGCACTTAGTCCGCATCGGGCCCTTGCCTATTTGCTTCATGCGCCGCCGGGCATCGGTTTTGCCGTCCTCGGCGCAGTCTTCCTCGCCGTCACGGGCGGGGAGGCGATGTATGCGGATATGGGCCATTTCGGCCGCTTGCCGATCCGGCTGGGATGGTTTGCCGTGGTGTTGCCCGCGCTTTTGCTCAATTACTTCGGCCAGGGTGGGCTGCTGCTTGCCAATCCCCACGCCATCGAGAACCCATTCTATTTGCTCGCGCCGAGGTGGCTCCACTATCCGATGGTCGCGTTCGCGGCGATGGCGACCATCATCGCCTCGCAGGCCATCATCTCCGGCGCGTACTCGTTGACCCAGCAGGCGATCCAGCTGGGTTTCCTGCCCCGCATGCGGGTGCTCCATACCGCGAGTTACGAAATGGGCAGATCTATATGCCGATCGTGAACTGGCTCCTCGCCGCCGGCACGCTCGGCGGCGGTCATCATTTTCGGCTCCTCCGACGCGCTCGGCGGCGCTTACGGCATCGCCGTCTCGATGCTGATGGCGGTCACGACGGTGCTGGCCGCGCTTGTGGCGCTGCAATGGGGCTACAACCCGCTCCTCGTCGCGGCCGTGAACGGATTTTTCCTGATCGTTGAACTGATCTTTGTCGCCGCCAATGCGACAAAGCTGTCGAAGGCGGCTGGTTCCCGCTGCTGTTGGCCGGCGGCGTCGCGTTCCTGATGCTGACCTGGCGCACGGGATACCGGCTGCTCGAGCAGCAGCGTTCCGGGATGCGGCAGCGCGAGGACGAGTTCATCGCCTGGGTGCTCGAGCAGCCCACCTATCCGCCTGCCAGGCGCGGCCGCGATCTTTACCGCCGCAAGTTCAGGCATCCCGCTCGCCCTGACGCATCATCTGCGGCACAACCGTGTGCTACACGAGCGGGTCCTCCTGGTCTCCGCCATCGCACCGATGCGCCGCGAGTCAATCCGGGCAGCGGGTGAAGCTCATCCCGGTCGGCGCAGGAATTACCCGCGTGACTTCTGCACTTCGGGTTCATGGAGCATCCCGATGTGATGGAGGGGCTGAAACTCGCTTGTCGCGACCCCGGCCTGCACGGCATCGACCCGGAGCAGATCACTTTCTATTCCCGAAGGGTGATGGTCATCCCGCGGGGCAAGGTGCCCGGGATGGCGATCTGGAGGGAGCGTCTGTTCGCGGCGATGCACCTCAATGCCAATCTGCCGGCCGCCTATTTGGGGTTCCGGCCGCCCAGGTCGTCGAGGTCGGTCTCGAAGTCGAGATCTGAGCGAAACTTTTAATCAAGACATTTGGAATAAACCCAAGACACTGAAAAGTTCCGCTTTTCTGTTCCACATTTCTGTTCCAGAATCGCGGCATGATTTACGGCTATGCCCGCGTCTCGACCGGGGCGCAAGACCTCACCGGCCAGCTTGCCCAACTCAGCGCCGCCGGATGCGAAACGGTGTTCCGCGAGAAGCTCACCGGCACGACCGCCGACCGCCCGCACCTCAAAAACTGATGACCCCTCGCCCACGGCGACGTGGTGATCATCCCGGCCGTTGACCGCCTGTCGCGGGATACGACCGACCTTTTGATTATCGCCCGCGAGATGCAACGGGCCGGGGCGGGCATCCGTTCGCTTGCCGAACCGTTCCTCGATACGACCTCGGACTTTGCCGAGATCGTGTTTGCGATCCTTGGCGTTGCCGCGAAGCTCGAACGCCGCCGCATCCTCGAACGCACCGCGAGAGGCCGCGCCGACGCCAAGGCCAAGGGCGTCAATTGGGCGCAAGCCGAAGCTCACCCCGCATCAGCAGCGCGAAGCGATCAGGCGCCGCGACGTGGACGGCGAAACGCTGCGCTCGATAGCCCGCAGCTACATGTGTGGACGGCCCTCTGGTGTTAAGAATGATGTTGGCGTGAGAAACAGAGCAGGTGTTGCAGTCATGTGTCCGGCCTATTTTTTGTCACCTGCGGTTCGGCAAAACGAAGATGCCGGCCAGGCAACTGGCCCTGATGAAGTCCGAATATTGGATGCCAATCAATGTCGCGCGATTGATTGTTACGTGTAGCTGCAAGGTATCATCCGATCGGCGGTAACACGTCTGCATTTGTTTTTCTT
>CAVWFK010000022.1:0-62342 GCA_963754235.1 uncultured Alphaproteobacteria bacterium | reverse complement strand
CGCGGGCGCTGGCGACCAAGGGCATCACGCTGCCGGACAAGCGCGCCATGAAGCTGACGCGGCTCCGGTTACAGCAAGCTTTCGCCAAGATGGGCCGGCGGGGGATCGTGCGGAGCGTGGGGAATGGACGGGAGGGGATGCGAGAGTTGATAACCCAATCGGCGCGAAGGTGAAGAAATGATGCGACAATCTGCCGCAGGTGCTTGACCAAGCGGACCGCCGCCGCTCCAAATGCCGCCAAAGTTAGACCCGCAATGGAGGTGCCGTGCGTGAGCGAAAGCGGGGATCGTGAGGAGCATCCACCTACTCCACCGGAGGCGTCCCCAACCGTAACGTACAATATGGCGGAGGAAGATATCAATCGGTTTTTCCTAGCAAAGTGGAAAAACCAATCGTGTGAGGTGTGCTTGCAGCAGCGAACATGGACAATGCACCCAAGAGAAAGCCGTTATACCATTACTCCAGCCAGTGATGGGGTAAACATTTCAACAATAACTCAGAGAGTTCATGTGTCACTTACTTTATCCTGCGCTAATTGCGGAAACCTCAAACTTCTTCTAGCGCCAATTATATGGCGATGGCTTAAGGAAAACCCGCCAAATGTCTAATGCAATCCCTTCCAGGTCTTTTGATCACACCAATGAAACGACAGTAAAGACAATTTTCACTTAAGTTAAAGAACTGCGAAATATGTACGAAAGATTTTAAGTATCCATCCAGGACTTATTATCAGATAGAAATCACCATATGATTACCAGACGAGACAAGGCAGCGACCGTAGGGCGGAAGGGAAGCGGGCTGTGGACGACGACAAGGAGCCGTGCAAAGACTGGAAGACCGCATCGAAGCTGCAAATCGCGAAAATCAACTGCGGATAGATGCCATGATGACAAAGATTGACGGAAAGCTCGAAATTATTTCAATGTCGGTTGCAGAGCTTAAACATCAAGGCCGCGAGACAAGAACATTGATTATTGGCACTGCGGCAGTTGTTCTATTTGGAGTGCTTGGGATTATGATTGGGCTTAAGCAGGTCTGGATCGGAGGGGTCCAAATCGGACAAGTTAGTCAGGAAGCGGCCCATCTCGTGCAGTCCATTCGACCGCCGCCCGCTACTCCAACAAAGCAATAGCTATCGCACCGACCGCTGCCAATACCCACACCAATCCACCGAAGGCCGGCCGCCATCGCCAGCCCCATGACGGCTTGGACCTGCCGCTTGTTGTCCATCCGGCGGTGATCCTCCCGCCAAGCCGACTCCTGCGCATACCGGACCAGATAGGCCCCGGCGATGTGGTGATGGTGGCCGATTTCGGCCCGGCGCATCCGGGAGAAGAATTCTTCGGCCCCGTTCGTATAGACGCCGCGCGTATCGCTGTAGAGCGTCTGATGGTCGATCCGCTGCATGGCGTAGCGGGCTTGCAGGTCGTTCCATGACCCGGCTTCGTCCGCCATGATCTCGTGCCCTTGGCGACGCGGGCGGCGATGAAACCGAGGGCCGCCAACTCTGACTTGAATACGGCCGGAAAGGTGCTGCCGCCCCGCTCGCGGATCACGACAACGACCTGACGCTTGTGGTTCTGGTTTTCGACCAGCCGGCGATCCCGTCGGTTTTCCTTGTGATTGGCCGGCTTGATGTAGCCGCCGAAGTAGCCGCCATCGATTTCCGCGATGCGTCCGGCGCCGCCGAGCTGCACACCCTTCATCGCGGACGCCATCGCCTCACGGAGCTTGTGGGCGAGGACGAAGCTGGTTTTGTATTGGCAATCAAGATCGCGGGAGAGGGCCAGCGCGCTCTTGCCCTTCACTTCGTTGCAGAAAAGGGCAATCGCCGCGAGGTAATTGCGGAGCGGCATCTTGTGGTGTGCGAACAGGGTGCCGGACGTGATGGAGAAATCGCCCCGGCACGCCTTGCAGCGCCAGCGGGGAGCACCATTCGGACGGCGGCACTCATAGACGGTCGGGCAGCCGCAGTGTGGGCAGAACGGCTTGCCGCCGTTGTCGGCCCAGCGGATCGCGATGAAAGCTGCCTCGGCTTCCGCCATCCGTCATGCGCAGGACAGACGCGAAGGAAAGCGTCCGGGCCTTTGCTGACAGGAGGAAATGCTGAGGCATATATCGTATCTGCGATCTTGTTCGCACATACGATATAATATGGCTATCCCATTGTCAACAGGAAAATATCGAGATATGATAGTTGTTCTACGTCGATTACGACGGGATGGCGGCTATGGGCCTTGCGGCGACCGAGAAGGAACTGGCGGACAAGACGGCCCGATTTCTTAAGGCGGAATTGAAGCGGGCCGGAGTAACTTATGCCGAGTTAGCGAAGCGCTTAGAGGAGCACGGCCTGAAAGAGACAGAGGCATCAATAGCCAACAAGCTGGCACGGGGGACGTTAGCGGCGACGTTCCTGCTGGCGTGTCTTGCGGCACTGGAAATGGAGGGGATTCGGCTGGAAGATATATAGATGGCCTATCTTCAGTTCTCGCGTCGTTTGCTGCTGTTCTATTACGCTGCATTGAGGCTTTTAGCTCGTTAAATATTATCTCCATATCTCGATTGTTTCTTGTCATTCTCTGGTCGTGTTCTCTTGCTCGCCCCCACACGTAGATTATCAAAAGTATTAATAGTAACGTTACGCATAAGCTTAGGGATGCCGAGATTACTTCATATATGGAGTGGTAGTTTAACCTACTCAGTGTCAATCCGCCTCCACTTATAATATACATACTCGCTTCATAAACAGGTATGATTAGGGTACTCAAAGATTATTTTTAGGCAGAACAATGCCACGGCAAGACTAATAAGCGCAGTCAAGCTAGTAGTGGCCCAGCGGCCGAAGCGCGCTTCAACCATTTCGAGCACTCGGCCGAAGCCGATATCGAACGAATCATCACTCCCGGACTTCGCCCATGCCGCACATGTAGCGTCAAGATGTGAGCGAAAACTAGGTCCGATCCGGACCGATTCCGCCGGGGTGGCGGGTGCTACGTAATACCGGATATCTTCGCCATCGAGGCCTGCAGTTCGCTGCCCAACTTCCTCGACAAACGCTCCCGCTTCGCGCCCAGCACGCAGTCGCTCATGGCGGTGTGTCCGGTGCCCTGGCTGCTGGCGCCGGCGGTCGCGGATGAGGGCACGCCGCGTTGGCGGCTCACTGGCGTGCTGCGGGCCGAGCCCGTGATGCCGCTGGTGCTGCCGGTGCGCGACCTGCGGGTGATGTACGGCCTGAAGTCGCGTCACTATCGGGACCTGGTGCACAGCCAGATCCCGCATGCGCACGAGTTCTTCGTGCCCATGGAAACGCTCACCGCCGAGCGCGGGGACGAGGACCCGGCGTTGCAGAGCCTGGTGGGGCGCGCCTCGGCTACCGCCAACTTCCTGCCAAGCCTATGAGGCGGGGGCCGGACCGCATGCCAACGCCTCCGCCGGCGCCAGGTCCGGCCGGTCGGTGATCAGGCCGTCCACGCCCCAGGCGATCAGCCGGGCCATCTCGCCTGGTTCGTTGACGGTCCACGGCACCACGCGCAACCCGAGACGCCGCGCTGTCGCAAACGCGTCGCGGGTGAGCGGGCGGTGCGCCGGGAACCACGTGCCGCCGCCCTCTGCGGCGATCGCCTGGGGTGCGGACCGGTTTTGCCCCGACCGGGATGGCAGGTCCCACCACAGCGCCGCCGCCGCCGCGGTGCGTGGCTCGGTCAACCACCCGCGCGCCATCGCCGGGCACTGAAGCCGCATGGCGCGCACGCCCCGCCAGTCGAAGCAGGAGACGCCGACGCGCTCGAGCGCGCCCGCCCGCTCCACCACCGCCGCGACGGAAGCGGCCATTTCCTCCGGCGACACCGTCGCCTCGGGGCGATCGGCGAGCAGCTTCATCTCGATGGTGACATGCAGGCCCGACTGGGCGCGCAGCACCGCCTCGAGCGTCGGGATGCGGGCCCCATCGATCGGGCGCTGCACCGGATAGCGTGCGGCATAGCGGCTGCCGGGCCGGATGCGCCCGACGTCGAAGCGGGCAAGTTCGGCGAGCGTCAGTTCTTTGAGCAGTGGCGGCAAGCCGGTGATCCAGGCGCCGCTCGCGTCGCGCGCGAGATCCGGGTTCAGCGTCGGATCGTGATGCACCACGACCGCGCCGTCGCGCGTGACGCCGACGTCGAGCTCGACCGCGCGCAGCCCGAGGGCGGCGGCGGCGCGAAACCCCTCCAGCGTGTTCTCGGGATAGAGCCCGCGCGCGCCACGATGGCCGACCAGCGCGAATCCGATGCGCATGGATAGAGCCTCCGCCGGCCCTTGCCGGCCGGTCAAGCGCCAACCACTGTCGCGCGCATGACCCAACGTATCTTGGGCGTGCTCGGCGGCATGGGGCCGCTCGCCAGCGCGCATTTCATGGTCCGGCTCGCGGAACTCACGCCCGCCGCGCGCGACCAGGACCACATTCCTGCCGTGCTGTGGTCCGATCCGCGCGTGCCGGACCGTACCGCGGCGCGGCTGCAAGGCGGGCCTGATCCGCTGCCCTGGCTGCTGCACGGGCTGCGCGGGCTGGCGCAAGCCGGGTGCGGTGCGGTCGCGATCCCGTGCAACACGGCGCATGGCTGGCACGGCGCGATGGCGGCAGCGGGCATCCTGCCGATCCTGCACATCGTCGATGCCGCTGCGGCCGAGCTGCGGCGGCGCGAAATCCCGCCCGGCCCGGTCGGCGTGATGGGCACCGCCGGCACGCTCGCGATGCGGCTCTACCAGGACCGGCTGGGCGCGCTGGGCTGGCCCTGCCTCGTGCCCGAGCCGGCGGAGATGGAGCGGCTAGTGACCCCCGCGATTGCCGCCGTGAAAGCCGGCCGCATTGCCGCCGCTCGCGCCCCGCTCGCCGAGGCCGCCGCCCGGCTCGCCGCGCGCGGCGCGCGGGCGGTGGTTCTCGGCTGCACGGAAATCCCGGTGGCGCTGGGGGCCGAAGACAGAAATACGCCGCTCGTGGACACGATCGACGCTCTCGCTCGGGCCGCGATCGCCTGGGCACGCGAAGAGGTTGGCGCGCGCGAGGAGGGCTGAGCATGGCCGAATGGGACGGAGTGCGCGGCAAGCAGGTGCTGCTGACCGGGGCGACCAGCGGGATCGGCCTGGCGGCGGCGACGGCACTTGCCCGTCGCGGCGCGCGTCTCGCGCTGGTCGCCCGCGATCCGGCACGCGGCGAGGCGCTGGCCGCAAAGCTGGCCGCTGCGGGCGACGGCGCGCGGCCGGTGGTGCTGATCGCCGACCTTGCCTCGCTGGCCGCGGTCCGCCGGCTCGCGGCGGAGGCGCTGGCGCGGCTGGCGCGCATCGACGTGCTGGTGAACAACGCGGGGGCCCTGTTCACCAAGCGCCGCCTCAGTCCGGACGGGTTCGAGATGATGTGGGCGGTCAATCATCTGGCGCCGTTTCTTCTCACGATTTTGCTGCTGGACCGGCTGCGCGCGGCGGCCCCCGCGCGCATCATCACCACCTCCTCGGTCGCGCATCGCCGGGCGCACATCCCGTTCGACGATCTCGACGCCGCGCGGCGCTTCGGCATCATGCGCCGCTATGGCGAGACCAAGCTCGCCAACGTCCTGTTCACCCGCGAGCTGGCGCGCCGGCTGCAGGGCAGCGAGGTTACGGCGAACTGTTTCCATCCGGGCTTCGTCGCCACCAATTTCGCGCGCAACAACGGCGGCTTGGCGGCGCTGGCGATGACGCTGCTGCGCCCGGTCGCGCGCCGCCCCGAGAACGGCGCCGAGACGCTGGTGTGGCTCGCCGATGCGCCCGAGGTCGCGGGCATCAGCGGTGGCTATTTCGTCGATCGCCGGCAGCAGCCGCCAAGCCCGGCCGCGCAGGACGATGCGGCGGCAAGGCGGCTCTGGGAGGTCAGCGAACGGCAGGTCGGCGGCGTCCCGTGAGCCCGTCAGACGGCCGGGACGACCGCCTCGGCCAGCGCCGCCTCGATCCGCTCGGCAAGCTCGGCGGGGCGGAACGGCTTACGCAGCAGATCGCCCATCCCGCGATCCCCGGTCAGCGCTTCGGGATCGGCATAGCCGGAGACGAACACGACAGGCAGCAGCGGTCGCTCCATCTGGGCGCGCCGCGCGACCTCCGGGCCGGTCATTCCCGGCATCACGACGTCGGTCAGCATTACCTCAATTTCCGGATCGGCGCGCAGCCGGTCGAGCGCCGCCGGACCGCCGGCGGCCTCGACCACGGCGTAGCCGAGATCGCGCAGCAACGCGCCCGTGGTCGCGCGCACGGCCGCGTCATCGTCCACCACCAGCACCCGCGCCCGGCCCGCGGCCCGCGACGGTGCCGGCTGGCTCGGGGCGGCCGCGGCCTGCGGCGCCTCGGCGCACGGCAGGAACACCGTGATCGATGTGCCGCGCCCCGGCGCGCTCGCAAGGTGCAGCCCGCCGCCGGACTGTTTGGCCAGCCCATAGACCTGGCTCAGCCCGAGGCCGGAGCCGCGCCCGACCTCTTTGGTGGTGAAGAACGGCTCGAAGGCGCGGGCGAGGATTTCGGGCGGCATGCCGGTGCCGGTGTCGCGCACCGCCACCCACACGTAATCGCCTGCCGGCGGCTCCTCCGGGCGCTGGGGGGCTGCGCGCCGCTCGATGCCGGTCTCCAGCCTCAGCACGCCGCCGTTCGGCATAGCATCGCGCGCGTTGACGGCCAGATTGAGCACCGCGAGCTCCATCTGCGTCGCGTCCACCAGCGCCGGGCAAAGCCCTTCGTGCAGGCGCATCTCCAGGGCCACGCCGCGACCAAGGCCGCTGCGCAGCAGATCGGCGAGGCCGCTGAGCAGCCCATTCAGATCGACGGCGCGCGGCAGCAGCGGTTGGCGGCGCGCGAAGGCGAGGAGCTGGCCGGTCAGCGTAGCCCCCCGCTCTACGGCGGCGCGCATGGTGGCAAGCCGGCCGAGCATGGTCGCATCGCTGGCTGCCGCACTACGCTCCAGCAGGTCGATGTTGCCCATCACGACGGCGAGCAAATTGTTGAAATCATGCGCGACGCCGCCGGTAAGCTGACCGATCGCCTCGGCGCGCTGAGCGTGGCGCAGCGCCTCCTCGGTGCGCGCGCGCTCCTCCATCTCGTGGCGCAGCTCGGCGTTCGCCGCCGCGGTCGCGGCGGAGGCGGCGCGGGCCGCGCGGAACAGCGTCTCCACCTGGTGCGATCGCTGCGCGAGCATCAACAGCAACGCACATACGGCGATCGCGGCCGCGGCGGCGCTGGAGCCCAGGATTACCGTCTGCCGGCGCCAGGGCGCCAGCACCTGGCGCTCACCCACCGATACGTTGACCGCGACCGGGAACAGCTTGAGCGCGCGAATCGCGAGCACACGGCGGTTGCCGTCCAGCGGGCTGTCCATGATCATCGTGCCGGCGACCTCGCCGCGGTCGAGGACGTCCGTCCAAGGGGCGAGGTGGCCGAAGCTGGCGCCGATCAGCGTGTCAGCGTGCGGATAGCGCGCGAGGACGGTGCCGTCGCGCCGGTGCAGCAAAATGGCGCCGTTCTCCGGCAACTGCACGGCGCGATAGAAATTCTCGAAATACAGCATGTTGAGGAACGCAACTGCGTATCCGGCGGGCCGCCCGCCAGCGCCGTTGACCGGGTGGAACATTATCGCCGTCCAGCGCCCGTCGGGCAGGCGGAACGGCTCGCTGATCTGCGGCCGGGCGGCCGGGTCGGGCGGGGAGTGCAGCAGCGCCTGCCGCGCCCGTTCCGGCAGCGCCGCAAGCGGACCAGGACGGGACGAGGCGATCAGGAAGCCGGCGGCATTCGTAATCGCCAGTTCCTGGATCTGCTGCACGCCGCGGCCAAGCCGCGCGAGGCCCCGCCTGAGCGCCGCCTGGTCCACCGGCCTGGCGCCGACCGCTTCCCGATACAGGCCCATGCCGTGTTCGAGGATGACGTCCACGGTCTCGAGCGCACGGCCGGTCTGCTCGGCGAACACCATGTCGAGGCGCGACATCTGCTGTTCGGTGTCGCGCAGCACGGCGGCGCGGGTGCTGAGGAGCTGCTGGACCGTCACCGCCAGGATGCCGATCAGCAGCACGGCGGTGAGCACCTGCAAGTGCCGGCTGATCCGGGGCGGCTCTCCGGCGGGCTCGGCCGGCGGCACCTGGTCCATGATCTGTCCGAGAGTGAAACCGAGCGGCAGGCTACGCAACACCCTCTCCGCTTCGCAACTGCCAATTTTAGGGCGAGGACGGGCTGCAACCCTTGGCGTGGCGCCCGAGCCGGCGAAGATGAGGCGGCTTGTCACGCCTGCGATCGCCATGATGAAGGCAGGCTGCCGGGTGAGGGGATCGAACCCCCGGCCTTCGGTTTACAAAACCGCTGCACTACCGCTGTGCTAACCCGGCGTGCCGATCGGCCCTGCCCTGCAATCAGGCGGACCCGCCACGATTTGCGTGACTTCGTCTTCGGACGACCTCTATGGCAATTTGACTTGCCTTGCGGGACCTTGCAATGACCGCTGGCCAGAGCGGAACGTCCGGTGGACCGGTGGGTGGGCTTTCACGTCGGCAGCACGACGTCGTGCGTCGTGCTCCGGCCCTGCTCAGACGGCCGTGCCGCCGGCCGTCAGGCCGCCGGGTTGTTGGCGTCACCGGCTATGAGACGCGAGTTCGCCGTGCGGTCTGGCCGGCGCGGGCTTGTCGCTGGGTGAGAGCCGTCGCGCACAGCGCGTCCAGAGCCGTAACCGCCAGGACGGCAACGGTGGCCGCCGTCGCAGCCTCGCGGCGCCGGCGCCTGCCCGGCTGCAGCGCGAACCCCAGCACCGCCAGGTCCAGGGCGTCGCCGCCGACCCGTGCCCAGAGCGGCGCTGGATTGTCGGGATAGGTCAGCACCGCGGCGCCGGCCGCGACCTCCCGTGCCCCGAACGCACGGACTAGCGCCGGGGACTGGGGAAGGCCGAGCAGGCGGATCAGGCGCCGCGGTGCGAGCAGCTCGATGGCCCCCAATCCGATGCTGAAGCACCCCAAGAACTTCGCGAGATTGATGTCGTTCATACCCGTCTCACTACCCATAGATTTGAATCCCGGACGATTTGCCGGCGACTTCGGGCTACGCCTTGGCGGTTCCGGGTGCCGCCATGCCGCGGTGCATCTCCGCGAGCACGTCCGCGGGTGTCACGTTGGCGATGGCCGCCTGCAGCTTGTTGTGCCATCCGGCCACCACGTCGCCCCTCGCCCTTCATCATGGCATCGAACCCGGTCTTGGCCACCATCGCCGGGTCGTCCTTCTTCTGTGTCCCGACCTTGGTGTCCATCATGTCGGCACGCTCGAAGAACTCGGTCTCGGTGGCGCCCGGCATGAGGCAGGTCACCGTGACGCCGCTGCCCTTCGACTCGTGGCGGAGCGCGAACGAGAAGCTGTCCAGGAACGCCTTGGTGCCATTATAGACCGCCTGGTAGGTTCCGGGCATGAAGCCGGCGATCGAGCCGGTGATCAGGATGCGGCCGGCTCCGGCGCTGCGCATGTCGCGGCCGACCTTCTGTATCAGCAGCAGCGTGCCGGTGATGTTGGTGTCTACCACCTGTCGCCAGTCCGCCGGGTCCTGGTCCAGGAAGCCGCGGCCGAGGCCACGCCCGGCATTGGCCAGCAGCGCATCCACTTTGCGGCCCCTGGTGGCGGCATAGAGCTTGTCCACACCCTCGGGGCCGGACAGATCAGCCTGAACAGCCTCGACCCTCGCCCCGTCCAGCCGCAGCTTGGCGCCGGCCTGCTCGATCTCGGGTTCGTCGGCGGCGATCAGCAGGTCGAAGCCGTGATCCCGGCACTGCTTGGCAAGTTCGTAGCCGATACCAGCGGAGGCGCCGGTCACGATGGCGAGGGGGTGGGCTTCTGATGCCATGGCGCAAGTCTCCAGCAAAAGTGCGGTCGAGCGGCCGGTTGCTTCCGGCCGCCTCAGGGCTTGAGCACGACCTTGATGCAACCGTCCTGCTTGTCGCGGAAAGTCCTGTAGAGATCAGGACCGTCGGCCAGCGGCGCCTTGTGGGTAATGACGAAAGATGGATCGATCTCCCCCTTCGTGATCCGCTCCATCAGCATCGGCAGGTAGCGCTGCACCGGCGTCTGAGCCATCTTGAAGGTGAGTTCGCGATTGATCGCGCTGCCCATCGGGATCTTGTCTACGAAGCCGCCGTATACGCCGATGATCGACACAATGCCGAAGTTGCGCGTGTTGTTGATCGCCTGGCGCAGCACGTGTGGGCGGTCCGTGCCGGCAAAGGCCGCGACCTTCAGCCGGTCCAGCATCGAGTTGAAGCTGGCCGAGGTGTGCGGCTCCGTCCCCACCACGTCGATGCAGGCGTCCGCGCCCCGGCCGTGGGTCAGCTCCTGGATGCGGTCGTGGACGTCCTCTTTCATGAAGTCGATGGTGATCGCGCCCGCGTCCGCCGCCATCTTGAGGCGCTCGGGCACGGTGTCGATCGCGATCACCCGCTCGGCGCCGAGCAGGAAGGCGCTGCGGATGGAGAATTGCGCAACCGGGCCGCAGCCGAACACCGCGATCGTCTCGCCGCCTTTGATGTCGCAGAACTCGGCGCCCATGTAGCCGGTCGGGAAGATGTCGGACAGGAACAGGACCTGCTCGTCGCTCAGCCCCTCCGGCACTTTGATCGGCCCGACATCGGCGTACGGCACTCGCAGGTACTCCGCCTGCCCGCCGGGGAAACCGCCCAGCAGATGCGAGTAGCCGAACAGCCCGGCGGGAGAATGGCCCCACAGCTTGGCCGCCATCTCGGCGTTCGGGTTGGACCGCTCGCAGCCGGAGAAGTAGCCGCGTTGGCAGAAGAAGCACTCTCCGCAGGAGATGGTGAACGGCACCACCACGCGGTCGCCCTTTTTCAGCTTCGTGTTCTCCGAGCCGACCTCGACCACCTCGCCCATGGTCTCGTGCCCCAACACGTCGCCGCTCTTCATCGATGGGATGACGCCGTCGTAAAGGTGCAGGTCGGAGCCGCAGATCGCGCAGGCGGTTACCCTGATGATCGCGTCGCGCGGGTCCTTGATCTCGGGGTCCGGGACGCTCTCGCAACGGATGTCGTGCTTGCCGTGCCAGCAGAGCGCGCGCATGGACCAGTTCCTTTGGCGTTGCGCGCTGTCAACGTGCGAGCGGTTGCAGCGGACGCCGCACCGCCGCCACACGAGGTCGTGTGTGGCCTTCAGTTTATCGGCGAGAACGCCTTCTCCCTCTTCGCCCCTGGGGACGCAAACTTCGGGTCTAGGAGCGCTCCCTACCCGCGTGGCCCAGGCCAAAAATACAAGCGCTGCTGCGGACCAAGCTGAATCAGCCGTCTCCGCGGCCCCACCCACCCAGCACAGGCCGATCCCGTCCTGCCAAATCAGCTTGGTCAGGCCGGCACGGCGGCCGCGGAAAGCATACACCGCACCATCGAACGGATGCGCCCAATCCGTGCTGCACCAGCATCGCCAAGCCGACCATTCCTTTGCGCATGTCCGTCACGCCGCAGGCAACATGGACCCGAACGCCGGATGGCAACGCGATCAACGCTCGGCCAGCGCGCCCAACACCCGGCGCAGCGCCGTCCGCACGAACCAGCACACCACCGGACAGCATGACTTATCGGCTCAATCTGTGCCATGCCCATGAAGCCGCAGATAGACGGAGCGCTCTGCCCGCACGGAGCGGGCCACGCATCCCACGATCGTTTTGTCCGCATCCAATCTGGTCGAGCGAGCAGATGAGCCGCACGTTGGAGCCGGACTTTGCCAAGGAGCAGGAGGACTTGGTCTTCTAGTTGCGTCAGCACGGCTTTCCGGCTCAGGAATGGCTTCTCGACACAGTTCCAGGAAAGCCAAGCCACTCCTGCCGCCAGAGGAAGAGCAAGACCCAGATTGATGTACCAATGATGGGTCCAATTCCCCATTGAGGCAACCGCCTGCTGAATTGGAAAGCCGTAGAGATACAAACCATAGGAGTAGTCGCCGCCAAACAGCAGCCTAGGCTTGGGCGGGTTCAGCAGTCCAAGGTAGATCGTGAAATACGTTAAAGGAATGGGAGCAAGGCTAAAGCTGAGAGGCTGACCCGGAATGGTTCCGGAATAGTTTAGCGAGTTATTTCAAGGAAATGGACGATGGGTGGGTCACCTTGCGGTCTGCAGGGATCGTACGGGGTTGCGTGATTTCAGCGGCTTCGGTTCTCTCGTGGTTGCGAAGACACGAAGGAATGACCCGATGGCCTGGACTGAAATCACGCGCGCCAAGTATCGGCGCGATGGGCTGCGCTATGCAAGCGATACCACCAACGAGGAGTGGGGCGTGATCGAACCGCACCTCCCCGCGGCGGCAAGCTGCGGGCGGACGCGCGAGACCGACTTGCGAGATGTCGTCGATGCGATCTTCTATATCGCACAGTCGGGCTGCCAGTGGCGGCTGCTGCCGAAGGAGTTCCCTCCGTTCACGACGGTGCAGCGGTATTTCTATGCGTGGCGGGATAACGGAACCTGGCAGACCATCAATCATGCGCTGCTGATGTTGGTGCGCGAGGCCGCCGGCCGCGAGGCAAGTCCGAGCGCGGGCGTGATCGACAGCCAGTCGGTCAAGACCACGGAGGCTGGTGGTCCGCGCGGTTATGCGGCCGAGAAGATGATCAAAGGCCGAAAGCGCCATATTCTCACCGACACGATCGGCCTGCCGGTCGGGATGATCGTTCACCCCGCCGACGTGCAAGATCGCGATGGGGCGCCAGGCCTGCTGGCGAGCATCCGCAGCGCCTTCCCCTGGTTGCGCCATGTCTTCGCCGACGGGGGCTATGCCGGTGACAAGCTGAAGGGCGTCCTCGAAAACCTCGGCGACTGGACCATCGAGATCGTCAAGCGGTCAGACGCCGCCAAGGGCTTCGTCCTGCTGCCCCGGCGATGGGTCGTCGAACGCACCTTTGCATGGCTCAACCGCAACCGTCGCCTGGCCAAAGACTTCGAGGCGACAACCCAAAGCGCGGTGACTTGGCTTTACATCATCAGTGTCAAGCTCATGATGCGACGGCTGGCAGCCGCTTGAGCCGCCGTGGTGGGCCAAATTTCCCCATTAAATCAATATACTCGCGTTCCGACGGCGATTTGAGTCAGACCCTGAGACCGCCATACAGCGGTATCGCTAGCAGGATGGCGGCAGCTGCACCTGATGCGGCGCCCAGCCAACCGCTCCAAATCACACGATGGCGGAATTGGAAGAAACCAACACCCAGCAAGAAGCACAACACGAGTTCATCGCCGGTCAGAACAAGCTGCCCGTTGCTCAACGCACTTGTGGGAGCATAGCCTACGAGACCGTTCTGAAAAACGACGTAGGCGACGGTCACAGCCAGTACGCCGATCAGAAGTTTTTTGTACTTGTAGAAGCCCAAAACCGACATCAGAAGCAAAATCTCGTAGCATTTTAGCTCGAATGGCACGGTCCAGAGTTGGCCATTCACTATGTGGGGCACTGGGTTATTCGGAAACAGTCCTGGCAATACGAAATGCACGATGCCAAACATGTTAAAGAAATAAATCTTGAAGTACCAGTTCATGAAATACGCCCGGAGAGGATAATGCGTCAAAAGCGGGCCAAGAATTAGGGCGGACAACCAGACCTCGACCATCAGTGCCGGAAAGATACGAAAGATACGCAGACCGGCGAATGAGATCGGCGTTCTGCACCTCTCCACGCTTCCCGCAACCAGAAAGCCGCTCAAGCAGAAGAAAAGACCGAGAAGGGCCAAGGCAGGAGGACGCCAAACGGGGCTTAGCAAGTAGTAACGCTCAGCCCCCAAGCCGTAACTCAAGGCAATCGTGTGCCAGCCGATGATGCTGGTTGACAGCACCAACCGCATCCAATCGAAGCCCGTCGGGTGGTTCCGCGTCACAGCGAGCCGGTCGGCAAGTGTCGTCATGCGGTTCCGTTCAGATGGTTTTCAGAATACCGAGACTCCTAACCCGAAGCGAGCCGCTCATCTATGAGAAAAGCGGTTTAGGGCCGAGAGGTCGAGACGTGTATCAGGCCGCGGTGCCGCCCACCGTCAGCGCCGAGAGCTTCAGCGTCGGCTGGCCGACGCCCACTGGCACGCCCTGCCCGTTCTTGCCGCAGGTGCCGATCCCGGCATCCAGCGCCGCATCGTCGCCGACCATCGTGATCTTGGTCAGCGCATCCGGCCCGTTGCCGATCAGGGTCGCACCCTTGACCGGCGCCCCCACCCGTCCGTCCTCGATCCGGTAGGCCTCGCTCGCGGAAAACACGAATTTGCCCGAGGTGATGTCAACCTGGCCGCCACCGAAATTGACCGCGTAGAGGCCGCGCTTGACCGAGCGGATCATCTCCTCCGGCTTGTGCGTGCCGGACAGCATCATCGTATTGGTCATCCGCGGCATCGGCGCGTGGGCATAGGACTGGCGCCTGCCGTTGCCGGTCGGCCGCTCGCCCATCAGCCGCGCGTTCAGCCGGTCCTGCATGAAACCCACCAGCACGCCGTCCTCGATCAGCACGGTGCGGCCCGACGGCTCGCCCTCGTCATCGACGGTAATGCTGCCGCGCCGGTCCGGGATGGTGCCGTCATCGACCACCGTCACCCCCGGCGAGGCGATCCGGTGCCCCATCAGGCCGGCAAAGGCCGAGGTCTTCTTGCGGTTGAAATCGCCTTCGAGCCCGTGCCCGATCGCCTCGTGCAGCAGGATGCCGGGCCAGCCGGGGCCGAGCACCACGGCCATCTCGCCGGCAGGCGCCGACACGCTCTCGAGGTTGAGCAGCGCCTGCCGCAGCGCCTCATCGACCGCCTGCCGCCAGGTCGCCTCGTCCAGCAGGCGGGCGTAGCCGAAGCGGCCGCCGGTGCCGTAACTGCCGGTCTCGCGCCGGCCGTTCTGCTCGACGACGACGGACACATTGAGCCGCACCAGTGGCCGCAGATCGGCGACCCGGCTGCCGTCGGCGCGCAGGATCTGCACCGCCTGCCACTCGCCGGCGAGCGAGGCCATCACCTGCCGCACCCGCCCGTCCTTCGCCCGTGCGGTCGCGTCGATGCTGCCGAGCAGCGCGGCGCGGGTCGCGAAATCGCCTTCGGCGAGCGGGTTCTGGTCGCTGTAGAGTCGCGCGTTGGTGGCGCGCGGCGGCTCGGCGGCCGTGCCCGAGCGGCCGGCCCGCACCGCCGAGACGGCGGCGGCGGCGCGGGCCAGCGCCGCCTCGGAAATCTCGCCCGCATGGGCGTACCCGGTCTCCTCGCCGAGCACCGCGCGCAGGCCGAAGCCGAGCGAGGTGTCGGACCCGGCGCTGCGGATGTGCCCGTCCTCCAGCGAGAGATGCTCGCTCTCGCGGTATTCCAAAAACAGCTCGCCATCATCGGTGCCGGCGAGCGCGCCGCCGGTGATACGCGCCGCGGCCTCGCGGCCGAGGGCGGCGTCGGCGCGGTCGAAGAACAGGCGGTCGGTGGTGGCGAGCGGGGTCATGCTTCCTGAAATCATGTCGTTTCCAATCCTGTCTCCTCGGGGGCGCGCGGCAGGGCGGCGACGGCGCCGCGCAGCGAATGCCACGCGACCAGGGCGCCGGTGAGCAGCAATGTCGCCGTCGCCTGGTGCGCGACGCCGAGCGGGACCGGCACCACTAGCAACAAGGTGGCGATGCCGAGCCCGTATTGCACCACGACGACCGCTCCGACCGCGAGCACCGCGGCTCGCGCACCGCGCGGCAGGGCGCTCCGCAGCCCGACCGCGACCAGGGCGGCGACGCTCAGCACCGTCAGCGTCGCGAGTACCCGGTGGTCGAACTGCACGGCGGCGATGTTTTGGGTCAGGTTGCGCAGAAACGGCGAGAGCCGGGCGTAGCTCGCAGGCACGAGCCGGCCGTCCATGAGAGGAAAAGTGTTGTATTCTAGGCCGGCGTGCAGCCCGGCGGTGAAGCCCCCGGCGACGATGGTGAGCGCCACCAGGGCCGCGACCAGCCGCGCCAGCGCTCGCACCGGCCGCGCCCCGGGGATCGGTCGCGGCGACGGGTAGCGGACCGAAAGTGCCGTCCACAGGATCGCGGCGTAGAGTGCCAGCGCCAGCACCAGATGGGCCACGAGCCGCACCGGAGCCACCGAAACGGCATCCGGCTGGAAGCCCGACGCCACCATGAACCAGCCGACCGCGCCTTGCAGTCCGCCGAGCACGAACAGCAGCGCGAGCCGCAGCCCGAGCCGGCGACCGATCGCGCCCCGCGCCCACAGCCAGATCAGCGGCACGATGAAGACGAGCCCGATCAGCCGCCCCCACAGCCGATGCACCCATTCGAGCCAGAAGATGCGCTGAAAGCCCGCCAGACCGAAGCCGTGATTGACCATGCTGTACTGCGGGATGCGCTTGTAGAGGTCGAACAACTTGATCCAGTCGGCATGGTTGAGCGGCGGCAGCACGCCGGTAACCGGCGCCCACTCCATGATCGAGAGGCCCGAGCCGGTCAGGCGCGTGGCACCCCCGAGCACCACCATCACCAGGATCATCCCGGCGACGGTGAACAGCCATACCGCCGCCAGCCGGCGGTTGCGTGCGGCGCGCAGCGCATCGGCCGGGGCGGGGAACTCGCGCACATCGAACGGCATTGGCCAAGAGGTATCGCCGCCGTGGCGGACCGGCAAGCAGTGGGGCGGTTGCCGCGCCTGGCGGCTCGGTGTACCGCCCGGGCGCGATGAGCGCCCCCGAGCCCGCCGCCGGTTTCGTGCTGTCCGTGGTCGTCCCGGTGCAGAACGAGGCGCCCAACATCCTGCCTCTGATCGCAGAAATCGAGGCGGCGCTGGCCCCGGTGCCGCACGAGATCGTGGTGGTCGATGACGGCAGCACCGATGCGACGCCCGAGCGGCTGGCGGAAGCGGCCGTGTCCGGCGCGCCGCTGGTGACGCGGCGGCACCGGATCGGCTGCGGCCAGTCGGCGGCGATCGCCACCGGGGTACGAGCGGCGCGCGCTGCCCTGATCGCGACACTCGACGGCGACGGCCAGAACGATCCGGCCGACATTCCGGTGCTGCTGGATCGGATGGCGGCCGAAGTCGCGATCGGGGTTGGCCCGGTGCTGGTCGCCGGCCATCGCACGACGCGGCGCGATGCGGCGCTCAAGCGGCTGGGCTCGCGGGTCGCCAATCGCGTGCGCGCCGGGCTGCTGCGCGATGCCACCCCCGACACCGGCTGTGGGCTGAAACTGTTTTCGCGCGCCGCCTTCCTTGAGCTGCCGCGCTTCGACCACATGCACCGCTTCCTGCCGGCGCTGTTCATCCGCGCCGGCGGGCGCGTGGTCTCGGTGCCGGTGCGGCACCGTCCGCGCGCCGCCGGGCGGTCGCATTACGGCACGCTCGACCGGCTCTGGATCGGGCTGGTCGATCTCGCCGGCGTTTATTGGCTGCAGCGCCGCGGTCTGCCGCCAGAGGTCGAGATGCGATGAGAGAGGCGCTGCGCCTCGTTGGCCGCCCGGCACTGCTCGCGCTCGGCCTGCTTGCCGCCGGCGCGGCACTACGGCTGCTGCCCGGAGCCGCTGAGCGCGAGGCGGCGGCCCGCGCGCTCGCAGCCCACGGTCCGGGTGGGGCCGCGGTGTTCGTGGCGGCGGCGGCCGGGCTGGTCGCGATCGGGATGCCGCGGCAGGCGGCGGCGTTCGCGGGCGGCTTTGCGTTCGGGGCCTGGGAAGGCGGCGCATTGGCGCTCGCCGCCCAGGTACTTGGCTGCGGCGCTGATTTCGCCTGGGCGCGGCTGCTGGCGCGTGGCTGGCTGCGGGGGAGGCTGCGCGGAAAGCTGGCGCGGCTCGATGCGGTGCTTGGACGTCACCCGTTCGGCGCGACGCTGACGCTGCGGCTGCTGCCGGCGGGCAACAATTTGCTGCTCAATCTGATGGCGGGCGCCTCGGCGATAGCGGCCGGGCCGTTCCTGGCCGGCTCGGCGCTGGGTTACGTGCCGCAGACCGTTGTGTTCGCCCTGCTTGGCGCCGGCATGAAGCTCGGCCGCTTCGTCCAGCTCGGCCTCGGCATCGCCTTGTTCGCGGCCGCCGCCGCGCTCGGCCTGATGCTGCTGCGCCGCCACCGCGCCGAGGCGGCGCTTGGGGCTTAGGGGCTGCTGGGAGCCTAACCGCGACCAGAGCCCCGTGTTGCATTTGTCTACACAAACATGTAGCCAAAAATATGGACTGTCCGCTTTCAGGGTTCGAGTGGGACCGCGGAAACCTCGAACATTGCCGGAAGCACGGTGTCTCGCGGTCAGAGATCGAGGGCGTGTTTGCCGGGCCGGTAATCGTCCTGCCCGACATCGGTCATTCGCAAACCGAACGACGGTTGAGAGCCGTCGGTAGGACCAGACGCGGGCGGGCGGTCTTCGTTGTCTTCACTATCCGGGAACGCGACGGGCACCGCTACATCCGGCCTGGTAGCGCCCGCTACATGCACCGAGAGGAGATCGAGAGCTATGAAGAAGAAAATCCCGACCTTTAAGACCGATGAGGAAGCTCAGGACTTCGTCGATACCGCCGACCTCACGGAATACGACTTGTCGGGCGGCACACCTACTCAGTTTGAGTTTGAACCAAAAGCGGCGCACATCAACATGCGCGTTCCGAAGCCGCTGCTAGATGCCGTGAAGGAACGCGCCAAGGTGCGCGGCATTCCCTACACCCGGTTCATCCGTCAACTCATGGAACGCGAGGTTTCCGGAAAACCGCAGCCATGACCGGCTGCAAGGCTAGCCGGGCACAGGACATGACGGCATCCTCTAATGCAGGCGCAGCTCGGTCGTTGCATGGCGCAGCCGCCCCGGGCTGATCAGGCCGGCGGACGCGATCCGGACCGAATGCAGCTTGCCGTCGAGGTTGTGGGCCCAAAAATCCAGGAACCGGTGCAGCACCGGGAACCGAGGGGCGAGATCAAGGTCCTGCCAGACGAAGGTCTGCAGCACGCCAGGATGGTCGGGCATGTGATAGAGGATTTCCGCGGTGGTCAGCCGGTAATCCTGGAGCTGCAAAGCGAGCTTCATCGTGCCTCCGGTCGGGTGATACCCACCTCCTGCCAACCCCGCAGGTGGCGCGGCGGTTGCGTCGCGATGATGCCAGAATTGGGCCCGCCGTCCAAATAAAAAGTGAACGATGCCAGTGCATTAGCACTCGCACGTTGAGAGTGCTGCCGGCCGCTTGACTTGCCCCGCCGAACCGCCTAGACCGCTGGCACTCCCAACAGAGGAGTGCTAGCAGCGCCCGGGCCGGCAACGGTTCGGCGAGGCGCCGCGGGCTGCAGACCAACATCTCGTAACAACATTATCAGGAGCGATCCGCAATGAAGTTCCGTCCCCTGCATGACCGAGTTGTGGTCCGGCGACTCGACGCCGAGGAGAAGACCACGGGCGGGATCATCATCCCCGACACGGCGAAGGAGAAGCCGATGGAGGGCGAGATCGTCGCCGCCGGCCCCGGCGCCCGCGACGAGCGCGGCCAGCTCGTGCCGCTCGACCTCAAGGCCGGCGACCGCGTGCTGTTCGGCAAGTGGTCCGGCACCGAAGTGAAGATCGACGGCGAGGAGCTCCTCATCATGAAGGAGTTCGACGTCATGGGCGTGATCGAAGGCAGCGTCGCCAAGCCGGCAAAAAAGGCCGCTTGAGCGCCGCTCTCGCCCACTCAGCAGACTGACAAAAGGATACCAATTGACATGGCAGCAAAAGAAGTTCGGTTCGGCGGCGATGCCCGCCAGCGGATGCTCCGCGGCATCGACATCCTGGCCGATGCAGTGAGGATCACGCTGGGCCCCAAGGGCCGCAACGTGGTGCTCGACAAGAGCTTCGGCGCCCCGCGGATCACCAAGGACGGTGTTGCGGTCGCGAAAGAGATCGAGCTTTCCGACAAGTTCGAGAACATGGGCGCGCAGATGGTCCGCGAGGTAGCCTCGAAGACCAACGACCAGGCCGGCGACGGCACCACCACCGCGACGGTGCTGGCGCAGTCGATCGTGCGCGAGGGTTCAAAGTCGGTTGCCGCCGGCATGAATCCGATGGACCTCAAGCGTGGCGTCGACAAGGCGGTGAACGCCGTCGTCGAGGAGCTGAAGAAGCGCAGCCGCAAGATCACCACGCCGGCCGAGACTGCGCAGGTCGGCGCGATCGCGTCGAACGGCGATGTCGAGATCGGGCGCATGATCTCGGATGCGATGCAGAAGGTCGGCAACGAGGGCGTGATCACGGTCGAGGAGGCCAAGGGCATCCAGACCGAGCTCGACGTGGTCGAAGGGATGCAGTTCGACCGCGGCTACGTCTCGCCCTACTTCATCACCAACGCCGAGAAGATGAGCGCCGAGCTGGATCAGCCGTACATCCTGATCCACGAGAAGAAGCTCTCCGGCCTGCAGGCGATGCTGCCGTTGCTCGAATCGGTGGTGCAGTCCGGCCGGCCGCTGCTGGTGATCGCCGAGGACGTGGAAGGCGAGGCGTTGGCGACGCTGGTCGTCAACAAGCTGCGCGGCGGCCTCAAGGTTGCCGCCGTGAAGGCGCCCGGCTTCGGCGATCGCCGCAAGGCGATGCTGGAGGACATCGCGATCCTGACCGGCGGGCAGGTGATCTCCGAGGATCTCGGCATCAAGCTCGAGACCGTCACCCTCAACATGCTCGGCAAGGCCAAGAAGGTGCTGATCGAGAAGGAGAACACCACGATCGTCGAGGGTTCCGGCAAGAAGGAGGACATCAAGGGCCGCTGCAACCAGATCCGGGCGCAGGTCGAGGAGACCACCTCGGATTACGACCGCGAGAAGCTGCAGGAGCGGCTGGCCAAGCTCGCCGGGGGCGTGGCCGTGATCCGCGTCGGCGGCTCGAGCGAGGTCGAGGTGAAGGAGCGCAAGGACCGCGTCGATGACGCGATGCACGCGACCCGTGCCGCGGTCGAGGAAGGTATTGTGCCGGGCGGCGGCGTCGCGCTGGCGCGGGCCGGCGCGATCCTCGCCAAGCTCAAGGGCGACAACGACGATCAGCGCGTCGGCATCGAGATCGTGCGCAAGGCGATCCAGATGCCGCTGCGCCAGATCGCCGAGAATGCGGGCGAGGACGGCGCCGTGGTGTCCGGCAAGGTGCTCGACAAGGACGAGTACAATTGGGGCTTCGACGCGCAAACCGGCGAGTTCAAGGACCTGGTGAAGGCCGGCATCATCGACCCGACCAAGGTCGTGCGCACGGCGTTGCAGGATGCCTCGTCGGTCGCCGGGCTGCTGATCACCACCGAGGCGATGGTGGCGGAGAAGCCGGAGAAGAAGGGGCCGCCGATGCCTCCGGGCGGCGGCGGCGGCATGGGCGATATGGATTTCTGATCCGTCGCGTCCATCAGGCATCTGGTGCGGGCGGGCCGGCAACGGCCCGCCCGTCGCGTCTCGGGCTCACGCCCTCGGGCTTACGCATGACAGCCGCTTCATCCGCCGCTCATTCTGCCGCAATTGACAGGGGCGGCGCTTTCTGCCCAATTCGTCGCGCAATCGTGTTTTCGGCTATCCTTGCTGCGCATCCGTCCTCCGGTCGCCGCCAAGCTGTCCAAAGGCCCGGTTGTGCTATCCGCCGCGCGACGCGCGGCTCTACCGAACGGAGTAAGACGCAGATATGGCTACTGGAACCGTCAAGTGGTTCAACGCCACCAAGGGCTTCGGATTCATCGTGCCGCAAGATGGCGGCAAGGATGTGTTCGTCCACATCACCGCGGTGCAGGCCGCCGGCCTGCGCGGCCTCGATGAGGGGCAGCGCGTGACCTACGAGGTGACTATGGAGCGCGGCAAGGCCGCCGCCACCAATCTCCGGGTCGCCTGACCGGACCCGCACGACAAATGGCCGCCGCGGCATTCGCCCGGCGGCCTTTTCTCGCATCCGCGAGCAACGTCCTGCGAGCAACGCAGGCACCGCCTCGAACGTGACGTGAAGGGAGAGGACGTCCAATGCCGACAGGAACCGTGAAGTGGTTCAACGCCACCAAGGGCTACGGCTTCATCATGCCTGAAGACGGGGGCAAGGACGTGTTCGTCCACGTCACCGCGGTGCAGGCCGCCGGATTGCGCGGCCTTAACGAGGGCCAAAAGGTCAATTTCGAGGTGGCGATGGAGCGCGGCAAGTCATCCGCGGTGAACCTCAAGGTCTCCTGACACCCTCAGTCGAACCCGGGCGGCTGCTCGAAGCCGCGCCAGCCGGTCTCCAGCAGTTGCGCGACCTCGATCGTGGTGCGGTCGCCGAACAGCGGCCCGGCGATCTGCACGCCTAGCGGCAGCCCCTCGCGCGTCTGCCCAAGCGGTGCGACCGTCGCCGGCAGGTGAAACCCGCCGGTGATGCCGGGCCAGAACACGATCTCGTTGTAGGCGATCTCCTCGCCGCCGACGCTGATGCGCCGCTCGCGCGCGGGCTTCTCCTGCATGTGCGGGAACGCCGCTGTGGAGATCACTGGGCAGAGCAGCACGTCGAAATCCTGGAAGAACCGGCTCCAGGCGCGACGAAGCTGCATCCGGCGCTCGTGCTGCTGCAGCCAGTCGCGATGCAAGAAGTCGGTCGCGCGCAGCATCACCCCATCCGCGCTCATGTCGGCGGCTCCGCGCCGGGCGGCCTCGGCGCGCATCGCGGCAAGTTCCGCCTCGCTCGACCGGGCGCTCATGGCCGCGTGCAGCAGCCGCAGATAGACGTGATAGGCCTCGAGCGGATCGAACTCGGGCCGGGCGGAGGCATTGACCTTCGCCCCCTCGCGACGCAGGAACCGCGCCAACTCGCCAAGCAGCGTCACCGTCTCGGGATCGGTCGCCTGCCCCGGCTGCTCGGCCCAGATCGCGACGCGCAGTCCCTTCAGCGCGGTCGCGCGCGGCGGCGGCAACGCCGTGCGCAACCCCGTCTCCTGCTCGTCCGGCCCGGCCAACAGTGAGAGCGCCAGCGCCAGGTCGTCGGCCGAGCGCGCCAGCGGGCCGATCACCGAGATGTCGGTCATCGCCGCCGCCCCCACCAGCGAGTGGCCGCGGGTCGGCAGCAGGCCCCAGGTGGGCTTGTGGCCATAGACGCCGCAATAATGCGCCGGCACCCGGATCGAGCCGGCGATGTCGCTGCCGACATCGAGCCCGGTCAGGCCGGCGGCGAGTGCGGCCGCGGCACCTCCCGACGAGCCGCCCGGCGTTCGCTCTTCGTCCCACGGATTTTTGGTCGTCCCATAGACCTCGTTGAAGCTCTGCCAATCGGCGAGCGCGCGCGGCACGTTGGTCTTGCCGACCACCACCGCCCCCGCGCCCGTCAGCCGCGACACTGCCAGTGCGTCGGCCTCGGGCACGTGCTCGCGCCGGTCCGGAAAGCCCCATGTGGTCGGCAGGCCGGCGACGTCGAAGCTTTCCTTGACCGTGATCGGCACGCCATGCAGCGGGCTGCCGGCCGCGCCGCGCCGGTCGAGCGCCCGCGCTCGCCGCCGCGCCCGCTCGAAATCCCGCACCACCACGGCGTTCAGCCGCCCGTCGATCCGCTCGATCCGTTCGATCATGTGGTCGAGCAGTTCCAGGCAGCCGATGCGCCGCCGGCGCACCATCGCGGCCAGCCGCCGCGCCGAGGCGAACCCGAGATCCATGCGCTTCGCCCCCCGCTCATCCCATGGTCGAATTGAAGGCACCCCCATCGAGCAGCAGGTTCTGCCCGACGATAAAGCCCGAGGAGACGGCACAGAGAAACGCGCAGGCGGCGCCGAACTCCTCGGGCGTGCCGACCCGGCCGGCCGGGGTCGCCTCGGCGCGGCGTGCGATGAACGCATCGACCGAGATCCCCGCCTGCTCCGCAGGGCCGCGGGAATTGGCACGTAGCCGGTCGGTCAGGAACGGGCCGGGCAGCAGGTTGTTGATCGTCACGTTGTGCCGCGCCACCTGCCGCGCCACGCCGGCCACGAATCCGGTCAGCCCCGCGCGCGCGCCGTTGGACATGCCGAGGGTAGCGATCGGCGACTTCACCGAACCCGAGGTGATGTTGACGATGCGCCCGAAGCGGCGCGCGATCATGCCGTCGACCACGGCGCGGATCAGGAAGATCGGCGTCAGCATGTTGGCCTCCAGTGCACGCAGCCAGTCCTCGTGCGTGAACTGGCGGAAATCCCCCGCCGGCGGCCCGCCCGCGTTGTTGACGAGGATGTCCGGCTCCGGACAGGCGGCGAGCGCCGCCTCTCGCCCTGCCTCGGTCGCGATATCACCGGCGACCGCCACCACCGAGGCACCGGTCGCCCGGATCTCGGCCGCGGTACGCTCCAGCGCCTCGGCGCCGCGAGCGGTGATGACCAGGGATACGCCCTCCCGCGCTAAGGCCTCGGCGCAGCCCCGGCCGAGACCCTTGCTGGCCGCGCACACGATCGCGCGCTTGCCCTTCAGTCCGAGGTCCATGCTCGCTCCCCCTTTCCTATTCGCCGCCTATTCGCCGGGCCTACTCGTCCGCCAGTTGGGCCAGTGCCTCCCGGGCCGCCGGCGGGATCGGCAGCGGCCGCATCCCCTCGCGCTCGACCAGCACGTGGACGAAATGCCCCTCCGCCGCCGCCTCGGCCTCGTCGTTGCGGAACACCGCCAGCTCGTAGCGCACCGAACTGGTGCCCAGCCGCGCCAAACGCATCCCGACCGCCACCCGGTCGGGGAAGGCGATCTCGCGGCGGTAGCGGCAGCCGGTCTCGACCACCACGAACACCGGCCCGTTCCCGCCGAGGGTAATCAGCCCGCGCTCGATCAGGAAGCTCGTCACCGCGGTATCGAAGAACGAGTAATAGATCACGTTGTTCACGTGGCCGAACACGTCATTGTCGTGCCAGCGGGTGGTGATGGCGTGGAAGCGACGGAACTGCTCGCGCCGCGCGGGCGGTGGGCGTGTCATGTTGACGGCGGAGTGGACCCGAACCGCTGCACCCCGTCTATCGCGTCTGGCTGCACCCCGTCTATCGCGTCTGCTGGATCGCCGAGAGCAGCCAGCGCCCGCCCGGCGCACGCAGAAAGGTCCAGAACTCGGTTGCCATCGTGCGCACCGTGTTGCTGCCGTCGACGACCCGCCCCGCCGCATCGTGCGTCGCGTCGAGCATCGAGAAGCGCATTGCGACGGTCGCGTATTCGCGCGCGCCCTCCGACCACGCCTCCGACAGATCGCCCTGCTCGAGCCGCACCGCGGTCACGCTGTTGCGCACGCCGCGGCTCGACTGTTCGGCGAGCTCGTCGGCGAAGTAGCTGACCATCTCGGGCGTGCAGAGTGATTGCAGGCTGCGCATGTCCTGCGCCGTCCACGCCGCCTGCACCCGCTGCAGGATCTGGTCGAACTGCTGGTAGTCCTCGCGCGTGATCGTGATCGGGGCCGCGCTGCCGCCGCCGGCCGGCATCGCCATCCGCGACGCAGCTTCCGGCTGGCGGGGGAACATGGCAGGCCCCGCGAAGGCCGGCTGGCGATTGCGGAACAGGCGCAGCAGCCAACGCACGACCAGGACGATGATGATGATCTGGAGTAGCAAGCCGAGAAGGCTGCCCATCCCGCCGATGCCGCCGAACAGGCCGCGCCCGAGCAGCAGGCCGCCCAGACCGGCGCCGATCAGCCCGCCGAGAAAGCCGCTCGCGAAACCCGAGCGGCCGCCGAACATTCCGGCGCCCCCAAATCCGGCGCCCCCAAGGCCGCGCGCGGGTGCAGCGTAGCCCGGCGAGGGGCTGTTCGGCGTCATGCTGCGCTGCATCGGAGCGGCGTATGGCGCGGTGCGGGTCGGCGCCGGAGCCGAGTAAGTGCGCATCCCGCGGCTGCCGAACGAGCCGCCGGCACCGGCGCGCGCCTCGGCGAGCGCCGGCGCGAATGCGACCGCCGCCGCCAGGGCAAGGGCGAGCACGACCTGGGCGACGACATGGGCGCGCCGGGCGAACAGGCGCGGAAGATGACGCATGGGCCGCAGCCCCTCTTTCGGTTCGCGCGCAATATAGGCAGTGGTTTGCCCGTGCGGCAGGGGCACCGCACCCTTGCCAGCACCACGCGCTTCGCCCATGTCGAAATCATGGACGATGCCGACTTCGATCGCGCCCTGATCACCGCCGCCTTCGCACTCGCGGCAGAGCACGGCTGGGGCCGCGTCAGCGTCGTCGAGGCAGCGCAGCGCGCCGGCGTGCCGCTCGATCGCGCCCGCGTGCGCTTCCCGAGTCGCGGCACGATCCTGATGCGCTTCGGCGTGCAAGCAGACCAGGCGGCGCTCGCCACCGTTTCGGGTGATACGCCGCGCGACCGGCTGTTCGATGTGCTGATGCGCCGGCTCGACGCGCTTCAGGCGCACCGCGCTGGCGTCCTCGCCCTGCTACGAGCCCTGCCCTGTCGGCCGGGTCTGGCGCTGCTCCTCGAAGTGGCGACGCGGCGCAGCATGCGCTGGATGCTGGAGGCGGCGGGCATCCCGGCGCACGGGCGCCTGGGCGACGTGCGCACCCGCGCTCTGGTCGGCATGTGGCTCTACGTTCTGCGCGCCTGGCGCGCCGATGCCAGCGACGATCTCGCCGCGACGATGGCGGCGCTTGATCGCGCGCTCGATTTCGCGGCCCGTGTCGAGAGCTGGTTGCCGGCAGGACTGCGCACGCCTGGAGCGGCGCCGGCAGAGCCGGCCGCCACACCGACGCCGGAACCGCCCGCCGCCGGCCCGCCGCCGATGCCACCACCGCCGCCGCCGATGCCGCCGCTGCAACCCGGGTCCGTGGTGCCGCCGACGGTATAGCCACGGCCATCGCGAACAAAGGAGGAAACCATGCCGGACGATACGCCCCGCAACAACGCCTCCCGCGCCTCGACCGCGTCCGCCCAGGTGGCACGCAAGGGCATGGACGCCGCCGCCAGCACAGCCGAGCGGATGGGCCGGGCCGCCACCGATACCGCCAACGAGTTCACCCGCATGTTTGCGGAGTTGAAGTTCCCCGCCGTGCCGGACATGAAGGACATGCTATCCGCGCAACGCCGCAACATGGAGGCGCTCTCCACCGCCAACCGGGTGGCGCTGGAAGGCGCGCAGGCGGTGGCGCGGCGGCACATGGAGATCATGCAGCAGGCGATGGCAGAATTGTCAGAGACGATGCAGTCGGTCGCCAGCACCGAAGGGCCGAAGGCCCGCGCGGCGAAGCAGGCCGAGTTGCTCAAGCGCGGCTACGAACACGCCGTTGCAAACATGCAGGAGTTGAGCGAGCTGATCCAGCGCTCCAACGCCGAGGCGATCGGCGTACTGCATCGCCGCTTCAGCGAGGCGATGGACGAAGTGCGGGCACTGATGGAGAAGTCCGGCAAAGCGGGCTGATCGCCCCGCGCGTACTGATGATGCGGGTCGCGGTCGCTCGGGTCTCGCCTGAGGTGACCGCCGCGTGAAGCTTGTCGCCGTCTCCCGCATCCTCAACGAGGAGGATGTGATCGAGCCATTCGTGCGCCACACTGCGGCATTCGCCTCCGACCATGTCATCCTCGACAACGGCAGCACGGACCGGACGCCGCAGATTCTCGCCGACCTTCGTCGCGAGGGCATCAATCTCGTGGTATTCCGCAACCAGGCCGCGTTCTTTGCCGAATGGATCTACAACACCATGCTCTACGGCTACGCGAGCGGCGCGCTGGCGGCCGACTGGGTGCTGTTCCTCGATGCCGACGAGTTCATCGACGACCGCGCCGCGGCGGGCGGCCTCTCGGGAATGCTCGCGCGCGTGGCGCCGGGCGCGCCCTGCGTGCGTGCGCGGATGATCAACTACGAGACCGCGACCGAGGCCACGCAAGCGGCGCCGAACGTCACCCGCCGGCTGACCCGCCGTCAACCCCGGCCGCATGAGACCGTAAAGGTTTTCGTGCGCGGCGGCTTCGCGAAGGAGCGCATCGCCGTCGCCGGCGGCAGCCACGCGATCGCGCTCGATGGCACAATCGTCCCTGGTGCTGCACAGGACGAGGTGGTGCTCGCCCACTATCCGGTGCGAAGCGTCTGGCAGCTCGCCGCGAAAATCGTGGTCGGACGTCTCAAGGTGCTCGCCGCCGGGCCGGAGGATGCGGAGGCGAACAACCACTACACGCCTCAGTTCGAACTGATGAAGACACGGCCCGAGACCTGGCTCGATGCGGCCCGCGCTCAGTGCGAACCCGATGCCGCCGATACCGCCGCTGATACCGCTCTGGTCGAAGATGCGATCGCCTATCGCGGCGGCGACCTGCGCTACACGCCGCCGCCGGCGGGTAAGGCGGAGGCGCTGGCCCGGATTCTGGCCGTCGCCGAACGGATCGCAGAGGCGCACGGGCGCCGGATCGGCGCCGACGAGAGCGTGCATCTGGCCGCCCTTCAGGAGGCGATGGCGTTCCAGCGGCTGCTGTAGTAGCTCCGGGCGGCCGAAATGCTGTTCAACTCCCAGCCCTTCATCCTGCTGTTCCTGCCGCTGGTGCTGGCGCTCTACTACGCAGCGGCGGCGCACCGCGCCCTGCGGCAGTCGGTGGTGATCGTCGCATCGCTGGCCTTCTACGGCTGGTGGGACGTGCGATTCGTGCCGCTGCTGGCCGGGCTCACGGTCGCGAACTGGGTGGTGGCGCAGGCCTACGGCCGCTGGCGCGCCCCCGCGATCCCGCTCGCCGGCGTGGCGATGAACCTCGCGGCGCTGGGCTTCTTCAAATATGCGAATTTTCTGGCTGGCAATCTCGCGGCCCTTGTCGGGCAGTCCGCGCCACGGTTCGACATCGTGCTGCCGCTCGGGCTGAGCTTCTTCGTGTTCCAGAAGATTTCATATCTGATCGACCTGAAACGCGGCGACCGGCACATCTATGGGTTCCTCGATTTCTGCATGTTCGTCATCTTCTTCCCCCAACTCATCGCCGGACCGCTGGTGCGGCACAACGAGATCATCCCGCAATTCGATCTGCCGCCGCGCCGGCCGCAGATGTGGGAGAATCTCGGGCGCGGGCTGCTGCTGTTCCTGTGCGGGCTGGTGAAGAAGGTCGCCCTCGCCGACACCATCGCCCCGTTCGTGGACCGTATGTTCCACCTCGCGGCCACCGGCGGGCCGCTCGGTGCCGCCGCCACCTGGGCCGCCGCCGGCACCTACGCCTTGCAGATCTACTTTGACTTCTCCGGCTATTCCGACATGGCGATCGGCCTTGCGCGCATGTTCGGCCTGGTGCTGCCGATCAATTTCGACGCGCCCTATCGCGCGGTCTCGGTCCGCGACTTCTGGCGGCGCTGGCACATCACGCTGTCACGCTTCCTGCGCGACTACCTCTACATCCCGCTCGGCGGCAACCGGCGCGGCGCCGCGCGGCAGGCGGTGAACGTCGTGGTCACGATGCTGCTCGGCGGATTGTGGCACGGCGCCGGCTGGACCTTTGTGGCGTGGGGCGGAGCGCACGGTGCCGCCCTCGCCGTCAACGGCGCCTGGAACCGCGCCGGGTGGCGGATGCCGCGCGCGGCCGGCTGGGCGATCACGCTGCTGTTCGTCCTCGCGGGCTGGGTGCTGTTCCGCGCGCCCGATTTTGCAACCGCCGGCCGGATGCTGTGGGCGATGCTCGGTGCCGAGGGCATCGGCCGCGTGAAGGTGGACAACGCCGCGGTGGTACTGATCGCCGCGACCCTGGCGCTGCTCGGTCCGACCAGCCAGGAACTAGCACTTCGCCGCCTGCCGCCCGTGCGCTGGGTAGCGCTGCCGGCCGGGGCGGCGCTGGTCGCGATGCTGCTGCTGATCGGCGGGCGGATCCCCAATACGTTCATTTATTTCCAGTTCTGATCGCGAGAGATCAGAACGTGACGTCTTTGCGGCCCGCCCCCTCCTCCCGGCCTTGGTCCGCTTCGCGGCCAAAGCCCGCAAGGGGAGGGGGAGAAGCGAGCCGCTTAAGCCCCCTCCCCTCGCGGGAGGGGGTTGGGGGAGGGGGCGTGCCATGGCACGGCTTCCTGCGCACGGCACTCATCACCACGCTCGCGATCGGTCTCGCAGTCTACGCCTTCATCGTCGTCATCGATCCCTGGAACGCGCTGCCGCTCTCGCCGCCATTGCCGCGCGTGCCGGTCACGTCCAACGCCCGCTTCGTCTTCCCCGCTCTTGCGCGCAGCCGGCAGTTCGACAGCGCGATCTTCGGCACCTCCACCAGCCGCCTGCTGCGCCCCGCCCTGCTCGACCGCGCCGTCGGCGCGCGGTTCGCCAACCTCGCGATGAACAGCGCGACGTCGTGGGAGCAATACCGTCTGCTCCAAATCTTCGCGCGTGCGCACGCGCATCCCCGCGTGGTGATGATCGGCCTCGATGCGATGTGGTGCCAGACAAGCGCGCTCTATCAGCAAAAGACGTTCCGCCGCTTTCCCGCCTGGATGTACCGGCGCGACCGTTGGCCCGGCTATTTGCACGTGTTCAACGCCTTCGCCTTGCAGGAGGCGGTCAGCGAGGCGGCGACGATGGCCGGCCTCAAGCCGCGCGTCTACGGCCTCGACGGCTACACCGACTTTACCCCGCTCGAGCGTGACTGGAACGCCGCACGCGCCCGCGCCCATATCGAGGCTCGCGCGGATATCGACTTCATGAGCGACGGCACGTCTCCGCCGCATGTCTTTCCCGCGCATGCACTGCTCACGCGGGCGCTCGGGAGTTTGCCCGGGCAGACGCGCAAGGTTCTGTTCTTCGTCCCCTATGAGCTTTCGCACCAGGGCGCGCCGGGCAGCGCCGACGCGGCGGTGTGGGCGGAATGCAAGCGCCGCATCGCCCGCATCGCGGCAAGCATGCCCGACACCGTGCTCGCCGATTTCCTGATCCCGAGCCCGATCACCGGCAACTGGCACAACTACTGGGATCCGATGCACTACCGCCACCCGATCGCGGACCGCTTCGCCCGCGATCTGGCGCTCGCGGCCCACGGCGAGGCAGCGCCGGATGGGGATGACCACATCCTGGTGGCACCGACAGCAATCGCCGCCGATGCGCCGGCACGCCTGGGCGATTGACCGGCGCCGCGTGCTTCGCGCACCGTGCCCGCCCCTTGCGACGGAGCCCTCGATGCGCACGCCCTGCCTCTCCCGCCGCGCCACCTTGCTGCTGCCGCTCGGCTTCGCCGCCTGCGCCACGACGCCGCCCCCGCCGCCGATTGCGTACACGCCGCTGCGCTACAACATGCTGCTGCCGCTGCGGCTCAACGTCGCCTCGATCGAGATCGAGAACCACGCGCCGCCGCCCGGCTCCGGCGATCTCGCCGCTCTCTCGCCCGAGCCGCCGGCCACGGCCCTGGAACAGATGGCGCGCGATCGCCTGTTCGCGGCCGGGGGCAGCGGGCGCGCGGTGTTCGCGGTCGATCAGGCCAGCATCGTACAGCGCGATCCGCAGACGTTAATCGGCAACTTCGCCGTGGAACTGGACATCGTCGCCAACAGCGGCGCCCGCGCGGGTTATTGCGAAGCCCGCGTCTCGCGCGTCCAGGCGCTCGGCAGCGGGCCGGTGAACATGCAGAACGTGCTCTATACGATGACCAGCCAGATGCTGCAGGACATGAACGTGGAGTTCGAGTTCCAGGTCCGCTCGCGGCTCGGCGACTGGCTGCTCCGCGGGCCGCCGACCGCCGCCCCCGCCCCGGTGCAGGCGACCCCGCTGCCCCCACCATCCTGAGCAGCGGGTCGAGGAGCAAGCGGGCAGAGAAGCGGGCCAGCCCCGGAAGGGACTGGCCCTGACCCCTACCTTCGACGGATGATCACCTTGACCCGAATGGTCAAGGTGACCAAGATCGTCGGTAGAAGCCGGCGATGCGGTCTCATCGCGTGCTTCTCCGGGACCGCCAACACGCCTTGGCGGGATAGGCGGCGCCGGAGCGACCCTCCGGCGCCGCTGCTGTTTTAGAGCATGAGCACAAATTCGCCTATTTGGTTCGGAGGTCGAGACCCCGCCGCCGGGCGACTGCTTGTTGCCTCCGGCGCAAGATGGCACTTGTTGCCGCAGCCTCGCCGGAGACGCCGCGACATGGTTCGACCCGCCCGCGCCCTGCCGATCGCCGCGGTCCTGCTGCTGTCGGGCTGCGCCCTGCCCGCGACGCAGCAGGCGCAAGCCCAGGCGGCGCACACCGGGCCGTTCAGCTTCGCCCCGCTGGTCAAGCAGGTGGTGCCCGCCGTGGTCAACATCGCGGTGACTGAATTGGTCGCGGCAACCGGGCCGGTGGAGGTCCCGCCCGAGCTACGCGGCACCCCGTTTGAGCGACAGTTCCGCAAGCTCCAGCGCAACCGGCGCGAGCAGGTGATGGGCGCGGGATCGGGCTTCGTCATCGACCCCGCCGGCATCATCGTCACCAACAACCACGTCGTCGGCCATGCCAACAGCGTCGTCGTCTCGCTCTCCGACGGCGAGCACTTCCCGGCACACCTGATCGGCGTCGATGACCTGACCGACATCGCGGTGATCAAGGTCGATGCGCCGCATCCGCTACCGGCGGTGTCGTGGGGCGATTCGCACAGCGTGCAGGTGGGCGACTGGGTGCTGGCGGCCGGCAACCCGTTCGGGCTGGGCAGCTCGGTCACCGCGGGCATCGTCTCGGCACGCGGGCGCGATCTCGGCGCCGGTCCGTTCGACGACTTCCTGCAGCTTGACGCGCCGATCAATCCGGGCAATTCCGGCGGCCCCACCTTCAACATGCAGGGACAGGTGATCGCGGTGAACACCGCCATCGTCTCCCCCACCGGCGGCTCGGTCGGCATCGGCTTCGCGGTCCCGAGCGAGATCGCCCAGCCGATCGTGGCCCAACTGCGTGCGCGCGGCCGCATCGACCGCGGCTGGCTCGGCGTGTCGGTGGAGGACACTGCCACCCAGACCGAGCATTCCCCCGGCGTGGCCGTGGCCGGCGTGGAGGGCGCGGGCCCTGCGGCGCATTCGGGCCTGCGCGCCGGCGATATGATCTCGGCGGTCAACGGCGAGCACGTCGATACCGCGCGCGGCCTGATCCGCGCGGTCGCCGAGGCGCCCCCAGGCAGCACCGTGCGCCTGACCGTGCTGCGCGACGGCCGCAGCATGACTATGCACGTCAAGGTCGGCCGCCGTCCGGCCGAGTTGGCGGGCTAATCCGCCATGCGCATCCTGGTGGTGGAGGACGACAAGGACGTCGCCGGCTTCGTGGTGAAGGGGCTGCGCGAGGCCGGCCACGTCGTCGAGCACGCCGATAACGGCCGCGACGGCCTGTTCCTCGCCGCGTCGGAGGCGTTCGACGCGATCATCCTGGACCGGATGCTGCCCGGCGGCATCGACGGGCTGCGCCTGCTGGAGACGCTGCGGGCGCAGGACAACAAGACGCCGGTGATGTTCCTCTCAGCGCTCGCGCAGGTGGATGAGCGCGTGCGCGGGCTGAAAGCCGGCGGCGACGACTACCTCACCAAGCCGTTCGCCTTCTCCGAGCTGCTTGCGCGTGTCGAGGCGCTCGTCCGCCGCGGCAAGGCTGAAGGACCGCAGACCAGGCTGCTGGTCGGCGATTTGGAGATGGATCTGTTGTCGCGCAGCGTGCGGCGGGCGGGGCAGAAGATCGACCTGCAGCCGCGCGAGTTCCGGCTGCTCGAATACCTGATGCGCCATGCGGGGCAGGTGGTCACGCGCACCATGCTGCTCGAGGGCGTGTGGGATTACCATTTCGATCCGCAAACTAACGTGATCGACGTACATGTGTCGCGGCTGCGGCAGAAGGTGGACAAGCCGTTCCCCGCCGGGTTGATCCACACGGTGCGCAACGCCGGCTACATGCTGCGCGCGGACTGAGAGTTTGTGAAAGAATGCCCTCTCGCACGGAAATCGACGCGAAAGGCCCGAAGACTTCAGAGGGCATTCTTTCGCAAGTTCGATTTCTTCACACCCTCTGACCCATGCGGCTGCGCGACGCCGGCCGGGTGCGCCGCGCCGCCCTCTTTGGCTCGGCCAGCATCCGCCTCGCGGCCCTTTACGGGCTGGTGTTCGGCCTTTCGGCGCTCGCTTTGGTCGCGTTCCTGTGGTGGGAGACGGCAGGCCTGCTCGATCGGCAGGTGGAGGTTGCGATCAACGCCGACGCGCAGAGCCTCGCCGAGCGCTGGCAGGAAGGCGGCATCGCCTCGTTGGTCGCCACGATCGGCGAACGGCTGCGCGAGAATGTCGGTGACGATGCCATCTATCTGGTGACCGATGCGCGCGGCCGCACGCTGGACGGCAATCTCACCCATTGGCCGAGCGGGGTCGCCCGCGCCGATGCCTGGTACGAGCTGCCGGTCGAGCGCGATGGCGTTCGCAGCCTCGCCCGGGTGCGCGCCTTCAACCTGCCCGGCGGCTATCACTTGCTGGTCGGTCGCGACGTGCGCACCCGCGCCCAACTCCGCCGGCTGCTGACCGACGCGCTGTTCTGGGCGCTGTTCATCGTGATCGCCCTCGGCGTCGCGGGGGCCGCGGTTATGCGCGGATTGTTCCGCCATATGCTTGCCAACGTCTCGGCGACCGCAGCGGCGATCTCGGCTGGCAATCTCGGCCAGCGGGTGCGGCTCTCCGGCCGCGGCGACGAGTTCGATCGGCTCGCCGAGACGATCAACGACATGCTCGATCGCATCGCTCGGCTGATGGACGGCGTGCGCCAGGTCTCGAACGCGATTGCGCACGATCTGCGCACCCCGATCGCTCGCGCCCGGGCGCGGCTGGAGGATGCCGGCGCCCATGCCCGTGACGAGGAAGCTCTGCGCGCCGCGGTCGAGCGCGCGACCGCCGATCTCGACGCGGTGGCGGCGGTGTTCGAGGCGCTGCTGCGGATCGCCGAGATCGAGGCCGGCGCCCGCCGCTCCGCCTTCGCGGCACTCGACATAGCGCCGCTGCTGACGGACCTGGCCGAGCTCTACACCGCCGCCGCCGAGGAGCGTGGGCTGCGGCTGGAACTGTCCGCGCCGGCGCCCCTGCCCGCCTATGGCGATCGCGAGCTGATCCAACAGGCGGTCGCCAACCTGCTCGACAACGCGGTGAAGTTCTCGCCGCCCGGCAGTACGATCGAACTCGCCGCCGTCGGCGAGGCGGGCGTGGTGCGCATCACCGTCACCGACCGCGGCCCCGGGATTCCCGAGCCGGACCGCACCCGCGCCACCGAGCGTTTCTTCCGTGGCGAGAGCGCGCGCAGCACGCCGGGGATGGGTTTGGGTTTGGCGCTGGTGCAGGCCGTCGCCCAGCTTCACGGCGGCGAGCTGCGGCTGGAGGATGCACGGCCCGGATTGCGTGCGCTGCTAGTGCTGGCGGCGCGGGGGGAGCGGGCGTGACCCAGGCCCTGTCGTGACCCAGGCCCTGTCGTGACCCAGGCCCCGTCGTGACCCAGGCACCGTCGTGACCCAGGCCCCGTCGCACCGCGTGCTGGTCGATCTCTCGCACGCCGCCGACGGGTATGTCGGCATCGCGCAGGACGTGCGGCTGATCTTCGACATGTTCGCGCGCCTGCCCGGCGTCGCCCCCGCCGGCCTCCTGATGCCGACCGGCCGGCATGACCTGCCGCGGCTCAACCCGGACGATGCGGCCTCGGCCGCCGCGGTGCTGCACTGGATGGCACGCAACTGGGAGAGCCGCCGCTTCCCCCGGCTACTCGGCCGGCTCGGCCCGGTGACCGACCTGCCGCGCCTGCTGCGCCGTCGCCACGGCCTGATCCCGCTGCGCCTGCCGCAGCGGTCGGGCGCCCTGTGGCGGGTGCTGTTCGAAAAGACGCTCGCCCCGGAGCGGCGCGAGGCGGTGCTGCGCTGTCCGTTCCTCGCGACTGACCTCAGCGTGATGCGCATCATCGACCGCGCCATGCTGCTCCCCCATCTCCCCCCCCAGCGGCTCGACGCGCGCGGCTTCGACGCGGTGCTCTTCTGCATGCCGCGCCCGGTGCGGCTGCCGTCGGGCGTGCGGCAGATCGTGCGCTTCCACGACGCCGTGCCGCTGACTGACATCGACACCGTGAGCGGCTGGCGCACCGCGGTTGCGCATCGGCGGCTGGTGCGGCTCTGTTCGCCGGATGCGATGTTCGTCTGCAACTCGCCGCAGAGCGTCGAAGACCTCGCGCTGCTCGACCCCTCACGTGCGGAGCACGCGCAGGTGATCCCGTGCGCGCTGCCGGAGCCGGCGGAGGCGGCGCTGCCGGTCGCGGCGATCGTGGCGAGCCGGCGCAGCTTCCGCGCCCTCGGCGCCAATGCTGGCGCACCGCCGGGCCTGGCGCCGCTGGATGGCCAGCCACGTTATGTGCTCACGGTCTCGACGCTGGAGCCGCGCAAGAACTACCCGAACCTGATCCGCGCCTGGGAACGGGTGGTACAGCGCCACGATCCGGACCTGAAGCTGGTCATCGTCGCCAACCGGGGCTGGCGAGAGGACGTGATCCTGCGCGAGATGGCGCCGCACGTCGGCGCCGGGCGGATCCTGCACCTGCAGGACGTGCCGCGCGAGGAACTTGCCGCTCTCGCACGGCAGGCGGTTTGTTTCGCCTTCCCGAGCTTCGGTGAGGGCTTCGGCTACCCGCCGCTCGAGGCGATGCAGGCCGGCACGCCGGCGGTCGTGTCCGACATCCCGGTGTTCCGCTGGCTGCTTGGCGACGCGGCGCTGTTCGTCGATCCCTACGACGTGGAGGCGATCGCCGGCGGCATCGCGCGCCTGGTCGAGGGCGCCAGTTCGGCGGCCGAGCTGCGCGCTGATCTGCTGGCCCGGGCGCCGGCGGTGCTGGCCCGCTTCGCCCCCGGGGCGGTGGCCGCGCACTGGGCGGCGCTGCTCGACACGCTGCGCGCGGCGCCGCCCAGGGCTGCGTCCATTATGTCGGCTGCGTCGATCACGCCGGTGGTGTGATCCAGTTCACACCCTGCCGGCGCCGGACCGGGCACAATGCCGTCGCTCTCTCGCCCGTTGCGGGTTCGAGGGCGTCGTCTCCCGAAAACTCGCGGCCCGGGGAACCCGATCCAAACCCCCGGGCCGCTTTCTTTAGCCGCCTACGCACTCAATAAGGGACCACGACGCTGGACGGCGGCTGCGGCGGGGCCTGCACCACGACGGGCGGTGGCGCCGGGGTCTGCACCACGACGGGCGGTGCCGGGGCGGCGACCGTTGCGACCGGCGACGGGACCGTGACCGTGGGTGTGGTGACCTCGCAAGCGGCAAGCAGCAGCAGCCCGATTGCGGGGATCGCGGCGCGCAGAGATCGTGACATCATCGGCTCCTTCCTGTGCTGAAACGCATCCCGGGTTGACGCGTGCCGGCCGGCCCGGTTGCATGGCGATCACGATAATGCGATGCGGCCCCGCGCCGCGCGGCACGGGGCCGCGTTGCGTCGCAAGCGTCGGGTCGGCCGGCCCGGATGGAGGCGAGCATGTTGTCGGCGCAGCGTTGGCTGGAGGCCGGGGCGCGAATGTTTGCGGCCGAGACCGTAGGCCGCGATGGAGCAACCATTCGCATGACCGTCGAGAGCATGACCGGACGGCGCTGGGAATGGATCGTCTGGGAGCGGGGCAAGGCCGCCACCACGCGGCACGGGACCGCCCGCTCGGCGCAGGCGGCGATGCGGGCGGCCGAGGCGGAGACGGCGCGACGGTCCGGGGCTGCCGACGCAGAGGCCGCGGCCGACGCCCGCTCGCGCGCCCCCTTGCGCGCCCAGGCGTGAGACCGCCGATGGATCGCGACCGCAGTCCCGCCACCCGCGCCGCGCAGGCGCTCGGCTGGATCGATCCGGAGACCCGCGCGGTGATCCCGCCGCTGCACCCCTCGACCACCTATCTGCGCGACCCCGACGGCGCGTATTCCTCGGGCCGCATCTACGGACGTGCCGACAACCCGGGCTTTGACCAGGCCGAGGCGCTGCTTGCCTCCCTCGAAGGCGGTGCCGCGGCGCTGCTGTTCGCCTCCGGCATGGCGGCGGCAACGGCGGCGTTTCTGGCGCTGCGGCCGGGCGATCATGTGGTGGCGCCCACGGTAATGTACTGGTCGCTGCGCAACTGGCTGGCCGGGCCGGCGCGGGACTGGGGGCTGGAGACCGACTTCGTCGAAACGGCGGACCTCGCGGGCTTGCGTGCCGCAATGCGACCGGGGCGGACGCGGCTGGTGTGGATCGAGACACCGGCCAATCCGCTGTGGACCGTCACCGACATCGGGGCCGCGGCCGCGATCGCCCACGCGGCCGGAGCGCGGCTCGCGGTCGATTCGACCGTCGCGACCCCGGTGCTGACGCAGCCGCTGGCGCTCGGCGCCGATCTGGTCATGCATTCGGCGACGAAATACCTCAACGGCCATTCCGACGTGGTGGCCGGTGCGCTGGTGACGCGCGAGGCCGATGCGCACTGGGCCGCGATCCGCGCAGTTCGCGCGCAGCACGGCGGCATCCTGGGCGCGTTCGAGGCGTGGCTGCTGCTGCGCGGAATGCGCACGCTCTATGTGCGCGTGCCGGCCGCCTGCCGCGCGGCACAGCGCATCGCCGAGCGCATGGCCGCGCATCCGCGGGTCGGGGCGGCGCTCTATCCCGGACTGCCCGGTGCGCCGGGGCACGCGGTCGCGGCGCGGCAGATGCAGGGCGGGTTCGGTGGGATGCTCTCGATCCGGGTCGCCGGCGGCGAGGCAGCAGCGGTCGCGACCGCGGCGCGGGTGCGCCTGTGGAAGCGCGCAACCTCGCTCGGCGGCGTCGAGAGCCTGATCGAGCATCGCGCCAGCATTGAGGGTCCGGGCAGCCCGGTGCCGCCCGACCTGCTGCGGCTCTCGGTCGGGATCGAGGACGCGGATGATTTGATCATTGATCTCGAACGCGCGCTGGAGGGGAATGTCTGACAGCGTCGGGATCGGGTTTCCCATTCAATTTCACTGACCCGGGGACGGGGGCCGCCCGAGACCGGTATTGCGACCGCAAGAGGCGGGGTGCGCGGCGCGCCTCCGCGCCCCAGATTGCCCGCATGACATCAGATCGAGAGGAGCAAGCCATGAACGCTCCCGTGACCACCACGTTGGCCCGCCCTGCTGTCGAAACCATCGGGGATCGCGTCAAGGCGATCGACTGGTCGCGCGTCTCGGCCGATCTCGACGCCCAGGGCTGGGCGATGTTTCCCCAACTCCTGGTGCCCCAGGAGTGCGAGGCGCTGGCCGGTCTCTACGAAGGCGACGGCCACTTCCGCAGCCGGGTGGTGATGGCGCGCCACGGCTTCGGCCGAGGCGAGTACAAGTACTTCGCCTATCCCCTGCCGAACCTCGTGGCGGCACTGCGTGGCGCGCTCTATCGCCACCTCGCGGTCGCGGCCAACCGCTGGAACGAGGCGCTGGGAATTGGCGTGCGTTATCCCGCGACACACGCCGCCTTCCTCGAGCGCTGCCACGAAGCGGGCCAGACCCGTCCCACGCCGCTGCTGCTGCAATACGGCGAGGGTGACTACAACTGCCTGCACCAGGACCTCTACGGCGAGCACGTCTTCCCGCTGCAGGTGACGGTCCTGCTGTCCGCACCGGGGGAGGATTTCACCGGCGGCGAGTTCGTGCTCACCGAGCAGCGCCCGCGCATGCAGTCTCGTCCCTCCGTCGTGCCGCTGCGTCAGGGCGACGGCGTGGTGTTCGCGGTCAACCAACGCCCGGTGCAAGGCGCGCGCGGCTTCTACCGCACCGTCCTGCGCCACGGCGTCAGCATGCTGCGCTCTGGCCACCGTCACACGATGGGCATCATCTTCCATGATGCGACGTAGCGCTGCCCATTCGATCACCCCGGATCTGTTCGAGCAGGCCCCGCGCGACGTGCCGTTGGCGGACGGCGCGGTGCTGCTCGGCGGCTTCGCCAAGCCGGTCGAAGCCGGGCTGATCGCAGCACTGGACCAAGTGGTGGCGGCCGCCCCGTTCCGCCGCATGGTGACGCCGGGCGGCCACACCATGTCAGTCGCCATGACCAATTGCGGCGCGGTCGGCTGGGTCACTGATCGCGGCGGCTACCGCTACGACCCGGTCGATCCGGAAAGCGGCCTGCACTGGCCGGCGATGCCGGGCGTCTTCGCCGACCTCGCGACACGCGCGGCCGCGCGGGCGGGGTTTGACGGTTTTTCGCCCGACGCCTGCCTGATCAACCGCTACGAGCCCGGAGCCCGGCTCTCGCTCCATCAGGACCGGGACGAGCGCGACTTCGGCGCCCCGATCGTCTCGGTGTCGCTGGGCCTGGCAGCGACTTTTCTGTTCGGCGGCCTGAAGCGCTCGGACCGGCAACAGCGGGTGGCACTCGCCCACGGCGACGTCGCGGTCTGGGGCGGGCCGGCACGGTTGGCCTTTCACGGCGTCATGCCGCTGGCCGATGGCGAGCACCCCCTGCTTGGGCGCCAGCGCCTCAATCTCACGTTCCGCAAGGCGCTGTGAGAATCGGCTTCGTTGTGTACAGCGCTTTTTGCGCGGCCCTGCCTGATTCATGCTCAGGGATGCGCCCACAGGAATAAATCAGCCAACCCACGGGTCCACAGAACGCGATCCGTTGTGGTTTGCGCAGAGAGGTTCGTCAGATGATTCCCGTCAGGACTTGACGGTCTGCGAAGTCCCTTGCGCAAACAACGTCAAAAGAGGGCTGTGTCATGGAAGTACTTGAGTCACAGACGCAGGGAATGCGGCGTGGACTGCGAAGCAAGATGTCCAACCTGCGCAGCGCCAAGATGATATGCCCGCTCGTGTCCGCCGGCTATTGCGCCACACAGTTGCTGGTTCTCCACGAGTTTTCCTTCTACAAGCTTTCCGGCGCACTGATTTTTAGCACTGTGGGGACAATCGGTATCGAGCGGCTTTCCGGTTGGCTGAAAAGGTCGGTCTAGGGCGGCTCGAGGCGCAGCGTCCAACTCGGTGCGTGATGTTCCCCATGATGGCATTCATCGTCGCCGCCGGTGCGCTCCTTGTCGTTCTGCTGGCCGGAGCGCTGGCGCAGGAGCCGCCGATCAGCCGCCCCGCCGAAAGGTCATTTCCTGGCGGACGGACCGATGATCGTGACGCTCGTCCACGTCCCGGGGACCGAACTGGCGGGTGACATCGACAACATCGCCAAGCCAATTCTCGACACCCTGGGCCGACACGTCTACAGTGGCGATCGGCAGATCGAACGGGCTTTGGTATTGTGGATCATGCCAAGACTGCTCGGCACCGGCTGGAAAGTGCTCCAATGAACGCCGATCCCGCCCGCATCTCCGCTTGGCACGCACACATCTATTACGACCCCGGGCGTACCCGCGATGCCGCCGCCGCGGTGCGCGAGGGGATCGCGCGGGAGTTCCCCGCCGCCCGGCTCGGAAACTGGCATGAGGTCGCCGTAGGTCCACACACACAGGCGATGTATCAGGTGCTGTTCGCGCCCGACTTGCTGGCGCCGCTGCTGTCGTGGCTGGCGCTGAACCGGCGCGGGCTCGCGGTGCTGGTCCACCCCGAAACCGGCGACGACCTTGCCGACCACCAGGACCATGCGGTGTGGCTCGGCGCGATGCTGCCGCTCAAGTTTGAGGTGCTGCGGCGCGGCGGGCACTAACCTCGCGCCTTCACCATGCTCACAACCGCGTGCTAGTCAGGCGGAGGCGCCATCAGGAGCCGACGCTTGGCCGACGTGACCGACCTTCCACGAGCTGGGCCACGAGCTGGGATCGCCGCTGTCGAGATGGCGGTCGATGTGCCGGGCTGGGGCGGCAGTGTGACGCTGGGGCAGCCGCTCGAAGGCTCCGGCTGGGCGGTCGCCCTGCAACCGATCCGCGCCATCGTGGTGCATTGCGGCGGACTTCCCGTCGCCGAGGCACGCCTCGGCCTGCCGCGGCCCGACGTGGGCAGCGCCTTTCCCGCCTATCCGCACGCCGATCGGGCGGGCTTCGGCTTCACCCTCACGATCGCCGACCGGCCGCCGGGGCCGGGCGAACTGCGTTTCGTGCTGCACACCGCCGATGGGCAGACGCACAATCACGCCCTGGCGGTCGAGTTCCGCGCCCCGGCGCCGTCACGGCGCACGCCCGCGCCGCCGCCGGCCCTGGGCGAGACGCCGCCGATCGTGCTCGCGGTCGATGCCGCCGCGATCGATGCGCGCAGCATCCTGCGGCTGCGCGGCTGGGCGGTCTCGCAGGCACGGCTCGATCGGATCGAGGCGCTGATCGAGGGCGAGCTTGTCGGCCCTGCCTTCCACGGCGAGGCGCGCGAGGACGTCGCGGCTGCGCACGGCGAGTATCCCAACGCGGCCCGCTCCGGCTTCACGCTGGTGCGGCGGGTGGAGCTTGGCGATCGCAGGCCGGCGGTCATCGTGGTGCGTGCGACCGATGCGGCCGGCGTGCGACGCAGCATCGAAGCGCCGCTGACGCTGGCCGAGATCGGCACGCTCAAGCGGATCGAGGACCGCCGCATCCGCGCCAATTGCGACGCGGCCCGGCTGACAGCGGATGGGGCGCTCGCCGTCTTCGGCTGGGCGGTGGCGCACGGCGGCATCGCTGAGATCGCGGTTTCGCTCGACGACGCGACGCTGGGCACGGCGACACTCGGGCGGGAGCGGCCCGACGTCGGCAACCACCACCCCACGATCGCCGGCGCCGAGGCCGGCGGCTTCGCGTTTCACGGCAGTTGCCCGGCGACGGGCGAGGGGGCGGAGCACGTGCTGCGGGTCAGCATCCGCAGCAAGGCGGGCGAGACGACGGAGCTGCACCAGCGTCTGCGCGCCGAGCCGGCCCCCGCCAGCATCGCGTTGCCGGCAGCGGCCGAAATTGCCACCGCCGCCGCATCTCCTGCCTCGCCCGCAAAGCCCGCCGAGCCGGCGAGCGACGCGATCCGCCTCGCGATCGACAGCCCGGCGCTGACCGACGGTGCGGCACGCGCGCCGGTGCGGGGGATGCTCGCCATCGCCGGCTGGGCACTGGCGCGCGACGGCATCGACCGCATCGAGGTGCAACTCGACGATACCCCGCTTGGCGTCGCCTATTACGGCAACCGGCGCGAGGACGTCGCCGCCGCCTTCCCCGACTGGCCCGGCGCGATCACAGCGGGCTTCGGTTTGTCGGTGCCGCCGAAACTGCTGGCCGACGGCGCCCATGTCGTGTGCGTCACCGCGATCGACACGCAGGGAGGGCGCCGCACCGCCAGCTTCCCGATCACCGTCGAGAGCGCGGACGAGCAGGTGGCGGCCCTGCTGCTGCGCCGCCGCGTGGCACGGGCCGAGATCGACCTCCACACGGCGACCCTTGCCCGGCTCGGCTGGAGCCCCGTCTTTTGCGTGGCGGTGCGGCTGGTGGGCGGGCGCGCCGAGGAGATCGCGCGGCTGGGGCGCACGCTGCGCAGCCTGCACGCGCAGGCCTGGCCGCATTGGCAGGCGGTGGTGCTCGCCCCGGACGGCTTGGCCCCCGAGCGCCTGCCAGGCCGGATCGCGGCCGAGGAGCCGGAGCTTGCGGCCCGCGTCCGGGTGCTGGCCGAGGCGGGCGAGCGGCCGCTTGCGGCTCTACCGGGCCTCGACGATGCCGAGCGCCCCGGTTTCCTTTGCGTGTTGCGCGCGGGGGATTTGCTCGGCCCGGACGCGCTGCTGGAAGCGGCGCTGGCGAGCGGCCTCGATCGCGGCGCCGATCTGCTCTACGGCGACGAACGGCGCCACGAGCCGGTTTCGAGCAAGATGGCGCCGTTCTTCAAGCCCGATTGGTCGCCCGACCTGCTGCTCTCGACCAACTATATCGGCCGGCCCTGGTTCGCCGCCGCGGGCCTGGTCGCGCGCGCCGGCCTGACCGTGCCCGAGCTGCGGCGCCAGGGCGAGTGGGATGCGGTGCTGCGCCTCTCGGAACAGGCGGGCGGTATCCGCCACATCCGCCGCCTGCTCGCCGAGCGTTATGAGATCGAGCCCGACACGGTGGCGCAGGAGCGCGCGGCGCTGAAGCGCGCGATCGCGCGCCGGCGCATCGCCGGACGGGTCGAGCCCGGCTGCCTGCCGCACGTCCATCGCCTGCGCCGCACGGTAAACACGATCGGCCTGGTCTCCATCATCATCCCGACCCGCGCCTCGCGCGGCCTGATCAAGACCACGATCGAGACGATCCGCGCCAACACCCGCTATCCGCGCATCGAGATCGTCGCGATCGACAACATCCCCGAGACCGAACGGCGCTGGAAGCGCTGGCTGCACCAGCACGCCGACACGATCGTCGCGATCGACGAGGCGTTCAACTGGTCGCGCTTCAATAACTGCGCGGCGGCAGCCGCGAAGGGCGAATTTCTGTTGTTCCTGAATGACGACGTCGAGGTGAGCGACCCCGAGTGGCTCGACGCGCTGCTCGAGCACGGGCAGCGGCCGGAGGTCGGTGTGGTCGGGCCGCAACTGCTCTACCCCGACGGCAAGGTGCAGCACGCGGGGCTGTTCCTCTCGGACACCAAGGGGCGGCACGCGTTCCGTTTCGCCGATGCCGACGATCCCGGGCCGTTCGGGCTGGCGCGCACGCAGCGCAACATGATCGCCGTGACCGGCGCCTGCTTCCTGGTCTCGCGCGCCAATTTCGACGCGCTTGGCGGCTTCGACGAAAATCACACGGTGGTCAACAATGACCTCGATTTCTGCCTGCGCGCGGTGGCGCGGGGACTGGCCGTCGTGTTCACACCGCACACGCGCCTGATCCACCACGAGTTGGCCAGCCGCGCGCATCTGCCCGACCAGTTCGACACCAGCCGCTTCGACGCGGCGTGGCGCACGCGGCTGCTGCTCGGCGATCCGTTCCACAACCCGCGGCTGGCGCGCGACCGCGACGATTACGCGCCGGAGCCGGAACCGGCACAGGTGGTCCACGGCGCCCACCCGCTGCTCGATCATGCGCGCGTGCGGCGCATCCTGGCGGTGAAGGTCGATCACATCGGCGATTTCGTCACCGCTCTGCCTGCGTTCCGACGCCTGAAGCAGCATTTCCCGAATGCGCGGCTGGACGTTCTCGCGGCGAGTGCGGCGAATTCGCTCGCCGCACTCGAGCCGGCGATCGACCGCATCGTGGAGTTCAACTTCTATCACGCCCGCTCGGCGCTCGGGCGGCGCGAGGTGGGGGAGACGGAATTGCAGGTGCTGGCGGCGCAGCTGGAACCGGCGCACTACGACATTGCGATCGATCTGCGCAAGCACATGGATACCCGCACGGTGCTGCAATATACCGGCGCCCGCGTGCTCGCCGGCTTCGATCGCGGGGGCGCCGCACCCTGGCTCGACGTCGCGATCGAGTGGGAGGGCGACACCATGTGCGTACCAAAGCGTACGCATGTGGTCGATGACATGCTGCGGCTGGTCGATGCGCTGGCACTGGCCTGCGAGCCGGACCGAGGCGGCGCGCCGGCGCGCGCGGACGCGGCGGCGCGGGCGGCGGCGCGGCACCTGCCCGCGCTTGCGGCGCTGCCGGAAGCACTGCTCGGGCGGCGGCTGGTGGCGCTGCATCCGGCCTCCGGCAACCCGATGCGGCAATGGCCGCCGGTACGCTTCGCCGAGCTGATCGATTTGCTGGTGCGGCTGGACGACGTGACGGTGCTGCTGATCGGTGCGCCGGAGGAGGCGGAGCTTGCCGAGACGGTGCTGGCGCAGGCATCCGAGCGGGAGGCGGTCGCCTCGCTGGTCGGCCGCGTAGCGCTGCGCGACCTGCCGACGCTGCTGCGCGGCTGCGATCTCTATGTCGGCAATAACAGCGGGCCCAAGCATATCGCGGCGGCGCTCGGCGTGCCGACGGTGGGCGTGCATTCGGGCGTCGTGGATGCGCAGGAATGGGCGCCGGTCGGTCCGGCCGCGATTGCGGTGCGGCGGGAGATGAGCTGCATGCCGTGCTACCTCGAGAAGCCGGAAAGCTGCACGCGGCAGATGGCCTGCGTCTGGGGCCTGCGCGCCGCCGAGGTCCACGCGGCATGTCGGCGGATGCTGGCACTCGCCGGCCCGAGCTGCACGGTCACGCAGACAGGTGCCTGACCGCCGTACGGATCTGCACGCGCCGAGTTTGCGCAAAACACCTCACGATAACCTTACCCCAGGCGGATACGGATACCGGTCTGAATAGGCATTCGGACGAACGCCGCGTCGGAGGCGACGTCCTTGTGGCACGATAATGCTACCATTACTCCGTATTGCGGTGCGCCGCCGTCGCCCGCCACCTTGTGGTTCCGTTGGAATCTCGATCCGGTGCTGATCGCCGGCATGGCCGTGCTGGCGTGCATCTACGGGATCGGGGCGGCGCGCCTCATTCGACGGGAGCGCCGGCTCGGCCGCGGCGAGCAGACGGCGTTCTGGGCCGGCTGGGCGGTCACCGTTGTAGCGCTGGTCTCGCCGCTCTGCCCCCTCTCGGTGTCGCTGTTTGCCGCGCGGATCGGGCAGCACATGATCTTGGCATTGCTCGCTGCCCCGCTGGTGGCGGCGGGGCGCCCGGTCGCGGTGTTCGCGGCGGCGCTCGGCCAGAGCGATGCGCGGCGGGCGCCGACGCACGGGACACCGCTGCTCGCCACGGCGAGCTTCGCGGCGCTGTTGTGGTTCTGGCACACGCCGGTCGCCTACACCGCGACCTTCGCCAGCACGGGCGTCTATTGGACGATGCACCTGAGCATGTTCGCCGCGGCACTCTGGCTGTGGAGCACGCTGCTCGACCGCTTCTCGCGCCGTCCGGTGACGGTGGTGCTCGCCGGCATCATCTCGTCGGTGCAGATGGGCTTCCTCGGCGCCCTCATCACCTTCGCGCCGCGCCCGCTCTATGCGCCGCACGCGCTCACCACCTGGGTGTGGGGGTTCTCGCCATTGCAGGACCAGCAACTCGGCGGCGCCATCATGTGGATACCGGGCTGCATCGTCTTCCTGGCGGTGGCGATAATTGCGTTGTGGCGCACGCTGGTGCGGAGCGGTTGGGTCGATCCGGGCGCGCGCCCGGTGGTGCAGCGCGCGCCGTGAGATCGGGCCGCTCGAGACTTGCCGGCCTGATCGCGGTCGCGTGCGCCGCCGCCGCCCCCGCAAGCGCCGCCCCGCTCGGCTACTTGCGCGGGTACGGGCCGAAGGCCGGCCCCGTCGTGGCGCTGACCTGGGGATTGTTCATCATCTCTATCGTCGTCGTCGTCGCGATCAGCCTGCTGGTGCTCGTGGGCGCCTGGTTCCGCCGCGCAAAGGTCGGCGGTGAGATCGCCCGCGTTCCGGTCACGCGCGGCGGCAACGGCCTGCCGTGGCTCACCTGGGGCGTCGGCCTCTCCAGCCTGGTGCTGCTCGGCGCGCTGGTCTGGACCGTCGTCGTGCTCGCCGACGTCAACGGGCCGCCGACCGCGCCCAAGCTCACGATCGAAGTCACCGGGCAGCAATGGTGGTGGAAGGTCCGCTACCTCAACAGCGACGCCTCGCAGGTGTTCACGACGGCCGATGAGATCCACATCCCCGTGGGTCAGCCGGTGCGCGTGAAGCTGATCGGCGCCGACGTGATCCACTCGTTCTGGGTCCCGGCGCTGACCGGCAAGACCGACACGATCCCCGGCCAGACCAACGAGATCTGGCTGGAGGCGAGCCGGACCGGTTCTTACTGGGGCGCCTGCACCGAGTATTGCGGCGTGCAGCACGCGCACATGGATTTGCTGGTGGTCGCGGAGTCACCGGCCGCGTTCGCCGCATGGCGCGCGGCACAGATCGCGTTGGCGCCCGCGCCCCGTTCGGCCGTGATCGCCGCCGGCGAACGCGACTTCGTCTATCACTGCGGCGCCTGCCATCGCGTGCGCGGCACCGATGCGGGCGGCACTGTTGCACCTGACCTCACCCACCTGATGAGCCGACGCATCCTCGCCGGCGGCGTGGTGCCGAACACGATCGGCAACCTCTCCGGCTGGATCGCCGACCCGCAGGCGATCAAGCCCGGAACTCACATGCCCAACCTCTATCTCTCCGGGCCGCAGCTCCAGAGCGTCCGCGTATTCCTCGAAACGCTGAAGTGAGGCGAGCGATCGTGGCGATATCCGAGATCGAGAGAACGCCTGAGATCGCGACCGCCACGGTCGCCTATGGCCGCGGGCTGGGAGAGATTTGGGAGACCGCGCCCGGCCTGTTCGGCTGGCTCGCCTCGGTCGATCACAAGGAGATCGGCATCCGCTATCTGGTTACCTCGTTCGTCTTCCTCGGGTTCGGCGGCATCGAGGCGCTGATCATGCGCCTGCAGCTCGCCGGTCCGAACCAGCATCTACTGACGCCCGAGGCGTACGACGAGCTGTTTTCGACGCACGGCATGACGATGATCTTCCTCTACGCACTGCCGGTGCTGTCGGGGTTCAGCAATTATCTCTGGCCGCTGGTGCTCGGCTCGCGCGATATGGCGTTCCCGCGCGTCAATGCGCTCTCGTACTGGATCTATCTCGCTGCGGGCATCTTCATGTATGCGGGTTTCGTGATCGGCGCCGGGCCGAATGACGGGTGGTTCAATTACGTCCCGTACGCGAACCGCACCTACAACCCCGGCATGAACATGGACTTCTACTCGCTGGGGATGATCTTCCTCGGCATCTCGACGACGATCGGCGCCGCCAACTTCATCGTCACCCTGCTGCGCACCCGGGCGCCGGGGATGTCGCTGAACCGGCTGCCGATCCTGGTGTGGGGCACGACGACCGCCTCGGCCGCGAACATCCTGGTGGTGCCGTCGGTCAGTCTCGCGTTTTTTCTGTTGTGGATGGACCGGCAGTTCGGCACCCATTTCTTCGACGTGAGCCAGGGCGGTCAGCCGCTGCTGTGGCAGCACCTGTTCTGGATGTTCGGCCACCCTTGGGTTTATGCGATCGTGCTGCCGGCCATGGGGATCGTCTCGGACGGGCTGCCGACATTCTGCCGCCGGCCGCTGGTCGGCTACACGCCGGTGGCGCTGGCCACCGTCGCCACGATGATCCTGGGCTTCGGCGTGTGGGTGCACCACATGTTCGCGACCGGAATGCCCAACCTGGCGCTGTCGTTCTTCAGCGGCGCCTCGATCGTGATTGCGGTGCCGAGCGCGGTCGCGGTGTTCGCGTGGACCGCGACTATCTGGCTCGGGCGCCCGGTGATCACCACGGCGTTCCTGTTTTTCGCGAGCATGATAGCGCTGTTCGTGATCGGCGGCGTCTCCGGCTTCATGACCGCATCGGTGCCGGTCGATTGGCAGCTTACCGACACCTATTTCGTGGTCGCGCACATCCATTACGTGCTGATCGGGATCAACGTCTTCCCGGTAGTCGGCGGCATCTACTACTGGTTCCCGAAGATGACCGGGCGGATGCTTAACGAACGCCTTGGGCGCTGGAATTTCTGGGTGATGTTCGTGGGCTTCAACCTGGCCTTCCTGCCGATGCATTGGACCGGCCTGCACGGGATGCCGCGGCGCATCTACACCTATCCGCCCGGCATGGGCTGGCACGCGCTCAACCTGGTCACCACGATCGGGGCGTACCTCTTCGCCCTGGGCGTGTTGCTGCTGATCGTCAACATCGTCGTCAGCCGTTTCCACGGCGCGGTTGCGGGAGCCAATCCGTGGGACGCGCCGACTTTGGAATGGGCGACGCCCTCGCCGCCGCCGGCGTACAATTTCGCCGTGATCCCCACGGTCGCGAGCCGCCATCCGCTGTGGGAGGGCCAGTTGCAGGAGCGGGAGGAACGCTCCTCGGTCACTCAGGGCCTGGTGCTCGACCACGGCCGCGAGACGATCGGCGTCACCCCGCTCGACGCCGAGCCGGACGTGATCCTGAAAATGCCGCGGGATTCCCTGGCGCCCCTGATCCTGACCATTGGCATGGCAGCGGGATTTGTCGGTTTGTTGGTGCATCTGTGGTGGCTCGCGATCGCCGGCTTGGTTGTCGTGCTCGTCTCGATGGCGATTTGGCTGTGGCCGGAGCGCGGTCTGGGGCAGATCGCGACGCCCGTGGTCCCGGAGCCGGGTCATGTCTGACCTCGCCCTCGACCGGCAGCTTCCCGTCGGCTCGACCGGGCGCATCAGCGTCGGCTGGTGGGGTGTGATCTGCGTGATCGCGACCGAAGCCTCGCTGTTCGCCTATCTGTTGTTCGCGTATTTCTACTTCGCACTTCAGCTTGACGGAAACTGGACGCCGGTCCAGCCGCCACCCTTTCTGTTTTCGCTGCCAGCCGTGATCGTGCTGATCCTGAGCAGCGTCGCCGCCTGGTGGGCGGAGCGCGGCGCGCGGCGCGGCCTGCGCATTCACCAGCTCGGCGGCCTGGCGCTGGCGGCATTGCTCGGCATCGTGTTCGTGGTGCTGCAGCTCGTGGACTGGAGCAGCGAGACGTTCACGCTGAAATCGGGCGAGTACGGCTCCGTGTTTTTCACCATCACCGGCCTGCATCTCGCGCATCTTGTGTTTGGCGTGCTGGCGCTGCTGCTGATCCTGGTCTGGTCAGCCCTCGGCTATTTCGATCCGCGGCGGCACGTCCCGGTGCTGGTCGGGGTCGCCTACTGGCATTTCGTCGTGGCCGTGGGCGTCGTGCTGTTCCTGGCACTCTACGTGGCACCGCACCTGTGGTGACGCCGATGGCAGATCCGGCCGGCATGTCGCATCCCTCGCCGCATCGCGAACGCGCCGGACTGCCGGACCTGATGTTCGGCACCTTCGGTGGCCCGGCGGCGTGGATCGTCCAGCTCGTGGTGAATTATGGCCTCGCCAGCTATACCTGCTATCCGCGCAATGCGCCGCGCATGAGCGTGGTGCCGGGCTGGGGCGGCATCTGGGGCGGGCTGCTGGCGCTTAACCTGATCGCGATCGTGGTGGCACTCGCGGCGGCCTGGGCCGCGTGGCGCATATGGCGCGCGACGCGCCACGAGCACCCCGGCGCGTCGAGCCACGTGCTCGAAGCCGGCGAGGGACGTACCCGCTTCCTCGGGCTGGTCGGCATCATGACCGGGCTCGGCTTCTTCGTGGCCACCGTGTTCGATACCATCGCGCTGTTCGTGGTGCCGCAATGCATCGGATGATTGCTGCCGCTCTGTCGGCTGTGATGCTCGCCGCCCCGCTCGCGGCCGCGGCACAGGGGCCGACATCGGTCGGCAATCCGCGGCATGGTGCTGGCCTGATCGCGCACGAGGGCTGCGGCACCTGCCACACCATTCCCGGCATCGCCGATGCGCATGGCATGGTCGGGCCGCCGCTCGGCAGTATCGGCGCACGCATGATGATCGCCGGAATGCTCCCGAATACGCCAGCCAACCTGATCAAATGGCTGATGTCGCCGCAGAGCGTGGTACCGGGCAATGCGATGCCGGACATGGGGCTGAGCGAGCGCGATGCAGCCGACATCGCAGCCTATCTCTACACGCTGCGCTGACGACCAAGGAGTGCATTCGAATGCGCCTGCAGCACCAGAGAACCGCTTCCCGGACGCGGCGACAGTTCGGGTTGCTGCTCGGCGCCGCCGCGTTGGCGCTCACGCCCGCCCTCGCGTCAGCCCAGGGCGCGCCGGCCGCTGCGGCTGGCGGGTTTCCAACCCCACCGGCCTCGGCGGCACCGAAAGACGACGGCCAGTGGACCATGTCGGCGAAGAACTACGCCGCGACCCGCTATTCGGAGCTGAATCAGATCAACACCACGAACGTCAAGGATCTCGGTGTCGCGTTCACCCTTTCGCTCGGGGTGGAGAAGGGGGAGGAAGCGGCGCCGATCGTGGTCAACAACACCATGTACGTGGTGACGGCGTTCCCGAATTACGTCTATGCGCTCGATCTCACCAAGCCCGGCGCACCGCTGAAATGGGCGTACAAGCCGATGCCGGAGCCTGCCTCGCAGGGGGTCGCCTGCTGCGACGTGGTCAATCGCGGAGTTAACTACTGGAAGGGCAAGATCGTCTTCAACACGCTCGACGGCAACACGATCGCGCTGGATGCCGACACCGGCAAGGTGCTCTGGAAGACCAAGCTCGGCTACATCAGCAAGGGCGAGACGATGACGATGGCGCCCCTGGTGGTCAAAGGGAAGGTGCTGGTCGGCAATTCGGGCGGCGAACTCGGGGTGCGCGGCTGGATGGTCGCACTCGACGTCGACTCCGGCAAGATTCTCTGGAAGGCGGACTCGACGGGACCCGACAAAGACGTGCTCATCGGGAAGGATTTCCATCCCTTCTACCCGTCCGAAAAGGGCAAGGATCTCGGGGTCAAATCATGGCCGCCGGATGCCTGGAAGATCGGCGGCGGCTCGTTCTGGGGTTGGATCGCCTATGATCCGGACCTCAACCTGATCTACTACGGCACCGGCAATCCCGGACCGTGGAACCAGGAGCAGCGTCCCGGCGACAACAAGTGGACGACGACGCTGTTCGCGCGCAATCCCGATACCGGACAGGCCGCGTGGGCGGATCAGTACAATCCGCATGACGAGCACGACTATGACGGGATCAACGAGCAGATCCTGCTCGACGTGACGATCGATGGCAAGCCGCGCAAGGTGCTGCTGCACCCCGACCGCAACGGCTATCTGTACGAGATCGATCGCACCAACGGCCAGATCATCTCGGCCCAGCCTTACGGCGCCATCAATTCGACCAAGGGCGTCGATCTCAAGACCGGCCGCCCGATCCTCAATCCGGCGAAGGCGACGAAGCTCGGCGCGGTGGTCCGCAACATCTGCCCGACCGCGTCCGGAGCGAAGGACTGGGAGCCGTCCTCCTACTCGCCGCGGACCGGACTGATGTACATCCCGCACGAGAACATCTGCATGGACTGGGAGAGCGTGCAGGTGAATTACATCGCGGGCACGCCCTATGTCGGCGCGAACGTGGTGATGAAGCCGGGACCAGGCGGCAATCGCGGCGAACTGACCGCGTGGGACGTGGTGAAGGAGAAACCCGCCTGGGAGATCAAGGAGGATCTGCCCGTCTGGAGCGGCACGGTCGCGACCGCCGGCGACCTCGTGTTCTACGGAACAATGGACGGCTGGTTCAAGGCGATCGACGCGCACACCGGCAAGCTGCTCTGGCAATTCAAGACCGGCTCTGGGATCATCGGCCAGCCCGTCGCCTATAAGGGACCGGACGGACGCGAATACATCGCCGTGCTGTCGGGCGTCGGCGGCTGGGCCGGGGCCATCGTCTCCGGCAATCTCGATCCGCGTGATCCCACCGGCGCGCTCGGCTTCGTGGGGGTCATGGCGGATCTGAAGCAGAAGACAACACCGGGAGGAGCGCTCTATGTCTTCGCCCTGCCGCAGCACTAGCACACGCGCGATCGCGACTGTGCTGGTAGGCGTCGCGTCGGTCGCGGCGAACACGGCCTTCGCCCAGGCGCCGGCGCCGGCACCGCCGGGCGGCCGGAGCGCGCCGCCCTTCGTGGCCGTCACAAAACTGTTCCCCGGCGGCGGGTCGCCCCCCGCGCCGGACCCGGCCGACAAGCTCTATCTCGGCAATCCCAGGGCGATCGCCGAGGGCGCACGCCTGTTCGACTGGTACAACTGCTCCGGCTGCCACTTCCACGGCGCCGGCGGCATTGGGCCGGCGCTGATGGACCAGCAGTGGCTGTACGGCGGCGAACTCGACCAGATCTTTGCGTCGATTTCGCAAGGCCGGCCGAACGGGATGCCATCCTGGCACGGCAAGATTCCCGATACGCAGATTTGGGAAATTGCTGCCTACGTGAAGTCGCTCTCCGCCCCGAACCCGGCCAACGGAGGCCAGCAGCCGGTGACCACGCCGCCGCCCCAGCCCGCAGCACAGCCGCCGCCACCCGCCGGCCAGGCAGCACCGAAGTGATGTGGCGCAGTCTTCTGGCCGGCATCTGCCTGCTGACTGCGGCCACGGCGCAGGCGACGCTGCGCGTCTGCGCCGACCCGAACAACCTGCCGTTCTCCAACCGCGCAGGCCAGGGCTTCGAGAACAAGATCGTGGCGCTGATGGCGAAGCGTCTCGGCGAGACAGTGAGCTACACGTGGTGGGCGCAGCGGCGCGGCTTCGTGCGCAACACGTTGAAGGCCGGCAAGTGTGATCTCTGGCCGGGGGTCGCGACCGGCTACGACCTTGTCCTGACGACGCAGCCCTACTACCGATCGAGCTACGTCTTTGTCACCCGCGCCGACCGCAAGCTCGAGATCACCTCGTTCGACGACCCGCGGCTGCGGCAGCTCACGATTGGCGTCGAATTGGTCGGCGACGACGCGATGAACACGCCGCCGACGCACTCGCTTGCGCGGCGCGGGCTGATCGGGAACGTGCGGGGCTACATGCTCTACGGCAACTACAAGCAGCCGAACCCGCCGGCTGCGATTGTCCAGGCGGTCGAGCACGGGGACATCGACCTGGCCATTGTCTGGGGTCCGCTTGCGGGCTACTTCGCCGCCCGTGAGGCCGAGAAACTGGCCCTGACACCGGTGCAGCCCTCACCGGACGGGCCGGGATGGCCAATGGCATTCGACATCTCGATGGGCGTTCGCAAGGGCAACAAAGTGTTTCGAAATCAAATCGATCGCGAACTGGTGCGCGACCGCGCCGCGATCGACGCGATCCTGACCGAATACCACGTGCCCCTGCTGCAGCTGCCGCCACCCGCACAGGACAGCGCGCAGCGGGAGTAGCGGCCCCGCCACGCGCCCGGCATAGTGCCCGATATGCAGCCGCACCCCGACACGCGCCCGCGCTGCGCCTGGGCCGTCCGCGACCCGTTGCTGCGCGACTACCACGATCGCGAATGGGGCGTGCCCCTGCACGGCGACGCCGCGCTGTTCGAACTGCTCAGTCTCGAAGGCGCGCAGGCCGGGCTCTCTTGGCGCACCGTGCTCGCCCGCCGCGACGCCTACCGCCGCGCCTTTCACGGCTTCGATCCCGCCCGGGTGGCAGCAATGGGCGATGCCGAGATCGCGGCGCTGCGCGATGATGCGGGACTGATCCGGCATAGCGGGAAAATCGCCTCGGTCCGCGACAACGCGCGCGCCGTCCTTGCAATCGCGGCCGAGTGCGGCAGCTTCGATGCGTTCCTCTGGTCGTTCGTCGATCACCGTCCGGCGGTGAACGACTGGACGGCGCTGGAGCAGGTGCCGGCGCGCACGCCGCTCTCCGACCGACTGAGCCGTGAACTCCGCCGCCGGGACTTCCGCTTCGTCGGCTCGACGATCTGCTACGCCTTCCTGCAGGCGAGCGGGATGGTCAACGACCACCTGACGACGTGCTTCTGTCGATCCGGCTGAGCAGGTCGGCGGCGATCGCGTCCCACTCCGCCTCCAGCGGCCCCTCCGCGACCTGGCGGCCGGCACGCCGATACCAATAAGCCGCGTTGCCCAGATCGCCCTCGACGCGGTGCAGATGGGCGTGAACCCAGGCCGCCTCTTGCGTGTCGGCGCCCATGACGATGCGGTGCGCGCGCTCCCACTCGCCGCGCCCGGCCCACCACAGCGCGATCATTGCCGGGCCCGCGAACTCGCACGGCTCCGGCCCGTCGCGCAACGCCTGCGGTGTCGGGGTCATTCGGCCAGCATCGGCTTCGGCCCTCCGCGCAGCTCGTCGCGGATCTCGGTCAGCAGGCTCTCGGTGACGGTCGGGCCGGGGGGCTTCGCGTCCTGCCGGACTTTCAGCATCGTCAACAGCTTGATCATCCAGAAGATCGCGAACGAGATGATGATGAAGTTGATGATCGTGTTGAAGAACACGCCGATGTTCAGCGTCACGTCGCCGGCCTTCTGCGCCGCGTCCAGCGTCGGTTGCGGCGTGCCCTTGAGCACGACGAAGATGTTGGTGAAGTCGATGCCGCCGAGGAGCAGGCCGATCACCGGCGTGAAGATGTCCTTCACCAGGCTGTTGACGACGGCGGCGAAGGCGAGGCCGATAATGATGCCCACCGCCATATCGACCACGTTGCCGCGCATGACGAAGGCTTTGAACTCGCCGACCCATCCCGGCGGGCGCACAGCCAGTCGAGTATCCAAAGCCATGTTCACCTCCCTTGGCTGGCCGGTTATCTTAGCCGATTCGTCGCCGTGTCAACTACCCGTCACACGCGCTGCACGTTCCAGAACGCGGGGATGCCGTCCAGCACCCCTTTCAGGTTCGCGCGGTAGGCGGTCGGGGCGAAGTACTGGCCGAGCGGGATGTAGGGCACGTCATGGAATGCCTGCACCTGCAGCTCGGCCGCGAGCTTCTTCTGCGCGGCCAGATCGGGAGCCTTGATCCACTGGTCGCGCAACGTCTCGATCTTCGGCGCGTCGGGCCAGCCAACGGTGGCGGCGCGGCCGTTGCCGCGGAGAAACACGTGTCCGATCGGGTTGAGCATGTCGGTGCCGTTCCAGGAGGTGTGGAACAGGTTCCAGCCGCCCTTGTCGATCGGGTCCATCTTGGCGCGCCGTTCCACAAGGGTCGCCCAGTCCATCGCCTGATAATCGATGTTAAAGTCGAGTTTCTTATAGAGATCGGCCGAGATGTCCGCGAGCGCCTTGGCCGAGGGGATGTCGGTCGGTGCGAGCAGCACCACCTTCTCGCCCTTGTAGCCGGCCGCAGCGATTTCCTGCTTTACGCGCGCCAGGTCGCGCGGGCTGGTCAGCACCGACATCCCGGCATCGCTCGCCATCGGCGTGTCCGGGCAGAAGATGCCGACGTGATCGTGCCACAACGAGGGATCGGTGCCGACCATGCCGATCATGTATTCCGACTGCGACACCGCCTCCAGCATCGCGCGCCGGATCGCCGGGTTGTCGAATGGCGGCCAGAGCTGGTTGAACCGCATCGTCGCGATAAGCCCGGTGGTGACCGTGGTGCGCACCCGCAGCTTGTGGTCCGCCCTCAGCACCGGCAGCAGATCGGCTTGCGGCGTCAGCCACCAATCGACCTCGCCCTGCCGGAGTGCAGCCATCACCGTGCTGTTGTCGGGGATGATGTGCCACTCGACGCGATCGAAATGTGCCACTTTCGGCCCCGCCGTGCCGCTCGGCGTGCCCGACGGGCGCGGCACGTAGCCGGCGAAACGCTCATAGGCGACGAGCGAGCCAGGCACGCGGTCCTTTGCGATGTAGCGGAACGGCCCGCTGCCGATCATCTCCGTCACCTGCTTATATGGATCGGTCTTGGCCAGCCGCTCGGGCATGATGGGGCACATGCTGGGCGGGGTCTTGCCGAGCGCGTTGGGCAGCAGCGGGAACGGGTATTTCAGCTGGAAGGTGATGGTGCGGTCGTCGGGTGCAGCGATCTTGTCGGTCGCCGCGATCAGCGCCTGGCCGTAGCTGTCACGCGCGGCCCAGCGCTTGATGCTGGCCACGCAGTCGCGCGCCAGCACCGGCGTGTTGTCGTGAAACCTGAGCCCCGAACGCAAGGTCAGCGTCCAGCGCTTGCCGCCGTCCTCGGCGCCAGCCTGATCCACCATCTGCGGCTGCGGGCGGAACTGGTCATCCAGCCCGAACAGCGTGTCGAACACCATGAAGCCGTGATCGCGGGTCTGATACGTCGTCGTCCACACCGGATCGAGCACGGCGAGATCAGCCTGCGGCACGAACTTGAGCAGGCGCGCATCCGCAGCCCGGCCGATCGCCGGCGCGAAGACCGAGGCCGACGCGGCGGCGAGTAAGGTTCGGCGGCGCATCGCACGCCTCCTCGATTGTGGCGCACCATTATCGGCGTCGCGTGCGTCGCTGCAACAAGGCGAGGGGCGCTGCCCCTCGACCCCGCTGGGGCCGTGGGCCCCAGACCCCATGAATGGGTGACTGCCATTCTCCCTCTCCGCCCGCGCTTGCGGGGGGAGAGGGCCGGGGAGAGGTGGGCCTGTCCCCCCGCAAGCGCGGGCGGAGAGGAGCAGTTGGCCTCGTTCCAATTGTTCAAGCGATTGCCCTGGGTTTCAAGGGCTGCGCCCTTGACGGGGTTTGGGGCAGCGCCCCAACCTTCCTTCGCAAACCGAGGAGACGCAGAATGGCCGAGAAGGTCGCGCTGATCACCGGCGCCGGCATAGCGCTGCATGATTGGCTCGTCAAGGATCAAATAGTCGCGCGCAGTTCCAGCGGGTGCAGGCCACTGGTCCGGCGAGTTGAGCATCTGGTGGGGTCGACGAAACTGAATCGGAATTGCAGTCCCGGTGAACGAAATGATCGTCACTGGATCGTTCGGCTGGGACGTACGATCGAGATAAGCGGCGATCTGTCGATACGGCCCGCGGTCGTATGCGGGCTCGAAGCTCCGCAACGTCCCGACCGCCAGGACCGCAACGACAACGGCTGCCGCCGCCACAGAGAATGGTCGCGGCAGCGCCCCGAGGCAGGCACCAACGAGCAGTGCTGCGGCCGGCAGTGACGCGTACAGGTTGCGGGGAATCCAGATATCGGTTCCGAGCAGGCTGTAGCCCAAGATTCCGACCGGTGTCGCTAACGCAAGTGCCAGAAGGAGCACCAACTCATCTCCTGCCGCTCGAACTCTCCGGATCAAAGCGGGAATTCCCGCGAAGATGCTGGCAGCGAACGCTGCTAGCCCGAGCGGCGTGGGAATGATCCGCAGCGGCACCCCGGGATGTCCCGGGATCGGACGGAGGAGGTCTGTCAGGACGCGGTGCCCGCCCAGCGGGTACAACGCTCCGTACACACCCAGGAACTTTCCCTCAACGTTCGCCGCCCAGGGCACGTAGAGCACCAGGATCCCATCGTTGCCAGCAGCGGCTCACGAAGCCGACCGCGACAGACCCATAACGCCCACAGCGACTGGATCCCCAGCACGAACACGCACGTGTAGTGCGTGTACGCAGCTGCAGCCCCGGAGAGCGTGAACCCAATCCACCACCACCGAGAGCGGCCCCTGACCGCAGAACCATTGCCAGCATCGAGACCGTCACGAAGAAATCCATCGCCGCGTAAAGCCGCGCCTCGATGCCATAGACACGGGAAACGGTGCCACGGCCATCACCGCCGCACCGATCAGTCCCGCTCTCTGTCCGACCGTTCGGAGGCCGAGCACGTAAAGCAAGGGAACGGTCGCCGTTCCGAGGATCAGCGACGGGAGGCGAATCCACACCGTAGGATCGCCCAACTTGGCCGATAGCCACGCCAGCGCAAAGAACAGCGGCGGCGAGCTTTCCAGCCCGGCGTGAACGGTGTGGAGCATCTGGCCAAAACTGCGCTCGACATCGTGGAAGGCGAGCACCTCGTCGCCGACAAGGCTCTGGTGCAACTGGCTGAAGCGAAGACCGAAGGCCACCGCTGTCAGTCGCCCCACGCTGACCAGCGGCCCGTCAATCCGGCCGATCCAGTTCCGCCCGGCGGGCGAACGACGCCGTTGGATCCGACCGAACTTGCTCAAGCACGACAAAGCAAAGCGGAAACGAGAGTCACGACGCCGCCAAACACAAAGAGACGCCACTCACCTCGTGGCTAACTATCGCTTAGAGCCAGTGCAGCCCTGCTGCCGCTGTTCGATGTGGCTGTCGGGAAAAGGGTCGACAGTGGGACAGCGCCCTTGATATCGCCGAATTTCGCCGAACTTGCGTTCACCATCCCGCTGGGGGATCAGCTAGAGCGGCTGCGTCTCCCAAGCTTTAGGTTCCAGACCTATTTACGCGACAGCCACCGATCAGAGCGGCAGCGGGGGTGCGGTCCGGTGGTGGTTAGGAGTGTGGTGCTTGGGTTCCTGTTTGGTCGAGTCTGTAGCCGTCTAGTCCGAGCAGGGCTGCGCCTTGCGCTCGGGTTGGCTGGACGACGGCACAGGTTTGCCGAATGATCGTGTTGGTGATTGACTGGCGTTCGAGTGGTAGGGCGTAGCCCCATTCGTGGGCTCGGGTTTGCTGAAGGGTGTTGCCGGGCATGCCGGGGGTCAGCAGGACGTGGCCGCGGACGGCGGAGCAGCTCACAGTCCACCCGTCGCGGATGGCGAAGTCGAAGCGACCGTCGAGGCTTTTGGTTCGCGTCGAAGGTTTCGTGGATTCTGGCGCCGCTGGCGGGATCAACCTGATCCTGGGATGGGCTGGCGAAGAACTGACCTTCGCCGCTTGTGTAGGTGCCGGGCAGGAAGGGTGTGTCGGGTGGTGGTTGACCTGTTGTCTTCCAGGTTTGCCAGTAGGACGCTAAGGCGGGAAAAGACGGTTGAGGGCGGAAACCAGCCCGGGTCAGGAGCGCGGGCGGCATAACCAGGGTGAGCTTCGTCTGGGGTTTCGGCGCGGAGGATGTTCTCGTTCTCGAAAGGCGGTTTGGGTAAACGATGTGTGAAGCGCGACGCGCCACGGGGCAGCGGCTTTGTTGCGTGAGAAGACCAGTACGTCGATTACGGGAGTTCCGGGGCTGTTTCCGTTGTCCGGGAACGGCGTCGTTCCAACGATCGCCAGAAAGCAAGCCGGATATGAGGTCTGGTAGGGCACCTCGACCTGGTCTGCCTGCATCGGACGAACCACGTATTGACTGCGAGTGCCGGCGTCAATTACCTCGTTGGCTCTAGCGACATCCCAAGCCCGAGCTGCTCCCGTCTCAAGCGCAGAGAGCATCGGCCCGTTGTCTTGAGCGCCAGCTCGCTCGCGTGCCGTCCACATCGCACCCGCAACCTTCCCGGCCGTCGTGAGGTCAACCACCTCGGGACCATGCGGTCGCGCGAAGAGCACCGATGGCAAGGCTGTGGCGCGAATCGAGACAGGCAGCTGGCCACGCAACAGCCTTTGCCTTGCCGCCGCCGCCCGATAGCCCCGCAACGGCGTGACTGGCGTCTCCCGCGAGGCTGGAAACAAACCCGTGATCCGCCTGAACCGCCCGCGACCCCGTTCAGCGGCGCCGCGTCCCCTCCCCTATTCGCGGAGGGCCTGTGAAAAGGAGCCGAGACAGGAGGCGAGCCCGACCATGACGAGCGCTCTACCCAGACAAACCCCCCGATCAGAACCAACAAGCCCACCGCCCCTAGGTACTGCGGTCGCAGCGAGCGCGCGCGTCGCATGATTCGTCCTATCGGTCCACCGACGTACGAACTGAAGCTCACACCCACAGATCACGACTGGAAGCGCCGTTGCTATCGCCCTTCGATCGCAGCGGGAGCGGTGCGTCGCTCGTGGGTCTTGGGTTTGGGTTCACGCCCGCGGCGCGTAGCAGGCTGCATCGGGTAACTGGCAGGCGATCTGTTGGGAGATCGCGATGAGGCGCCGGATGCTGCGGTTGGCGTCTGCCGGGGGTACCTCTGTTATCCGGTATGCGCGGTTTCCCTGAGAAAAGAACACGTCCGCTTGGAGAAACCCGTCGGGGTTGTGCCAGACCAACGCTTTTCCCTCAAAGGGACTCGCGAATGGGTAGGAGGTGCCTTGGCGGTGGCACCGCGTCGATCCAGCGGTATTTACGTAGCGGGCTGCGTCACGGTCACTCTGGAATAGAAAAGGTCCGCTGCTTGATGATCGCGCGCCATCGACCACCAGCGCAGTTCGTAACCGGCGATTGCCGTTGTGATGCTCGGATCGTGTTTGGGACTTGGGAAGCCATCTGTCCATGCCGCGGTCGGCGTTTTCAGCCCCGCAATGTCAGGCGTGGCCCCGCGGCTGAGCGATGTCAGGCCGCTCGTAGCGACCATGGTTCGCAATCTGGCAAGGCTCCATCTGGCGGGCGCCGGGGCGCGCGGCTGACATATGGCCCCGCTGGCGGCGCTCGTGCTTCCGTAGGCGAGGATTTTCGGAATGCCGAACGCGGCTAAGCCAGCGAGGATTGGGAGCAGCACGGCCAGCCGAAAGCGCGCCTGAGCCCAAACCCTGGGAGGTGAGTCTCCTTCAGAAGATGGGCCTCTTGGCAGCGCACCATCGGGACCGACGCAATCCTGCATTGCTCGATGATCGGCTCGACATCACCAAGGCTTGAGAACTCCAGCGTCCCGCCGGACGTTGCCTAGCGCTCCGAGCTAGCAGCGCTGCCGGGTATCGATCGTTGCGGCAGCCTTCCGTGCCGCGTCCGGTGAGCTCGCGGCCTTCTACATCGTTCCCCCCAAGGCCAGCCAGACAGTCGCCACGCTGTTTGTCACCCACGCTCCCTGGAGCCGCGCGATCCGGGCCTCCAGTGGAACTCACTTCTGGCGTTCGTTGTCCAATGCGGCAATGGCGTGCCGGGGCGATTAGCGGCGCATCGAATACCCACGACGCGACGAGCAGCCGCCCTGCCACCGGTTTGGCCCTGCCTGACTCGATAGATACCCTCACATGTGCTGATCGCGATGGACGGGCGAGCCAGACAAGCAGCGGTACTGGAAAGCGTCGCGTCGGGTCCATCTTCCTCTCATATCGGGCGGCCGATACGCACCATCACGCCCACCAGCTCTACCACTCGCTCCAGGAGCGCTTCCCGATCAGGTGATGTTTGATTTCGAGATCGACCCTGTTGACTGGATGGGGGCAGTAACGAGGAGGTCTGCCGCTCAGCTCTTGTGCTGGTGCTTATCGGATCGAGATGGATCGAGACGCTGATGGAGCGCCGTGGCGCAGGTGAAGCCTTCTCCGATTCAGTGCACATCGAGCTTCTTGCGGCAATGCAATATGAAGTTCCTATGCTCGGCGTTTTGGTGCAGGATGCTTCGTTCCCGGGTTATCGTCACTGCCAAAGGACTTATCTCCTCTCGCAGCGATTCCTAGCGTACGTTTACGAGACT
>CAVWFK010000021.1:0-164013 GCA_963754235.1 uncultured Alphaproteobacteria bacterium | reverse complement strand
CCGAGCCATCACTCCTGAGGAAATGGAGGCTCGGCTGTCGCCGACGAAAGGGCGGCCGCTGAAACCGATATTCGTCGTCTGCACCGCCCGCTCTGGTTCAACCCTACTTATGAGGCGGCTCGCCGCCCACCCGAACATCTTGGCGGCGAAGCATGCTGTTCACGAAGTCCGCAGTGACTCTACTACTACGCCGGGGTTTTGCGCGTGCTCACGAGCCCGGGAGATCACGAGCGTTCCATGCGCCCGCCGCAGCTAGCGGAACAAAGGCAGGTCGTCGGCTCCAACCCGTTCTATCATCCGCTCTTCGAGCGCGCCTTCGCGACCAACGACGCCCGGGACTTCTTTTTTCAATCTGTCATGTTCGACCGGCTGAAATCGGCACTGCGAGACGTGGTGGTGGACTACTACCGATCTATTGCGGCCGATACTGGCAAGCACGAGGCGATCTTCTTCGTTGAGAAGCTGATGGACATAGGGGCGCATCGCAAGGTAGTGCTCTCCATGTTTCCAGAAGCAAAGGAAATATTGCTTGTTCGGGACTTGCGCGACGTGCTCTGTTCGCGGAAAAACTTCACACAACAGCTACCAGAGGATCCGGTCGCGCCCATGAGGCAATCAGCCAGGCATCTGATCCGAACAGCGCGGAATGGCGGCACCAGCACGATCGTGGTGAGGTACGAAGACCTGGTTCTGAGAGAACAGCAAACTTTGGAGCGGCTATTCGAGTCCGTCGGCCTCAACTATGTGCCCCTGGCAAATCTTGATGAGGAAAGCCGGCTGTTCTCGAAGCACGCTACCAGCAAATCGCCGGCGGCCTCGATCGGCCGCTGGAAGAAGGACCTGACCGAGGCCGAAAAAGAGCAGGCGAACGAATTGTTCAAAGAGTTCCTCGAGACCTTCGAGTACGCCTGACTGCCAAGGCTCACGGAACCGTTTGGCGCAACAGCCCCTCAATCGCGGCCGGATCGTCCCAGACCAGCCGCACGCCAACCACCGTGACCAGCGCGCGCACATCCGGCGTGATCCGCACCGCGTCCTTTTGCGTCGTCACCGGGACTGCGCGCAGCCGGTTGGCGCGCTCGATCACCCGCTCCAGGTCGAGTGCCGTGTAATGATGATGATCCGGGAAATCGGCGTGGCCGACCAGCTCGGCGCCAACCCCACTCAGCGTCGCATGGAATTTTTCCGGCCGCGCGATGCCGGCGAAGGCGAAGACGCCGCGGCCGGCGAGCGATCCGGCCTCGGGGGCCGGGGCAAGCCGGGCACGCAACACCGGCAGCGCCGCGGGCAGATGCGCGAGCGCCCGGCGATCCTCGCCCTCGCCGATCAGCACCGAAGCGGCGCAGCGGGCGGCCGCGGCGGCGATCGGCTCGCGCAACGGGCCCGCGGGCAGTAGGCGGCCATTGCCGAAGCCCGCCGCCGCATCGATCACAATAATAGAAGAATCCTTCACCAGCGCCGGGTTTTGCAATCCGTCATCCAGCACCAGGGCCTGCGCCCCCGCCCGCACCGCCGCCCGCGCGCCGGCTTCCCGATCGGCGGCGACCCAGGCCGGTGCCACCGCGGCGAGCAGCAGCGGCTCGTCGCCGACCGTGCGCGCATCGTGCCGCGCCGGATCGACCAGCAGCGGCCCACGCTCCCGACCGCTATAGCCGCGCGAGAGGAAATGCGCCGCCACGCCACGCCGGACCAGCCGCGCGCCAAGGTCGAGTGCCACCGTGGTCTTGCCGGCGCCACCGACCGTCGCGTTGCCGACGCAGATCACCGGCACCGGTGCCCGCCAACCGGGGCGCGCGAGGCGCCGTGCGGTCGCCGCTTCGGTCAGCGCGCCGAACGGGGCGAGCAGGATTGCGGCGAGGCCGTCGTGATCCCAGAACGCCGGCGCGCGCATCAGGGGCCGCGGTCCAGCAGCGCTTGCAGCATCGCGGCGGTCTCTGCCGGCAGCTCGGCGAACCGCGCCACCGCCGCCCGGGCCGCCTCCCCTGCCGCGTCCCGCCGCGCCGGATCGCGCAGCATCGCATCGACCCAGGCCGCAAGTGCTGCCTCGTCGGGCACCACGGCAAGACCGCCCGCGCCGGCGAGCGCCGCGACCGCGTCGGCGAAATTGGCGGCGTGCGGACCGATCGCGACGGTACAGCCGAGCCGTGCCGGCTCCAGCGGGTTCTGCCCGCCCTGCCCGAGCAGGCTCTTGCCCATGAAGACGATGCCGATCAGGCGGTAGAACAGGCCAAGCTCGCCCAGCGTGTCGGCGATCCACACGCCTTCGTCCGGCGGCGGCGCGCCGGCACTCCGGCGTGGCGCGCCAAGCTCGGCCGCGATCGCTGCGCCGCGCTCGGGATGGCGCGGCACCACGATGGTCAGCAGCCCCGGATGCGCGGGGGCCAGGGCGGCATGAATGCGGGCGGCCAGCGCCTCCTCGCCCGGATGCGTGCTGGCCGCGAGCCAGACCGGGCGGCCGCGCAGGGCCGCACGCAGACGGGTCAGCGTGTCGGGATCGGCGGGCAGATCGTCGGCCGCGAACTTGAGGTCGCCGGGCACGGTCACGTTCGCGGCCCCAAGACGCCGCAGTCGTTGCGCATCCTCCGCCGACCGCGCCTGCACGCGCGCGAACCCGCCGAGCATCGGCCGCGCGACACCCGGCACGCGCCGCCATCCGGCGAAGCTGCGCGCGGACATCCGCGCGTTGACCAGCGCGGTCGGAATTTGCCGCGCGCGGCAGGCGGCGAGCAGGTTTGGCCATAGCTCCGCCTCCACAAAGGCGGCGGCGTCGGGTCGCCAATGCGCAAGGAAGCGCGCTACCCAGCGGGGCACGTCGAGCGGGACGAACCGATGCGTCACGCGATGATCGAGGCCGAGCGCGGGCAACCGCTGCGCCAGCAACCGCGCCGAGGTAAGGGTGCCGGTCGTGAACAGGATTTGGAGCGAGGTGTCGAGGCGGGTGAGCACCGGCAGCACCGACTGCGCCTCGCCCACGCTGGCGGCGTGCAGCCACAGCAGCCGGCCGGCGGGGCGCGGGCTCGGATCACGGCCGCGCCGCTCGGCGAGGCGGTCGGGCAGTTCCTTGCCGCGCGCGACACGGCGCCGGAGCATCAGCCGCAGGCCAGGCTCGGCGACCGTCGCGGCGGCGGCGTAGGCGGCCAGCATCAGGCGGGACACAGCGCGTCGGCTCGATCGGCGGCCGCGGTCAGCGCCGCCTCGATCGCCGGCAGCGCATCCTGCCAGGCGTCGCGCGCGACCGGGATCGGCGCCGCGCAGACGATGACGCCGCGCCCGAACGGCAGCGGCAGCACCATGCGGTCCCAGGTGCCGAGGATGCGACGGCGGCCGGTCTGGCCGCTGGCCGGCAGCACCGGCACGCCGGCGAGTGCCGCGAGCTGAGCGACGCCCGGTGCCGCCTGACGCCGCGGCCCGCGCGGGCCGTCGGGCGTAATCGCCACATGATCGCCCGCCGCCAGCAGCGCGAGCAGCGTGCGCATCCCGGCGGCACCTCCGCGCGAGGAGGAGCCATGCACGACGTCGAGCCGGAAGCGGCGGACAACGGCGCCGATGAACAGGCCGTCGCGATGGCGGCTGACCAGCACATGCGCCCGGGCCGCGGCGCCCTGGCGGCGCGCGAGACGCCACAGCATCGGCATCAGCGCCAGCCGCTCGTGCCAGAAGGCAACCACGCAAGGGGCGCCGGCGGCGTGCGGTGCCATGTGCTCGGCGCCGTCCAGCGTCCAGCGCGTGGTGGAGAGGGCAAGGTCGAGGTAGACGCCGAGTATCCGCGCAAAGGCGGCCTGCCCGCCCGGGCTGCGGAGGAGGCGTTTCAGCATGGCATGCGGTAGCACGCGGGCGGGATAGCGTCACGGGAGGCCGCTTCGGGCGCGGCCAGGATTGTGCTTCCATGAACATGGCCCAGGCGTGAGGCTGCTGCCGAGCTGAACCGCAACCGGAGACCCGCCATGCATCGTCGCAGCTTTCTCGCCGGCAGCGCCGCGGCCCTTGCCCTGCCCGCGATCGCGCGCGCCGCGTCCGCGACCACCGTGACGTTCACGCCGGAAGCCGATCTCGCGGTGCTCGACCCAATTTGGACCACGGCCTCGCAATCGACGCAGCACGGGTATCTGATCTATGACACGCTCTGGGGTGTGGATGCCGCCTACAAGCCGCAGCCGCAGATGCTTGAAGGCCATGTCGTCGAGAACGACGGGAAGGAGTGGCGGCTCACGCTCCGGGACGGATTGAAGTTCCATGACGGCACGCCGGTGCTCGCGCGGGATTGCGTGCCGAGCATCGCGCGCTGGGCGAAGCGTGACGTATACGGCCAATCCTTCGCGCTCGCCGCCGACGAGATCTCGGCATCGGACGACCGGACCATCCTGATCCGCCTCAAATTCCCGTTCCCGGTGGCAGACGCGCTCGGCAAGAGCTCGGGGAATATGTGCGCGATGATGCCGGCGCGCATCGCCGCGACGGACGCGTTCACCCAGATCAAGGAAACCGTGGGCAGCGGGCCTTATCGCTACAAGGCGGACGAGCGCGTCGCGGGGTCGCGCGCCGTCTATGAGAAGAACACCGCCTATGTGCCGCGCGGCTCGGGCGCGGTCTCCGGCACGGCCGGCCCGAAAATCGTGCATTTCGACCGCGTGGAATGGGCAATTCTGCCGGATGCGGCGACCTCGGCCGCGGCGTTGCGGCGCGGCGAGATCGACTGGCTGCTGACCCCGGATGCCGACCTCGTCCCCATGCTGCGGCGCGACAAGGGATTGACGGTGCGCGTGATCTCGCCCACCGGCTCGATCGCGACGATGCGCTTCAACCATTTGCAGCCGCCGTTCGATAGCGCGGCAGTGCGGCGCGCCTTGCTGCCGGCGATCGTGCAGTCCGTGTACATGTCGGCAATCGAAGGCGACGACCACAGCCGCTGGCGCGACGCCGTCGGTTTTTTCTGCCCCGGGATGCCGATGGCGAATGATGCCGGCATGACGGCGCTGACCGGGCCGCGCAGTCTCGACACGGCAAAACGAGCGCTCGCGGATGCCGGGTACAAGGGTGAGCGCGTGGTGCTGCTCTCGCCCGGTGACGTGCCGTATTCCAAGACGCTCGCCGACGTAACCGCCGATCTCTACAAGCGGCTCGGCATCAATCTTGATTACGAGATGATGGACTGGGGAACGCTCGTGCAGCGCCGCGCGAAGATGGGCCCGGTGAGCGCCGGCGGCTGGAGCGTGTTCCACACCAACTGGCCGGGGCCGGACCAGGCGAACCCCGCTGTGAACGTCTATTTGCGCGGCAACGGCCGTGCGGCCGGCCCCGGCTGGCCGACCAGCCCGCACATCGAGGCCCTGCGCACGCAATGGCTCCGCACCACCGGCCACGCGCAGCAGAAGAAGTTGGCCGAGGAAATCCAGGTGCAGGCGTTCCAGGACGTGCCCTACATCCCGCTCGGGCAGATGATCTCGCCGACCGCATACCGCGCTGATCTCACCGGAATTCTGCAAGGCGCGGTGCCGGTGTTCTGGAATATCCGGCGGCAGGCGTAGGGTCCGCCCATGCTCGCCGCCCTCGATCTCACCGGCCGGCTGGCGCTCGTCACCGGCAGCTCGCGCGGCCTTGGCTGGGCGTTCGCACAGGGCCTCGCAGCGGCGGGTGCCCGCGTGCTGCTGCACGGGCGCGACGCGGCGGCGCTGGCGGAGCGAGGGCGGGCGCTCGCCGGGCGCGGAACACCGGCTGCCGACACGCTGCAATTCGACGTCACCGATGCCGCTGCCGTCACCGACGCCTTCGCGCGCATCGGGCGCGAGCATGGCGGTCTCGACATCCTGCTCAGCAACGCCGGCGTCATCCCTCGCAAAGCGGCGCTGGAGACGACCGACGCCGAATGGCAGGGCGCCATCGACGCCGACCTCACCGCCGGGTTTCGCCTGGCGCGCGAGGCGGCGCGGCTGATGCTGCCGCGCGGGCGGGGACGGATCATCGTCGTCTCCTCGATCATGGGGCAGGTCGCGCGGCCGGGCATCCCGGGCTACGTCACCGCCAAGTCGGCACTGCACGGGATGGTGCGCGCGCTGGCGGTCGAGTGGGCGAAGCAGGGGGTGACGGTGAACGCGATTGCGCCCGGCTTCTTCCCCACCGAGGCGAACGCGACGCTGCACGCCGATCCGCAGTTCAGCGACTGGATTTCCCGCCGCACGCCGATCGGCCGCTGGGGCGATCCGGCGGAGTTGCAGGGGGCAGCGGTGTTCCTCGCCTCCGACGCCGCCTCCTACGTCACCGGTCAGGTGTTGTTCGTGGATGGCGGGCTGACCGCCGCCTTGTAGACCACGAAGCCACGGATCGCATCGACCAGGGCCGCCGGCTCATCGACGCGGATCGAATGGCTGCTGTGCTCGAAGATACGCAGATCGCTGCCGGGAATCAGGCGATGGATCTCCTCGGAAAACTCGGGCGGGCAAATCCAGTCGTGCCGCCCGGCAAGGATCAGCGTCGGCGCCGTGATCCGTGCAAGCTCCGGCCGCAGGTCGTAGGTTTGCATGAACCCGTCCGGCGCGAACGCGCGATTGAGCGCGTCCGGCGCGGGCGTCGCACGGCCGCGCACCGCGGCCGCCGTGGTCGCGTCGTACTTCAGCGAGTAGAGCGGCCCCATGACGTCGTAATAGTGGCGCACCTGATCCACGCTGCGCAGCGCGCCGGCATAGAGTGCTTGGAGCACTTCCTGCTGCTCGGGCGTGCCGCGCTCGCGCACGATCTGCCGCGAGCGTTCGATGAAGCCGTTATGGGCGGCGGTCACGACCAGCACGAGATGCGAGACCGCGTGCGGATAGCGCGCCGCGTGCGCCATCGCCACCATCCCGCCATAGCTGGTGCCGATGCTCACGATCGGCCCGGTGCCGAGATAGAGCCGCAGCGCCTCCATGTCCTCGACGTTCTCGTCGAGCGTGTACGTGGCCGGATCGCCGCGTGCCGAACGGCCCTGGCCGCGATGGTCGAAATAGACGAGCTGCATCCGCTCGGCGAGCGGCGAGAGAGCGGGCTTGAAGCCGGTGTGGTCGGATCCGGGGCCACCGTGGATGATGAATGCGGCCGGGCGCTCGTGCATCGCGCCGCGATCGGGCACCAGACCCATGCCCTCGACATCGAAATAGAGCTCCGTATCCCGTATCCTGGTGCGCACGGCACTCCCTCCCGCTATGGTTCGTCGCAGTGCGGCGGCGGGGGCATCGATAGATAGGCCAGCCGCTTGATCTCCTTGCGCCCGCGCGTCACCGAATCGAGGATCAGTCCGCAGGTCACGGACAGCGACGAGAGCAGCACGAGACCGGTCGCGAGAACGGCACTCGGCACCCGCGGCACCAGCCCGGTGCGGACGAACTCCACCACCACGGGCAGGCCTAGCGCGAGGCTCAGCAGCAGCAGCACCAGTGCGGCCAGCGCGAAGAACTGCAACGGCCGCTCCTCCTTCACCAGCACGACGATGGTGCGCAGGATGCGCAGTCCGTCGGCATAGGTGCGCAGCTTCGAAGTCGATCCCGCCGGCCGGTCGCGATACGCTGCCTGCACCTCGCCCACCGGCATCCGCAGCTCAAGCGCGTGCACGGTGAACTCGGTCTCGGTCTCGAAGCCTCCAGCCAGCGCAGGAAAGGATTTGACAAAACGGCGCGAAAACGCGCGGTAGCCGGAGAGCATGTCGGTAATGCGGTTGCCGAAGATCCAGGCGACGAGACCGGTGAGCACGACATTGCCCATGCGGTGTCCGCGCCGATACGCGGCGGCGATGTCGGTCACTCGCGCCGCGTTCACCATGTCGAGCCGCTGCTCGATCATCAGGCGCAGCATTTCGGGTGCGGCCGCGGCGTCGTAGGTGTCATCGCCATCGACCAGCACGTAGGCGTCCGCCTCGATGTCGGCGAACATGCGCCGCACGACGTTGCCCTTGCCCTGAAGCCACTCCGTACGCACCACGGCGCCTGCTTCGCGCGCCCGCTCCGCCGTGCGGTCGCGTGAGTTGTTGTCATAGACGTAGATGACGGCGTCCGGCAGCGCGGCATGGAAGGCGGCGACCACTTTGGGGATTGCCACTTCCTCGTTGTAGCAGGGGATGAGTACCGCCACGCGCAGCGCGCCCTGCCCCGCTGCCTGCCGCAAGATGCCGGCCGGCCTCACCGCATCCACCGACCCGCCTCCATCGTCCGATCAGCGGCGGGACCCTAGGCGGCGTTGCTGCCGTTGCGCAAGCGGCCGCACCTTGACCGGCATACGGCCGAGACCACAGGATCGGCGATCCAACCGGCCGCCCGGCGGAGGAGTGCATGACGGCGATCGCCCGGCCGGCAAGGGCCACTGCCTCGACCCCGCTCGCACCGACACTCTGGGGCCTGGCTTCGGCGATCTTCCTGCTGGGCATCGTGCTTTTGTCATGGACCGGCTACACCGAGTCCGACGACAGCCTGTATGCCGCCGCCGCGTGGCACTGGGCGCAGGATTTTCCCTTCCTCGGCACCAGTCACTGGGCGCTGCGGCACGCGATCGTGCTGCCGATGGCGTTGCTGTTCCGGCTGTTCGGCCGCAGCGAGATCACGCTCGAAGCACCGGTGCTGCTGTACTATGCGGCCCTGCTGGCGCTGACTTTCGCGGGCGTGCGGCGGATCGGCGGCTGGCAGGCCGGTCTGATCGCGGCGGTGCTGCTCGGTGCCATGCCGACGCTCGCGACCACGACCTCGATCGTGGTCGATGACGTTCCCGAGGCGTTCTTCGCGATGGCATCGCTATGGGCATTCTACGCCGCCACCAGCGAGCGCCGCACCGGATTGTTCGTGCTCTCCGGGCTGATGGCCGGGTTCGGCTTCATCACGCGCGAGACGACCTCGGCATTGCTGGTCGCCTACGGAGTGCTGTTCCTGATGAATTACGGCGGCTCCCGCCTGGCCTATGTGTGGATGGGCGCGGGCTTCGTGCTGGTGGTCGGCGCTGACACGGCGCTGCTATGGGCGGCGAGCGGCGATCCGCTCTACCGGCTGCACATCAGCATGATGGGCGTGCACGGCGACAATCCGAGTATGGCGAGCCAGTTCAAGACCGCACCGGGGCTGGATCGCTTCGGCGACATCGCGGCTCCGCGTTGGATCAAGGCGTTCGTGATCCTGTTCGTGGAAAAGCATTACGGGCTGTTGTTCTGGGCGCTGGTGCCGGCGACGATCGTGCTCGCGACTGCGCGGCAGGATACACCTGCACGCCGGATCACGCGGCTGTTCGGCCTGGCGGCGCTGGTGTGGTTTGTTGTGCTGTCCTACGTGTTTCTGTTTCTCTGGATCCTGCCGCGATACCAGCTCGTCACTGCCGCAGCCCTCGTGGTGCCGCTCTCGCTCGTGCTCGTGCGGATGCCGGGGCGCGGCGGCGCCTTGCTGGCGGGGCTCGTCGTGCTCGCGATTTTGGCGAGCGACGTGGTGCTGATCGCGCTGACCAATCGCGATCCGTTATGGGCCGAGCGTACCCTGGTCTCGTACGCAGAACACCATGCCGGGGTGGTGCAGACCGATCCCGGCACCCTGCGCGGCGCGGAGTGGCTGCTGCAGATCAGGGGGATCGGCGATCGGGTCCGCGCGGCAGCGCCCGAGCCGGGGCAGACCTATTTCTACGATGCAGCCCCAAGGCGCGGCATCCCGCAAAGCTGGCAGGTGCAGCGGCCGGACCCGAAATGGGTGGTTCTGGCCCGGTTCTCGCAAGCCAGAGGACTTGGCGCGGTTCTGGTCAACCGCCTCGGCCTGCGCCAGCTGCTTCCGGGACCGATCGAGCGGAGGCTCGACCCATCGCCGCGCACGGCGACGCTTTACCGCGTACCGGCAGCGCCCGGGTAGGGCGTGTCCGGGATCAACCGCCCGGCTTGATGTATCAGACGCCGAGGTATCGGTGCGCGAGCGCGGGATCGGCCGCCAGCTCCGCCGAGCTGCCCTGCCACACCGTCCGCCCTTTTTCGATGATGAAGTGCCGGTCGCCGAGGCGCATCAGCGGCGCCAGATTCTTGTCGACGATCAGGATCGCCTGCCCCTCTGCCTTCAGCGCCGCGATGCAGCGCCAGATCTCCGCGCGGATCAACGGTGCCAGCCCTTCGGTCGCCTCATCCAGAATCAGCAGCCGCGGATTGGTCATCAGCGCGCGGCCGATCGCGAGCATCTGTTGCTCGCCGCCGGAAAGGGTGGCGGCCATCTGCCGCGCTCGCTGGCGGAGCGGCGGGAACAGGTGCCAGAGGCGTTCTAGTGTCCAGCAAGGGTTGCGGGCAAGCCGGTTGGCCGCGGTCGCCACCAGGTTCTCGCGCACCGTCAGGGTGGGAAAGACCAGGCGCCCCTCCGGGACCAGCCCGATGCCGAGTTGGGCGACACGGTCCGCCGACAGGCGGCCAAGCGGTCGCCCGTCGAACCGCATCACGCCGCCCTGCGCCGGCAGCAGCCCCATGATGACGCGGATCGCGGTCGTTTTGCCCATGCCATTGCGACCGAGCAGCGTCACCAACTCACCCGCCGCAACCGACAGATTGAGGTCGAACAGCACCTGGCTGATCCCGTAGGCCGCCTGCAGTCGTTCCACGTGGAGCATCAGGCAGTGCAGCGTTCAGCGCCCGGCCTCCGCGGCCTGCCGGAATGCCGCGCATCCCTGCTCGATCAGAGGCCGCATCCCCGTCGCCATTTCCTCGGGCAGGAAGTCGCTGGCCCAGAAGAGCCGGCTGCGCTCCGAACCGTCCGGCAGGATCTGCATCGACGCGCTGTGGTGCGCGAAGTGCTCCCCGAGTGCGGCGTATGCGACCCGCCGGTGCATCTCGTCGACGCTCAGAATCCGCTCGCGCACCACGAGGCCGTTGGCGAAGGTGACGATGCGCTCGTCGCCTTCGCGCACGCAATCCACCAGCACGCCCGGAAACGCCTGGTGCGCGGCTCCCGGGTTCCGTAGGAGCGCCCAGGCCGTGTCGGCCCCGACTGCGAGCGGGATGTCTTTGATGATCGACGCCATGATCTCGTTCTCCTCTCGCACTGGACCGCACGGTGTCGCGAGCCTGGACCCGCCTCATGTCCAGCAGGTCGGCCCGGCGGTGACGAACTGATCGGCTGAAGAACAGGGCCGGATCAGGCTGGCCCCAGGCTGGGAACAGGGCCGGATCAGGTCCTGAGAACAGGGCTGGATCAGGGTCGCCGCCCCTGAGCTCGACTTTCCGCATTTCAGGCAGCAAGGCATGATTCCACGATTGATTTAGCAAGGCAACAGGAATTACCACGCTTTTGGTATCAGACCGGGACATGGCTAAATCCTTTGGCGACCAAAGCACACCGCGGCTACACCCTTTATAATGTCCGGTCCGGTGCACCGGTCGCACGCCTGCGGCAAGCCGAGTCCGAAGGCAGTTTCGAAGTGCTCTACTGGTCGCTGTGGAAAAACCGATGGGCCTCCACAGGTCCGTTCGGACGCACCGTCCTGTCGATCGATGACGCGCTTCGCTTTATCGCCTATGAGGATATATTCTGGGTCATCGAATAAACGTCCAGACCCGCCAAAAATGCCGAAAGTCGAGCTGAGAACAGGGTTTAAATCAAGCTCGCCGCAGCGGGTGGGGTGGGCCGCGGCTCGCTCGCCAGTCGCACCGTCCCCCTCCCTCATCCCGGCCTCCGCGGCGATCATGGTCAGCAGCTCGGTATCCGAATCTCGCGTCAGCTTCCTCCTCGCCGGCACGGCTCCTCTCCCGCGCCGGCCGCGGTTCCGACATCTCTCTTCTAACATCACCCATGCGTATTGTCAAAATCATTAACGCATCCCCTGGCGGCCGCCCCCGCGTCCAGCACCGGCCAGTTCCGGGGCCAGTTCCGGCGAAGGCGTGAAGTCGTGGACGTCCGGTTGGCATGAAGACGGCCGCACGCCGTACGGGTGTCTCCCGCGCGGCACTCAGAGGCGGGCGACGAGAGCCGCGAGCTGGTCGGTGCACCGCCCCATCCTTCGTGGAAGCCCATCTTTTCGTGCGCCTCGCGGTCGGCGACCGTCCAGTGGCGCACGCGGGCAGTGTACCGCGTCTTCCCGCCTTCATCCTCGAAGGTCACGATCACCGTCATGAACGGCTTTTGCGACGGTTCCCAAGCCGTGGTGTAGGCGTCGGTAAAGACGAGGCGTTCGTATTCGACGATTTCGAGATAGATGCCTCGGATCGGCATGTCGTTGCCGTCGGGTCCGCGCATCACGATCAGGTTGGCGCCGCCCGGCCGGACCTCGAGTTCGGCGACCGGCGTGGTGTACGGCAGAGGCGCGAACCACTGCTTGAGCAGATCCGGATCGGTCCACGCCCCGAACAGCTTTTCGCGCGGCGCATCGATGAGGCGGGTCAACACCAGCTCGCGGTCCGAGGTCGAAGCGGGTTCGGCTGTGGGGGTCATTGGTCCTCTCCTTTTGGTCGGTCTGCCCCAAGGACGACAGAGCGGCTGGCAGGCCGACATCCGCCCGCTGTTATTCTTCCTCGTGGGCTTGCTTCAGCCGGGTGATGTCGAGCTTGCCCATCCTCAGCATTGCCTCCATGACCCGGCGCGATTTTGCCGCATCGTCATCGCGAGCCGCCGCTTGGCGGCGCGGCGATCCAGGCGGGCGGCGCCGTGCGGCGGGCCTGGATTGCTTCGTCGCTTCGCTCCTCGCAATGACGGGGGCAAGTTGCATGACGACTCACGCTCTAGGGACGGTGGTACTAGGACGACGCGCGTTTCTGCAGCGTCAGAATACGCGCCATTGCTGCTCGATCGGCGGTCGCGCTGTCATAGAGGCGCGCCAGATCGGCCTTCAGCGCCGTGCGGGAGCCCCCGTCCAGATAGATCATGTGGCCCGACGGGTAGTACCGGATGGTCAGGTTCTTCCGCACCGCAGCGTCCGCCAGCGGCATATTCTGCAGGTCGAGCGTGGTCTGGAAGAACGGTGTGACGGAATTGTAATAGCCGTTCGCCGAAAGCACCTTCAGATCGACATTCAGGCTCATCGTCGCTGCAAGATCGCCGGCCGTGTAGAGGATCACGTCGCCTTTCGCGTCCAGGCCCTTCTGCGCGCCGGTGGGATCGACATGATGAAAATCCCAGTTGAGGAAGGTCTGATCGTTGAGGTCCGTGAACGACGAGGTGGAGGTGTAGCGCAGCTCGTCGTTGAGATAGCTGTTCCACATCGCGGTATAGACGCCGTTCACGGCGGTCATGGTCGGGTCGTTGCCGCCGGATTTCGGGTCGATCCGCCCCGCGATGCCGGTGTCGATGCCGGTCGCGCGCCCGTCATAGGCGCCGAGTGCCCGCCCCTCGCTCTTCAGCAGCGTGAGCAGGAAGAGAGCGGTGCCCCGATCGTCGGTCGCGGCGACGTTGAGCGACCAGCTTATCAAGACGGTCTGATCGATGCCGATCATCGCGCTGAGCTTGCGGACCGTCGCCGGGTCCGGCTTCGGGAAGGCTTGCAGCGCCGCCGCATAGTCGGTGGTGGCGAAGCGGGTCGCCGCTTCGGCGTACGCGGCCAGGTCTGTGGGCGGCGGCTCTGTCGTGACCTTGCCGTGGTAGAGGGCATCCGCCGCCCAGGTCGGCAGCAGGCCGATCGGATTGCCCGCCTGCGAATAGTCGAGGATTGAGGATTGCAGCGTAACGCCGTTCAGGTCCACCCCGTCCTCGTGCAGCAGATACGACAGCACGGCGGTGCGCGCGGTGCCGTAGGATTCGCCGAACAGGAATTTTGGCGAGTTCCAGCGATCGTAGGCGGTCAAGTAGCGCTTGATGAACTGCCGCAGCGAGCCTGCATCCTGATCGACACCCCAGAAATCCTTGTTGACCTTCGGCGCGACGGCCGCCGAGTAGCCGGTGCCCACCGGGTTGATGAACACGAGGTCGCTGCGGTCGAGAAGGCTGTCAGGATTAGTCTCGATCGTGTACGGCGGCGGCGGGGTGAAGCCCGGCAGACTGGTGCGAATGCGCATCGGCGCGAACGAGCCGAGCAGCACATAGACCGAGGAGGATCCCGGCCCGCCATTGTAGAAGAACGTGACCGGACGCGTGCTGCGGTCCGCGCCATCGGCGGTGAACGCGACATAGAAAATCGTTGCGTCCGGCTTGGAGCTGCTCGGGTCCACCGTCACGAGATGGCCCGCCGTCGCGGTGTAATGGATGCTCTTGCCGTCCAGCACGATCTCGTGGTGGGTGATCGCGGCGCGCTCGGTGGCATCGGCGACCGAATCCTGCGGACCGTTGCCGTAGACGACCGGGTCGAAATAGGGCTGGTCCTGCTGCGCCGTGCGCACCGGACGCTTGGCCGGGTCCGCCGCGGATGTGTCGTGGGAGGGGGGCGTGTGCGGTGTCACGGGCTTCTCTCCTTCTGCCTCAGCGATCGCGCCGGCCGGTCAGCTCGTCTTGGCGGCGCCGGCCAGCGCGTCCGCCAGCGCCTGCCCGCGCGGGGTGCCCAAGCCGGTGCAGGCGCTCCAGCCCGGCCCGGCATCATAGCCGATCGATGACCCGGCCGCCCGGTTGGAGCCCCGTGTCACCGGCGTCAGCAGTTGCGGCCGGTCATAGATCGCGGGCAGGAAAAATCCCAGCGGCCGCGCCGCCTTCTGGTTGATCCGCGCGGCGAGCCCGGCCCAGAGCGGTGCCACCGCACTGGTCCCGGCCGCGAGCTGTTTCTCGCCGCCGACGACGATCGCATAGCCGCTCTCGGGTGCCGCGTTGCCGGCGACATCCGGCACCCCCCGCCCTCGCCTGCCGCCGTTGACGCTCGGCGGCAGGGCAACGCCGCGCTGGAAGTCGGGCGGATCGAACAGGTCGCTGATGCCGCCGCCGGTGCCGCTCGTCCCATCGTTCCAGACGCGCTGGGCGGTAATCGCATTGCCCGAGATCGTCGTGGCGGTGCCGCCGCAGCCGATCGCCCACGGGCTTGAGGCGGGAAAATCGACATGCGCCTGCCCATCCGCAATCCCGTCGGTCGCCAGGCTGTCGCCGGCGGCGGCGAACACCGAGATGCCGAGGCCGGCCGCATCCTGCAGCAGGGTGTTCATCGTCTGCACGGCCTGCGCGGTCCAGCGCGCCTCGGCGCTGCCCCAACTGATCGAGATCACCGAGGGCTTGTGAGTCGCATCCTCCGTCGCGGCCGAAAGGGCGTCGGCGAAGCCGGCATCGGTGTTTGGGGCGAAATAGACCGCGATCTCGGCCCCGGGGGCGACGCCGCCGGCCACCTGGATGTCGAGTGCCACCTCGCCGTCGGCGCCCCCTCCCGACGGCGCGTTGCGCGCATGATCCACTGCAACGGCAACGACGCGCGGCGGGTTTAGCCCCATCGCCTTGAACGCGGCGCCGATATCGGCGGCACTGAACCCGCCGCCGAGCTCGATCAGTGCGATCGTCTGGCCGCTGCCGTCGAGGTCCGCCGGGAAGTCATAGAGAGTGGCGAAGTGGTTCGGCAGGTGCGCCTGCGCCGTCGCGTCGCGCGGCTGCACCAGCCGCGGCCGCGCGATCGGGCGCGTGTCGAGACCGAGCACCGATTCGACGATTTTGGCCAGCTCTTGCGGCAGGTGCAGGACGCCGGAGCGGCCCCGGAAATCCCGCTCCGCGCCGTGGTAGCGGTGCAAGCTGGTGCGGAAGGCCTGCTCCATGCGGCTCGCCGGGCCGGAGAGCCTGACCAGCCGCCGCGCCGGATCGGCCATGGCGACGGTGAGCCCATTTGCGGCGGCGAAATCCGTGACCAGCCGGATGTCGTCGCGATGGACGTGCTCGCGATCCGCACGCACCGCGGCGCGCGCCTCGGCAGCGCCGGCCTGCGACGCGGCGGTGGCGTGACGCGGTCTCAGATAGATGCTGACCTCGATCGATTCGTCCGGCGCCACCGGGGCAATGCGCGTGGCGTCCGCCGGCGCTGGACGGTCGCTGGGCTGGAACTGGACATAGTTGCCGAACCTGTCTGACACGTGCGCCTCCCCTCCAGGTAGTTGGGTCGCAGGTCGGGCAAGACTACGACACCGGGATGCAGGAGTGCCATCGCAGGAGATGCGTTTTCCGGCGCTCGCCACCCCGGCTTTCACCGGGGTGGCGGGACGGAGCCGTAACGATGGTCAGCGCGGTATCACCACCCGGATCATCCGGCTGCTCAGCGAGGTACTGTTCAGCAGCAGCGCGGCGCCGCCGACGATCATCGCCGCCAGGGTGAGAACCATCGCGTAGGCGGAGCCGACCAGCGCCAGGATGCCGAGAATGCCGACAGCCACACCCGCGATCGCGCGCACGCTGGCGGTCGCGAACACCAGCTCCTCGCCGATCCGCTGCGCCATCGTGCGCTCCACCGCCATGTCAACCTCCAGGTTCGCGAGCCGAACCGAGGCCGCGCTGTTCAGGATCAATCCTGCGCCGATCACGATAACCTGGATCGGGATCAGGATCGTCGAGGCGACGCCCAGCAGAGCGAGGATACCGAGAATGATCACGGCCGATCCCAGGAACATGCCCACCGTCGTGCCCATCATCTGCCCGCCCATCGCGGCGGCACCTTCGGCCCTGGCGAGCAGCCGGCCGTAGGCGGCAGCGAACGCGGTGCCGACGACGATCAGGCTGACACCGAGCGCGATCGCTGCGATCGCGTCCAAATACATCGGCACCGCCGGATGCGCCGCGGCGATGGCGAGACCGACGATGCCGAGAATGACCGCCACGATACCGAATATGCCCTGCGACATCGTGCGGCCCCCGAGCACCTGCCGCTCCGCCACCATCTCATGGCCGCCCATCACTGCTTGACTCATGACAACACCTCCTGCCCGCCGGCGGGTGCGTGCCATTGCGCCTGGTCACGGCGCGGTGTCGCGTACTCGCCACCGTGAGTGACCGGCATCGGGAGCGGAAGGGAAATGAAGCCCTGGCGGCGGGACCGGCCGGCCATCGTCCGCCACAAACCAAGACGCCGGCGCGAAGCACCCGTGCGGGTCAACGCGTCCGGTGAAAGGCTCTCGCTACAAACGAGAATTGGTTACGAGCGTGCTCGCGATCAACGGGATGACAACGGATTAACCCCGCCGCCAGCGCCCGGACACCAGAGCGGGTCGGGCTAACCCCGACCGTGGCCTGGCATGGCTATTCTTTTCAGTGCCGACCCTTTGTGGGCCGCGATGTGGTCGGTTTTGTCGCTCTTGATCTCGTATTGCGGATCTTCGTCACTCGCCCGGTGCATATGTCCTTTGTAGCTAAAATCGCTGGTATGGACGCCGATGATCGTCCCACTGACCTGACCGGCCTCCGAATTCCATGTCACGTGATCGCCAAGCTTGAATCTCCCAGGCTTGAATCTTTCGGTCATGGCGCTGCGTCTCCCGCTCGGGTCTCTTCTCGCTCAGTTCCCCGCTTGCGCATCGTTCGGCTGGGTATCACGCCGATTTCGCTTGAGCTCGGCGGCCCGGCACCATTCATCGTCGTGGTGATGCGTGCAGCCTCATAGAAGCGGGAGCCTGACCATGCAACAGCAGACGGCGGCCTCCTCCGGCCAGTTCATGATCGGAGGCGACATCACGATCAACCGGCTCGGCTTTGGCGCGATGCGCCTCACCGGCAAGGGCATATGGGGTGAACCCGCCGACCGCGAGGCGGCGATCCGCACCCTGCGGCGCGTGCCGGAGCTCGGCATCAACTTTATCGACACCGCCGACAGCTACGGGCCGTTCGTCAGCGAGACCTTGATTCGCGAGACGCTCTATCCGTACCGCGGACTGACAATCGCGACCAAAGGCGGCTTGACCCGCCTCGGCCCCGACATTTGGAAGCCGGTCGGACGTCCCGAATACCTGCGCCAGTGCGCGCTGATGAGCTTGCGCCGCCTCGGCCTGGAGCGCATCGATCTCTGGCAGCTCCACCGCCTCGATCCGCGAATTCCCCGCGATGAGCAGTTCGGCGCCGTCGCCGAGATGCGCCGCGATAGCCTGATCCGCCATGTCGGCCTCAGCAACGTCTCAATCGAGGACATCGAGGCCGCCGGTCGCTACTTTCCTGTAGCGACGGTGCAGAACCGCTACAACCTCACGGATCGCAGCAGCGAGGACGTGCTGAACTACTGCGAGCGCCAGAATATCGGCTTTATTCCATGGGCGCCGCTGTCCGCTGGCACGCTGGCCCGGCCCGGCTCCCTCCTCACCCAGATCGCCGATCGCCTGCATCTGTCTCCCGGCCAGATGGCGCTCGCCTGGGTCCTCAAGCGCTCTCCTGTGATGCTCCCCATCCCTGGCACCGCCAACCCCGATCATCTGGCCCAGAACCTGGCGGCCGTCGGCGTCACGTTGAGCGAGGCGGATTTCGGGGCGCTGGATCAGCAGGGACGCGAGGCCTGGCGGCACGACAACAACGCGGCGTGAGATGAATGAGCGGCCCGTGGTTCACGATCGGCCACTCGACGAGAAGCATCGGCGAGCTGGTCTCCCTGCTGCGCGAGGCGGGCGCCGATACCGTGATCGACGTCCGCACCGTGCCCCGTTCGCGAACCAATCCGCAATTCAATGCCGACGTGCTGCCGGACGCACTCGCTCGCGCCGGCATCGGCTATCGGCACATCGCCAGATTGGGCGGCCTGCGCGGGCGCCGCAAGGACATGGCACCGTCGCCCAACGGGTCTTGGGAGAACGCCAGCTTCCGCAACTTCGCCGACTACGCGATGGGCACGGAATTCCGGGCCGGATTTTCCGAGCTGCTGTCGCTGGGTCGAGGGCACACCTGCACGCTCATGTGCGCCGAGGCGGTGTGGTGGCGCTGCCATCGGCGGATTATCGCGGATTACCTTATCGCGGCGGGCGAGCCGGTGGTGCACATCCTGGATCGGGGCCACCTCGATCCCGCGAGCATGACGCCCGGTGCCCGAAAGCAGGCGGACGGAACCTTGATCTACCCGCCGAGAGAGGAGCAACGGGCGCCGTGACATCGCACTGCGCCGGGCATAAGGATGCGAGCATGGAACACAGGATTTTCGGCCCCACCGGGCGCGCGGTCGCCGTGATCGGGCAGGGCACCTGGAATCTGGAGCAGGCCGACCGCGCCGCTGCGATCGGCGCGCTGCGACGTGGCCTGGATTTGGGCATGACCCACATCGACACGGCGGAGATGTATGGGTCGGGTGCCGCTGAAGCGCTGGTCGGCGAGGCGATCGCCGGGCCGCGCGAGGAGGTGTTTCTGGTCTCGAAGGTGCTGCCGCAGAACGCATCGCGCGACGGGACCATTGCCGCCTGCGAGCGATCCCTGGCCCGGCTCCGGACCGACCGGATCGACTGCTATCTGCTGCATTGGCGCGGCGGGGTGCCGCTCGCGGACACCATCGCCGCCTTCGAGGAGTTGCAGGCGGCGGGCAAAATCCGTGCGTGGGGCGTCAGCAATTTCGACGTGGCAGATTTGGACGAGACAAGAGCGATCGCCGGCGACGGCCGCATCGCCTGCAACCAGGTGCTCTATCACCTGGAGGAACGCGCCATCGAGCACGCCGTCATCCCGTGGTGCGAGGCGCACCGCGTCGCCGTTACCGCGTACAGCCCGTTCGGACATCACCAATTCGTCGATCCCCGAACACCGGGCGGCCGGGTTGTTGCCGAGGTCGCCGAAGCGCATCACGCGACCCCGCGCCAAGTGGCACTCGCCTTCCTGACGCGGCGGCAATCGGTGTTCGCCATTCCAAAAGCCTCGAGCCGCGAGCACATGGAAGAAAACGCGGCGGCGGGCGCCCTGCATCTGCCGGCGGCGGAGATCGCCCGCCTCGACGCCACCTTCCCGCGCGGTCCCCGCCGCCGCTCGCTGCCGATGCTGTAAGGCTTGCCTACGATGCCTTCACAGGCCGCCCGATGCGGCGAGTGTTTCGCCCGTCACCCAGCGGGCGTCGTCCGACGCCAAGAATACCGCGACCGGTGCGATGTCATCCGGCCGTCCCGTGCGACCGAGTGGCGTTTGCTGCACCGCCTGACGCTCGAAGTCGCTTCCGATGATTCCGCCAGCGTGGCTGCCTTCCGTCTCCACGACGCCAGGATTAATTGAATTCACTCGGATCTTTTTCGGACCAAGCTCTTTGGCGAGCACGCGTGTAATCGCGTCGACGGCGCTCTTCGTGCCGACGTAGATAGAACTCGCCGGTGGTGCCAGGCGGCTCGCGACCGAGCCGAGGTTGATCACGCTTCCGCCCTCCGGCCCGAACTGTTTGACCGCCTCCTTCGTTGCCAAGAGCACCCCAAGGACGTTGGTATTGAACTGCCGATGGAACTCGTCCTCCGAGACCTCCTCGATGGGCGCGAACTGATAAACGCCAGCGTTGTTCACGAGGATGTCGACCGGCCCAAACGCCATCCTCGTCTCGGCAAACAGCCGCTCGACATCGGCCGATTTGGAGACGTCGCCCGCGATCGCAGCAGCCCTGCCGCCCTTGGCGACAATGTCTCGAACGACCTTGTCAGCGCCTTCCCGGCTGGTCGCGTAATTCACCACGACGGCGGCACCCTCACCCGCCAGAGCCTTCGCGATCCCGGCCCCGATGCCTTTCGAGGCGCCCGTGACGACAGCCACCTTGCCCTTCAGCTTGTTCACTGCAACCTCCACCCGATGTCATGTTTAGACGGGCATCTAAATATGGCGGTGACAGGTGGTTTCAACTCGCCCGCTGCAGGTTTTCGGAAAGCTGCTTCAGGTAGGCCTCGAACGTGTCGCGTCTGAACCTGAGATTGGCGAATTTTCCTTCACGAACAATGTCGATGAGCCCGGCGGTCTCAAGCTCCTTGGCGTGGTGGGAGATGGTGGCAGCGCTGACTTTTTCGGCTTCCCGCAGATTGCAGCAGGGTAGCGGGCCGGTTGCTGCCGCAATCTCGCCCAGGATGCTGTAGCGTCGCGGGTCGGCAAGAGCCCTCGCGATCGCCGCGAACTGCCGATTGGTCAACCGGGGTCCAGTGCTCAACGCAGCCTCGGCGCCATTTCGCTATCCGTCGGCGGCGTCGCGAACGGCGATGCCAGCTCCAGCACCCGCGCCGCCCGCAGCACCAGATCATCGCGATACAGCGCCGCCGCCACCTGCACCGATCGCGGCAGCCCGTCCTGCGCCGGCGGCATCGGGATCGTGATCGCCGGCTGGCGTGTGAGGTTGAATGTAAAAGTCCACGGCGCCCACTCCCGCCACAGCGCCTCATCCGCCTGTTCTGTGGGCGCGTCCGCGAGCGGTGGACCGGCGGGCACGGTCGGGCACAGCACCAGGTCGAAGCTTTGCGAAAACCGGGCCATCGCGTGCGACGCCGCCAGCCGCATCGCCTCGGCGTCCAGGTATTCCGCCGCCGCCATGCCCGGCTGCGCCGCGGCCATTTCGGCCAGGCCCGGATCGAGCAGCGCCCGATGATCCGCGTCGAACAGCGTCCACAGACGCGCCAGCGCCACCCCCCACACCCGGCCGAAGATCGTCCGCGTGTCCGGCAGGCCGGGATCGGCTTCCTCCACCTCGGCACCCGCTTCGGCCAGCAGCCGCGCGGCCGTCCCCAAGGCCTCCGCCCCGCCGGCGTCGAGCGGTGCCTCGAAGCCCGGCCGGCGCAAGATTGCGACCCGCAGCCCGGCGACCCCGTCCTCGATCCCGTCCCGCCAGTCCCGCGCCTCGTCGGGTAGGCAATAGGGGTCGCGCAGGTCGAACCGCGCCATCGCCGAGAGCATCAGCGCCGCGTCGCGCACAGTGCGCGTGAGCGGCCCGGCGCAGGCGACGGACGCGAAGGCGCCGAGCGGCCATTGCGGCACGCGCCCGAAACTGGGTTTCAGCCCGACCAGCCCGCACCACGCTGCTGGGATGCGGATCGAGCCGCCGGCATCGGTGCCGACGTGCAGCGGCCCGAATCCCGCCGCCGCCGCGGCACCCGCCCCCGACGAAGAGCCGCCCGGCGTGCGGCTCGTGTCCCACGGGTTGCGCGTGATCCCGTGCAGCGGGCAGTCCCCGGGCGACTTCCAGCCGAACTCCGTGGTCGTCGTTTTGCCGATGATCACCGCGCCCTCGCGCCTGAGGCCGAGCACCAGCGGCCCGTCCTCCGGCTGCGGCGCGTCCTCCGTCGTGCGGCTGCCGCGTCGCGTCGGCAATCCGGCGACATCGACCAGATCCTTGATCGTGCAGGGCACGCCGTCGAGCAGCCCCAAGGGCCGACCCGCCGCCCAGCGCCGCTCGCTCTCCGCGGCCGCCGCCTCGGCGCGCTCGTCGAAGCAGGCGAAGGCGTTGAGCACCGGGTTGAGCCGCGCGATGCGCGCCCGCACCGCCGTCAGCGCCTCGACGGGGCTGAGCGCGCGACGGTCGAACAGGGCCAGCATCTCCTCGGCGCCCATCCGGGCAGGGTCGGTCTGCGTCATCGTCGCTTCCGTCCTCCGCATCAGCGGCGCAGCATGGCCGCGAAGCCGTGCGGAGGGAACCGGGAATGGATACCGAGCAGAAGCCCTGGCAGTGGCCCGAGCAGAGCTGGCGCCGCATCGTCGGCCGCGCCCGCGCCGGCCGCAGCCTGCGCCCCGCCGCGTGGCCCAATGGCGCGCGCTGCGCCGTGGCGCTGAGCTTCGATGCCGATCACGAGACGATCCCGCTGCGCGACGCCGACGAAAGCCCGATGCGCATCAGCCAGGGCCAGTACGGCGCCCGCCAGGCGGTGCCGCGCATCCGCCGCCTGCTCGCGCGCGAGGGCATTCCGGCGACGTTCTTCTATCCGGCCGTGTCGGCCCTGCTGCACCCCGAGGAGGTGCGCGCGGTCGCGGGGGAGGGACACGAGATCGGCATCCATTCCTGGATTCACGAAGCGAACACGACGCTTCCTTATGAGGCCGAGCGCGATCTCTCGTTCCGCGCCGCGGACGTGCTGGAAAAACTCGCCGGCCGCCGGCCGGTCGGGATGCGCACCGCGAGCTGGGATTTCTCCGTCAACACGCTGCGGGTGATCCGGGAGCTGGGCCTGCTCTACGACAGCAGCCTGATGGCGGACGACGACCCCTACGAGATCGAGGAAGGCGGCGAGCCGACGGGCATCGTCGAGCTGCCGCCGGAGTGGATTCGCGATGATGCGGTCTATTTCAATTTCCTCCGCTTCTCGGCGCTGCGGCCCTACACGCCGCCCTCAGCGGTCGAGGAAATTTTTTGCGCCGAATTCGACGGCGCGCACGAGGAAGGCGGGCTGTTCCTGTTGACGATGCACCCGCACGTCACCGGCCACCGCTCCCGCCTGCCGCTGCTGGCGCGGCTGATCGCGCACATGAAAGCCACCGGCGGCGGCTGGTTCGCGACCCACGAACAGATTGCGACATGGTGCAAGGAGCACGCGGCGTGAGTGCTCTCGACCACGCTTTCAACATCGCCGACCTTCGCCGCCTGGCGCAGCGCCGCCTGCCGCGCGGCATCTTCGAGTTCATCGACCGCGGCACCGAGGACGAGGTGAGCCTGCGCGAGAACCGCGCCGCGTTCGACCGCATCAAGCTGCGCCCGCGCGTGCTGGTCGATGTCTCGAACCGCAGCACCGAGGCGACCATTCTCGGGAAGCCGCACGCGATGCCGCTTGCGATCGCGCCGACGGGTGCCGCCGGCCTGCTGTGGCACGAGGGCGAGCTGGCGCTGGCGCGCGCGGCGGCGTCATTCGGAGTGCCATTCACGCTCGCGACCGGCTCGCTCACCGCGATCGAGAAGGTCGCCGCCGCCGGCGGCCGGCTGTGGTTCCAGCTCTATGTCTGGAAGGAGCGCAAATCGACCTGGGAACTGGTCGAGCGCGCCCGCGCCTCCGGCTTCGAGGCGCTGATGATGACCGTCGATACCGCGGTCGCACCCAACCGCGAGTACAACCGCCGCAACGGCTTCGCGGTGCCGTTCCATGTCGGGCCGCGCGCGGTCGCCGACATGGCGCTGCATCCCTTCTGGCTCGCGAACGTGCTGCTGCGCTACCTGCGTACAACCGGAATGCCGCAGTTTGAAAATCATCCGCCGCACCTGCGCCGGCGCATCACCGGCAACCCGCTCGACAGCGGGGCGATGCGCGGCGACGACCTCACCTGGGAGGATGTGCGCGAACTCCGCCGCCGCTGGCCGGGCAAGCTGATCGTGAAAGGCGTGCTGCGCGGCGATGATGCGATGCGGGCGGTATCGCTGGGGGCGGATGCGGTGATCGTGTCGAACCACGGCGGCCGCAACCTCGATGCCGCGATGGCGGCGATCGGCGTGCTGCCCGAGCTGCTGGACGCGGTCGGCAATCGTGCGCCGGTGCTGCTCGACAGCGGCATCAGGCGTGGCAGCGACATCATCAAGGCGCTGGCGCTTGGTGCGCACGCAGTGCTGGCGGGGCGCGGCCCGCTCTACGGCACGGCGGTCGCGGGCGAGGCGGGGGCGGCACACGCGCTCAAGCTGTTGCGTGCGGAGATGTCCACCGCAATGGCGTTCATCGGCTGCAACGACGTCCGTGAACTCGGCCCGGACTTCCTTCAGCCCGGCACCACTCCGCGCGCGATGCCGCGACCGCCTGCGGAGCTTGCGGCCGCCGCCGAATAGGGTCAGCGCCCGGCGGGCGGCGTGGTGAAGAACCAGGGATGGCCGTCGAGGTCGCGCGCGGTATAGGTGCGGCCATAGGATTCGTCGTGCGGCGGGTGGACGATCTCCGCACCTGCGGCCCGCGCCCGCTCATAGTGCGCATCCACACCGGCGAGATAGACGAACACGCCCTGGGACGCGGCCTGCGTCTCGCGCGGGCTTTGCATCCGCCATTCGGCGCTGCCCTGCCCCATCATCACGAGCTGGCCATCAAGCGTCATCTGCGCGTGCATTCCGCCCCGCGGTGTCGCATGGCGCATCTCCTCTACGAAGCCGAACGCGCGGGCGAGCCAGTCGATCGCGGCGGCAACGTCGCTGTAAAAGATGTACGGGATGATCGCGGTGCGAATTTCCGCCCCGCTGTGCCCATGCCTTGTCTCCCTTGATAGCCTGCGCCGGAAGGTTCAACTCCGGCGGCGGGAGCGGTGGTGCGGCGGCCGCGTGGTCAGCGTCAACGCCGCCCCGGTGCACACCAGCCCGAGGCACGCCGGGATCAGCCAGACCGGGCGCAGCAGGACGGGAACTGCGACGCCGCTCCAAGCCCAAGGTCCCAGATGCGCGCTGATCCCATCGTGCACGGCTTGCAACGCGTGGCCGTTGAGCGAGAACAGTGCCGCGCCGAGTGAAAGGTCGGGTTCCATCAGGGTCGCCAGCGCGAAGGCGCCGACCAGCAGGACCGCAGCCAGAATGGCGAACACCCGACCTGCCATCACATGAACAGCTTTTCGTTCTTCATGCCGGTATAAAGCGACGCCACCCACTCCCCGTAGCCGTTGTAGATCCGCGTCGGCGCCCGCTCGCCGAAGCCGATCAGGCGCTCGCTCCGCTGGCTCCACCGCGGATGCGGCACGTCGGGGTTCACATTCGCCCAGAAGCCGTATTCGTTGGGCGCGATCGCCTGCCAGAAATTGACCGGCCGCTTGGTCGCGAAGCTGATCTTCGCCAGCGCCTTGGCCGACTTGAACCCGTATTTCCACGGCACCAGCAGCCGGATCGGGCCGCCATTCTGCGCCGGCACCGGCTTGCCGTACATCCCGGTCGCCACGAAGGCGAGGTCGTTGGTCGCCTCGGCCATCGTCAGGCCCTCGATATAGGGCCACGGGTACCAGACCTCCGACAGGCCCGGCATCACCTTGCGGTCCTCGAGCGTCTGAAACACGATGTACTGGGCCGGGGCCTTCGGCTTGGCGAGCTTGACCAGGTCGGCGAGCGGAAAGCCCGTCCAGGGCACCGTCATCGCCCACGCCTCGACGCAGCGATGGCGCAGCACGCGATCCTGAAGCTGCACCTGCTTGAGCAGGTCGGGCAACGCGATGGTGAACGGCTTCTCCACCTCGCCGCCGATCTGGATCGACCATGGGCTCTGCGGCAGCTTCTGCGCCGCCTCCCAGAGGTCCTTGTCTTCGCTGAACTCGTAGTAGTTGTTGTAGGTCGTCGCGTTCTTCGCGGGCGTCACGGCCCGGCCGGGCGGGTATTTCGTATCGACCACGGCCGCCGCGGCGCGGGCCGCCACCGGCGCCAGCCCGGCCGCCGCCGCGCCCGCGAACAGGCTTCGCCGGCCGAGGACGAAACGCTCAGGCGTCGCCGCCCGCTCCGGTAGCTCCCAACCGTGTCGGCCGTGGATGAACATGGCAGCCTCTCCCGTACTCGTCCTGGGGTGTTCGGCCCAGCCGGGGATGTGGTTGCAGTGTGGCGAAAGACCAGCCGGAAGGGAAGCCCGTGCGTTCAACTTCCTGGCCTGCGCCGACCACCACGCCCTGATCGCCGCAAAATGAGCGAACCCCCTGCGGGCGCCCCTGTTGACAGCGCGGCAGAGGAATTTCGTCCATGAACGTGAATGGGAACATGAAGGGCAAGGTGGCACTGGTGACCGGGGCCGGCTCGGGCATCGGCAAGGCGACCGCGGTCATGCTCGGCGGCGCCGGCGCTAAGGTGGGGGTGCTCACCCACACCGAGAGCGAGGCGCGCGAGACGGAACAGGAAATCGGCGCCAAAGGGGGCGAAGCGGTCGTGCTGGTCGCCGATGTCGCCGAGGCCCGGCAAATGCAGGCAGCGGTCGAAAAGTTGGTCGGCCGGTTCGGCCGGCTCGACCTCGTTCACGCCAATGCCGGCATCAACGGCGTCTGGGCGCCGATCGATGAGCTGCAACCAGAGGAATGGGACAGGACGATCAACACCAACCTCCGAGGCACTTACCTAACGCTGCATTTCGCCGTGCCGCACCTCAAGCGGGCGGGCGGCGGCGCGATCGTCATCACCGCCTCGATCAACGGCACCCGCAGCTTCGGCAGCGCGGGGGCGACCGCCTATTCCGCGAGCAAGGCGGCCCAGGTCGCGGTCATGCAGATGCAGGCGCTGGAACTTGCCAAGCACCACATCAGGGTCAACGCCGTCTGCCCGGGCCGGATCGAGACCGAGATCCGGGACAACACGCAGCCCCGCGACACCGAGCAGGCAAAGTGGCCGGCCGAATACCCGCACGGCAAGATCCCGCTTACCGGCGACAAGGCGGGGACGGCCGCGGACGTCGCGGCGCTGGTTTGTTTCCTGCTGTCGGACCGCGCGGGCCATATCACCGGCACGCCGGTCTGGATCGACGGGGCGCAGTCGCTGCTGGCGTAACGGGGTCGGAGGTGGGCCGGTCGGCTCCCCATGATAACGACGAACATGGGTCGATCTGCGGCACCGTTCCCGACCCCTCTGCGCAGCATCCAGATTTGCAAAAGGCCGGTTGATCGCGACGAGTGCGCCGATAGCCGCCCTGGGCTTGCCGTAGAGCGTCCCTCAGCGCTGGCCGCTATAGGTCAGGCTGGTCAGTGACTGCGCGGCGCTGGCTTGCGGTGTCGTCCCGGCAAGCGCCCCGGCGGCGGCCATCGAGGCCAGCAACCGCCGACGTGACAGAGTTCGGGCCGAGAGCAAGACCCGCAGGTTCGGCGCCGTGGGCTTGTCAGTGCTCGACATATCAACCCCCTTCCTGCCTTGCGATAGCGAGCGTGCTGGCTTGTCAGGTGCTGGCCGGTTCAGTCGCCCCGGGACGAGGCCTCAGTATCAGGCAACCGGCCGTAGCGGGGCAGCCAGGTACTCGTGCCAGAGCCTCGCGCATTCCTCGTCGCAGAAGCGCTTTGGCCGGCCCTCATGATGCTGCCGCAGGAAGCGGCGCGCCACCATCTTGCCGCAGCAATCGCAGTGGCACACGGTCGTGACATAGAGCTGACGCGGCAACTCAACCCATTCGCCCGCGATTGGCATCAGCCGCGTTCCCCTCGCTGCCGCTGCGTCGCCGTCGCGTCGACCAGAATGTCGCCGTCCGCTTCGCGCAATACGACGCCATAGACCTCCCGGGCGATCTCCGCCGGGTACAGCCCCTCGCGCACATCCTCCAGCACCAGCGCGGGGTCGCGTTCCAGCGGCAGGCCGTAGCCGCCGCCGCCGGGGCTGATGATCATCACGCGGTCGCCATGATGCAGCTGCACGTCGGCGAACTTGTTGGGCGAGACCGTGCCGAACGCCTCGCTGAACGTCCGCCACGCCGGCTCGCCCGCGCGCATGACCCGTAGCGCGCCGCTGCTGCCTTCCGTGCCGCCGAACAGGCCCCAGGCGCGCGTCGCGTGGCGGTCCATGAAGCTGGAGACGGTGATCTCGGGCGCATCGACGCGCAGCACGCGGATGCAGCCGAGGCCGCCGCGCGTGCGGCCATGTCCGCCTGATTTCGGCGCGAGGCCATAGGCTTCCACGGTCCAGGGATAGCGGGTTTCGAACACTTCCACCGGCGTGTTGCGGCAGTTGCCGTTGATCGGGCATTGCGTATGGTTGCCGTCGCCGCCGATCGTGGCGCCCCAGCCGGAACCCTCGATGTGATAGTTCGCGTAATACTGGCCCGTCTGCGGATGACGGCCGCCGCCGAAGAGAAAGTTGCAGGAACTCGCGCCGGCCGCCGCCGCCACCCGCTCGGGCACCGCGGCCGAGAGCGCGCCGAACAGGACATCGACGATCCGCTCGTGGATCTCCGAATTGCCGCCGACGCTCGGCCCGGGATGCGCGACGTTGAGCACGCTGCCGGGCGGGGCGATGATCCGGATCGGGCGATAGCAGCCGGAGTTGCGCGGAATCGTCTGATCGGTCAGGTTCAGCATCGCATTGTAGGTGGCCGACGCCGTCACGCCGTAGGTGCAGTTGCACGGGCCCTTCGCCTGCCCACTCGAACCTGTGTAATCGAAGATGATGTCGTCGTCGCGCACGCTGACCAGGCAATGGATGCGGTAGCGCGCCGTGGGATCGACGCCGTCGTTCTCGATCCAGTCCTCGAAGGCGTATTCGCCCTTCGGCAGTTCGCGCAGCTCGGCCCGCATGCGCTGCTCGGAATAGGCCATCAGCGACTTTCCCGCCGCCAGCAGGCCGGCAACGCCATGCCTCTCCAGCGCCTGATGCAGCCGGCGCTCCGCCACGCCGAGCGAGCCGATCATGGCGTGGAAGTCGCCCCAGGAGGTGACCGGCGTGCGGTGATTGCACAGGATGACCTTCCACAGATCATCGACGTGGCGCCCCTGGTCGATGATCTTGATCGGCGGCAGGCGCAGGCCCTCCTGATAGACCTCCTTCGCATCGGCGGAGAACCCGCCGACCGCCTTGCCGCCGATCTCGGTGACGTGCGCGATGTTGGCGACAAACCCGTAGAGCTCGCCATCGAAGAACACCGGTTTGATCACGGTGTGCTCCGGCATGTGGCAGCCGCCGCGATAGGGGTCGTTGTGCATCACGACGTCGCCGGGCCGGAAGCTTTCGAGGCCGAGCTCCTCGATCGTCCATTTGACGGTGTAGAGGATGGCGCCGATCTGCGCCGGGCAGAACTCGGCGTACGCCACCATCTCGCCGTCGCGGTCGAGGATGACGCACGAGAAGTCCAGACCTTCGTTGAAGATCGACGAATAGGCCGTCTTCATCATCGCCAGTCCCATTTCCCGGCATGTATTCACCAGGAAGTTGTTGATGACCGTCAGCCCCACACTGTCCAGGCCCGGCTCGGCAGCGCCATCGTCTGCATCCGTGCTCATGCTGCCTCGGTGATGATCAGGTTGCCCGATCCGTGAACCTCGAGCCGTGCGCCGGACGGCACGAAGGTGGTGGAATCGGCCTCTTCGATGATCGCCGGCCCGGCAAGAACGCTGCCCTGCGGCAGCGTCGCGCGACGATGCACGGCGAACTGCACGGCACGCCCGCCCATGTCCCGGCCCGACCGCTCACGCGGGCCGGCCGGCGCCTCGCTCGTGGTGACGCGGATCCGCGGCCCGTCAGTGTCGCCGCGGTGGGCCTCGTAGACCGAGAGGCGCAGATGCACCAGTTCGACCGGCTGGTCGGGAAAGCTGTAGCCATAGAATTCCTCGTGCCGGCGATGGAATTGGGCGAGGCAGGCGGCGAGTTCGCCGGCCCGCGTGAACGCCACATCCTGCTCGTAGTTCTGCTGAAAGTAGCGCACGCTCAGCTTCCAGACCGCGAACGCTTCGCCGCGCAGACCCTCGGCCGCCAGTTCCGTTCGCGCATCCGCCTCCATCTCGGCAAACTGGCCGACCAGCCCCGCGTCGCTGGCCTGCTCGCTCAGCATCGCGACCGTCCGCACCTTCTCCACGCGCAACTCGGAGATCGCGGCGCCAAGGGCCGACACCAGGCCGGGATGCGGCGGTACCACCACGCGCGGGATGCCGAGCTTGCGCGCGATCGCGACCGCATGCAGCGGGCCGGCGCCGCCGAATGCAACCAGCGCGAAGTCGCGGGGGTCGATGCCGCGCTCTATGGTGGCGAGGCGGATCGCGTTGGTCATGTTCTCGTCGGCGATATCGACGATCGCGACCGCCGTCTGTTCCGGCGTCTGCTCCAGAAGCCGGGCGACCCGCGCCACCGCCTGCCCCGCCATCGCCGCATCTAGCGCCATCTCGCCACCCAGGAAGTAGTGCGGGTCGAGCCGCCCGAGCACGAGATTGGCGTCGGTGACGGTCGCCTCGGTGCCGCCGGCGGCGTAGGCGGCCGGGCCGGGCGCGGCGCCGGCGCTCCGCGGCCCCACGTTCAGCATGCCGCCCTTATCGACCCATGCGATCGACCCGCCGCCGGCGCCGAGCGTGCGCACCTCCACGATCGGCACGGCGACCGGCAATCCCCACTCGATCTCGAACTCGGTGGTGAACCGCTGCTGGCCGTCGATCAGCAGTCCAACATCGGCGCTCGTGCCGCCCATATCGAGCGTGATGGCGTCGGTGATGCCGGCGCGGCGCGCCCAGTAGCGGCCGCCGACCAGCCCGCCGGCCAGCCCCGACAGCAGGATGTCCACCGGCCGCCGCGCCGCGTTCGCCAGCAGCGTGGTGCCGCCGTCGGACTTCAGGATCGAGCAGTACGCCAGGTCGCCTCGGGTCGCGAGGGCGCGATCGAGGCTGCGACAATAGCCGCCGACCAATGGCTTGACGTAGGCATCGGCCAGCACGGTGCTGGAGCGTTCGTACTCGCGCCAGATCGGGGCCAGCTGATGCGACAGCGAAATCGGCAGGTCGGGGAAGACCCGCCCGAGATGCTCGCCGAGCATGATCTCGTGTCGCGGATCGAGGAAGGCGAACAGCAGGCAGATCGCGATCGCCTCGGGCGGCTCGCAGTGGGGCAGCGCGCGGATCGCGGCGACCACCTCCTGCATCGCCGCCTCGTCAAGCGGCACAGTGATCTCGCCGCTCGCGCTCACGCGTTCGCGCACCCCCACGCACCAGCGGCGGCGTGTCAGCGGCTGCGGCTTCTGCCAGTGCAGGTCATACTCGCGCTTGCGGTTGATGCGCTGGATGAACGGCACGTCCTCGAACCCGCGCGTGGTCACGAACACCACGCGCGCACCCTGGCGCTGGATGATGGCGTTGGTGGCAACGGTGGTGCCGTGCGCGATGCGTTCGATATCGGCGTCGCCGATGCGGCTCTTGCGGATCACGCCACGGAACGCGTCCATCGGCGCGCGCGGCGTGGAAGCATGTTTGGCGACCGCGAGCGTGCCATCCGTGTCGATGCCGACCAGGTCGGTGAAGGTGCCCCCGCTGTCGATGCCGACCCGGTACACTGCCCTCTCTCCCGTCAGGTCGCGGCCAGTTCACGCGCGGCGGCCGCGATGCTTTCATCGAGCAGCGTCGCCATGCGGTCGATCTCCTCCTCGGTCACGACCAGCGGCGGCGCGAAGGCGGCGAAGTCGTTGCCGCAGCGCAGCAGCAGCCCGCGCTCGCGTGCCGCCCGTTCGACCACCTTGCCCGGCCGGATCGCGGGCGGGAACGGCTGCTTCGTCGCGCGGTCGGCAACGAATTCGACACCCTGCAGCAACCCTGCCCCACGCACCTCGCCGATCATCGGATGCCGTGCCGCCATCTCCTCAAGGCGCGCGCGCAACTGCGCGCCGCGGCGCCGCGCATTGCCCACGAGGTCGCGCGCCAGCACCTCGCCCAGCACCGCAACCCCGGCTGCCGATGCCACCGGATTGCCACCGAAGGTGTGGCCGTGGTGGAACTGCACGTTGTCGCCTTCCTCGCCGTAGAAGGCACGGGCGATGCGATCGCGGATCAGGATGGCGGCCAGCGGCGCGTAGCCGCCGCTCATGCCCTTGCCGCAACAGGTGATGTCGGGAACTGCGCCATAGTATTCCGACGCGAACATCGTGCCCAGCCGGCCGAAGCCGGTGATGATCTCGTCATAGATCAGCACCACCCGGTAGCGGTCGCAGATGGCGCGTAGCCGCGGCAGGTAGTCGGGCGGCGGGACGACGAAGCCGGCCGAGGAGATCGAGATCGGCTCGACGATCACCGCCGCGACCGTGTCCGGATCCTCGGCCTCGATGGTGCGGCCGATCAGTTCAACGCAGGTGCGGCCGCAGCCCGGATAGCTCTGGTCGAACGGGCAGCGATAGCAGTGCGGCGGATGCACGTGCAGGAAGCCGACGCCCAGCGGCTCGAAGATCGCCTTGCGCTCGCGCCCGCCGCCGGCGGACAGCGCGCCCATCGTTGCGCCATGATAGCCGCCGTAGCGGCCGAGGATCTTATAGCGGCGCGGCTGACCGGCCTGAAGCTGGTATTGCCGCGCCAGCTTCATCGCCGCCTCGGTCGCCTCCGACCCGCCACTCAGCAGCTTGACGGCGGTCACGCCCGCGGGCGCGATGCGCAGCAGGGAAGCGGTGAGTTCCAGCGCCGCCGGATTGGTGCCGTGCAGTGGCGGCGCGAAGGCCAGGCGTTCGAGCTGCCGCGTGATCGCCTCGATGACGGAGCGGTTCGCTTGGCCGAGGCTGGTAGTGAACACGCCCGACAGCCCGTCGATGAAGCTGCGGCCGTCGGCGGTCTGCAGGCGCGTGCCGTTGCCCTCGACGAACACCATCGGCGCCTGTGCGAATGCCTGCATCTGCATGAAGTCGAGGAACAGCGAGGGGATGACATTGGCGTATTCGTTCATGGAAAGCCCCCGTTCCCGCCCGCCTGCCGCGCTGTGCACCCGCCAGTGGCAAGAGCGTGGCACACGTCCTGTTCGGCAGGCAACCATCGGCAGCGCCTGCTTGAGCGCCTCAACCTTCTCCGCCTGGCGCCGCGTCAGAGGCAACCGGCCACGCAGGGCCTCTACAATCGGTCGACTTCGCTCTCACAGATCCGTCGTCGGTGTTTGGCGGAATGGCCGCATCTCTGCCGCGATCGCGTAGAGAGCGGGCCCGCGGGCCAGCAGTTCGGCGGCCAGCGGCGACTTCGTCGAGGCATGGAACTGAAAGAAGTCGTGACGCATGTGCGCCCAGCGAAATGCCAGCCGCACCGAATTGTCAATGCCGTCTGAAATTTCCCCAGAGTTGGACTGACCCCGCGGGGTGGACAGGTTCAGGTCGCCGCTTTGACCCCCCGGGCGGGCTTGTTGCTCCTCGAACTGCACGGGGCTGCGGTAGCCAAGCGCAGCCGCGCGCAATGGTGTACAACCCGACGCGCAGGCGGATAACAACATCCTCGCCGCGGTCACACGATCTTCCCGGGCAGCGGAAACCAGGTGATGAACCGATCGAAGAGCGCTCGATCGCCGGTCAACGTCAATTCGCCGGCCACTTTCGCCTCAGCGACCGGGCGGCCGCCATAGACGAGCGAGGCCAGGGACATCGGGTTGGTCGCCACCGTCAGCGCACAATCGCGAGGCTCGGCGCGCCGGGCGCGAACGCCTTCGGGACCGAAATCGACGACGAAGCCGTCCGCGCCGAACCGAAATCCGATCGTCGCCGCCTCTCCCTTCGCGCGCTCACGCGAGTACATGGTCCGGAACGACATGATGATCGATGCGGACGACAAGGGCAGCGTCGGGTCGTGCAGCGGCGACCGGGTCGCCCAGCGGCCGAGTTCCTGCAACACGATTTCGGCCTCGTATCCCCACGAGGTGAGTTCGTAGATCTGCACCGATGCCGGCGGCGCCAGCATGCGCCGTTGCACGATGCCGACGCGCTCCAGCCCTTCAAGCCGCAGCGTGAGGATGTTGGCGCTGATGCCCGGCAGCCCCGCACGCAATTCGGAAAAGCGCCGGCCGCCGAACATGAGTTCGCGCACGATCAGCAGCGACCAGCGCTCGCCAACCAGTTCCAGCCCCAGCGCTGTGCCGCAAGCGTCGTCGTACCAACGCTTTCCCCGGGTCGCCGACGTCGAGGTCACTTTTCGTGACTTCATGGTTGCTTTTTATAACTCGCTCTGGCAGCATCGTCAAGCCAACAGGTTCTCACGCATCGAGGGACGCATGACCGGAATGATTTTCGTAAATCTGCCGGTTCCTGACGTGGAGAAGTCCGCAGCCTTCTACGAAGCCGTCGGCTTCAAAAAGGACCCGCGCTTCAGCAAGTCAGGCAGCGCCGCCGCGATGGCGTGGTCCGATGCCATCGTGGTCATGATCCTGAGCCGCGCACATTTTCGCCGACTTCTCCGCGAAGCGGATCATCGACGCGAAGAAAGAGGTCGAAACGACCTCGCCCTGCCGCTCGACAGTCGCCAAGGCGTCGACGCGATCGTCGACCGGGCCGTCGCCGCCGGCGGCAGGGGCTGGAGCGGCGATCCGAGGTTCTGGCAGGCTATCGGCCTGCTGCTCCTGGCGATCACCGCGCTCTATGCGTGGCCGCGAACTGCGGTGCTCGGCGCGGTCCTCCTGACCGGGTATCTGGGCGGCGCGCTCGCAACGCACCTCCGGATCGGCAGCCCGCTCTTCAGCCACACGTTGTTCGGTGTCTATCTGGGCATCGCGACGTGGGGCGGCTTGTGGCTGCGCAACCCTCGTGTACGAAGCGTTCTGCCGGTCGGCTGAGGACGAGTCCTGTAAGCCTCATCCGGCCGCGTTCCCGACACGCCGAACCGGCTCCGCCGAACGACGCGTGGCTGACCTGGCCCGCCCGGGCCAGGGCGACCGAAGGAGAAAATCGATGTCCAAGATCACTCCCTGCCTCTGGTTCGACGGCACGGCCGAGGAAGCCGCACGCTTCTATGCATCGCTGCTGCCCGACAGCCATGTCGACCGCATCCTCCGCGCGCCCTGCGACTATCCATCGGGCAAGGCCAGCGATGTGCTGCTCGTCGAGTTCACCCTCATGGGCCAACCGTTCGTGGGGCTCAACGGCGGACCACAGTTCAAATTCAACGAGGCGGTCTCGTTCCAGATCCCGGTCGAGACCCAGGCGGAGGTTGACCGACTGACCGACGCGCTGTCGGCGGTTCCGGAAGCCGAGCAGTGCGGCTGGGTCAAGGATCGCTATGGCCTGTCCTGGCAGATCGTGCCCCGCCAGCTGATGCGGCTGCTGGGCGAGGCCGACCCCGCCCGCGCCAAGCGTGCGTTCGAGGCGATGATGCAAATGAAGCGCCTCGACATCTCGGCACTCGAACGCGCCGCCGATGGCCTCGTCACGCCCGCCTGAACTCTTTGAGAGGAGAAGCGCCGTGCCCGTCGATCCCAAAGCGTCCGTACGCATCAGCGCCTTTAACTGGGTGCCGCCCTTCGCGCAGGGCCACGTCCGCGATCTGCGCGTCCGCTGGGCGCTCGAGGAAGCCGGCATCCCCTACGCCGTTCGCAAGCTCGATGCGATGACTGACCGCCCGGCAGATTATTTCGAGGAGCAGCCGTTCGGCCAGGTGCCGAGCTATCGCGACGGTCGCGTTTCGCTGTTCGAGAGCGGTGCCATCGTGCTGCACGTCGGGCGCGACTGCGACGCGCTGCTGCCGGCTGATCCGGCAGCGCGGGCTCGCGCGACGGCATGGCTGATCGCGGCGCTCAACAGCGTCGAGCCGTTCGTGATGCAGCTTGCCACGATCGATATCTTTTGTGCCGGCGAGCCATGGACGAAGGAGCGCCGGCCCGCGGTGGTCGAGATGATCGCGAAGCGGCTGTCGCGGCTTTCCGATGCCCTCGGCGACAAGCCCCATCTCGACGGCGATGCGTTCACCGCAGGCGACCTGATGATGACGTCGGTGCTGCGCAGCCTCGATGGCAAGGATCTGCTGGAGCGGTATCCCAATCTCGTCGCCTACAAGGCGTGCTGCCAGGCGCGGCCGGCCTTCAAGGCAGCGCTCGACGCGCAAATCGCCGATTTCGAGCAACGCGAGCCGGTCCCCGCCTGAGGGGACCCCGAAGCGAAGGAGAGAGACGATGAGCTATATCGACGGTTTCGTGGCCCCCGTGCCGCGGAAGAACCGGCAAGCCTACCTCGACCATGCCCGCGCGGCGCTGCTGCTGTTCAAGGATCACGGCGCGACGCGGATGGTAGAGAACTGGGAAGACAACGTGCCGGAGGGCAAGGTCACCGACTTCCACCGCTCGGTGCAGAAGAAGGATGGTGAAGCGGTGGTCTTCAGCTGGATCGAATGGCCGTGCGATGCCGGCATGAAAGCGCTGATGGCCGACGAACGGATGAAGACCCTCGGCATGCCGTTCGACGGCAAGCGGTTGATCTTCGGCGGCTTTGCGCCGATCGTCGAGCAGGGGTCGGCCAAGGGTGTCGGCTATGCCGACGGCTTTGTCGTCCCCGTTCCGGCCGCCAATCGCGACGCGTTCATCCAGATGGCCGCAAATGCGGCCCGCGTCTTTGCAGAATACGGCGCGCTGCGGATCGTGGAGGGCTGGGGCGACGACGTGCCGGATGGCAAGGTCACCGATTTCCACCGCGCGGTCCAAGCCAGGGATGGCGAGACGATCGTCTTCAGCTGGATCGAATGGCCGTCGAAGCAGGCTCGCGACGCAGCCTGGCCCAAGCTGATGGCCGACCCGCGCGGGCAGCCGGACAAGGCCAACATGCCCTTTGACGGCCAACGCATGATCTACGGCGGTTTCGCCACGATCCTCGACGCTTGAGGCAGAGCGGCCAGGGAGAGTGCGCAGGCCAGTCTAACGTCGCGGCGCACGGCGCAGCTCTGGTTTGAAGCCGCGGAATGCCGAGCCAAACCAGGGCGCTCTTCGTCCGGATAATGGGTGTCCGCCGCAGCCGTTATGTTCCATTCACGACCGAGCCGTCCGCCGGTACCCTTGGTCTACCAGCGCGCCGTAATGCTCTGGCCGCCGGTCCTGCAGCAGGTTAAGTCCGAAAAAGCCTTCGGTCCGCGACTTCAGCGGTCCAGCTCGGAGGTCAGCCGTGTGGGTCAGCACGCATTCCTCGTCCGCCGCGTAGGCGACCACTTTCCCGAATGGATCGATGATTTGCGATCCACCGTAATAGTCGAGCTTCTGCGAATAGACGCCCTTCTCGCAGTGATTGGAGATGACCAGCCAACATTGATTGAAGAATGCGTTGGCTTGGGCGGCCAAATCCATTGCCCAGCCGTGATAGTCTTCGGCCCTGTCATGGCCCCTCATCGGCCACGCGTTGGACATCAGGATGACATCCGCCCCGCGCAGGGCGTACGAACGGATGAGTTCTGGAAAACAGAGATCATAGCAGATGATGCTGCCGATTGAAGCAAACGGTGTCGGTACCACGGGCATGTCCTCGCCGGGCCCGAAGTACGGGAACTCGAACTGGTTGTGGATCTTGCGGTAGATGCTGGCGATTCCGTCGGGACCGATCAGCGTGGTGCTGTTGTAGATAACGTTGCCATGCAGCGCCGTCTCCGCGAGTCCGAACTGGATGAACATAGCATGGCGCCGGGCGGCATTGGCGATGCGCTCAGTCGCCGGGCCTGGGATCGTCTCCGCCTCGCGGAAGTAATACTGCTTCTGCTCCGCAGCTTCCTTGCCGCCCATGCTGAAGGCGAAATCGGCGTAACCCTGCAGCCCGACCTCTGGCAGCACCAGCATTTTGGCGCCCTTCGAAGCCGCCTCGTCGATCAATTCCAGGAAACGGGTCATGTTGCGCCGCTTGTCATGCACGATCCTGACGTTGGCGGCGGCAAGAGTGGTCTCGGTCATGGCGGGTCCCTCCCTCTCGTCGTGTCGGCGGTGGGCGTGTCCGCGAAGGCGAGCCGCACCAGTTCGTCCACCTGCCGCGCGTTCGAAGCGTCGGTCGTCATTGCGGAACGGCCGCTGCGGATTAGGCACAGGTGCCCCCCGAAGCCGCTTGCACGCGCAATGCTCTGCTCTACCAGCAGCATGGTCAGCCCGGCCGCGCGCAACTGCGTGAGGTAGGCATAGATATCGTCCGCGATGGCCGGCGCAAGGCCGAGCGACGGCTCATCAAGCAGCAGAAGCCGCGGGCGCTGCACAACCGCTCGCGCCAGCGCCACCATTTGCTGCTGGCCCCCAGAGAGGAGCGCGACCGAATCACGAAGGCGGGTACGCAGCGCCGGAAACAGGTCCATCGCTGCATCCAGCCGGCCACGGCGCGCTCGAGGCTGGCCAACGAGGATGTTCTCCTGCACCGTCATGCGTGGGAACAGTCCGCGCCCCTCATGCACCACACCAATACCATGCCGGCGCACCCGCGCGGGCGTTGGGGTGCGGGCGACGTCCGCACCCTCGATCCGCACAGTGCCTTCGGTACGGATCAGGCCCAGGATGGCGCGAATGATGGTGGTTTTGCCGGCGCCGTTGGTGCCGACCAGCGCCAGGCATTGCCCGGACTGTAAGGTCAACGACACGTTGAACAATGCTTGCGTCCGGCCGTACCAGGCCATCAGCCCTGAGACCTCAAGCATGGCCGCCGGTTCCAAAATAAGCGCGCTGGACCTCTGGCTCACTCAGCACCGCCGTGGGTGGCCCGGACGCGATCACCCGTCCCATCTCCAGGGCTACGCAGTGTGGGCACAATCGTCGCACGAGGTCCACATCATGCTCGACCACGACCATGGTGAAGGGATTGCTGGCGTGATAGGAGGCGAGCGTCTCGGTGAGCGCGTGGCGGTCGCGCGTATCGAGCCCGGCAGCTGGTTCGTCGAGAAGCAGTACGCTCGGGCGGACAACCAAGATACGAGCGATCTCGGTCAGGCGCCGGCTGGCAAAGGGCAGTTCCGAAACCGGACGTCGAGCCAGTGGCGCAAGGCCTAGCCTAGCGACGATCTGCGCAGTAGCGTCGAGGTCGCGGGCGCGACATCGGCGCTGCCTCGGAACGTTGAGCAGCTGCCCAAGCAGCCCCGGCTGCGCAAACCGCTCGCAGCCGACGAGTACGTTGTCGAACACACTCTCCTGCTCCAGCAACCGCACCGTCTGGAAGCCGCGCACCAAGCCGGCCTGAGCCCGCGCCGCGGGGGTCATCGCCGTGATCTCGGCTCCGTCGAGGTCGATGCGCCCGGAGGAGACCGCGGTGAATCCCGAAATCCCGTTGAGCAACGTCGTCTTGCCCGCGCCGTTCGGTCCGATCAGTCCGTTGATCGTGCCTGGTGCGAACGCGACCGTCGCCTGGCTCACCGCCGCGATCCCGCCGAAATGGACGCTCACCGCGTGAAGGCTGAGTGCGCCCGTCGCGCGCGTCATGCGCGCACGCGCCTCGCCCCCGCGGACAGCAGGAGAGAGACGCCCTCCACTAATCCACCCGGCAGCAGCAGTGCCACCGCGATCAACACGCCGCCGCCTAGGATCGGGAACAGGTTCGGGTAGCCGAGTCCGCTGAACGCCTCCGGCACCAGCACAATGTAGGCGGCGCCGAGCCACGCGCCGAGTACGCTTCCTGCCCCGCCAAGGATCACGGCCACCATGAAGTTGACCGACCCAAACAGGTCGAAGGTGGTGGGCGAGACGAAGCCGACCACGTAGGCATACACCCAGCCGGCTACGGCCGCGAATACAGCCGACATGATGAAGGCAACAATTTTGGTGCGGACCACTGGGATGCCGAGGGAGATTGAGGCCAGCTCGGAGTCCCGGACCGCCAGCATCCGCCGCCCGTATTGTGACCGCCCGAGCTGGAAGGCGAGCAGCGTCGCGCCGGCCGCAAGCGCTCCGGTGAGCAGGTAAGCGTGCAGCGCGTCCTGAGAATTGAATCCACCGACCGTGAGCGGGTTAACCGTAATGCCCTCCGAGCCTCCGGTCAGGCCGCCGCTGTGGTCAATGGCCCAGGTGAACAGCTCTCCGAACAGCAGTGTGACCAAGGACAACCGAAGGCCGGACAGACGCAGCGTCGGCACCGCCACGACCGCACCAGCCACGATGGCGAGCAGCCCCACAAGCTCCGGCTGTGCCCACAGCGGCAGCGCCAATGGTCCGGCCAGCGCTGCGGCGTACGCCCCGAGACCGAAAAAGCTGGCATGGGCGAGCGAGAGCTGTCCGGCGCGGCCGTACACGATGTCCAGACCAAGAGTCGCGACAGCGTAGATCATCACCTGTGCCAGCGTGTACACCGCGTATTCACCGAGTAGGAATGGGAAAGCAGTATAGGCGCCCAACAGCATCGCAATAGAAGCTGCTCGCCACCATGTCCGACCGGGTGAGAATGCGCCCGCGGGCGCTGCGATATCAGGCACGGGCCTCATGCCGCTCCTCGAGGTAGCGCCGCGGCACCAGCCCCATTACGATAATGACCAGCACGAACAACGCAGGCGTACCTCCCGCCTCGCCGAACAGGTAGATTGCCCAGGACTCATATACGGCGATGCCGAAGGCCGCGATCATCGGTGGCCAGTAGCGGTCTAACCCGCCGATCATGCCTGCGATGAACATGTTGATCATGATCGGCGTCATGTAGAACGCGTTTACCGATAGCCGCGCCGCGAACAGCATCGCGCCAACGCAGACCAGCAGGCCGGAGACGGCCCAGGTCGCGGTTCGGAGCGCCCGCACGCGAATGCCGACGCTCTCGGCGATCGCGGCGTCGGCGGCCGAGGCGCGCAGTGACACGCCCAAACTAGTGTGCGCCAGCAGCACGTGGCCGCCGATAGTCACGAGTACGCCGAGTACCGATGCAGAGCAGGTCGTTGGCGTTGATGAACACGCCGCCCCGCACGCTCGCCACATCGGTGAGCAGCTTCAGGTAGCTCTGCGCGTTAGTCCCGAACACCATCTGGGCAAGTGCCGTCAGCAGCAGCAACTCGCCCAGGGTCACCACGAGATCGAAGCCCTGACGCGCCGGAATATTGCGAATGATCAGAAGGTCAGTCAGCGCTGCCACGAGCACTGCCAACGAGATGCCGAGCAGCAGGGCCAGCCACACCGGCACTCCCACGCTGGCGTAGAGCGCGTAGCTCCCGAAGGCGCCGACCATGCCCGTCTGGCCGTAAGCGAAGTTGATGTTCTTACTTACTTGGAATACCAGGATCACGCCGAGCAGCAGCACGGCGTAAAGGGAACCGGTGGCCAATCCGCTGAGAGTGACCTGCGCTGCATCTGCCAAGTGCCGCGGCGTCATTCCGCCCACGCCCGACCAGTTTCGCGCATCAACGCGCTAGTCCAACGACCGGAACGGCACAATCTCGACGGTCTTGTCCCCACGGATCTCAACGAGGCCGACCGCATTAACGCCCTGACGGCGATTCGGGCCGAAGGTGATCGGCGGCAGGATGCCCGTCTTGAAGCCTTTGAGAGTTTCGAGCGCCTCCATCAGACACGAACGCGTCAGTGCCTTCGCGTCCTGCAGCGCCTTCGTCATAAGCTCCGCCTGCGACCAACCGAGCTCCTCGAACTTGTTGGGAGCGTGCCCCGTCACCTTCGTGAAATCGGCGATGAATGCCCGGATTGCCGGATCGCTGCTGTCCAGAGGCGCAGTCTCTTCTGCGACAATCATCCCCTGGGAAACTGAAGCGAACGCCTTGAGATAATTTGGGTCGTCCATGCCCGGCCATGCGGCGGTGCGGGGCTTGTAACCGATGCGCTGCATTGCCTGCAGCAGCTGGCCGGTATCGGTATTGGTGAGGATCAGGAAGGTCCAAGGGGCATTGGCGTCGCGTAGCTGGGTGGCGATCGGCGTGAAATCGGGCGTGCCGGGTATCTCGGGAATGTAGGTTACCTTGACGGCCGGATTGCCAATTCCCTTCTCCATGCCGTCCTTGGCGTCATCGCCGACATTGCCTTGCACGCCCACCAAGCTGAGCGACTTTGGGTGCGCGATCTCCATCGCATACTTCGCCATGATAGCGAACTCGGTGATGTAGGTCACCGCGGTCATGAAGACGTACGGTGTCTTGACCGTGCCCAACTCGCTCGACGGCGCGTAGGGCCCGATAGCTGGGACTTTCTCGCGCTCGAGCAGCGGCACAACGGCGAGGAAGTTCGGCGTCCCCTCGCCGCCCGCAATGGCGAACACGCGGTCGCGCTGCACCAGCGCGCGCATTTGCCGCTGCGCCGTCGCTGGCTTGTACTCGTCATCCAGCACCGTGTAGCTGATCTTGTGGCCCTTTATGCCTCCGGCCGCGTTGATCATGTCGTAATAGGCGCGTGCTCCCGCGCTGACGCCGAGACCGCCGGCCGCGGCGGATCCGGTGAGTGGCATCGTCGCACCGAGCTTGATCTCGCCGGCGGTGATGCCCGGCGATTTCTCATTCGGGTCGCATGCGGCGGCACCCCATGCCGGCGCGCCGGCCAGGGTTGCGAAAGCCAGAAGCGCCGCGCCAACGCCACGGCGACGCAGTTGGTCAGCTCGGGATCGCACCTCGGTAGCTCCTCGTCATGCGATGAGAACCGATGCAGGCTGGCACGGGCGGCAGCTCAGAGCAATCTCATGCTCACCATCAAGTAGCGCCTTCGGGTTTTGCTGGGTAGGGCATCTGCTGCGTCAACGGTGAGCCCAATGGGGCGGGCTTGATTCCAGGGGAAGGGTACGTCCGACGGCCCGCGTAGTACGCCTTGCTGATGTTCCTGTTGCGGATCGCAGCCGCGATGAATTCCAAGAAGCGGCGCGCAGCCCTCTCGCCAGCGTCGAGGATGGTCGCCAGGACGACCGAGGTTGCGGAGGCCGGAGCGGCTTTGCCCAATGTCGGTTATCGCACCTAGCCAGTTGTGGCCAGGGAGCGCGGCGACAGCTCCCGGTCCGGCTGTCTGACAGCTTAGCGTAACACCGGGTTAGGTCGCCCCGCAAGTCGAAAGCGCAAACCCGTGACGGCATAATATTGCAATCCTCCGCGTTGGCGATCTATCTGTGCCCCTGGGATTGACCCGCTGGTTGGAACTCCGAAGTGGCGGAAGCTCGGCCTCAGGCGACTGAAAGCGCCTACCCAATCGTCAGAGTGACTTCGAAAGAGCGCCGTCGATGACGTGCGGGAGCAGATCGTTATGCTGATCAGATCGGGGCGCCTCAAGGTGAACGATCAGCTTCCGTCGGAGGTCGAGCTCGCGCAGTCCTTTGGCGTGAGCCGCGCGGTGGTACGGGAGGCACTCGTCGGACTGCGAACGCTCGGCCTCACAACTTCGCGCAATGGCCGGGGGACCTTCGTTGCGTCAGACCAGGAAGCGGCCCAAGTGGTACTCGGCGGCTTTCGGGCCGAGCATCTGAATGAAGTCCGGCGTTGCCTGGAAGTGCCGTCCGCGCGCTTGGCGGCAAAAAGGCGGACGCGGTGGGACCTCGCGCGCCTCGCGAAGCTGCTCGACCGCCTCGCCGCCGAGGAGCAGGCTGATAGGCGGAACAGGCTCGATGCTGAGTTCCACATCGGCATTGCCCTGGCCACCGGCAATCCGTTATTTGCCAAGCTAATTGGCGATCTCCGCAGCGGGATCGAAGACGAGTTGCTTGCCGTGTCGGTGGTTAAGAGGCGCCGAGCTGGCGCGCGCGCCGAGCACCAGGCCATACTCGATGCGATTACGGCACGCCAACCGACGACGGCGGCGACAGCGATGACCGCGCATCTCGTTGCCATCGATCGATCGCTCGCCACACTCCGGCGAAGACGGGCGGCGAGGCGTCCGCGCGTCAGGCCGGAAGAGCGCCCGAGCGAGTGACCGCGGAGCACGCTCGGATCTGCGCAGCGATCAAGGCGCGCGACGCGATGCGTACGCATCTGACCGACGGGCAGGAACGCTATCGCCGCTTGGTGGCCCTGCCGAAGGGGACGAACTCGACCAGCTGACGCAGAGCGGTGCCGGCTATGCCGATGCGGTCGGCACGAAGGGGGGCAAGGGGCGGTTCTGCCCCTGGCGCGCGACCATCCAGCCCGGATATTCCGGACGCAATGCGCTGATCTTGTCGAGCTGCGCGATCTCCTCCGCCGTCAGCGCCAGGATGGTGGCCGCGATGTTGTCGGCGAGCTGCTCGGGGTTCTTCGCTCCGATGCGGCTCTATGTACCGTTCGGCCGTGACTGGTGGCCGCACGCGGTCCGTCGCATCGCGAGAACCCACGCAACGCCTGGTTGCTCGCACGGGCTCTCACCGGAGCCGCCTGACGATCATCAAGGCGGGGACGATGGACAGGGTATGCCTGTAGAGAGGAGTGGCGATGCTTGCCCGGTTCGTTCCGTTCCTGTTTGTCCTGCTCTGGAGCTCGTCCTTCGTCGCGGCGAAGACCGGCTTGCGGCATCTCTCGCCGCTGCTGTTCGTGGCCATCCGGCTCGCGGCATGCGCGGTCGTACTTGTCGCGCTGATGCTGCTACTGCGCCGGTCCTGGCGACCGCTCGGCGGGCGGAGATGGCTGCATTGCGCGATTGCCGGGGCGCTGCTGAATGGCGTCGGGCTGATGGGGCCGCATGTCGGCCTGCTGATGGCGCCGGCAGCGCAGATCGCGCTCGTGCAATCCCTCACGCCGCTGCTGACGGCAGCCCTTGGCGTCGTGCTTTTGCACGAGTGGCTGCGCGGCGGCCAGTGGCTGGGATTGGCGCTGGGTCTGGCGGGCGTCGGCCTCGTGGTGGGCCAGGCGGCACTGCAAAGTGCTGGCCGGTTCGACGGACTCGTGTTCGCTTTTGTCGGCGTGGTGGGCCTGGTTGCGGGGACGCTCTATTTCGGGCGGTTCTGCCGCGGCGTGCCGCTGCTGCCGGGGGCGACGGCGCAGTTCGTATCCGCCGCCGTCGTCGCGGCACTTGGTACATGGCTGCTGGAGGTGCCGCGCGCGACCTGGACCGGTGCGACCATTGCCGCCGTCGCCTGGAACACCGTCATGGTTTCGCTGGGCGGGATGGGGCTCTACTTCGCCATGCTTGCCCGCGGCAGCGCCGCACGCACGACCGCGAATTTCTACCTCGTTCCTGGCACGGCGGCGGTACTCGCGTGGGTGTTGCTCGGCGAGCGGCTCACTCCGCTCGCGGTGGTGGGGCTGGTCGTGGCCTCCGCCGGATGCTGGCTGGTCAATGCCGTTCCCCCCACCCGCCCCCGCCGAACGCCGGCGGGTGAGATGAGGGAGCGAGGCAGATGAAGCCAAGATCGGCGGTGGTGCTCCGGGATTGGCTGCGGGTCGGGGAACGGGCCGCCGCCCCTCTCCGCGTCGCCACCGGGATCACGCAGGTTAAGAGGGAATCGAGGGTTCGCCTTGGCTGATAGCCCTGTCCGATTGCGATTTTGATCGCGTGGTGGTCCCGCGGCCCTGGAGCGGGCGGACTAAGTTGCTGTAGTCTCAACCGGCGGTGGGGCAGACGCAGACAGAATTCGCGCGCGCGACGGCACCGGTCGCCTTGCGGGCGCCGGCGGCGGGACCGGTCTGGCACGCGCTGCTCGCCGCCGAGCGCGGGCGGTTCGCGCCGTGGCTGGCCGTGGCACTCGGCGCCGGTGACCTCGCCTATTTCGCCTTGCGGCAGGAGCCGTCGCCCTGGGTGGGTGCGGCAGCCTTGTTCGGTTCGGTCGCGTTGTCGTGGCTTGCTTGGCATCGCCTGCTGGCACGCGCGGTGGCGCTGCTGCTGCTTGCTGCATCGCTTGGCTTCAGTGCCGCACAGCTCGCCACGTGGCGGGCGCTGCCACTGGCACCACTGCCGCGCCGGGCGGTGATCGTGCAGGGCGTGGCGCGCTCGGTGGAGGCGCTGCCGGCCGGCGGTCGGCGGGTCACGGTCGCGGGTGCCCGCCTCGCCCCCGGCGCGCCGCCGCTCGCGCGGATGGTGAGGGTGCGACTGCGCGATACCGACCCGGCGGTGATCGTCGCGGGCGACCGCATCGCGGTGCGTGCGCTGGTCCGAGCGCCGTCGGGGCCGGCCTGGCCGGGTGGGTGGGATCTGCAGCGCAGCGCCTTCTTCGCAGGCTACGCCGGCTACGGCTTCGCGATCGGGCCGGCGCGCGTGCTGGTCCACGCCCGGCCGCACGGCATCGCCGCCTGGTGGCAGGCGCTGCGCGACCACATCGCCGCGCACATGATCGCCGGCCTGCCGGGGCCGGACGGCGCCATCGCCGCGACGCTGATGACCGGCACGCCGACTGCCATCCCCGAGGCCGACCGCGCCGCGTTCCGCAATTCCGGCTTGGCCCATCTGCTCGCCGTCGCCGGGCTGCACATGGGCATCGTCATGGGCCTCGCGATGGGCTTTTCCCGCCTTCTGCTCGCCTGCTCCGAACACGCGACTCTGCATTGGCCGTGCAAGCAGATCGCGGCGATCGCCGCGCTGACCGTCGGCGGCTTCTACATGGCGCTCACGGGGATGCACGTGCCGATCGAGCGCAGCTTCGCGATGGCCTCGCTGGTGGTGCTCGGGCTGCTGCTGGGGCGACGGGTGCTGTCGCTGCGCGGCCTCGCGGTCGCGGCCGCGGCATTGCTGCTGCTCTCGCCCGTGGAGGTGGTGGGCGTGAGCTTCCAGATGAGCTTCGCCGCCGTGCTGGCGTTGATTTCTGGTTACGAGGCGATGCGGCCCTGGCTGCGGCGGCTGCGCGGCGAAGGCGGCTTCGGTGCGTGGGTACGCACGCATCTGGCGACGCTGGCGCTCACCAGCCTGCTCGCCGGGACCGCCGCCCTGCCCTTCGCCGCCTACGATTTCGGCCGCGTGCAGCTCTATTACGTGGTCGCCAACATGGTGGCGGTGCCGATCACGGCGGTGCTGGTGATGCCGGCGGGGCTGGCCGTGCTGCTGCTGACGCCGATCGGGATTGAGCGTCTGGCGCTGGTGCCGATGGGTTGGGGGATCGAGGCGGTGCTGTGGGTCGGGCGCGGTGTCGCGGCCTGGCCGGCGGCGGTGTTGGCGGTGCCGCACATCCCGCTCTGGGGCGTGTGCATTGCCTCGGCAGGGATCGCCTGGCTCGGGCTGTGGCGCAGCCGGCTGCGGCTCGCGGGGCTGCTGCCGCTGGCGATCGGGCTCGCCTCACCCATGGTCGCGCCGCCACCGGATATCCTGGTCTCGGACAACGCAGCAATGATCGCGCTGCGCACGCCGCAGGGCGTGTTTTTGCAGCGCCGGCGGGGCAGCTCCAAGTTCGTGCTGGAGCAATGGCTGCAACTCTGGGCGGCGCCCGAAACGCAGCCGATGCCGCTCGAGGGCAGTGCCGCGGGCGGCGCCATCGCCTGTACCGGGGGCGTGTGCCGGCTGCGGCCGCGTCCGGGCGGGGCGATGGCGCTGCTGCTCACGTCAGGCGAGGCGACGCACGACTGCGCAGGGGCGGCGGTGCTGGTCTCGGCCGAGCCGGCGCGACACGCCTGTCCCGGCGGCCCGCCGGTGGTGGATCGCTTCACGGTCTGGCGCAACGGCACCGCCGCGGTGTGGCTCACGGCGGATGGCGCCCGCATCCTGACCGACCGCGCGGCGCGCGGCGCCCGCCCCTGGGTGCCGCTGCCGCCGGTGCCGCGGCACCGGCACCAGCTCGGGCGCGTCAGGCCGCCTGCATCTGCTCGCCGAGCCGGCGGCTGAGGAACGCCGCGACCGCGACCTCCTCGGCGGTCAGCCCCGGTTCGTCGCCTTGCAACGCCGCGTCGGCGCGCGACTTCAGTCCCTTGAGCAGACTGCCGTCGAGATAGCCCTCGAAGATCGCCGGATGGATGTAGCACTTCCGGCAGATCGCGGGCGTGTTGCCGAGCAGCTTCGCCACCGCCTCCACCGCCTGCACCACGTTCTTCTTCGCCTTCGCGGCGCTGTCGAACGCTTCGAGCTCGCGGAGCGCGAGGGCCGCGAGATTGGTCGCCGCCCAGGTGCGGAAATCCTTGGCCGTGATCTCCTCACCCGATATCTCGCGCAGGTAGTCGTTCACGTCCTCCGACCCGATCGGATGCGTCGCTCCCTCGTCATCGACGTGCTGGAACAGATCCTGGCCCGGCAGGTCGCGTAGATGCCTGACGATGCGGGCGAGCCGCCGGTCGTGCAGGTCGAGATGGCGGCGGATGCCGTGCTTGCCACGGAAGTCGAGCACCACGTGGCTGCCCGTCACCTGGGCATGACGGTTGCGCAGCGTGGTCAGGCCGAAGCTCTTGTTGGTGCGTGCGTATTCCTCGTTGCCGACGCGGGCGAGCGTCATCTCCAGCAGCCGCACGATGGTCGCCAGCACCTTGCGTCGCGGCAGGCCGTGCAGCGCCAGGTCGCGCGACACCTGCTCGCGGATGCGCGGCAAGGCAGCGGCCGAAGAGCAGCATCTTGCCGAACTTGGTCTCGTCGCGGACGATCCGCCAGCGCGGGTGGTAGCGGTACTGCTTGCGCCCGCGGGCATCGCGCCCGACGGCCTGGAGATGGCCGTTCGGATCGCGGCAGATCCACACGTCGCGATAGGCGGGCGGGATCGCGAGCTTGCGGATGCGCGCGAGCGTCGCCTCGTCGGCGACCGGCGTGCCGTCGGGTTCGAGATAGGCGAAGCCGCCTTTCGTGGTCACGCGCCGCAGGCCGGGCTTGCGGTCGCTGACGTAGTGCAGCCGCGCCGCGCGCGCGGCGGTTTTGGGGTCGAGTGACTCTGTCGGGGCGGTCGCAGTGCCGGAAGCCATTGCGCATCAACCGCTTGGCCGCCTCTCGGTTCCCGGGCAGCCCTTGTCGGCCGCGCGCCGCCCGTGCCACGATCGGGCGGCAAAGCGGCGGTGGAACGACAATGGCGCTGACCTCGAAACGGGTGCTGGTGACCGGGGGGGCGGGCTTCCTCGGCTCGCATCTCTGCGAGCGGCTGGTGGCGGCGGGGCACGACGTGCTGTGCGTCGATAACTACTTCACCGGCCGGCGGGTGAACGTCGCCCATCTCCGCGACAGCGATCGCTTCGAGACGCTGCGCCACGACATCACCTTCCCGCTCTATGTCGAGGTGGACGAGATCTACAATCTCGCCTGCCCGGCGAGCCCCATCCACTACCAGCACGACCCGGTGCAGACGACCAAGACCAGCGTGATCGGCGCGATCAACATGCTGGGCCTCGCCAAGCGCGTCGGCGCGCGCATCCTGCAAGCCTCCACCAGCGAGGTGTACGGCGATCCGAGCGTGCATCCGCAGACCGAGGACTACCGCGGCAACGTCAATCCGCTCGGGCCGCGCGCCTGCTACGACGAGGGCAAGCGCTGCGCCGAGACGTTGTTTTTCGATTATCACCGGCAGCACCGCACGCGCATCAAGGTCGCGCGCATCTTCAACACCTATGGCCCGCGAATGCACCCGAATGACGGGCGGGTGGTATCGAACTTCATCGTCCAGGCGCTGACCGGGCAGGACATCACGCTCTACGGCGACGGCAATCAGACGCGCTCGTTCTGCTTCGTCGATGACCTGATCGAGGGCCTGCTGCGCATGATGGCGACGGCTGCGGAGGTGACCGGGCCGGTGAACATCGGCAACCCGCACGAGGTCTCGATGCGGGCGCTGGCCGAGCAGGTGATCGCGATGACCGGCTCACGCTCGCGCATCGTGCACCAGCCGCGGCCGCCGGACGATCCGTTGCAGCGCTGTCCCGATATCAGCCGCGCCCGCGCAATGCTCGGCTGGGAGCCGCTGGTGCCGCTCGCGCAGGGGCTGGAGCGCACGATCGCCTATTTCGACCGCCTGCTCGGGCAGGAGGCGCAGCCCAAGGTTTCGCGAAGGCGGTAGGTCTGGCGCGCTATCGCTACTGGCCCATCGCCACCTGGACGATTTTGATACCGACCAGGACGATTGCCGGCGCAGGCAACTTTGTCTATTCTGTCAGCGGGCCGGCGATGGTGAAGAAGAGAGGGGGCGATGGTAAAGAATTTCGACCACCTCACGATCGTTGTGCGCGACGTGGAACGCGCAAAGCGGTTTTTCGGTCTGCTTGGGTTCGAGGAAGTGATTTCCGTCGTGATCAGTGGGGAGATGTTCGCCCGCTACATGGACGTTCCGGGGATCGAGGCCGAGCATGTGACGCTGGTGCTTGGCAACGCGACGCCGCGAGCGGAGATTCAACTGCTGCACTATCTGCGCCCGGAACCTCTACCTGATCCCAACGTGCGCGATCTGCACAAGCTGGGAGTGAACCATATCTGCTTCGCGGCCGATGACATCGAAGCCGAGGTTGCGAAACTGAGCGCCGCGGGTTTCCATACCCGAAATGAGATCATGGATTTCCATGCCCGCAAGCTGGTCTTCATCGAAGGGCCAGAAGGCGTGACGATCGAATTGTCCCAATGGCACGGATCGGCTTCGCCGTGAGAGGGACTATTTGAGATTTGGCCAGACCGTGGGAGGTGCGTCTGCCGAAAAACTGACCGGCATCGTCCATTCCTACTTGACCTGAGGACCCTTCACCGCGCGCCTCGCGGCACGCCATCCCGCCGCAGCAAGAACTCTCGACCCACTTTCACCAGCGGTCGCCCGTCATACTCCACGATGTCCGCGGTCGCGTACGTCTCCGACCAAAGCTCGGGGATGAAGCTGCCCGTCCCCACCACGTCGATCGGCGCGCGGGCATCGGCCATCACCCGGCACTTCTCCACCCCGAAGCCGGAGGAGACCACGATCCGCACCCGCGCGAATCCCGCCGTATCCAGCGCCTCGCGCATGTGCCAGATCGCCGCCGCCGAGACGCCGGTGCCCACCAGGTAACGCAGTTCGATGTCGCTGCGATAGCGGCGGATGGCACCGGGCGCGTGCCGCTCCAGCACGGCATAGCTCCCGGCCGGATCGAGCCCCTCCAGGAACCGCCCGCCATGCGTGTCGAGCCGCACCGCGAGCCGCCCCGACGCGGCGAGGTCGGGGAAGCGGGCGCAGACCGCGAGCCCGTCCGTCACCTCGCGGCCGAAATAGTCGGTGAGGACGGTGAGATCCTCGTCGGGGAAGGTCTCGCGAAACATCTCGGCGGCGCGCACCGTCGAGCCGGCATAGCCGATCAGCGCGTGCGGCATCGTGCCCAGCCCGCGCCCGGCGCCGAAGAAATGCGCGGTTGCATCATTGGCGTTGCCGACGAAGCCGCGAGCACCCTCGCGCTTCGCCGCCTCGCTGCCCACGGCGGCGCCGTAGGCCATCATCTGCTCCATGGCCGCGCCCGCGCAGTGCCGCGCCTCCATCGCCAGGAACGCGGCTTTCGGCAGGGCAAGGCACATCTGGAACGTGTTGTGCGCGGCGACCGAAGCCGGCCCGAGCTTTTGCAGCAAAATCGTCTCGAGATCGACGAGATGGAGCAGGCTGCCGCCGATATAGGCGATCGGCTCGCCTGCGCCGATCCAGCTTCCCTCCGGATAGCGCAGATCGACCTCGAAGCGGGTTTCGCGCTCGGCCGCCACATCGTCCAGCCAATCGAGCATCAGCTTCGGCGCCGAGATCACCGGCCGGCGCAGGAATACCGCATAGGTCACCGGCCGATCGCCGAACCGCGCCACGATCGCCTTGGTGCGATTGAAGTAGCTGTCGGTCTCGGCGGCGATCGCAGCCGCGTCGTTCATTGCGCCGCGACCGCCGGCACGCGGGCGGGTTCACGCCGCGCCTTCAGCTCCTCGGCGACGAGGAAGGCGAGTTCGAGCGACTGCTCGGCGTTGAGTCGCGGGTCGAGAGAGGTTTCGTAGCGCGCGGCGAGATCGGCCTCGGTCAGCCGGTGCGCGCCGCCGACGCACTCGGTCACGTCCTGACCGGTCATCTCGACATGCACGCCGCCGGCGCGCGTGCCCTCGGCGGCGTGCGCGTCGAAGAAGTGCCGCACCTCGGCCAGGATCGCCTCGAAGCTGCGGGTCTTGATGCGCGCGGGCGTGGTCACGGTGTTGCCGTGCATCGGATCGCACAGCCACACCACGCGCCGCCCTTCCCGCTTCACCGCGCGCAGCAGCGGCGGCAGACGCTCGTGCAATTGCTCCGCCCCCATGCGGCTGATCAGCGTCAGGCGTCCCGGCTCGTCGGCGGGATTGAGTGTCTCGATCATCCGCAGCAGGTCGTCGATCGGCATGGTCGGCCCGACCTTCATCCCGATCGGGTTCTTGATCCCGCGCAGGAAGTCGACATGCGCGCCGTCGGGCTGGCGGGTGCGGTCGCCGATCCAGAGGAAATGCGCGGAGCAGCCGTACCAGTCGCCCGAGGTGCTATCGACGCGCGTCAGCGCCTGCTCATACGGCAGCAGCAGCGCCTCGTGGCTGGTGTAGAATTCGGTCTCGCGGATTTGCGGGATCACCTCGCCGGTCATGCCGCAGGCGGCCATGAAGGCGAGCGTCTCATCGATGCGCCCGGCGATGTCCTGGTAGCGCGCGGCGAGCGGCGAGCGGGCGGCGAATTCGAGGTTCCAGCGATGCACCTCGTGCAGGTCGGCGTAGCCGCCGCCGGCGAAGGCGCGCAGCAGATTGAGCGTGCCCGCGCACTGAAAATAGGCGAGCTCCATCCGCGCCGGATCGGGCACCCGCGCCTCCGACGTAAAGGCGGCGCCGTTGATGATGTCGCCGCGATAGCTGGGCAGCGTCTCGTCGCCGATCGTCTCCATCTCCGAGGAGCGCGGCTTGGCGAACTGCCCGGCCATGCGGCCGAGCTTCACCACCGGCAGGCCGGCGCCGAAGGTGAGGACAACGGCCATCTGCAAGAGAACGCGAAATGTGTCGCGGATGGTATTGGCCGTGAAGTCCTGAAAACTCTCCGCGCAGTCGCCGCCTTGCAGGACGAAGGCGCGCCCCTCGGCGGCGAGTGTCAGTCCCGCCTTCAGCCGCCGCGCCTCACCCGCGAACACGAGCGGCGGGTAGCGGCGGAGCTTGGCCTCGGTCTCGGCGAGCCGGGCGGCGTCCGGATAGGCGGGCGCCTGGCGGATCGGCCGGGCGCGCCAGGAATCCGGGGTCCACTTGCTCATCGCAACTCCTCCGCCGCGGCAGGGCGTGCGCCGGGCGGCGGAGTTATCGACCGAAATCGCGCCGCACGCCAAGCGGGGATGCCGGTGCTAGGCTCGCCCGAGGGGGGAGGCGGGGGAGGGAGGCGATGGCCGGGCCGCAGGTCGATCTGGCGCTGGTGCTGGCGATCGACGCCTCGGGCAGCGTCGATGCCACGCGGCTCGGCTTGCAGCGCGACGGCTACGGGCGCGCCGTGGTGCACGGCGATTTCGTGGCCGCCGTGCGTGCCGGGCCGCGCGGGCGCGTGGCGCTGACCGCGATCGAATGGTCGAGTGCCGACCGCCAGGATCAGGTGGTGCCGTGGACGCTGATCGACGGCGCGACGGCGGCCGAGCGCTTCGCGCGTGCGCTGGCAGCGGCGCCGAGCCCGACGCCCGGCTTCACCTCGATCAGCGGCGGCATCGATCGCGCCGCGCGGCTGCTGCAAACCAGCGGCTACCGGGCGGGACGGCGGATGATCGACGTTTCCGGCGACGGCGCCAACAACGACGGCCGCAGCGTTACCGCGGCGCGCGACGCGGCGGTGGCGGCGGGGATTACCATCAACGGCCTGCCGATCATCGAGGGCGAGCCGGCGCTCGCCGCCTACTACGCCGCGAACGTGATCGGCGGCAGCGGCGCGTTCCTGGTGCCGGCCGTGGGAATGGGCGCCTTTGCCGCCGCGATCCTGGCCAAGCTGGTGAGCGAGGTCGCGCAGGGGAGGTGATCTGGCTTCGAGCCGGGCCGCTGGTTGAGCAGGTCAAGAAGCGCTGCTTCAAAGACCCGGTGTGCACATGTGCGCTTCGTGTGCTAGGCTTCGGCAATGCCGCATTTACCGCCCGCCTTCCTCTCTGTGCGCCTGCCAGGGGTCACCCGCGACCGGCTGAAGGCTGCGGCCGCAGCGCGCGGCGAAACCGTGCAGGCACTGGTCAGCAGCCTGGTCGAGCAATTCCTGACCTACGAGCGCCGCGGGCCGCCCGACCTCGCCACCATCCTGCGTACCCTGCGCACCCACGGCGCGGCGCTGAGGCAGCGCGGCGTAACCGGCCTTTGGGTGTTCGGCTCCGTTGCACGGGGCGAGGCAGCGGTGGACAGCGACGTCGATCTGCTCGCCGCGTTCGACCCTGCCGCTCGCCTGTCTCTTGTTGGTCTGGCCTCGCTGCGCGCCGAGCTCTCCGATCTTATCGGCGCCCCCGCCGACCTGGTGGAACGGGACGCGCTCCGCCCGGCTGTCCGGGAGGCCGCCGAGCGGGAGGCGGTGCGCGTCCTGTGAGGCGGCGCGGAACTCGGGAGCGGCTGGAGGACATCCGCGCTGCGGCCGAGGATGCGCTGGCATTCGCGGCCGGGCTGGATGCCGCCGCCTTCGCGTTGCTGCCGGTCGCCGACCGGCGCACCTATCGCGCGCTCAAGAACGCGCTCGCCGAGATCGGCGAAGCGGCGAAGCTGCTACCGCCCGAGCTTCTGGCCCGGCATCCGGAGGTGGATTGGCGCGGCTGGGCCGGGTTGCGTGATGTGGTGTCGCACCAGTATTTCAGCCTGGAACTACCCCGTCTGCACCCGACCGTCGTGGACGAACTCCCCGCCCTTTTGGCTGCGATCGCGGCCGAGCTCGCCGGAGCGCCTTCGCGGAGCTGAACGTGTGACAAGGATCGGCCGAAGCGGCGCACCTGTCATCCACAGGCCAGGCGGGCGAAGCTCGCGATCGCCTCGATAGTCGCCGCCCGCGCCTCCCGCGCCGGGTCGTGACCGATCCCGGGCAGCAGCAGGGTCTGCACCGGTGCCGAGATCAGCCGCTCGGCCGCACGGATTTGCGCGACCGTGCCGTAGGGATCGGCCTCGCCCTGGATCAGCAGCACCGGCACGCGGATCGACGGCAGGTACCGGGTGATGTTCCAGCTTCGGAACGCCGGATCGAGCCAGGGGTCATTCCAGCCGTGAAACGCGACCTCGACCTTGGCGTGATGCGGTGCGAGCTTGGCGCGCAGATCGCCCGCGGCGTAGGCATCGCGCGCGGCCGCGATGGCAGCGATCGAAACATCTTCGACGAAGAAATGCGGCGCCATCAGCACCAGCCCGGCGAGCCGCGCATCCTGCCGTATCCCGGTCGCGATCGCCGCAATCGAGGCGCCGTCGGAGTGCCCGACCAGCAGGCAGCGCCCCACCCCGGCCGCGTCCAGCACGCGCGGCAGCACGTCCCGCGCCTCGCGCTCCATGAAGTCGAGCGGCCGCGGCAGGGCCACCGGATCACTGGCGCCGTATCCGGAGCGCGAGAAAGCGAACACGCCGCAGCCGCTCGCGCGGGCGAGCAGCGCCGGAAACCCGCCCCACAGGCGCAGGCTGCCCAGCCCCTCGTGCAACAAGACGAGGCTCGGCGCGGCCTCCGGCGGCGCCCCCCACCAACCGGCCTCGATGCGCCGGCCGTCGAGAAGCAGATCGGCTGCGCGCGGTTCATCGAGCCGCTGAGTCGCTGGAGCCATGCCGCGAAGATAACGCCCGCGGCCCAGGGTTGCAGGTCAGCTCGCGATCAGGTCGCGGAACTTGGGTGCCACCGCCTGATAATGGGCCGCGTACCAGGATTCCTGCATCGCGATCTGCTTCGCCGCGTTCTCCGCGTAGCTCGGATCGACGCGCCGCAGCGCGGGCGGCACCAGCGCCGAGGCGGCGGGGTTCGCCGGGCCGCTCCCAAGCAGTTTTAACAGCATCACCTGCCGCTCGGGATTGGTCATCGCCGCCAGCAGCCGCATCGCGTCCTTGCCGGCCGGACTGCCCTTGGGCACGTTGAACACGCCCGCGGTCAGCAGCCCGTCCTGCCACGTCCAGGTGATCCGCCCCCGCGTCGTCTCATCGAGCCACCGGGCGCGGGTGCTCCAGATGTTGCCCATCACCACCTCGCCCTGGCGCAACAGGCGCTCGCTGTCGGCACCCGACTCCCAGAACACCGTCACATCCTTGATCTGCCGCAGCTTAGCCAATGCCCGCCCGACGTCGAGCGGATAAAGCTTTTCGCGCGCGACGCCGTCGGCTAGCAGGGCCGCCTCCAGCACGCCCTGCATCCCCCGCCGCATCGTTCGCTTGCCGGGAAATTTCTTTGCGTCCCAGAAATCGGCCCAGTCGCGCGGCGCCGCCCCGCCGGTTGCGCGGCGGTCGTAGGCGAGCACGTAGCTGAACGCGGAGGTGCCGTAGCACCACGGCATCGCGAAGCCGGGCATGGTCGCGCCCTTGTCCACGATCGCGTAGTCGATCGGCTCCAGCATCCCGTCGCGGCCCAGCACCTGCGAGGCGCCGATCGAGCTGTCGCAAAGGTCCCAGGTCACCTTGCCGCTGCGCACCATCGCCCGGATCTTGCCCAGGCTCGGGCCGGCGCCATCGACCGCGACGCCGATGCCGCTATCCTTGGTGAACGGCTTGCCGAAGCTCTGATCGTAGGCGCGCACCGCCGCACCGCCCCAGCAGGCGAGCACGATCTGCCTGCCGGCGGCCTGCGCGCCCCGGGCACCCGCGCCGATGCCGAACAGGGCCGCAAGCGCCGCCAGTTCGCGGCGGGTGATGCGCCCGCCGCGGATGCGCGCGGCAAGAAGGGCCGCCTGATCGCGGCCGAAAGCGTCGTCGTGCATGGCTCTTCTCCCCCGGATAAATGCGCGCCCCGGTCGCGCGGCAACCTGGCGGAAGCTACCATCGGCACCCGCATCATTCTACCATAGATTGATGCGGCGTCGTCAAAACCGCCAAATTGGCACGGAGGAAACTTGCCTGACCGGATCAACCGCGCGATCGAGCTGCTCGCACAGGACCAGGCGATCTACTACTCGGGCGCCCATACCGGCGCCGTGCTGACCCGCGCGCAAGGCCGCGCCGACGCACAAAGCTGGGCCGACTACATCAATGTCGGGATGGAGCACGGCGCGTTCGACATGGCGGGGCTGGCCGAATACATGGCCGGGCTGGTCGAGGGCGGGCCGACGCGCTCCGGCCACCGCACGCCCGCGGTGATCGTCGAGGCGCCGGTGAACGGCACCGACGAGGCGAACGTGCGGCACAATGCCTGGCAGTTCCGCCAGATTCTCGGCCGCGGCGTGCATGGCATCCTGCTCTGCCAAGCCGAGTCCGCCGACGCGGTGCGGGTATTCGTCGAATCCTGCCGCTATCCGCATCAGCGTGGGGGCGTCGATCCCGCCCTGCCGTCGCCGAGCGCGCGACTGGATGGCGCGCGCGGCCGGCCCGCTCCCGGCCGGCTCGGCACCGGCACCCGCGGACGCGGCTCGGAGCCGAGCGCCGCGCCGATCTGGGGGATCGAAGAACAAGAATATTTCCGCCGCTGCGATCCCTGGCCGCTCAACCCGGATGGCGAGTTGCTGCTCGGGGTCAAGATCGAAAGCCCGGAGGGGGTCGCGAACTGCGAGGCGATCTGCGCCCTTCCCGGCCTCGGCTTCGCCGAGATCGGGCCGGGCGATCTCGGCCTCTCGCTCGGCTACACCACGCTGCGCAACGATCCCTATCCGCCGGAGATGGCAGCGGCCCGGACGCGCATCTTCGCCGCCTGCCGCGCCGCCGGGATCGCGTTCCTGGAGGCCTGCACGCCCGAGAACATTCGCGCCCGGCTCGATGAGGGCGTGCGCGTCATCGCCGGCCACAACGAGGAGACGGCGCGGATCGGCCGCGCCCACCAGCGCCGGATGATGCCGGCGTGAGCGGGGATCATGCGCCGCGCCCAACGAGCGATTTGTCGGCACAAGACCCCGCCCAGCGCGCACGAGTAGCGGACCGCCTGTTGCCGACCGAAGTCGTGTCAGCGTCCGGCTCATGGGGGAGGAACTCAAGCCAAGGCGACGGACTGCGCCCGTCACGCTGCCCTCAGCAAGTAGCGCATCCAGCGCGACGAGTAGGTTCAGGTCCACATTATTCATGACCTGATCGTATCTCATCTGCTTCGTCTGACATAGCGCCATGTGCAACCATAATTTGCATTTGATGCGTCTGGCGCCGGTACTGCGCGCTGCTTATAATTCGGGGTCAATCTCACCACCGAAAGACAATGCGCCATGTCCCCGGCTGCTCCGAGCGATACCCCCAGCACAATCCTTCTCATCGGAGCATCACGCGGTCTCGGCCACGCCATGGCTGCCGAGTTTTTGAAGAAAGGGTGGAACGTCGTTGGCACGATTCGAGGGGTCGGAACCCGAACTTTGCTGCACGACCTGGCGGACGAGTTCCAGGGTCGCGTCGAGATCGAGACACTCGATATCTGTGAGCCGGATCAGCTCGCGGCGCTGCGCGACCGGCTGTCAGGCAGAATGTTCGACATGCTGTTCGTCAACGCCGGAACGACCAACCAACGTCCTACGGAAACGATCGGCGAGGTGTCGACAGAAGATTTTGTACGCGTTATGATCACCAATTCGCTGAGCCCAATGCGTGTTATCGAAAGCCTGGAGCACTACGTCTCCGCGACGGGTACGATCGGGGTGATGTCATCCGGGCAAGGTAGCATTACCAGCAACGAGACCGGCATGCGGGAGGTATATCGCGGCAGCAAAGCGGCGCTGAACATGTTCATGCGGAGCTTCGCGGCCCGCCACTCCGGGACGTCGCGCTCTATGGTGATTATGGCTCCGGGCTGGGTCCGCACCGCCCTGGGCGGCCCGGACGCACGGCTGAGCATCAAGGAAAGCGTCCCAAGCCTAGTGAATGTTCTACTTTCGAAGCAGGGCGCTCCGGGTTTGCAATATGTCGACTATCTCGGCCGCACCGTCCCCTGGTGAAGTGGTGTCTAGCCCAACCCATCGCGACATACCTGCGCAGAGATCTCTACGTCACGGCGAGCGGCATGTTCCTTCCACAACTTCCTGGAACGTGCCGTGGCGATTGTCGGCGCCGATCGCCTGCTCTTCTCCACCGACTTCCCCTATCAATATCGGCCAGGTCGCGACGCGCGACACTTCCTAGAGGAATGCGGCCTCGATGATGCGGCGAAAGCAGGCTCTGCTTATGGCAACTCGTTGCGACTGATCCGCGACTGCCCGATGGAGGACGGTCGCGAATAACGGCGGAAGCGCACGATACGAAGAGTGCTAAGGACTTTCTGCGCGGAAACATCCGTTCCGACTTGAGGGAAACCCAGAAGCTGCCGTTCCGCTTTCCACCGATTGTGTTGAAAAACTCGCCTCTGCCGACTGCCGGCGGCCCCTGATGAAAGAATGGTTCACGAGCAGGCGGCGTTGCGGACGAACCCGCCTTCGATCTTGCCCAGGATTGGACGTTTGTTGCTCCACTCGTTACGGCCCCGCCTTTTTCAACACAATCCACCCAAAGCGGTCAGCGCAAATGGCCGTCGGGATCAGTCCACGATTGCCTGGTAGGCGAGCACGCGCAGCTCGCGCCGGATCGGGTAGGTGGAGGACGGCATGAGCTGGGTCAGCAGCACCACCGCCATGTCCTCGGCCGGGTCGCACCAGAACGCGGTGCTGGCGGCCCCGCCCCAGGCGTACTCGCCCGGCGTGCCGACGATCTGCGCCTGCGCCGGATCGAGCATCACCGAGAAGCCGAGGCCGAAGCCGATCCCGGTATAGGGGCTCTCGCTGAACCGCGGCATTCCCATCGCCGCCATGTCGCCGGGCAGGTGGTTCGCCGTCATCAGCTCGACCGTCTTGCGTCCCAGCAGCCGCACGCCGTCGAGTGCCCCTTGGTTCAGCATCATCCGGCAGAACCGCATGTAGTCGGGAGCGGTCGACACGAGCCCGCCGCCGCCCGAAGCGATCTGACGCTGCGCGCCATAGCTGCTCTCGCGCGGGTCGTCGATCAGTTGCAGCGCCCCGCGCGGCCCGCGGATGTAGTTGGCGGCGAAGCGCGCGACCTTGTCGCTCGGCACATGAAACCCGGTATCGGCCATGCCAAGCGGGGCGATGACGCGCGCGTGCAGAAACTCCGCGAAGGGCTGCCCCGAGACGACCGCCACGAGATGGCCCAGCACGTCGGTCGCGATGCTGTAGTTCCATTCCCGCCCCGGCTGCGCCAGCAACGGCAGCGTGGCCGCGCGCTCCACCACCGCGGCGAGGCTGTCGTTCGAGGTCTGGAAATCGACGCCGCGCTCGCGATAGAGCGCATCCACCATGCTCGATTCCATGAACCCGTAGGTCAGGCCCGAGGTGTGGGTGAGCAGGTCGCGGATTGTGATGTCGCGCTCGGCGGGCACGGTGTCGATCTTGCCGCGGCTGCCGCCGACAGCGACGCGCATGTTGGCGAAGCAGGGCAGGAAGCGGGCGATCGGATCGTCGAGCTGAAACCGCGCCTCCTCGTACAGCATCATCACCGCCACACTGGTGAGCGGCTTGGTCATCGAATAGATGCGCGCGATCGTATCGGCGGCCATCGGCGCGCCGCGGGCCAGATCGGCGCGCCCGATCGCGGCGAAATACGCCACCTGCCCGCGCCGCATCACCATCGTCGAGACGCCGGCGAGCTTGCCGTCGTCCACCAGCCGGCCCATCCAGCGGTCGATGCGGGCGAGGCGCTCGGGCGAGAGGCCCACCTCCTCGGGGATAACGGTGCGCGGATCGTGCATCGGGGCGGGCTTCTCCTATGCCTTGCTGTCAGCGACGATAGGGCAGCGCCAGCAGCGCGCGCACCGGCAGCTTCGCCGCGCCGTCGTCCGCCGGCACGATCACCATCGCCTCGGGGTCGAAATCGAGCAGCATCTCGCGGCAGGCACCGCACGGCGGCACGATTGCGATGTCGCGGTCGCTCTCGTCCGGCTTGGGATGGCGCAGTGCCACGATCGTCGCCACGCTGCCGTCACCATCGAGGATTGCGCGCCCGAGCGCCACCGGCTCGGCGCAGACCGACATCCGCCCGACCGTGGCGCCGAGATGCAACCCGGTGTGGATGCGCCCGTCGCGGCTGCGGATCGCGGCCGCAATGGTATGCCAGAACGGCCGGTAATGCCGCAGCAGCACGCTGCGCGCGACCTCGATCAGCGCGCGATCGTCCTCGGTGAGCGGCACGGCACCCGGCGGCAAGGTATCGGGCAGGGGCGGCGACGGCAGCGGCAGGTCCACGCGCGCACCCTGGCCGGCGGGTGCGGCTTCGTCAATCCGCGGCCTCGGCCTCGTCCTCGTCGGCACTCGCCAGCATCGCGTCGGTCACCATGCCGGCCTGCTCGCGGATGCGCCGCTCGATCGCGTCGGCGATCTCCTGGTGGTCGCGCAGGAACTGCTTGGCGTTCTCCCGCCCCTGGCCGACGCGCTGGCTGTCGTAGCTGAACCAGGCCCCCGATTTTTCGACGATGGCCGCCTTTACGCCGAGATCGACGAGTTCGCCCACCTTGCTGATGCCTTCGCCGTACATGATGTCGAACTCGACCTGGCGGAACGGCGGCGCCAGCTTGTTCTTGACCACCTTCACCCGGGTGGTGTTGCCGACCACGTTCTCGCGGTCCTTGATCGAGCCGAGGCGCCGGATTTCGAGCCGGATCGAGGCATAGAACTTGAGCGCGTTGCCGCCGGTCGTGGTCTCGGGATTGCCGAACATCACGCCGATCTTCAGCCGAATCTGGTTCAGGAAAACCAGCATGGTGTTGCTGCGGGAAACGCTGCCGGTGAGCTTGCGCAGCGCCTGGCTCATCAGCCGCGCGTGCAGGCCGACATGGGTGTCGCCCATCTCGCCCTCAAGCTCGGCGCGCGGCACCAGGGCGGCGACGCTGTCGATCACCAGCACGTCGATCGCTCCCGAGCGCACCAGCGTATCGGCGATCTCCAGCCCCTGCTCGCCGGTATCCGGCTGGCTGATCAGGAGGTCATCGACGTTGACGCCGAGCTTGCGGGCATAGATCGGGTCGAGCGCGTGCTCGGCATCGATGAAGGCGCAGGTGCCGCCGCGCTTCTGCGCCTCGGCGATCGCGTGCAGCGCGAGCGTCGTTTTGCCCGAGCTCTCCGGCCCGTAGATTTCCACCACCCGCCCGCGCGGCAGGCCGCCGATGCCAAGAGCGAGGTCGAGCCCGAGCGAGCCCGACGAGATCACATCGATCTGCTGGTCGGCGCCGCGGGCGCCCAGGCGCATGATCGACCCCTTGCCGAAGGCCCGTTCGATCTGGCCGAGGGCGGCATCGAGCGCCTTGTTCTTTTCCATGGATGATCCCCTCATGGCGGAAGGTTTTTCAACCGCCGGTTTCAGGTGCAGCGTTGCCGCACGCCGCGGCGGGTGTCCAGCGGAAATTGGTCCGCCGGGGTCGAATTGGTGGGCGAGCACCGCCTCTGGCCTTCGTTCTACCATTGTTCGATTCGGGGTGCCATCGCAAGGGCCTGGCGGCGGGTCGGTTTGAATTTCGGCCTTCATCCTGAGCGAAAGGCGGACACGGCTTGATCGCCGCGCGCGCGGCGGGGAGTTGTGGCCACGGCGCAATCGCCGCCGATCGCGCACACCGACACTCAGGCTTAGCCGGCCGCCCGTACAATCCCTTGCGCATCGGACGAGCGGCCCGTAGCTTCGTCGCCGACCGATCCGGGGCGTAGCTCAGCCTGGTAGAGCACCAGCTTTGGGAGCTGGGGGCCGGAGGTTCGAATCCTCTCGCCCCGACCAGAGCTTCCGACCGAGCCGCCGCCAGACGCATCGATGACCGATACGACCCACTCCGCCGCTCGCCGCAGACGGCCTGCGCCGCTGCAACGGCATTGCCTGGCACTCGTGCTCTGCGCGCTCTCCGCCTGCACCGCGGCGCCCACGGCGGGCGTGCCCGCCCCTCCCCCGGTGCTCGCCGCCGGCTGCCCGGCGCGGCGGTTCGCCGTCTTGCCTGTGACGGTGGCGCGCGACCTTCCGCTGGTGCAGGCGCGGGTGAACGGCGCGCCGGTGACGCTGCTGGTCGATACCGGGGCGGAGGGCAGCCTGCTCACCGCCTCGGCGATTGCGCGGCTCGGGATTCCGATGGAACCCGGGCGCACCGTGAGGCTGCTCGGCGCCGGCGGGCACGTCGCCGGCGGGGTCGCGATGCTGCGGGAGTTCGCGCTCGGCGGGATCGTCCTGCGCAACCAGGCGATCTCGGTCGGTCCCAGCTTCCCCAAGCAGGGCGGCACGCCGCAAGTGGACGGCATTCTCGGCGCCGACCTGCTCGCCCATTTCGACGTCGAGTTCGACCTGCCGCGGGCCCGCATCGTGCTGTGGGAGGTCGGGCCCTGTGCCGGCGATCCCGGCACGCCCGCGCCCGGCTACGATGCGATCCCGCTGCGCCGGGTGCGGCGCAACCGGATGCTGCTGATCGCCTCGGTCGATGGGCGGGCGGTCAGCGCCCTGCTCGACAGCGGCGCACAGGTTACGGTGATCGCGCCCGAGACCGCCGCCTATCTCGGCGTCGATCCGCAGCGGCTGGGGCCGCCCGCCGGCGGGCGCGGCCTCGACGAACGGGTGCTGCCGGTCTGGCGCCTCCGCTTCGCGAGCCTTCGGGTCGGCACCGAGACCGCCCGCGACCCGCTGATCGACATCGCCGCCGTCCAACTGCCCGAGGAGGCGATGCTGCTCGGCGACGACTGGCTCGGCCGCCATCAGGTATGGCTCTCCTACGCCACCAACCAACTCTTCGTGCGACGCCGATAGATGGCGGCACCGCGGAGCCGTGCCGGCGGCGAGGCCGTCATGCTCGGCTTAGGGCTCAGCCTTCTCGCCTACGCCCTGTTCGCGCTGCACGACGCCACGATCAAATGGCTGGTCGCGGCACTGCCGGCCTGGCAAATCCTGTTCTGCCGCAGTGCGACGATCCTCGTGGGCTGCCTCGCCATCGGGCGCGGGCGGCTGCTCGGACAGGCGCTGGCGACGCCGCTGAAGACGACATTCGCGGCGCGGGGCGCGATCACGCTGGCGGCGTGGCTCTGCTATTACACCGCCGCGCGCAGCACGCCGTTGGCGCAGCTCGTGACGCTCTATTTCTCGGCGCCGATCCTGGTCACGGCGATGTCGGCGCCGCTGCTGGGCGAACCCGTCAGCCGCACCCGCTGGGTGGCGGTCGGGGTCGGCTTCGCGGGCGTGCTGGTGGCGGTCGATCCGGCGGATTTGCGGCTCTCCATCAACACGCCTCTGGTGCTGATCGCAGCCGCGCTCTGGGCCTATGCCATCATCCTGATGCGCAAGATCGCGCGGCGCGAGAGCTCGCTGTTGCAGATGTTCTACAGCAACGGGTTCTTTCTGGTCGCGACCGGTATTGCCTGCCTGTTCGGCTGGCGCACGCCGGATGCCTGGCAGGTGGCGCTGCTCGCGATCGTCGGCGTGATCGGCGGCTTCGCGCAGTTCCTGCTGTACGAAGGTGCGCGACACGCCCCCGCCTCGCTCGTCGCGACGTTCGAATACAGCGCGCTGCTGTGGGCGTTCGTGCTCGGCTATGCGATCTGGGGCGATATCCCGCGCCCAGCGGTGTTTGCGGGTGCGTTCCTGATTCTGGGCGCCGGGCTGCTGCTGGTGGGCGCCGAGCGGCGGGTGATTTCGCGCATGCGCCCGCCGACGCCGGAGTTGAACCCGACCGTTCCGCCGGTACCGGCGGGCGGTGGAGGGAAGGTGGGGCGGTCGCGATGACGACAGAGGAGCGGAATCGCTTGCCGCCCGCAGCGCGGTTGTCGGAGCTGGCGCGCCGGTTCGATATTTTCCTCGTCGATCAGTTCGGCGTGCTGACCGACGGCGTGCGGCTCTATCCCGGCGCGCTCGCCGCACTGCGGGCACTGCGCGCGGCGGGGCGGCGCGTCGCGCTGCTCTCCAACTCGGGCCGCCGCGCAAGGCTAAATGCCGAGCGGCTGGCCGCGATGGGCATTCCCGCCGATGCCTACGACCTGTTCATGAGTTCGGGGGAGTTCGCATATCACCTGCTTCGGGAGGGCGGTCTCGCGGGCACGGCGCGACGCTGCCTGCTGCTCTCGCGTGACGGCGACGCCTCGCCGCTGCAGGGCACCGGCCTGGCACCGGTGGCGGACGCCGATGCCGCCGAACTGGTGGTGATCGCCGGCAGCGAGGGCGACGTGCGGCCGCTCTCGGATTATGAGGCACGGCTGCGCCCGGCCGCGCGGCGGCATCTGCCGGCGGTGTGCCTCAATCCCGACCGGACCATGCTGACCGCGCGCGGCCTCGCCCCCGGTGCCGGGCGGATCGCTGAGCTTTACGAGGCGCTCGGCGGCGCCGTCACCTGGGTCGGCAAGCCGCACCGGCCGATCTACGACCACGTGCTGGCAGCGCTCGGCGACCCGCCCCGCGCGCGCGTGGTCGGATTGGGCGACAGCGTCGAACACGATATTGCTGGGGCACGCGCCGCCGGCTGCGCCGCCTGCCTGGTGCGCCGCGGCATCATCGCCGATGCGAGCGATGCCGAGATCCTCGCCGAATGCGCCCGCGTCGGCGCGTGGCCCGACACCGTGCTGGACGCATTCGCGTGGGACCGCGGCGGCTCCTTCTGATCCGCCATCCCGCGGCCACGGATGTCGCCGGTCTGTGCTACGGCCGCACCGACCTGCCCCCCGGCGACGACGCGGCCACGATCGCAGCCGCGCTGCACCGCCTCGCCGAGATCGGATGGTTCCCGGCCTGGAGCAGCCCTGTCTGGAGCAGCCCGGCGGCGCGCTGCCGCGGCATCGCGCGCGGGATCGCGGAGGCGACCGGCGCCACGCTGCGGATCGACCCGCGCCTGCACGAATTGGATTTCGGCTTCTGGGAAGGCCGGCCGTGGCTGGCGCTGCCGCGCGCCGAGGTGGATCGCTGGATCGCCGATCCGCTGCACTTGGCACCGCCCGGCGGCGAGACCGGGGCGGCGCTAATCGCCCGCGTGCGCGCGTTCCTCGGCGCGCTCGGCGACGGCGCTCACGTCGTGGTCTCGCATGGCGGCCCCTTGAAGGTGATCGCGGCGCTGGCGGCCGGGCGGGAGATCGACCTCTGGACGAGCCCGCCCGGCTTCGGCACGGTCACGGAGGCGATTATTGTCCCGCCAGCGCCGCCGCCAGCAGGCTGAGGGTTGCGTCCTTCATTTTCCCCGCCCCAGCACGGCTTCGCGGCGGGCGAGGCTCTCGGGTGGCCATACCCTGGCGGTGGAGTAATACTCGTCGAAAGCAGGTGCGCCTTCGGGCAGGCGTACCCAGGGCAGCTTCGAGCGCGTGAAGATATGCACGTCGGGCACGACGCCGTGCGGACGGGCCAACGTTGAGACGCGCACGAACACCATCACCCCGCGCCGGCCATAGTCGCTCCACAGTGCGGTCTGGCATCGGTCGCAGCGATAGACATCGTGCGGGCGGCCCGAATTGGTCGGAAGCGTGACGACAATAGGCGCGCCCTCGAGGATTTCTACGCGATCGCGCTCGATGAGTGCATTTATGGCGAACGCCCCGCCCGTCTGCGTCTGGCAATCCGTGCAGTGGCAGCAATGCACGAACATTGGCTTGTCAGTCAGTCTGAACTTCACGGAGCCGCAGAAACAAGAGGCCGGGAAGACGCTTCCTCCAGATCTCACTGGCCACCTCCCTGATGAGGACTCATTGACGGATCAACGCGCCGACCTGGGCGCGTGCGAACGCGAGATTCCGCGCGAGCCGATTTGGTGATCTGGCGCATCATCGCGCCAGCACCGCCGCCAGCAGGCTGAGGATCGCGCATTCCGCCGCCTGCTCGCAGGCGCCGAGCACGTCGCCGGTGTAGCCCCCCACCAGCCGCCGCACCAGCGCCGAGAACCCAAGTGCCACCGCGGCGCCGAGCACGAGCGTGCCCGCGGCCGGCCCCGGCCGCAGCAGTACGAACGCGGCGAGGGCCGCGATCCCGAGTGCCGCGGCGACAGCGGCGGGCGAGGGCCGTCCGAGCGAGGCGGCAAGCCCGTCCGGCCGCGCCGCCCGCAGCCACATCAGCGGCCCCAGCATCGCCGCGCGCGCAACCGCGCCGCTCGCCGCCAACGCCGCTGCGACTGCCGCGGGTCGGCCGATCGCCGCGATTGCCGTGCTGCGGATGCCCAGCGTCAGCAGCAACGCGAGCGCCCCGAAGCTGCCGATCCGGCTGTCGCGCATGATCTCCAGCCGCCGCGCCGTGGTGGCGCGGGCGCCAAACGCATCGGCGGTGTCGGCCGCGGCGTCCTCGTGCAGGCCCCCGGTCGCCAGCACCAGGACGGCGAGGCACCAGACGCTCGCGAGCGGCACCGGCAAGGCGAGCGCCCGGGCGGCCCAGAACACCGCGCCCCCGAGACCGCCGACCAGGGCCCCGACCAGTGGGAACGCCCAGACGCCTTCGCCCGGCGGCGCAGCGCGCAGCCGCCCGACCGGCAGCCGCGTCAGCAGCAGCAGTGCGGCGACGAGGCTGCGCGCCGTCACGCCCGGTCCGACACGCCCGCACTCTCGAAGGTCGCCATTCCTTCGTGGCAAACGAGCGCCGCGCGCAGCAGCGGCACGGCGAGCGCCGCCCCCGACGCCTCGCCAAGCCGCATCCCGAGATCGAGCAGCGGCGCGAGGCCCAGCACCTCGGCGAGCGCCCGATGCCCCGCCTCGGCCGAGACATGGCCGAGCACGGCGTGGTCAAGGCCGCGTGGCGCCAGCCGCGCGAGCGGCGCCACTGCGGCGGTGCAGACGAAGCCGTCGAGCACCACCGGAATGCGGTGCTGCCGGGCGGCGAGCGCCGCCCCCAGGATCGCCGCGAGTTCCCGTCCGCCGAGTGCCGCCGCCGCCGCGAGCGGGTCGTCCAGCACCGCGGCATGGCGGGCCAGCCCGGCCCCGACCGCCACGCGCTTGCGGGCAAGCCCGGCATCATCGACGCCGGTGCCACGTCCGACCCAGCGCGCCGCGCCGCCGCCGAACAGGGCCGCCGCGACCGCCGCCGCTGCCGTGGTATTGCCGATCCCCATCTCGCCCAGGCACAGCAGGTCACAATCGGGCGGGATCGCGCCGGCGCCGATGGCAACGGCGTCCAGGAAGCCCGGTTCGTCCATCGCCGGTGCCTCGGTGAAGTCGGCAGTAGGCGCGTCCAGCGACAGCGGCACCACACGCAGCTCCGCCCCGACAGCCCGGGCAAGCTGGTTGATCGCGGCACCTCCGGCATCGAAATTGGCCACCATTTGCGTCGTCACCTCGGCGGGATAGGCGGAGACGCCGCGCGCCGCGATACCGTGGTTGCCCGCGAACACAACAATCGCGACTTGGTCCAGGCGCGGCATCGGACGGCCCTGCCAGCGCGCGAGCCACGCCGCCAGCGCCTCCAGCCGGCCGAGGCTGCCCGGCGGCTTGGTCAGCCGCGCCTGCCGCGCCGCGACTGCGCGTGCGGCAGCGGGATCGCCATCCCACAGACCGCGGCAGGCGTTGCCGAGCGCGGCCAGGCTGCGAGGACGGTCCATGCGGTCACTCCGGTGCGATGACGTGAAAGAAGCTTCCGCTGACGGCGCCGCGCCGGCCGCCGATGGTGCCGAGCGCGGCGCCCGCCGCATCTTCGATGGCCGCGAACGGCGCGTCATCCCCGGCCTCGGCGAGCGTCGCGTAATGGAATTCGTGCCCCCGCAGCCAAGTGCCGCCCGGGCCGAGCGGGCCGTCGGCGAGCAGACGGGCGCGACGATAGCCGAGCGTGAGGCGGCGACGGGCAAAGCTGGTTGTGTGATCCAGCAGGCCCGTCATCCCGTGCCAAGCGCCGTCGGCATCCTGCAAGGCGCGGCCGAGCACCATGTGGCCGCCGCACTCGCCATGCACCGGCCGCGTCTCGGCGAAGCGAACAAGGCAGGCACGGAACCGCGCGGCGGCGGCGATCCGGCCCGCGTGCAGCTCGGGATAGCCGCCGGGCAGCCAGCAGGCGTCGCAGCCGGCAGGCGGCGGCTCGTCGGCGAGGGGCGAGAACGGCACAATTTCGGCGCCTGCTTCCCGCCAGCCCGCGAGCAGGTGCGGATAGACGAAGCCGAACGCCGCGTCGCGGGCGAGTGCGATGCGCTGGCCAGGGGGCGCTACCGTCATGGTCGGCGAAGGCCGGCCATCCACGTCTTTCGTGCGGCCGCAAAGTCGTGGATGCCCGGCCTCCGCCGGGCATGACGAAAGCAGCAGCGGAGCCGCCATGCGCCGGATCGCGCCGAGGTCGAGATGCCGCGCTGCCGCGTGCGCGAGGCGGTCGAGGATCGGGGCCAGCGCCGGATGCTCTTCCGCTTGCACCAGTCCCAGATGCCGCTCCGGCAACGCGATCGCGGCATCGCGCGGCAGCGCGCCAAGCACCGGCAGCCCGGCGGCCGCCATCGCATCGGCGACAACGGCGCGATGACGTTCGCTGGCAACGCGGTTCAGCACCACGCCCGCCACCCGCACCCCCTCGCGATGTGCGGCGAAGCCGCGCGCGACGGCGGCGGCCGATTGCGCCTGCCCCGAGACGTCGAGCACCAGCAACACCGGCAGGCCGAACCGGGCCGCGAGATCGGCGGCGGCACCGCTGCGGCCCGGCGGTGCCGCGACGCCATCGAACAGGCCCATCGCGGCCTCGATCACCAACAGCTCGGCGGTGGCCGCCGCCTGGGCGGCGAGTGCGTCGAGCAGCGCCGGGGACATCGCCCAACTGTCGAGGTTGACGCCCGGCACTCCGGTCGCGGCGGCATGGAAGCCGGGGTCGATGTAGTCGGGACCGGACTTCGCGGCCCGCACCGCGACACCGGCCCGGCGCAATGCCGCGAGCAGCCCGAGCGTCACCGTGGTCTTGCCGGCGCCGGAACGAGGGGCGGCGACGATCAGGCCGGCAGCAGCCATGCCAGCCTCTCGCGCGCGACCGGCAGCAGTGCTGCCAGCTCCGCGCGCGCCCCGACGATGCGTCCGATCACGACGATCGCGGGCTCGGCCTCCGGCACCGCGGCAACCGCGGCGCCGAGACCGCGAAGCGTTGCGGTCGCGACACGCTGGCGCGACGTGGTCGCCGCCGCAATCACCGCGACGAGCAGATCTGGATCAATCCCGCCGGCCAGCATCTCGCGCGCGATCGCGCCGGCGCTCCGTCGGGCCATGTAGAGGACGATCGGCTGATCCAGCCGTGCCAGCGCCGCCCAGTCGAGCGCGCCGCCCTCCGGATCGTGGCCCGTCGCCAGCACGATCGCCTGGTTGACGCCGCGCAGCGTCGCCGGGATGGCGGCGGCGGCGAGGCCCGCCAGCCCCGCCGTCAGGCCCGGCAGCAGACGGAACGGCACGCCGGCACGCGCGAGGGCCAGCGCCTCCTCGCCGCCGCGTCCGAACACGCAGGGATCGCCGCCTTTCAGCCGCAGCACTCGCCGGTCAGCGCGGGCGAGTGCGATCAGACGGTCGGTGATGTCGTCCTGCGCGGCCGATGGACGCCCGCCCCGCTTGCCGGCGAACACGAGCGCCGCATCGTCGCGGACGAGTGCAAGGATGCGCGGATCGACCAGCGCGTCATGCACCACCGTATCGGCCTGCCCGAGCGCCGCCAGCACGACCAGCGTCAGCAGTCCCGGATCGCCCGGCCCGGCGCCGGCGAGCCACACCGAGCCGGGTTCCAGCCGGGGAAGGTCGCGCAGCACCGCACGCAGCGCATTGGGTGCCTTCATCGCGCCCACCCCGTTGCCGCGCTATAGCGACGGCCGTGGAGCACCCAACCGAGCTGCGCCGCGGCTGGACCACCGGCGCCTGCGCCGCCGCCGCCGCCAAGGCCGCCTTCGCCGCCCTGCTCGGGGCCGAGTTCCCCGATCCGGTGGAGATCCCGCTGCCCGGCGGCGGGCGCGCCGCCTTCGCCCTTGCCGAGGCCGCTCTCGGGGCCGGGTGGGCGAGTGCGGCCATCGTCAAGGACGCGGGCGACGATCCGGACGTGACCCACGGCGCGCTGATCCGCGTGACCGTCTCCCGCGCGGCGCCCGCGAGCGGTCTGGCGTTCCGCGCCGGGCCGGGCGTGGGCACGATCACTCGCCCCGGCCTGCCGCTGCCGCCGGGCGAACCGGCGATCAATCCCGGCCCGCGTGCCATGATCCGCGCGGCGCTGGCCGAGATCGCGACGCCCGATGCGGTGGTGGAGATCGCCATTCCGGATGGCGAGCGGATCGCCGAGCGCACGCTGAATGCCCGGCTCGGGATCGTGGGCGGGCTGTCGATCCTGGGCACCAGCGGGATCGTCGTGCCCTATTCGTGCGCCGCCTGGATCGCCGGCATCCATCAAGGCATCGACGTCGCTCGCGCCGCCGGCCTGCCGCATCTCGCGGGCGCGACCGGCCGCACTTCGGAGGCAGCGGTGCGGTGCCTGCACGGGTTGCCGGAGACAGCGCTGATCGACATGGGCGATTTCGTGGGCGCGATGCTGAAACACCTCCGCCGCCATCCGGTGCCGCGCGTCACGGTTGCCGGAGGGGTAGCGAAGATGACCAAGCTCGCGCAAGGGCGGCTCGACCTGCATTCGGCGCGCGGTGCGGTCGATCTGGCGGCGCTTAGCGCCCTCTGCCCGGCGCCTGCCATCGCAGCCCGCATCCGCACAGCCAACACCGCCGCCGAGGCGTTCGCGCACGCCGGCGCCGCGGGTGTGGCACTCGGCGATGTAGTTGCGGAGGCTGCCTGGCGCACCGCCGCGCCGGTGCTCGCGGGCAGCGGCGGCGCACTGGAAATAGTGCTGTTCGACCGGGCCGGCGTGCTGGTCGGTCGTCACGGCTTCGCTCCGGTTCGGTAGCGGCGACGGTAGCCGGAATTGTAGAGCGCACTCTCGGCGAAGTCCTCTGCCTCCAGCGCGCGTCCGACCAGCAGCAGCGCCGTGCGCTCGGGCGGATCGGCGGCGAGACGCGCGGGCAGGTCGCCGATGGTGCCGCGCCGGATGCGTTCGTCCGGCCAGCTCGCGCGTACCACCGCGGCCGCCGGGCAATCGGGGCCGCAGAGGGGGGCGAGCCGGGCCAGGGTCGCCGCGATCGCCGGTGCCGCCAGATGGATCGCGAGCGTGGCGCCGGTCGCGGCGAAGGCGGCCAGATCCTCGCCGGGCGGCATCGCCGAGGCACGGCCCGAAACGCGGGTCAGCACCACGCTCTGCGCCAGCGCCGGCACCGTCAGCTCCCGCCCCAGCGCCGCGGCGGCGGCGGCGAAGGCGGGCACGCCGGGGGTCAGGGTGAACGGGATGCTCCGCCTGCGCAGGCGGCGAAGCTGCTCGGCGAGCGCGCTGTAAAGCGAGAGATCGCCGGAATGGAGCCGGGCGACGTCGTGCCCGGAAGCGTGCGCGTCCGCGATCGCAGCCTCGATGGCGTCGAGCGAGAGCGGGGCGGTGTCGATCAGCCGCGCGTCCGGCGGGCAGTGCGCGAGCAGCGCCTCCGGGACCAGCGAGCCGGCGTAGAGGCAGACCGGGCAGCGCGCCAGCAGGTCGCGACCGCGCAGCGTGATGAGGTCGGCGGCGCCCGGTCCGGCGCCGATGAAATGCACCGTCACGGCGAGGCGGCCAGCGCGCAGGTCGCGCGCGCGCCGGCGATACGCGCGAGCAGCAGACGGCTGCCGGCTCCGGCCGCGGCCAGCGCTGCCGCCTCGGCGAGCGAGGGCAGCCCGGTCGCGCGCAACGAGGCGGGCGAGCGCGTGGCGCAGCGGGATGCCATGGCCTCCAGCGCCGGCCCCGGAACCGCCAGCAGCGGCAGCGCGAGCACGGAGGCGGCCTCGCGCAGCGCAGGGGTGGCGGCTTTGGCGGCGGAGGTCGCGAGGGCGGTGGGCGCGGCGCCGGCGCGCGTGGCGGCGAGGCGGACGAGGGCAAGAACCTCCTCGGCCGCGCAGTCGCGGCGGCAGCCGATGCCGGCGACGATCACGGTTTCGTCGCCGCGAATTGCGTGACGGTCATTGCCGGCCGGAAGGCGTGCAGCCCGCCGATCGCGTCCAGCCGCTCGACCGCCAGTCGCGTGAGCGACCCGCCATAGCGGCGCCGAGCTGCGAACAATGTTTCAACCGTCTCAACTGTGACCGCATTGCTGACCAGCCGGCCACCGGCCGGCAGTTGCGCCCAGGCGAACTCGATCATTCCCGGGAGATGGGCGCCGCCGCCAAGGAAGATCGCGTCGGGCCGCGGCAGGTCGCCGAGAGCGTCGGGCGCGCGGCCGGTGCGCAAATCCATGTGCGGCACGCCGAGGGCGACCGCATTGCGCGTTGCGCGGGCGGCACGGTCGGGCCGCGCCTCGATGCCGATCGCGCGGTTGGCCGGGTCGCGCAGCAGCCACTCGATCGCGACCGAGCCGGCGCCGCAGCCGACATCCCACAGCGTCTCGCCGCGTCGGGGGGCCAATGCTGATAGAGTGAGCGCCCGGATTTCGCGCTTGGTGATCTGGCCATCATGCTCGAACGCCTCATCGGGCAGTCCAGGGGCCAGCGGGATCACGCGCGCACCGTCGCCGGCCGCGACCTCCAGCGCCACCAGGTTCAGGGACGCCACCTCGTCGGCCACAAAATCCTTCGCGGTCGTAGTGCGGATGCGCTCGCGCGGGCCGCCCAGCGCCTCCAGCACATGGAGCCGGGTCGGGCCGAAGCCGCGGTCGAGCAGGAAGGCTGCGATCGCCTCCGGCGTACCGGCATCGGCACCCAGCGCCAGGATGCGCGCGCCCGGTTGCAGCAGCGGCGCCAGCGCCGCGAGCGGCCGGCCGCAGAACGAGATCGTCGCCACGTCCTGCAACGCCCAGCCCAGCCGCGCGCAGGCGAGCGAGAAGGCGGAGGGTGCGGGCAGGCACAGGCGCTCCTCTCCCGCCACGTCGCGGGCGAGCAAGGAGCCGACGCCGAACCAGAACGGGTCGCCTGAGGCGAGCACCGCGACCGGCCGGCCGCGCCGCGCCAGGATCGCCGGCAGCGCATCGGCGAGCGGGCTGGGCCAGGCCAGCGCCTCGCCGCGGATCAGAGGGGAAGCGAGGGCGAGGTGCCGCGCCGCGCCGACCACAAGCTCGGCGTGGCCGATCAACGCCCGCGCCGCCGGGGCGAGGCCATCGATTCCGTCCTCGCCGATCCCCAGGATCGCGAGCCAGCGCGATGTCATGCGATCCACCCTGCCGCGGCAGAAAACCCGCTAGCCCCGCTCCTGCAACCGCGCCAGCAGAAAATCCCGGAACACCGCCACCCGCTTCGAGGTCCGCAGCTCCTCGGGATAGACGAAATAGCACCCGATCTTCGGCGATGTCAGGTCCGGCAGCACCGCAACCAAACCTTCCGCGGCGAAATCAAAATAATCCGGCAGCGCACCTATTCCCAGCCCCGCGCGGATCGTCAGCAGCAGCGCGTTGATGCTGTTCACCTCCAGCACCGCGCGGCGCGGCTGGCCGCTGCGCCGGCCGATCTCGGCCAGCCAGTTGATGTCCGGCACCGGCGCGCGGTAGTGGCCGAACAGGATCAGCTTGTGCTCGTCCAGATCCTCCGCCCGCTGCGGCACGCCGTGATTCTTCAGATAGTCGGGCGAGGCGCAGACGTTCCACTCGAAATCCATCAGGTGCCGCTGCACCAGGTCGGGCTGCCGTGGCGGATGCATCCGGATCGCGACGTCGGCCTCGCGCATCGCCAGATCGAGTTCGGCATCGTCCAGCAGCAGCGTGATCGAGACGTCCGGATAGGTCTCCAGAAACGGCTGCAAGCGCGGTGCGAGCCAGGTCGAGCCGAAGCCCACCGTCGTCGTCACCTTCAGCCGGCCGGTGGGCTTCTCCTTGCTCTCGGTCAGCAGCGCCTCGGTCATCGCGAGCTTGGCGAACACCTCGCGCACGGTGCGGTTCAGCGCCTCGCCCTGCTCGGTCAGGATCAGGCCGCGGGCGTGGCGGTGGAACAGCGGCACCTGCAACGCCTCCTCCAGCGCCGAGATCTGCCGCGAGACGGCGGACTGGCTCAGGTTCAGCGTGTCGCCGGCATGGGTGAAGCTGCCCGCCTCGGCCACGGCGTGAAACACCCGCAGCTTGTCCCAGTCCATCACCGCCCGGTCTCCCTCACCGCTCCGGCCAAGCGCCCACCTTACGGTGCGGACCGGATTCGAGTCCCGAAGTTTTGCGCCACGGCCGCCTCACGCGGCGGCGAGCGTGGCCGCTTCCCCCTGCTCCGCCAGCCACTTCTCCGCCTCCAGCGCCGCCATGCAGCCGGTGCCGGCCGCCGTCACCGCCTGGCGGAAGATGCGGTCCTGCACGTCGCCGGCGGCGAATACGCCGGCGACCGAGGTGCGGGTGGAGTCGGGCTCGGTCAGGATATAGCCCTCCGCGTCCATTGCCACCTGGCCCGCGAACGGCGCCGTGGTCGGCGTGTGGCCGATCGCGATGAACACGCCTTCGACTGCGAGCCGGCTCGATTGCCCGGTGCGCCGGTCGCGCAGCACCACGCCGCTGACCGCGGGGGGCGTGCCGGCGGCGGTGATCTCCTCCACCACGCTGTCCCAGACCACGCTGATCTTCGGGTGCGCGAACAGCCGCCGCTGGAGAATCTTCTCGGCGCGGAGCTGATCGCGGCGATGGATCAGCGTCACGTGCGAGGCGTGATGGGTCAGATAGAGCGCCTCCTCGACGGCGGTATTGCCGCCGCCCACGACCGCGACCCGCTTGCCGCGAAAGAAAAAACCGTCGCAGGTGGCACAGGCCGAGACGCCCGCCCCCTGCAATGCCTTCTCCGACGGCAGGCCGAGCCAGCGTGCCTGCGCGCCGGTCGCGATCACCACGGCATCGGCGAGATAGAGATCGCCACCATCACCGACGCACCGGAACGGGCGGGTCGAAAAATCCGCCGAGACGATGATGTCGCCCAGGATCGTGGTGCCGACATGGGCGGCCTGCCGGGCCATCTGCTCCATCAGCCACGGCCCCTGGATCACCTCGGCGAAGCCCGGATAGTTCTCGACGTCGGTGGTGATCGTGAGCTGCCCGCCCGGCTGCAGCCCGGCCACCAGAATCGGCTCGAGGCTGGCGCGCGCGGCATAGATCGCGGCGGTGTAGCCGGCTGCGCCCGCGCCGATGATCAGCACGCGGGTTCGATGGGTCTGGGGCATCCTCGGTCCGCTCGGTGGTGTGGCCCGGAATATCGGCGGCGGCCGGGGCGGAGACAAGCAATGCCCCGCCATCGCGCTTGCCGGCGCTGCTCCCGGCAATAATATTGCGCCAAAGCCATGCGAACCCAGCGTCCCGATCTGCCGCCGCTCGACGCGATCGACCGCCGCATTCTGGTCGAGCTGCAAGAGGACGGGCGGATGACCAACGTCGAACTCGCCCGCCGGGTCGGCATCTCGGCGCCGCCCTGCCTGCGCCGGGTGCGCCGGCTGGAGGAGGATGGCTATATCCGCGGCTACCACGCCGATACCGACCCGCAACGGCTCGGGTGGGAGATCACCTTCTTTGCGGTCGTTGGGCTGGACAGCCAGAAAGAGAGCGTGCTGGCCGGCTTCGAGGCGATGGTCGCAGCCTGGCCCGAGGTGCGGGAGTGCCACATGATCCGCGGCGGCGGCGATTTCGTGCTGCGGCTGGTGGCGCGGGACACCGCGCACGAGAACCAGTTGACGCAGCGGCTGACCGGGGCGGCGAGCGTCAGCCGGGTGCAGACCTTGCAGACGATCCGAACCAGCCGGAGCGTGGCCGGGGTGCCGCTTTGAAGGAAAGGAGGCCAGGGGCTCCGCCCCTGGACCCCGCCAAGGGCACAGCCCTTGGAACCCTTTCGTAAGGGGGTCTGGGGCCTGCGGCCCCAGCGGGGTCGAGGGGCAGCGCCCCTCGCCTTGCTTTTCCTTCTGACAGTGGTCCGCCTGCTGGTCGCCGCCCACGCCGGCCTCTCCCCCGACGAGGCCTATTACTGGGTGTGGTCCCGCGCCCTCGCGCCCGGCTATCTCGACCATCCGCCGATGGTGGCGCTATGGATCCGGGCCGGCACCGCGCTGGCCGGGCCGGGAGTGCTCGGCGTGCGGCTGCTGGCGCCGCTCTCAGCCCTGGTCGGCACCGGCTTCCTGGCAGCGGCGGCCGAGGATCTGATCCCCGGCCGCAACGCCGGGCTGGTCGCGGCGGCGCTGCTGAATGCCACGCTGCTGTTCGGCGTCGGCGCGGTGACGATGACGCCCGACACGCCGCTGCTGTTCTTCTGGACGCTCGCGCTGTGGGCGATGGCGCGGCTGATCGCGACCGGGCAGGGCCGCTGGTGGCTGCTCGCCGGCGCCGCGATCGGGGCCGCGATGCTGAGCAAATACACCGGCCTGCTGCTCGCCGGCGGCGTCGCCCTGTGGGTGCTCGCAGTGCCCGACGCGCGGCCCTGGCTGCGGCGGTGGGAGGTCTGGGCCGGCGGGGCCGTCGCTTTGCTCGTGTTTGCGCCTGATCTGGCGTGGAACGCGGCGCACGGCTGGGCGAGCTACGCCAAGCAGGGCGGGCGAACCGGCGTCTGGCACCCGGCCGACGCGCTGCGCTTCCTCGCCGAGTTGGTCGGCGGACAAGTGGGGCTGGCGACCCCGATTGTGTTCGCGCTCTGCGTCGCCGGCGTGTGGTGGGCGGCGCGGCGGGGCTGGCGGGGCGATCCGCGCGCGGCTCTGCTCGCGTTGCTTACCGTGCCCGGCGCGCTGGTGTTCATCGAGCACGCGGTCGGCGCCCGGGTGCAGGCAAACTGGCCGGCGGTGCTGTATCCGGCGGCGGCGGTGGCGGCGTGCGGGCTGCGGTGGCGGCCGTGGCGGAGTGCTGCGGCGCTGGGCTTCGCGCTGACCGCGCTCGTCTATCTTCAGGCGACCGTCGCGCCGCTGCGGCTTGGCCCGAGAGAGGACGTGACGCTGGCGCGGCTGGCGGGCTGGCCGTTGCTGGGGGCCAAGGTCGATCAGGCGCGACTGGCGGCCGGCGCGTCGTTCGTCGTCAGCGACGAGTACGGCCTCGCGTCGGAGCTGGCCCGCAACGTGCCGAAAGCGGTGCCGGTGGTCGCGGCGGCGCCGCGCTGGCGGTATTTCGCGCTGCCGCCGGCGGCACCCGTGACCGCCGGGCGAGTCGGGCTGCTGGTGCAGAGCACGCATCGCAGCGGGCCGCCGGAGGCGGCGCCCTGGGCGTCGATGGTGCGGACCGGCACGGTCGCGCGCGGCAGGGGCGGGGTGGTCGCGGAGCGATACCGGCTGTATCGGGTGGTAGGAGAAGCGGGCGCCAGCGCCGACGCGGTGGTGCTGCCACGTCCGTGAAATCCTTGCATTTCAGTGGGGGGTTGCGAGCCAGGCCGCAAGCCCCGCCAGTTCCGGCACGCGCTGTGGCGCTGCCTGTGATCCGGACAGAAGCAGCCCGACCTCCGGCGCCCCGTTCCCGGCCGGATGCAGCGAGAGCCGCAGGTCCAGCGCGCCCGGCGCCAGCGAGGCGGTCCCTGCCAGGCTCGCGGTGCCATCCGGCGCCGTCATCTCGCCCGTGCGCAGTATCAGGTTGCCGTGGTCGAGCACACCTGCGAGATGCAAACTGGTGAACGGCGACGTCCCGCCCGCCAGCGCCTTCGCCGCTGCATCCCGTGCCCGCGCCGGATCGCCACCGAGGGCTGCGTGAAGGGCGGGCAGGTCGAACCCTCTCACGGTGCCGTCCTTGGCACTTGCCTTCACCTGCCCGGCCAGCGTTGCCAGCAGGGCTGCGGGACTGTAGCCGCTTGCCGTCGCACCCAGTGCCGCCTCCGCCTGCCCCGCAGCGGCGAGATCGAGCGGCAGGTCGAGCACCGGGGAACCCGTGCGCGCGCCGGTCAGATGGAGATGCACCGCAAGCCGCGGCGGTGCCTGGGCGGCCTGCAAGGCCAGCGTCCCGTCCAGCCGGCCGCCCGCGAGATCGGCCGCCAGCCCATCGAGCCGGAGCGTGCCACCGTCGAGTGCCAGCCGCCCGCTGGCATCGCGCATCGCCGCTTGCCCTCCGTCGAGCATCTGCGCGGCCGCGATCCGCAGCGCCCCCGACCATGTCGGGTGCGCGGCAACGGCAGCGATCAGCCCGAGCGGCCGGGTCTCGCGCAGTGACGTCCGCGGCAGCGGCAGTGAAGCGGCGTCCAGCGCGCCCGACAAATGCGGGCCCGTTTCGGTCCAGGTCAGCGCCAGGTGCCCGCCCGCTCGCAGCGCTCCGGCAGCAAGGCTGAGATCGTCCACCGCCACCCGTCCCGCCGCCGCCGAGACCTTGCCATGCAGCGCCACCGGCCCGGCGCCAAGCCACGCCGCCTTCGGCAGGCCAAGTGCGGCCACCAGTTCGGCTGCATCCGGCGCGGCAAGTGACACCGCCCCGGCCCCGGTGTCGGCCGGCAGATCGAGCGTCGGGCTCGCGTCCAGCCGCCCGTCGCCGAGTACCAGATGCAGCCGCGTCGCCAGCGCCGCCGGTTTGCCGCTGACGGCAAGCTCCAGGTGGGCGGCGCCATGCAACAGGCCCGGCAGCCGCCACCCGGTAGGCAGCAGCGCCGCCAGCCCGGCCGCGTCCGGTGTCGCGAGGTCGACCCGCGCCTCGGTCCCGCCATCCGCGCCGAGCCGCCCGCTGGCCATGACCGCGGCACCTTCCAGCCGCAGCGTCGAATGCCGAAGCTGCAACCCGGTGACATCGGACGTCGCATCCAGGGCGACGTCCTCCGCCTGCACCCCGCCCCACGAGACCGCGCCGGCCCGCAGCCGCAGCGAGAGGTCGATCGCCGCAGCCGCCCGGCGCAGCGCGTTTGTCTGCGCCGCGTCCAGTCCGCCGAGGTCGAGCGTGTCCACCGAAAGTTGCGCCTCGACCCGTGGCCGTACCCCCGGCCGCACGATTAGCGATCCGCCGATCGGCCTGCCACCCACCGTGCCGTCGATCCCGCCGAGTGTGATCCGGCCCGCTGCGACCATGACCTTGGCGGCAAGCTGGGACGCGCGCGGCGCCGGCAAATCGGGCGGCAGGCCGGCGAGCGGGGCGAACCAGCGCAACGTTCCCCGCAGATCCGGCGCATCGAGCCGTGCCGCACCCTGGAACCCCCCGCCCTGCGCCGCGCCTTGCAGCCGCAGCGTGGCACCCCCCGGCAGCTCAGCCGAGGCATCGCGCAGCGTGAACCCGTCCGGCGTGAGATCGAGTCCCGCGCGCAGCAGCCGCAGGTCCGCGCCCCCAAGCCTCGCCGCCTCCGCCGAGAGATCGATCCCGGTCGGCAGCGGCATCCGTCCGGCCTCCTGTCCGAGTGCGGCCAGCCAGGCGGGAAGGTCGATTCGCCCGATGCCGAGCGCCACGTCAAGCCGCGGGTTGCCGGTGAGCCGCAGCGCGATTGCACCGTGCGCCGGCGCATCGCCGAGCTGCAACGCAAGCTGGTCGGCGACCGCCAGCCCGTGGGCCACGCTCAATCGCCCGCTGCCGCGCCAGGCCAGATGTGGTGCCGGCAGCAGCGCCCCAAGATCGACACCGTGCCCCTGCAGCGTGCCCGCGAGCGTGCCGTCTGCCGCCATTTGGCCACTGAACCGCGCCGAGGTCCCGGCCAGCGGGCCGGCGCCGTCGAGCGCCACGTCGAGCGCTGCCGCGCCGTCGGCACCCGGCCGCGACAGGCGCAGCGCGAATTGCCAGCGCCGGCCGGCGATCCGCCCCTGCCCCGAGGCAGTGAGCGTGCCGGTCAGCCGGTCGGTCGCCACCTGCGCGCTGATCGCGGTGATGACGAGCCGGCCCACGCTGATCCGCCCGTCCTCGACGTCAGCCTCGACCTCGCCCAGCCAGCGCGGCGGCCGCAGCGCCGTTGGGCGCAGCGTCCCCGGCCAGGGCAGCCGCCAATCCGCCCCCGCCAGCGTCAGCGCCTGCGCCTGCAGCCGTCCCGCCAGCAGCGGCAGGAGCGCGAGGCGCAGCCGGAGCGCCTGCGCGGTCAGGGACCCGCCACCCCGGCCGGCGATCGCGACATCCTGCGCGCCCAGCTCCGGCTCGGGGAGCAGGGCCAGACGGATCGGGCCGGCGATGCGCACCACGCTGCCGCCGAGCGCGCGACCAGCGAGGGCGGTGATCGTGCCGCGCCAGCGTTCCGGATCCATCAGCGACGGACCGAACCAGGCGGCACCCGCGGCGACAACGAACAGGGCGGCGAGTGCCGCGAGCGCGAAACGGCGGCGGCGCGTCAAGCAAGACGAGGGGCGCTGCCCCTCGACCCCGCTGGGGCCTGGAGGCCCCAGACCCCCGGGACTTCAGGCCTTGGCGACGCCATAGCCCCCGCCGCCTGGCGTTTCGATCACGAACATATCGCCCGCCTCCAGCTCCGCCCGGTCGGTTCCCGTCAGCGCCTCGCGCGAGCCGCCCACGCGCTCGATCCACTGGCGGCCGGGCGCGCCATCGGCGCCGCCGGCCAGCCCGAACGGCGCCACGTTGCGCCGCGAGGCGACAATCACCGCCGTCATCGGTGCCAGGAACCGGATCCGCCGCACCGCGCCGTCGCCGCCCAGCCAGCGCCCCACGCCGCCCGAGCCGCGGCGGATCGCGAATGCCTCCAGCCGCACCGGGGTGCGCAGCTCCAGCACCTCGGGATCGGTCATGCGCGTGTTGGTCATGTGCGTCTGCACCGCGGCCGTGCCGTCGAAGCCGGGGCCGGCACCGGTCCCGCCGCAGATCGTCTCGTAGTACTGCAGATGCGCGTTGCCGAAGGTGAAATTGTTCATCGTCGCCTGGCTGCACGCGATTGCACCGAGCGCGCCGAACAGTGCGTTGCACGTCGCCTGGCTGACCTCGGTGTTGCCCGCAACCACCGCCGCCCCCGGGGCGGGCGAGAGGAACGTGCCCGGCGGGATCACGATCTCGATCGGCTTGAGGCAGCCATCGTTGAGCGGGATGTCGTCGCCCACCAGGCAGCGGAACACATACAGCACCGCCGCCCGCGTCACCGCCGGCGGCGCGTTGAAATTGTCGCGCCGCTGCGCGCCCGTGCCGGTGAAATCGACCACCGCCGCACGCCGCGCGCGATCGACCCGCACCGAGACGCGCAGGAGCGAGCCGTCATCCATCGTGTATGAGAAATCGCCGTCGCCGATGCGGTCGATGACGCGCCGCACGCTCTCCTCGGCGTTATCCATCACGTGACGCATATAGGCGCGCACCACCTCCCAGCCGTGCTCGGCGAGCGCGCGGCCGAGTTCCTGGGCGGATTTGGCATTGGCGGCGACCTGCGCCTTGATGTCGGCCACGTTCACGTCGGGGCTGCGTGCCGGATAGCGCGCGGCGGCGAGCAACGCGCGGAACTCCGCCTCCCGAAAATGGCCAGCATCGACGAGAAGAAAATCGTCGATCACCACGCCCTCCTCCTCGAGCGTGCGCGAGGCGGGCGGCGTCGATCCCGGTGTCAGGCCGCCGATATCGGCGTGGTGGCCGCGGCTGCCGACAAAGAACAGGATTTCGCCGCCCGCCGTGTCGAAGACGGGCGTGATGACGGTGACATCGGGCAGATGCGTGCCGCCGTTATAGGGGTTGTTCAGCGCCACCACATCGCCCGGCCGCAATGTGGCGCCGCGATTGCGGAGGACGGTGCGAACGCTCTCGCCCATTGCACCCAGATGCACCGGCACGTGCGGCGCGTTGGCAACCAGGCCGCCCTGCGAGTCGAACACCGCGCAGGAGAAATCCAGCCGCTCCTTGATGTTCACGCTGAGCGAGGTGTTCTGCAACACCGCACCGGCCTGCTCGGCAGCACTCATGAAGATGTTGTTGAACAGTTCAAGCAGCACCGGATCGGCCTGCTCCGTGCCGGCGGCGGCGGGGCGCGCGCGTGGCGCCGTGCGGTGCAGCAGCAGGTGGTCGCGCGGCGTCGCCTCGGCGGTCCAGGCGGATTCGACAATGGTGGTGGCGCCGGCTTCGCGGATCAGCGCCGGACCGGCAATGCGGTCGCCCGCGCGCAGTGCCGCGCGGTCGAACACCGGGGCGGGGCGGGCATCGCCGCCGCTCCAGATCTCCATGGTCTCGATCGGCGCGAGCGCGGCCTCGTCTGCGCCGCGCACAGGCAGCGCCGCCTCGGCCACGGGGTCGGCGGGCGCGGTCGCCTCCACCGCAACCGCCTCGGCTATCAGTGCCCGCTCGGGGGTCGCGAAGCCGAAACGCGCGCGGTGCACCTCGGTGAAGGATTTGACCGCATCGGCGAACGCGGCGAAGGGCACCGTCAGCGCCGCGTCGGTGCCGGCGTAGCGCAGATGCAGCAGCCGGCGCGTCGCGATGCGTGAGGGCTCGGCGCCCTGGGCGGCCAGTGCGTCGGCGGCCTGTCGCGCGAGCGTCTCGGCCAGCGCTGCGAGGCCGGCAAGCGCATCCGGTGTGAACGCCACCTCCGCCGCCTGCTCGCGCAGCACGGTCTGGTCGGCCAGCCCCATGCCGTAGGCGGAGAGCACACCGGCGAAGGGATGGATGAACACGCTCTCCATACCTAGCTCGTCGGCAACCAGGCAGGCGTGCTGCCCGCCCGCGCCGCCGAAGCAGGCGAGCGCGAAACGAGTCGCGTCGTGGCCCTTCTGCACCGAGACCTGCTTGATCGCGTTCGCCATGTTGGCGACCGCGATGCGCAAAAACCCCTCGGCGATGTTGCGCGGATCGCGATGCTGGCCGGTGCGGTTCGCGACCTCGCGGGCAAGGTCGGAGAATTTCGCGCACACGATCGCGGCGTCGAGCGGCCGGTCGGCATTCGGGCCGAAGATCGCAGGGAAGTGCGCCGGTTGGATCTTGCCCGCCATGACGTTGGCATCGGTGACCGTCAGCGGCCCGCCGCGGCGGTAGCACGCAGGGCCGGGATCGGCGCCGGCGCTGTCCGGCCCCACGCGGAAGCGCGTGCCGTCGAAATGAAGAATAGAGCCGCCGCCGGAAGCGACCGTATTGATCGCCATCATCGGCGCGCGCAGCCGCACGCCCGCGATCTCGGTCTCGAACGCGCGCTCGAAGCTGCCCGCATAGAGCGCCACGTCGGTCGAGGTGCCGCCCATATCGAAGGAGATCACGCGATCCAGTCCGGCCATCGCCGCGGTGCGCGCCGCGCCCACGATGCCGCCCGCGGGACCTGACAGGATCGCATCTTTGCCCTGGAAGCTCGCGGCCTCGGCCAGCCCGCCGTTCGACTGCATGAAATAGAGCCGAACGCCACCGAGCTCGCCCGCGACCCGTGCCACGTAACGGCGCAGGATCGGCGAGAGATACGCATCGACGACAGTGGTATCGCCGCGTGGCACCAGCCGCATCAACGGGCTTGCCGCATGACTCGCCGAGACCTGCGCGAAGTCCGCCGCGCGCGCGAGTGCGGCGAGACGACGCTCGTGATCGGGGAATTTCCATGCGTGCATCAGCACGATCGCGCAGGCGGTCAGGCCCGACGCGCGGGCATCGGCGAAGGCGGCGCGGGCGGCCTCCTCGTCGACCGGTTCGATCTCGGCCCCGTCGGCAGCGACGCGTCCGCCGATCTCGACCACACGCGAATAGAGCATCGACGGCAGCCGGATCGCGAGATCGAACAGGCGCGGCCGGGCCTGGTTGCCGATCCGCAGCGCGTCGGCGAAGCCGCGGTTGACGACCAGCAGCGTGGCCTCGCCGCGCCGTTCGAGCAGCGCGTTGGTGGCGACGGTGGTGCCCATCTTCACCGCGTCGATTTCATCCGCCGGGATCGGCGCGCCGGGATCGAGATCGAGCATCTGGCGGATGCCGGCAAGGGCCGCGTCGGCGTAGCGGCTGGGATTCTCGCTCAGCAGTTTGGCGGTGGCGAGGCTACCGTCGGGGCGGCGGGCGATGATGTCGGTGAAGGTGCCGCCGCGATCGATCCAGAATTGCCAGCCCGCCATCGGCGTATCGCCCCGTCCAAGCAAAAAAGGCCAGGGCTCTCCCTCCGCGAGCATTCCACCAGGCCCAAGCGGGCCAGTCAGAACCTTGGCCCGCCCCCGCCCTGGACCCGCCAAAGGCAGAGCCTTTGGAATCCATTCTTCAAGAAAAGGGCGCTGGGGCCAATGGCCCCAGGAGCGGCCGCTCCTAGCGGGATGGCGCGAGCGTGTTCGGGTCGAGGCCGAGGGCGGTAATCGTTGCGGGATTGAGCTGGCCGTTCGCCTGCAGCCCGCGGCCCTGCTGGAACCGCTCAATCGCCCGCTGCGTCTCGCCGCCCCAGACGCCGTCCAAAGCGCCGTTGTAGAAGTTCAACTCGCGCAAGCGGGACTGGATTGCCCGGACTGCCTGCCGGCTCAGTGTGTTTTCGGCAACCGGGGCGGCAGCTCCCGCCGGCGGCGAGGCAGTCAGCAACTGGTCTGGTGGAATGCCGAGGGTCGCGACCGTCGCCTGGTTCAACTGGCCGGTGACTTGCAGCCCATGCGTTTGCTGGAAGCGCTCCAGCGCCGCCTGGCTGTCGGGACCCCAGACGCCGTCGATCCGACCGTCATAGACGCCTTGCCTGTGCAGATCATCCTGAACCATTTGCACCGCCTGCGGCGCAAGCGGCTGCGTATAGCTGAGCGCGGGCGGACCTGCGGGCGCGACAGTCTGGGCCGCTGCCGGTGAGGCGGCGAGAAGCGAGGCAACGACGACGAACGAAGCCGAACGCATGGCGGGCCACCTTCCGCTTGTCTAGCGAGCAAACGCCTGTGCGGACGGGGGGTTCAGGCATTCGATCGAAGCCTCCATCAACAATGTGACCTGCGCTTTGGTGGCGTCCCCCCCGGCATGATAGAGACGACGCGATGGCATACTGGGGCAAGGTGCTCGGCGGGGTGGCCGGGCTGGTGATGGGCGGCCCGCTCGGCGCGGTGATGGGCGCCGCCCTCGGCCACGCGGCCGACGAGGGCGGGCTCGCGAAGATGCGGGCAATGCTGCCGACCGCCTCGCTGCTGGGTCCGGCGCGGATGGCGGCGCTGCTCGGCCGGCGCGACCAGCTATTCGCGATCGGGGTGGTGGTGCTGGCCGCCAAGCTCGCCAAGGTGGACGCGCCGGTGAACCGGGCCGAGATCGACGCCTTCAAGCGGCATTTCCGCATTCCGCCAGAGGGGATGCACGACATCGCCCGCCTGTTCGATCAGGCGCGCGAGAGCACCGACGGGTTCGCGGAGTACGCCGACGAGCTGGGTCGCGCCTTCGAGGACAATCGCGGGATGCTGGAGGACGTGCTGGGCGCGCTGTTCGTGATCGCCCGCGCCGACCGCCCGATCGTGAGCAGCGAGACTGAGTTCCTGCGGCGGGTGCATCGCGGCTTCGGCCTCGATCGCGCCGCGTGGGAGCGGGCGCGCCAGGGCATGGCCCGCGGCGCCGCGTCGGCGCCGGTCGCGGACGACTACGCGGTGCTCGGCGTGACCAGCCGGGCGACCGACGCGGAAGTGCGGGCGGCATGGAAGCGGCTGATGCGCGAGAACCATCCGGACAGCCTGGCGTCCCGCGGCGTGCCGCCGGAGTTCATCGCGCGTGCGAGCGACAAGGTGGCGCGGATCAATGCGGCGTGGGATCGGGTGAAACGCGAGCGGCGGCTGTGAACCATTCCGCATGACGCTGCACGTCGTCGAGCGCCCCAGCCCGAACCACAACGAACGCCCCGCAGGCATGCCGATCGACATGCTGGTGCTGCACTACACCGGAATGCGCACCGGGCGGGAGGCGATCGAGCGGCTGTGCGACCCCGATCCACCGACCCGCGCGCCGGTCTCTTCGCACTACGTCGTCGAGGAAGACGGCGTGATCTGGCGGCTGGTGCCGGAGGAGCGGCGGGCGTGGCACGCGGGGGCCTCCTGCTGGCGCGGGCATGAGGGACTGAACGACCGCTCTGTGGGGATCGAGATCGTCAATCCCGGCCACGAGTTCGGCTATCGCGACTTTCCGGTGCTGCAACTGGCGGCGACGTGCGATCTCTGTCTGCACATCCTCTCGCGCCATCCGATCCCGCCGCGCAATGTCGTGGCGCACAGCGATGTGGCACCCGACCGCAAGCAGGATCCGGGCGAGCGGTTCGACTGGGAGGGGTTCGCGGCGAATGGTGTCGGGCTGTGGCCGGAGGGGGTGCCCGATCTCGGCAGCGGCGATCCGGTGCGCGATGCGGCGGGCTTGCGCCACGTGCGGGCGGCGCTCGCGCATATCGGCTATCGGGTGACGCCGGCGGGGGCGCTTGATCCGGCGCTGGCCGATGTTCTGCGCGCGTTCCAGCGGCACTGGCGGCCCGAGGCGGTGTCCGGACAGGCGGACAGCGGCACCTTGGCGCGGCTGCTGGCGGTGGCGCGGCTGTGCGCATAGCGGATGGCGTTCGAGTGGGACGAGGCGAAGCGAGAGGCGAACCTCGCCAACCCCGTCACTGCGAGGAGCGGCGCGACGAAGCAGTCCAGACCCGCCGCACCGTGCCGCGGGCCTTGATCGCCACGCCGGCCAAAGCGGCCGACTCGCGATGACCCCTCGCCTGATCTGGGCTGGCGGCGTCTGCTGTTGGCGCCGTTATTATATTTGACTACAACCAAGGATGATGTTAGAAAAGGCCGCGACGGTTGGCGCGGACGGAGCCGGTGCCGCCGATGCGGGGGTTGACGCGAGTTTCGGATGCCGAGCTGCTGACATGATCGCCGAGGAGGCCGAGATGACGGAGGAGGGACAATGCGGCTGCCGAGACCCAGGGTGACCCCACCGCCCACTGCGGCGAGCCTGATTCCTTCTTGTTCTGAGTTCGCCACCGGCGTTGCCGACCCGCTGGGCATGAAACCGTGGCATCGTCATCGCGAGGCGCGGAGCGCCGTGGCGATCCAGGCGGGCCGCTCCGTGCCTCCCGCCTGGATCGCCACGCCGCCCAGCGGCGGCTCGCGATGACAGCTGCGCCAGGCCGGTTTCTTTCTAGGAGCGGCGAGCCTGATCCGACCCTGTTCTCAGGTCGTCGGCGAGCCTGATTCGCCCCTGTTAATGGCCCTCAGAGAGCCTGATGCGGCCCAGTTCTCGATCACCAGATCCACCTCAGCCGGCGCCGACCCGCTGGACATGGGCGGGTCCGGTCATCGTGGTCGGGCCGCGAAGTGTCCCACGCGGCGCGCGGGCTTGACCGTGGCGCACTTTGCCGCACATTTCTGCACGTGCCAGACGGCCGGACGGCCGCTGATCCGCCCCGGCGGGTTGGAGGAAAGTCCGGGCTCCACGGAAAGACGGTGCCGGCTAACTGCCGGCGGGGGCGACCCCAGGGACAGTGCCACAGAAAACAAACCGCCGGCGTCGAGCGATCGCCGCGGGCAAGGGTGAAACGGGGCGGCAAGAGCGCACCGCGCCGCCGGCAACGGCGGCGGCAGGGCAAACCCCACCGGGAGCAAGACCGAATAGGGGCGGCAAGCGGGCGCTTCGGCGACCGCGAGGGGTTCCCGCCCCGCCGCCCGGGTTGGTCGCTTAAGGCGCGCCGCGAGGCGCGTCGCAGAGGAATGGCCGTCCCGTCCCTCGCGAGAGGGGCGGACAGAACCCGGCTTACAGGCCGTCTGGCGCCTGCTCCGTTTCTGGCGGCTCGTTTCTGGTGCGGCGGTTCCCTCCGGGCGCGAACCGTAATCCCCAGAGTTATCAACAGGAACAAAGCAAAAACATTGGGCGCATTTCGGCTCAGATCTCCGTCCCTTGCTCGACGATCCTTAGGATTTGGTCAACAAACTTCGCAAACCCGCCGCGCTGCACTGCAAACTCCGCAAATCCCTTTGACGCCCACCCGCGCCCATGTTATCCCATGTCATCCCAGGTGGCGGGGGGGTCTCGCGACGCGGGAGAGGGGTCGCGACGGCAGGCCGGGTCGGGCCGGCGCGTCGCGGCCCCGGCGTCCCGGCCGTCCAGTGGCGGGCCGCTGCGGCGCACGAAAGGGCACGCCGGGCCGAATGAGTCAGTTCCTCGGCACCCACCTGAACCGGCTGGACGCGAAGGGGCGCGTGTCGGTCCCGGCCCCGTTCCGCGCGGCGTTGCGCGCGCTCTCGGCCGACGGCTCGGTGGTGCTGCGGCCGAGCCACAAGCATCCCTGCATCGAGGCGTGGCCGGCGCCGGTGTTCCAGTCGTTGGCAACGCCGCTCGACCGGCTCGACCTGTTCGGCGACGCGCACGAGAGCTTCGCCGTCGCCCTCTACGCCGACGCCTTTCCGGTCGAGCCCGACCGCGAGGGCCGCATCGTGCTGCCCGAAGCGCTGGTGGCCCACGCCGGCCTTGCCGAGCAGGTCGAGTTCATGGGCCTCGGCCGCATCTTCCAGATCTGGCGCCCCGAAGCGGCCGAGCGCCGCCGCGCCGAGGCTCGCGAGCGGCTGCGCGCGGGCGGCATGACCCTTCCGGGAACCGGCGGATCGCCGGCAGCGGGGAGCGCGGCGCCATGACCCACATTCCTGTCATGACGGCGGAGATGCTGGCGGCCCTCGCTCCCGCCGATGGCGGCGTCTATCTCGACGGCACGTTCGGCGGCGGCGGCCATGCGACGGCGATCCTCCGCGCCGCCCGTTGCACGCTGTTCGCGATCGACCGCGACCCCGACGCGATCGCCCGTGGCGCGGCCCTCGCGGCGGCGTATCCGGGGAGGTTGCATCTGCTGCAAGGAAGTTTCGGGGACATGCTGAACCTGCTAGCGCGGCGCGGAGTTCGGCCGGCTAGACGGAATTGTGCTCGATCTCGGCGTCTCCTCGTTCCAGCTGGATGACCCGGAGCGGGGCTTCAGCTTCCGCACCGACGGTCCGCTCGACATGCGCATGGCGCGCGGCGGCGTCTCCGCCGCCGAGCTGGTCAACACGCTGCCCGAAGTAGCGCTTGCCGACACGCTCTACCGCCTCGGCGAGGAGCGCGCCTCGCGACGGATCGCGCGCGCGATCGTCGCCGCGCGCGCGCAAGCGCCGATCACCACCACCGGCCGGCTCGCCACGATCATCCGCGCCGTGCTGCCGCCGGACCGCTCCGGCATCGATCCGGCCACCCGCAGCTTCCAGGCGCTGCGCATCCGGGTGAATGACGAGCTGGGCGAGATCGAGCGCGCGCTGGCGCAGGCAGCTTCGCTGCTGGCGCCGGGCGCGCGGCTGGTGGTGATCGCGTTCCACTCGCTCGAGGACCGGCTGGTCAAGCGCTTCATGCAGGAAGCCGCCGGCCGGGCGCCCGCGCCATCGCGCCACGATCCGCGCGGTCTCACCCGGCCCGATCCGGCCCGCTTCTCGCTGCTCACGCGGCACGCAGTGCGCCCTGCCGCCGCCGAGCTTGCCGCCAATCCGCGTGCGCGCAGTGCGCGGCTGCGCGCGCTCGCCCGCAATCGTGCCGACCAGGCCGGGGGTGCCGCCGCATGATCCGACCGTTCACCTGCGCCTGCCTGCTGCTCGCGGCGGGATCGGGACTGTGGCTCTACCACGTCAAGCACAAGGCGCAGGTGCTCGACCGGCGGATCGAGCACACCATCCGCGATGCCGAGGCGGCGCGCCAACGCACCACCTTGCTGCGTGCCGACTGGGCGCTACTGAACGACCCGCAGCGGCTGCAGAAGCTGGCGGCGAGCTACCTGCAATTGCAGCCGATCACGCCGGTGCAGTTTGTCCCGCTCGCCAGGCTCGACAGCCGGCTGCCGCCGGTGCCGCCGCCACCGGTTCCCGACACCGCGCCCGCCGTGATCGACGCGCCCGAGGCCCTGGTGGCGCAAGCGACGCCGGATGCGGCACCGCATGATGCCCCGCCGCCGGATAGCGCGGCCGTGGCGGCCGCCGCTCCGGCCGCCCCCGCCGCATCATCGGCCGCGAAGCCGGTGAGGGTCGCCGAGGCGCGCCCGCCGGCGCCCCCGCCCCCGGCTCCTCGCGCCGCGGCGCCCGCGCCGATCCGGCCGCGGCCGCCAGTGTACACCGCCTTCGCCACGCAACGGGTGGTGCGACCCCCGCCGCTGCACCGGGTTGACGCGATGGCCGTGGGGTCGCCGGTCGCGCGCGCCTATACCGGTTCAGTGCTCGGCGCGGCCGGGCCGATCCATCTGGCGCCGCCGGTACCGATGAGAGCGACCTATGTCGTCAATCCCGTCGTGGTGCCGGACAGCCGATGAACCAGCCGCCACCCCCCGACGCGCCGCCCCCTGGCGCGCCGCCACCGCATCGCCGGCCGGCCGCCCAACCCGCACCGCTCCGCGGCAGCCCGCGCGGCGGGGCAACGCCGCGAATGGAGACGGTGCGCGTCACCGCGCCCGATCTCACCCGGCGCGCCGCGATGGAGCGGACCCGCAACCGGTTGGTGCTGAGTGCCGCCGGCTTTACCGTGATGTTCCTGGCGGTCGCGATGAAGCTCGCACTGGCAACCGTGATCCTGCCCGAGCGTCCGCGCCCGGCGGCGGGCGGGCTGCCACCGCCCGGCGCGCCGATCACGCCGCCGCGCCCTGTCGCCGAGGCCGGGCGGCACATGCGGGCGACGATCGAGGACCGCAACGGCGAGATCCTGGCGATCTCGCTGCCCACCGCCGCCCTATTCGCCGATCCGCGCCAATTGATGGACCCAGCCGACACGGCCGCCAAGCTGAAGCGCGTGCTGCCCGACCTCAACGAGGCAACCGCGATCGAGCGGCTCTCCGGCGACAAGCACTTCGTCTATCTCGCCCGCTCGATCACGCCGCAGCAGGAGCTCGCGATCAACGCCCTCGGCATCCCGGGCATCAATTTCCTGCCGACCGAGGAGCGCCGCTATCCGCAGGGCAGCGTCGCGGCCCAGGTGTTGGGGGCGACCGACGTGGACGGCAACGGGGTCGCCGGCGTCGAGCGCGGCTTCAACGCAAAGCTGCTCGATAGTGCCGATCCGCTGCGGCTGTCGATCGACGTGCGCGCGCAGGCGGTGCTGCGCGACGAGCTGGCAGCCTCGATGAAGGAGTTCCAGGCGATCGGCGCCTGCGGGATCGTGATGGACGTGGACAGCGGCGAGGTGCTGGCAATGGTCAGCCTGCCCGACTACGACGCCAACAGTTTTGGCACCGCACCCGCCGATGCGCGCTTCAATCGCTGCGCCACCGGCATGTACGAGCCGGGCAGCACCTTCAAGTTGCAGACCGCGGCGATGGCGCTCGATTCCGGGCTGGTCCACATCTGGAACATGTTCGACGCCTCCCACGACGTCTATTTCGGCGGCTTCCACATCTCCGACTTCCAGGGCAAGCACCGCTGGCTCTATCTGCCCGAGGTCTTGGCCTATTCCTCGAATCTGGGGGCGGCGCACATCGCGCTCACGGTGGGCGCGGCGCGGCAGCGCGCGTGGCTACGCAAGATGGGCGTATTTGCGCGCGTGCCGATCCAGTTGCCCGAGGCAGGAATGCCGCTGGTGCAGTCCAAGGACCGCTGGCAGGTGCTGAGCACGATGACGGTCGGCTTCGGCCAGGGCATCTCGATCTCGCCGCTGCATCTGGTGCGCGCCACGTCAATGCTCGCCAACGGCGGTACGCTGATCACGCCCACCTTCGCCGCATTGCCGCCCGACACGGCGCCCACTGTGGGACCGCGGCTGATGGAGCGATCGACCTCGGACACGGTACGCAAGCTGATGCGCCTGGTGGTGACCAGCGGCTACGGCGAGCCCGCCGACATCCCCGGTTTCTATGTCGGCGGCAAGACCGGCACATCCGAGAAGGTCGGGCGTTACGGCTACCGCAAGCACGCCAACGTAAGCCAGTTCGTCAGCGCGTTTCCGATGAACGCACCCCGCTACGCGGTCTATTTCATGCTCGACGATCCGAAGGGCAACAAGAGCACCGGGTTCTTCTCGACCGCAGGTGCGGTGAGCGCACCGGGGGCCGGGCGAGTGATCGCGCGGATCGGGCCGATGCTCGGGCTGTTTCCCGACCTGCAGGACAAGGCGGCGATCGACGCCTCGCTCGCGATCCCGTTGCAGCCGCCGGCACCCCCGGGCGCGGAAATCCGGATCGTGCCGCCGATGACGATGGCGGGCGAGCGCAAGCCGGAGCCGCGAGCACCGCTGTCGGCGGTGTATCACCCGCCCGTCCCGCCGCCGTTGCCGCCGGCACCGCACCCGATCCGCTACCGCACCGACGCCCGACCGCCGGGCGGCCACCTCCTTGCGGCTCGCTGACATGCTGCGCGGGATCGGCGCGGAGGCTGCGACGGCAGCGGCGTTGGGGGCCGTGGAGATCACGGGCCTGACCGCCGACAGCCGCCGCGTGGCCCCCGGCTTCCTGTTCGCGGCCCTGCCGGGGCTGCGCGCCGACGGGCGGACCTTCATCGCCGACGCGGTGGCGCGCGGCGCGACGGCAGTGCTGGCACCGACCGGCACACGCTGGCCCGCGGGCGTGCCGCGGCGGCCCCTGCTGGAAGACCCCGAGCCGCGCCGCGCGCTCGCTCGCCTCGCCGCCACTTATGCCGGTGCGCAGCCCGAGATCGTCGTCGCCGTCACCGGCACCAACGGCAAGACCAGCACCGTCGAGTTCCTGCGCCAGATTTTCGCCCTCGGCGGCCACGCGGCCGCGAGCCTGGGCACCCTTGGCGTCGCCGCACCCGGCTTCGCCACCACCGCCGGGCTGACCACGCCAGACCCGGTGGCGCTGGCGCAAATGCTGGCGCAGCTTGCCGCGGCCGGGGTCACGCGGGTCGCAGTCGAGGCGTCCTCGCACGGGCTGGATCAGTTCCGGCTGGACGGGCTCGCTCTGGCAGCGGCGGGGTTCACCAACCTGACGCGCGACCATCTCGACTATCACCGCACGACCGCCGCCTACCGCGCCGCGAAGCTGCGGCTGTTCGCCGAGTTGCTGCCCGAGCGCGCGCCGGCTGTGGCGTGCGCCGACATGGAGGCGGAAACGCTGGCCGAACTGCGCGCGATCGCGGCGCGGCGGCGGCTCGATCTGCGCACGGTGGGCGAGGCAGGCGAGACGATCCGGTTGCTGCGCGCGATCCCCCGTGCCGACGGGCAGGAGCTGGAGGTGGCCGCCGGCGGCGCGCGACGCATGATTCCCCTGCCACTGCCGGGCCGGTTCCAGGCCGACAACGCATTGCTGGCGGCGGCGCTGGCCGAGGCGCTGGGTGAGGCGCGCGCGCTCGATGCGTTGCCCCATCTTGCGGGCGTGCGCGGGCGGATGGAGCTGGCGGCGCGGCTGCCCAACGGGGCCGCCGCGTATGTCGATTACGCGCACACGCCGGATGCGCTTGCGCGGCTGCTGGCAGCGTTGCGGCCGCACACTGTGGGGCGGCTGGTGGTGGTGTTCGGCGCCGGCGGCGACCGCGATCCCGGCAAGCGGCCGCTGATGGGGGCGGCGGTGGCGGCGGGTGCGGACCGCGCGATTGTCACCGACGACAACCCGCGCACCGAAGACCCGGCGGCGATCCGCGCTGCGGTCCGGGCCGGCTGCCCCGGTGCGGTCGAGATCGGCGACCGGGCGCAGGCGATCGCGGCGGGGCTGGCCGCACTCGGCCCCGGCGACGTGCTGGCGGTGGCGGGAAAGGGCCACGAGCAGGGCCAAAGCGTGGGCGGCATCACCCTGCCTTTCGATGACGCCGCCACGGTCCGGCGGCTGGCGGGCGGCGGATGAGCGAACTCTGGTCCGCGCACGATCTAGCCGCCGCGACCGGGGGGATAGTCTCGATCCCGTTCGCGGCGCGCGGCGTCTCGATCGACAGCCGCACGCAGACGCAGGGCGATCTGTTCGTGGCCCTGCGCGGCGAGAACGGCGACGGCCACGCACATGTGGCGGACGCGTTCGCGCGCGGCGCGGCGGGGGCGATGATCCATGCCGAGGTGGCGGGTGGCGGACCAGGCGCCGGGCCGGTGCTGCGCGTGGCGGACACGCTCGCAGGACTGACGGCTTTGGGCCGGTTCGGGCGGGCGCGCTTCGGCGGGCGTCTGGTCGCGGTCACCGGCAGCGTCGGCAAGACCACGGTGAAGGAGATGCTGCGCACGATCCTCGCCGCCGAAGCGCCGACGCACGCGGCGAGTGCCTCGCACAACAATCATTGGGGCGTGCCGCTGACCTTGGCGCGGCTGCCGCCCGGGGCCCGGTTCTGCGTCGCCGAGATCGGCATGAACCACGCGGGCGAGATCGAACCCCTCGCCCGGCTGGCGCGGCCGCACGTCGCGCTGATCACCGCGATCGCGGCGGCGCATATCGGCCATCTGGGGAGCCTGGAGGCGATCGCGGACGAGAAGGCGGCAATCCTGCGCGGATTGGAGCCGGGCGGTGTCGCGGTATTGCCGGGAGACAGCGTCCACATAGCGCGGCTGCGCAGAGCGGCCGGGGATTCCGGCGTGTTGACCTTCGGCGAGACGGGCGACGCGCGCCTGATTGCGGCCGAGGGCGACGCCTCGGGCAGCGACGTGCTGGCCGAGGCGTTCGGCGCCCACCTCGCCTTCCGTCTGCCGGCGCCAGGGCGGCACATGGCGGTCAATGCGGTGGCGGCGATCGCGGCGGCCTCGGCACTTGGGGTGGCGCCGGCGCGGGCGGCGGCGGCGCTGGCCGGGTTCGCCCCGCTCGCCGGTCGCGGGGCGCGGCGGCCGCTGCTGCGGGGTGCGGCGACCCTGCTCGACGAAAGCTACAACGCCTCCGCGCCCTCGGTCGCGGCAGCGCTGGAGGTGCTGACGCTGATCCCAGCGCGGCGCCGGATCGCCGTGCTCGGCGACATGCGCGAACTTGGCTGCCACGCCGAGACCGAGCACCTCTCGCTTGCCGGGCCGGTAGAACGGACAATTGACCTGTTGTATGCGTGCGGCGCGCAGATGCGCCGCCTGTTTGATGCGATCCCGGAAGGCCGGCGTGGCGAGCACGCCGCGGACTCGGCCACCCTCGCACCCCTGGTTGTCGCGGCGGTCCGCCCGGGCGACGCCGTCCTGGTCAAGGGCAGCCTGGCGAGCCGCATGAACCTCGTGGTGAGGGCGCTGGAGCACGGCGCCGCATGATCTACATCCTGACCCGTCCGTACGAGGGCAGTTTCCTCGGCTTCAACCTGATCCGCTATCTGACCTTTCGGTCGGGGGCAGCGTGCCTGACCGCGCTGGTGATCAGCTTCATCCTGGGGCCGTTCGTGATCCGCTGGCTCAGGCGCGCGCAGGGGAACGGCCAGCCGATCCGCACCGACGGACCGGAGCGGCACCTGATCGAAAAGCTCGGCACGCCGACGATGGGCGGCGTGCTGATCCTGCTGGCGCTCACGCTCTCCACCCTGCTGTGGGCCAACCTGGGCAACGGCTATGTGTGGGCGACGCTGTTCGTGACGCTGGGCTATGGCGGGCTCGGCTTCATCGACGACTGGCGCAAGCTCGCGCAGCGCCACCATCGCGGCGTCTCGGCGCGCACGAAGCTGTCGGTGCAGGTGGTGATCGGCCTGATCGCGGCGAGCTGGATCGCGGCACTGACGAGCGGACCGCTCGGCACCAGCCTGACGGTGCCGGTGTTCAAGGCGGTGCTGATCCCGCTCGGTGTTTTTTTTCCGGTGTTCGGAATGCTGGTGATGCTGGGGGCGTCTAACGCGGTCAACCTCACCGACGGGCTGGACGGGCTTGCGATCGTGCCGACGATCATCGCGGCGGGCGCATTCGCGCTGATCGCCTATCTCGTCGGCAACCGCATTTTTGCGGACTATCTGCAACTGCATCCGATCGCGGGGGTGGGCGAGCTCGGCGTGTTTCTCGGCGCGCTGGTCGGCGCCGGGATGGGCTTCCTGTGGTTCAACGCGCCGCCGGCGGCGGTGTTCATGGGCGACACCGGTAGCCTTGCGCTGGGCGGCGCGCTGGGCGCGGTCGCGGTCGCGACCAAGCATGAGATCGTGCTCGGCATCATCGGCGGGCTGTTCGTGGTCGAGACCGTCTCGGTGATCGTGCAGGTCTTTTGGTACAAGCGCACCGGCCGGCGCGTGTTCCTGATGGCGCCGCTGCACCACCATTTCGAGAAGAAGGGCTGGGCGGAGCCGACCATCGTGATCCGGTTCTGGATCATCGCGATGATCCTGGCCCTGGTCGGCCTGGCGACGCTGAAGATCCGATGAGCGATTTTCCGCCCGCGCTGTTCGCCGGACGACGCTTCGCCGTGCTTGGCCTCGGCGGCAACGGATTGCCGGCGGCGCGCGCGCTCGCAGCGATGGGGGCGGAGGTGTCGGCGTGGGACGACAGCGCGGAGGCGCGCGCCGCCGCCGGGCCGCTCGTGCGGGCGCCGGATTTCGCGCGCACCGATGCGCTGGTGCTCTCGCCGGGCATCCCGCACCGGCTGCCGGCGCCGCATCCGATGGCGGCGGCGGCGATCGCGGCCGGGGTGCCGATCCTCTCGGATGCCGAGTTGCTATTCGTCGCCGTGCGGGCGGCGGGCAGCCGCGCACGCTTCGCCGGCATTACCGGCACCAACGGCAAGAGCACGACCACGGCGCTGCTAGCGCACATCCTCTCATGCGCCGGCGTGCCGGCGGCGGCCGGCGGCAATCTGGGGCCCGCGGCGCTTGCGCTGCCGCTGCTGGCAGAGGGCGGCGTCTATGCGCTGGAGATGTCGTCCTACATGTTGGAGCGACTCGCGACCCTGCGGTTCGATGCGGCCGCGATGCTCAATCTCAGCGCCGACCATATCGACCGCCACGGCGACATGGCCGGATACGCGGCGGCGAAGCGCGCGATCTTCGCGCGGCAGACGGCGGACGATCTGGCGGTGCTGGGCATCGACGATGCCGACAGCCGCGCAATGCGGACAGGGTTACGCGCGCACGTGGTGACGATCTCGGGCAGCTGGCCGGCCGACACATGGTGCGACCACGGCGTACTGCGCGACGCGGCCGGCGCGCTCTTGGAGATGCGCGCGGCATCCGCGCTGCCGGGCTCGCACAACGCGCAGAACGCGGCGGCGGCGGCGGCGATGGCGCGCGGGCTCGGCGTGTCCCGCGGGGCGATCGCGGACGGCATCGCGAGCTTCGGCGGCCTGCCGCATCGGCAGCGCCGTGTCGCGACGGTGGCAGGGATCGATTTCATCGACGACAGCAAGGCAACCAACGCGGATGCCGCGGTGCGCGCGCTTGGCTGCTATCCGCGCGTGGTGTGGATTGCGGGCGGCATCGCCAAGGCAGGCGGCATCGAGACCTTGGCACCACTGTTTCCGCGCGTTGCCTACGCGCTGCTGATCGGACGCGATGCAGACACGCTCGCGGCGACACTGGCGGCGCACGGCGTCGCGCACGCGATCGCGGGGACACTCGAGGTGGCGGTGCCAGCGGCGCTGGAGGCGGCGCGGCGTGCCGGCGCGCCCGTGCTGCTCTCTCCGGCCTGCGCGAGCTTCGACCAGTTCGCCAGCTTCGAGGCACGGGGCGAGCGGTTTGCGGCACTCGCACGCAGGCTCGCGGCCACTGCGGAGGCGGCCTGATGCCGACCCTCTCGCGCGCCGACAATTCGCTGCTGGGCCGCTGGTGGTGGAGCGTCGATCGCTGGACGCTGTTCGCGATCGCGACGCTGATCGGCTTCGGCTACATCCTGGTGCTCGCCGCCTCGCCGGCGGTCGCGGTGCGCGTCGGCGACAGCCGCGATCTTCTGATCGTCAAGCAGGTGACGTTCCTGGCGTTGGCGGGCGTGGTGGTGGTCGCGGTGTCACTGCTCTCGCCGAGGCAGGTGCGCAGGCTGGCGATGGCGGGCGGGGCGCTGGCGCTGCTGCTGACGGCGCTGACGCTGGTGCACGGCATCGAGATCAAGGGCGCACGGCGTTGGATCGCGCTGCCCGGTGCCGCGATTCAGCCGAGCGAGTTCGTGAAGCCTTGCTACGCCGTCGTCACCGCCTGGCTGATCGCCGAGAGCAAGCGCACGCGCGGCTTTCCCGGCACCACGATCGCGCTCGCGCTGTTTCTGCCGATCGCAGCGATGCTGAAAGCGCAGCCGGACGTGGGGATGTTGGCTGTGATCACGGCGGTGCTTCTGGCGCAGCTCTATCTCGGCGGCCTCAACCTGTTTTTCGTCGCGATTGGCGCGGGGCTGATGGTGGCTGGGCTGATCGGCTCCTATTTCTTGTTCGCGCACGTGCAGCTGCGGATGCAGCAGTTCCTGCACCCCAATGCGACCGACGCCTATCAGGTGAAGACCGCGCTGGAGGCGTTCGGCAATGGCGGCCTGTTCGGCCGCGGCGCCGGCGAGGGGCGGATCAAGGACATCCTGCCCGACGCGCACGCGGATTTCGTCTATGCGGTCGCGGGCGAGGAATTCGGCATGGTGCTGTGCCTGATCATCCTCGGCGTGTTCGCGTTCATCGTGCTGCGCTGCCTGCTGCGGCTGCTCGCCGAGAACGACCTGTTCACCGTGCTCGCCGCGGCCGGGCTGGTGATGAGCTTCGGACTGCAGGCCTTCGTCAACATGGGATCGACGCTGCACCTGATTCCGACCAAGGGGATGACGCTGCCGTTCATCTCCTATGGCGGATCATCGGTGCTCGCGATCGCGCTGACGGTCGGGATGCTGCTGGCGCTGACGCGGCGGCGGCATGGGGGTGGGCTGTGAGTGCTCTCGCAATGCCCGAAGGCCGGGTACTCGTCATACTCGGCGAACGCCGAGCATCCACGACTTCGCGACCGCACCAAAGACGTGGATGGTCGGCCTTCGCCGACCATGACGTAAATGGGGGTCTGGGGCCTCCAGGCCCCGGCGGGGTCGTGGGGCAGCGCCCCTCGCCTTTCCGATGAGAGGCCCCGCGGTGCGTCCGATCGTGATCGCTGCCGGCGGCACGGGCGGGCATTTCTTCCCGGCCGAGGCGCTGGCCGCAGAGCTGGTCGCGCGCGGGCATCGCATCGCGCTGATGACGGACGCGCGTTCGGGCGCGCAGGCGAGCGAGGTGTTCGCTGGCGCGGAGCGGTTCCTGCTGCGCGGGGCGGGGCTGGCGGGGCGCGGGGCGCGCGCGGTGGGGGCGGCGGCGGCACTCGCGATCGGTGTGGTCCAGGCGCGGCGCATCCTGGCAAGGCTCGATGCGGCGGCGGTGATCGGGTTCGGCGGCTATCCGTCGGTCGCGCCGGTGCTGGCGGCGGCGAGTCTGCGCGGGCGCCGGCCGGCAATCGTGCTGCACGAGCAGAACGCGGTGCTCGGCCGCGCCAACCGTTTCCTCTCCCGCCGCGCCGATGCGCTGGCGCTGGGCTTTGCCGGCACCCTCGGCATCCCCACGGAGCTGGCGAGGGTGGTGACGGGCAATCCGGTGCGCCCGACCATCGCGGCGCTCCGCGGAATGCCGTATGCGCCGCCGGACGAGGGCGCGATCGCGCTGCTGGTGCTGGGCGGCTCGCTCGGCGCGCGCGTGTTCTCCGACGTGGTGCCGGCGGCGGCGGCACAACTGCCGGAAGCGCTGCGGCGTCGGCTCTCGGTCGTGCAGCAGGCGCGGGTCGAGGATGTCGAGCGGGTGCGCCTCGCCTATGCCTCGCTTGGGATCGCGGCCGACGTTTCCACGTTCTTTGCCGATATCGCCGAACGGCTGTCGGCCGCGCATCTGGTGATCGCGCGCGCCGGGGCATCGACGGTCTCGGAACTCGCGGTGGTAGGCCGGCCGGCGATCCTGGTGCCGCTGCCGGGTGCCATCGACGATCATCAGACCGCGAACGCGCGGGCGCTGTCGCGCGTGGGCGGCGCGTGGCTGGTGCCGCAGCCGCTGTTCACGCCCGCGGCGCTGGCCGAGCAGCTTGCTGCGTTGTTCGCCGACCACCACGCACTGCGCGACGCGGCCGCGGGTGCTGCCTGCGCGGGGATGGCGGAAGCGGCGACGCTGTTGGCCGATCTGGTCCAGAGCCGGGTCGTGGCGGAGGGAGTGCGATGAGAGCGCTGCCGCTCGGGATCGGCACGATCCATTTCGTCGGCATCGGCGGCATCGGCATGTCGGGCATTGCCGAGGTGCTGCACAATCTCGGCTATTCCGTCCAAGGCAGCGATCTGGCCGAAAGTGCAAACGTGCGACGCCTGCGCGAGGCGGGGATTGCGATTGCCGTCGGACACGATGCGGCCAATTTGCGCGATGCGGAGGTGGTGGTCGTCTCCACCGCGGTCGCGCGCGACAACCCTGAGGTGGTGGCGGCGCGGGCGCGGCTCACTCCGGTGGTGCGGCGCGCCGAGATGCTGGCCGAGTTGATGCGACTGAAATGGTCGGTCGCGATCGGCGGCACTCACGGCAAAACCACCACCACCAGCCTGATCGCGGCCGTTCTGGAGGCGGCACGGCTCGATCCCACCGTCATCAACGGCGGCATCATCAACGCGTGGGGCACCAACACGCGCCTCGGCGCCGGCGACTGGATGGTGGTCGAGGCCGACGAGAGCGACGGCAGTTTCCTGCGGCTCCCCGCGGTCATCGCCGTCGTCACCAACATGGACCCAGAGCACCTCGATCATTGGGGCACCGCCGAGGCGATGGTCGCGGGCTATGACCAGTTCGTCTCCAACATCCCGTTCTACGGTTTTGCCGTCCTTTGCATTGACCATCCGGCGGTGCAGCAGATGATCCCGCGCCTGTCGGACCGGCGCATCGTCACCTACGGCTTCTCGCCGCAGGCCGATGTGCGCGCCGAGCGCGTGATCGCCGACCGGTTGGGCGCCACGTTCGAGGTCGCCGTCACCGATCGCGCGCGCAATCTCTCGCGCCGCATGGGGCCGTTCCGGTTGCCGATGCTGGGCAGCCACAACGTGCAGAACGCGCTGGCGGCCGTCGCTGTCGCCGTCGAGATGGAGATCGACGACACGACGCTGCGCAGTGCCTTCGCGGCATTCCGCGGCGTGAACCGGCGCTTCACAAAGACCGGTGAGGTCGGCGGCATCACAATCATCGACGATTACGGGCACCATCCGGTCGAGATCGCGGCGGTGCTGAAGGCGGCCCGGCAGGCGGGGGCGGCAAACGTGCTCGCCGTGGTGCAGCCGCACCGCTTCACCCGCCTCAATTCGCTGTTCGATGCGTTCTGCGCCTGCATGAACGACGCCGGCACGGTGATCGTGGCCGACGTCTATCCGGCCGGCGAGAAGCCGATCCCCGGCGTCGATCGCGACGCACTGGTGGAGGGATTGCGCGCGCGCGGCCATCGGAGCGTGGTGCCGCTGCCGGGGCCGGAGCGGCTGGCCGAGATGGTGAACGCAATCGCGCGGCCCGGCGATTTCGTTGTCTGCCTCGGCGCTGGCAGCATCACCGGCTGGGCGCACGCGCTGCCGGCGCAGCTCGCGGAGTTGCAGGGCGGACGCCGAGCGGCGGTGGGAGCGGCGCGATGATGGCAGCGGCCTCCACCTCGGCTCTCCCGGCCACGCGCGGACGGATCGCGGCCGCGGCGGCATTGGCACCCGCGACATGGTTTCGCGTCGGCGGCCCGGCGGAATGGCTGTTGCGGCCGGCCGATCCCGACGATCTCGCGGACGTGCTGCGGGCGCTGCCGCCGGAGATGCCCGTTTCGGTGATCGGCGCCGCGTCGAACCTGATCGTGCGTGACGGCGGCGTCCCTGGCCTGGTGGTGCGGCTCGCGCGCGGCTTCGGCGCGATCGAGACTGCGGCGGACGGGGTGATCGCCGGCGCCGCGGCACTCGATGCGACGGTCGCCGAGCACGCGGCGGCGGGCGGCCTCGCGGGCCTCGAATTCCTGTGCGGCATTCCCGGCACGATCGGCGGCGCGGTCGCGATGAACGCCGGTGCCTACGGCAGCGACTTCTCCGAAGTTCTCGACTGGGCCGAGATCGTCGCGCGCTCCGGCGAGCGGCACCGGCTTGCGGCCTCCGCCCTCGCCTTTGCCTATCGCCATTCTGCGCTGCCGGCCGGTGCGGTGGTGGTGCGGGCGCGCCTGCGGGCGCGGCCGGGCGATCCGGCGTCGATCGCCGCGCGCATGGCCGAGATCCGCGCGGCGCGCGAGGCGACGCAGCCGGTGCGGGCGCGCACCGGCGGCTCGACGTTCCGCAACCCGCCGGCAATGAAGGCGTGGGAGCTGATCGAGGCCGCCGGCTGTCGCGGCCTGCGGCGCGGCGGCGCGCAGGTCAGCGAGAAGCACTGCAACTTCCTGATCAATACGGGCGAGGCGACCGCCGCCGATATCGAGGGTCTGGGCGAGGAGCTGCGCCGCCGCGTCCACGCGATGAGCGGCGTTGATCTAAACTGGGAAATCCGCCGCATCGGCATCCCCGGCGCGCGGCCCGAGCTGGTGCAATGATGCGCGTCGCGGTGCTCTACGGCGGCATCTCGGCGGAGCGGGAGGTCTCGCTCGCTTCGGGAAGGCAGGTGATCGCCGCATTGCGGGAGTCCGGATTTTCCGTAGCCCCGGTCGAGGTCGGGCATGATCTCGCAGCCCTGGTTGCGGCGCTGACGCCGAAGCCGGATGCGGTGTTCAACGCGCTGCACGGCCGCTTCGGCGAGGACGGGGCGATCCAGGGCGTGCTCGACTTCATGGGCATCCCGTACACGCATTCCGGCGTGCGCGCCTCCGCCCTGGCGATGGACAAGGTCGCGTCGAAATCGGTGTTTTCCGCGCATGGACTTCCGATCGCGGACGGCAGGCTGGTGCCGATCGAGGAATTGGAGGCGGCCGATCCGCGCCCGCTTCCGTACGTGGTCAAGCCGGCGAACGAAGGCTCGTCGGTCGGCGTGGAAATCTTGCGCGCCGGCGGCAACCGTCGCGCCGAGATCGCACGCACGTGGCGCTTCGGCGATCACGCGCTGGTCGAGGAATACGTCCCCGGCCGCGAGCTGACCGTGGCGGTGCTGGAGGACCGCGCGCTGACGGTGACGGAGATCAATCCCGCCGTCGGCTTCTACGATTACGAGGCCAAGTATGCCGAGGGCGGCTCGCTGCACGTGCTGCCCGCGCCGGTGCATCCGCAGATTTTCTCTCGCGCGCTCGATCTCGCGCTGTCGGCGCACCGGGCGCTCGGCTGTCGCGGTGCCACGCGCGCCGACTTCCGCTACGACGACACCGCGGGCGAGCCGGGGCGGCTGGTGCTGCTGGAGGTCAACACCCAGCCGGGGCTGACGCCGGTCTCGCTGCTGCCCGAGCAGGCGGCGCATTGCGGGATGAGCTTCCCGGCGCTGTGCGCCTGGATGGTGGAGCGCGCCGCATGTCGCGCGTGAAGCGGCCGCGGCGGCGCAGTGCGTCGGGCGATCGGCCCTCGCGCACCGCCCTGCTGCTGCGCCGCGCGCGGCGCGTGCTGCGGCCGCTGGCGTGGGCGGCGTGCGGGTTCGTGGGCGTGGTCCTGGTCGCGATCGTGCTGCGCGAGGCGGCCCCCGCGAGTCGCGGTGCAGGAGTGCGCGCGGGACTTTCAGCGGTGCTCGGCATGCGCGTGCGGCACGTGGTGATCGAGGGTCGCACCAATACGCCCGAGCCGCTGCTGCGCGCCGCGATCGGCGCGAGGCTCGGGCAGCCGATCCTCGCCTATTCGGTCGAGGCCGCGCGGCGACGGATCGAGCGGCTGTCCTGGGTGACGCGTGCGACGGTGGAGCGGCTGCTGCCCAGCACCATCCTCGTGCATCTGGACGAGCGGCGCCCGTTCGCGATCTGGCAGGATCACGGCCGCTTTGTGCTGATCGACCGCGCGGGAGAGGTGGTAGCGCAGCAGGATCTCGCTGCCTTCAAGACGCTGCCGCTGGTCGTGGGCGACGACGCGCCGAAGCACGCCGGCTCCCTGATCGACGCGCTGCGCGCCGCGCCGCCTCTCGCCGGACGTGTCGCCGCCGCGGTGCGGGTCGGGCGCCGGCGCTGGAATCTGCAACTCACCAACGGCATCGCCGTGCTGCTGCCCGAGGGGCACGCGCCGGCGGCGGTCGCGCGGCTCGCGCAGTTGCAGTCAGCACACGACCTGCTCGATCGCCCGCTCGCGATCGTCGATCTGCGGCTGCACGACCGGCTGGTGATCCGACCGCTGCCGGTGCCGCCGTCCCCCGACGCCCGCGCCAGCACCAGGAGTCCCACGTGAACGACATGTCGCGTCGCGTGCCGGGTCAATCGTCCGGCAAGCCGATCGGCAAGCCCGCTGGGCCGCCCGATGAAGCCGACGCAGGCGCGCGGCCGCGCGGCGGGCGCGCCGGCCCGTTCGGCGTGCTCGACATCGGCACCACCAAGATCGCCTGTCTGATCGGCCGCACGGAGAGCGACGGGCGGCTGCGCGTGCTCGGTTTCGGCTGGCAGAGGAGCCGCGGCGTGCGCGGCGGCGGCATCACCGATATCGAGGAGGCGGAGCGCGCGATCCGCGCCGCCGTGGGCCAGGCCGAAGACATGGCCGACCACCGGCTGCGCTCGGTGATCGCCAATCTCTCCTGCGGCGCGCCGGAGAGCCGGCTGTTCAACGTGCAATGGCCGGTCGGCGGCCGCGCCGTCACCGAGGCCGATGTCAAGCGCGTGGTCAGCGAGGGCCGCGCGCGCGCCTGGAGCGAGGGGCGCGAGACGATCCACGCCCTGCCGCTCGGCTTCACCGCCGACGACACCCAAGGGGTCGCCGATCCGCGCGGGCTGCATTGCGAGCAGCTTACCGCCCGGCTGCATGTGCTCGATGCGGCGGGCACGGCGCTGCGCAACCTCGCTGCCACGATTGCCCGCTGTGACCTCGACCTTTCGGAACTGGTCGCGGCACCACTCGCCTCCGGTCTCGCGACGCTGGTTGCCGACGAGCGCGAGCTGGGGGCGGTGGTGATCGATATGGGGGGCGGCACCACCGGGATCGGCGTGTTCGGCGAGGGGCAGTTGATGCACTCGGCGCTGATCCCGGTGGGCGGGGTGCATGTGACGAGCGATCTCGCGCGCCTGCTCTCGACCACGATCGCGGCGGCGGAGCGGCTGAAGACGATGTACGGGACGGCACTCGGCGCGGCCGAGGACGACCGCGAGCTGCTGACGGTGCCGCTTGTCGGCGAGGACGAGCATCAGTACGCGCGCGTCCCGCGCAGCATGGCGGTGAACATCATCCGCCCGCGGCTCGAAGAGACCTTCGAGCTGGTGCGCGACCGCCTGGAGGGCGCGGGGCTGGGCCGTGCCGCGGGTACGCGAATCGTGCTGACCGGCGGCGCCAGCCAGTTGGTCGGCGCGCGCGAGATGGCCCATCGCATCCTCGATCGGCCGGTGCGCGCGGGGCGGCCGGGCAGCCTGCGCGGCCTGCCGGATGCCGCGACCAGCCCGGCCTTCGCGACCGTAGCCGGATTGCTGGCCTGGGCGGCCGGGGAGGGCCGCCCGCTGCACGACCTCGATCTCGACCAGACGGAGCCGCCGCGCGGAAGGCTGCGGCGTTTCGTCAATTTCCTGCGCGAGCGCGTCTGATGCGCGCACGGGCACATCGAGCGGCTGGACTCGAATCGAGCGCGTGTTCCAGCCTCCATTCACTTCTCTCGGGGGGGAGAGACTGCCGATGACGCTGAACCTGACGATCCCACAGACACTGCACACCGATTTCACGCCCCGGATCACCGTGGTCGGAGTCGGCGGCGGCGGCACCAATGCGGTCGACAACATGATCGCGCTGCAATTGCAGGGCGTCGATTTCGTGGTAGCCAACACCGACGCGCAGCAATTGATGCACAGCAAGGCGGACCGGCGCATCCAGCTCGGGCCGCACCTGACGCAGGGCTTAGGCGCCGGCGCAAAGCCCGAGATCGGCCGGGCGGCGGCGGAAGAGGCAGCGGACGAGCTGGCACGGCATCTCGACGGCGCGCACATGGTGTTCATCACTGCCGGAATGGGTGGCGGGACCGGCACTGGGGCGGCGCCGGTGATCGCGCGAATGGCGCGCGAGCGCGGCGTGCTGACCGTGGGCGTGGTGACCAAGCCATTCACCTTCGAGGGCATCCGCCGCTCCAAGGCGGCCGACCAGGGCATCGCCGAACTGCAGGAGTTCGTCGATACGCTGATCGTGATTCCGAATCAAAATCTGTTCCGACTAGCCAACGAACGCACCGGCTGGAAGGAAGCATTCAAGATGGCCGACCACGTGCTGTACATGGGCGTGCGCGGCGTGACCGACCTGATGGTGGCCCCCGGACTGGTGAACCTCGACTTCGCCGACATCCGCACCGTGATGGCCGAGATGGGCAAGGCGATGATGGGCACCGGCGAGGCGGACGGCGAGAATCGCGCAATCCGTGCGGCGGAGGCTGCGATCAGCAACCCGCTGCTCGAGGATACCAGCATGTCGGGTGCGCGGGGCCTGCTGATCAACATCACCGGCGGCGAGGACATGACGCTATTCGAGGTCGATGCCGCCGCCAATCGCATCCGCGAGGAAGTGGCCGAGGACGCGAACATCATCTTCGGCTCGGCGATCGATGAGGACCTCTCGGGCCGCGTGCGCGTCTCAGTTGTGGCGACCGGGATCGACACGCCGGCGCAGGCCGCCGCCACCGCCGAGGCGATGCGGCCGCGACTGGTTGCGGTGGGCGGCGGCGGGCCGGCCTATGCGGCCGCGACGCCGGAGATTGAGCCGTTGGCGATGGCCTCGACCGCCGAGCCGCCGGCGCTGGCAATCGCCGAACCGGCGCCCTCCGGACCGATGATCCCGCAACCGATGATCCCGCAGGGGATGACGCCGGCGATGGCCCTGCTGGGGCAGGGCGGCATGGGTCAGGCACGCCCGCCGACGGCTCCGCCACGGGTCGGGGCGCCGCGCAGCACGCTGTTCGCCGAGCCGCGTGTCGCCGCGGCGCCGGCGGCCGCACCGGCCGCGAGCGGCGCCCTTGCCGAGCCGACGCCGCTGCCGGTCCGTCGCAACAGCCTGTTCCAGAAGGTGACGGGTGCGTTGCGGCCAATGGTCGCCCCGGCCGAGCCGACGCCTCGCGCGGAGCCCGCGCTGGCCCCGCGGGCCGAGCCGGCCGCCTCGGTGCGGCCGATCGCGAGCGAGGAGATGGGATTCGAGATCCCCGCCTTCCTGCGCCGCCAGTCGTCGTGATCGGTGGCTTTGCGCGCTGCGAAATTGCCGCATGATCAACGAATTGGATCGTAATATTCGGCAATAATGATTGACTTCCCGGCCGGGTGCGGAGCGACCTAGCTTGCACCCGGCCGGACGCCTCGAGTGAGCAGCGTCCGGCGCCCGCCCTCCTTCCGACGGGATCAGCGACGCGCCGCATGGATGGAATGCCTGACCGCTTCGAGCTGGACGCCGATGCCGCCTTTCAGCGGACGTTGAAGACCGCGATCGGCTGCGTCGGCGTCGGACTGCATTGCGGGCAGCGCGTGGCGCTGACGCTGCGCCCGGCCGCACCGGATTCGGGCATCGTGTTCCGCCGCGTCGATCTCGGCATCGACATCCCTGCTCGCTTTGATGCGGTGGTGGACACGCGGCTCTCGACGGTAATCGGACTGGCCGACGATCCGCGAACCCGGATCGGCACGGTCGAGCATCTGATGGCGGCGCTGGCCGCCGCGTGCGTGGACAACGCGGTGGTCGAGCTGGACGGGCCGGAGGTGCCGGCGCTGGACGGATCGGCGGCGCCGTTCCTGTTCCTGCTCGACTGCGCCGGGATCGAGACGCAGGACGCGCCGCGCCGGCTGATCGAGGTGCTGCGGCCGGTGCGCGTCGAGGACGGCGAGGCGTTCGCCGAATTGCGCCCCGCCCGCATGGATGGCGGCTTCTCGCTCGCGGTCTCGATCGACTTCGCAGCGCCCGCAATCGGCCGTCAGGCGCTGTCGCTGCCGCTCCTGGCCGGCGCGTTCCGCCGCGAGGTGGCGACGGCGCGCACCTTCGCGCTGGCCGAGGAGGTGGAGGCGCTGCAGGGTGCGGGTTTCGGACGCGGCGGCAGCTTGGACAACGCGGTGGTGGTGGACGGCGCGCGCGTGCTGAACCCCGAGGGCCTGCGCATGGCGGACGAGTTCGTCCGCCACAAGCTGCTGGATGCGGTCGGCGATCTCGGGCTCGCGGGGGCGGCGCTGCGCGGGCGGCTGGTCGCGCATCGGCCGGGTCACACGCTCAACAACCGGCTGCTGCGGGCCTTGTTCGCGGACGCGGAGGCGTGGCGGGAGGTCGTGGTGCATCCGGGCGTGCGAAGGCCGGTGCTCTCCGACTGGTCGGCGGTTCCGGCGGCGGCGTGATTAGAGGGGCGAACGTGGCCCGCAGCTCAAGCCCTCTCCGCCTTTGGGGGCGGAGAGGGTGTCCGACTCCACAGGACATGGTATGAGCCGCGCCCGATGAACCGCTCCGCCCTGCTCCGGCTTCTTGTCGTCCCGGCGCTCGTCCTGCTCTCGGGCTGTGGCACGCTGAACTCGCTCAATCCGTTCGGCGGCGGCGAGAAGAAGGCCGTGGTCGATCCCTCCACGATCCCGGCGACCCAGCTCTACAACAACGGCGTCGATGCACTGGAGGCGCAGCGCTACAAGGTGGCGGTGACGCAGTTCGACCTGGTGCAGGAGAACTATCCGTATTCGCCCTGGGCGACCAATGCGATGCTGATGCAGGGCTATTCGGAATATCTCACCGGTCAGTACAGCAACGCCATCGGCACGCTAGATCATTTCATCCAGTTGCACCCGACGCACCACGACATCGCCTATGCCTACTACCTGCGCGCGCTCTGCTTTTACGAGCAGATCGAGGATGTGCAGCGCGAGCAGAAATCGACCGTGGAGGCGCTGGGCGCGCTGCGCGACGTGGTCAATCGATTCCCCGACAGTGCCTATGCCCGCGATGCGCGGCTGAAGATCGACCTCTGCAACGACCATCTCGCGGGCAAGGAGATGTCGATCGGGCGCTGGTACGAGGATCAGCACCTCTACACCGCCGCGATCGGCCGGTTCCAGCGCGTGGTCGATGACTTCCAGACCACCAACCACGTGCCCGAGGCGCTGCACCGGCTGGTCGAGATCTATCTCAAGCTCGGCCTCGTCGGCGAGGCGCGGCGCACCGCTGCGGTGCTCGGCTACAACTACCCGGGCAGCTCGTGGTACTCGACCAGCTATCGCAATCTGGTGCGCGACGGCGACGTGCAGACCGCGTCGGGGCCGACGCGGCCGGCGCGCGCGGGCAATGGCGGCCTGCTCTCCGGCATGTTCGGCTGGGCCTTCTGAGTTCGCCACCGGCGTTGCCGACCCGCTGGGCATGAAACCGTGGCATCGTCATCGCGAGGCGCGGAGCGCCGTGGCGATCCAGGCGGGCCGCTCCGTGCCTCCCGCCTGGATCGCCACGCCGCCCAGCGGCGGCTCGCGATGACAGCTGCGCCAGGCCGGTTTCTTTCTAGTCGCAGGAACGGCCGCCCGCGGCTCCGATGCTGACGGCGCTCTCGATCCGCGACGTGGTGCTGATCGAGCGGCTCGACCTCAGTTTCGGCCCCGGCCTCTCGGTGCTGACCGGCGAGACCGGCGCCGGCAAGTCGATCCTGCTCGACAGCCTGGGCCTGGCGCTGGGGGCGCGTGCCGATGCCAGGCTGGTGCGCGCCGGCGCCGAGCAGGCGTCGGTCTCGGCCTGCTTCGCGCCCCCCGAGGGGCATCCGGCATGGGCGCTCCTGGAAGAACAGGCGCTGGCGGGCGAGGACGACGCGCTGGTGCTGCGCCGGCTGCTCGGCCGTGACGGCCGCTCGCGCGCCTTCGTCAACGACGCGCCGGTGAGTGCGGCGCTGCTGCGCCGGCTGGGGGCGTTGCTGGTGGAGGTGCAGGGCCAGCACGAGCAGATGGGGCTCGCCGATCCGGGGAGCCACGCCGGGTTGCTGGACGCCCACGGTGCCGAACCCGGGCTGCGCGCCGCGGTCGCTTCGGCCTGGGCGGCATGGCGGGCGGCAGAGACGGCGCTGGCCGGAGCGGAAGCGGCGATCGAGGCGGCGCGGCGCGACGAGGAATGGCTGCGCCACGCGACCGACGAATTGTCCGGCCTTGCCCCCGAGGAGGGCGAGGAGGAGCGGCTGGCGGCCGAGCGGCAGGCGTTGCAGCAGGGCGAGCGGCGTGCCGAGGCGATCGCCGCGGCGCTGGGGGAGCTGGCCTCGCGTGACCGCCGCAATCCGGGCCCGGCGGTCGCGCTGCGGGCTGCGGCGCGGGCGCTGGGGCGGCTCGCCCCACCAGGACAGGAAGACGCGGCCGGCCCGGCGCTGGTGGCGATCGAGCGCGCCGAGGAGGCGCTGGCCGAGGCCGAGACGCTGCTCTCGCGGCTCGCCGCCGATGCCGGCTCCGACCCGCGCCGGCTCGAAGCGGCGGAGGAGCGGCTGTTCGCGCTGCGGGCGGCGGCGCGCAAGCACGCGGTGGCAGTGGCCGAGCTGCCGGGGCTGCTGGCCACGCTGTGCGCGCGATTGGCGGCACTGGACACCGGGACGGCCGAAATTGCGGCGCTGCGCCGCCAGGCGGCGGCGGCCCGGGCGGAGTACATCGCCGCGGCTGAGCGCCTGACGGCGGCGCGACGCGCGGCCGCTGCACGGCTGGAGGCGGCGTTGCGGCGCGAACTGGCGCCGCTGCGGCTGGAGCGGGCACGGTTTTCGGTCGATATCGCGTCGCTGCCGGAACCGCGCTGGGGACCGGCGGGGGTGGACGCCGTGCGCTTCCTGATCGCGACCAATCCGGGGCAGGAATTGGGACCGCTCGATCAGGTGGCATCGGGCGGCGAGTTGTCGCGGCTGATGCTGGCGCTGAAAGTGGTGCTGAGGCGCGGCTCGCCGGTGCCGACGCTGGTGTTCGACGAGGTGGATGCCGGGGTCGGCGGGGCAACCGCGGCGGCGGTCGGGGAGCGCCTGGCGCGGGTGGCGCGCGGGGTGCAGGTGCTGGTGGTGACGCATAGCCCGCAAGTGGCGGCGCGAGGCGATGCGCATCTGCGCGTCGCCAAGGCGAGCCGGGCGCAGGCGACGCGCACCACGGTCGCCACTCTCGATGTGCGCGCGCGCCGCGAGGAGATCGCGCGGATGCTGGCCGGCGAGACCGTGACCGAGGCGGCGAGGGCCGCCGCCGACAGCCTGCTCGGCTCGGCGGCGTGAACGAGGCTCCAGTCGAGGCGCTGGACGAGGCGGCGGCGGCGGCGGCGCTGGCGCGGCTCGCCGCCGAGATCGCGCGGCACGACCGGCTCTATCACGAGCAGGATGCGCCTGAGATCACCGATGCCGAATATGATTCGCTGCTGGTCCGCAACAAGGAGATCGAGGCGCGATTTCCCGCGCTGGTCCGCGCGGACAGCCCGTCGCACCGGGTGGGTGCGCCGCCTTCGGGCGGGTTCGTCAAGGTGCGGCATCGCGTGCCGATGCTCTCGCTCGCCAATGCGTTTGCCGCCGAGGATTTCGCCGAGTTCTGCGCCCGGGCGCGGCGCTTTCTCGGCCTCGGCCCCGAGGCGCCCCTGCCGATGGTGGCCGAGCCGAAGATCGACGGGCTCTCCATCTCGCTGACCTACGAGGATGGGCGGCTGGTGCGGGGGGCGACGCGCGGCGACGGCACCGAGGGCGAGGACGTGACCGCCAATCTGCGCACGATGAAGGCGGTGCCGCAAAAGCTGCGCGGCGCGGCACCGAGACTGATCGAGGTGCGCGGCGAGGTGTTCATGACCAAGACCGACTTCCTGGCGCTGAACGCGGCGCAGGAGGCGGCCGGCAGCCGGCTGTTCGCCAATCCGCGCAACGCGGCGGCCGGCTCGCTGCGCCAGCTCGACGCGACGGTGACGGCGGGGCGGGCTCTGTCGCTGTTCGCCTACGCGATGGGGGACGCGAGCGCCGCCGTCGCAGACACGCACTGGGCGTATCTGGCGCGGCTAAAGCGGTGGGGATTCGCGGTCAACCCGCTCTCAGCGCGAGTTACGGACGCGGCGGCGGCGACGGCATTCCAGGCGCGGATGGCCGCCGAGCGCGCCGGCCTGGGCTACGACATCGACGGCGTCGTGTACAAAATCGATGATCTGGCATTGCAGCGGCGGCTGGGCTTCGTCGGCCGCGAGCCGCGTTGGGCGATCGCGTGGAAATTTCCCGCCGAGCAGGCGATCACGGTGCTGCGCGCGATCCGCATTCAGGTCGGCCGCACCGGCGCGCTGACCCCGGTCGCCGACCTCGAGCCGGTCAATGTCGGCGGCGTGCTGGTCGCCCGCGCCACGCTGCACAACGAGGACGAGATCGCGCGCAAGGACATCCGCGTCGGCGACACCGTGATCGTGCAGCGCGCCGGCGACGTGATCCCGCAAATCCTGTCGGTAATTCCCGAACGCCGCCCGGCCAATGCGCGCCCATACGTGTTCCCCGACCGCTGCCCCGCCTGCGGCAGCCACGCGGTGCGGGCCGAGGGCGAGGCGGTGCGGCGCTGTACCGGCGGCCTGACCTGCCCGGCGCAGCGGGTCGAGCGGCTGATCCATTTCGTCTCGCGCCCCGCCTTCGATATCGACGGGATGGGCGAGAAGACGATCCGGGAATTCTACGACGAGGGGCTGCTCGCGACTCCCGCCGACATCTTCCGCCTGCCTGCCCACCAGGCCGCGATCGCGGCGCGCGAAGGCTGGGGCGAGGTCTCGGCGCGAAATTTGGTGCGTGCGATCGCACAGCGGCGGCGCATTCCGCTCGCGCGCTTCATTTATGCGCTCGGCATCCGGCGCATCGGCGAGACCAACGCGAAGCTGCTGGCCCGCCATTACGGCGGGTTCGCGCAATGGCGGGCACAGATGCTGGCGGCCGTCGAACCGGGGTCGGAGGCGCGGGCGGAACTCGATGCCGTGCTCGGCATCGGGCCCGCGATCGCGGCCGAGCTCGCCGCCTTCTGGGGCGAGGGGCGCAACGTGGCCGCGGTCGATGAACTCGCGGCGATGTTGACGATCGAGGACGCGAAGCGGGAAGCCGGCGCGGACGGACCGCTTGCGGGGAAGGTCATCGTGTTCACCGGAACGCTCGCACGCATGACGCGGCCGGAGGCGAAGGCGCGCGCCGAGGCGCTGGGCGCGCGCGTCACCGATACCGTCTCGAAGCGCACCGACCTCGTGGTGCTGGGTGCCGAGGCCGGCAGCAAGGCCCGGCGCGCGGCCGAGCTTGGCGTGCGCACGGTCTCCGAGGAGGAGTGGCTGGCGCTGGCGGGCTGGGGCTGACGCGCCTCAGTGGCGGGCGCGGCCGCCGATCCAGATCGGCCCGCGATGTGGCGTGGGGTCGTCCGCATCGCCGGTAACCGGGCCGTAGCAGAGCACCCAGACGACCAGCCCGAGCGGGATGAACAGCAGGGACATCACAGCCACTCCGTCGCTGTTGCCGATCAGGGAAGGCTACGCCGGGCGATGTGTCGGGCGTGTGTCCGCAAGCTGGCAGAAGGGCAACGGAGGGTAACGCTTGGCAGCATTCGGTGGAAAGTGCGTACTCAGTGCGCAACAAACCTTGACAGAAGCCCCGCGATGTCATTCGCACCCTAGAGGCGGATGGCTGGCGGGACGTGCGGACGAAGGGATCGCACAAGCAGTTCCGGTACCCGACCAAGCCGGGCAAGGTGACGGTCTCGGTGCATGGCGGACGGGACATCAAGCCCAAGGATTTGGCGTCAATCGAACGCCAATCCGGCATCAAGCTACGGGAGAGATAAGCATGGCGATCCGCTACTACCCGGCCCTGATTACGCAAGACGAGGGCGACGGCCCGGAAGACGGATATGGCGTCGTGTTCCCGGACCTGCCCGGCTGCGTCAGCGCCGGCGATACCGTCCAGCAGGCCGCCGAGAGCGCCCTGCACCTGGAGGGCATGGTCGAGGACCGCGAGGATGTGCCACCGCCGTCAGCACCGGACGCGCCGTTGCCCGCATGGCATGCCGATGCGGTCGGCACAATCGCGGCGCGGGTGCTGGTCCCGGTGGAAATGCCGGGACGCGTTGTTCGTGCCAACATCACACTGGACGCAGCGCTGCTCGGTCGCCTCGATGCCGCCGCGGCCGCGCAGGGGATGTCGCGCTCCGGCTTCATCGCCGAGGCGGTTCGAGAGCGCCTGCGGGGATAGGCCCGGCTTTCGCTTGTCCCGCGTGCGTCGGGTGCCCTAAGCACGTGGGCGGCGGAGGATCCGATGACGCGCGAGGAAGTGTCGATCGAGACGCGCGCCGCCGTGGCGCAGGCGTTGCGGGTGGCACCGGAGACCATCACCGAGACGACCCGGGCCGCCGACGTGCCGGGCTGGGACTCGCTTGCGCATCTCGTGGCTCTGAGCGCCGTGGAGAAGGCGCTGGGCGTCAAGCTGCCGATCTTGCAGGCCTATGCGGCGCAGGATTTGGGCGGGATTGTGGATTTAGCGGCGGCGGCCGTGGCGCGGAAGCGGAGCCGCTGACCGATGGATGCGGCACTCGACGAACTGCGCCGCGACCTCGCCCGGCCCGACCTGGCGCTCACCGACCTGTTCGCCGCCGGGCAGCGCATCCGCGCCCAGGCTGCGGCGTGGCAGGGGGCGCCGGACAAGCCGACGACGCGCATCGCCGTGCTCGGCGGGCTGACGCTCGACTATCTCGGCGCCGCGATCGGCTGTGCGGCGGTGCAGGAGGGGATGGCCCCGATCCTCAGCCTCGCTCCCTACGGCACCTGGATACAGGAGGTGCTGGACCCGCAATCGGGCCTGCACCGCTTCCGTCCGGATGTGGTGGTGTTTGCGATCGACCGGCGCGACGTGATGGAGGCGCTGCGGCCAGACGCCGGCGAAGCGGCGGTGGCCGAGGCGGTCGCGGCCAAGTGCGCCCTGTTCCAGCGGTTGTGGGGCTTGCTGCACTCCGACCTCGGCGCTCGTGCGCTGCAGCACACGCTGGTGCCGCCGGCCGAGGGGTTTCGCGGCCCCGCCGAGCGGGTGCTTCCGGCGTCGCCGGTCAACCACGTGCGCGCGCTCGATGGGGCGCTGCGGGCGGCGGGGCGTGACGTGCATTGGATCGAACTCGACCGGCTCGCCGCCGAGATCGGCAGTCGCGCCTTCGCGGGCGAGCGGTTCTTCCATGCCGCGAAGCTCGGCTTCGACCCGCAATTCCTGCCGGACTACCTGCCCTTCTTTCGCGCTGCGTGGCGATCGGCGCACGGGCGGGTGCGCAAGGTGCTGGCACTCGATCTCGACAACACGCTCTGGGGCGGCGTGATCGGCGATGACGGGATCGATGGCATCCGGCTCGGCCCCGGCTCGGCCGAGGGCGAGGCGTTCGCCGCCTGGGGCGCCTATCTGCACGGCTTGCGCGCGCGCGGCGTCATCCTGGCCGCGTGCAGCAAGAACGATCCGGCGATCGCCGGTGCTGCCTTCGCGCACGCGCACTCCGTCCTGAAGCGGGAGGATTTCGCGGCTTTCGAGTGCTCCTGGGAGGACAAGGTGCGCGGCCTGCGGCGGGTGGCACGGGCGCTCAATCTCGACCTCGATGCGATCGTGTTCGCCGACGACAACCCCGCCGAGTGCGCGATCGTGCGCGAACACCTGCCCGAGGTCGCGGTGGTGGAGCTGGGAGACGATCCGGCGTGCTTCGTGGCCCTGCTGGAGCAGGGCCACTGGTTCGACCTTCCCGCCTACACGGCGGAGGATTTCGCCCGCAATGCCACCTATGCCGCACGCGCGGCGGCAGCGGAAGCTGCGGCGGGTGCGACCGACGTCGACACCTATCTGGCGGGGCTGCGTATGGTGGGCCGGCTCGGCCCGCCCGCACCGGCCGACATGGCGCGGCTCGTGCAGCTCGAACAGAAGACCAACCAGTTCAACCTCACCACGCGGCGCCATTCCGCGGCGGCGCTCGCCGATTTCGTGCACCGCGAGGACGCGATGGTGCTGGCACTGCGCCTCGCCGACCGGTTCGGCGATCACGGGCTGGTCTCATCGCTGATCGCGCTGGCCGAGGGCAACGCGCTGCGCATCGAGAGCTGGCTGATGAGCTGCCGCGTGTTCTCGCGGGGGGCGGAGGCACTCATGCTGCGCCGGCTGCTGGCGGAGGCGCGCGCACGGGGCTTGTCGCGGCTGGTCGGCGAATACCGGGCAACGGCGAAGAACGGCGTCGTCGCCGATCTCTATGCGCGGCTCGGCTTCGTCCCCGTCGACGATGCCGGCGTGTTCTGGGAACGTCCGGCCGCGGAGGTGCGCGGCGAGCTTGCGCACTTCATTGCGGACGCGGACGCGGCGGCGCGGGTCGCAGCGGAATGATTGCGCCTACGACACGAGGCGTCCGCGGTGCCGCGCACGCCCGCCTGATCGGTGCTAGGACCTGAACCGGACGGCGCCTGACAAATACCTCCGGGAACATCCAAAAGCAATGGACAGCAAATCCGTCGGCGACGCGCGCTTCTATGCCCGAAGCGGACCGTACCGGCTGGCCGAGATCGCCGCCGCGGCGGGCGGAACCGCGCCGCCGTCCGAGCTCGTGTTCACCGGGATCGCGCCCCTGCAAACCGCCGGTCCCGACGAGGTGAGCTTCCTCAACAGCCGGCGCTACGCGTCCGCCCTGGAGACGACGGCGGCCGGCGCGGTGATCGTCCATCCGAGCATGGCGAACCTGGTGCCGCGCTCGACGATCCCAATTCTGGCGACGGCGACCTACGAGGGTTGGGCGCGGGTGGCGGCGCTGTTCCATCCGCTGCCGCCGCATTATCCCGCCGTCCATCCCACCGCCTTCGTGGCGGAGGGGGCAAGGGTCGATCCGACCGCGGACATCGGCGCCTTCGCCCTGATCGAGGAGCGCGCGGAGATCGGGCCGCGATGCCGGGTCGGCCCCCATGCAAGCATCCGCGCGGGCGTGCAGCTCGGCGCCGATTGCCGGATCGGCGCCCATGCCACCATCAGCCACGCACTGCTGGGGTCGCGCGTCTGCATCCATCCCGGCGTGCGCATCGGCCAGGAGGGCTTCAGCTTCGCCAGGACCAAAACCGGGTTCCTGACCATCCCGCAGCTCGGGCGGGTGGTCATCGAGGATGACGTGGAGATCGGGGCCAACTCCACGATCGACCGCGGCTCGGTGCAAGACACCGTGATCGGCGCGGGGTCGCGCCTCGATAATCTCGTGCAGATTGGCCACAACGTCCGCCTCGGCCGCTGCTGCGTCATCGTCGCCCAGGTCGGGATCTCGGGATCGACCGTGCTCGAGGATTTTGTCGAGGTCGGCGGGCAAGCAGCGATGGCGGGCCATTTGCACGTGGGCAAGGGCGCGCAGCTTGGTGCGCAGGCGGGCCTGATCTCCGACGCGCCCGCAGGGGCCATCCTGCTCGGCAGCCCCGCCCAGTCGCGCTATGAGTTCTTCCGGCAGGTCGCGATGCTGAAGCGCGCCGCGCGGCAGTCGCGCAAACCTGGCCCGGACACGCGCTGACAGGCGAACGGTCCGCGGCCGTGGATTGCTCCCGCCGCCGCCGTCCGCTTACATGGCCCATTCGCTCGGCCGGAAGCCGGATGCGCAGGCCACCGATGAACCCTCGATCGCCCCCGCGCCGATGAGCATTGCGACCCTCGCACCCCCGCTCGCGCGCGAGCGCCGCCTCCGCCGCGCCCGCTTCCTTGCCTGGAGCGTGCGCCGCAGCCCGTCCGCGCTGCTCGGTGCCGCTCTGGTCGCGGCCTTCCTGCTGCTCGCCGCCGTCGGGCCGCTGATTGCCCCCTACCCCGCCGACGCCACCGGCGCGATCCACTTCGCGGCCAAGCTGCGCCCGCCCTCGGCCGCACACTGGTTCGGCACCGACGAGATGGGCGACGACATCCTGACCCGCGTGCTGCTGGGCACGCGCACCAGCCTCTGGATCGGGCTTACCATCACGCTCGTCGCCGCCGGCGTCGGCGCGCCGCTCGGCATCATCGCCGGCACCGTGGGGGGCGTCGTCCGCACCACCATCATGCGGATCACCGACGTCTTCCTCTGCGTGCCCGGCCTGGTTCTGGCGCTCGCCATCGTCGCCGCCCTCGGCCCCGGCGTGATGCATGGGGTGATCGCGCTGGCGATCGTCTGGTGGCCCGGCTACATCCGCTTGATCGAGGCCAAGGCGCTGACCTTGCGCGGAGCGGCCTTCGTCGATGCCGCCGAAACGATGGGCGCCTCGCGCCTGCGCATCCTCGCGACCCATATCCTTCCCAACTGCGTCTCGCCGCTGGCGGTGAAGATGAGCATGGACATGGGCCTGGCGATCCTCGCCGCCGCCTCGCTCGGCTTCATCGGCCTGGGCGCCCGTCCGCCCGCTCCCGAATGGGGGGCGATGATCGCGACCGCCCGCAGCTACATGCCCGACCAGTGGTGGTATTCGCTGTTCCCGGGCCTCGCGATCTTCGCCACCGTTCTCGGCTTCAACCTGTTCGGCGACACGATGCGCGACATCCTGGACCCCCGGAGTGCGCGTGGTTAGTGCGCGTAGTTAGTGCGCCTGGATGAGCCTGCTCGAGATCGAGGACCTTCGGCTCGCCTTTGAGGGGTTCGAGGGCATCGCCGAGGTGATCGACGGCGTCTCGCTCGCGATCGCAGCCGGGGAGGCGGTCGGTCTGGTCGGCGAGAGCGGCTGCGGCAAGTCGGTGCTGGCGCGCAGCGTCCTGCGCCTCGACCCCAGCCCGCCGCTCCGCGTGCGGTCGGGCGCGATCCGCTTCGACAATGCCGACGTGCTGGCGATGGCGCCCGCGGCGCTGCGCACGCTGCGCGGTGCCGCGATCGGCATGGTGTTCCAGGATCCGACCACCTACCTCAATCCGGTCTTCACCATCGGCCAGCTTCTCGCTGATATTCTTCGCGCGCATCCGCGTGCCGACCGCGAAGGGATTGGGCCGATCGGCGCCCGCAGCGTCGCGCTGCTGCGCGCGGTCCAGCTTCCCGAGCCCGAGGCGATGCTCGCCCGCTATCCGCATCAGCTCTCGGGCGGGATGCGCCAGCGCGTGCTGATCGCGATGGCGCTCGCCGGCGCCCCGCGGCTGTTGATCGCCGACGAACCCACCACGGCCCTCGATGTGACCATCCAGGCGCAGATCCTCGCCCTGCTCGCTGACCTGATCGCGCGGCTCGACCTTACGCTGCTGCTCATCACCCACGATGTCGGCGTGGTCGGCGCGATCTGCCGCCGCGTGGCGGTGATGTACGCTGGCGCCATCGTCGAGGAAGCGCCGACCGTGCGCCTGTTCGAGGCACCGCGGCACCCCTACACGCGCGGCCTGCTCGACGCAGTGCCCGATCTCGCGCATCCGGGGCGATTGCCGCGGGGCATCCCCGGCACCATCCCGAGCCTGCGCGACCCACCCCCCGGCTGCCGCTTCCACCCGCGCTGCCCGATCGCGATGGCGGTGTGCCGCCACGAGAAGCCGATGCTGCGCGCGGTCGGGCCGGGGCATCGCGTGGCGTGCCATGCGGCTTGAAGGCGAGGGGCGCTCCCTCCGCGGGCATTCCAATCGGCCCAAGCGGGCCGATCGGAACCTTGGCCCGCTCCGCCCCTCGACCCCGCTGGGGCCGGCGGCCCCAGACCCCTTGCTGGCAACCGACGATCTTGTGTGCGCTTTCGGCAAACTCCGCGCCGTGGATGGCGTGTCGCTGGCGCTGGCGCCGGGCGAGGCGCTCGGGCTGGTGGGCGAGTCCGGCTGTGGGAAATCAACGCTGCTGCGCGCGCTGCTGCGCCTGACGCCCGCGCAATCGGGTCGCATCGCGCTCGACGGCACCGACATCACCCGCACCCCGCGTGCGGCACTCGGCCCGCTGCGTCGCGCAGTGCAGGTGGTGTTCCAGAATCCCGACGCGGCCCTCGACCCGCGTGCCTCGGTGTTCGCCAGCGTCGCCGAACCCCTGCGCATCCAGCAACGTTTTTCGGCGAGTGCGTTGCGGGATCGCGTTGCCGAACTGCTGGCCGATGTCGGGCTGCCGGGCGAGTTTCTGTGGCGGCATCCGCACGAGCTCTCGGGCGGCCAGAAGCAGCGCGTCGCGATCGCGCGCGCGCTGGCGCCGGCGCCGCGCGCGCTGCTGCTGGACGAGCCGACCTCCGCACTCGACGTCTCGGTGCAGGCGCAGATAATCGAGCTGCTCGCCGAGCTGCGCGCGCGGCACGGGCTTGCCATGCTGTTCGTGTCGCACAACCTCGCGGTGGTGCGGCTGCTGTGCGAGCGGGTCGCGGTGATGCAGCACGGGCGCGTGGTCGAGCAGGGCGCCGCCGACGCGGTCCTGGCGCACCCGGCGCATCCCTACACGCAGGCGCTGCTGGCGTCGGTATTGCCGGTGCACGCGTCGGGACACTTCGCGACCCGACCACGATGACCGGACCCGCCCATGTCCAGCGGGTCGGCGCCGGCTGAGGTGGATCTGGTGATCGAGAACTGGGCCGCATCAGGCTCCCTGAGGCCCATAAACAGGGGCGAATCAGGCTCGCTGACGACCTGAGAACAGGGCCGGATCAGGCTCGCCGCTCCTAAAAAGAAACTCCCTTGTCGGTCACGCGGCGGTTGGCGTGAGGATGACGTCATAGCCGAGGCTGGTGAGCTTCGCGAGCAGGCGCTTGGTGGCGGCGCCTTTGGAGCGGCGGTCGAAGTGATCGGCACCGAGGTCCTGGTAGAAGGTGCCGTCCTTAACTCAAGTTGGACAGTTCGCTGCGCTGCAGCAGGAGAGGAAGCGAGTCATTTCAAGCGATTGGCCGACCGTTGGCCGAGATTTCTGCTGAATTGCGGTGCCACGTGTTTGCGTAATTGTTAACGAAAGCCCTTGCACGAAGGCGGCAATTCGGCATAAGCGTGCGGTGTCACGATCGAGAGCCGCATGTTCTTCCGCATCAAGCCGTCCGGAGAGCGCCGCTACCTGCAGATCGTCGAGAACACGCGCGACGGCACGCGCACGGTGCAGCGCGTGCTGGCCACCCTCGGCCGCGTCGAGGACCTCGAAGCCGACGGCAAGCTCGATGCCCTGCTGCGCTCGGGGGCCCGGTTCTCCGAGACCGCCCTGCTGATCTCCAGCCTGCAGGCCGGAACGCTGCAGACCAGCGCCAGTGTGCGGATCGGCGCGCCGATGATCTTCGGCCGGCTGTGGGAACAGACTGGCTGTCGCGCGGTGATCGAGCGGCTCGCCACGGGGCGCGGCTTCGGCTTTTCGCTGGAGCGTGCGGTGTTTGCCAGCGTGCTGCATCGGCTGGTGGTCTCCGGCTCCGATCGCGCCGGCGAGAAATGGCTGGATGCCTATCAGATCGACGGCGCCGACGGCCTGGAGCTGCACCAGCTGTATCGGGCGATGGCTTGGCTGGGCGAGGAGCTGGCCGACCAGAGTGGGGCGACGCGCGCGCCCCGCCGCAACAAGAGCCTGCCCTCGGGCCGGCAAAGCCGGACCCGGGGGATCTGATCGAGGAGGCGCTGTTCGCGCGCCGGCGCAGCCTGTTCAGCGATCTCTCCGTGGTGCTGTTCGACACCACCTCGCTGATGTTCACCGGCGCCGGGGGTGAGAGCCTCGGCCGGCACGGCAAATCCAAGGACCATCGACCCGATCTGCGGCAGGTGATCGTGGGCGTCGTGCTCGATGCCGAGGGTCGGCCGATCTGCTCGGAGACCTGGCCGGGGAACGCCACCGACGTAAAGGCACTGCTGCCGGTGGTCAGGCGCCTGCGCGAGCGCTTCGGCATTGCACGGATGGGCGTGGTTGCCGATCGCGGCATGATCAGCACCGAGACGATCAGCGAGTTGGAGGCGCGCGGCATCGAGTACATCCTCGGCGCGCGCGAACGCAGTGACAGCGAGGTGCGCCAGGTCGTGCTGGCCGACCGCAAGCCGATGGTGCCGCTGATTATCCCGCGCGCACGCGGGGCGGAGACGGCGCTGGAGGTCAAGGAGGTGGTGGTCGGTGACTGGGGGCCTGGGACCAGGCCGCGCCGCTACGTGGTCTGCTTCAACCCCGAGGAGGCGCGGCGAGACGCCGCTGCCCGTGCCGCCATCGTCGAGAGCCTGCGGCTGAAGCTGCAGCAAGGCGACAAGGGGTTGGTCGGCAACGCCGGCTATCGCCGGTTTCTCGCTACCCCGTGCGAGGGGCACTTCGAAATCGACGCCGACCGGATCACCGAGGACGCCCGCTTCGATGGGCTTTACGTGCTACGCACCAACAGCAAGCTTCCTGTCCTCTCGGTTGCCCTAGCGTACCGGCAGCTCTGGAAAGTGGAGGCCATTTTTAGGACGGCAAAGTCGATCCTGGAGACGCGACCGATCTACCATCAATCCGACGCTGCCATCGCCGGCCACCTGTTTTGTTCGTTCCTCGCCCTGCTGCTGCGCAAGGAACTCGACGAGCGACTGGCCGCCGCAGACGTGACTGCGGAGTGGGGCGATATCGTGCGCGACCTCGATCGCGTCGAGCAGATGACGGTCGAGCAAGCGACCAAGCGCTTCCTGCTGCGGCCTCACGCGCCAGGTTGCGCCGGTGGCGTGTTCAAGGCCGCTGGCGTCGCCCTGCCGCCGTTGGTGCGCCAGTTGCCGAACGCGACGCCGCCACCGATCGCGGCACCAGCGCGACCGCCGCCGCGTCGCGGACGCCCGCGGCGTGGTGCCACGCGCCCCTGAATTTTCCGAATTCGCGTTCCTAATCAAACCCTTTCGGATTCTTGGTGTCCAACTTCAGCTTGAGCATGTGGTAGGCGGCGGTGAGCATCGAGGCGGCCACGGCGCCGATGGCCTTCTTGGCGCCGCGCCGGGCGCGCAGGCGCTGGAATTGGGTCTGAGGGTAGCTGCCCTTCTTGCGCGCGGCCGCCCAGGCGCATTGGATCAGGGTCGTTTTTAGCCAGGGCGCTCCCTTGCGCATCCGATTGGATCGGCGCTTGCCGGCACTCTCGTCATTCTTCGGACACAGCCCCGCCCAGGAGATCAGGTGTCCCTGGGTCGGGAAGCGGCTCATGTCGGTGCCGATCTCGGCGAGGATCACGCAGGCGCCGAGATCGCCGATCCCCGGAATGGTCTTCAATTGGGCGATGGCGATGCGAAAGGGTTCGACATGGGCGTCGACCTCCGCGTCGATGCCGGCGATCGCCTCGTCGAGGGCGTCAATCTGCTTGAGGTGGAGGGCGAGCAGGAAGCGGTGGTGGCCGGTGACCCGCCCCCGCAACGCCTCGCGCAGGGTCTCGGGCGAGGATTTGATCCGCCGATGGGCCAGCTCGGCCAGCCTGGCGGGATCGGTCTCGCCGGCAATCAGGGCCTCGATCATGGCCCGCCCGCTCAGCCCGGTGATGTCGGAGACCGCCGAGTCGAGCTTGATGTTGGCATCCTCCAGCGTGCGCTGCAGCCGCTGGACGTGGCTGGCGCGCTCACGCACCAGTTGCTTGCGGGTGCGCAGCAGGCCGCGTTGCTCTTGCGTCGCGGCGTCGGGCACGAAGCTCGCCCGAACCAGTCCATGCGCCAGCAGATCAGCCAGCCAGGTGGCATCGTTGATGTCGGTCTTGCGGCCTGGCACGTTCTTGACGTGCGCCGCGTTGGCCAGCGTGAGCGCGAAGTCGCCGTCGCTCAGGATGTGCCAGACCGGCTTCCAATAGACGCCGGTCGCCTCCATCACGACATGCGTGCAGCCTTGCGACGCCAGCCACTCCGATAAGGCCAGCAGATCGGTGGTCATGGTCTTGAACGTGCGGACCTCGCGCTTGACCGTGCCGTTCGTCATGTGGCGCACACAGGCGACGACGGTCTCCCCCGCTTTCGCGGGGGCAGGCTCTTGTGGACGTCGAGGCCGGCACAGTGCGGGTAGAGAACTTCCATGTCATCCTCCGGGCGCGCCGCCGGCGTGGGACGTCCGTTAGAAGAACTCTAAAAAACGTGCTCCGGAGCCGTCGCCGGCTCGTGGCACAATCAGGGGTGCTCAGACGTCCCGGACCCAACTAGAAGACGGGCTCTCGCGCACCAAGGAAACACCGATCTCGCTGCCGACGACGCTGACGCATGATATACCCGACGAGCCACGGTTTCATGCCCAGCGGGTCGGCAACGCCGGTGGCGGACTAGAAAGAAACCGGCCTGGCGCAGCTGTCATCGCGAGCCGCCGCTGGGCGGCGTGGCGATCCAGGCGGGAGGCACGGAGCGGCCCGCCTGGATCGCCACGGCGCTCCGCGCCTCGCGATGCTGGGTGGACGGCCCCCTGACGGCATCTATGTGCCAAGCTGGGGTTTGACCAACCAGCAACGGAGACCGTCCGTCATGAACGCTACCATAATCGGCCTGGATATCGCCAAGTCTGTGTTCCAGGTGCATGTGGCCGACAGCACCGGCAAGGTGATCGAGCAGAAGAAGCTGCGCCGGACCCAGGTCGAGCCGTTCTTCACCAAGCAGTCGCCCGCCCTGGTGGGGATCGAGGCCTGCGGCAGCGCGCATTACTGGGCGCGCCAGCTGCGGGCGCTCGGCCATGACTGAAGTTGGACACCAAGAATCGCGAACTGATTGATCGGGAACGCGAATCCGGGAAATTCAATCGGGCGTGGCACCACGCCGCGGGCGTCCGCGACGCGGCGGTGGCGCGGGTGCCGCGATCGGTGGCGGCGTCGCGCTCGGCAGCTGACACACCAGCGGCGGCAAGGCGACGCCGGCCGCCTTGAATACGCTGCCGGCGCAACCCGGCGCGTGGGGCCGCAGCAGGAAGCGCTTGGTCGCTTGCTCGACCGTCATCTGCTCGACGCGATCGAGGTCGCGCACGATATCGCCCCACTCCGCACTCACGTCTGCGGCGGCCAGTCGCTCGTCGAGTTCCTTGCGCAGCAGCAGGGCGAGAAACGAACAAAACAGGTGGCCGGCGATGGCGGCGTCGGATTGATGATAGATCGGTCGTGTCTCCAGGGTCGACTTTGCCGTCCTAAAAATGGCCTCCACTTTCCAGAGCTGCCGGTACGCCAGGGCAACCGACAAAGCAGGAAGCTTGCTGTTGGTGCGCAGCACATAGAGACCGTCGAAACGGGCGTCTTCAGTGATCCGCTCGGCGTCGATTTCGAAGTGCCCGTCGCGCGGAGTGGCGAGAAACCGGCGATAGCCGGCGTTGCCGACCAACCCCTTGTCGCCTTGCTGCAGCTTCAGCCGCAGGCTCTCGACGATGGCGGCCCGTGCGGCTGCGTCTCGCCGGGCCTCCTCGGGATTGAAGCAGACCACGTAGCGCCGCGGCTTGGCCCCAGGCCCCCAGTCGCCGACCACCACCTCCTTGACCTCAATCGCCGTCTCCGCTCCCCGCGCCCGCGGGATGATCAGCGGCACCATCGGCTTGCGGTCGGCCAGCACGACCTCGCGCACCTCGCCATCGCTGCGTTCGCGCGCGCCGAGGATGTACTCGATGCCATGTGCCTCCAGCGTGCCGATCGTCTCGGCGCTGATCACGCCGCGGTCGGCAACCACGCACATCCGCACAATGCCGAAGCGCTCGCGCAGGCGCGCCACGACCGGCAGCAGCGCCTTCACGTCGGTGGCGTTCCCAGGCCAGGTCTCCGAGCAGATCGGCCGACCGTCAGCATCGAGCACGACGCCCACGATCACCTGCCGCAGATCGGGTCGATGGTCCTTCGACTTGCCGTGCCGGCCGAAGCTCTCGCCGCCGGCGCCATAGAACATCAGCGAAGTGGTGTCGAACAGCACCACGGAGAGATCGCTGAACAGGCTGCGCCGGCGCGCGAACAGCGCCTCCTCGATCAGATCCTTGGTGCGACGGGGCGCGCGCGTCGCCCCGCTCTGGTCGGCCAACTCCTCGCCCAGCCAGGCCATCGCCCGATACAGCTGGTGCAGCTCCAGGCCGTCGGCGCCGTCGATCTGATAGGCATCCAGCCATTTCTCGCCGGCGCGATCGGAGCCGGAGACCACCAGCCGATGCAGCACGCTGGCAAACACCGCGCGTTCCAGCGCAAAGCCGAAGCTCCGCCCCGCGGCGAGCCGCTCGATCACCGCGCGGCAGCCGGTCTGTTCCCACAGCCGGCCAAAGATCATCGGGGCGCCGATGCGCACACTGGCGCTGGTCTGCAGCGTTCCGGCCTGCAGGCTGGAGATCAGCAGGGCGGTCTCGGAGAACCGGGCCCCCGAGCGCAGCAGGGCATCGAGCTTGCCGTCGGCTTCGAGGTCCTCGATGCGACCGAGCGTGGCCAGCACGCGCTGCACCGTGCGCGTGCCGTCGCGCGTGTTCTCGACGATCTGCAGGTAGCGGCGCTCTCCGGACGGCTTGATGCGGAAGAACATGCGGCTCTCGATCGTGACACCGCACGCTTATGCCGAATCGCCGCCTTCGTGCAAGGGCTTTCGTTAACAATTACGCAAACACGTGGCACCGCAATTCAGCAGAAATCTCGGCCAACGGTCGGCCAATCGCTTGAAATGACTCGCTTCCTCTCCTGCTGCAGCGCAGCGAACTGTCCAACTTGAGCATGAGGTGCGGCTGATCCCGGCCGCCTATGTGAAGCCCTTCGTCAGGCGCAACAAGAACGACGCGCGTGATGCCGAAGCCATCTGCGCGGCGGTGTGCCGGCCGAACATGCGCTTCGTGCCGATCAAGAGCATCGAGCAGCAGGCCGCGCGTGGCCTGGAACGCGCGCGCGATCTGCTGCTGAAGCAGCAGACCCAGCTGACGAACTGCGCGCGCAGCCTGCTGGCCGAGTTCGGCATCATCGCCGCCCAGGGCCGGCGGGGCTTTGCCGAGCTGGCGCGGCGGGTCGACGACACGGCGGAGGTTGCGATCCCGGAGCCGCTTCGGGTGCCGCTGCGCATCATGGTGAAGACCATCGAGAGGTTGCAGCGCGACATTGCGGCGCTGGAGGAACGCATCGTCGCGGCCGCCCGCGAGCACCCGGTGATGCGCCGGCTGGCCACCATCCCCGGCGTTGGCCCGATCACCGCCCACGCCATCGTCACCGCAATCGGCGACGGTCGGCAGTTCCGCAGCGCCCGCGACTTCGCCGCCTGGTGCGGCCTGACACCGCTTGAGCATTCGAGTGCGGGCAAGCGGCGCGCGAGCGGCATCAGCCGCCAGGGCGACATCCGGCTGCGCAAGCTGTTGGCCCTCGGCGCCAGCACGATCATGCGCTATGCCCGCAGCCGCACCGATCGCGCCACCGCCTGGCAGCGCGGCATCCTGGCTCGCCGGCCGGTGAAGGTCGTGGTCTTGGCGCAGGCGGCGAAAACCGCCCGCATCGCCTGGGCGATGCTGATCTCCGGTGAGACCTATCGCCGCCCCGCGGCACAGGTGGCGCAATGATGGCCGCAGCTGCGGCCCACTCCAGCGTGGTGCCGTGCTCGCGGCCGTCAAGGGCGCTGCGCGCCGCCTGCGGCGGGGGCCTCCGGCCCCCCTTGACCGCCGCTGCGCGCGGCGCCCGCAACCACATAGGCCGGGACGAAGGCCGGGACGAAGGAACGCCCCGCAGCAGCCAAACCAAGAAACCTTCCCCTTTCTGGCCGCTCGCCTGAAGAGCAGCCAGTGACCCAGCAAGGAGCAGAAGGCAGCGACGGCAAAATGGTCAGGACCTGGACCGGGACACTCCGTCTCGTCATCGCGCCCCACAGCGCGCCGCGATGCTTGGAACCCGGCCCGCGTAACCCATCGGGGCCAGCGGTCAGCATTCGACCGCAGCAACAGGCCGAATACATGACCGCTCCAGACCAATCGCCAGCGCCGCCAAAACCTCCTTGCCAGACGGGGGCCGTCCATACATGACGATGCCGCGGTTTCATGCCCAGCGGGTCGGCAACGCCGGTGGCGAACTCAGAACACGAAGGAATCAGGCTCGCCGCAGCGGGCGGGGTCACCCTGGGTCTCGACAGTCGCATTGTCCCTCCTCCGTCATCTCGGCCGCCTCGGCGATCATGGTCAGCAGCTTGGCATCCAAATCTCGCGTCAACCCCCGCATCGGCGGCACCGGCTCCGTCCCCGCCCGCGGCGATCCGGCAGTAGCTATAACGTTGTCCTTGGATCTTGCCTCTGTTTCACCCCAGCGGGTCGGCAACGCCGGTCGCGTAGTATAAAATCGCGGGCAACGGCCCCGTAGCTCAGTTGGATAGAGCAGTCGCCTTCTAAGCGACGGGTCGCTGGTTCGAATCCAGCCGGGGTCGCCACTCCCGAACAAAATGGGCACCAGCCTACTCGAGCACCGGCTGACCCGGCCCTGAGCTTCCGTGAGTGCACGCCGCGCCGCCTGTGCCATGCTCCCGGCGATTGGCGTCGGGGATCGTAAGGACGGCACTGGGTGCTGAACGGACCTCAAGCTCGTCATAATGCAGCTTCAGTTGCTAACGCGCTACGGGCTAAGCACTTAACACTTCGCGGATCGCGCTTATCGATGGCGCAAAAAAGTAGCCGCCCCCCGTGGGAATTACCCAATCGATTGAAGTCGCCACCGTAGCCTCATAGACCTGACCATCCACTCTGCGCCTCACCAAAGCCTGCCTTACGCCACCCCCGTCTGTAGCACCTTGCCCGACCAAGAGATCTTGGTCGCGTCCAGGGTCAAACTCAGGTCGGTCTAGCTGATTCATCCAATGGCTTACCAGGAACTCGAATTGCTCCTCAATTGAGGTCTGGTAACAAAGAAATAGAAGCCCCCGATCTGCATTGCCTTCAGCAATTGCCTTCCCGAATGGGATACCGCGGCGTAAAATTCGCCGCTGAAGCACATCCGCTGAGGCGCCCCCCTCGGGCGTGATGTCCCGAGGATTGACTTTCCTGATATGGCTGGTGTGGGGGCAAATAAATCCAGGGCGATCTGCCGGCGATAAAGCAAGATCGTCGGGTACGAGGCCGGAGTCAGGATCAAACAGGATCTTCGTACCTGCTTCGCCAAATTGAAAATTGTTGTTCGCAGGCGCGCTTGCGTAATTCGTATCATTGCTCCGTGGCGTTCTCATTACTGGCGCCCCACTCGGCCATCTTCCAACGATCAGGGCAGCAAGCTCAGCTGCCCTAATGTTCGCAAAGCCCGGTAGTTTGGAGAGCCGCTCGCACTCAGCCGCCATAAAATCCCAAAAAGCCTTAACCTCCTGGCGAAGGCGCCGGAACACCAGGAACGATCCATTACGAGCCCAAGGAGGGGCATCCTTGGAACGGCCGGTTGCAGTCGGAACTTGATCATCCTGGAAGCCATAGCCAAAAACGAACTGCCCGGGCCAAACAAGAGGCTGTCCTGGGGCGCTGAAAGTGAGCGCGCGAGGATCTACAGGATCAATAATCCGAGGGGTTAGGTACTCATGCGGAGGTTCAAAATTCCGACCACGAATCCCTGGCTGGGATATACCGTCCTCGAAACCAAAGTGCTCGTGACCCGCAAGCCTTCCACAAAGGTCATTCCCTCGCTCCTCATACGTCAGCATGACGCTACCCGCGTCCATTGTCTCTATGGCATCTTTCAGCCAAGCGAGCCTTCCGATCCAGTTGGGAGCAATCGTCTGCGGCTATGATAAGCAGCACGTCGGGCGTCATCGCAGCAGTCCCACCTACAATCCAGTTCTTCGGCGACCCAGCCACATCCGCCGCGTCTGGCGGATCATTGAGTGAGCCTGACCGTAGATGCAGCCCCTCCTTAAAGGCCCGGTCCTCGAATTGATCAATGTCTTCCGGCTTGCACAACTTCCTCAATCCGGCGGCCGAAAATGCTATATTGGTCCACACTACATTGAGGTCAGATCCGGCCGGATCAAGTCCCAGGCGCTTCATCATCGCGCTTCGTAAACGCCTAAAGAGTATCACCTCAGTAGCTGGGCATATCTCTGGGATTAGTCGGCCGAGCCAGCGCTTCGCTAAATGGGAATCCACGATAGAGATGCCAAGCAGCGCTTGATGACTCTTGTTGAATCCGGGAAAGATGTTGCCCTGTATATCCGCTGTTTCGAGGATCGGCTCTTCAATTGCGGGTGCCATCGCCATGTCACTAAGCTCCAGCCGAGCCTCCGAACATCCAGATCTAGCACCCGGACTTAGAGGCTGACCCGGAATGGTTCCGGAATAGTTTAGCGAGTCATTTCAAGGAAATGGACGATGGGTGGGTCACCTTGCGGTCTGCAGGGATCGTACGGGGTTGCGTGATTTCAGCGGCTTCGGTTCTCTCGTGGTTGCGAAGACACGAAGGAATGACCCGATGGCCTGGACTGAAATCACGCGCGCCAAGCGGTCCGCGCGGCTATGCGGCCGAGAAGATGATCAAGGGCCGCAAGCGCCATATACTCACCGATACGATCGGCCTGCCGGTCGGGATGATCGTTCACCCCGCCGACGTTCAAGATCGCGATGGGGCGCCAGACCTGCTGGCGAGCGTTCGTGGCGCCTTTCCTTGGTTGCGCCATGTCTTCGCCGACGCGGGCTATGCCGGTGACAAGCTGAAGGGGGCCCTCGAAAACCTCGGCGACTGGACCATCGAGATCGTCAAGCGGTCAGACGCCGCCAAGGGCTTCGTCCTGCTGCCCCGGCGATGGGTCGTCGAACGCACCTTTGCATGGCTCAACCGCAACCGTCGCCTGGCCAAAGACTTCGAGGCGACAACCCAAAGCGCGGTGACTTGGCTTTACATCACCAGTGTCAAGCTCATGATGCGACGGCTGGCAGCCGCTTGAGCCGCCGTGGTGGGCCAAATTTCCCCATTAAATCAATATACTCGCGTTCCGACGGCGATTCGAGTCAGACCCTTAGCCGCTTGATCGACGCGTGTTGCTCACTCGTGGCATTGCCAATGCCGGCTCGTGGGGCACCGATGCTAGCAAGGCCATCACGTGAGGGTCGGCTGGATGGCCAAATACATCTGGGCAGGTATCGTGGGAAAAATTGCTCACGCCCGTAAGGTAAGTCATTCCGGCGCTGGATGTCCTTCTGCAGCACCGGCTCCGGCAGTCCACGGCGGCGTTCTGTATAGAGCCTTGCCGACACTTGCGCGCGATAAACTTCATCGTAATGCGCTCGGCGATATGGCCACCGTAGGTGACGGGTTCGCCACCGACCTGCAAATCGCTGACCGTCAGTTGACGACCATCAGGGCCGAGCTCGCCTTGCGGCACTTCGTATACCGCGCGCACCACGAGCGTCCCTTTGTCGGTCATGTCCCCGGGAACGGCTGCCCCCGGAGTAAACTTCCCACGCAGAGGCCTCCAGTAACTGGGGGCTGGCACCCGCGTGTTATTTTGGCCGGGCTTGGTAATCCCTGAGTTGTCGAACTTATTGAAGTAAATAGCTACTGGGTCACGCAATGTTAAGGCATAACCGTCGCGAGCCAAGGCGCTGATGTCGGCCCCCATCTTTGGGTCGCTTGATCTATTCACTTCGCCGAAACCGCCACAGCAGATAAAGTGTGTAGCATCTATGATTTCGACTCCATCAGTCTTTCTGCGCACAGTGGCGTCACCTCCTATACGAATTTCAGCTCCGAGTGTGCTATTTTGCTGCTGTAAGTGAACAATCCCTTCGTCAGTATTCCATTTGTTATAAGGATTGTAGTATCGCTTTCCTTTCATTGTCAGGAACAGGTCGTCTTAATGTCTTGGCGATCAAGGATGGTTTTGTATAGGTCCAACAATACATTGTGATCACCTGGCCCAAAGTCAAACTTGGGATCGTAAAGGCTGGTGCCGCCGGCCATGGATGCCCAATACTCTGGGCCCTCGCAGGTAAAGGTTATCTTGACGATTTTCCCAGAATTTTTCTCGACCCTCCATTCGCAATACTCATCTGGAATGCGACTCAAATAGCCTGGCAGAAATGCCCCGGCCTTATCCAAGCTGTCCGCCAGACGCAGCGCGGCTTGCCGACCATAGATGCGCGCTAGTGTTTTTGGGAAGCCGTCCCATACAATCGGTGCGTCTTCAGGGTTATCAGAGGACGTCTTTGTCTCATTGTAATATTGCGATCGCCCGGCACCTACGCCAGGGGTATGGCCAACGACGGTGCCACGGTCAACCTCATCATAACCCCCCTCGACGAGATTAATCACGCTGTCGAACTGGGCTGAAATGAAGCGGCTCCAGATGTCACGATGACCTCGGATACGATCAAAATCGTTGAGTTCGGCCGGCGGATTGAAGGCAGGAATTGTTGGCATAGCCCCGTTTCCTTCCGTTCTGTGGCCAATCCAAGTAGGGAAACACAAGCCCGCCTGCGACGCAACACATCAAGGTGGTTGCGGGAACCGGTCCTTGTTGGGCGGCCGCGCTCTGTCCACGGCGGGCTGCTAGGGCAGCATGGCAACGAGTTCGCCGTTCCCAGTTTCATCGCACTTGGCTCGCCAGGCTCAGTGGGTCCAGTTCTCGTGCCGGCCGTAGCGGAAATTGTCGGCGTAGACCTTCGGGCGCAGCGGGCGCGCCGGCGGCGGCAGTTCGAGATCGAACGCTATCCCGTGGGCACGCGCGAAGTTCACCGCCTCCTCGCTGGTGGGGAATTGCAGCGTCACCTGTCCGCGCGTGTCGCTGCTGCCCGCCCAGCCCATCAGCGGGTCGTTGCGCTGCGGGACCGCAGGCTCGTACCTCAGCACCCATTCATCGGTGCCGGCCTGGCCCGACTGCATCGCGGTCTTGGGTCGCCGAAAGATGCACGCGCGCATGAGTGCTCGCCTCAAGGTCGCGCGCCTCTTAGCGAGAGGACGCCTTGCAGGTCAAACGGCAGATCGGGGACGGGCGCATCGCACCCGCCCCCGCTGGACGGTCAGCCTGGGCCGGTCAGCCCTGGCTCGATTCGGCGCCCGCGGTCTTCGGCGTGACCGCAACGAACAAGTTCTGCCCGTTGCGCAGGATGCGCAACGCGACTGGGTGCCCGCCGTTGGTGGCGCTGCGGATCGCCGAGACCGCCTGATTGGCGGTGCTGACGGTCTTGGTGCCGACGCCCACGATCACGTCACCCGCCTCGATCCCCGCCTGATCGGCGGCCGAACCGGGCTGCACCTGCTCGACCACCGCGCCGTGCACCTCGCTCGGGATATCGAGCTGGCTGCGCACGTCGGGCGTCAGCGGCGCCAGTGCCAGGCCCACCTGCGGTTGGCCGGACGAAGCACCGGGACCACCATTGCTGGCCATCTGGTTCGGCGCAGGCAGCGTGCCCAGCGTGACGTTGATCTGCTTCTGCTGCCCGTCGCGGATCACGCTCACCATGGTCTGCGTATTCGGGGCCACTTCACCGACATCGACCGCGAGTTCACGCGGGTTGGCGACCTTGTGATCGCCCACCGCGACGATCACGTCGCCCGGCTGCAAGTTGGCCTTCGCCGCCGGGCTGTCGGGCTGCACCTGGGCGACCAGCGCGCCGCGGTCGCTCGGCAGTTTCAGCGCCGCCTTCATTCCCGGCCCGATCGGCTGCGCCTCCACGCCGAGATAGCCGCGGACCACGTGGCCGGTCTTCTCAAGCTGCGCCACCACGGTCTTGATCGTGTTGGACGGGATCGCGAAGCCAATGCCGATGCTGCCGCCCGACGGCGAGAGGATCGCCGTGTTCATCCCGATCACGTTGCCATCCTGGGTGAACAGCGGGCCGCCGGAATTGCCCTGGTTGATCGGGGCGTCGATCTGGATGAACGAATCATAGGGGCTGTCGCCGAGATCACGGCCCAGCGCCGAGACGATCCCCGCGGTCACGGTGCCGCCGAGCCCGAACGGGTTGCCGACCGCGACCACCCACTGCCCGGGCTTCACCTGATCGGAATTGCCCAGGTGCAGGAACGGCAGCTTATGCCCGGCATCGACCTTGAGCACGGCGACGTCGGTGCGCGGATCGGTGCCGATCACCTTCGCCGGCAGCGTGGTGCCGTCCGAAAGCGTCACCTCCACGGAGTGTTCATTGCGCACCACGTGGTTGTTGGTGATGATGATGCCCGAGGGATCGACGATGAAGCCAGAGCCGCGCGCCTCGACCGCGTGCATCTGATGGTTGCCGGGCATTTGCCCGAACGGGAACGGCAGCCCACCAAACGGCATCGCCTGCGCCTGATCCGGGCTCTGCTTGAGGTGGTTGGTCACCGACACCACCGCCGGGCGCACCTCAGTCACGAGATTGCTGAAATCGGGCAGCAGGGTGTTGGACGGCTGCGGCTGGATCGCGCCGGACTGGTCGGGCGCCGGGGTCGCCTGCGTGGTCGCCGCGACCGGCATGGTGGCGGGTGCCGTGGCTGCGGGAGAGGCGGGCGCCGCGGCAAAGCCGACATCGCCGGCGGCATAGCCGCCAAGCGCGGTGCCGGCGAGCAGCACCACGGTCAGGGCTAGGCGCGTGAGCCGCCGCCCCGGTGGAGTGTTATGACCTGGACGTTCGCTGGTAGGCATGGGGGTCTCCTGATGGGATCGGTAGCGAGTAGGGAGCGGCGGGGCGGCACACCGGTGCCGACACGCCACAAGCCCAGAACACCGCAGACATGGCCCAGGCAGGTGAACGTTGCCGTGGTGCCACGATGAAACCCTCGTCATCAGCGCCGGCTCGCGCCAGCGTGAGGGGCGCGGATCAGCGCCGGGGGCGGCGCCAGGGTGTCGGTGCCGCGTGCGGGCGAGCGCCGGCCGTGCCGGGTGCCGCCGCCAGGAGGATCAGGCCGGCGACGCAATATCAGAAGCTGTTGCGGTCGTGATAGGTCTGCAGAAACTGACGCACCCGCGGTTCGGCGCTGTCATGCAGCACGTGGCGCGGTGGCCCATATTCCACGATCCGACCGCCATCCAGAAACGCGATCCGGTCGGCGACATTCGCGGCGAAGCCCATCTCGTGCGTGACGATCACCATTGTCATACCCTCCGCCGCCAGCCCGCGCATCACCTGCAAGACCTCGCCCACCAGCTCGGGGTCGAGCGCCGAGGTCGGCTCGTCGAACAGCATCAGATGCGGCTCCATCGCCAACGCCCGCGCGATCGCCACGCGCTGCTGCTGCCCGCCGGACAGGCGCGTCGGATAGGATTGGGCCTTGTCGGCCAGCCCAACACGGCCCAGCACGTCCACGGCGCGCCGTGCCGCCGCGTCGGCGTCCAGGCGCCGCACGCGCATCAGCGGTTCGGCCACGTTCCGCGCGGCGGTCATGTGCGGCCACAGGTTGAAGTGCTGGAACACCATGCCGATGTCGCGCCGCATCTCCCGCAATTGCCGGTTGCCCATGCGGTGACGCGATCCGTCGCGATAGCCGATCAGTCTGCCCTCAATGCGGATCTCCCCAGCATCGTAGGCTTCCAGGAAGTTGACGCAGCGGAGCAGCGTGCTCTTGCCCGATCCGCTCGGCCCAATCAGGCACACCACCTCCGACCGGTTCACCGTCAGGTCGATGTCGCGCAGCACCTCCAGCGCGCCGAAGCGCTTCCAGACGCCGCGCATCTCGATCATCCCGCTCATCGTAAAGGCACCTGCACAGGGGAAAGGAACGCCGTCACGCGCTGCTCCAGCCGCCGGCCGAGGCGGGAGACGAACTCGACCAGCACCCAGTAGAAGATCGCCATCGCGAAGATCCCCTGGAACACGCTGAAGGTCTCCGCCGCCATCGTTTCCATCTGGTACATCAGCTCCGGCACGGTGATGATGGACAGGATCACCGTCTCCTTCGAGAGCACGATCAGCATGTTCACCACGGAAGGCACGATCGCCACCAGCATCGCCGGCAGGGTGATGCGGCGCAGGATGTCGGTGGGCGCCATGCCCAGGCTCACCGCCGCCTCGATCTGCCCGCGCGGCACGGACGCGAAGCCGGCGCGGAAGATTTCCGCGAAATAGGCTGCCGAATAGATGCCGAGGCCGAGCACGCCCGCCGTCGTCGCCGCCAGGCGCAGGCCGATGAACGGGCCGCCGGAATAGAGGATGAACAACTGCACGAGGAACGGCGTGCCGCGAATGATCTCGATATAGGCACGCAGAAGCCAGCGCAGCGGACGCACCGGCAGGCGGTACAGCAGCGAAACGACGAAGCCGATCACCAGTCCGATCAGCGAACCGGCGCCCCAGCAGAGCACGGTGACGCCGAAGCCGCTCAGCAGCAGCGGCCCGTAATGCCGCATCAGCGCCCAGTCCATCGCCGCTCAGCCCACCGCCAGCCGCCGCTCCGCCACCGCGCCGAAGCCGGCGAGGCAGAGATTGATCACCAGATAGATGGCGCCTGCCGCAAGATAGGCCTCCAGCGGGCGATAGGTGCTGGACGCAATGTTCATGCTGACGCGCGTCAGATCGGCGACCCCGACGACGGAGATCAGGGAGGACGCCTTCAGCAGCAGGATGAACTCGCTGATCAGTGGCGGCATGGCGATCCGTAGCGCCTGCGGCAGCAGGATGCGGCGCCATGTGTCCATAGCCGAAAAACCCAACGCCAGTGCCGCCTCGCGGCTGCCCGACGACACCGTGTTCAGCGCGCCGCGCAGGATCTCGGCCTGATACGCGGCCGAGGCGAGGCCCAGCCCGGCGATCGCCGCGACGATCGCCGGCACGTTGATGCCGATGACCGGCAGCAGGTAATAGATCAGCAGCAGCTGCACCAGCAATGGCACGCCGCGGAAGAAGCTGACATAGAGTGCCCCGAGCCGCGCCGCGACCCGCCGGCCGGAAACCCGGGCCACGCACACCAGCGTGCCGATCACCGTCCCGAGCGCGATGCCGGCAAGCGAAAACCACACCGTGGTCGCAGCGGCGCGCAGCAGATACGGCAGGGCGTGGATGATTATCTGCAGCTTCATGCCGAGCACGTGCTCATGTAAGCACGTGGGGCCGCGCGGCGGGCGGTCCCGGCCAGGCGATCAGATTTCCGGCTGCGGCACCGCTTTCGGCAGTTCCATGGACTGACCGAACCACTTTTTCTGGATCGTCGCCATCGTGCCATCCGCGTCGACCTTCAGCAGCGCGGCATTGATCGCATCGATGAATTTCGTGTCGCCCAGTCGTCCCACCCAGGAGAAATAGGTCGGCTTGCCGAAGGGAGGCAGCACCATAGCGAAGGTCTCGGGCCGCTGCTTCACCACATAGGCGAGATTCGGATAGGAATTCACAGAGGCCGAAAGGCGGCCGGCCGCGAGATCGGCATAGGACTGGTTATTGTCCACGTATTCCTTGATCTCGACCGGCTTGCCGAGCGTCTTCGCGAACTGCTTGAACTGCTCGAGCTGCGACGTGCCCTTCTGCCCGCCGACGGTCTTGCCGGCGACGTCCTGCGGCCTCGCGATGCTCTTGTCATCCGCCCGCTTCATCAGCGCGGCGGTCGCATTGGCGATCGGTACCGTGAACAGATAGCGCTTCATGCGCTCCTTGGTGATGGTCACCGGCGCGATGCAGAGGTCGAACTTCTTCGCGTCCAGCCCGGGCAGGATGCTGGTCCAGGGCAGGTCGAGGTATTTCACCTTCACGCCCATTTCCTTGCCGACCTCGTCTATCAGGTCCCGGTCGACGCCCTTATAGGTGCCGTTATCCGAGATATCGAAGGGCGGGAACTGCATCTCGGTTGCAATGACCAGCTCGCCGCGTTTCTTCACGTCGGCCAGCGTGTCGTCCGCCCAGGCGGGTCGGCCGCCTGCCAAATAGAGGCCGGCGGAAGCGGCGCCGATCATGCCGGTGCGCAACACGCCGCGACGCGTCGCGGCCCGCGGATCGATCTTCTTCATCAAGCTCCCCTTTGCACCCTTGCGTTTGTGTCGCTGGCTCCACCGGCCCGGTCCGACCGCATCTTACACACAAGCCGGCGCCGGCACAGGCGCGACAGTCGCGATCTTGGCGCCGCCGGGGATCGGCGAAGGGGCTCATGCCGCGCGCCGAAAGAACGGCCGCATAACCGGATAGAGCGCGCGGAAATCGGCGTAGCCGCGGCGATAGGTCTCCGCGTTCGTGGGATCGGGCGCGACCTTGTCGCCGAAAGGCACCAGGGCCGCGATATCCTGCCACCGCTGCACCAGCCCCGCCGCCATCGCCGCGACCCAGGCGGCGCCGACGCAGGAGCCGTGGTGGTTGCGCAGCAATTGTACCGGCGCCTGCAATACGTCCGCCATGATCTGCATCCACACGCCGCTGCGGCTGCCGCCGTCCGAGGCGAAGAACCGGCGGGGCGCATGCCCGATCTCCTCCAGCACTTCGACATGATGGCGCTGCGCGTAGGCGAAGCCTTCCAGCAGCGCCCGCCACAGATGGCCGCGCCCGTGGTTCAGGCTGAGACCGGTGAAGGTGCCGCGCGCCGACGGATCGTGCAGCGGCGTCTTCTCGCCCAGGAAATAGGGCAGGCAGACCACTCCCTCGCTGCCCGCCGGCACCGCTTCGGCCAGCCGGTCCAGGGCCTGGTGCGGCGTTTCGCCCGGACCGGTGCGCGGGTCGAGCACGCCCGCCATCCAGTTCAGACCGGAGCCGCCCGAGGCCATGCAGCCGTTCGGCGCGTAGAGGCCGGGGATCAGGTGGTAATCGGTATAGAGCCGTGTGTCCGGCCGCAGCATGTCGGTGGCGATGATGATATCGGCCGAGCCGCCGAACTTTAGCAGCACGTCGCCGGCAGCGACGATGCCGGCTGCCAGCGCGGAGGCCATGTGGTCTGCCGCTCCCCCGAACACCGGCAGCCCCTCCGGCAGCCCGGTCGCCGCCGCCGCCCCGGCGGTCACGGCGCCGAGCACCTGCTGCGGCACCGATTTCGGCGGCACGGCATGCCGCGGCACGTGCGCCAGCGCCACCAGCCGGTCGCTGATGGCATGGTCGGCGAGGTCGATGAAGCCCGCTTCCAGTGCCCAGTTGTGCTCCGCGGCGCGCACGCCGGTCAGCCGCCAGTTCACGTAGTCATAGGAACCGAACACGGTGGCGATGCGGCGGAATACCTCCGGCTCGTGCGCTTCAATCCAGCGCAGCTTGGCCGAGACGATCTGCTGGTTGAGGCCGTTGCCGGTGGCGGCGAGGAACCACGCGGCATCCACTTCCCGCGCCAGCGCCGCGACTTCGGCGCCGCAGCGCCCGTCGCTTTGCTGGATGCTGGGCCGCAGCAGCACGCCCGCCGCGTCCAGCAGCACCACGGCGGGCAGCATCCCAGTGACGCAGATGCCGGCCAGCGCCCCCGGGGCCGGCAGGGCCGCCGTCAGCTCCTTCAGCACGGCGCAGGCATTGTCCCACCACTCCGCCGGATCCTCCTCCGCCAAGCCCGGATGCGGCGCCGAGAGACGGACCGGGCGCGAGGCAACCGCGACTATGCGCCGCGGCGGCACCAGCAGCAGGCCGATGGTGGAGGTGGTGCCGATATCGAGCCCGATGACGCACGCCATCACCGCCGGCCCGTCTGCGGCGCGTCGCCCCGCAGTTCGGCGCGCAGCCGCTCGGCCATCTTCTCGCCGATCATGATCGTGGTCAGGTTGGTGTTGGCCTGACAGTCGAACGGCATCACCGAGGCGTCGATCACCCGCAGCCCGGCCAGGCCGCGCACGCGGCAATCGGGATCGACCACGCTCTTGCCGTCGTTCGCGTCATACGGCCCCATGCGGCAACTGCCCGCGCCGTGCTGCGCGTCCGAGCAGTGCGCCAGCAGCAGCGCGTCCAGCGTATCGTCGTCCGCGTCCAGCAGCTCCCGCAGCTTCCGCCCGGTGTCGGCGATCTGCACGTCGTCGCAGATGCGCCACACCGCCTCATGGCGCCCGACCTCGCCCAGGCGGCGTGCGGCGAGGCGCATCCGCTGCCGGTCGAACGGATCGGCCAGCATGTTCTCCTCGACCTCCGGCTGGCGCATCGGATCGCTGCCGGCAAGGCGCACCGTGCCGCGGCTCCTCGCCTCCATCAGCATGACATGCAGCCCCGCCTCGCCGAACTGCGCGGTGTCCTGTTGCACGCCGACGCCGCCGTGGTTCATCGACACCATCAGCAAATCCTGCGGCGGCGCGCCCGGCAGGCCGGAGCTGAACTTGACGCAGCAATTGGTATGGCGCGCGTTCGGATCGGTCGCGCGCAGCCAGGGCTTCAACTTCAGCTCCAGCCGGATGAACGGGTGGTCGAAGAAGCCCTCCCCCACCGGCAGGTCGGCGAGCACGGGAATTCCGAACCGCCCCAGGAGGGCAGCCGGGCCAATGCCGGAACGCTGGAGCAGCGGCGGCGTATGGATCGCGCCGGCGGCCAGGATCACCAGCGCGCCGCGGAACTCCCGCGCACCACCCGCCAGCAGCACCCGCACCCCGACCGCCTGCCTTGCCTCGAACAGCACGCGCTCGACCGTGGCGTCGCCGATGATGGTGAGGTTCGGGTGCGCGCGCGCCGGCTCCAGATATGCATCGTTGGTCGAGACGCGCCGGCCGCCGCGGGTGTTGATGGCGTAAGCGCACACCCCGTCCGCATCCGGTGCGTTCAGGTCGTCGCACCACGGATGGCCGAGCGACAGCGCTGCCTCGCGCAACGCGCGGTCCACCGGCCCCCACTCGCCCAGCGCCACGCGATGCACCGGGATCGGCCCGCTGGTGCCATGCCCGGCGGATGCGAAGGGATCGGATTCCAGCCGCTCGAAATACGGCAGCACGTCGGCCGCCGACCAGCCCTGGCAGCCCATCCTGGCCCATTGGTCGAAGGCATGCGGCACGCCACGGATGGCGATCATGCCATTGACCGAAGTGCTGCCGCCCACACCCTTGCCGCGCCAGTAGATGCGCGGCCGCTGGCGCGCGGTGCGCCGCGCCAGCAGGTCGGGATACATGTAGCGTCGCTGGAACTGCGCCGGGAGCAGCAGGTTGAACGGGTTCGGACTGGCCATTTCCGGCGGCTGGTCGGCGCTGCGGTAGTCCGGTCCCGCCTCCAGCAGCAGCACGCGGCGCTCCGGCTCTTCACTCAGCCGCGCCGCCAGCACCGCGCCGGCCGCACCGGCGCCCACCACGATCACGTCGAACCTGTCCACCCTGAACGCCCCTGCCCCGGCGCGCGGCTCAGGCCGCGACGGCGCTGCGCGCGGCCACGCGCTGCCCATCCGCGGCGAACACCAGGCAGCGCGCCGGATCGGGCATGAGCCCCAGGCGCTCGCCGACCCGCGCGGTGAAGCTCGGCGGCACCAGCACGCGCAGCTTTGCCGCCGTGCCGGCATCGGCGATGAGCACCGACTCGCGGCCGAGATGTTCCATCGCGAACACCTCCGCGGGCAGTACGCCTTCGGTGTCCGGCGCCACCACGCGCACGTCCTGCGGGCGAACGCCCAGCGTGACGCTCAGCGTGACCGGCCCGAGCGGCGCTGTCACCGGCACGGCAAGCCGGCCGCTGCGGAAGCGTCCCGCCGTGATCTCGCCCTCGATCAGGTTCATCGGCGGCGAACCGAGGAAGCCCGCCACGAACAGCGTCACCGGCTCGTTGTAGATCTCGTTCGGCGTGCCGATCTGCTCTAGCCGCCCCTCCGACATTACCGCGATGCGATCGCCCATGGTCATTGCCTCGACCTGGTCGTGGGTCACGAACACGGTCGTGGTGCCCAGCCGCTTCTGCAGATTGACAAGCTCCGAGCGCAACGAGAGCCGCAATGCCGCGTCCAGCGCCGACAGCGGCTCATCCAGCAAGAACGCCGCCGGCTCGCGTACGATCGCCTTGGCGGTGGCGACGCGCTGGCGCTGGCCGCCAGATAGCTGGCTGGGCCGTTGGTCGAGCAGCGGCTCGATCTCCAGCATCCGCACCACCTCGGCGATGCGACGCTGGCGCGCCGCGCGGTCGAGCCCGCTGTGCCGCAGGCTGGTCTCGATGTTCCGCCGCGCCGTTAGGTGCGGGTAGAGCAGCGAGGACTGGAACACCATCGCCACGTTGCGGCGATACGACGACACCGTGGTCAGGTCCTGCCCCTCGAACAGGATGCGGCCGGAGGAGGGGGTGTCCAGCCCCGCAATCATGTTGAGCGTCGTCGTCTTGCCGCAGCCAGACGGGCCGAGGAGCACCAGGAGTTCGCCGTCGGCGATCTCCATGTCGAGGTCCTGCACCGCGATGTGCCGGCCATAGGCCTTGTGCAGCCCCTTGAGTTCGATCCTCGCCATCTCGTCCCCCTACCGGACCGGGTCCACGAGGTTCATCTCGCCGACGTGACGTTGCAGGAAATAGGCCACCAGCGCCGGCGGCGCGATCGTGACCAGCACGGATGCCGCGAGATTGCCGGGCTCCGGATACTGGAACAGGAAGCCGGAGATCGCGGTGGGCAGCGTGTTGGCCGTGCTGCCGTTCACCAGCACCAGCGCATAGGTGTACTCGTTCCAGGCGAACAGGAACGCGATCACCGCCGCCACCGCGACCCCGGGGCGCGCCAGTGGCACCACCAGACCCAGGAACGCCGACAGCCTGCCATAGCCGTCGATGCGCGCCAGCCGCTCGATCGGCGGCAGGTTGCGGAAATACCCGATCAGCATCCAGGCTACGAACGGCACGGTGATGGTAAGATCGACGATCACCAGCCCGGTCAGGGTGCCCGAGAGGCCGATGCGGATATACATCGCGTAGAACGGGATCAGCGTAGAGACCGGGGGAAGCGCCACCGCCAGCAGGATCGCGAACAGCAGCGAATTCTTGAAGCGGAAATTGATGCGCGCGAACACGTAGGCGAGCGGCAGCACGATGGCGAGCGTCACCAGCGTCACGATGACGCTGACGATCAGACTGTCCTCGAGCCCACGGATGATCTGCCCCGCCTGGCCGGAGGCGGGGCTGGTGGTGCCGTCGGGCAGGACATAGTTGAACCCAAAGATGTTGTAGAAGGCGGCAAGGTTCGGCGCGTGCGGAATGAGCGGCCAGGGGAATTTCTGGATTTCCAGCGGCGTCAGGAAAGCCATGCGGCAGAACCAGTAGATCGGCACCAGCGACCACAGCAGCGCCACCACCACGGCGATCGCGAGGAAGCGGTTACGCTTCACGCCCGCGCCTCCCGCCGGCCCCACAGGATGTAAAGAAGGAAGGTCGCGCCGAGGATCAGGAACAGCAGATAGAACGACATCGCGGCGCCATAGCCGAGGTCGAGATTCTTGAAGCTGATCTTGTAGACCTGGTACGTGAGCGTGGCCGATGCCCTGCCCGGGCCGCCGCCCGTCATCACGAACACGAAGTCGAACAGCTTCATGGTCAATACGGTGATGATCGAGGTGAACACGAACAGCGTGAAGCGTAACGGCGGCAGCGTCACGTGCCGGAACGTCTCGAATGCCGAGAGCTGATCCAGCGAGGCCAGGTCGTAGAGCCGCTTCGGAATAGTCTTGAGATTCGCCAGCACGAAAAACGCCACCAGCGGCGACATGGTCCAGGCGGCGCCCACCGCCAGCACTTCGATCACCATCTGGCTGGTCATCAAGTCCACCGGCTGGCTGCTGCCGAGAGCAGAGGCGATGGAGGTACCGAGGCCGGTCTGGCCGCGTGCCATGTAGGCGAACATCAGGCCCGTAGCATACAGTGACACGCACCAGGGCAGGAAAATGAGGGTCCGCACCAGACCGCCGCCGCGTATCGGCCGGTTCAGCATCAACGCCAGCCCCAGCCCGATCATCATGGTGAGCACCACGGTTTCCGCCGTGAAGCGGATGGTTACCCAGGTGGACCACCAGAAGTTGCCATCATTCAGGACGTGCCGGAAATTCTTCAGACCCACGAAGATGCTGCGATAGCCGCCGAAGAAAATGATGCGGTGCAGGCTCATCCACACCGCGTAGCCGAGCGGATAGGCCACCACCAGAACCAGAAACACGAATACCGGTAGCCCGACCGCAAACGCGAACTGCGTGTCCGACAGCTCGCGGCGCGGGCGGAGGGCGGGGCGTGCGCCCCCCGCCGGGCGGAGCGGCAGCGCCCGCTCAGATGCCATACTTCTCGTTCAACTCTGTGATCTTGTCGTTGGAGGCCTTGATCAGGGAATCGATGTCGCCGTTCTGCAGGAGAAAGCTGGATAGCGCGTCCTTGAGCCAAGAATTGTACTCTTCCGACCAGGTGACCTTCCATATGCCGGAGGGGAACGGCGCCGCCTTGTAGACGTCAAGCACGACCTTGTAGTCGTCAGGCCGTGCCACCGCCTGCTTGATGCGCGCCACGGTCTCCGGGCTGTCCATGATCGACTTGTAGGCCGAGAACAGCATCGATTCCTGCATCCAGCGCTCGCCAACGGCGATCTTGCCGGTCTCATCCTTGAAGCCGTACCACGACGTGAACTTCTTCACGTCGCTGGTCACCGCCTCCGGCCGCTTGCGGTTGGTCATCATATAAAGCGCGGAGTTGATCAGGCCCCAGGATTGCCCCTGCACCGGAAGCAGGCTGTCATGGCCGGCGATCTGCGACTTGCCTTTCGCATTGAAGGCCTGCAGGTCATAGAGCTGTTGCGGGCTGAACACGTAGCGGCCCGAGCCATAGGCGCCGATGAACGCGGCCTCGTTGTAGGTCAGCACTTCGGCCGGAACCATCTTGGCGTCCCACAGCTTCTTCCACGCCGCCAGCGTTTTGTAGGCGGGGCCATTCTTGTCAATGGTGAGCATCGGCTTGTGGGTTTTGGGATCGGCCACCCTGCCGCCGCGGTTAAGCACCTCGAACACGAAGCCCCAGGAGATCCCGTACCACTCGCTGAACCAGTGCGGCAGGAACGGCGTCGCGATACCCTTGCCATGCAGCGCGAACACTTGATCGTAGAGTTCGTCCCAGTTCTTGGGAAAGTCCTTGTCGCTCATCCCCGCACCCTGGTACGCTTTCAGGTTGACGTGGATGGTGCCGCGCGTGGTGGCGAAGTAGGACAGGCCGAGCAGCTTGCCCTTGTAGGTCCAGGCGTCCCACAGATTGGGCAGGAAGTCGGCCTTGATCGCATCGAAGGCCGCCAGCTCCTCCGCCGGCGCGATCCAGCCGCCATCGAAATAGCGCGCCGCCTGCGACGGGTTGCCGTACAGCATGTCGAGCTGGCCGCCCGACATCAGGTTCTGCTCCATGATCGCCGGATAGTCGCCGGTGACCGTCGCGTAGTCCACGTGCCCGTTCATCGCTTTATCGTAACGATCAACGTTGGACTTCACGACGTCCGTCTTGTATTGCCAGCCGCGGAAGTAGACCGGCTGGCCGCTGGTGGCCCTGAGATCCGGTGCAGCCGCGGCGCGCGCGCCCCACGGGCGGCTCATCAACGCCAGCCCGGTCCCCGCGGCAAGCCTGGTAAAGTCACGCCTCCTCATCCTGCTCTCCATCTTCTGTGGATCGATCTTCTGCGGATCGCGTCGTCAGGAGCCGACATATCGGCACAATGCCGACGCTACGAGCAGAAGCCGCCGAGCGCAACGCGCGCAGCCGCTCAGCCTCTAGGTCATATAGACGCCGCCGGTCACGTTGATGCCCTGGCCGGTCATGAAACGGGCACCGTCGGAGAGCAGGAACACTACCAGCCCGGCCACGTCCTCCGGTTCCTCGAGCCGGCCAAGCGGGGTCTGGGCCACGTAGTCGGCGACCACCTGCTCCGGTGCGATGCCGCGCAGCGCCGCTTCCCACGCTACCTCGCGCTGCTGCATGCCGGTGCGCACGAAGCCGGGGCACACGGCGTTGACCCGGATGCCATGGGGCGCCAGTTCGCGCGCCAGCCCCTGGGTCCAGCCCAGCACGGCAAATTTGCTGGCCGAATAATGCGCCAGCAGCGGCGCCCCGACCTTTCCCGCCAACGACGCGACGTTACAGATCGCGCCACCGCGACCGCTGCGCAGGAAGACGCGCGCGGCGTACTGGTTGGTCAGGAACACGCCGCGCGCATTGACGTCGAAATTGTGGTCCCATTCAGCGTCGGTCAGATCGACCGCACGGTTCATGGTGGAGACGCCGGCATTGGCGACCAGCAGGTCGAGGCGGCCCAGAAGCCGCTCCGCCTCCGCGAACCCCGCCTCCACGCTGTCACGCCGCCGCACATCCATCTGCAGCGCGAGATCCGCATCGCCGAGGGAAGCGGCGACGGCGCGCGCCATCTCCGGGTCGAGATCGGCCACCAGCACGCGTGCCCCGTGCCCGGCGAGTGCGCGGGCGATCGCGCGGCCGATGCCGGTACCGCCGCCGGTCACCACAGCCGCCTTGCCGGCCAGGTCCGAAGCGAGTTTCGCCACGCAATTCCATTCAACCGCCGGTGCCTCAGGATATGGGGAGCGGGCACGAAGTCAAACAAATCCCGACGCCAATAGGTGTGCGAGCTTGTTTGAAGCCGTTGCATCCCAACCCCGCAAAGACTTAGGCTGGCGGGGTTCACAAGGGGTTCCGGTCTGGCGATGGCATCCCGTCTCGATCCCGGAGCCGTCCTTCACGGCACACCAGCGACGCGCTGGACCGCAGCGGCGTGCAGGTCATGATCGCCGGCGCGCTGTTGGCGGAACCTGCCTGATTGATGTGCTATCAGACGAGGACCGCGCCCGTGTTCGATCTCCTCACACGCACCGCCAAGCCGGTGATCGGCATGGTGCATATCGGCGCGCTGCCCGGCTCTCCGCTCTATGATCCGGCCGGAGGCATGGGCCGGCTGATCGATGGCGTGCTCGCCGACCTGCTTGCGCTGCAGGAGAATGGCATCGACGCGGTGATGTTCGGCAACGAGAATGACCGCCCTTACTCGCTGAAGGCACCCCCCGCCTCGGTCGCCGCGATGAGTGCCGTGGTGGCGACCGTCCGCGCTGCGGTGAAGGTGCCGTTCGGGGTCAACTACCTCTGGGATCCGGTGGCCAGCGTGGAAATCGCGGTGGCGACGGGTGCCGCCTTCGTGCGCGAGATCTTCACCGGCGTCTATGCGTCGGACATGGGGCTATGGACGCCGGACTGCGCGGGCGCGCTGCGCGCGCGGCGCAATCTGGGCCGCCCCGACCTCAAGCTGCTGTTCAACATCAACGCCGAATTCGCGGCCCCGCTCGACACCCGTCCGATCGAACTTCGGGCCCGCAGCGCGGTGTTCTCTTCGCTGCCGGACGCCATCCTGGTCTCCGGTCCGATCACTGGTGAGCCCACCGATGTCTCCGCGCTCCGCCGCGTGCGGACGGCGGTGACGGAGGTGCCGGTCCTGGCCAATACCGGGGTAAATGTCGACAACGTGGCCGACATCCTGGCCATCGCCGATGGCTGCATCGTCGGCACGCATTTCAAGCTCGACGGCCACACCTGGAATGCCGTGGACGGCACGCGGGTGGCGCGTTTCATGGAGAAGGTCAACACTCTCCGCCAGGGGGCGCCATGCCGTACCGGATCGACCGCGAGCGCGACCGCGTCTATGTCGAGGAGTTCAGGCACAACCTGATCGGCCATCACAGCCCCGGGCTGCAACGCGTGCTGAACGTCATGCGCCGCAGCGCCGACGGCCGTCAGCTCGTCGTCCTGAACACCATCCCGTTCCGGCGCTGGCGGCTTGCCTGGCTGCCCGCCGATCGCGCCGACGACATCGAGATCGAGGCGGACACGCAATTCGACAGCCGCGAGGAGGCGGAATGGTTCGTGTTCTGCCGGCGTTGGGAAACGATGACCGGCGAAAAGATCGACAACCGCTGACCCCCTATCGAGGCGCCCGTGTTCACGATCCTTGGCTATACCAGCGAAATCTCCGTGGCGCCCGGCGAGGCGCTGACGTGCCACGTCTCGGCTGAGGATGGCCGGCGCTACTTCGCGCGCCTCGTCCGCGTCATCAACGGCGACTGCAACCCGGACGGTCCGGGGCTGAACTTCGAGCACGTGCCGTCGGCGATCGAGGGCTGGTATGTGGGTCGGCCGCAGCGGACCGACGCCGGCTCGTTCATGGTGGCGCGCGAGCTGTCGGGGATCGCGGGTGGGCTCGCCTTCGTCGCCACCATCTGGCCCACGCTACCGGCGCGGCGGCAGCGCCAGGTGGTGGCCTGCTACGCCGGCCCGGGTGGCGGCTTCACGCTTTCAATCGAGAGCGGCGCGCTCACCCTGGAGGTGACGGGCGCGGGCCGCGTGCAGCGCTCGGCCCTGCCGCCTGGCGTCCTGCTGGAGCGGCACTGGTACCGGGTCACCTGCGCCATCGACCCCGCGCGGCGCGAACTGCTGCTGGAGGCGGTGCCGCTGCGTGACTTCCCGCTGGCGCACGGTCCGCTCCGACGCACTGCGGAGCTGAGCGTGCCCGTCGAATTGCGGTCCGGCGGCGACTTCCATCTCGCCGGCGCGCCGATGGCGGATGGCACTGTCGATGACCATTTCAACGGCAAGATCGAGAGCCCCACGCTGCGCGACGACCCGGCCGCCGGCGGCGCCGTCATCGCGGCCTGGGACTTCAGCCGCGACATGGCGGGCGCGCGCGCGATCGACACGGGGCCACGCCTCCAGCACGGCACGCTCGTGAACTTGCCCGCGCGTGCCATGACCGGCTGGCGCTGGAGCGGAGAGGTGCATGACTGGCGCCAGTGCCCGGAGCAGTACGGCGCCGTCCACTTCCACCACGACGACCTCTACGACGCCGGCTGGGAGACCGCCTTTACCCTCGCCGTGCCGCCGGACATGCCGAGCGGCGCCTACGCGGTGCATGTGAAGTGCGGCGAGAACAGCGAGTACGAGACCAACGAGGACTACATCCCCTTCTTCGTGCGCCCGCCGCGGCGCAAGGCCGAACGCACCGCGCGCCCGAAGCTGCTGTTCCTGGCGCCGACCAACTCCTACCTGGCCTACGCCAACGACTCCCAGGCGCTGATGGACCGCGGCGCCGAGCAGTGCATGGGGCGGCTGCTCAATTTGCAGCACGCTGATATCTATCTGCACCGCCACCCCGAGCTGTGCGCCTCGCTCTACGACAAGCACGCCGACGGCAGCGGCGTCTGCCATTCGAGCCGGCTGCGCCCGGTGCTCAACATGCGCCCGCGCTACCATTCCTGGCTCGGCAATCACGGCTCGGCGCTGTACCAGTACAATGGTGACACCCACATCCTGGCCTGGCTGGAGCATGAAGGCGTCGCGTTCGATGTCGCTACCGACGAGGATCTACACCAGGACGGGTTCTCGCTGCTGGAGGGCTACACCGCCGTCATCACCGGCACCCACCCCGAATACCATTCGACCCCGATGTGGGACGCGATGCACTCCTACCTCGCCCACGGCGGGCGGCTCATCTACATGGGAGGCAACGGCTGGTACTGGCGGGTGGCGTTCCACCCCATGCTGCCCGGCGTCATAGAGGTGCGCCGCGCCGAAGGCGGCACCCGCACCTGGGAGGCGCAACCGGGCGAGTACCACCACGGCTTCAACGGCGAACTGGGCGGCCTTTGGCGGCGCATCGGACGGCCGCCCAACCTGCTGGTGGGCGTGGGTTTCGTGGCGCAGGGCTTCGACCTCTCCGGCTTCTTCCGCCGCCGCCCCGGCTCACACGAACTCACGCGCCGGCTTCATTTTCGCCGGCGTGGAGGAGGAGGTGATCGGCGATTTCGGCCTGGTCGGCGGCGGGGCCGCGGGAGTGGAGCTGGACGCCTTCAACCCGCTCCTCGGCTCGCCGCCCCACGCGCTGGTGCTGGCCACCTCCGAGAACCATACGCCGCTGACGGTGGTCACGCCGGAGGAGTTCCTGGTGTCGCCGCCGGCGCTGGGCGGCGACCAGAACGACAAGGTGCGGGCGGACATGGTGCTCTTCGAGACCGCAAGCGGCGGTGCTGTGTTCTCCACCGGTTCGATCGCCTGGGCGGGATCGCTCGGCTGGAACGGCTACGACAACAACGTCCGCCGCATCACCGCCAACGTGCTGCGCCGCTTCCTCGACCCGGCGCCCTTCGCACCACCCCCCTCGCCGGGAGACGCCGCATAATCACGCTCGACGACATCCGCGCCGCCATGGCGCGCATTGAGAGGTGACGATGAGCTGGCTTCCATCGAACGACCCGATCCTTGGCGACAAAAAGTCATGCGACGCCGTGGAACTCGTGATCGTGCCGCGTGCCCGCGACCTTGGCGGCTTCGAGGTGCGCCGCGCGCTGCCCCACGGCAAGCGCCAGATGGTCGGCCCTTTCATCTTCTTCGACCACTTCGGCCCGGTGCAGTTCATTGCCGGACAGGGCATGGACGTGCGGCCGCACCCGCATATCGGACTCGCCACGGTCACTTACCTGTTCGCCGGGCGCATCATGCATCGCGACAGCGAGGGCCACGTGCAAGAGATCATGCCGGGTGCCATGAACCTCATGACGGCAGGCGCGGCATCGCCCATTCCGAGCGCACGCCGGACGCCGCGCGAAAGGCGGGACAATCTATGCTCGGCCTTCAGAGCTGGATCGCGCTGCCCCGCACTCAGGAGGAAACCATGCCGTCGTCCAGCATTTCGACGCCGCCAGCCTGCCGATCGTCGAGGATGGCGGATTGCGGGCACGGATCATCGCCGGCTCTGGCTTCGGCGCAAATGCGCCCGTCGGGATGCTGTCCGATTGGTTCTATGTCGAGGTCACGCTCGATGCGGGCGCAGTGGCGCCGCTCGACGCGCACCATGAGGAACGTGCGATCTACGTCGTGGACGGCGAGATCGAGATTGCCGGCGATCGCTTCGAAGGGCCGCGCTTGCTGGTCTTCCGCCCCGGCGACCGCATCACGGTCAAGGCCGTGCGCCGCTCCCGCCTGATGTTCCTCGGCGGCACTGGCATGGAGGGACCGCGCCATATCTGGTGGAACTTCGTCTCCTCGAGCCGGGAACGGATCGAGCAGGCCAAGGAGGACTGGAAAGCCGGACGGTTCGAACCTGTCCCGCACGAGACCGAGTTCATCCCACTGCCGGACCGTTGATCCACGAGAAGATGCAGCTCGCCGCACCTCTGGTGCTGCACGCAAAGCGGGAGCTTGGCGATGGCGCTGGTGACCGTCTTCGGGGGAACCGGCTTTCTTGGCCGCCGCGTCGTCGAATGCCTCACCGGCCAAGGTGAGACGGTCCGTGTGGCGTCACGTCATCCGACGCGGGTTCGCGTTTGCGGCGCTCCTGGCGGGTCTGGACGCACGGTTGCAATTGTCGCGGACGTCCGTGACGAAGCGGCGGTTGCCGCGGCGATCGCCGGCGCCGACGCGGTCATCAACGCGGTTTCGGCTTATTTTGAGAAGGCGGATGTGACCTACGAGGCGGTACATGTGAACGGCGCAAGCAATGTCGCGGAGGCATGCGAGCGGCTGGGCGTCAGCCGGCTGGTCCATATCTCCGGGATCGGCGCCGACCCGGCATCGCCTTCGCCGTATATCCGCGCGCGGGGGCGCGGAGAGCTGGCGGTGCGGCAGGCCTTGCCGCGGGCGACGATCCTGCGCCCAAGCGTCATGTTCGCCCACGACGATGCGTTCCTGAACGCCCTTGCCAGGATTGCGAGATCGTCACCGGTCATTCCATTGATCGGCGGCGGCCACACGCGACTGCAGCCTGTCCACGCCGACGATGTCGCAATGGCCGTGTGCCTGGCGCTGCGCAATCCGAGCGCCCAGGGGGCCATCTATGAACTCGGTGGGCCGGAGAGCTACACGCTGCGGGCGATCTTCGAGATGATCCTCACCCATTTCGGGCGCCGCAGGGCTTTCATGACGATCCCGTTCGAACTGGCTGATCCGCTCGCGCGCTTGCTCGAGAGCTTGCCGCGCGCACCGCTGACCGTCGCTCAAGTCGATCTTCTCAAGGCCGACAGCATCCCAGCCGCGGGTGCGCCTGGCCTTTCGGATCTTGGCATCGCCGGGCGGAGGCTGCAGGACACGATCGCCACGCTGGGGTGACGTTGCCCTTTCGCAGGCGCCGCCGCGGCCCGGTCACCGGTGAGGATCATGACGCAAATGCTTCAGCAGCATCCCCGCTCCCAGCATCGTCGCCTGCTTCTGCTCGAGAAGCGTCTCGCCGCCCACCGCGTAAACCGCGACGGCGGCCAGCAGCTCCCTCAATCGGTCCGGTGCATTGGCGTCGAACGGCAGCACGCAGCCGCCGGTCCGGCGGGCGATATCGAGAAAGATCTCCGCATCCCGTCGTGCATTCCAGTCGGCCACGTCGTGCAGCACGAAGAGCCTCATACCGCGCCGCCCCATCTCGTCTGCGAGCTTGCGCGCGCGCCCAACCAATTCCTCGAAGACGTCGCCGATATACGTCACCACCCGCACACCCGGCGCGGCGAGAGCGCGCGAGAGGATGGGCAGCATTTGCGTGTAGCCGGCCATGCACTGAATTGCCGCCGCACGATCGCGCAAGGCCGCCGGGTTGGCGGTGAACTCGGTGAATGTGTGCAAGCGCGATCCACCATGTACCGCCAGCGCGACATCCAACTCACCAGGCAGCGCGCGCACCAGCGCGTCCGTCACCTGCCGCGCCGCAGCCCAGGCCGGCTCGCGCGAGGCGGTGGCGTCAAAGCCGAATACGAGGCGCGGGCGTTGCGGCACGGAAGCTGCCTCGGCCGGCGGCAACCGTTCGGGTCCAGGAAGCGCCGCGCGCCGGAACGGCAGCAACGCGCCGGCAGTCCCGGCGAGCGCACGCAGCCCCTGCAGCGCCGACGCGCCGGCGCGGCGTGAATGGGTGGCATGCGGTTCGGGCTGAGGATCCGGATCGGGTACCAGAACAAAATTTGGCTTGTCGGGCATTCTTCACCTCGGCCGTCGCCGATGATTTCGGGAGATCAAGATATGGTAAGTTCCCGTCGCGTTCAGGCCGGCAGCGTCGAGTAGGTGGCGCGGCCGATCGCGACCAGCGTGCCCTTCGCGTCGAGCAGGTCAACGTCGACGACGCCGACGCTCTTGCCCGCGCGGCGCACCGTCGCGGTTGCGGTCAGCGACGGCGATACCGCCGGCTTAAGGTAGTCCACGCGGAAATTGACCGTCGGCAGCGGCCGGCCGAGCATCATCACCAACGCGTAGTCCCCGACGGTATCGATGATCGCGGCGAGCGGACCCCCGTGCCATTGTCCGCTGCCCGCACCGCGCTCGAACTCAGCGCGCATCGGGATGGTCATCGTGACTCGCTGCGCCGCCGCGTCGGCCTCGGTGACCGTCATGCCGAGGAACGCGATGAAAGGCGAAAACGACAGCCGCCGCTGCAACTCCTCGGCGGGAAGCGGCAGGTCGGTCATGGCGCGACCACCACCTTCCCGAACACCTGCCGGTGCTCAATGGCGGCGAGTGCCGCCGGCGCGTCGTCGAGCGCATAGATGCGATCCACCACCACATTCAGCCGGCCGTCCTGGACCATGCCGAGCAGGGTGTGGATGTCGTCGCGCATCCAGCCGTTCGAGCCGAGCACCTTCAGCTCGAAGGTCCAAATGAACCGCAGATCCTCGGTCGGATCGTAGCCGGCGGTGGCGCCGCAGGTCAGCAGCTTGCCGCCGACCTTCAGCACGCGCATCGACTTCACCCAGGTATCGCCTCCGGTGTAGTTCACCACCACGTCGAAGCCGTTGCCGGTGTGCGCGCCGCGGCGCGCGGGCTTGCCGTACAACGCCCACGATTCCTTCATGAAGTCGTGAGTCGCGTAGTTGATGACGTGGTCGGCGCCGAGATCGCGCAACCGTCCCGCCTTGTCGTCGGTGCCGGTGCAGGCGACCACCTCCGCGCCGGCGAGCTTGGCGAGCTGCACGCAGCAGACGCCGACGCCGCCGGAGGCGCCGAGGATCAGCACCTTGTCGCCAGCCGCGACGCCGCCGTTGGTGACCATCATGCGCAGCGCGGTGCCGTAGGCGACCGGCAATGCCGCGGCATCGGCGTAATCCACGCTGTCGGGGATGCGGATGAGTTGATGGGCGCGGACGCGGCACAACTCGGCGAGGCCGCCGTGCATTGTCTCCCCCATCAGCCCGCCCTCGACACGGTTGATCGGGTCCACCAGCACACGGTCGCCGAGATGCCAGCCTTCCGCGCCCGCGCCGATTGCGACGACCTCGCCGGCGACGTCAAGGCCCATGATGGCCGGCATCGGAACCTTGATGCCCGGCATTCCGCGGCGAGTGAACACGTCGTGGTAATTCAGCGAGGTTGCGCGCACCCGCACCACCACGTCGCCCTCGCCGGGCGTCGGATCGGGGAAATCGGTTTCCAGCGCCAGCATCTCGGGCCCGCCATGCGCGCGCACCACCATCGCTCTCATCGTTGAGCTCCCTCATCCTTCATATCGGCTGCATCGCGAGCTGCCGCAGCGCGCGGCGGTCGATCTTGTTGGTGCCCGCCAGCGGCAGCGCGGGCAGGAAGAAGACGCGGCGCGGATGCGCGTAGGCCGGCGCGTGCGCCAGCACATGCGCGCGCGCCGCCGCCTCGGTCAGCGCCGCCCCCGGTCGAAGCACCACGAAAGCGACCGGCTTCGTGCCCTTGATCTCGTCCGGCACGCCGACCACGGCGGCCTCGAGGATTGCGGGGTGCGATTCCAGCACCGTCTCCACGGCGCCCGGATAGATGTTCTCGCCGCCGGAGACGAACATGTCGTCGGCGCGTCCGACGAAGGTGAAGAAGCCGTCCGCATCGCGACGGAATACGTCGCCGGTGATGTAGAAGCCGTCCGGCGTCATCACGCGCGCGGTCGCCTCGGGCAGTTTGTGGTAGCCGTTCATCAGCGCCGGGCAGCGCATCTGCAGCACGCCCTCGTCCGCGACCGTCACGCCGTCGCGCACCAGCCGCAACGATACCGCGGGATGCGCGCAGCCGAGGCTAGTGTCCGGCGTCGGCTTGCCGCCGGGGTGCGGCGCGAACACAACCGGACCGGCCTCGGTCGTGCCGTAGCCGAGGACGATCGCCACATCGGGGAAGGCCTCGCGGATGCGGTCCATCAGCGCCTGCGTCACCGGTGCCGAGCCCATGCGGATCGACGTCACGCTCGACAGATCGGCGTGCACCAGAGCATCCGGCTCGCGCAGCATCATCGCGATCATCGGCGGCACCGCCGTCAGCGTGGTGACGCGCGAGGTCGCCGCCGCCTCGATGTAGCCGCGCGCGGTGAAGACCGGCAGCAGCACCAGCAATCCGCCTGAGGCGAGCGAGAGCTGCGAAATGGCAAGCCCGTTCATGTGATAGAGCGGTGCTGCGACCAGCGTGCGCCGCTCGTCTAGGTGCGGTGCGCGCCCCCGCACCTCCAAGACCCACAAATGGCTCTGATGAGACAGCACAACGCCTTTGGGCTGACCGGTAGAGCCGGAAGTGTACAGAAACATCGCCGGCTCGGACAGCGCCGGCCCGACCGCAGCGAAATTGCCCATCGAAACGCCGGGTGTCACGAAATCGTCGAAATCCTCCATGCCGATCACCGGCAGGCCGGCGGGAACAGACGCGCGGCGCGGCGCGTCGGCGAACACCAGCCGCGCGTCACAATCCTCCAACACCGTGGCCACGGTCTCGGGTGGTAACTTATGGTTGATCGGCACGGATACGAAACCTGCGCGCATCGTGCCGAGGAACGCCAGCAGGAACTCCGCCCGATTGGCCGACAGGATCGCGACGCGGTCGCCGCGCGTCAGGCCGCGCCGCGACAGCACGTGAGCGACCGCGCCCGAGAGCCGCTCGATCTGCGCGAAGCTGTAGGTGCGCGGCCCGGTGCCGCCGCCGAGATCGACCAGCGCGGTCCGCTCGGGCCTCACGGAATAGAGGGCAGCGCCCAGATTGGTGAGGCTTGTCACAGGCTCTCCGCGATGGTGCACTCGCAGGCTGTCACCGGCGACGCCACTTGTGAAGACGCGGTGCGCGGCGGAAGGTCGCGGCATGGGTTTTTGGCAGTTCTCCCTGGCGCTGTACGCAGAGCCGGACGTGGCACCTTCCTGCATCGCGTTGCAGGATAACTGTGGCGCCGACGTCAACCTCGTGCTGTTCGCGCTCTGGGCGGCTCGGCACGGCGTGCGGCTCACGCACGCCGACATCGCCGGCGTGGAGGCGGCGGTGCGAGCGTGGCGTAGCGGCGTCGTGCAGCCGCTGCGCGCCGCACGCCGGGCGCTGAAGCCCGCCGCTGCGGACCTCGATCCCGCCGCCGAGGCGCTGCGCGATCTGGTCAAGGCTGCCGAGCTGGAGGCGGAACGGCAGCAGCAGGCGCGGATGGCGCCGCTGCTGCCGGCGGCGACCGAGGCGCCGAGTTCGGCGCTCGCCCGCGCCGATCTCGACGCCTACGCACAAGCAATTTCGGCTCGCCTTCCCGAAGCGGATGTCGCGGTGCTGCTCGGCGCGTGGGAGCGCATAGATCCTATTCGAGCCGGCCGCGCGTCTCCGGGATGATGAGAGTGCCGAGCAGGAACAGCGCGTAGATCGCGGCGATGAAGGCAGCCAGTGCGACCGGTATCCCCGCCGGCGAGCCGCTGGCGAGCGAGACGAAAGTCGGCATCGTGCCGCCGAGCGCGAAGCCGATGTTCCACGACAGCCCAGTGCCGCTCGCGCGCACCGCTGTCGGGAAGCGTTCGTTCAGAAAGATCAGGGCCGGCGAGTAGGCGGCATTGCCCAAAAAACAGATCGCGATCGCGTACAGTACCACCGTCGTGACATTGCTCGCCCCAGGCATCGACAGGTACAGGATGGGCAGCAGGATCAGGTTCGCCGTGCCCATGATGCGGAACATCGCGCGCCGGCCGGTCAGGTTGCTGAGTGTACCGACCAGCAGCGAGGCGCAAATGGCAACGAGGCTCGTGATGATGAGAATCAGCGATGTCTCATGGTTGGGCAGCTTCTTCACCACCTTGAGAAAGGTCGGCATGTAGCCCGAGGTCAGGTAGTAGCCGGCACCGCCGCCGAAGGTGATCATCAGGTTCACCAGCAGGATGCCGCGGTACTCCGAGGCAAACAAAGTACGCAGTGGCGAGCGCGTCGTCGCGACCCCTCCCTCCTCGGCGGCAATCGCGCGGCGCGCGGCGCGCTTCTCGTCCATCAGCTTCCAGACCGGCGATTCTTCGAGGCTGCGGAACACGAAATAACCGAGAAACGAGCTCGCGATGCCGCAGAAGAACATGAAGCGCCAACCCCAGACCGCGAACAGCGCGCCCGGGAACAGGGTGGAGGCGAGCAGGTACACGCCGGAGGCGATCAGCCCGCCGATCCCGCCGCCGCCGCCGCCCACCAGCCCCGACATGGTGCCGCGCCAGCGCGCCGGCACCGATTCGGTGCCGATCGTATGGGTGGAGGCGACCACGCCGCCGACGAACACGCCCTGCACCAGCCGCATGATCAGGAACAGCACCGGCGCGATCAGCCCGACCTGCTGGATAGTTGGCAGCAGCCCGAAGATCGCGGTGGCGACCCCGACGCCGACCACCGCGACGGTCATCGCCCGTTTGCGCCCATGTACATCCGCGTACGATCCGAACACGGCCGAGCCGACGGGACGCATCAGCAGCGTGACCGCGAACGCCGCGTAGACGGCCGAGAGCGACAGCGTCGGATGGTCCGAGGGGAAGAACGCGTGCCCGAGCACAGGTGCGACGTAGAGCAGGATGAACAGGTCAAACAGGTCGAACGACCAGCCGAGGCACGAGGCGATAATGGCCGAGACCATCTGCCGGTTCGTCACCGGCAGCCCGGCGGCTGGATCCCGCGTGGTCGCGGACATTGCCCGTCCTCCTTCGTCGCCGTGGTTCAGCCGACGTCGCGCCAGTTGGCCGGCGGATGCGGATCGATCAGCGCCGCCAGGCTGATGTCGCGCTCGCCGGGCACGAAAATCCGCTTGAACCGGCCCTCCGGCGCGCCGACCGGCACGGTCGCGTCCAGTCCCATTTTGGCGCCGACGCCGTCGCGCGTGGACGGATCCAGCCGCGAGCCCTGCGTGTCGCCGACCACGATCAGGTCGCGGTCGGCCTGGAAGCGCGTCGCGACCGCCCACTCCACCTCGGTCGGATCGTGGATATCGACGTCCTCGTCCACCACGATCACTTGCTTGAGATCGTAGTGGCCGCCGAACGCACCAAGGATGACGTTCTTCGCCTCTCCCTCGAAGCGCTGGTTCATCTGGACATACAAATGGTAGCGGCAGACGCCGCCGCGGGCGAGATGCACGTCGCGCACCGAGGGGAAGCTGCGTTGCAGATGCGACAGCAGCGTCGCCTCGCGCGGGATGCCGCCGAGCAGCAAATGCTCGAGGCCGCCGCCGACGATCGTATGGAACACCGGCCGCTCGCGATGCGTGATCGCATCCACCTGCATGACGTGCCGGTCTGCCCTCTCACCATAGTATTGGGGAAATTCCCCGAACGGGCCTTCCGGCTCCCGGGCGCGCAGCAGGACGCGGCCCTCGATCGCGATCTCCGCCTGCGCCGGCACCCGCACGTCGTTCGTCCGGCACTTCACCACGTCGAGGGGTGCCGCGTGCAGGGCGCCGGCGATCGCCAGCTCGTCGGCATCGAGCGGCGCGATCGCCTGTGAGGCCAGCAGCGTCAGTGGATCGACGCCGATGGCGACCGCGACATCGAGATCGTGGCCGTCCTCCTCGGCGATTTGCAGATATCCCAGAGTGTGGCGTGGCAGCAGCAGCACACCCATGCGGTCCGGCCCGCTGATCTGTAGCCGGTGGATCGCGACGTTCTGGATGCCGTTGCGCGGGTTGCGCGAGATCAGCAGCCCCGCCGTGATGTAAGCGCCGCTGTCGAGTTCGTTGTGCGTCGGGATCGGCAGCAATTTCGTCAGATCGACCGTACGATGGACGACCTCCTGCACGGGTGCCGCGGTCACCTCGCGGCTCGGCAGCGGCGCCGCAGCCGCGTCCTGGAACCGCCGCAGCAGGCCCGCCGGCGGCACGCCCATCGCCTCGGCCATCCAGAGGCGGTCGGAGATGAGGCCGGAGACGACCGGCATCGTGTGGCCGCCGGGCCGGGGGAACAGCGTCGCCTGCCGCCCATCCAGCCGCTTGGCGACCGCAGCCAGTTCATGCACGAGCGACAGCCCGGGACGGGTGATTGCCAGGCGCCCGCACGCCGCGAGGTGGTCGAGCCAGCCGCGCAAGTTGGTGATCGGCTCGATGCCGATGTTCTCGTTGTTCTCGCTCATGGAGCGGCTCCTCGAAGACGTTCGGCCATTGCCCCGCGTCGCGCCATCCCGTAAAAGCATTTCGCATGGCACCGCGACGCCTCGTTATCGGCATCTCCGGCGCGTCCGGCGCAATCTATGGCGTACGGCTGCTGCAACTGCTGCGCAGGGCCGATGTCGAGACCCATCTCGTGGTGTCGCGCTCGGCCGAGATCACGCTGGCGCACGAGACCGGCTGCAAGCTCGCCGAGCTGCGCGCCCTGGCGCACACGCATTATGCCAACACCGACATAGGCGCCGCGATCTCCAGCGGCTCGTATCCGACGCTCGGCATGATCGTCGCCCCGTGCTCGATGCGCTCCCTGTCGGAGATCGCGATGGGCACCACATCGTCCCTGCTGACGCGGGCGGCGGACGTGGTGCTGAAGGAGCGGCGGCGGCTGGTGCTGATGGTTCGCGAGACGCCGCTGCACACCGGGCATCTGCGCAGCATGGTCGCGGCCTCCGAGATCGGCGCCGTCATCGCGCCGCCGGTTCCTGCCTTTTACGCCAAGCCTGCAAGCCTGGACGAGATGGTTAATCATACGCTTGGCCGCGTACTCGACTTGTTCGGCATCGAGGTCGGCACGGTGCGGCGCTGGCGCGACGAGGCGGCGCATGACGGGCTCAGCGACCCTGGAAAGCCGGCTTGCGCTTCTCGTTGAACGCGGCGACACCCTCCTTGAAATCCTCCGACGAGCGCAGCCGGCTGTAACAGTGTCCTTCGAGCTCGATCGCAGTTGCGAGCAGCGCGTCCTCGGTGTCGTTCAGCAGCTTCTTCGCCGTCCGCTGCGCCAGCGGCGAGAGCGCCACCAGCTCGGCAACCAGCGCGTCGGTCGCACTTTCCAGCGCATCGTCGGCAACGATTTCGGTCGCGATCCCCCATTCGTAGGCCTGGCGCGCCGCGATTCGGCGCGAGCGCATCACGATGTCCTTCGTGCGCGTGATGCCAACCATCTTCTGCAACCGTGCCGACCCGCCCGAGCCGGGGATCTGGCCAAGCCGCTGCTCGGGCAGCGCGTACTGGCAGGTGTCAGAGGCAAGACGGAAATCGCAGGCGAGCGAGAGCTCGAAGCCAACGCCGAAGCAAAAGCCACGGTTGGCAGCGATCACGGGCTTGGCGCAGCGCACAGGTGCAGCGATGTTCCAGGCGAGTTTCGAGACTTGCTCGGGCGAGGCCTGCATGAAACCCGCGATGTTGCCGCCGCTGGAGAAATGCTCGCCGATCGCGCGCAGCACGATCACGCGCACATCCTCGTCCTCGTCCAGCGCCTCGAAGACGCGCCGAAGCTGGTGGCGCTGCGGCATCGAGACGACGTTGAGCGGCGGGCGGTCGAGCACGATATCGGCGCGCCTCTGCGCGGGATCGCGTTCGACACGGAAGCCGTCGAGATTCTCGAACAGTTGATCGGTCACGGTCTGGGCTCCTTCTGCGCGGGCGTGTACTCGCCCTCGACGAGCCGGCGGCGGAGCAGCTTGCCGACGGGGGATTTCGGGATCTCGGCCACGAACACGAAGCGCCGGGGGCGCTTGAAATCGGCGAGGCCCGAGGCGCGGCAGTGGCGGTCCAGCTCCTGCGCCGCGACCGGCGTGCGGGCGCGAACGAAGGCGGTCACGATCTTTCCCCAGCGCTCGTCGGGCAGGCCGACCACAGCAACCTCGGAGACGGCCGGGTGCAGCGAGAGGCAGCTCTCGACCTCGACCGGCGAGACGTTCTCGCCGCCGGTGATGATCATGTCGTCGACGCGGCCAGTGACGAACAAATCGCCATCCGCGTCGAAATAGCCGGTGTCGCCCGTAAAATACCACCCGTCGCGCAGCGCGCGGGCATCGGCGTCGGGGCGGTGCCAGTAGCCCTCGAACGCCTCGTCGCCGGTAAGAGTGGCGATGACCTCGCCTTCCTCGCCCGAGGCGGCACGATCATCGGCCGAACGCGCGTCGAGGCGGACGACGCGGATGATCTGATTGAGGCCGGCGCGGCCGGCCGATCCCGGCTTGGCGGGTGCGTTCTGATCGATCGCAACGGTGTAGATTTCCGAACTTCCGTAGTGGTTGACGAACAATTCGGGCCGAAACGCGGATTGCAGACGTTGCAGCAGGCTGTCGGTCATCGACGCGCCGGCAAATCCCAGCTTGCGCACGGTGCTTATATCGGCGGTGGCGAAGCCGGGTGCGGCAAGCAGATCGTGATACAGAGTCGGCACGAGATAAAGGTTGGTCACGCGCTCACGTGCGATCAGCGAAAGCGCCGCCGCGGGATCGAAGTGTGGCAGGCAGATGAAGGCGCCGCCGATCAGCGACATCGCGAGCAGCGAGCGCACGCCCATCGTGTGATAAAGCGGCATCACGCCGAGCGTACGCTCGCCGTGCGCGTACAGGTTCTGCGCGACATGCGCGATCGCCGCCGCGCGCTCGACGCGATGGCGGCGCGGCACGCCTTTAGGCCGCGAGGTGGTGCCGGAGGTGTAGAGCATGAGCGACCAATCCTCCGGACCTGCGCGCGGCGCCACATCGGGCGCAGTCGCCGACGCGATCTCGGCGAAGGCGACTTCGCCGGACAAGGCGCTCCCAATCGCGAGGCGCGGCAGGTGCGCGCTGCCGGAGGCGGCACCCAACGCCGGTGCGGAGGCATCCTCGTAAGTGATGGCCCGAATATCGGCGTCGCGGATGCAGTAGTCGATTTCCTCGGGTTTCGCGCGCCAGTTGAGCGGGGTGACAATGAGGCCAGCGAGCTGGCAGGCCCAGTGGATCGTCGCCGTCTCCCAGCGGTTCCGGAGCAGCGTCAGCAGATGGTCGCCACGCCGCAGTCCGATTGCATCGAAGCCGGCGACGGTGGCGCCGATGCGACGGTGCCACTCCGCATAGGTGAGTCGGAAGTCACCATCGACGATCGCGAGTGCGTCGGGGTCGCGCGCGACGCTGCCGAGCAGGCTGGTGCCGAGGTCAAGCATCGGAAACCCCCCGTCCCGCCGCCGCCAGCGCCGCGCGCACGATGCTGCCGTAGCCGGTGCAGCGGCAGAGATGGCCGGAAAGTGCGTCGCGGATCGCCGCCTCGTCCGCATCCGGCGCCTCGCGCAGCAGCGCGTCGAGCGTCATCAGAATGCCGGGCGTGCAAAAACCGCATTGCAGGCCGAAACACGCGCGAAAACTCTCCTGCAAGGGCGAGAGTTCTCCGGCTGCCGGCGCCAGCCCCTCGACGGTGCGGATGTCCGCACCGTCCGCCTGGACGGCGAGCATGAGGCAACTACGGATCGGCGCGCCATCGATCTGCACGGTGCAGGCGCCGCAGACGCCGTGCTCGCAGCCGACATGCGTGCCGGTGGCGCCGAGCACATGACGCAGAAAGTCCGTCAGCAGCAGCCGCGGTTCGGCTTCGCCCTCGACTTCACGGCCGTTGACGGTCAGGCGCACAAGATGACGGCGATCGGCGGTCAGGCGCGGCATCGCGCGGCCTCCTCCAGCACGGCGCGGCCGATCCGGCGAACCAGCTCGCGGCGGTAAGCGGCGGTCGCGTGGATGTCGTCGCGGGCGTCGAGGTCCCAGGCGAAATCGTCGAGTGCGGCGTCGAGATCGGCGCTGCCGGGCAGCGGCATTTCGCGTAGCATTGGCCGGTCGGCGACGCCGGCCACTGCCAACCGCGCCGCGCGCGCATCCACAACGACCGCACAGGCGACGATCGCAAAATCGCCGTGCCGGCGCGCGATCTCGCGAAAAGCGGTGCCGGTGCCCGGCGGCGGCAATGGGAGATGAACAGCCTCGATCAGCTCGTCGTCGTCGCGGGCGGTCGCCATCGTGCCGGCGAAGAACTCGGCGGCCGGTACGCGACGGCGGCGGCGCTGGGAGCGCAGCGCCACGTGACCGCCCATCGCCAGCAGCACCAGCGGCAATTCGGCGCTCGGGTCCGCGTGCGCGATCGAACCGCAGACCGTGCCGCGGCTGCGCGTCTGCCAATGCCCTACCCAGGGCAGCGCTGCGGCCAGCAGCGCCGGCAGCGCGGGATGGCGCTGCAACGCCGCCTGGCACACGGTGGCGCCGATGCGCAAACTCGCGTCGTCCTGCTCAATGCGCGCGAGCTCGGCGATGTGCATGATGTCGATCACCGTCGTGGGACGTGCAAGACGCATGTTCAGCATCGGCAGCAGCGATTGGCCGCCCGCAAGCACGCGCGCTTCTCCGCCCTCGCGGCGCAGCACGTCAACCGCCTCCGCCACGCTCCCGGCGCGCACATAGTCGAAGCGCGCCGGCTTCATCGCCGCAGGCCCAGCAGGCGCAGCAGCCGCGCGAGCAGGCCTATTCGCGGCGGCTGGCCGCCGGCCCGTGCTGCCAGAGCGTCGAAGAACCGCGCAATGATGATGCGCGCAGCCCCGTCGAGCAGTCGGCCGCCGACCGACGCGACCTTGCCCCCGATCGTCGCGGTGTAGCGGTAGGAGATGATCGTGCGCTCCGGTCCGTCCTCCGCGAGCGTCACGCGACCTTGGCCTTGCCCGAACCCGAGGCCGCCCTCCGCCGAGCCTTGCAGTGTCGCGGCGTTTGGCGGATCGAGATCGGAGAGCATGATTTCCGCGCGGTAGCGCCCGCGCACCGGGCCGACGCCGAGCGTCACCTCGGCGCGAAACTGCGTCTCAGAGGTTTTTCGCACGTCGTGTGCGCCGGGGATCAGCGAGGCGAGCGCGTCGGCGTCGAGCAGCGTGGCCCACACGCGCGCGCGAGGTGCCGCGATGCGCGCGCTGCCCTCGCCGGTCAATTCGCGACCGCCGGCCGGCGCCGGCTGCGCGCGACGACGTGGCGCATTCTCCGGTCCGTGCAGGTGCGGTGCCAAGCGAGCAGGCATCAAAGGCAGCGTCACCTCGGCCACGCCAAGCGCGTCGGCAACCGCATTCGCGATGCACACGGGCGTGGACATGCAATTGCCCTCGCCCACGCCCTTCGCCCCCAGCGGCGTGAACGGCGAGGCGGTCT
>CAVWFK010000020.1:0-32543 GCA_963754235.1 uncultured Alphaproteobacteria bacterium | reverse complement strand
CGTGCGGGCGTGACGGGAGAGAAAATTCAGGAAATCCCACTGCGGCATGAACGCGATGAATTTGCAATGCGTCGGCAGGTGCGAGAAATCAGCGATGTGAAGGACCTGTTCACCAAAATGCGCGGTGATCTCGCGAAGCTCCTGGTGCGGCTCGCAGAGGAATTCCTCGAGCAGGCCAAGCTCGTGCATGAGCTGTAAGGTTGAAGGATGGATGGTGTCGCCGCGGAAGTCGCGGAAGAAATCCTTGTGCTTTTCCAGCACCAGCACATCGACGCCCGCGCTGCGCGAGCAAAAACCCCAGCATTACCCCCGCCGGCCCGCCGCCGACGATGCAGCAGGTGGTGTGCCGGATCTCATCGGGCGGCCGTGCGGCGGCGTCGGGGACGTCAGTGGCCTGGTCCATCGTCTCATACTGTAGACCCGGCGAGGGATCGGGCAAAAAGCTTCTGGAGTTGCTGCCAATGATGTTCCGATGCGGCGCGGTCGTAGGCGGGCGTATCGGTGACGGCAAAGCCGTGCTTGACGTTGGGATATACCTCAACCGTGTGCTTCACTTCCGCGGATTTCAGGGCAGATTCGAGCCGCTGTTTTTCCTCCGGCGTGAAATGCGGATCGATTCCGGCGATGCCGACATAGATCTCTCCGCGTATTTCGGCGCCAGCAAGTGCGGGCTATCCGGCTGATCGGTGGCGAGGTGCGCGCCCCGTGCAGCGACGCAGCCGCGGCAACGCGGTCGGAAACATCCCCGCCGCCGACAGCGGCAAACGGGCCGCCCATGCAATACCCCACGCAGCCGACCTTATCCGCCCGAACCCCCGGCTGACCCGCGAGAAATTCCAAAAAGCTCGCGGTATCTTCCATCACCAATCGATTACTCAACGACCGCACCATCGACATCAGCCGATCGTGCTCCGGCCCCTCCTTAAATGCCTTTGCCGGCTCAATCGGCACAGTCAGGGGCGAGCGGTAATAAAGATCAGGCAGCAGCACGCAATAGCCACCGTCCGCCAGCCGCCCGGCCATATTGATCAGCGCGGGCCGGACGCCGAAGGCATCCATGTAAAGAATGACCGCCGGTCGCTTTTCGCCGGGCGCAGGACTGAAGAAATGACAGGGGGCATTGCCGGCGTTGGTTTTGATGGTGACTTCTCGTGCGTTCATCCCCCCATCGTAGGGCGGTTCGATAATGCGGGGCGATGGAAAAAGCTTGTCACCGGCAAGGGCTGCGTTGGGGGGGATTACCATTCGCCGCCGCGGCGGTTGGCTTTGGTTTGGCCGCGGCGTTTCTTGGAGTCGATGCGGCGCTGCTTGGCTGCTTTGGAGGGCTTGGTCTTTCGGCGGGGTTTGGGGCGGACCAGGGCGGCGCGAACCAGTTCGATGAACCGGTCGACGCGGCGCCGCGGTTGGATTCCTGCGAGCGCGAGGCGTCGGAGATGAGGTGGATTTCATCCGCCGCGGTCAGGCGATGGCCGGCGAGCTTGCGCAGCCGGCCGATCGCATCGGGCGGCAGGCCGGCGATCGCACTGACCGGCACCCACAGCTCGGCTTTGGTATTGACCTTGTTGACATGCTGCCCGCCCGGTCCGCCGCTGCGGGCGAATTGGAAATGCAGGGCGGATTCCAGCACCCAAATGCTGGGCGAAATCGACAACGAATTGGGCGGCGCATCGGACATGCTATGGGGTTACGCCATGTGTGGCCGCGGGGATTGGCAGATGTTCGCGTTCCCATTTCAAAGTCGACGCCGCGAGCACCGCCAGGAAGAGAAAGACCAGCGCCACCTTGGCAATCGACAAGTACGGCCGCAACGGCTCTTTCCCCGCGGTGACGATCATCAGCAGCACCAATGCCCCCAATCCCAGCAGCAAATGCAGCCCAAACAATGAGTGCATCACTGCTGGCCAGAGCGTGTAGATCGGCCAATAGAGCACGGCCGTGTAAAAGCCGGTGAGCAACAACAGGAGAAACGCGATGTGCACGACCATCTTAAATCCGCGGCGTGCGCCGAGCAGCACCGCCTGCTGTGCCGCCGGCTCCAGGCCGCGTGCGCTGATCGGCAGCAGCACGCGAAAGAAGAACGCGCAGCCAAACAGCACGCACGCGGTGACGATGTGGATGTAGCGGATGGCGATGACGAGGACGGGGTTACCCACGGTGTCTCCAGAGGAACCGGGCCTTGGGGCCCCGGCTATTATTAATGCGATCGCTCCATTAGCCCCCCGCTCCGCGGGGGTTCTTTGGTTTCTTCATCACACCAACTGATCCAATCCCGAAACCCCAGCGCTTCGTGCACGAAAAACGGCTCGGCATAGGCGGTGCCGATGCGGCCGCCGAAGTAGCCGTTCATGGTGCGGAGCATCTGCGGGACGGGGCTGTAGTTTTCGACGAATTGCGATGCGTACGCCGACACGGCCGCGATCTTGGTCTCGATCTGATCGCTGATGTCCAGGCAGAAAGTCGGCTGAGAAATTCATCCGCAGGTGCGTGCAGAAATAATAGATGATCCGCTTGGGATACCACGGCTCGCCGGGGATGTCGGTCTTGGTCAGCTTGGCGTCGAAGCGCGCATCCTCGCCGATGCGGGTGACGGCGACATGATCGGGATGCGCATCGACCGGATACGGCAGAAAAATCCAATCCGGCCGATGCGGGCGGATGACCGCGGCCACTTGTGGCGGGCTTCGATCGAATGGACGACCTGGCGGTTGGGCAGACCCAGCAGCGTTCGGCTGACGCCGAGGATCTTCGCGGCGGCGGCGGCCTCGGCGGCGCGGCGTCTCCGGCGTGCCCAGCGGCGTCGGTTCGCCGTTGGTCATGTCGAGCAGGTGAACGCGATGGCCCTGCCCCGCCAGGCGAGCGATGGAGCCGCCCATGCCCAGTTCCTGATCGTCGGGATGCGGGCCGATGACGAGGATCGATGCCATGCTGTCGTTATCCGAAAATCATTTCCCCATCTTCAGCAGCGTTTGCACGATCGAGTCGGCGGCGTTGGCATCGGGCGGCTGTTGCTGGTTGTAGGCCGACCACAGGCCCATGCACAGGCTGGCGAAGCTGCTCGTCGGCGAAGGGCTGCTCGTCCAACGGCGTGGCCAGCTTGGCCAGCTCGCCGACCAGGTCGCCGGGCAGCGCATTGCACGCATCGGCATAACCGCCGGCGCTGGCGACGAGGTTGATCAGCGGCGCGTAATGATCGTGCACGCCGGGCCAGTTATGCATCGCATCGTCGTCATCGTTGACAAACCCGGCCACGGCGGCGGAGCTGGCATCGCGCACCGGCTGCAGCACGGTCTGCAGATCGGCGGCTGCGATGGTCCAATCGACCCAATGCGACAGCGGCTGCATCTGATCGATCGCCGCCTGCACACCGGCCGCGTCATGCAGGCTGGCCACCAGCGCCTTGGCCTGGTCGAGGCGATCGAGCGTGGCGGTGTCGATGTCCTTGCCCGACGCCGCCTGGGAGGCCAGGGCGGTGACGAGATCGGTGGCGCTTGGAGTCGAACTCGCCGAGCTTGCCCCCGGCCCAGTTTTGCGCCACCGGGCCGGGAATACCGTTGGAACCGGTCGATACATCCGCCGCCGTCTGCGCCAACCGTTCCAGATCGCCGAGGAATCGCATCGCATCCTGCTGCTTGTCCTGCTCGCGCTGGGACATGCGATCGGTCGAGAGGCGGACATCATCGGCCAAGGTCGCCAGCGCAGAGTTCACGCGATGTTCCAACCCTCCGGTCGGTGCGGGTGATACGGCAACAGCGCGGTCATCGCCAGGTTCGGCGCTCGACAAGCTGGATGGTGTTGAGGGCATCCTGCATCTTCGGCAGATGCGCCACCAGATCGCCGGGCCCGACGGAAAACGTGCCGTTGCCGGCGGGGCCGGAAACATTGGAAAGGCCGGCGGCATCGGTAAGGAACCCGTCGCGCTGCGTCGCGAACTGCTTCTGCATCGCCTCGATGATGTGCGTCTGGTTGCTGGACAAACCCGCCGGCGGCGTATGCGTGTCGAATTGATTGCTAAGGGCAAGCCATTTCTGAATGCCTTCCATCACTTCACTGCCGCTGTCGGGGTTTTGATCGGCGAAGACGAAGGCGGGGGCGAACTTGGCGCTCAGTTCGGGCGACAGATGCAGCTTGCGGATGCGGTCGAGATTCTGCCGGTATTCATCGAGCGATTCGATGCGTCGCCGGCCGGCGGTGCGCATGCGCGGATCGGCGAAAAGGGCCACGCCATCGGTGAGCGATTGCTCCATCTTGGGCGCTGGTCGGCATCGACGCCGACATTGGTCTGCAGGCCGGTGACCAGGTCCATCACCTGCTGGAGCATGGAGGAGAGGGTGGCGGCTTCTTCGCCGCTGTTGGGATCGTTGGCGGCGGCGGTGGTGGCATTGGCGAGGGCGACGAGCTGCGCATGCAACGCCGGGGAGACGGCCGCGTGGCTGGCGTCGTTGACGAGCTTCGCCATCGTCCTCGGCTGCGCCGGCGGAGGAGCCGCGCCGCCGAGGCGGGCGCGGCCGGCTGCGGCGGCATGCTGGGCAGCTCGCGCATCCCCGGCGGCAGCGGGCCGTTGGCGGCGATCAGCGCGATCGCGCGCTCTTGCAGAAATCATCCAGTTTGCCGACGTTTTTCACATCCGGCAGCTTGAACGTCATCTTGTGCAGCTTGGCTAGTCCATCGGCTTGTGCCGCGGTGATGGGCGCGCTGTTCAGCTTCGCCGAGAGCATCGTGCTGCACGTGAGAAACTCGCTGGCGCGGAGATAGGCGCAGGCCTGCACGCGCACTATGCGGCCCAGCGGCTAGCCGCCTGCTGCGTGAGCCAGCGGGCGAGGATGTGCATGTCGATCTGAAAATCGAGCACCGGCGAGGGCCCCTGGCCCGCTGCTCGAGGATCGCGGCCAAATCCGTTTCCAACTTGCTCTGCTGCGCATCAAACGCCGATTTGAACAAATCCGCCCCACCGCCACCGCCACCGCCTCCGCCGTCGCCGTTACCGGCGCCATTATCGGTGCGCGGCCTTCCGCCGCGCCCGATGCCGGCAACGCTGACATCGCGACCATCGCCGACAGCAGCAGGCATATCGTCGCCAACGAACTGGCGAGCTTCCGTCTCTTTCCCATCCATGCCACGGTCATGCTCCCACCGCCTCGGACGTTATTCGGCTGGCCCCGGCCTGGCGATACACCGCCTCGAGGGCCGACACCATCACGCGATCGTCGAATCGGCCTAAGGCAAACGCCCGGCCGGCTTCGCCCATTCTGGCACGAAGGGGCGCATCATCCAAGAGCCGGGCCAATGAGTCGCCGAGTTTCTCCCGATCGAACGCCGGCAATAAAAACCCGCTCACGCCGTCGATGAGCCCTTCCTTTGCGCCGTCGATGTCATACGTGACGCACCGGCAGCCCGCCGAGCTGCCCCTGCGGCAGGCCCGCGCCAGTCCCTCCCGCCGCGACGGATGCACGAGGATATCCATCGCATTGGCCAACTCCGGAATCTGCCCCGGCGGCACCAGCCCGGTGAGGATGAATCGATCGGTCAATCCATCTGCGCGATCTGCGCTTCGAACTGCCGGCCGCAGCAGGCCATCGCCGACCCACAGGAATCGCAGTTGCGGAAATCGCCGGCACAAGTTCCGGCGCCAGGTCGAGCAGATCCTCGTGCCCCTTGAGATGAAACAGCCGGGCGATGGTGCCGACGGCCACGTGCTCCGTCGCGCAGCCCCAGCGCTGCGCGCACCGTCTCGCGCGGCACCGGCGGATGCAGAAACGGCGCGGTCTCCATGCCGCTGTAGACGGTGACGTATTGCTCGGGCTTGCCGATGCCGGCCGCGAGCGATTGGTCGCGCATCGCATCGGCGACGCAGACGATCCGGTCGGTGATCGGCGCGGTCCATCGCTCCAGCAGCTATAGACGCGGTTGACGCATCGGCGAGTCGATGCGGTGAACGCCAGCCCGTGAATGGTGTGACGACCACCGGCACGCGCCGGCCCGACCGCGCCGCCCATCGGCCGATGATCCCCGCCTTGCTGCTGTGCGTGTGGACGACATCCGGCCGCAATCGCCCGCAGCCGCCGACCAGTGCGCGATACGCTGCGCCAATCCTTGCCCGGCAGGATCGACCGCCGCATCGCATCGATCACCTCGACGCGATATCCGCCGATTCTGCGCCGCTCGCATGCAGCGACCCCTCCGGCCCGATCGCCGGCCCGGTGATCAGCGTCACTTCATGCCCGGGCGTGCTGCCCTTCGCAGCTCAGCAGCGTGTTCTCCTGCGCCGCCGACGATCAGGCGCGTGATGATGTGAACGATCTTCATGAAGGAAAAAACGACCGCTGCAGCCCCGCCATCACTGAAAACTGAATACTGAACACTGAAAACTACGGATCAATGATTCGCATCGCGGCTCCAGTCGCGAAACGTCATGCTGCCGGCGAACCGTTTTTTCGCCCCGGGGGCGAAGAGGTTCAGCAAGTGAGGATTCTTGATCAGCGCAAACCCCGCGATCGCCCCGCCGATATGCGCCGCCTCGCCCCCGGCGTTGCCGGCGCCGGTGATGACCGCGTACACCGCGATCGCGAACATCCCCACGGCCAGGACCCACATCTTGATGGGGATAAATATGAGAATCACTTCCCGCTCCGGCGCGATCACCGCCGCCGCGACCAGCACGCCGAAGATCCCCGCCGAGTGCCGATCATCGGCACATATGGCGTATCGATGAGGATGTGCCGCCCCACATCAGGATATAGCTGATCCCCCCCGGCAGCCGCAGATCAGGTAAAACGCCAGGTATCGCCGCCCGCGCAGCAGGTCCTCCACCATCGGCCCGAAGAAAAACAGGGCGATCATGTTCCACGCCAGGTGCATTGGCGAGGCGTGAAGAAACTGGCAGGTGATGAACCGCCAGACCTGCCCGTGGAAGACGGCGCGATCGACGGAGAAATATCCGAACCGCTCGATTGGCCCCATCTGCATCGCCGCTTCGACAACGACATGCCGCGGCGACAGGTTGGGCATGACCACAAATGAATCGGCGGTTTCCGGCGGCGCGGCCGTGAATCCGGCGCGGACGAGAAACCCGTCGGTGACGAAGATTGCGACATTGATGACGATCAGCCAAGTCGTCACCGACCACAGCCGAAAGTCGCCAAACCCGCCGCGTCCCGTCGGCTTTCGATAATAATCCCGATCGTAAATCCCCATAGTTCTTCAAGTGTATGCCGGGCCAACCGCCGATGCACGAAGCTCGCTGAAAACGATTTAACCGCCAAGTCGCGAAGGCGCCGAGGAAGACAAACAAATCTCACCACAAGGCTCGGAGAACGAGCGATACAAGAATAAGAAATGGTCTTTTCTCCGCAGGAGGTTCTATGTCTCTCTATGTCCGCGGTTAAATTCTTTCTTCCTTGGCGCCTCGGTGCCTTGGCGGTTCAACTTCTTTCCGACAAGCTTCCTACAGACGGGTCTGGATCCATTGCAGATACAGCCCGTGCGGCGGCGCGGTGGGGCCGGCGGCCTGCGCGGTCCTGGGCGGCGAGCATCGTCGCGCATATCGTCCGGCGCGTATCGGCCGAGCCCGACCTGCACCAGCGTGCCGACGATGATGCGCACCATGTTCCACAGAAACCCGCTGCCCTCGACGCCGATCACCAGCTTGCGGCGGGCGATGGCGCACGTCGCAGGCATAGAACGGTGCGGACGGTGTTCTCCGCCCGTGGCCGGGCCGGGCGAAGCTGGCAAAGTCGTGCTCGCCGACCAAGTGTGCCGCCGCCGGCGCGCATCGCCTCCAGGTCCAGCTTCTGCCAGCGATGCCAGGCCAGGTCATTGAAAAAGACCGGGCGGTCCGGCGCATTCCAGATGGAATACTGATAGCGCTTGCGCGACCGTCGATCGGATCGCATCGAACGTGTCCGGCACCGGCTCGATCGGGCGGATGAGCATATCCGCCGGGCAGTTGATGGTTGACCGCCTTGCGCAGCGCCTCCGGCGGGATCTGCACTCTGGTCGTATCGAAATGCGCGACCTGCCCCTTGGCATGCACGCCGGCATCGGTGCGCGACGAGCCGACCAGATGCACCGGATGCCGCACGCACCCCGTCGAGCGCCTTGTCAGCGTCCCCTGAATCGTCGGGATGCCCTCGCCCCGCGGCGGCGGCTCGCCCCGTATGTCTCCATCGCCGGCTGCGACTGCCAGCCGTGATATCGAGTGCCCGCGTAAGCGATGGTCAGCTTGTAACGCTGGGAAAGCATTCTAATTAGACGGCCTATAAATTCCTGTAGGAAGCGGGGCGGATCGACGAACTTGAGGAATGGATAATTATGACGTCGTTGAAGCGCGGGCCGATGGCAGTGCGCTGTTCCCCAGGTCGAGCAAATCCCGGTCACGAGAAACAATGATTCCGCGCCTGCAGCCAAGGCAAGATTTACATAATGAGCATCATCGGGATCGCGAAATGGAGAGGCTTAAGACCATCGATCGTCGGGATGCCGAACAGCGCTGCCCGGTTTTCGTCTTGCGATTCCGCGTCGACCTTGATCACGTCAAGCGGTCCGCGATCAGCTCGAGTGGGGTAGCGGCCGTCGCGTTTGCAAGATTCGCCGCTGCTCGCGGTTGAGTTCGTCGATGTGGCACCGGGCCAGTCCGCCGGCGTCGGCAATCGCATACTGCGGCCGAATTCGCGATCATGGATGCGGTCCAGAAACGCCTGCAGCCCTACAATGTCGGACCTGCACGGTGGTGCCCCCGGCAGGATTCGAACCTGCGCTCCCGCCTCCGGAGGGCGAACCAGGCCAATTTTGGTGATCAACGGTGATCGTTTGTAAGCGTTGGAGGCACTGGATTTGCTGACCCATAGCGTTTTCGGTCTCGTTGGCTCTCATTGATCATTAGCGGCAGTTTTGAAATTCTTGCGGACTTCTTGCGGACTGACGGAGATCAACTTCGACCGCAGGCTTGATCGACATCTCTCTGACGCCCGCGCGGCCCGCCGAACACGAACAGCCGTCGTCAGGTGCGCCGGGACTCGAGCGTTCTCATCGCGCTGGCGGGCCCAGCCGTCGACGCCGGTATCGGCAGGAGGATTGCCGGCCAACGGCAGGCGGCCGTCGATGCTTCCGCTCGAAGCTTCCGCTCACGGACCTCAGCCCGTCCGCAATCGCCGAGTTGCGGAAGATCATCGAGTGGATCAAGATGCGGTGCCGCGAATCGATGTTCACTGAGCTGAGTCGGGCACGCGTCGAACAGGTCGACCAGCGCCGGCAGCCCTTCGTGCTCGTCGGTGAGGATGGCACGCTTCCCTGGTGCAGCTGCGATTCCGCCCCGTCCGCGCAAGCGATCATGATTGGCTGTTTGCCCTGCACAAGGCGGCGCATCGGGAGCTGGTCGAGGCCGTCTACCAGCCGTGGGACGACCATGAGCAGCGTGAGGTCTTCTTCGCGCCGCTGGTTACGGACTTCGCGGTCTCGGTCATCGAACGCGCCGGCTGCCCGGTCGGCGCCGTCTACCTGGGTTTGCGGGACGCCGACTGCTGGCTCGAACTGCTCGAAGTCAGCCCGGACCAGCAGGGCCAGGGCATCGGCACCCACGCGCTGGCCTGGGTCACAGGCCACGCCGCCGGCGGCCGGGCCACCAGGCTGCAGGTCCATCGCCGAAACGCCCGTGCTCGAACCTTGTATGAGCGGGCAGGCTTCACCGTCGTCGCGGAGACGCCGAAGCACCACATGATGAGATGCCCGTCGCCCGTCGCCGCGCGTTGACCGTCCTCGGATGGCCGATGCGATCTTCGAACAGCCGCGGCTCGCGGCAATCTACGACGCGCTCGACCCGGACCGCAGCGATCTCGACGCCTACCTGGCCCTCGCGCGCGTGATCGGCGCGAGCCAGGTGCTCGACATCGGCTGCGGCACCGGCACGTTCGCGCTGATGCTGGCCGAACGAGGGGTACGGGTGATCGGGCTGGACCCGGCCGGCGCCTCGCTGGTGGTGGCGCGAGCCAAGCCGGGCGCGCAGCGGGTGCGCTGGATCCACGGCGACACGACCGCGCTGCCGCCGCTGCGGGTCGACCTGGTCACGATGACCGGCAACGTCGCCCAAGCGATCATCGACCCGGCCGACTGGGCCGCCACCCTGGCCGGCGCATACGCGGCGCTGCGCCCCGGCGGGCGGCTGGTCTTCGAAACCCGCGACCCCGCGCGCCGGGCCTGGCGGGAGTGGACCCGCGACCAGTCCTACCAGCTCACGAAGATCGACGGCGTCGGCGCGGTGCACAGCTGGGTCGAGATCACCGACGTCGAGGGGCCGCTGGTCACGTTCCGGTGGACTTTCCGGTTCGACGCCGACGGCGAGGTGCTCACCTCCGACTCGACGTTGCGCTTCCGCAATCGGGCGGGGGTGGAAGCGGACCTGCCCGCGCACGGCTTCGTCCTCGACGAGGTGCGTGACGCGCCCGACCGCCCTGGTCGCGAGCTGGTCTTCTGCGCGCACCGGCCCGAGCGAGCCGTCACAGCCCGAGGGTGATCGTGCAGTAGCCGACGTCGAGGCGGTCGAGCCCCAGCAGATGCTGATGCGTACCGTTCCAGCGCCCGGTTCGCAGATCGTCGTCGAGTTGCTGCAGGCCGGCGCGCGGCGCGGCGCCGTCGGTCTTGGCCAGCATCGAGATCCCGGCACGCACCGCAGGGTCGAGATATGCCTCGGGGCGGCGCCAGAATGCGGCGCCGAACCCGTCGACACAGTCGTGCGGGACCGGCACAGCTTTCACGACGGCAGCCTCGCCGAGCAGCTGTTGCAGCCGCTGCACCGGCACGGCCTGACGGGCGTCGGTCTCCGCAGCTGCCGGGAGGTACTCGGCGAGCAGCCAGAATCGCGCGACGCGTTCCGGCCACCAGGTGAAGAACACCAGCCGCCGCCGCGCGACCCGGCGCATCTCGTCGAGCCCGGCGGCGACGTCGCCCCAGTGGTGCACGGTCAGCACCGCCAGGGCCGCGTCCACCGACTTGTCCGCCAACGGGATCGCCTCGGCCACCGCCTGGACGACCGGCGCAGCGCCGGGCGGGCGCTGGCCGATCATCACCCTGCTCGGCTCGACAGCCAGCACGGTCTGCGGCGGCTCGTACGCACCGGTGCCGGCCCCGACGTTCACGACGGTGCCTGCCTCGCCCAGCTCGGCGAAGATCGATCTGGCGATGCGAAGGTCGGCGCGGCGGGTCAGCCGATACGATCGCCCGATCTCGTCATAGATGGCCACCCGCGCATCCTCGCAACCACTGACGCGGCGCCGGGTCAAGCACCGGCGGGTCTCGACAGGCTGGCGAGGAACCCAGCCGGGGTCAGCACCGGCGGCGTGAGGCCGGTCAGCTCGGTCAGGTGATGATCGCCGGAGATCAACGCGACGACCCGCGCCGCGCGGGCAAGTGGTGCTGGGTTTCGGTGTGCTCGACCGCAGCTGCTAATTGGATGCTCTTGGCAACGGAGTTCCGCGCCAGCTGTTCCACATCTGGGCGTAGGGCCTGGAGTATGTGAGGAGGCTTTCGTGGCTGCCTGTCGCGGTGATTCGCCCGGCGGCCATAACGATGATGTGGTCGGCGTCGTGCGCGGTTTGTAGCCGGTGCGCGATGGCGACGACGGTGCGGCCGGTCAGGGTGGCGGACAGGGCTCGTTCGCTGGCCCGTGCGGCGCGTGGATCGAGCAACGTGGTCGCTTCATCGAGGATCACGGTGTGGGGGTCGGCGAGAACGACGCGGGCGAGGGCGATGTGTTGTGCTTGTCCACCGTCGATGCGGCGGCGGTCGGTAAGTTCGGTGTCCAGCCCGTCGGGAAGCTCGTCCAGCCAGCGCGCCCCAACGGTCCGCAGCGCGGCCTCCAACTCGTCGTCGGTGGCGGTCGGGGCAGCGAGTGCGAGATTGTTGCGGACGGTGTCACGGAAGATGTAGTGCTCTTGGGTCACCAAGATCACGTGTTCGCGCAGGATCTCGGGTGGTAGGTCGGCGATCGGAACGCCTCCGACGGTGGCGGTTCCGGTCCGGGGTCTGTCGATGCCGGCAATGAGCCGGCCTACGGTGGTCTTGCCCGCGCCGGATGCGCCGACGATGGCCAGTCGCTCGCCTGGGGTGACGGTCAGCGACACGTCGTGCAGCACATCATGGCCGGGCCGATATGCGTAGCTCACCTCGGTTAGGGCGATGGTCTCGTCGGCCGGCACCGGCGTCGCGGGCTCTGCTGCCGTGGTGGGGGCGGCTGCTGCCAGTCCCTCGATGCGGGCGAACGACGCTCCGGCGCTTTGCAGCGTCTCGGTCCAAATGATCAGGGTATCCAGCGGGGCGGACAGCTGCCGGATGTATAGCGCGACGGCGACAACGACACCCAGCGGAAGGTGGCCAGCGAGAACGAGTCCTCCGCCGACCGCGACGACGGCAGCGACCGCGATCCCATAGGACGCGTCGATAGCGGGAAACAGCCGGCTGCGCAGGCCAAGGGTCCGCCGCATCGTCGCTTCGCTGTGCTCCAGCGCCGCAACCAGCGCTTCGGTGCGCTGCTGTTGGAGTCCGAACAACTCGACTGTGCGGGCGTGATCGGTGGTCTCTGCCAGAATCGTGGCCGCGGCGGCGCTGGCGGCGCTGGAATCCAGATAGGCCGTTCGGGCGCGACGAAGGTACCAGCGCAACGCGAAACCGATCGCAGTCAAACCGGCGATGCCGCAAAGAGCGAGGATCGGGCTGAGCCACAAGGTTGCGACGACGATGATGACGGCTTGGATCGCAGCGAACAACACATCCGGGGCGGCGGTGCGCAGCATTCCGGCCACCGCCGCGACGTCTACGCTGCTGCGGGACGCGAGGTCCGCGGCAGGGATCTTCTCGGCGCTACGAGCATCGAGATTCAGCACGTTGTTCGTGACCTGTTCCCGCAGCCGTGCGCTGGTTCGTTCACCGAATCGGTAGGCAACCGACCGGGCGAATCGCGCCAACACGAACTGCGCGGCGGCAGCGATGACCAGGATCAATCCGAGCCGGTCGATGACGTCCACATCCCCGCCGGCCTGAACGGCGGTAACGATGCGGCCAACGATCAGCGGCGAAACCAGCCCGGCCGCCGCGGCGGCCACATTCAATACGAGCGCGATCGTGAACGCCGCCCGATCCGCGCGGATAAGCCGACCCGCGGCGCGTCGCACCTGCGCCCGGCCGGCGGGCGGTAACACCGTGCCGGTCGTCATGACGCCTGCTTCTCGTCGCCGCGGATGACAAGATTCAGGTACCGCGGATCGCCCAGGAGCTGCTGGTGGGTCCCGCTGCCGACCACCCGGTTATCCACCACGAAGTGGACAGGGCCGGCCCGTTCCAACACCAGCGGTGACGTCGTGGTCACCACGGTGGTCCGGCCACGCCGAACCGATCGAAGTCTCGCCGCGACTGCGGCCTCGGTGTGGGCGTCCAGCGCCGAGGTGGGATCCACTGCGAGTAGCACCTCGGGATCGGCCGCGATCGCGCGGGCCAGCCTGACCCGCTGCCGCTGCCCCCCAGACAGGTTCATGCCGCCGCTGGTCAACAGCCCGTCCCATCCCCCGTCCAGCCCGGAGGCGACGTCGTCGGCCGACGCCGCGGTCAACGCCTCCCGGACCGCTACGCTCGGGGTCACTCCAGGGGTGCTCGCCGGTTCGCCGGTGCTAGTTCGCGCAGCGACGTTGGCGGACAGAGTCCCAGTGAACAGGGCGGCATCGTCATCGGTGACGAGCAGACGGTCCCGCACTTGGGCGGCGGGCATGCGGGTTGTCGGCGCGCCGTTCCACAGGCCGCCGGGTTCCAGACCGGCCAGCCGGTCCACTATGCCCCGCGGATGGCCCTGCCGGGCGGTCACCACCGCGGCGAACGAGCCGGGATCGACCCGCACACCGGTCACCGTGTCCACCAACGGTGCGGGACCGGCCGGTGCCGGTTCGGTGGCCGGCTCGGTCCGATGAGTGAGCGCGAGGAACTTGATCACCCTTCTAGCCGGGACGATCGCCTGGCTGAAATCGACGGCTGCCTCCATGAACGACGTCACCGGAACGATCAACACCGCCGCGTAGCCGTACACCGCGACCAACTCGCCGATCGTGATCGTGCCCTGCGCCGCCAGTCGGGCCGCCAGCCACACAACCGCCGCCAGGTACAGCGTCGGGAGCGCGATCGTCAAGGCCTCGATCACGCTCACCACCGCGCCGACTCGATATCCCAAGTCACGCACCGCAGCGGAGCGCCTGGCGAACTGGTCTCGCAGCAGCCCCTTGCCGCCCACCGCGTTCAACACCGGCAAGCCACCCGCAATGTCCAAGCTCTGGTCGGTCAACGCCGCCTGCTGCTCCCGATAGGGCAGTTGCGCCCTGGTCAAGCGAGGTAGGGCCGGGCCGACAACAACCGCCAGCATCGCAACACCGATCAAGACGACCGCGGCCATCAGCGGTGACACCTGAAACAGCAACACCGCGGTGATCGCATACGTCACGACGGCGCCAACGCCCGGCCCGGTGGCCGTCAGGCTCCGGCCGATCGTCCACGAATCGCCCAATCCGATCGCGGCAACCTCGCCCGCGCGCTCCTGCCGGCCAAGCGTGTGCCCCAATCTCATCGCCTGGGCATTGACCAGGCGGATGGTGCGGAACGCCGCGTCCATCCGGACCCAGGTCATCGTCCGGTGCCGCATGATCGCCAGCCATGCCGTGGTGATGGCTACGAGCACCAACACCGCCACCCACAGTGCGAGGGCACCCGCACGGCCTGCCTGCAGCCCATGGTCGATGGCCATCTGAAGCACGTACGGCGGGACGGTCAGGCTGAGCATCCACAAAGTCCCGAACAGGGCGCCACGAGCAACTCGGCCGCGCTGCTGGACCGTCAACCACCACAGCAGGTGCCACGGGCCCTTGAAAACCGGTGGCCGCGAGTCCGGGGAACCCCTCGCAGCCCACGACCTCGCGCGATCTCCCATTGGACCCCTCATTCGGTGGGGTCAACATTCAAACACAGCCGATTGCCCGCACAATGCTTGATCGCCGCGAGCGACAACTCAAGCGTCGCCGAACAACCCGAAGCACTCTCGTAGACCGGCCGGCTTGTGGGCACCAGCGCCGCACTCCGACGGCGGCACGACGGTGGGCGTCGACAGCAAACCCGGCCGGTCACGGGGAGTCGGCCAGGACCGTGTACCTATACATCGATCTTTACCCATCGATGTTCGCGCTATGCCGCTCTCCGGACGGCCGAGCCACGCGTGAGTGGAAGTCATACCAAGGTCGTCGCGCTCGGCGAAGGCGGTGACGGGAGGGCAGCGTTGCCAGACAGCCTGCGTTCTGGTCAGGTGCTGTGCTGCCCACATCCGGCCGTCCGGGTTTCGGCGAGTGTGCGTTTTGAGCGTTTCCCCGTATGCTTGGGGCATGGCTGGGGCGATAGCACATGACCAGGCGCAACGCCTACGGGCCGCGCTTGACCGGGTGTTTCGCGAGTCGGACGACTCGGTCGACGTGCCGGGTTCAGCACGGGATGCCTTCCTACGCCTCGTGGACGTCTTGGAGTCGAGCGCCGAGGCGGTGGTGCTGCCGTCCGACACCGTGATCAGCACCCAAAAGGCCGCCGACCTGCTCGGTGTCAGCCGGATGACCGTCGTGCGACTCATCGACCGTGGCGAGCTGGCGGCCGAGGGCGGCGGAGTCCACCGTCGAATCGCCGTGTCGAAACTGGCGCGCTATCAAGCGGACCGTGCCGCCCGCCGGCGGGCGGCGTTGCGCGGTCTCGCCCAGGAGATCGACGAAGGCACGCCACCTGATCGTATGATCAACACCCGGTGAGCGGTCGCGTTGCCATCCTCGACGCTTGTGCGCTCGTCCCGATCAGGCTCGCGACGACGCTGCTCTGGCTCGCCGAGGCCGGCTTGTTCCAGCCGTTATGGTCCGAGCCGATCCTCGACGAGGTGCAGCGCACTCTCCCGAACGTCGGCGTTGCGCCCGAGCAGGCGCGTCGCCGGGTCGGCATGATGCGCGAAGCCTTCGGCACGGAGGCGCTGATCGACGACTTCAACGAGCTGATCGAACAGATGGGTTGCGATCCCAAGGACCGGCATGTTCTCGCCGCAGCGGTCCGGGGCGGTGCCGAAACGGTCGTTACCTTCAACGTGAAGGATTTTCCGGAGGACGCCGCCGCAGTCCACGGCATCGAGATCGTTCATCCCGACAGCTTCCTGGTGCGCCTGCTCGGCGAAGACGCCGACACCGTCGTCGCGACGCTGATGCGCGAGACCGCTGCCTTCCGCAGCCCGCCGGTGACGATCACTCGGTTCTTGGCGACCCTCAGTACAACCGTCCCGACATTCGCGAACGTTGCGGCCGATGCGTTCAGCGCCCGGTCCGGACCTGAACATGATCGCTAGTACGCCGGGATCCGGCAAACGTTGGGGATCTGGCTTCGACGGAGGACAGATGCAGCATCCGCGAGCGCCGGGCTGATCACTTCGCGGCATCGCGGCGCCCGCCCGTGCAGCTCAGCGACCGATGCTGGGTCCCCGGTCGGGCTCCGGGGCGTGGCTGAGTTCCGGCATGGGCGGGCGGCGGGTGATCGGCTCGGTGCCGACAACGAGGGTGCGGTCGATGCCGCGGCGGATTCGTCGTTCGTGCTGCCAGAGACGTGTCGCGGTGGCGAGCAGCGCGGCCGGGTCGGGCTGGCTGCTGATGGCCGGTTCGCGGAGCAGGCGGGCGATCGTGTTGTCGACGGTGCTGAGCTGGCGTTCGACGAGCGGGACCAGCTCGCGCAGTTCGCCGGCCCGCTCGGGCCGAGCCAGGCCGAGGACGTAGTGCTGTTCGGCCAGTGGCGTGTGTTCGCGGCGGACCTGGGTGTAGGTCGCCTCCGCCTGGCCGGCGGCGTCTTGTTGGCCGGCGTGTTCGGGATGGCCGGCGTTCGCGGCCTCGGCGGCGTGGGCATGGAGGGCCTCGGCGACGTCCAGGCATGGGTGACCACCGTCGCCCAGCAACGCTCACCGGCCACCGTCCGCAAGATCTACCGCGTCCTCTCGCTGGTCCTCGCCTTGGCGGTCAGCGACGGGCGGCTGGCGCGCAACCCCGCCACCGGAGTCAGGCTGCCCCGACCGGTCGCGCCGGAGCACCGGTATCTCACCCACCCACAAGTGGATGCACTTGCCGACGCAGCCGCCGGGCCGAGCGAACCGAGCAAACACGGCAGGCACGACGAGCGGCGCAGCGCGCAATACCGGCTGATCGTCTTGTTTCTCGCCTATACCGGCGTCCGCTTCGGCGAGTTGGCCGCGCTGCGGGTCGGTCGGATCGACTTCCTCCGTCGCAGGGCGACGATCGCGGAGTCGGTGACCCTCGTGAACGCCACGCAGGTGTGGGGCACGCCGAAAGGGCACGAGCGGCGGGAGGTGCCGATCCCGCCGTTTCTGGTCGAGGAACTGGCAGCGCATGTCGCCGGCAAAGCGCCGGACGATCTCGTCTTCAGCGGGGTGCGCGGAGGTGGAGCGCTGCGCGCGCCGATCTTCCGCCGCGCCGCATTCGACCGTGCCGCTGACGCGATCGGCATGACGGGCTTGCACCCACACGAGCTGCGCCACACCGCCGCGTCACTGGCTAAAGTGCACGGAATTGCATTTGATGCAACATCCGACGCGCATTGTGATTGCTTGCCCGTAGGGGAAAGGCTGTTCTTGGGATTGTTGGCTGCCTGACGTCGACGGGCCGACACGCCGGTGATACCGGGGTTTCCGTGTCCTGGTTGCAGCTGATGCCACGATGCGTCGTCTGTTCTTGTTGCGTCGGCTGACGCGACGTGGCGGTTGGTGCAACGGGGCTCTCGGGGGTGCGGGTGGCGGACGGCGGCAGGGTGGGGTCGGCAGCGTTGACGCTGGTGGCGGGTGTGACGCCGCTGCGTGAGGCAGATTCGCTGTTCGAGGCGATGTTGTCTGGTTGGCAGCGGCAGCAGCGCTCGCGTCGGTTGGGGGATTCGATCGTCGGCTCGCGGGATCGGACGGTGCGCCGGTTCGTGGAGTTCACCGGGGCCTGGCCGTGGGAGTGGGCGCCGGGGCAGGTGGAGGCGTGGATCGCCCAGGGCAGGTGGGCGCATTCGACGGTGCGGTCGTATCAGGGCGCGTTGGCGGTGTTTTTGGAGTACGTGTGCGATCCGCGCTATGGCTGGGTGGCCGAGTGCGAGCAGCGGGTGGGCGCCCGGCCGGTGCAGGTGGTGGGCGAGTGGAACGCCGCGGTGCACGTGGCCGACTACGAGGGGCGGCCGGGTCGGCGGGCGCTGTCTCGGGAGGAGCTGCAGGCATTCTTCGATGCCGCCGATGAGTGGGTGGAGCACGCGGTCGAGTCAGGGCGGAAGGGCTGGCTGGCGTCGTATCGGGACGCGACGCTTTTGAAGGTGTGTTACGCGTTCGGGCTGCGCCGCCGGGAGGTCGGGATGCTCGACGTCGTCGACTTCAGTGCGAATCCGGCCGCGCCGCAGCTGGGCCGGTTGGGGGTCTGTCAGGTTCGGTACGGCAAGGCGATGCGCGGTTCACCGCCGCGGCGGCGCTCGGTGCTGGCGGTGATGCCGTGGGCCGGGGAGGCGCTGGAGCAGTATCTGGATGCGGTGCGGCCGCGTTACGGCGCAGGGTCGGCGCATCCGGCGCTGTGGTTGACCGAGCGGGGCGGGCGGATCTCGCTGCGGCAGATCGATGACCGGTTCGCCCAGTGGCGGGCGGCGGCCGGGCTGCCGGGGGAGTTGTCGGTGCACTGCCTGCGCCATTCCTACATTTCGCACCTGATTGAGGACGGCGCGGACCCGTTGTTCGTGCAGCAGCAGGTCGGCCATTCCTGGGCATCCACGACCGCCGTCTACACCCACGTCGGGGCGGATGCGAAGAACCGCATGTTGGCCCAGGCGTTGCGGATCGCGTTCGGCGCCGAGCAAGGAGGCCGGTCGTGACGATCAAGGTGGGGTATCACTGGCACCTGCGGCGATTGATGGCCGAGTCCGGCATGTTCGCCACCTCGGACCTGGTGCCGCTGCTGGCCGAGCGCGGGGTGCGGCTGTCCCGCGAACAGGTCTACCGGCTGGTCGCGCACACCCCGGAGCGGCTGTCGCTAGCCACGCTCGCAGCGTTGTGCGACATCCTCGGCTGCGGCCCGTCGGATCTGATCGAGCCCTACCGAGCGCAACGCCCTCACCCCGCACGGCGAACCGGCGCTGGCGCCGACGCGGTGCCGCGGCCGACGCGGGCCCGGATCCTGCGCGGCGGCAAGGACGCCGGCACGCGGTGAAGGCCGCGAGAACCGCCGAGCATCGGGGCGTGATCATCGAGGCGGCGCTGACGGCGGACCCCTCACTGCCGCCGGATGCGGTCGTGGCGGCGGTGGGCGCGGTGCTCACCGGTCCGGCCGCGGCCCGGGAGCTGGCCACCGCGTTGACCGCCGACCCGAACGCCCTTCGCGTCGGGGCGCCGGCCTCGGTCGGCCGGCTGGTCAACGCCTTGCGCGAGCGCGGGTCGCAGTTACCCGAGCCGGCCTGCGCGGGCTGCCGCCGCACCGGCAAGCCGTTGACCCGATCACCGTCCGGTGGGGTGTGTCGCCGCTGCTGGGACCGGCAGCAAACCACCGCCTGCGCCCGCTGCGGGCTGGTGAAACTGGTCCGCGGCCACGACGAGCAGCACCGGCCGTTGTGTCGTCGCTGCGCCGATTGGCCGCAACGCGGCTGCGGCCGGTGCGGGCGGACCCGGCGCATCGCGGTCCGCGGCCGGGACGGGCAACCGGACATCTGCGATGCCTGCTACCGGCTACCGGTCGCGACCTGCAGCCGCTGCGCCCGCCGCCGGGCGTGCGTGTCGGCCGCCGGTGCCGAGCCGATCTGCGTCGCCTGCACCCCGCGGCGGACGGCGATCTGCGCGCACTGCGGCCAGCAGCGGCCACCGACGGCCCGCTGGCCGGAAGGACCGGTCTGCGATCCGTGCTACCAGGCGGCGCTGCAGCGGCGGGGCGTCTGCGCCAGCTGCCGACGCACCCGCCGCCTCGTCGACCCGCCCGGCCCGGACGCCATCCGCTGCGCCGAGTGCGCCGGGCAGCCGATCACCCACGCCTGCATCGATTGCGGGATCGAGGACAAGCTCTACGAACGCGGCCGCTGCAATCGCTGTTCGCTGCGTGGCCGCACCGAGGCACTACTGCGCAGCGGCGGAGACCAGATCCCCGCCGAACTCGTGCCGGTCTACGAGTCGATCATCGCGACCGGCACCCCGCGCAGCGCATTGAACTGGCTGCGCAACGGCGCCGGCGCGAAACTGCTGGCCGACCTCGCTGCCGGCGCACTCGCCTGCAGCCATGAGACGCTCGACGCCCACCCACGACGGCAGGCCGCCGACTACCTGCGGCATCTCCTCGTCGCCAACGCCGTCCTGCCCGCCCGCGACGAATCCCTCGTCAGCGTCGAACGGTTCCTCGCCGACACCGTCGCCGAACTTGGCCGCGACCATGACCGGCGCCTGGTCCAGGCCTACGCCACCTGGCGGGTGCTGCGCCGACTCCGCCGCTGCGCCGAACGCGCCGGCCGGCCCCGCAGCTACACCCGCCACGCCCGCGCCAACATCACCGCCGCGGCGGCGTTCCTGAACTGGATCGCCGACCTCAGCCTCGCCCTCGCCGAGGTCGGCCAAGGCGACATCGACACCTGGCTTTCCGGCGGCCCGGCCCGCTACCAGGTGCGGGACTTCCTACTCTGGGCCGCCACCGCCGGGCACGCCCGCCGGCTCACCGTCCCCACCACACGCAGCCGCACCGGCCCATCCGGCAGCGACGAACAGCGCTGGGCACAGGTCCGCCGGCTGCTGCACGACGACACCCTCGAGCTCACCGACCGGGTCGCCGGCACCCTGCTGCTGCTCTACGGCCAGCAACTCTCCAGGATCGCCGCGATGACCACCGACCAGATAATCACCCAGGCTGACAAGGTGTTTCTCCGTTTCGGCCGCGACGACGTGCACATCCCCGAACCGCTCGCCGGGCTGCTTCTTGCCCTGGTCCAGCAACGCCGCCGCTACCTCGGCGTCGGCACACCGGCCGGCAGCCGCTGGCTGTTTCCCGGCCTGCAACCCGGCCGGCCGCTCACCGCCGCCCGCCTCGGCGAACGCCTGCGCGCCCTCGACATCCGCGCCCAACCCGGACGCCGCGCGGCGATGACCCACCTCGCCGCGCAAGTCCCCGCCGCCGTGCTCGCCGACATGCTCAACCTCGCCCCCACCACCGCCGTCAAATGGGTCAGCGACGCCGGCGGCGACTGGTCCCGCTACGCCGGCGAACTCGCCCGGCAAGCCAATCACCAACCATGACGAATGCGTGCCGCGTCGGCGCTGACTACGCACCAATTCGCACGGTCAGAACATTGCCGCTTACCAGTTTCGCCGCAGGCGCCGACGTGAAGGTCGTGCAGCAGATGCTCGGGCACAAGTCCGAGACCATGACCCTGGACCTGTACGGGCACCTGTTCGACGACCGGCTCGACGAGGTGGCTGCCGCGATGGACGCCGCGCGCGGCGCGGCGCGGACCTCGGCCCAAGATCATGCGGACGTTTTGCGGACTGACGGCGTGTTGATCACACTGCCGAGATCACCCGGCGGCGCCACAGCACAGTAGTTCCGGGCGCTGCAGCGTGGTGCCCCCGGCAGGATTCGAACCTGCGCTCCCGCCTCCGGAGGGCGGTGCTCTATCCCCTGAGCTACGGGGGCCGTCAGGCCGCGCGACGCTGGCCCTGGAAACCGGGAAAGCCTAGCAGCCGCACCGCAGCACACGCGGCTCGGCAAGAGCGCTGAGCGCGACGCAGCGCCGGCAAATCCCACCTCACAGCGCACTAGGATTCCTCAGGTGAACCCCGCCGAGCTGGCTGACGCCGTGCGATCGGCGGTGTCCGACTGCCTAGAGGCCGGCGACTTCACCGGCTCGCCGCCGGAGGAGGTCGTCGTCGAGCGGCCGAAGATCCGCGAGCACGGCGACTACGCGACCAACGTCGCACTGCGGCTGGCCAGGCCAGCGGGCAAGCCGCCCCGTGAGGTCGCCGAGTCCATGGCAGTGCGGCTGCGCAAGATCGACGGCATCGCCAGGGTCGACGTCGCGGGACCCGGATTCCTGAACATCACTCTCGCCCCGGCGGCACTCGGGCAACTCGCCCGCACCATCGTCGAAGCAGGACCAGCCTACGGGCGCGGCGATTCCCTGCGCGGCCAGCGGCTGAACCTGGAGTTCGTCTCGGCGAACCCCACCGGGCCGGTGCACATCGGGGCGGTGCGCTGGGCGGCGGTCGGCGACGCGCTGGCTCGACTGCTGGAAGCCGCAGGCGGCAAGGTCACCCGCGAGTACTACTTCAACGACGCCGGCAGCCAGATCGAGCGGTTCGCCCGAACGCTGCGCGAGCTCGCCAACGGCCGCCCTGTCCCGGAGGACGGCTACGCGGGCGAGTACGTCGACGAGATCGCCGCCGCGGTCGTCGCGCGCAACCCCGAGGTGCTGGGTCTGCCGCAGACCGAGCAGACCAAGGTCTTCCGCCGTGACGGGGTGGAGTTGATGTTCGCTGAGATCCGCGAGTCACTCGCCGGTTTCGGTGTCGTTTTCGATGTCTACTTCAACGAGCGCGACCTGCACGATCGCGGCGAACTCGGCGCCGCGCTGACTCGGCTGCGCCAGCAGGGGAACGTCTACGAGGCCGATGGAGCCACCTGGCTGCGGACCACCGACTACGGCGACGACCGCGACCGGGTCCTGGTCCGCGGCAGCGGCGAGTGGACATATTTCGCAGCTGACTGCGCGTACTACCTAGACAAGCGCGATCGCGGTTTCGACAAGCTTGTGATCATGCTCGGCGCCGACCATCACGGCTACATCAACCGGATGCGGGCGATGGCCACCTGCTTCGGCGACGACCCGGACCAGACGCTGGACATCCTCATCGGGCAGCTGGTCAACCTGGTCAAGGACGGCGAGCCGGTCCGGATGAGCAAGCGCGCCGGCAACGTGCTCCTGCTCTCCGACCTCGTCGACGCGATCGGCGTGGATGCGGCCCGTTACGCGCTGGCCCGTTACTCCACCGATCAGACGATCGACCTCGACCTCGATCTCTGGGCGCGTCGGTCGAACGACAACCCGGTCTACTACGTGCAATACGCCCACGCCCGGCTGTCGTCGCTGCAGCGCAACGCCGCTGAGATGGGGATCGTGCGCGCTGACGAACCGGAGTTGGCACTGTTGGATCATGATCGCGAGGTCGATCTGCTCGGCGCGCTCGGCGAATTCCCACGGGTGGTCGCGTCCTCGGCCGAGCTGCGGGCGCCGCACCGGGTGGCCCATTACCTGGAGAGCCTGGCCGGGGTCTACCACCGCTTCTATGACACGTGTCGCGTGCTGCCGATGGGCGACGACGCGGTCACGCCGCTGACGCATGCCCGGTTGTGGCTCTGCGAGGCCACCCGGGTCGTGCTGGCCAACGGTCTGGCCTTGCTGGGCGTCTCTGCGCCGGAACGGATGTGACCACGCGATGAGTGAGGGCCACCGCGAGGCAGGAGAACCATGAGCCGCTCGGCGCACCCGGCCGGCCCCCGGCACGCCGACGTCCTGCCGGAGGCCGTGCCGTTCGCCGCACCGCCGGACCTCAACGACCTCGATCCCGCGATCTGGCCGACATCGGCCCGGCGAGTCGACGGCGCGCTGCAGCTGGCTGGCGTCGCGCTCCCCGACCTCGCTGCCGAGCACGGCACGCCGGCGGTATTCCTCGACGAGGACGACGTTCGGGCCCGCGCCCGGGCGTACGCCAACGCGTTTGCGGGCGCCGACATCTACTACGCCGCGAAGGCGTTTCTCTGCACCGGACTCGCCCGGTGGATCGCCGAGGAGGACCTGGGCCTGGACGTGTGCACGGGCGGCGAGCTGGGCGTCGCGCTCGCGGCCGGTTTCCCGCCGGAGCGCATCGGCGTGCACGGCAACAACAAGTCCCACGCCGAACTGCAGCGTGCGGTCGAGGCCGGCGTCCGGGTGATCATCGTCGATTCGTTCACCGAGATCGCCCGCCTGGACGAGATCGCCGCGGCGGCGGGCGTCCGGCAGCGCGTCCTGGTGCGCGCCACCGTCGGCGTCGAGGCGCACACCCACGAGTTCATCGCGACCGCGCACGAGGACCAGAAGTTCGGGTTCGCGCTGACCGACGGCGTCGCCCTGCAGGCCGTTGGCGCGGTGCTCGCCGCCGGGTCGCTCGATCTCGCCGGCCTGCACTCGCACATCGGCTCGCAGATCTTCGACACGGCCGGGTTCGAGGTCGCCGCGCACCGGGTGGCCGGCTTGGCGGCGGCGGTCCGCGACCGGTACGGCGTCGAGGTCGGCGAGATCAACCTGGGCGGTGGGCTCGGCATCGCCTACCTGTCCGGCGACGATCCCGAGCCACCGAAGCGGATCGCCGAACGGCTGCGCACCATCGTCGAGCGGGAGTGCGCCGCCGCCGGGCTGACGGTGCCGCGGCTCGCCGTCGAGCCGGGCCGCGCGATCGTGGGGCCGGGCGGGGTCACCGTCTACGAGGTGGGCACGGTCAAGGACGTTTCGCTCGATGCCGGGCTGATCCGGTCCTACGTGTCGGTCGACGGCGGGATGAGCGACAACATCCGCACCGCTCTCTACGACGCGGCCTACACCTGCGCGCTGGCCAACCGCGCGTCGAACGCCCCGCCGAAGCTCGCCCGGGTGGTCGGTAAGCACTGCGAGAGCGGCGACGTGGTGGTCCGCGACACCTGGCTCCCGGCCGACGTCGAGCCCGGTGACCTGATCGCCGTCGCCGCCACCGGCGCCTACTGCCGCAGCATGGCAAGCAACTACAACTTCGTGCTGCGCCCGCCCGTGATCGCCGTCCGCGACGGGCGGTCGGAGGTGCTGGTGCGCCGGGAGACCGAGGCCGACCTGCTCCGCCTGGACACGGGTATAGCGCGATGACTGGACTCCGCCACAAGGCGATGAGCGCTCACAACCCGATGAGCGCCCACAACGCGATGAGCGCTTGCGCGAAGAGTGCTCGCCGACGCCGTCAGGCGTTCGGTCCGACGACGGACCCGGGCGGAGCGAGCGGTCCTGAGGAGGACCGATGGGCGATGCGTTGAGAATCGCGCTGCTCGGCTGCGGCGTGGTGGGCTCGCAGGTCGCCCGGCTGCTGCGCGAGCACGCCGACGACCTCGCGGCGCGGGTCGGGGTGCCACTCGAGCTCGCGGGCATCGCGGTGCGCCGGCCGAACCGCCATCCCGACATCCCGGCCGACCTGCTGACCACCGACGCGTCCGCCCTGGTCGAGCGCGACGACGTGGACCTGGTCGTCGAGGTGATCGGCGGTATCGAGCCGGTACGAACGCTGTTGCTCAGCGCGCTGGGCTCCGGCAAGAGCGTGGTCACCGCCAACAAGGCCCTGCTCGCCGAGGACGGCGCGACGCTGCACGATGCCGCCGCTCGGTCCGGTGCCGACCTCTATTACGAGGCCGCGGTGGCCGGTGCGATTCCGCTGCTGCGGCCGCTACGCGACTCGCTCGCCGGCGACCGGATCACCCGCGTCATCGGCATCGTGAACGGGACGACCAACTACATCCTCTCCCGCATGGACGCCACTGGAGCGGGATTCGACGAGGCGCTCGCCGAAGCCACCGGGCAGGGCTACGCCGAGGCCGACCCCACGGCGGACGTCGACGGCTTCGACGCCGCGGCCAAGGCCGCGATCCTCGCGGGACTCGCCTTCCACAGCCGGGTCACCGCCGCGGACGTCTATCGGGAAGGCATCGCCGAGATCACCGCTGCTGACATCGCCAGCGCCCGGGCGATGGGCTGCACGGTCAAGCTGCTCGCGATCTGCGAGCGGGCCGACGACGCGGTGGCGGTGCGCGTGCACCCGGCGATGATCCCCCGCGACCATCCGCTTGCCGGCGTCGGCGACGCGTTCAACGCGGTGTTCGTCGAGGCCGAGGCGGCCGGTTCGCTGATGTTCTACGGACGCGGCGCGGGGGGACCGCCTACGGCGAGCGCCGTGCTGGGTGACCTCGTCACGGTGGCCCGCAATCGGATCAACGGCGGGCGCGGTCCGGGCGAAAGCGCGTACGCCGGGTTGCGTGTCCGCCCGATGGGCGACGTGCTCACCCGGTATCACATCGCGCTCGACGTGGCCGACCGCCCGGGCGTGCTCGCCACGGTCGCCGGCGCGTTCGCCGAGCAGGGCGTCAGCATCCAGACCGTCCGCCAGGAAGGCCGCGGGGACGCCGCAACGCTCGTGCTCGTCACGCACACCGCGCCGGACGCCGCGCTGGCCCGCACGGTCGAGCAGCTCTCCGGCATGGACTTCATCCGCCGCGCCGCGAGCGTCATGCGCGTCGAAGGGATGCCAGGTGACTAGCGCCCGCGAGCGCGTGCAGCGGACGGCCGCCTTCTGGCCCGGCGTGATCGAGGCGTACCGCGGCCGGCTGCCCGTGACCGTGGCGACCCCGGTGGTGACGTTGTTCGAGGGCGGCACGCCGCTGGTGGTGGCCGATGAGCTGTCCCGCCGCACCGGCTGCACCGTGTACCTCAAGGTCGAGGGCGCGAACCCGACCGGGTCGTTCAAGGACCGCGGCATGACGCTCGCGATCTCGAAGGCGGCCGAGGTGGGCGCCAAGGCCGTGATCTGCGCGTCGACCGGCAACACCTCAGCCAGCGCCGCCGCATACGCGGTGCGCGCCGGCATGATCTGCGCCGTGCTGGTCCCGCATGGCAAGATCGCGCTCGGCAAGATGGCGCAGGCGCTGGTGTACGGTGCCCGGCTGCTACAGGTCGACGGCAACTTCGACGACTGCCTCGAGATGGCCCGCAAGCTGGCGGTCGACTACCCGGTCGCGCTGGTCAACTCGCTCAACCCGGACCGCCTGGAAGGGCAGAAGACCGCAGCGTTCGAGGTCTGCGACCAGCTCGGGCGCGCCCCGGACGTGCACTGCATTCCGGTCGGCAACGCCGGAAACATCACCGCGTACTGGCGCGGCTACCGCGAATACGCCCGCGACGGTGTGGTCCCGGGCGCCCCGAAGATGTTCGGATTCCAGGCCGCCGGCGCCGCCCCCATCGTCATCGGCGCGCCGGTGGCACATCCGATGACGATCGCCACCGCGATCCGGATCGGTAACCCGGCATCGTGGGGGCTGGCCGAGGCTGCCCGTGACGAGTCGGGCGGCCTCATCGCCGCGGTCACCGACAAGCAGATCCTCGAGGCGTACCGGCTGCTGGCGCGCGCCGAGGCGGTGTTCGTCGAGCCGGCGTCAGCGGCCAGCGTCGCCGGCCTGCTGATGACTGCCGCCGACGGCCGGATCCCGCCCGGCTCGACCGTCGTCTGCACGGTCACCGGGAACGGCCTGAAGGATCCGGACTGGGCGATCGCCGGCGCGCCGAAGCCGGTGACGGTCACGGTCGACGGGCGCGCTGCCGCGACCGCGCTCGGGCTGGCCTGAGGTGGCGCCGCCCGCCGGAACCGATCCGGCTCGCCCCGTGTTCCGCACCGGCCCGGCGCATGTCCGGGTGCCCGCGACGGCCGCCAATCTCGGCCCGGGCTTCGACGCCGTGGGCCTCGCGCTCGCCCTGCACGACCACGTCACGGCCCGAGTGAGCGGCCGGGGCATCGCGATCGACGTCAGCGGTGAGGGCGCCGAGGACGTGCCGCGGGACGAGGCGCATCTCGTCGTGCGGGCGATGCGGGCCGGGTTCGACGTGCTCGGCGGCCAGCCGTCCGGCGTCGAACTGCGCGCCGTGAACAAGATCCCCCATGGGCGCGGGCTCGGCTCATCGGCGGCGGCGATCGTCGCCGGCGTCGTGCTGGCCCGCGAACTCGTCCCGGACGGCGACGACCGGCTGCCCGACGCCGAGGTCCTGGCCCTGGCCTCCGCGCTGGAGGGCCATCCCGACAACGTCGCGGCGTGCTTGTTCGGCCGGCTCACCGTCGCCTGGTCCAGCGGCGGCCGTCCCGAGGCCGTGCGACTGGACTGCGACCCCGCGATCCGGCCGGTCGTGCTGATCTCCTCGGCGCCGGCGCCCACCGGGGAGACCCGCAAGCTGCTTCCTGCCGAGGTGCCGTACGGCGACGCGGCGTTCAACGCCGGGCGGGCTGCCCTGCTGGTCGCCGCGCTGACCGGTGCGACGCACGCGCTGCTGCCGGCCACCGACGACCTCCTGCACCAGCCGTACCGCGCGCCGGCGATGCCCGAGACGGCCGGACTGGTGGCCAGGCTGCGCGCCGCCGGCGTGCCCGCCGTCGTGTCCGGAGCGGGTCCGACCGTCCTCGCGCTCGCCCGCGACGACGATGAGGTCGGCCTGGCGCGCTCGTTGTGCCCGGCGGGCTGGCGCGCGCAGCGGCTGGGCGTCGATCCGGACGGCGCGCGGTCGGGAGCGTGAGACGCGACCGCGAGTGACTCGGGAACACGCCGCGACCCCCCTGTGTTGCTACGGATACGCCGAGCGTCTACGCTCAGGCCTGTCAGCTCTGACGCCAGCGATAATCGCCGGCTCCCCGCCACGCGGCGTATCCCCGCAACGCCGACCGCAGGGTTCTTGGTTCGAAGCTCACTTGCGTCGACGCCTCAAACCACGCCCCATCCCGCGGCGTAGCAGAGGAAGGGCTGGCTCACCGCAGACTTCCCGAGCCGGTTGACGCTCGGGAGTCGAACCGGCCAAACCGTGGGCCGGCTCGTCAATAGGTCCGCGCCCATATTCCGCGCGGATCGCTTCGGAAGGATCCGAAAGTAAGTGACACAGACCACTGAGCAGTCAGAGCAGACACTGCTCGCCGTCGACGCGGCGCCCTCGGCAGCCCGCTCCACCGCACGGCGCAAGAGCGGTTCCCTCTCGTCGATGCTGCTGCCCGAGTTGCAGCAACTCGCCGCCGGAATGGGCATCGACACCGCCAAGATGCGCAAGGGCGACCTTGTCGCCACCATCCAGGCTCGCCGCGCCGGCGGGGCTCGCGACGGCTCCTCCGCCGCGTCGGCGCCACCGGCCGCGCCATCCGCTCCGCCCGCCGACGGCGCGCCGGCCCAGCCGGCCGTGACCGCCGACGCCGCGCCCACCGCGCCGTCCGAGGACGGCGCCGCGGGCCGCCAGGCTCAGCCGCGCCGGCAGCCGGCTGAGGATCGGCAGCGCCACGAGCAGCAGCGTCGTGCGGAGGAGCAGCCCCGTCCGGAGACCCGGCAGGAGCCGGCCCGACAGCAGCAGCCTCAGGGCAGCCAGCCCGCGCAGACCGCGCCGAGCGGCCAAGCCGGGCAGCGCGACGACGATGACTTCGACGGCGGCCGCCGTCGCGGACGCCGCTACCGGGACCGCCGCGGTCGCAACCGCGACCGGATTGGTGAGCGCGCCGGCGGAAGCGGCGGCGACACCGAGCCCGTCATCGCGGAAGACGACGTTCTGGTCCCGGTCGCCGGCATCCTCGACACGATTGAGGAGAAGAACGCCTGGTTCATCCGCACCGGCGGCTACTTCGCGAGCCCCGAGGACGTGTACGTCGCCAACTCCTACGCGCGCCGGTTCGGCCTGCGTCGCGGTGACGCCGTCACCGGTGCCATCCGCCAGCCGCGCGAAGGCGAGCGGCGCGAGAAATACAACCCGCTGGTCCGGCTGGACACCGTGAACGGCCGCGACCCGGAGCAGGCCAAGGGACGGGTCGAGTTCACCAAGCTAACCCCGCTCTACCCACAGGAGCGGCTGCGCCTGGAGACCGAGCCGCACATCTTCACCACCCGCGTCATCGACCTCGTCATGCCGATCGGCAAGGGCCAGCGCGCGCTGATCGTCTCGCCGCCCAAGGCGGGCAAGACGATGATCCTGCAGGCCATCGCCAACGCGATTGCGGTGAACAACCCGGAATGCCACCTCATGGTCGTGCTCGTCGACGAGCGCCCCGAAGAGGTCACCGACATGCAACGCTCGGTGAAGGGCGAGGTCATCGCTTCGACGTTCGACCTCCGCCCCTCCGACCACACGACGGTCGCCGAGCTCTCGATCGAGCGCGCCAAGCGACTGGTCGAGATGGGGCACGACGTCGTGGTCCTGCTGGACTCGATCACCCGGCTGGGCCGCGCCTACAACCTGGCCGCCCCGGCGAGCGGGCGCATCCTTTCCGGCGGCGTCGACTCGACGGCCCTCTACCCGCCCAAGCGCTTCCTCGGCGCGGCGCGCAACATCGAAAACGGCGGCTCGCTGACCATCCTCGCCACCGCGCTGGTCGAGACCGGCTCGGCCGGCGACACGGTCATCTTCGAGGAGTTCAAGGGCACCGGCAACGCCGAGCTGCGGCTGCGGCGCGACATCGCCGACAAGCGGGTGTTCCCGGCCGTGGACGTGGATCAGTCGTCGACTCGCAAGGAGGAACTGCTCCTCTCGCCCGACGAGTTGGCCGTCACGATCAGGCTGCGCCGGGTGCTGCACGCGCTCGATCCCCAGCAGGCCCTCGACCTGATGCTCGACCGGCTGAGGAAGACCCGGACGAACATCGAGTTCCTGATGCAGATCGCGAAGACCACTCCCGGTCAGGACTAGCGCGCCGCTAGGTCACCGCGGGCTTGATCACGTCGCGGTCGAGGGCAGGTAACGGCTGCGCATCTGACCTGGATGATCGCTTGTGTCGCACCGCGCGGATCTTGCGGGGCCGGTCGTTGCTGCGTAGCGTCCGCAGTGTCCGCAACGTACGGCGTGCTACGCCCGGTCGGATCCCGTCGAGCCAGCGCGCCTGCGCAGCGAAGGGAGAGCCGCGTGCGCAGCGACTGGCAGCCGGCCCGAGCTGGATCACGCTTCCGGCGGCGGCGTTCCCGGCGATCCGCAGCCGCGTGTCTCGCCGCTGCTGCGGTGGCGGCAGGAACGCTCGCCGCATGTAGCAGCGGCAGCGGCGGCCCGATCACACTGAACTTCTACAACTTCCCGGACAACTCGGGGGCGATCCAGCAAGCGGCGAACACCTGCACCGCGGCATCCGGCGGCAAGTACAAGGTCAACTACCTGAAGCTGCCTTCGGCGGCCGACGGGCAGCGCCAGCAAATGGTCCGCCGGCTCGCTGCGCACGACACCGGCATGGACATCCTGGGCCTGGACGTCACCTGGGAGGCGGAGTTCGCCGAGGCCGGCTGGATCCGGCCGTGGACCGGGGCGAACAGGCAACAGGCGATGCAGGGCACGCTGCCGGTTCCGCTGCAGACGGCCACCTGGAAAGGCCAGCTCGTCGCCGTCCCGTACAACACCAACACCCAGCTGCTGTGGTACCGCGCGGACCTGGTCCCGACCCCGCCCAAGACGTGGTCCGAGATGATCTCGATGGCAACCCAGCTGGCCAAGCAGGGCAAGCCGCACCTCATCGAGATCCAGGGCGCGCAGTACGAAGGGCTCACCGTCTGGTTCAACACGCTGGTGGCGAGCGCGGGGGGCAGCATCCTCAACAAGGACAGCACCGCACCCAGCCTCGGCCAGCCGGCGGTCACCGCCGTGCAGACGATGCGCGACCTCGCCCAGTCGCCGGCCAAGGACCCGTCGCTGTCCAACCAGATGGAGGACCAGAACCGGCTGCAGATGGAGGCCGGCAATGCAGCGTTCGAGCTCAACTACCCGTTCGTGTACCCGTCGATGCAGCAGGACAAGCCGAAGGTTCCGACGTTCAACGGCAAGCCGCTCGTCGACAACTTCAAGTGGGCGGCCTACCCGGGCATCATGCCGGGCGAGCCGTCGAAGGTGACGATCGGCGGCATCGACCTTGCCATCAGCGAGTACTCCCAGCACCCGCAGGAAGCGTTCCAGGCCGCGCTGTGCCTGCGTAACGAGGACAACCAGAAAGTCGCCGCGGTGAAGGGCGGCCTGCCGCCGACGCTCTCGAGCTTCTACACCAACCCGACGCCGGACTTCAAGCAGAACTACCCGATGTACCAGGCGATCTACGAGTCGCTGCAGAACGCCAGCGTGCGCCCGCAGACGCCGGCCTACCAGAGCGTCTCGATCGTCATCTCACATACGCTGTCGCCGCCCGGCGGGCAGAACCCGCAGTCCGCGGTGAACACCTTGCATAGTGGCATCGGCGATGCGCTGAACTCGAGGGGGCTGATCCCGTGAGCCAGACTGCCGAAACGGCGACGGTCGCAACCGCGGCAGCCCCTACCGGCCGCCGTCGCGGAAGAGCGCCGCTCTCGGAAGGGGCTCGGGCCGAACGGCGCCTCGGCTGGCTGCTCTGCCTTCCCGCGGTCGTGATCATGCTGGCGGTGACGGCCTACCCCATCTGTTACGCCATCTACCTCTCGCTGGAGCGCTACGACCTGCGCTTCCCCTCCCAGGCCAAGTTCATCGGCCTCACGAACTACGGCACCGTGCTCTCGTCCCCGTTCTGGTGGCGCGCGTTGGTGGTCACCGTCATCATCACCGTGGTGTCGGTCGCGATCGAATTCGTGCTCGGCATGCTGATCGCCTTGCTCATGCACCGCACGCTCTACCTGCGCGGCTGGGTACGCACCGCGGTGCTGCTGCCCTACGGCATCGTCACGGTCGTCGCGGCGTTC
>CAVWFK010000019.1:0-228229 GCA_963754235.1 uncultured Alphaproteobacteria bacterium | reverse complement strand
GATCGAGGCGCGCCTGCCGCCCGGTAAGACGCTCGACAGCTTCGACTTCGCCGCAGTGCCCATGGTCAGTCGGGCACACGTCACGGCCTTGACCAGCGGCGACGGCTGGATCGATAAAGGCGGCACGATCCTGCTGTTCGGCCCGTCCGGCTCCGGGAAATCGCATCTTGGCGCTGCACTCGGTCATGCCCTGGTAGAGAACGGCTACCGTGTCCTGTTCACCCGAACCACTGATCTCGTGCAGCAACTCCAGCAGGCCCGTCAAGCGCTGTCGCTGGAAAGCGCGATCGAGAAGCTCGACAAATTCCATCTGCTGATCCTCGATGACCTCTGCTATGTCCGCAAGGATCAGGCCGAGACCTCGGTCCTGTTCGAGCTGATCGCTGCCCGCTACGAACGCCGCAGCCTGATGGTCACCGCAAATCACCCCTTTGGGGACTGGACCAGTGTCTTTCCGGACGCCGCTATGACCCTCGCCGCCGTCGATCGCCTCGTCCACCACTCGACGATCTTCGAGCTAAACGTCGAAAGCTACAGGCGAAAGGCCGCCGCCGCCCGTGCGCCGCGCAAGCTCAAAAATCCCAGCGACAGCAAGCGCGACAGCGATCAGCCAAATCACAACACGCTCCCTGCTGCCGCAACCCAGGCGGACGTGCGTCCCACCCAGAACGCGCCGGACTCTTCACCTCCTTAATAAACTTGTATCTCCACTTCTCGTGATGTGGCGGCTGTGGAGTTGTGGGCAACGCGCTTGCGTTGTCCACAAATCCATCAGCCGATCCCGTCCAGCTATCTCATCGACCCGCGCACCAGATCCACTTTTCCCCTTGTCGCCAAGCGACAACAAAGGCATCTTGCTCACGCGCAGCGACCGGCCATCCCCCTGTCGTCCCCCGGCCATCAGTTATGTCGTGCTACAGGGATCGGGCGGAATCGCGCGGATCAGGTGGGACGGACAATACCACCACGCCTCGCGGTTTCGCGTGGGGTCGATGCTGGCGGCTCGGCCGCGTTTCATCCGTATCCTCCCGATCCAGAGCGCCACGCCAACGTGCGCGCGTTGGGGGCCGTTCCGACCGCGATCACGACACATAAAAGCGAGCCGGTCGCGCCTGCCGGGCCGGAATGAGGGGCCGGCCTGACTACCGGCCCCACGGGCATTATTGCTTCGAGGTCGCATTCCGGGCGCCTCCACGCACTTTCAAGGGCCAGGAGTTTTGAAGCGTCAGGAGGCAATGAGCCACAGCCAGCAGTTGGGGGCGACGAAAGGCTTTGTAATCGCAGCATCTTGCGATCCAGGATCGTGCTTCATTCGGTCAAGGACATCTGGCCGGCCGGTCGTATAAATCACCGGGACCGTCGGGTACCGCTGGCGCATCAGGCGAGCCACCTCAATTCCGCAGCGCGGGCTGGCGCCCTAGCCTGCAATGTGATGATGCACCAGCCAGCTTGAAGCGCCTGGGGGATCGCCGGTCCGTCGGGCGGAGCGGCCGCAGAAGCGGCAGCGACGACATGTTCGACGCGAGCTCAATCCGGCACAACGAAGCCGCCACGCTGGACGCGAGGCGTACCTTTGGAGAGGCGAGGCCGCCCCAACCATTGTGGCGCAGTCGGCGGAAGTGTCGTTGCTTTGTTGCTTTTATGGACTCAGCAGTCGCCGATCGGCGCCGAGCGGAGCGGTCGCCATCATGTGATCGAGGAAGGCGACACCGGTATGGGCCCTTGAGCTTTGCTTCACCCGCTCGCTGAAATTTAGGTTTTGCGTTTGACGCACCCACTTCGAGCACACTCTCGGACATGATTATAAAGCGGCAGACAGGAGAGATATGACACAGGCATCCTCATCAAGAAGCGGGAGGCGGGGCCGTAAGCAGGACGCTTTCAGTTCCAACCTGCACCTGCACCCGGTAGCTGGACCAGTGCTGAGGATAGTCCGCGGGCGCTGGGATTATCGCTGACGAGACGTACTGGTCACTGATCGCCGCGGGTGTCGGTCGTCCTATCGGCACGCCGATGCCAACCCCGGAGCCGAAGCCGCTGCAAAAACCGCTGAAACCAAAGCCGCCGATACCGAGACTCACGGTTGGTGGCGGCGCGTAGGCAACATAGGGGCCGCTCAGCAAAGTGACAGCAGCGGCGCGGTATCGAGCTCCGCTGGGGGCGACCAATTCGGCGGCGGCTGCAGGCGCAAAGGCGCTGACAATGACCTGTACCGCGCCACGCTGACGGTCGAAACGAGCCTGCATCGAATTAGGACCCGGCAGGCTGCTTGCACCGGTGCACGCCGCCAGTGCCAACAATAGCCCCGCGATGCTCATCTGCTTCATCCCAAACCTCCCGCCCGAGATGCTGGCCCGAATAACGCTGCTAAGCGATGAGCGATGCGCGGCGGCGCAGCATTGGCTCCTCGGGCGACCTGATCGGGATTCGTGATCGGGTAAGTGCAGGACCGAACATTGCGAGAATCCAAGCAGCAAGACGTCGTCTTGGCCGGCCGAGCGCCAGCCGAGGAACATAGGTTGTAGGCGCGCAAATCGATACCCGCGTGATTTTGTCAGTGGTCTCTCCAACTCGCGAGCCTCTAGGATGACAGCCGAACGGAAGCCAATCGCCCTGCCGGCTTGGCGCTGCCCTACCGGCAATAGGCCACGTGCAAACAGAGGGAAAAATGCCAGGGCTGAGAGTGGGGAATGGTCGGACGTTGTATTGCGCTCTCTCATCACGCTCAAAGCGCTCACCCACCGTGACACCGGCGGCATCGTAGCCGCGGCGACCACCTCGTTGCCCGAGCAGCTCGGTGGACCGCGGAACTGGGATTATCGGTTTTGCTGGCTGCGCGATGCCACCATCACGCTCTATGCCCTGATGAACTCCGGCTTCGTCGAGGAGGCGGGGGCCTGGCGGGAGTGGCTGCCCCGCGCTGTCGCCGGAGCGCCGGAGCAGATGCAGACTATGTATGGCATTGCCGGTGAGCGTCGCCTGACCGAGTACCAGATCTCGTGGCTAAAGGGGTACGAAGGGGCCGCACCAGTGCGTATCGGCAACGCCGCCTCAGGCCAGCTGCAGCTCGATGTATATGGCGAAGTGCTGGACGCGCTGTATCAGGGGCGCCGGATGGGCTTGGCACCGAGTACGGATGGTTGGCGGCTCGAGCGCGCCCTTGCAGAGTATCTGGAGACAGTCTGGGATCAACCGGACGAGGGGATCTGGGAGGTGAGGGGTGGGCGCCGGCACTTCACCCACTCCAAAGCAATGGTATGGGTGGCGTTCGACCGCGCGGTCCGAAGCATCGAGGAGTTCGGGCTCGATGGGCCTGCTGAGCGGTGGCGAGGGTTGCGCGAGCGCATCCACGACGACGTGTGCCGGAACGGGTTTGATGGCAAGCTTAACAGCTTCGTGCAGTCGTACGGGGCCAAAGCGCTGGATGCGAGCCTCCTGTTGCTGCCGTTGGTTGGGTTCCTTCCCGCTGACGATTTGCGCATTCGGGGCACGGTCGCCGCGGTCGAGAGGCACTTGCTGCGAAACGGTTTCGTCGCCCGCTACGATCCGACAGATGCTGCCGACGGCCTGCCTGGCGATGAAGGTGTGTTCCTCGCCTGCAGCTTTTGGCTCGCCGACAATTATGTGTTGCAGGGTCGCTACGATGACGCGCGCGCACTTTTCCAGCGTTTGCTGGCGCTGCGCAATGACGTCGGCCTTCTGGCCGAAGAGTACGATCCCAGAGCGGGCCGTCAGGTCGGCAATTTCCCGCAGGCGTTTTCTCATGTTGCGCTAGTCAACACCGCGCATAACCTGAGCCGCCCCTATGGCCCGGCCCAACATCGCGCGGAAAGCAAGGAGACCGCCGGGGAAAAGCTGCGTTCCATCGACGCGTGATTCATTACTATTCTGCGCTGCAAGCAGCGGGCGAAATCCCCGGGCAGCTCGCGCCTCCAACGCCTCCCGGCCGTGCTGTATTGTGGTCAATCGCTGTTGGGAGGCTTGTCGGGTGCCGGACGTAGCCCTTTCAGCAGGTGAAATTCTGCCGGAGCAAAAGCAAGCCGCATGCTCGCACTCCTCTCCGGCCTCCTGGCTGTATCGCTTCTCTCTGGTGCTGCAGGACGCATTGGAGGTGATGCTTCTCCCTCGGCGCGTGCGGCTCGTGCGCTGGTTTTTTCAGGCGACCTGGAGGGCCTTCTCCGGGTTCGCGCAGCACCTGCCCCCCGGGAAAGCCGCGAGCGGCCACTCAGCCTCTACGGCCCGCTCTCGATGGCGCCGCTATTCACGCTCTGCGCCTTCGGGCTGATCACATAGGAGAGCACCAGCGTCCACCCTACCTTGCCGCCTCCAGCCCAAGTCCCAGCAACCCTGCCCAAAACCGAGCGAGGCTGCCTCGGGCCGGCTGCTCCCCTACGGACCCGACACCTCGTGCACGCATATTGGCCGCAACCGGGGGCCGGCCAAGCGGTTGAAGGTAAATGGCTGCCGATACGGAGACCGCCTCTATCGAGGCACTCGACCCCAAAACCGCCGCGCGAGCCCCGCGGCTCCATTACGTCACGGACCGCAAACCCGGCCTGCGGCGGGTGACCACGAAGGACGGCTTCGCCTATCTCGAACCGGAAGGCACGCCGGTGACGGACGAGGCGACACTCGCGCGCATCCGCAAGCTTGCGATCCCGCCCGCCTATCGCGAGGTCTGGATCTGCCGCGATCCGAACGGCCATCTCCAAGCGGTCGGCCGCGATGCGCGCGGCGCAAGCAGTACCGCTACCACCCGCGTTGGCGTGAAACCAAGTTCGGCAAGATGCTCCTGTTCGGACGCGCCTTGCCGCGCATTCGCGAGCAGGTGTCGCGGGATCTGGTGCTACACGGCCTGCCGCGGCGGAAGGTGCTGGCGGCGATCGTGCGGCTGTTGGAGATGACGCTTGCGCGAGTCGGCAACGAGGAATACGCGCGCGCCAACAAGAGTCTCGGCCTGACCACGTTGCGCAACCGTCACGCTCGGGTCGAGGGCAGCCACGTGGTGCTCGATTTTCGTGGCAAGCACGGCGTCCGCCGCCATCTCGACCTGCAGGACCGCCGGCTCGCCCGCATCGTCAAAGGGCTCCGCGACCTGCCGGGGCAGGATCTGTTCCAGCACGTCGACGAGCACGGCGAGACCCATCCGATCGGGTCGGAGGATGTCAACGATCACCTGCGCGAGATTTCGGGCGAGGAGATCACTGCCAAGGATTTCCGCACCTGGGCCGCAACCAACCTTGCGGTCCTGGCCCTCAGCGAGCTCGAAGCCTTCGATAGTACCACCAAGGCCAAGAAGAATGTCGTGCAGGCGGTGGAGGCGGTGGCGAAACTGCTCGGCAACACGCCCGCGATTTGTCGCAAGTGCTACATCCACCCGGCGATCTTCGAGGGCTATCTCGGCGGCAGCCTACTCGAAGCGCTGAAATCGCGCGCCGATGAGGCGTTGCGGCCCGACGGGCCGGGACTTTCCGCCGAGGAGGTCGCGGTGGCAGCCTTCCTGAGCCGCCGGCTTGGCGAGCAGATGCACGCCGCCTGACGCGCGTATCACAGCAATATCGGACCGACCGGACCGGTTCGAGGACCGCTCCGAATCGGGTGCTTGGCCGAGGCGTGGCTGCGGTGAGTCGGACCCGGAGCTGCTCGCGAGCCGGATTATTCCGGGACGCCTTCGCCCGGGCGCCGATGCTTGATGCCTGCCGGTGCGTCCTACGAGTGGCGCAAGGGGCCGAACGGAACCCAGCCCTGTCTGGCTCTCATTTCATTTCAGCTCGCTCCCGCTGACATTTGTCCTTGCGCGACACGGGGCTTACAGCGACTCGGCAGAACCCCTCCGGCGACGACGCAGCAAGCCTAGCCCAACCAGCCCCATGCTGAGCAGCGCCAGCGTTGCTGGCTCAGGCACGACGGTGTTGCCGGTCAGCGTGAAGGCGGCGTTGAACGTGGTGGCTCCCCCGACCACGTCGGTGCCGATGCGCAGCCAGTCCGGATCGAGCTGGGCGTTGCGGATCCAGGATTGCAGGTCCGGCGTGAACGGCGTGCCGGTCGCGTCGATCGGCCGCGAGGCGGAGAGCCATAGGAAGTGCTCATCCGGATTGCTCAACTCCACCTGGGGCACGAAGAAGTAGTGGTCGGCCGGTAGATCGAAGGGCGTGTCCAGCGTCACGTCGAAGCGCACCTCTTGCCCGGTCTTCGGCCCTTCGCCTCCGGTCGTCTGGTTGGGCATGGGATGGATTCCCGTGTCCACCGAACTGTTCGCCGTGAAGCTCGAGGCGAGCAGGGTCGTGGTGAAGCTGAGCTCGCCCGTGGCGGCACTGTCGCGGCTGACGAGCGCCACGTCCGAAGGCGAGTTGACGCGCGTCGGGACCTGCGAGGTCGAAAACGTGGGCGGCCCCGAGGTGCGGCCCACGTTCGAATCGTTCGGGAAGACGCGGTAGATTTCGGCGACGACGTTGCTGACGCTGCTGAGCGGCACGCCTTGGGGCAACAGCCCGGTGAAGCTCGCCGAGGTGATCTGGGTCTGTGAGGGGAGGATGAAGTCGTCGGCCGACTCGGTCTCCTGGTTGACCCCTGACGAGGGGCCGGGCCGAGACGCGGTCGCGATCTGGTCGGTGACGCTGCCGGTGCTGAAAAAGAACGGCGCCGCCCACGCAGGGCCGGCGAGGGCAACCCCGATAAGGGCGGCGCTGCCCAGGAGAAAGCTTCGGGACCTGGTCATGGATTGCTCTCCCACAGGTCGCGCTCCAGCCGACAAGCGCCGGTCCCGCGACCTCCCCCCAGCGCCCTTGACACTTCCGCGCGGTGGAGCATACAGTGCATTTGTAATTAGTCAACGCTAGTTTAGAATAAGTTGATGACGCCGCGCTCGCATGACGCGACAGTGGCCGACACGACGTCGGAGGCGAAGGAATTGCGCAGAAAGGCCGGTGCCTGGCTTAGGGACCGGCGCCGGGCAGCAGGTCTCTCGCAAATGGACGTCGCGATCGGACTTGGCCTCAAATATTACACCTTCGTTTCCCAGATCGAGAACGGCTTCGGACGCGTCCCGTCCGCGAGCATGGGGGCGTGGGCGCGCTGCCTCGGCGTGCCGCCCGCGGAGTTCGCGCGCGAACTTCTCGCCTACTACGACCCGCCGCTCTATCGCCTGTTGTTCGAAGCGGACGCGTCATGAGCGTGGTGCCTCTCGAGAAGGCCCGTCGGAACCCTCGCACTGCGCTGCAGCGGGGGGGCGGCTGGCAGCCGGACGAGATGGCAGGGTTGATGCAATTCTACGCCATCTGGAAGGGACAGGACGGTGCTGCGGGTTATGCCTTCGGCGAGACCGACCAGCACGAGCCGCAATTCTACGTGCCCGGCGGCGATCCGGCGCGCCCGTGTCTCGCGTGCATCTCGCGCCTCTGGCGCGCCGGTTACGCCTGGTATGTCGTCGAGGACGGATCGGGCGGCATTCGGAGCGAAGGCCACGACCTCGGCGCGCTGGTTGCGCGTGAGCGGAGCAGCACCCGCCCATTCGTAAGCGCGCCCTTGTTGTTGGCCCTTCCGGCCCTGTTCCGCCTTCTCACTGATCTCGATTGGATCAGAGCCGAGGCCGGCGTGGCTCTAGCATCTCAGCCGGGCATCATCTCGCCCGAAAGCATCCTGTCGTGGACATCGCAGGTTTTCGCTATCGCCTGATCGTGCTCCGGCAGTCCCGCCCCGACCGAGGCTGGGCGGGACTCGATCAGAACGGCTCTGGTCGGTTCCAGGTGGTGGCTGCGGAGACGACCCGCACCGCCTCCAGTATCGTCGCTGCTTCGGCCGACAGCTTCGGGCCTCCACTTTATCGCGCTCGATCCGGGCGTGGCGGTGCCGGCACGGCGCGGCCCTGGCGTCCTTCAGCCCGCGCAGCCGCAACGGCCCTATGCGCCGAAGTCGCAGGTTCGACTGCGCGTTGCCGCGCGTTGCGCCCTCGCAGCGGAATTGTTTACTTGCAGAGCCAGCCGGCGGCGACGCCCGGGGGAGGGGATCGTTGCAGCGACGCCTTATCACGACGCTACTCGCGGGCGTCACCGCATTGGGCGCGGCCGCCGGGTCCGGCGGACGCGCCGAGGCCGCCTTCACCTTCACCTTCCAGCAGGAGGGGGCCGACGTCGTCGCGACCGGAAGCGGGTCTGTCGACCTGGCCGACGTCTCCCGGACTGGTGAAGACGTCCTCCCCGCCTCGGGCGTTAGCGCGCAGAATGCCGTCGCCGGCGTGGCCGGCTCGGGCGGGCTTTTGGGCGTGCCGCTGGCCTACGTCTCGGGCGCCGCCCTATCGAGCAGCATGGAATTCGCGGGCCAGACCTTCGCCTCGATTGGCGTAACGCCCGGGACGTACACCTGGACCTGGGGCTCCGGGATCAGCGTGGACAGCCTCACGGTGCAGATAGGCAGGGCGATTCGGTTCTGACGGTTTCCGATCGAAAGGGCTGGCGGCGGCCACGGGCGGGGGTTCTAGGGTGATCACCGAACCGGGTTGGTGATCTGCGATGTCCTCGACGGTGGTGGATGGGTGCGGCAGCTTGTGGGAGGCCCTGGCGCGGGTGCGGGACCATCGTCGCCGCGCCGGGAGGCGATATTCACTGCCCGGGCTGCTGCTGATTGCGGTTGCGGCGCTATTTGCGGGACGGCGGGACCAGCTCGGCATCGTGCGCTGGGGGCGGCAGTTGAGCGCGCAGGCCTTGGCGAGCCTCGGCATCACCCGCGGGCGTGTTCCGGCGCCATCGGTCTGGTGCGAGTTGTTCCAAGGGCTTGATGTCATAAGCCTGGAAGCGGCGCTCGGGGACTGGGTGCTGGGCGGCAGCGCGGCGGGGCATATTGCGATCGACGGCAAGCGTCTGCGTGGCAGTGCCACGGCAACGGCGCCAGGGGTGCATCTGCTGGCGGCCTTCAGCGATGCCCTCGGTGGCGTGATCGGACAATTGCAAGTGGCACCCGACAGCAACGAGATCACCGCCGCTCTGGAGTTGCTCAAGGCCTTGCCGCTGGCGGGCGCCGTTGTCACCGGCGATGCGATATTCACGCAGCGGGAAATCTGCCGCGCCGTCAAGGATGGCGGCGGCGACTACTTCTTCACGGTCAAGAGCCTGCCCCTGCGAAGGCAGCAGGGGATAACCAGCCTGCCCTCAAAGCCGACATCGCCCTGGCCTTCGGCGGCGATTCCCCCCTCGGGCACGTGGTCGCCGCCGCTTGATCTGGCGAGTGCCGAGACGATCGGCAAACAGCATGGTCGCATCGAGACCCGCACGCTGCAGGCAACCTCCAGCCTGGCCCCGTATCTCTCCCCCGCGTGGCCGGGCCTCGCGCAAGTCTGCCGCATTACCCGCCGCCGCATGATGCACGGCCAGGAAAGCGTCGAGACGGTGTATGCGATCACCAGCCTGACTGCCGCCAATGCCGATCCCGCTCGCCTGCTGGCCCTCTCGCGCAGCCATTGGGGCATCGAGAACCGCCTGCATTACGTCCGTGACGTCACCTGCCGCGAGGACCAATGCCGAACCCGCGCCCGCGCCGCGCCACAGGTTCTGGCCTTGCTGCGCAACACCGTCCTCACCATCATCCGACGCTCAGGCCGCAAGCCCGTCGAGGCCTTCGAACATTTCGCCGAGCACCGACAGGCCGCACTGGACGCCGCTGCCGGCCAGAGAACCGAATGACCCTGGCAGATAGGCCCCACCACTGTCCCCGAGCCCGCGTCGGTGCTAACGGTTGGGGTCGGCCTGCTCGGTCTCGCCGCAGTGCGCCGCCATCGCGGTAAGTCGCCACAGACCTGAGCGGCTCACGCGTTAACAGTCGTGAGTGCCGTGAGCGCCAAGGCGGTCGAGCCCGACCGCCGCGGACCGAGGTCGGCACCGGAAATTCTACTGACCCGACCGCGGGCTTCATTCGTCCTTGGCCGGGCCGCCCCCATCCGGACGCGCCCAGGTTCCGGATCAGTGCACGGCACGGCGATATGTCGCGTCGGCTCGTGCGTCCATATAGATGTCGGATACGATCAACCATTCCCGGTCCGTCTGGCGTTGGATGACTTTTAGAGAGTGATTGCGGCGGGTGGGCAATGTTGTGCCATCGACGGCCTGTTGACCTTCAATCTCCATATAAGTCTTGACGACAACGACGTCGGACGTGACCGGACGGATGGAGACCTGCGGTTGGCCGGCCTGCCCGGCGCCAAAATGCGGGTCAGCGAACAAGCCAGTCAGATAATCGACGATCTGCTGCCTTCCCTTCAGGGTCGTGCCGAACGCGTTTGTCCAATCATCGTCCTCCGCGTAAATCCCCAGCAGTGGGCGAGCATCGCGCGTTCTGAAGGACGTTCCCAAAATTTGCAGGACGTTGCCGATTCCCGTGGGAATGTCGTTTGCCGGAGCGGACATGCAGATTCTCCTGTCAGGGTCAATGTGACGCCTGCTACTTGGATAGTTCAGCCGCATTTCTGGGGTGAATCATCCTCAATCTCTGCGGACGTAACCACCGCTTTCGCAAGTTAACAGAGCGATATTGCATCCGAATTCCCCGTGGCAGCTGGCGCGACATTCTTCTGGGCGACTAATCTAGCCCGCGCACACGAGGTCGCTCGCCTTCTCGGCCACCGCGATCGTGGCGGCGTTGACCATCGCCTGCGGAATGCCGGGCAGCACCGATGCGTCGACGATGCGCAGACCCGCGACGCCGTTGACGCGCAGCGCGCCGTCCACGACCGCACCGAGGCGGCACGTTCCGATAGGGTGATGGAACGAGTTCGCCCCGCGCAGTACGAAGTCGCGCCGAGCGGCGGTAGCCGCCCCACCGGGACCGGGATAAACCTCCCGCGCCCGCCAGTCGGCGAACGCGGCGGCGGCCCCTAGGTCCCGGGCGAGGGCGACGCCCTCCACGAGTAGATCGAGATCGGCGGGCTCGGACAGGTACTTCGGGTCGATCAGGGCCGGGGCGAGCGGCTCCGCCGAGGCGAGCGTCACGCGGCCGCGGCTGCGCGGCCGTAGCAGGCAGGGCACCAGGACGTAGGCTGGTGGGGCGAGCGCGCCCACGCCCGGCTGCACGAACGGCAACGACAGGCACATCACGAGGAGGTCGGGGCTCGCCTCCGCGCCCGGGCCGCGGTCACGCGGCACATAGAGGAGGGAGTCAGCGTGGTTGTAGTGCGAGCGCGGCACCTCGCGCCGCGCCGCATAGGCCACGCCCGCAACGAGCAGGTGGTCCTCGAGATGGCGGCCGACATCCGGCAGGTCGCAGGCAACAGGGATGCCCAGCGACCTGAGGTCGTCGGCCGGGCCGACACCCGAGAGCATCAGCAGGCGCGGCGAGTCGATGGCCCCGGCACAGAGCAGCACCTCGTTCTCGGGCCGCACGACGCGGCCGGCGGCGAGCCGAACGCCGATGCACCGCCCGCCCTCGATCGCCAGGCCGAGCACCTGCGTGCCGACCAGCAGATCCACCGCGACGCCCTCGAGGCCGCCGAGATAGGCGGTCGCGGCGTCGTCGCGGCGATGGCCCCTGATGCTGAGCTGGTTCCACCCGACGCCCGTCGTGACCGCCCCTCCGAGGTCGGGCGTCATGGGAAACCCGAGCTCTTGCGACGCCTCGATGAACGCTGCTGCGACTGGCGTGCGGTCCGGTACGTCAGCGAGCGAGAGCACGTGCAGGGGGCCGTCGCCGCCGCGCCAAGCATTCGCACCGCCAGAAAAGGTCTCGGCGCGCTTGAAGTAGGGCAGCAGGTCGGAGTAGCGCCACCCTTCGGGCCAGCGATCGTACGCGGCCGGATGGCCCCGCTGGTAGGCGAGGGCGTTGATCGCGCTCGAGCCGCCCACCACCTTGCCGCGCGGGCACGGGACGACTCGGCCGTCCAGCCTCGGCTGGGGGGTCGTCGAATAGCGCCAATCCACCTCGCTGCCCTGGAGCTCGGGCCAGTCCGGCGGGTCGGCGATGGCCGCCAGCTTCGCCGGGCCGCCGGCCTCGATGAGGAGCACGCGTCGCCCCGCCCGCCCGAGCCGGTGCGCCAGCACGCAGCCGGCCGAGCCCGCGCCGATGACCAAGTAGTCGTAGGCCGGGCGGAGCTGCTCGAGCGAGACGGCGATCCGTATGCCGGGCACAGCGGCCTTCGCGAGCCGGGTGAGCCCCGACAGCGCGACCCCGCAGCCGACCGCGGCAAGCGCCTTGCGCCGACTGAGCCGAGTGCCACCGAACTCGCCTGCGAGATCGTCGAAGGCAATGCTGCCCATCTGAAGCCCCCGGCTCCGGCCTCACTAGCATCAAAACGCGACGGTGGCGGGGTGGCAACGGCCGAGTCGTGGCCGGGTCCGGCTTGTCGGCGGCGGTGCTGCCGGCCTTTCCTACCCTGCATTCGGGCGAGTTGCCGGGGAAGTAGAGCTCGCGCGTAGGGACCGCCGCTTGCCGGTCCGTTGCCAAGGCGCGGCGCCTTGCCCGGCGCAACCCGAACGTATCCCCAATTTAAGCCGCTGCCGTAGCGCAGTAGATCACGCGGCCCAAAGCAGGGAGACGACCCTCCCGAGCGTCTCCGCGAAGTCAGCCGACAAGAGGCCCAGGGCTCCCTCGAACGGATAATCGAGCAGTCGGACCAGCACGAGAGTGGAGCTGCGCCGATGCCGCGGTGGGGAGCGCGCAGGCGAGCACGACCGCAAGCAGTGCGGCGCACGACCTGGTACGATGCCGTGCCCGTTCTTCTGGAAGAATTGTTCTTTGCCGCTGATGTCGTCGGGGCAGCGCAATACGGGCGTGGGCGATGCCGGGCAATGCGACATCGGCGATCGCCTGCCAGTACTCCGCCAGTTCCTTCTTGCTGATGCCGGGCCAGAGCTGTCGGTCAGGGTGGCTGATCTGAACGCCGCTGACTTCGGCGGTTGCCCTCCTTGGGGCGTGCGCGACGACGACGCTGCCGAACGAGACCTTTGCGGCGGTGGCCACCCCGATTTCCTGCGGGCGTCTCGGTGGGGGCACGGCGCCGTGCCATCCCTTGCGACTCGTCACGGACGGACCAGTTGACCGCCTCGACTTAAACACCACGCGCTCCGAGCCCGGGTCGGCCACGTCGCGGACCACCTCGGTTGCCGATTTGTCCTGGCGGGTTCCCAAGTAAACGGGATGCCGGATCCGCCCGGCCCCCGACCAATCGGTGAACTGCACCTCGATCACCATATCGGGGCGGACCCAAGTGACGGACGAGTTCCACCGGGTCGCCTGACACCAGGAGGCCTGGGGGAGTGGGCGCTACCATGCCGCCCAGCCGCCTGCGGATCGCTCTCAATTCCTTGTCGTCGAAGCCGGAGCCAACGCCTCCCGCGTAGTGCAGACGCCCTTCCGGGTCGTAGTAGCCGACGTGCAGTGCCCCGAGGCCAACCCGTGCGCCCGCCGGGTCCAGCCGAGCACGACGAACTCCTCGCGCCCACTGCACTTCACCTTCACCCACGTCCCCCCGCGGCCCGCTCGATACGGAGCGTCCGCCCGCTTGCAGATGATACCCTCCAGGTGCATCCGGCAGGCGTTCCGCCGCATGGCGTGCGCGTCACCCGCGTGGTGGTCGCTGAAGCGCAGCATGCCCGTCCACTCGATCAACCCGGCGAGGACGCGCTTGCGTTCGAGAACGCCGCAAGTGCGCAAGTCCCAGCCGTCCAGATGGAGGAGGTCGAAAGCGTAAAAGAACAGCCGGTCGTCCCGTCCGGCCTTCAGCGCAGCCTGTAGGCCGGGGAAGCTCGAGACGCCGTCCTCCCGCAGTGCGACCAGCTCGCCGTCCAGCATCGCCGCCTGGACGGGGAGTTTGCTTAGGGTGGCCGCGAGCGATGGCATTCGGTCGGCCCAATCGTGGCCGTTGCGGGTGAGCAGGCGGACCTGCCCGCCTTCGATCGATGCGAGCAGGCGGTAGCCGTCGAACTTGATCTCGGAGATCCACTCCGCGCCCTCCGGCGGCTCCTCGACAGGCGAACAGAGCTGCGGTGCCTGCCGCTCGGGAAGCGCGCCCAGCACGGCACCGGGCGCCGGCGCCTGAGATGAGGCGGAGGGCGGACAATCCGGCCAATTTTGTGGTTTCCTGGCAGGCGGGCACACCACTGCCGAGTGCCATCGCGCAGACCTTGAAGACGGCACTGCCGAACCTCAAGCAGACGATCCAGATCGGCTCGAATCTTGTGCTGTCGTACGACGAAAAAGGCGTCTATCAGTCGCTCAAGCAGTTTGCGCCGTACGTGAATGCCGTCACGAAATCACTGACGCCCGGCGGGAAAGGCGTGCACATCGCGACCAAGGGCGACGCCGTGCTGGTCTGGGATGGCAGCGTGCAGCCGGCCGCCAATGCCGTGAAGCAAATTCAGTTCCAGGACATGCTCGGGCAGCCGACTTGGATCGATCCTCAGACGATCATGGTCAAGCTGGTGCTGCGCGGCGATCTGGAGTTGTGCGACGTGATCAGCATCCCGCCCTCGATCGCCACGACGTCGGCGGCTTCCTATCTGCGGTTTCAGGACAAGAGCTCTTTCACGGGCCGGTTCGTGATTTCCCAACTGCACCATTGGGGGAATTTCCGGACCCCAGAAGCTTCCGCGTGGAACACGACCGTGTGGGCATTCTCGCAGCCCGCGGGTGCGGCACCGTGAGGGGCGGGATCGCGCCGGCGATGCAGCGGGGCGAGGCAGATGCGCTCGAGCTGCGCCTTGCGCTCCGCGCCGCGTGCCGGGGCAACCCCGAGCCCGAGCCGCCGGTGCCCCGGACCGCGACCGAGCTGGCCATGACCCTCTTGCACGCGATCGCGGAGGATCCGGGACTCCGGGGCTCACACCGGATCGCGGCACGGCGCCACTTCCGGCAGCTGGAGCGGCTCGCGGCCGAGGAACAGCGGGGGCCGGCGACGTGAGCAGCAAGGCCCCCGAACGCGGGACGGTTGTCTCCTACTGCGCCAAGCGCGGGTTCGGCTTCATTCGGCCGGCGGCCGGCGGCGGCGACGTATTTGTGCACGCAAGCCGGCTCCACAGATCGGGCATCGCGAGGATACCCGCGGGCGATCGGGTCGAGTTCGAACGCATCCGCGGCTACGGCGGCGAGTGCGGATTCCGATGATGGCGGACGGCGATTCCGATTGAAGCCGTCCAGTGATTCCGATCCAAGGCGGACAGGGATTCCAACGGATCCCGGCCAGGGTCGTCATCGGCGTGGCTATGAGGTCAGGCGACGGCTTCGGCGTCAAGCATGAGCGCCTTGGCCGCCCGCTTTCGCAGTGACTCTCCCTTCAGCACCAAGCGGTGTGCATTGTGGACAAGCCGGTCCAGCACGGCGTCCGCGATCGTCGGATCGCCGATCACCTCGTGCCAGTGGTCGACCGGCACCTGGCTGGTGACGATGGTTGAGCTGCGGTCATGGCGGTCGTCCATGATCTCCAGCAGGTCACGGCGTTGCTCGCTGGTGAGCGGCGCCAGACCCCAGTCGTCCAGAATCAGCAGTTGCACCCGGCCGAGCGCCTTCAACAGCCGTCCGTAGCGCCCATCGCCGCGAGCCAACGCCAGCGTCTCAAGCAGCCTGGGGACACGGTGATAGACGACCGAGCGGTTGTCCCGGCACGCCTTATGGCCGAGCGCACAGGCGATCCAGGACTTGCCGACGCCGGTCGGGCCGATGACCAGCAGGTTCTGCTTGCGATCGATCCAGTCGCCAGCCGCCAGCTTCTGGAACAGCGTGCGGTCGAGACCACGGACCGCCCGCAGGTCGACGTCCTCCACGACGGCTTCCTGGCGCAGGGCGGCAAACCGCAGCCGCGCGACCAGCCGCTTGTTCTCTCGCTCCATCGCCTCGCGGTCGAGCAGCAGCGCGAGCCGTTCCTCGAAGCTCAAGGCGGCGATGTCGGGCTGTCGCCGCTGATCATCGAGCGCGCGAGCCATGCCGGTCAGGCCGAGGGCGAGCAGGCGTTCTTGCGTGGGGTGGGCGAGCATCGGGGTCCTCCTTCAGTGGTAGTAGCCGCGGCCGCGGATGTTCGCGTGCAGCAGGGGAGCGGGCTCAGGCGCCGGATCCTCGTGGAAAGCCCGGTCCAGGCCGGTGCGCAGGATCGAGGCGATCGACCCGTAGGTTCGCGCGCCGATCGTCAGCCCGCGCTGGCAGGCCGCTTCAAGCCTGGGCTCGCCGTAGGTCTTGGCCAGCTGCAGGATGCCCAGGCATGCCCGGAAGCCCTGCTCGGGGTGCGGCTTGGTGCGCATGATCGTCTCGACCAGGGCCGCCGTGCCTGGCCCGACCTGGGCGGCAAAGGACAGCAGTCGCGCCGGCGTCCAGCTGGCGTAGCGCCGATGTGCGCTTGGCATGTGCTCGGCTGTCGTCGTGTGCCGCCGCCGCAGCGTCGATCGCAGATGGGCCGCAACACGCGTGCCGGCGTGGAACACCTCGATCGTGGTGTCGGTGATGCGCGCCTCGACCACCTCGCGGATCAGCCGCGACGGCACCGAGTAGAAATGTCCGTGCACCTCGACGTGGTAGTCCGGGGCCACTCGGCAGCGCCGCCACTCGGCATAGGCGTACGGCTCGGGCGGCAGCGGCAGCAGCGCCGGCCGATCGATCGTCTCGAAGAACTCGCGGCGACTGGCACCGAGCCTGCGCATCAGCCGGGCGTTCAGATCTCCCAGCACCTCGCGGATCGCCTCGTTCAGCTCACCCAGCGACAGGCACCGGCGGTTGCGCAGCCGCGCCAGGATGAACCGCTCGACGATCAGCACCGCGACTTCGACCTTGGCTTTGTCGCGTGGGCGGCGGACCCGGGTCGGCAGCACTGCCGTGCTATAGTGGCCCGCCATCTCCTGGTAGGTGCGGTTGATACCGGGTTCGTAGCGGCAAGTCGTCGTCACCCCGGCGCGCAGGTTGTCGCATACCAGCAGCTTCGGCACGCCGCCGAGGAACGCCAGCGCATTGACGTGCGCCCCGATCCAGTCGGCCAGCCCCTCGCTCCAGCGAGCCTCCGCGTAGGTGTAGTTCGACGCACCCAGCACGGCGACGAACACGTGCGCCCGCCGCTCCTCTCCGGTCGCCCCGTCAAACACCGGCACCGTGTCGCCGGCGTAGTCGACGAACAGCTTCTCGCCGGCGACGTGGGTCTGGCGCATCGTCGCGCTGACGCCCCGCCGCCAATCGATGTAAAGGTCACAGAACCGGCTGTAGCCGTAGCCGTCCGCGTGCTCGGCCCTGTATTCCTCCCACAGCAGAACCAGGGTCACGCCCCGGCGCCGCAGCTCCGCATGGACGTGGTTCCAGTCGGGCATGACCCGCGTCGGCGCCTTGTAGAAGCCCGCGGGCGTGAACAGCCGCCGCTCCAGCTCGGCGTCGTCGATCTCCGCCGGCACCGGCCAGGTAATCCCGATCACCGACGTCCGCCGCAGGTATTCGGCGACCGTCGTGTGCCCGACCCCGACCGACCGCGCGATCGTCCGAACGCTCGCGCCGCACGCGTGCCGCAGCCGCAAAACCTCTCGTACTTTCCGCATCGACAATCTCTCGGCTGGCATCGTGTCCCCCTTGGTCGGAGGACCACGCTACCGGTCATGGGATCGCCGACTTCGGCCCCGGATGCCCCTCCTCAGGGCCGTCCGGGATCGATCGGAATCACTGTCCGGCTTCCGTCGGAATCAGTGTCCGCCTTGCGTCGGAATGACTGTCCGCCTTGGCTCGGATTCCGCAGCGGCGAGCAAGCCATCAGGCCGCGGCTGCTCGTGCCGGGCGGCCCGTGACCGGGCGGCAGAGCAAGGGGCCTGGTGCCGCCCGAGCCGCCGATAGTGCCGATTTGCACGGGCTCGGCAGCGGGGGGGGGAGGGGCGCCGGCGGCCTGCGCGCAGCCCGCGGTGCCGAGGTCGGCCGCCTGCCCGGCTCAGTGGCGCTCGGTAGCTTTAGCCTCGAAAGATGCTGCTGGCCCGCATCTCTGGATAGGCGCGGTAGATTGCGGACACAAGGTCGGCGAACGCCAATGACCTAACCCAGTCGGCAAGTCGCCGGATGTGGGTCGCCACATCGGGTGGTAGCGCCGCAAGCACTTTAGGGGCTACGGTCTGCCCAATCGGGGTTAGCCGGAACGACTGTCCTGCTCCGGGCGTATCTGCTGCCACCAGCCCCTCGGCAATCAAGCCTTCCAGAGCCCAATACACCTTTTTGTCGTACGGCCCGTAACGATATGGAGCAAAATCGAAGGCCCTGCCGCCCAGTCGATCCGCAAGCTGTTTGTCCATGAGAAATAGCAATTTTTGCGCCTGGACCCGTGTCAGCGCTTGGCCTGGGGATGCTGCCAGCGCCGTGAGGGTGGTGCTACGCGCGTCCATGTGGCCCCCTGTTCAGCCCGCCTGTGCGTAGTTAGACTATAACACGGAGAAGGGTTCGTGTCCGCAAGCGACATTACCACCGGCCCGACCTGGATGTCGGCCCACGCGAGGGCCACCCTCTTTCCTATTGACCCGTTTGATCCGGTCAGCCTCGATCGATGGAGTGCCCTGACGGAGGGCACCGAACTTATCGTAGACCAGGTTAAGCGAATACCACCTCCGCCCCAACGCTTCCAGACAGGCCCAGTCTTGGGGGCAACATGTCGCTCCAACTCGGAGCTGGGCGCATTGACGTCCTCCTAAGTGGCGATCCGGCGCGAGCTAGGGCAGGCGAGTGGCCGTTCCTTCCAGACCCCAAGGACGCGATTACTAAGTTCGGGAAAATTGCTGTCCGCGCGGTTGAAGCGTTCCGCCTTAGGCAAGGTCGCCTTGCATTTGCTGCGCAGCTATTGCTCCTGCAGGAGACATCACGCGACACGTGGGAGGCGCTGATGGCGGCCGTTCCGGGCCTACCGGTCAAGGCCGACGATCACGAGGTCATCTTTCGACGTGGTCGTCATCGGGCGTCAGCTAGAGAGGGTGTCAGAATCAATTATATAGAGACTTGGACCGCAACGTTTCTCCAAATGGTGCGGCGGGCGGACTTGAACCACCGACTGAGGGATAATGGGTCCCAGCCAAGGCCATTTCCAAAGCTTTTGATCCCGGCCGTCAGACCCCACCATCCCGGACATGATCAATCTTTCGCCCGTGTCGCCTGCTCTAGCGCCGGTCGTCGATTGGGCCCAATGGCGGCGGCGGTGAGGTGGACGGCCGAGAAAAAAATCGCTCGGTCTCGTAGCGGGTTAGCGATTGCATAGAACTGCTTGAGATTGGAGAAAAAGTTCGGCTCGTCGCGAGCCAGGACCGGCCTCGGAAACAGGCTCGGAACAGGCTCGGAACAGGGCCTGATCAGGGCCTGCTCCCTCCCCCGTGGCGACTGGCGCACCAGCGGAACCAGCTCCCGCCGCGGCGATCATGATCAGCGGCTCGTGAGCCAGGTCATCGGGTCAACGCCGTTCAGCTTTGCGGTCTCGATCAGCGTCATCGCAATCGCCCAGTGGCGTGCTCCGCCATCTGATCCGGCGAATAATGCATTCTTGCGCGTGAGAGTCACCGGTCTGATCGAACGCTCCACCACGTTCGTGTCCATCTCGATCCGGCCGTCATCAAGGAACGTCAGCAACCCCGGCCAGTGCCGGATCGCGTAGCGCATCGCCTTCGCCAGGTCGGACACGGCCGACACGCGCGGCAGCTGGTCCTGCAACCAGGCATGCAGCGCTTCGACGATCGGCCGACTTCGGGCCTGCCGAACCTGCCTTCGGTGTTCGGCGGGATGGCCCCGAATCTCGGCCTCGATCGCGTAGAGCTCACGGATGCGCGCCAACACATGGCCGGCAAGCGGCGACTTTGTCGAACTCGAAGAACTGATAGAACGGCCGCCGCATGTGCGCCCAGCAGAACGCCAGCTCAATTGAGTTGTCGACGCGATCCCCGGCCAGCCGCTTGAACCCTGCATACCCGTCGACCTGCAGCGCGCCCCGGAATGCCGCCAAGTGCGCCGCGGGATGCATGCCTTTGCGATCCTCGGAATATACATACGCCGCCGCCGGATGCGTCGGTCCGCACCAGGGGCGGTCATCGACCGCATAGCACCACAGCCGCCCGGTCTTGGCCCGGCCGCGCCCAGGATCGAGCACCGGTAACGTCGTGCCGTCCGCGAACACCTTGTCGGACGACAGCACCGTGCTGACCACCAGGTCATAGAGCGGCGCCAACCACCAGCAGGCGCGGCCCACCCAGTTGCTCAGCGTCGAGCGATCGATCTCAATGCCCTGCCGCGCCAACATCCTCGATTGCCGATGCAGCGGCAGCGAGTCGCAGGTACTTGCTGACCACCACGTGCGCCACCATCGCCTCGGTCGCCATCCCGCCGTCGATCGGCCGCTCCGGCGCCGGGGCCGTAACCACCGCGCCCTCGCAGGCGCGGCAGGCGTAGCGTGGCCGGCGGGTGACGCGCACGCGCAGCTGCGCCGGCACCACGTCGAGCTGCTCGCTGCGGGACTCGCCGATCAGATGCAGCACACCGCCGCAGCACGGACGGCTACGCGCATGACAAACATTGGGAGGAAACATGTCGAATTCGTTTGACGACATCGCACGCCGTGCCGCGCAGCGGCTGAGCGCAGACCTGGGTAGAAACCTCCCGGCCACGGTCGAGGCGCAGCTGCAAGCTGGCACGGCACCCGAGCGACACGAGCCTGGGACGCTCATCGCCTTGGCGGCGCTTCTGATCGACGTGGTGAAGTTTGCCTGGGATATTTACCGCGACCGCAAGAAGGATGCGAACGCGGCGCCCTCGGCCGAGGTGATGGCGAGGACCATCCGGATTGAGCTGAAGGCGAATGACGGCGTCTCCCCGGAACAGCGCAACAAGATCATCGGCGTGGTAGTGGACGAGCTGCTGAAGGCCACGCCCGCTTCCTGAACTCTCTGATCGCGACGCGGCCGCCCCATCGCCGCGGCAGCCGGCCAGCCGTTGCCTCGGCCCCCGTCCCGGCAGTCACAATCGTCACCCATCCGGAGGGCCTTGCGCATTATGGCCCTATTGGCCGACACTTGCCTCGTGAGGGGAGACGGATGCGCACCATTTCCGCCGAGGAGCCCGGATACAACTTCGGCCGGCTTATCGATATGGCACGCGCGCTCCCATCGCGAGTGCCAAGTACGGCCGCTCAGTTGTCGTCGTGATGGCCGCTTAGGAATACCATCGCTTCACGGGCGGCTCCGGGCGCGCGCTGACTCTGCTGCCCTCAACCCCGCCCATCCAGAACCTGAATCGAAAACCACGGCCATGAAGCTTGTCGCGAACAGCGGGGCCGAGAGGCTCATCGATCTTGTCAAGCTTTGGCTCGAACCGGGCAAGCGAGCAGATCTCGTATCGTCGTGCCTCTCGCTGTTTGCCTATTCTGAGATCATGGCCGAGGTGAGCAAGCTCGACAGCGTCCAGCTACTTCTACCGCCTACATCCAGCGACCTTGGCCTTCTGGGAACAAGCGCCGACCGCGGTACCAGAGGCGCCTTGCAGATGCGTTGGCTGGCGTGTTGGTGAGGACGATGCATACGAACGATATAGCGCCGTGTTGGTTCCAATCAACCCATCAAACTCCGTTATGGACCCGGAATTGCTGCACCGGAGCTTGCCGCCGTCTTGCGTGATTACGTATGAAATGCGTGGTCCGCTGTTTGTCGCGAACGCCATGCTGCCATTGCTGCTGCGCCCGTTTATGAGATCGGGGATGCCCCCGTCCGGGTTGTTCCATTGGGCGATGTGCCAGCGGGCTACGGCCAGGTGGCGCCCATATAGCGGATGGCCCGGGTCCGGCGGCTGGATGGATAGCTGGCTCGAAGGGGGATCGAAGACGTTGACTACACTTTCTGCGTAGGCGCGCCTCAGCGCCATGCCGACGCACGCACTTACGGTCGTTCCGAAAACTAGAGAATTTCGTCTATTCATCAAACCAGCTACTAGGTGGGACGCGGCTCTTGAGTTCATCGCTACGGAAGCTCTCGTATCGCCGAGTAAGCCGGGGCGGAATTTAGGCGACCAAAACCGCCTTAACGCCAAAGCAGGCCGCCCGGTTTGGCGGTTGGTCTGCAAGGTCCGATTTCGCGCTCTCAATCAGATTGTCATATTGCAGTTCAATTTCGTTTGCTTCCAGCTCTTGGAGGGAGCGCCGGGAACCTTCATCGTACCCCGCACACGAAGTGTTCGTGCGTAAGGTATGCCTTCATACGCCGCTCGGCGTCGCTGTTCTCCACGGCGGTCGCGAAGGGAGTAAGTGCGTAGAAGGCGTGTCTTGCCGCCGCCCGCTGATTCTTTAACGCCAGAGTCGCATTTTCGATGTGTTCCAGAACCTCCGTGGACACAACGGCATCGAAGCGGCACGGCGAGGTCTCGAGCAAGTCCCAGACCCCGAAGCGGACATTGAGCAATCCCCAGCGCATGCACATGTCCATCGCCTTCCAATAGTTGGGACGCCCCGGCAGCACCACGTCGGTCAAGGTAAACTGGATGTCAGGGTACTCCACCGCGATCGCCAGCTCGGAAAGGCCTAGACCGGCGCCGCACACGCCCACCGATCTGATATCGCCTCGAAGTTGGTAGACAAAGTCGCGCAGATGGAGGTAGCGCAGATAGCGCCACCCCTTCTGCCGGAGCAGAAGCAGACGGAGATGTTTGAGCCTGCGCTCCGTCGCGGTGTCCATGTTGATCGTGTTCTCTCTTGTAGTGCCGGAGAGGTCGCGTCCGACAGTTCGCGATGCACGCGCGCAGGCTGGGCGCGATCCCACCGGCACCAGGGCCAATTCGAATTTCCAGACCCTAATTGGTCTTCGGCAGGCGATCAAGGCACGCCGGGTCTTTCATTGGGGCGGGTTCGAGCATGGGGGCGCTACACTTCCTCAATGGAAGCGGGTTTCTTCGATTGGTGTTGGACCGCTACCTGGGCGGCCAGGCCTTCACTCTGATCAGGCTCGTCCGGAAGCCGCCCTACTGTTGGATTTCCGACACACTTGGTGGCGGTGGCGCAGCGGCCAGCCGGACTCGGTCTCGCTGCTGGGCTTGCTCGGGGCGGCCCCGAATGCGGCTTTGACACTCGGCACGTGGACCTGGTGAACACGCTGCCGGCGGGCGGCGTCCAGCCGAGCACGACCATTTCCTCCCGCCCCTGGCACTTGAGCTTGAGCCAGAGGCGCCCGCGTCCGGGCCGATACGGCGCGTCGGCGCGCTTGCAGATGATCCCCTCGAGGCCTCTGCGGCAGGCCTCGCGCCGTATGTCCGCCGCGTGGTCTTCGACGTGGTCGCTGCAGCGCAGCATTCCGCCCCACTCGGCGAGACCGAACAGCGCGTGCTTGCGGTCCAGCAATTTGCAGGTGCGGAGGTCCCACCCGTTCAGGTGCAGCAGGTCAAAGAGGTAGAAAAAGAGCGAACGATCGCGCCCCTCCGACAATGCCGCCTGCAGATCGGGAAAGCTGGAGGTGCCCTCCTCGCGCAAGGCCACCAGTTCACCATCCAGCATCGCCGTCCGCACGGAGAGCCCGCCCACGGCTTTGGCGACCGCCGGCAGCCGGTTCGCCCAGTCATGGCCGTTCCGGGTGAGCAGCCGGACTTTGCCGTGATCCACCGCCGCCAGCAGGCGGTAGCCGTCGAACTTGAGTTCGGAGATCCAGCCTGGCGTCTCGGGCGGCGCCTCGGCGACGCTGGCGAGCTGCGGCGCCTGCGTCTCGGGCAGCGGCCCTCGCACCGCGCCTTGGGCGGGAGGGATCGCACGGTCCGCGGTTTCGGCCGAGGGTGGCGCGGGCGGCGGCACCTCGGCTTCCAGCGTGAGTGCGTCCACGCCGGGCCGCTCGTGCCCGTCATGCCCTTTGATCAGGAACCAGCCTTCCTGCTTGCCGCGGCGATTCCCCAGGCGGACCAGGGTGAACCGCCCCTGCAGGCGACGCCCGTGCAGCACGAAGCGGAGCTCGCCCTTCTGCATCCCCTGCTCGGCATCGCCGAGCGGCTCCCAGGTGCCGCGGTCCCAGGTTTCGACGATGCCGGCGCCGTATTGCCCCTCCGGGATGCTGCCCTGGAAATCGGCATAGTCGATCGGGTGATCCTCGACATGGACCGCCATGCGCTTGTCCGCGGGATCGAGCGACGGCCCCCGCGGGACGGCCCAACTCCAGAGCACGCCCGCATGTTCGAGCCGGAAGTCCCAGTGCAGTCCCGCTCGTCGAGCCGCGTGCTTCTGCACCACGAACATCGGCGGCCGCTCACCGGCTGCCGACGGACGCGGTGCCGGCTCGGCGGTGATGCTAAAATCGCGCTTGGCCGCGTAGCCGTGGATCGAGGTATCGCGGGGCGTGGAGGGCCTTCCCATTGCCAAGTAAACGCCGGACCCGCCTACCAGTCTCTCAGGCGCCCTCCGATCGAGCCGCAGCGATAAGCAAGGAGGGCCGGGTTCGTCTAACCCCTTCCGCCTCAGTTGTCCTCGACCTTCTTGTGCGTCGGGGAGCTGCTTCGCAGCGCAGCCGCGGCCCAGGGGGATTCCACACCGTCTCGACGCGCTGCGCACGGCCGCACCGCTGGCCACGCCAGCGCCGGCGGTCGCGAGCGCGAGGGCGCGCTCGTCGCGGCGACCGAACCCGGGCCGGATCGAGATGCCGCCATGGCGCCCCCCTGACGGGCTGGATCAAAACCATCGGAGATCTGCGCAAGACGCAAACGCGGCACCGCGCCACCCGCACGGCAACGCTGCGCGAGCGTCTGACCTTCGTAGCCGAGCGCCCTGCGCGCGGCGAACTCGACGGCGTCGAGATGGAGGACGGCAAGCTGTTCATCGCCCGGACCCCACCGTTGTTCCCGAGGCGGTGCGCGATCTGGCTCTCCGGTTGAGCGGAATGCTGCCGAGGGTGCGGATCACTGAGGTTCTGAGCGATGTCGATGCCTGGACAGGATTCGTCGACCGGTTCGTGCACCTGCGCACCGGCAACCCCGCCGCCGACAAACCCGCGCTTCTGGCGGCGGTACTTGCCGACTGTGAATCAGCACCCAAACGGGACCCCGGCCCCTTGGAGTGGAACTTCTTGATAATGCTGGGAGAATTTCGTTCTGGGTGGGGTCCCAATCGGCGCCGATTGGGACGACCCTACCAACTATGAGAATTGCCCTTGCAAATCAGTGTCTTGGTGCGGATTGGCCGGGGTCCCCACTTTGCTGCTGATTGACAATCTGGTGCGAGCGCAGCCGCCAGGATGCGGCGGGCCAGCGCGGATCGGCTGCGATCGGCAGCAGCAGCCGCGGAGTTGAGCCGCGCAACCAGGTCGCGCGGCAACGTGAAACTCGTCGGAACCGTCGTACTGCTCACGGGTATGATGTAGTCGACCCGCTGATCCAGCGCAAGCGGCAAGTGTACAAATCGCTAGGTGGCGTCTAGGAGTTTTGTTGACCTATGGCGTGCGAGGGAGCACAGAGAGGGGCGGAATCCTTCCGCCAAGCCGCCCTGACGGGAAGAGCTAGACGCACTGAAAACCCCGTCGCTACCCGCTACCCGGCTCGCAGCTGCGCCGCCGGGATCACTGGCGCTCTCTTCGAACTCTGCGGCGACAACGCCAACTCAATCCCAAGCAGCACCGCTAGCCGCAACGGGTTCGCGTCAATCGCCTCCCCCGGCCGAAATCCCAAAGCCCCAGCAAGCGGAAGATGCTGCGCCTTCTCCGCCGCCGCCTCGGCAATCTTAAACCGACCAGAATTGACATGCCCCGCCGCGCCAATCGCAAGCCCGGGTAAATCAGCAAGCGCATCATCGGGGAAACAGTCCGCGTCATACCCTTCCAGGTGAACATGCTGCAGATACGATTCCGGCACATACGCAAAATGCGCCCATACCTTCGGAATCGCCCGATGCAACTGCTCCAGCTTCGCAAACATCCCCCCAACCGTCGCACCCGTCAGCGGCTCCAGATCAAAGTCAAGCAACGTCAACGGCGCCGGATCCGTAATGCCCCGAACTTCGTGGTGACAGAAATACGCCGTGGCATAAACGCCGTCCTGCCCAACAACCAGCGTCGAAAACACGCACTGCCCCCACCGCGGCAGCGGCACAGGCTTCCCAGCAATCAGCATTTCTGATTGTCGGATCAGCGCCGGCCGCCGATCCAGGTCCAGCCAGACCAGCACACCCGCAACCGCATTCGCTAGATCATCGTGCCCGCCAGGCGTGTGATCCACGCTGTCCCGGCCACTCCGCGCCGTGCGACGTTCCAACCCGACAAGCTGCGCACACAGCCGCTTGTTGTCGAGCAGTTCCACGCGGCCGGCATTCAAGAGCGGTAGCAGATCGATATACATGTCGGATTTCGGCCGCGCGCTCGGCTCATAGCTGATGCCGTGTTCACGAAACCGCTGCCGCGGCCATTCCCCACCATAGCGATCGCCAGTCACCGTGTTGATGCCGAAGCGGCGCAGCAACGTCGCGAAGTCAACGACCACTCGCTCTGGATCAAACGGCGGCCTCGCCTCCGCAACCGCGTCCAGCACCACCATACCGTCGCCCGTGATGTGCGCGATCGCCAACGTCATCGCGTCACTCGCACCGCCGCTCGGATCGCAGAACGCGCTGTAGGCGATGCCCGACTCCGGTGGCAGTTCCGAGCGGCCCCACATCGTCACCGCGTCAACCACCTCGCGCGTCACAAAATCCGCAAGATCGTCGCGAAACTCGGCACCATACTCGGCGCGGGCCGACTCAGGATCGTCCTGGTACTCCCGCGCCACCTCCGCCGGATCCAGCTTCCGGTTCATCGTGAGCGTGGGCGCCTTCCACACCAGCACCCGCGCGCCATCCTGGCCGTAGTGGCGCCGAAAGGCCGCGTAGAGCTCGCCACGCTTCGCGTACGGCGAGGATGCCAGCAACAGGATCGAGCCGGGGATCGAGGCCAAGCCCGGCCGCAGCGCGCGCAGGATTTCCGTGTCAGGATTGGCGCTCGTCTCGTCCTGCGACCAGAACGCAATCTCGTCGCATAATACCGCCGCGAAGCTGTAACCGCGCGTCGTGCGGAAGCTGGCAGTGCTGATCTCAATCACCACCCGGTTGGATAGGTGAATCGCCTCGGTGTTTGCGTCCTCCACCATCTCCGCCAGCGGCTCAACCGCTTTGATCAGGCCGGAGACGAACCTGAAGATGCTGCGGGCCTGACTGCGGTTCCGCGCCAGCACCGCAATCGTCGCCACCTCGCCCGCTGCCAGGTGCGGCGTGTAATCCCGAAAAGTGGCAAGATAGACCGCAACCAGGGCCAGCAGGCGCGACTTGCCGCCGCGCCGCCCGACGATCAGCGCGGCCTCTCGGAATGGCACCGTGGGTGGGGCCGTGCGGCCGGTACACTGGCGGTAGAGCGCGAGCTCGTCTTCCGACAGCGGGCAGGCGGTCAGGGCCGCCACGAAGGCCCTCCACGCGCCCCACGCTGGCATCGGAAACTCGGGGCCGAACAGCGCCGGATGGTCGAACGCCTCGATCAAGTTCACAGGGCCGGTTCCCCCCGTATGCGCGCCGCCAGCGGCTCGTCAGCCTCGGCCGGTATCATCCATCGCACCCGCCGGCGGCTCCGGGCCGTCCAGCGCGTCACGTCCCCGGAATTCGCGCCACTTTCGCAGGTGCATCCCCGTGTCGTCCTTGCTGATCGTCAGCCCGGCCAGCCGATGCAGGCTCGGTCGGCGCAGCACCGGCCGGCCAGTGCGCTCCGCCTGCCAGGGCTGATCCGGCACACCCGCCGCCACCAGCAGCCGCGGCAGCGCCATCGTGGCGCCTCGGCCACATCCATGCCATCCGCCCGCTGCGCGAGGGCCATCACCACCCCAATCACGTGCCGGCTCCGGGCTCGGCGGCCAGGTATTCCGCGATCGTCCTCTTGCGGGGCGCGGCGGGCTTGAGGCCGAGCCTCGCGAGCAGCCGGGCGTGCGTGTTGGCGAACGCGAGATAGCTGCGCCGGTCGGGGTCCGTCTGCTCGCCCCGCTCGGCGAACCGGCGGTCATAGCGCAAGCCGCAGCCGGAGTTGGGCCAACTGCTCAATCAACGCGGCCTGCACTGCAGACGGCCGCCCCCCGCAGTGCCGCGCCAGCTCGGCCCGCACATCGCGCAGCAGCCGCCCTTGCCACGTGCGCCGGTCAAGCTTGCCGAGGGCAGCCGCCCGGTATTCGGGGTTCGTCAGCCGAGTAGTTTTGCCGGCGGCAAGGGCAGTCTGTGACATGGCCCGCAACGTGCGCCTTCCCCGCGGCATCGGGCAACCGTTTTGTGGGATAGGGTGCGGGACCATGCGCCACCGTGCGCGAACGTCCAGCATTCTCGGGCGCCGCAAGCGGTGTTCGGCGGAAGGCGTCTCCGCCACGGCCTCGAGCTCGCCCTCGCCGCAGCGCGTCGGCACGCTGGAAGCACTGGCGCGACCGATATGACTGGTCGCGCCGGCGCCTCGACCAGCGCCACTACGGAACCTCCCGGAATATCAGAACCGGTTCACGGCTTGCCGCCGCCGCGGCGATCACGCGGTCGCGGAATTGCGCGGCCGTTTCATCCGGCAGGCGCCGCCATCGATGCTCGCCCGCCGTCGGGTCCACATTTTCGTCGGGCAGGCCGCCCGCGACATGAAAAATCCGCGGCAGACCGCGATGCGGCGGGTCAGACATCAGCCGGGCGACAGCAGCGTGCCGTTAAGATTGCGCTGAAAGAATCCGCTGCGACTGAATACCGTCACCGCAACACCACGGCTGCCCGACCCGATAAGCGCAGCCGCGATCCGCTGCTTGAAACTGGGCTCGTCCTCGTACGGAAGTGCCGCCCACTGCGTCGTTGGCGTTGCGCCACCCGCAAAAGCGCTCGGCTGGACCGCGCCGAGATAATCGGCAACCGCAATGTCGGCCATCACCGACGTGGGATTGATTTTCTCCTCGAACCAGATTGCGTCGGGGAGATCAGGCCCGAGTTGATAAGCAGTGGTCATCGCATCACCTTCCTTCGTCCAAAAACGCCCCGCAGTTTCGCTTTCCAGCGCTGCAGCGTTCGTCGCACACGCTTCGCGAGCGACGGCCGACGCTGCCGCGGCCACTGGCCCTTGTAGGTGATGCGCACGCCCTCATAGCCGTACTGCTCCAGCATCCGCTTCACCGCTACCGGCGGCCGGCCCCACCGCCGCAATATCACGTTGGCACCTTCCCGCGCGGGCGAACGATGTGGCCGACTGCGCCGCCACTGGAGAAGTGCTGCATCTACGCCATGGGATCGCCGTTCCAGCGGGTGATCATCCGCCCGCTCTCGTCGCGATAGCGTTCCGAAACAAGCAGCCCCGGCGTCGCTTTCGCGGTGTTCCGAGCCGCCTGAACAGCATCATTGTAGATCACATCCTCGGCGGCGGCGACGGACTGCGCGTCGTAGCCGCGTAAATTCGCACTCTTGTAGCTCGCCGAGTGCTCGGCGAGCTCTTGCGCCAGTGCAGCACGATAATGCAGCGGTGTTTCGCCCAGGCTGGGATCTCTCGCCCGCTCGCCGTGCAGGGCCATTATGGAATTGGCGCGCGCCTGTACGCGGCGCATCTCCTCAATTTCGAAGCCGTTTCGCTCGCGCTGGATCGCGTTAACGCGATTTTGTAGATCGCGAAGCTGCGCCCCTATCCGATCGCGTTCGGCCTGTTCCGCGTAGTTGCTCATGGTTACTTCTTCCCTTCATCCGTCGCGAACTTTCGGCCGGACCCAATCGTGCCCGGGATCGCCGGGCCCTCCTCCGAAGCCAGCGTCGCCGCGTCCTGCCGGGCCGCGGGCGCGCCGGCCTCCACCGCCCGCGCCCAATCCGCAGCGCGCTGGCGGCATTCGGCATCATCGGCGATCCCGCGCGCCATCGCGGCATCACGCATTGCTCGATCGGACTCGTTGCTCACGTCGAACTCCTCCTGGTGAAAAATCAGCGCCGCATCGGCGCAGCCGATGGTGATGGACACGTGTCGGCCGCGAGCGGCCCCAGCGACGGGCGAGGATCAGCGCCGGACATTCGCCGCCCCCGCACCGCCGCCGGCTGCTCCCGGACGATCATGCCCTCGGCCGGAACTCGACATCATCTCGGTATCAAAAAGCGCCGCCGGAGCGACCCACACCCAAGGCCAGGACTGCGCAGAGTGTTTCGAACTCGCCGAGCGGTGCGTTGCGGAAGCCGGAAGCGTCCTGGTGGCGGAAGAGGACGGGCGGCTTGTCGAAAGCAGCGCCGCCTATGACCGGAAGGTTGTCGGCGTGGTTTCCGGCGGTGGGGATCAGCTCACCTCGCGACGCATCAAGCGCCTTCGCGAACAGTCACCCGAAAATGCTCTAGGGATTTGGCGGCCCGCTCTTGCCAGAGCTTCGCTCCTTGCTCACGCGCCAGCGAGAGCGCGGCGCGGAATTTCATCTCGGCGGCTGCGGCATCCCTGGTTGTGGTCAATATCGCTTGGCCCGCGAGCCGCAGAAGCTCGGGCGCGAGCCACTGCTCGTCCGCGGCTACCAAGGCCTCATGCGCCTCGTGAAGCAGCTCGAGTACCGAATCGTGATTGCCGGCCGCCTCCTCCATGCTGGCCAGGCTAGCGAGATAGAGCGAAATGCTGAGCCCAGCCCCGACAGCCCGGTATTCCGCAATTCCCTCACGCGTGAGCTGCACAGCTTCTCGAAGCTGGCCGCGCCCAGCCAGTGCCCAGCCGGTGTAGATCTTGCCCAGCCCCTGCCACAAGCCTAATCCGTGCTCCTCGGCTAATCGCACTACCATCACCGCATGTCGATCTAACGCCTCCATGTTACCCAAAAGATAACAGATGCGGGTCCCGACGCTATGCGCGAAGCAGAGTGATGTTGGGTGGGACAGCGCAGCTGCCTCGTCGACCGCTTGCTCAGCGAGCGTCTCTGCCTGACCAGGCACATCAAGCAGCGCCAAATCGATCCCTAGATACGACAACGCGGCAACGCGTCCCGATTGGCCATAGAGATGCAGCCATTCCCTCTCTCCCGCGCGATCCTCCGTGAGCGCAAGCTCGAGGTGCACGCGGGCCTTCGTCAGGGCACCAAGATGGAGCAGACTCGTGCCGACGCACATATGGCCCATTTGGCGTCCAGCCGGGTCCTGGTACTTGCTCTGCCAAATCCAGCATCTCGGTCGCGACGGCGAGTGCCGGACGGTGGCGGCCGCCGGCAAAGTGGCTGGTATACTGGCCCCATGCGACGCGTATAAGCTGAACTGTGTCATTGATCTCGAGGCAAAGCTCACGCGCGCGGCGGAACGCGGCATCTGTTTCCCGGCCCGTGTAGCCGATTGTTGCGGCGAGCGCATTGCCGATCAGGATCTGCATTTCGAGCTCATGGTGGCGGCGCCTGGTGAGATCGCGGATGCCGCTCAGGGTGGCGAGGCCGCGATGGAGCTGCGCAAGGGCCTCAGCAGCGCCGCCGCGGGCGAGCGACAACCGCGCAGCCCTCAACCAGAACTCGACCGAGCGCTCGACGGACCCTCCCTTTCCGAAATGCTGAGCCAGCAGTTCGGGCCTTGTCTCGACGATGTCGCCGAAGCATCGCTCGTACGCCTCGGCGATGCGCGCGTGCAGCACCTCGCGTCTGCCGCGAACCAGAGTACTGTAGGCGACATCCTGCATCAGGACGTGCTTAAAGCTGTAAGAGGCCGAAGGCGGTACTCCGCGTTGGCGAACTAGCCCCGAGGCGACGAGCTGGTCTAGTCCAGCCACGAGTTCCGTCTCTTCCAACCGCGAAATCATGGACAGCAGCTCGTAATCGAATTCCCGGCCGATCGCCGCCGCCTCTTGCGCGATCTCCCGGACCGTCCCGAGTCGGTCCAGCCTCATGAGCAGAGAGGCCTGAACCGTGATCGGTATTTCGGAACGGGCGAAAGAATCTGCAAGCACGTAACCGGTTGCTTCTTCGCGCACAACCCCGCTCTCGAGGACTGCCTTTGTCAGCTCCTCGATGAACAGCGGAACTCCGTCCGTCCGTTCCGTCACCTGCTGCAGCAGTTCGGGGGACAGCGCCATGCCGCGTGTGAGGTGCTCAATGAGGACGCCAGTTTCTCGGCGGCTAAGGCGGTTCAGCGATTGAAGCGTGACGTGCGGTAGACCGACCCACTGCGGCTGAAACTCGGGCCGACCAGTGACGACGAGCAGGATCGGCAGCGACTGGAGTCGCTCGATGGTCTGCTGGATCGCCTCATGCGAGCTCGGGTCAATCCAATGAGCGTCTTCGAAAATCATCAAAACGGGGTGGCGCGCGGATAGATGAACGAGCTGGGATAGGAAAACGGCTAGCGTCTGCTTCATGCGGAGTGCCGGCGTCATCATGACCGGGGAATAGCGTCCGCCCGTGTCAATCCCCAGCAGCGCCGTAATCAGCGCCGTGTCCCGCACAAGATCGGTTGAGTACCGGTTCTAGCCACGTCTTGACCTTATCGTGCCGAGCTGCTGCCTCGTCCTCCCGGTGAATGTTCGAAGCACGTTCGATCTGGCTGATGATTGGAAACAAGGCACTGTCCCGATGCAGCGCCGAGCAGAAGTAATGCAGGCATTGATGAGGTTTGCTGCTGACGTGCTCTTCTAGCAGTTTCACAAGCCGGGACTTGCCGATGCCGGGTTCGCCGCTGATGAGAACGACTCGCCCTTCGCCAGTCTTCGCCTGTTCCCAGCGGCGCAACAGTAGGTCGAACTCCTCCCTTCGGCCGACAACGGGAATCTGCGAGTCAGGCCGTTCCCAGAAGCGGCTCGCCGAATCGATGGGGCGCAACGCCTGCCAGACGCTTACAGGACTGCTCAGGCCCTTGATCTCCCGGAACCCGAGATCGCGACATTCAAACAACCTTCCGATAAGGCGATATGTTGTCGGTCCGATGACTACGGCACCGGGTTCGGCGAAGTGTTGTAGCCGTGCCGCGAGATTGGGCGTATCGCCAAGCACCGTGCGTTCCCGCATCCCGCCGTCCTCGACAACGTCGACAACTACAAGTCCGGTTTCTATGCCGACACGCGCGTCGAGCACTGCCGCAGTGTTGAGCTTGAGCCCACGGACCGCACCGACAAGGGCAAGCCCGGCGCGAACCGCGCGCTCCGGATCGTCCTCATGTGCGACCGGGTAGCCAAAGTAGATGAGCACCCCATCGCCGAGCCGGCGTGCGACTAGGCCGCCGAAGTGTTGAACTTGCGCAGCAACTTCGCAATAGTAGGTTGCGATCACAGATCGCAGATCCTCAGGGTCCAGGCTCGCTGAAAGTGCGGTCGATCCGACCATGTCGCAGAACAGCACCGTCATGTGCCGCCGCTCCGCGGTATCAACCGGGGGCAGGGGTTTGGGGTTGGCCGCAATGCAGGTCAGCCGTGCGCCGCACTCCGGGCAAAACTTGGAGCCTGGTGCATAGGTATGGCCGCACTGGTGGCAATGGACACGCAGAGCCGCCCCGCAGCTACTACAAATTCGGCCTCCCTCCGGAATGTCGGCCCTACAGCTGGGGCATTGCATTGCATCACCTGGTTACAGGGTGTTGCTCTCCTCAGAGCGAATACACATCAGCAGACTCGGCGAACGCCAATCCAACCTGGAGGACGGCGGGTGTAGAGCTGGAGCAGCTGCCGGCATCATGGGAAAGGGAACTTCCGCCCGGACTGGTAGCCGATTTCGAACAGCCGCCTTGCGTTGGATGCCGACCAATCCAGAACTTCGGGCAAATGTGCATCTGGGATGTCAAAGTCCACCTTCCGCAGATCCCTCTTCGCGCCGTCCGCTTTGTTCCAGCCCCCGTTGTGCTTGCAAGCAAACAGGTCGAGATTGTCTTCAGCGGTCTTCACCAGCGGCACGATCATCGACAGTACCCACGCATCGTAAAGGTTCCGCGGTGTCCGGATCAGCGCGGCGCTGCCGAGGACGTCCAGTACCACAATCTGTCGCAGGCCGGGGTGCAGCTCGACCAAGTCCTTGAAGTTGAGGCAGTCCACAACCGCACCCTCGTAATAGAGATCTCCGTTTAGCCGATACGGGCCATAAATGAAGGGAAAGGCAAGGGCAGCACGGAAATGCTCGGGCGTGATCTGGTGTTTCGTGAAGTTCTCTATCGTTTCTTTCGTGATGTTGTAAGCGTTCAGATAGAACTGTGGCTTTATGTGTCGGATGCGGGTAAAATCGATGATGCGTTCCACGAACGGCGTGGGCGCGCATAGGCCCCAGCTATCCCAATGGAGTCCGGTCGGGCTGAGGCACGCGGCCCAGAACGCCGTCCAATCCGCCCAGAAGGCGTAGGCAGGGGAGTCCTGGTATCTTAGCGGATTAATTTCGAGGAACGGATTGCCCTCGAGGGCATTCCGCCACAGATCCGCCCACGTCCCGGGCTTTTGGAAAACTTTGTAATTGATCGGGAAATGCCGATAGATCTCATCGAAGATGCTCATTGTCGTAACGCTGCGGAGGGCTTCAGCAGGCGGCAAACCTTTCGGCGCTAACCAAAGTAGGCCGGCAAGGCTACCCGCACCAGAGGTCGAAACGACGTCGAATTCAAGTCCACGGTCCGCGAAGGCGGCGACGGCTCCTGCTATGAGCGGCATGTTCGGCGCGCCGCCACCGAGCACGATAGCAGTGCGCGCGCGATCCTCGCTTCGTTCCTTGTTATAGTGGCTTTGTGCCACTCGGTTGTCCTTGTACCGCTGCCGCTTGGCGATCATGAGCTCCCTCCATGCTAACGGCCGAGAAAGAACGTATCACGCATCGGCGCCGCTATGACGCGGCTCCCAGGTTTGGCCTCAGTCCGGTCCTGAGCCGGATCATTATTGTATCCCGTCCGTGTGTCCGAGCATGTGAAGCATTTCACACCGATATGCCACAAGCGGCTCCCTCCAAATCGCTCCACAAGGCAGCGAATCATGTCTGGAGTGAACTGGCTAGTTATTTCTCGAACGGGACACTAGGCCGTGTGGACGGAGTTGATCAAGATCAGCCCGCAAGCAAACGCGACGAGGGCGCCGTAGCTGTCGGCGGTCTTCTCGCAGCGTAGGGCGACGCGCTTGAAGCGCTTCAGCTTGCCGAGGGCTTGCTCGATGCGGGCGCGGGCGCGGTAGAGCATTTTTGGGAAGATGGAAGGTCTGGCCTTGGCATTGGCGCGATACGGGATGACGGGAATGATGCGCCGCCGCCGGCAGGCCGCGCGATTGGCGGCAGAATCGTAGCCTTTGTCGGTCAGGGCGGCGCGCGGCGTGATGTCCGGCCCGATGTCGAGCGAGGTTTCGAGTTGGGTGCAGTCGCTCACCTCTCCGCCGGTCAGATGGAAGGCGATGGGCAGACCGTCGAAGTCCGTCTTGAGGTGGATCTTGGTCGAGAACCCGCCCCGCGAGCGCCCGAGCGCCTGATTTTGCTGCCCCCTTTTGCGCCGGCGGCCGAGACGTGCGCGCGCACCACGGTGCTGTCGAACATCTGCACCAGATGCGCGGTTTGGCTGGTCTCGGCCAGGAGCTGGAAGAACGCTTCGAACACGCCCGAGCGGCTGAGCCGCCAGAACCGCTTCCAGACGCTGTTCCAGTTGCCGAACTCTGCCGGCAGTGCCCGCCAGGTGATGTTGTGGACCGTAAAGTAGTGCAGCGCTTCCAGGAACTTGCGGTCGTCGTGCCCCGGCTCGCCCCGGCGCGACTGCGCCGCATCGAACACCTCCAGCACGATCTCCCAATCGCCCTCGGTCATTCCCGTCAGCATCGACCGGCTCCCCATTGCCGGTCGCCCATTGATTCGATGAAACCCCGATTCGGGAATCCCCTATTTGCAACTTCACCCTATCCGTCCACACGGCCTAGGGTTTCGCGGTCATGAAAGCCCGCCCGAGGCTCGCCAAAGCCGCCGCCGTGCTGCCCCGCTCGCCTAGCTCGAGCTGCCGGATCATCGCGCCGATGCCACCGCCCTGGCGCTGCTCGATCTCCGCTTCCGTCATGGGATCGCGCATCCCGCAGGGATGATCGCCCCATGTGCCAGGCTCCGGCACCGGCGCTTCGGGGGGTTCCTGATAGCCGCGCCATTGCGAGCTTGGCAGGATCGCAACCGCGCGGGCCTGCGAGAGGCGAGCAGCCGAAAACCCTTTAGTTTCTAAAGACTTTCTCCCGCGCCCACCCTTCTCCGGCTCCGGGTAGATCAAGGCCAGCGCCATTGCCTGCTGGCCCTTCTTGAGATTCCGTCGTGCCAGATTGGCCGAGACGATGTGTCGCTTAGCGTCACGACATCGATCACCAGGAATTCCGGCTCGACCGTCACCGCACCACCCGCAGCTTCGGGCCGGCGCTAGGCGTGCGCCAGTCCCGCGTCGAACGATTGCCCTTGCCCATGTTGCAGCTCTCGCAGAGCACTTGCAGGTTGCTGGGGTCCAGCCGCCGCGCCGGATTCTTCGAAATTGGCTCGACCTGATCCACGTGCAGCACCGCTCCGCCCTCGCCACCACGCGCACCGCAGAGCTCGCACTTGCCATCGGCCGCCGCGAGCGCATCGTGCCGCAGCCGCCGCCACGCGACGCTGCTGTAGAAATCCGCCCGTGATGCAGCCGCCGCCTCGGCCTTCGCCACCGCCTGCGCCTTCGCGGCCCGCACCGCCCCCAGCGCCTCGTCCACGGATACGGTCACCCGAACCGCACCCGCCCCGGCGCATGACCCGACGGCTCGACATCAAACGCCAAGCTGACGCCCAGCAGCACCACTAGCCGCAGCGGATCAACGTCAATTGCCTCGCCCGCCGGAATCGCAAGCGCCCCCAACAACGGCGTGCCACAACTCCGCTCCGCCGCCACCACCGATAGCTTCACCTTGCCCGCCGACACCTGCGCCGCCGCACCCAACGCCAACTTCACCGGATCGCTCAAATACTCCTGAGCAAGCGCTTCACATACAGGCGGCGGCTGAAACCGCGCACCCGGCCGCATCAGCCGCGGCTTAAACACCCGCCACATCACCAATTCCGCTTGGTCTACTAACTGCTCAGGAAGCCATGCCACCACCATCACACCACGCTCGCGACATAACGAATGCCGCTCCCGCGCTTCTTCACACAACCGATCAAGCCGCTGCATCACATCGGCCAATATCCCGCCGTGCCACGGCTGCACAGCAAAGTCCGCAATGATCAACAACTCACGCACCGTTCCGTCATAGGCAAATATCGCCCACGCACACCGACCATCAATCGCGAGCCAAACCACCGCGTAAAGCGCTTGAATATACCCAACCTCGAGCGGCGCATCCTCCGCGGTCAACAAATCCGCCGGCCGAATCAAACTCGGCCGCCGCTCCGAAAGCACCTGCTCCAACGCACCCGCTGCCGCATTCGCCACATCGTCGTGCGAACCCGCAGGATGATCAATCAAATCACGCCCGGCCCGCGACGTCACCCGCTCCAATGCACATAGCTGCGAAACCAGCTTCGATACATCAAGCAATTGCACCCGCCGCGCATTCAACGCCGGCAATAACTCTCGGTAAATGTCCGACTTCGTCAACACACTCGAACTCGTAACTGATGCCATGCGCGGCAAACCGCTCCACCGGCCATTGCCCCGCAAACTTGTCGCCACGAACACGAGTCAATCGATAACCGCGCACTACCTCACAAAACTCCCGCACCACCGCATCCGGCGAAAATGACGGCCTTACCTCACGCACCAAATCAAGCACCGCAACACCATCCCCATCCCCATCCACATGCGCAATCGCCAGCGTCATGCTGTCACTGCTGCCACCACTCGGATCACAAAACGCCGCGTAGGAAACGCCCGCAGCCGCGGGCAACTCCACCAGCCCACGCGCAACCGCCGCCTCAACCACCGCGCGCGAAACATAGTCGGCAATGTCACTGCGAAACTCCGCATCATACTCCGCCGCCGCATTCTCAGGATCTTCCTCCCGCGCCTCCTCAACAATGCGCGGATCAAGCGCCGAATTCATCTCTAACGTCGTGCCGCGCCAAACCAACGTCGGCGCATCATCGCGGCCAAAGTGACGCGCAAACGTGGCGTAGAGCACGCCGCGCTTCGCATACGGCGAACTCGCCATCAGCAACATGCTGCCCGGTATCGTCGCCAGACCAGGCCGAACCGCAGCAATCACCTCGCTATCGGGATTCGCGCTGTCATCACTCGACCAGTGCGCAATCTCGTCGCACAACACGGCGGCGAATGTCCGGCCACGCGGCGAGGCAATCGAGCCAGTGTAAATCTCAACCACAACGCCATTGGTCAGCCGCACCGCCTCGGCAACTACACTCTCGACCATCGTCGCCAGCATCGGCACCGCATGCAGCGTGCCCACGATGTAGTTCAAGATCACCTTCGCCTGCCGCCGATCCGCAGCAATGACGGCAACCACCGGCGTCTCACCGGGGGCAACCAGACCGCGGTAGTCGCGAAAACAGCCGAGGAACACCGCGACCAGGATTGCAGGTAGTTACAGCGCTTGGCGGTGGATAACACCAAGATAACCTATCGCAGAACCGAACCGGGCCGCAGCCGTCGCCGGCCGCCAACTCCACATCTGGAGCACCAGCTCGAGCGCGAGAAGCACAAAACGCGGTGTCTCAATAATGCGACAACTCCGTCCAGGCAATCGAGGATGCTCGGGCCGGCGCCCATCACGGGGCCGACGCCGGCTCAGGGGCGCGCGCTGGGCCTGGCGAGGGCTCGGCGGGTGCGATGGGACACCGGCCGGCGGCTGCACCGGCTCAGGCGAGGCCAGCGGGGCGGCGCGCGGGGCATTCTGCGCGGCACCGGCCTGTGCCTGTCCGGCCTCTTGCTCGGCAGCCCTGTGGGCCAGGTGCTCGGCGAGAACTCGGCACCGGCGCAGCCGCGGCCACGAGCCCGAGGTGCCGCACCAGTTTCCCGATCGAATTTGCCCAAGCTAAATATTCTCTGACCGCGTGAGGCGAAAGTCCGCCTTCCTTCATCGCCCGCTCGTCAATATGGGCGAGGTGAACCTGCATCCAGGCAATCCTCTGGATCACCAGCTCTTGCGTCGCCGATGGCTTGCCGACATGCGCCCGAAGCTGGCGCGCCACCCGCCGATACAGCTCGCCCTCCCGGCTGACACCCGTCAGCGACCACTTGAACGGCAGGCGGCCCGTGTCGGTGCGCGGCGAGCGGCGACGTGGTGTAGCCGCGGTGCGCACGGGCTGCTTCGGCGCTGGCGTGTCGGATGCGGACGGAACGGCGGCGATCTCAGACATGGGCCGCAACGTGCGCCCTCGAGAGCCAGGCTAAGCCGAACTTTCCCCACTTTCGAGCGCAAGAGTTGACATAGTTTATGTTGAGTAGGAGTTGTCTGTCTACGCGACCAGCGTGACGCCGAGCAAATCGAAGGTCCGGCGTTGTATCCTGGTGGGGGTGGCGAGGATGGCGGTGAGCCGATCATGCCCGAGGCGCACGACGTTGCGTGTCAGGGTGGCGAGATCGGCGAGCAGGGTGTGAAAGCTGTGCACCGGAAGCGGTTCGCCATCCGCGGGATCGGTGCGTTTGCGGGCTGCCTTGCGCTGCGCCGCCGGCGAGGGTTTGGCCTTCGCCACGGGTGAAGCTCTTTGCGCGTCGCGTGCCGTCGGGTCATGCTCGTCGAACAACATCGGCGCCAGGCGCTGACGCATGTTCCATTCGAGATAGTAGGTTAGCATGCACAGCAGCACGTGCGCGCGCACCCGCGGTGCGGTCCAGTGGAACACCGGACGCAGGTCCAGATCGACGGTCTTGATCGATCGGAAGGCCTGCTCCACGCCGCTCAGACTTTTATAGGCACGCACGGTGGTGGCGGCGTCGGACTGCGCCGTCGGCAAGTTGGTGCGCACGACGTAGATGCCGTCCAGTGCGGCCTCGGCGGCGATGGCGGCATCGTTTCTGGCGAAGCTGAACGCATCGTCGGTGATGCTGATCTGGAAATGCTTGGCCATCTTGCGCCGGCCCAGCACGGCGCCGACGGCCTGGCCGATCGCCGCGGCGCCGTGCAGCGGCTGGCGCGCCCGCTGCACGCGGGCCTGGATGCGGATCAGTTCCTTCTCGGTGGCCGCCAACAGCTCGCCTCGTTTGCGCGTGCGTTCCTCAGCTAGCAACGGGTTCTTGCAGACCACCAGGCGTTCGCCAGGATAATCGGGGCTGGTGATCTCGGCCATGTCGCGATCATCAAACAGCGACGGCTGCAACGGCCCGCCCTCGGACGCCAGCTGCTTGATTGCCGGAGCACGCAGCGCCGTGATCCAATCGAGACCGGCCGGGCGCAGCGTCTGCTCGATCCGCGCACTGGTCAGCACGCCGCGGTCGCCCACCATCACCACGCGTTGCAGGTGGAACCGCTGCTTCAACTTGTCGATCTGCGACGACAGTGTCATCGGATCGGCCGTGTTGCCCTCGAACACCTCCACCGCCACCGGGCAGCCGTCCGCGGCGCACAACAGGCCGATGACCAGTTGCGGGCGGTCGCGCCGGTGGTCGCGTCTATAGCCATGCTGCGCCAGTTCGCAGCAGCGCCCCTCCAGGTAGGTGGAGGTGACATCGTAGAGCAGCAGTGCGCCGTTGTTCAGGTGGCGACGGACCAGGGTGGTTTCGATGAAACCTTGCTCGCTGCCCAGCCAGTCCAGCGTGGCATAGACCTCCTTGGCGGTGACGCGGCCGAGCCCCAGCATCTCCCCCAGTGAATGGCTGGCGGTGGTGGGATCCAGCATCCGCGCAGTCGCCAGCTTAGCTGCCGGATCGAGGACCCGGGCGATGATCAGGGCCAGCGCCAGATCCCGCCGGCGTGGCGGCGCCCGGCGGGGCAGCAGGGCATCGAGCTCGATCCGCCGCGCCATGCCGAGCGCGGCGAGCACGTGGCCATGCGGCAGCGCGCGGATGATCTCGACGGCATCGGTGGCGGGCAACAGCGTCTCGCCGCGCAGCACGGCACGCAACTGCTCGATCCGCTCGGCCGGCCAGTCAGAGAGATTCTTGAGGGTCCGGTTCTTGGTCTTGCCATCCTCGCGATAGCTCTCGCGCAGCAAGATGGCTGGCGGCGAGCCCCGGTTGGGGATGACGGCGACATACATGAGCGGACCGAATCAGGCCGAGTCGCGTCGTGTCAAGCGAAATCTGTCGCATCACATGACCGCATCACCAACCTCTTTCAGCCCTTTTCAAAGCTCTCGGTCAAAAATTGGGCAAAGTTCGGGCTAGAGATCACGTTCCTCGACCGCCCAGTGGAAGTGGGTGTGGGAAGGCCTATTGAGAACCGCATCCGCCGCCGGCGATCTGAACCGACGAACGCCTGCTCGCACGGCATCCGCGCCAGCGGGCTTGGTGTGACGCGAGCGCGTGACGCCAGGCTGTCGCATTCAGCGATCGCGGTCTGGTCCGAAAAACGCAGGCCCTTTAACTCGCCAGGCGCCGGTAGCTGTCACGACACCGTTCGCACCCAGAGTGCCGCTGACCGCCAGCCAGCGTCCGATTGCCCCGAAGTCGGAAGTTGCCCGCGGCATGATGTGCGAGAGGTCGGCCACGATCGTGCGTCCGGTGCGCAACTCCAATGTGACTTTGCTTCCATGCACCGTGCGGATGGTCCCCCAGTGTATCGGTCCGGTGTCCGGTACATAGGAAGCCGCCGCGGGCTCGACCTGGGTGACCATCAGCGACATCCGTTTCGGCGTGGCCGATGGCCGTATCAGTCCGAAGATCTGAAGTTGTTTGTTGCTGGCGACGTAGACCATGCCATTTACAACCGTCGGAACGATGTTGGCATCGCCACCTGTGTTGGGCCATGTCCCCGCGTAATCATGCCATAGCGGCGTTAAGGAACTTCCCGACGCGGTGGCATTGAACGCATAAAGCGTCACCCGCACGTCTTTGTCGCTCATCGGACGGCCAGCGGCCCAGATGATCGCCGTGTTCGCGGTCGTGCCGTTCGAGGAAATCGACGTGAACCCGCCGCCGTCCTGACCAGATGCGAACGCCACCTGGGCCTCCTGCGCCAACGCTGGTCGATTGGCGGTGTTGATCTTCCACTGCCCCAGGTTAGGTCCACCACTGGTCACAACCCGCCCGACGCCGTCAGACCCTTTGAAGTATGATGGACCGCAATGGCAATCGCCGCCGATCTGCACGCTCGCGGGAACATTGGGGTTTCGGAACTCACCCATCTTTCCAGTGTCGCGATTGACGATGTAGAGATTGCCGTCCTTGCCGGCGGCCACCGCCAGGTGCGGCACCGGTCCCGGCTGGTCCGGCAGCACCATGGTGCCACCCGACCCGAAATCGCTATCGACCTGATCCAGGGCGGTGACATTGGCTGGGGTGAAGAAGTCGACAATTTTACTCAGGTCGGGCGCCATCTTGACCATCGTTTCGGCGATATCGGTGGTGCTGTCGTAGAAGCTGACCCCGGCATTGCTGACGCCGGTGTTGCCGGTGGTGAAGAACAGGTCGCCGGATGAGTCGGTGGCCAGGCCATACCCCGACATCCATACGGCAGCTAGGTAGCAGGGATGGTTGTTGGTCCACGGGGCATGGAAATAGCAGTCGAACGTCGATGTCGCGATCGTCTTGCTGAGAAGTTCTGTCTTACCCAACGGGGTCAAGGTTGACTGCTGCCAGCCCAATACCCAGCCACGAGACTGCGCAGCCTTGAAGTCACAGTATGCCCCAAAACCGGCATAGATGTTGCCATTGGCCTGTAGCAGCGCCGGCCGTTGCCTTTGCACCGATGAATCGAAGTTATATGTAGAGCCATCAGCCAGGGTATTGGCCGCGGCGATCGTCACGGGTGGGACCTTGTCCTGCAACGTCCCCAGGTCCAGCATATGCAGTTGGTGAACAGGGGTGCTACCATTCATGACGTAAGCGATGACGTACAGCACTCCCGCCTGGCGATGGATCGTCGGCGTACTATTAATTCCGACCACATTTCCGTTGTTCTCGCAGTTCAACGGCCTGGCGACAGGTGTGCCAAGATTGACCTTTTTCAGCCTGGCGCCGGTAAACGAATCAAAGGCGTAGACGGAATCGTTCTCCGTAGCCACATAGACGACTGAATGTACCCCCATACCCTCAATGTTCTGGTTCGTGACAACCAAGGGCTGCCCGTCAACCTGGTCATTGTCGTCGTTCAGCTTCGCTGTCGCGATCAGGCCGAAGGTGCCGGGCTTCACATTGGCCGGCGACAGCGTGTTCTCATTCGCGTTCCAGCCGGTACGGCCGTTGTCGTTGTGATAAGTAATCACATCGTGGCAGCCAACCGTTACAGTGCTGGACGCGGTGACGACACTACCAATATATTGGGCGACCTGTACTTCGTCGTTCAGAGCAAAGACATTGGGCGGAGCCACATTCAGGGCAACGTCGCCTGGCCCCGCGCGTAAGAGGGGCAAAACCCCGGGCCGGGGTCGATTTTTCGCTTGCGCCGACGCGGGGCGGTTCAATTCAACGTCGATGTGGTCACCCCGCCTGACATCGATGAGCTGTCGCTTGCCGAGCTGAAGCAGCTGGTGCTGGCGTTGCTGGACGAGAACGCGGCGCAGAAACGCATGATAGCAGAGCTACGCGAGGAGATCGCGCAGCTGAAGGGACTGAAGGGCCGACCGCGGATCAAGCCGAGCGGGATGGAGAAGGGGACCACGCCCAAGCCGGCGGGCAAGCGAGCCCGGCGGCGTGGTCGCGGCAAGGCGACGCCACGGGTCAGGGTGGAGGAACGGATCCTCAAGGCGGAGGTGCCGGCCGGCTCTCGGTTCAAGGGCTACGAGGATTTCGTGGTGCAGGATTTGGTGCTGCGGGTCGAGGTCACTCGCTATCGCCGCGAGCGCTGGCTGACGCCGGATGGACGAACGGTGATCGCGCCGTTGCCGGCCGGCGTGGCGGGCCATTTCGGTCCGGAGCTGCAGCGCTTCGTGCTGGCACAACACCACCAGGGACAGGTCACCGTGCCCCGGCTGATGGCGCAACTCCAGGCGATCGGCGTCAGCATCTCCAAGCGGCAGATCATGCGCCTGCTGATTGCGGGGCAGGAAGGGTTCCTCACCGAAGCCCGTGACGTGCTGCGCGCCGGCTTGGAGACCGCCAACTGGGTCACGGTGGACGACACCGGCGCGCGCCACAAAGGCGCCAATGGCGTCTGCACGCAGATCGGCAATGACGACTTCGCCTGGTTCGGCACCACGAACAGCAAGAGCCGGCTGAACTTCCTCGACCTGCTGCGCGCCGGCCACACCGACTACGTGGTCAACAACGCGGCGCTGACCTACATGCGCCAGCACGCGCTGGCCGGGCCGGTGATCGCCGCCCTGGCCGGACATGCCGAGACGCATTTCGCCGGCCCGGCGGCCTGGCAGGCCCATCTCGATCGGCTCGGCATCACCCAGCTGAACGTCACTCCTGACCCGGTGCGGGTCGCGACCGAGGGCGCCCTGTGGGGTAGCGTGCAGGCGCACGACTTCCTGCGGGACACCGTGATTGTCAGCGATGATGCGGGCCAGTTCGCCGTCGGCCAGCACGCGTTGTGCTGGGTTCACGCCGAGCGGCTGGTGCACAAGCTCGACACCTTCACCGACGCCCAGCACGCCGCGCAGCAGCGCGTCCGCGACCTGATCTGGAAGTTCTACGCCGACCTGAAAGCCTACCGCACCGACCCGGCACCGCGCCGCCGCCGCCAACTCCGTGCCCGTTTCGACCGCATCTTCCGCCGCCGCACCGGCTTCGTCACCCTCGATCGCCTGCTCGCGCGGCTGCACGCCAACAAGGCCGAGCTGTTGGCCGTCCTCGACTATCCAGAAATCCCACTGCATACCAATGGCTCAGAGCGCGACATCCGCTGCCATGTCACCAAGCGCAAGGTCAGCGGTGGCACTCGCAGCGATGACGGCCGTACCTGTCGCGATGCCTTCCTCGGCTTGGCCAAGACTTGCGCCAAGCTCGGCGTCGCCTTCTGGGATTACCTCGGCAGCAGGCTTTCCGTCCCGGGCCAACCGATCGTCCCGTCCCTGCCAGACCTCATCCGCTGCCGGGGCCAGCCCGCATAATCCTGCCGGCCCGGGGTTTTGCCCCTCTTACCCCCGCGCCCCCATACCCGATGATCATGCTTGTATTCTTGATTAGCACCAGCGTCGCGTTGATCGTCGTCCCAGCGACGGTGGCCGCTGCCTGGCCGGGGCAGATTGGCCCGACGAGAGTTGGAGGCTTGAGTTGGCTGACCGCTGTCGCCGGTTGTGACCTAGTGCTGGCCGCGCAGAGCACCTGACGCGCGGTAACTTTCTCGCCCACTGCGATCTTCGGTGAGACCTTCATGTAGTTGGTTGCCGCGGTGGCGAACCCGGAACCGATCGCTATGGCACCATTGAATGCTCGCAGGTTGGCTCCAACCAGCAGGTTGTTAGCGGTGATCGCGTCATTGCCGACAACCGGCAGATCCAGCGACGGCACGCTGACCGGTGATGGGTCCCTGCTGACCGCCCGCGCACCTGAGAAGGGGCTCGTGACGCCGGTGCACGCAAGCTGGCGAGCGTCGATCTGATGGCCGGCTGTCAGGCTGCTGGATCCAACGGGTACCCAGTCATTGCCCCAGCCATTGGGCGTTGCGCCGTTGCCGACGGTCGCGCCCGCCGTCGCGTCACGCACCTCCACTTTAACACCCGAGATCAATCTATTCACCGGAACAATCCGCCCACATGCATATATCGGCGTAGTTATTATTGGCGCGGGCAGCGCGGTCGGCATCGCCCCGGCCACCATTGGGGCGGATGGCTTGCTGGTGATACCATTCACAGTCTGCGTTGCGGTGACATTGTCGCCGGTGTGGAGGGGTTGCGTCAGACTGATCGCGGCGAAACCAAACTCCGGCGCGACCGGACCGCCAATGATCGTCGTGCCATTGCGGTAGACCGTGACCGTCGCATGCGGTACAAACGAGTCCACGTATACCGCGGTGGCACACTCATTCGTTGCTTCAACATTGGGCGGCGACAAATTATTGGCCGAAACCGGATATCTCTGATTAATGACAACATCATCAGCTCTCGCAGTAGCGGCTAGGAAATATGGCACGGCAATAGCAAAAAACAACTTAATGGTCTTCGGGAACGTGGCGGCGAGTAACATAGCGGCACCCTCCCATTTCGTTCTCGCGTGTTGTGACATCTAGGGTAAAAACTCATTAAAGGCCGGAACTAACGGATCGCGCATCGGCGCACGAAAACTGCTCTGTTGCAACCCAAATTTCCCAGATGGCGGGCCCGGGCCACCGACTGGCGGATCACTGATGCGTCGGCCTCCTCGGGCCAGGGCTCGCTCAGCCTGGAGCGGCATCCGCTCCCTCAGGGGCGCCTGTGCAACTGATTGCAACGCGGTTCCAGCAACGGCGCAACCCCAGCATCGGCGGGCTCGCGATCGCCAGCCTCCCCTCGGCGGGCGGGCGCCCAAGCAGGTCTCCGAACCCGTGAGCGCCTGGCGCGTGCGACCGGCGGCGGCCGGGGACTTGGATGTGCGTTCGAGCGCCAACCAGCTTGGGAGAGGCCTGCCGTCTCGGTCCTGCCGTGCGAGGTGCGGGCTAGCAGCCTGTCGGACTCGCGTCTCGGTCTGAGCCGAGCGAGACGCGGTATCGTCCGGTGGGGCCAAGATCGATGTCTGGGCCGCTGCACCCCGGCTGAGCCTTGGCGCCCCTGGGACGCCATGTGAGACCGTTGCTGGGGATCCGCGCCTCGCCGCTATGCGGCGAGGCCGAGCGCGAACATCCGCTTCAGATTCCATGCCATGGTCACAAGGCGCCATTCCCCGCGCGCGCCATCGAGCCCACGCAGCAGGAACTGCCGGAATCCCAGGACCGACTTGATGATGCCGAACACCGGTTCTGGCGTCTGCTTGCGCAGGGCGTAGAGGGCGCGGCCCTGCGGCGTGCGCAGCCGATACGCCATCGCCTCGACCGGCGTGGGGTTCTCCGGTGCCGGCGGCGCCGCGGCGAAGCGCTCCGCCAGGGTCGGGTGGTGTGCCTCGCGCCCGAGCGCGATCACCGGATCGTGCTCTCCGTCGTAGGGAAGGGTCCGATGACCTCGAATTATAGACCCCCTCGGTTAGGGGCTGGTCAAACGACGGGACCAGAGGGTTACTTCACCCGCGAGAGCAGCAATCCGACTCGGGATTCGCTCCTTGGCTTAGGAGGCGTCGGCTCTCGATCAGCTCGGGGATGTCGAGCGTGGCTGGGAACCAATCCACGATGGCGCGCAGGCGTGTCAATGCGGGGTCCGGGTTTTCCTCCGCGACCCCGAGATGCGCCAGGTCGCGCGTGGCGCGCAATTCGAACAGCCGCGCCTCGCTTTCCTTGGCCCGCGCGATCGCTCGCTCGTAGCAGGTGCGGGCATTCTCAAAGTTCTCGCGCAGGAACCATATTCGGCCTCGCAATCGGCTGATCTCGGCAAGAAAAAATGTCTCATCGGTCGTCTCGGAGATGTGTTCAGCTTCGCAAATGCTGGCACTCGCCTCGTCGGCCCGATTCGCACGAACCTGCAGCCTGGCTAGCTCACATATGAGTTGCGTCAGCCCAAAGGTGTTGCTCGTCTTGCGCCAAATGCCAATCCCGCTCCGCACTTCCCGCAACCCATGTTCATATTGCCCGAGATCAAAGTACGAAGCTCCGCGGTACACGAGAGCATTTCCCATTCGGGGGACAAAGCCATTCTTCTCGCAAATGCGGATCGCTTCATCTGCAGCCGCAAGGGATTCCGTATAGCAACCAGCAGAATGTAAGGAGATAGCTAACGATAGCTGGGCCCAAGCTATTGACCATGCATGTCCACGCCCTTGCGCTATTCGCACGCCTTCTTCGCACCAGGCGTGCGATTTTTCAACGAAGCCCAAATATTTCGCCGTAATTGACGCGTATGCTCGCGCTGCAATGGCGGGATCCCCACCCCCGAAAGGATTCGCATCTGTGCAATTCACTTCATTGTCAAGGTCTATTGCCATCTGTAGCTGTTCAAGCGCCGGCTTGAAATCGCCGAGATAATGGCGAGCGATGCCGAGCATCAACTGCAAGTGCACGAGTGTCGTGGGCTCCAGGCGATCCGGTTGCATCTCCAATATCTCGTTGCCGATCTCGATTACGTGGCGATGTCGACAGCTAGCGAACAGCAGCGGCGCCATGCCGATGGCGGCTCTTGCCGCCTGCTCCGGGAGGTCCATTGCCGATGCGGATCTGCGCGCGTCCTGATAGGACTTGAGGCATTCTTCGGAACCGAAGCCATCAACCTGCATCAGCGCATTGCCGAGTTTCATGCCGATCGCGGGCACACATTCCCGACTGCCGGCGGCAATCCCTTCCGCGCCGGCCAGATCGAGCGCCCGGCGAAAATGCGCCACCGCTTCCTGCGCGGCACCGCGCCGTTCGGCAAGATCGCCGGCGGCGATCCAGAGTGGCAGGGCCGTGCTCGCATCTCCGGCTTCCTGGAAATGATAGGCCAGCAGCTCGGGTTCCGTCGTCCGGGCCATCCCGTCGTCCAGTTCTCCCAACGCGGCCGCGATCCGGCCGTGCGAGCGCTTCCGGCGGCTGTTCAGCATGCTCCCATAGGCCGCATCGCGGGTCAGTGCGTGCTTGAATGCACTCGTCCCGCCCGGGCCCCGGCTGACCACCAGCCCGGCTTCGACGAGCTTCGCGAGCGCGGCATCGAGCGCCGGTTCGGTCATGCCCAGCACGTGCGACAACAGCCGTACCGAGAACTCGCGCCCGATCGCGGCCGCCACCTGCGCGATGTCCCGCGCCGCGGCGATGCGGTCGAGCCGCGCCATGACCGAATCCTGCAGGCTGGACGGAACCGCAAGCGGCGGCAGCTTGCCGCGCGCACGCCACGCATCGGCCTCTTCCACCAAAATTCCCGAGTCCAGCGTCGCTCGGGTCAGTTCCTCGACGAACAGCGGCACCCCGTCGGCCTTGGCCAGGATCTGGCGCATCACCTCGTCGGGCAGCGACTTGCCGCCGGCGATCCCGCCCGCGAGCGGTGGCGTTCCCAGGCCAGGTCTCCGAGCAGATCGGCCGACCGTCAGCATCGATTGGCCGCGGAAAGCTGACGGTTAAAGGGAGCACGCTGTGGACCCATATCGAGACCGAGCCCTGACGCCAGCGCAGGAAGTCGCGCACGGACTACGCGAGGCGGAGCGGACGGCCGAGGCGATTGTGGAGCGGGCGCAGCTTGCTGGCGAGGGCGCGGGAAATCAGGATTGCGGAAAACGTCGATAGGGGTGATGTAGGAACCGAAACGCCCGCGCGGCCCGCCGGGCCTCCTCGGCGTGATCGACTCCCCGCATCGACACGCCCAGCGCTGATGGATGGTGGTGGAAGCGGTAGGAGGGTTTGCATCAACAATGTTTAAGCAAGGGCAATCCGGCAATCCCGCCGGCCGGCGCAAAGGGGCGCGGCATCGCGCGCTGGTCGCATTCGACGCCATCGGGCAAGCTGCGGCGACCGAGATCATGGCACGGGTGGTCGCGGAGGCAAAGGGTGGCGACATGCGGGCCGCGGAGCTGTTGCTGCGCCGGCTGTGGCCCGAACGAAAGGGGCGCCCCGTCGCGTTCAATCTGCCCGATATGCAGGCGGCCACCGACCTGCCGGCGGCCGTGGGCGCCGTTACGGCAGCCGTTGCTCGTGGCGATCTGACTCCGGAGGAAGGCCAAGCCATCGGGGCATTGCTGGACGCGCACCGGCGCGCGATCGAAACGGCCGGAATTGAGGCGAGGGTGCAGGCATTGGAGGAGAGGATCGCGAAGGGATGACACGACTCACCGATCGCCTAGGCATAATCGAGCAGCGGCTCAACCCTTCGCCGGTGGAGCCGGAGGTTATCATCATCCGCGGCGGCCTGCCGGGGCCGAGCGATCCGATGCACGGCATGGCCGGGAACCGGACCTGGCAGCGCGGGCTTGGCGAGCCGTTCACAGCGTTCCGCCGTCGCGTGCTCGGCGAGGCGCGCGGCGACGGTGCAGGCGCCGTCGTATTCGGCGGGATGCCGAACGAATAAGTGCGACCGTGCTCCCGGCGGCCGACTGGACCGCCGAGCCCCGAGAATGCTTCCCCATTCATGTGATTCCTCTCTAGCAGCCGCCGGATACGTTTACTCCTAGGGCTTCCGCGGCCGGCCGCAGCACCTCATAGAGGCGATCGTCGAGTGCTGTCAGCCGCTCGCGCACCAGACGGTCGGCGCGATCGAGCGCCCGCAATTCGATGAAGAACGCTAGCCCCCGCGTAGCCTGCTTGTGTGCAGCGGCCACGTCGAGCGCCTTCTGCTCGGCCGCCTCGTCCTTGCGCCCGAGGGCTTCAAGCGCACTGATCCGCAGATCGGTGTCGGCGCCATCGTCGTCCTCGTCCTCGATGCGATGGCGTGGCTTATCGAGCCAGTCCAGCGCGTCCGCCGGCCGGCTTGCGGCGATCAGGCGTTGGGCGACATCCAATGCGTGCGTGCTCTCCATCCCGCCGGCGCGGATGGCGGCGATGAAGGCATCGGCGTCGCGTTCGAGGTCGGCGAGCAGTGCCAGGCGAAAGGCGAGGTGGCGACGATGCGCATCGGTGCGCCAGTCATTGGGGCCTGCGGCGCGCGGCGCTGCTTTCAGTGCCGCCTCGGTCTTGCGCCGGATCTCCGTGCGTCCGCCTGTGCCCAGCGCCTCGGACATATGCCGGATCAGCACGTCGCTGGCGCCGAAGCCACCGCGTTCGCAGTGAGCCAGCACCTGCCGGGCCAGCACTTTCAAGTCACTTGGCGGCTGCGCGGCGGACAGCCGGCCGAGATCCGCCATCGCGATGCTGAACACGTCCTCCACCTCGCCGATGCCATCGCAGACGCGCTCCATCACCGCATCCGCAATGCCGATGAAGTCCCACAGTAGCTCAATCGCTCGCGCGGGGTCCCGCCCGGCCAGCCGGGTCGCGATCGTCACCCGCAGATTGTCGAGTTCCTGCACCAGCAGCTTGCGCTTACCCCAATCGACGAAAGAGCGGGAGCGGCCGATCGTCTTGATCCGCTTGTCGATCTCGGCGGCGAGCTTGCCCGGTCCCTCGGTGTCGGCGAGCAGCATGCCGAGCTTCTTACGCAGGACCGGATCGGTCGCGGCGTGCGCGATCAGCGCCTCGGCGAGCGCCTCGGCCCCCAGCGCGGCGCCGCCAGGCCCGCCACTCAGGTTGCGGAAACTCGCGCCCGAACAAGCGGGGGTTGTCAAACGCCTCCAACAGCGTCGGCAGAGTCATGGCGCCCCACAGGCGCCCGTACAGGCCCCTATGCCACTGGCGGATGCCAGCTCTTGCCGGCTCGGCCTCTAACCGGCTCAGGCGCAGCCATGGCGCCAGCACACGGGCCATCCTGGCCGGTGACCGCGCTCATGGCGGCGCGTCCGTAGCCTCGGCCTCGGCGAGATACTCCGCGATCGACCGCTTGCGGGGCACCGCAGGCGCCAGCCCGAGCCGGCCGAGCAGCCGGGCGTACGTGTTGGCGAACGCCAAATAGGACCGCCGATCGTGGTCGGTCTGCTCGCCCCGCTCGGCGAACCGGCGGTCATAGAGCGCGAGCCGCAGCCGGAGCTGGGCCAACTGCTCGATCAACGCGGCCTGCGTCGCGGACGGCCGCCCGCCGACGTGCGCTACCAGCTCGGCCCGCGCGTCGCGCAGCAGCCGCCCTTGCCACGTCCGCCGGTCCAGCTTGCCGAGCACGACCGGGCGATACTCGGGGTAGTTCAGCCGAGTAGTTTTGCCGGGAGCGCGTGCGAGCTGGGACGACATGGCCCGCAACTGGATGGTCGCGCCGGCGGCAGAGCCAAAGCTGATCCGCGCCGTTTGTGACGCGTTCGATATTGATCGACGCCGATCAGATCTCATCCCCCCGAGCGGCCGGAAGCACGCGATGCGCCATGGTTACGATGGTCGCGCCGGTTCTGAAATCCACGACGGAGGGGTCGAGCTATGCAAAATTCGCTTCAATCAGTCTTCATACTGATCACCGTCCAGCATTCGGCGTAATTAAAAAAGGACGAACTTTTCGTCAATTTCTCGTTTATTGATCGGCCTTAATGATAGCTCAGAAAATTTGCGGCAAAGTCGATTGACCACGCCTGCCAAAGTATGCGAGAACATTGCTGCTGCGGCGTCGGCTCGCTGTGGCAGAAACCGTGTTGGTCGGGAATATTCCGGCCAACCCTGCGGTGTCGTTCTATCGAGCCTCAACAACTCACAGACAGAGAAAGATCCCATGAGGAAAGTCCTTCTTGCGACTATGGTTGCGCTTACCGTGGCAGGGTCCGTCGCACCGGCGTTTGCTGCTGGCGGCGGCGGCGGCGGCGGCGCCGGCGGCGGCGGTGGCGGTGGCACAACTGGCACGGGTGGTGGTGGCGGTGGCGGCACTGCCGGGTTAGGCGGCGCCAATGGCGGCGGCGGCGGCAACGGCGGCGGCGCCGGCGGCGGTGGTGCCGGTGGCGGCGGCGGTGGCGGTTCCGGCGGCGGTGGCGGCGGCGGCAACGGCTGACATTCCGCTTGGGGGAGGCAGCGCTCGCTGCCTCCCACGCTCCGAATTTGGTTCTATCGAAGTCTCAACAACAACTCACAGAGAGAGAAAGACGCCATGAGGAAAGTCCTTCTTGCGACTATGATTGCGCTTACCGTGGCAGGATCCGCCGCGCCAGCGTTTGCTAGTGGTGGCGGTGGCGGCGGCGGCGCCGGCGGTGGCGGTGGCGGCGGCACAACTGGCGGAGGTGGCTTGGGCGGTTCCGGCGCTGCCGGTTTGGGCGGCGCCAATGGCGGCGGTGGCGGTTCCGGCGGCGGCGGCGGTGGCGGCGGTGCCGGTGGCGGCGGCGGTGCCGGTTCCGGCGGCGGTGGCGGCGGCGGCAACGGCTGACGGCCTCATCGGGGGAGGGTGGCGCGTGCCGCCTCCCCCCTTGCCGCAGGGCAAAATCCCTCGGCGATAGCTATTCGAGCCGATAGGGCGGCCGCGATTTCGTATGCGATCTCGATCGCGTCCTTCCGACGCGCCGCGCCCCCGCGCCCCCCTTATGTCGGGACGCGCGCGAAGCGCCCAGCCCTTCCTAAACCCCCGTTGCGGGGTTTAAAGTGTTTGCGTGGTCGGATTAGGCGCGTAAGAGTTTTTTCCAGGCATTTTAAACGGGAGGGGTATGTCTGAAATTTGTGCCTCTGGGCCACGCGCCAGCGCCGAGAGAAACCCTGCAAACCGCACAAACCACGCACCTCGACCATGAGCAGGCCATTACTTGGGTCCATGGTATGGGTCCTCGGTGATGTGGACGTAGTAGGAGAGCGCTCCGCGCGTCCCCCCATGTGTCGCCGACGTGGCGTTTCAGCCTTTTGCCGACTGACTTGGCAGTGACGATGTGGCCGGGCGGCAAGGTTGGGAACAGGAACTCCTGTATAGCGACGGCTCGTTCTTTCTGAGCGTCGGTTCGGAGTTCTGATTGATCGTTCAGCATACGCGTCAGTTCGACCAGGGCACGCGAGCTGCCACCGATGTTGCCCGTTAGCAACACTGTGGCCGGAATACCGTGGCCGATTGGTTCGTCGATGGTTACGCTGTCGGTCCGTGCGTGCCAAACGTGCTTCCCTATCATGCCAGGCCCTTAGTGCGGGTTTAGTGCGGGTTTAGTGCGGGTTAGTGCGGGTTTGCGGCCCTAGACCAAGATGGAAACGACCCGCACGCACGCAACCGCAAGTTGCGTGCAGTGCGGGTTTCCTGTCTAGGGAAAAAACTAGCACTAGCACGGATTTGTATGCACTGAGGGCTCGCCAAAAAGTTGTGCTGGTCAGTGCGGGTTTGGTGCGGATCAATCAACGGTGCCCGTGATGCCGAACCAGTCGGCGGCGGGGAGATCGCGGATGTGCAAGCCTTGGGCGGGATGGCGGCCGTTGCCACGGCTGTAGCGGGCGGTTTCGACGTGGCATTCGGCTTGGAGGCGGGTGAGCACCTTGTTTTGGGCGTCCTTGCCGTGGAACCCATGCTGTTCGAGCAGGAAGCGGACGGATCGTGGCTCGGCGGCTGACAGTCGTGGGGACCAGGGTTCGCCGCCGGGTGCGCCGCGCTCAATGGCGGTGGCGATCGCGGCGAGGTCGGTCTGGGTGGCGGTTTTGGCGGCGGGCGGCGTCCAGGGCACTGCGGCGGCGACGGCCTCGCCGTTGTCGAGGATGTAGGCAACCTTTTCGAACCACCTGGCATCGCCGATCGGGGCGTAATTCTGCTTGGCGTCATCGATTCGCAGGTAATGGCTGCGGGCTTTCGCATCGGTTGGGAGGCCGAAGTTTTGGGCGTCCGTTTCGGCCATGCCGGTGCTAGTTATTGCCACGCGGACGGCGCCGATGATGGCACTTGCGCCGCGAGCGACATCGGGATCGCCGGGCTTGTCCGCGCCGCCCTTCCGTGTGTGGTGCAGAATGATGACTTCGATATTGTATTTGATGGCGAGCTCGCGGAATTGCGCGATGACTGCTCGGAGCGCCACGTTGTCGTTTTCCTCGCACGCATGCAGCTCGGCGAGCGGGTCAACGATTAAGGTTGCTGGATTGCGCTCCTGGATCAGCGTTTCAAGTCGTTCCATCGCTGCGGTGAAGTGAATGCGGCCCTGGTCATCGCGGGTTAGCAGCGTCCCGACATTGTGCGGGCCAGCGCGTATCACCTTGCCGCGAATGTCGGCGGCCTGGGCGTTGAATTGGCGCAGCACGGCGGACAGCCGCTTGCGCTGTTCGGTGGCATCTTCCTCGACATTATAGACGATAGTACTGGTGGCCTCGCGTGGGCGGAAGTCGTCGCCGTAGTTGCGGCCCACTGCCATCGCCGAGGCCCAGCCGAGCATCAGGCTAGACTTCATCGCGGATGGCGGCCCGATCAGCAGCGTGACGGCGCCGCGCAGGATGTAGCCTGGCACGACCCACGGACGCAGCGGGAGGTCGGCTTCGATCCAGTCGCCATCGTCAATCCACAGCGGGTCGGGCGCTGCTGTCGTGTTGCCTGTAGCAGCGCTTTCGTGCTGCCCGCTGCCATTCGGTTTCGATTCGGCTGAACTACTATCTGCGCGTCGTTCGCTCCGCCCGTGACCACCCCATTGCGATGCGTCGGCGGGATCGGGATCGCCTTGCTTGTGGTTGAATGGCATCACGCACCCCGCCACGCGGAGGTGACGGTGCGTCTCGCTTCCGGCTCCGGCAGGCCGGCCGCGCGGGCGGAGGCGATCAACCGTGCGGCAGCATCGTCGCGTCCGATGGTTCCGGCCTGCGCGCGCTCGCGGAGCCGGCAGGCGCCCCAGAACAGCAGGCCATTGCGCGTGCCTTCCTTTGCTGCGGCGACAAGATGCAAGATGGCAGCAATGGCTTTGTCAGAATGTGCCGAGAGGTGGCGCGTTTCTTCCGGCATTGGCGGCGGCGGTTGCCAGAGCACGCATCGTAGCAACCACGGCGGCCATTCGGCTGGCGGGTCTGGATTTTCGCACGCGAAGCCGGCTGCGAACCACGAAATGGCGTAGCCGCCATCGCCGCGGACATCGACGCCGGCGGCAAGTTTCGAGGCGCTGTTCACAACACCGGCAGCGTGCCGAAAATAAAGATGCAGGCCGCCGCGCCGGGTCCGGTATGTGCGGGTCGAAGGAATTCGCGTTGACGCGACGGCGAGTTATTTAAACGCCAATTCGTGCGGGTCAATATCGAGCACATCGATGCCGGACGCCTGGCCGGTGGCAATGCCGATCAGGCCACCTGGATACCGCCGCCACAGGCGCGCTATTTCGGCCGGATCATTGCTCGCCTGCCTGAACCCGTGTGGGCAGGTCGGGCGCTTGTCGTGGACGCGGCAGGGGAACACCTTATAGCCGCAGTTGCGGGCGAGGGCCTGTGCTGCCTCGGGCACTTCGTGGGGCGCGGTCATCGGATCGACTCTGCATCCGAGAATGCGGTCGGAAATGCGGCCTTCAAGGCATCGACAACAGCATCTGACCAGCGGTCGCGAAGTTTCTTTGATGCAAACTCGATGATCGGCGAGTAGCGGATCTTGCCGTTGTCGTCTCGAAGCACGATGCCATCGCGATTAATCATCGGCTTGGATGGTGGCGCGGCCCACGTGCTGTTGTTTTTCTGATGCAACGACACATCGTGGATGATCAAGCCGGAGGGCAACCACACGGTTACGAAGCCGCAAAGTGTCGCCAGTCGCAACGAGACAAAATCTGCGACCAGAAAGGACGGGGTGGAGAGCGCAGCGCTTCGCGCTGGTGCGGGACCGTCGCTCTGCGGCGCGCTCGCGCCGGTGGTCACCATCGCTTCGCGATGCGACGCGCTCACAGTGCCACCCCCCGGCCCGCGAGGCGCCTGGCGGCGGTGTCGCGCTGCTCCTGGGTGACGGCCTCGCCTGCCGGGTGCCCGTCTAGGTCATAGCGAGGCCCGCCGCGCGCGAGGGCCTGGAGGTAGCCGGAGCGGCTCGTCCAGCCGCGCAGGAAGCGACGGACGGTTTCGGGCTCCGCCTCGCCCTCCAGCAGCGCGATCAGCTGGTAGGAGGTGCCGATTTGCAGCGGCACCGGCGGGTCGTGGAACACCGCTGGCACCAGGCCGCGCAGCATGACCTCTAGCGCATTGGCCGCCGCCCACAGGGCGTCTTTGGCCTGTCTCGCGGCCGCGCGGCCTGCCAGCCATTCGGCCTCGCGCGCCTGGTTCCACGCGACCGTCTCAGGGTCGGCCGGCGGGTGCGGGGCGCCGCTCATTGGAGAATTCCCCGGTGCGGCAAAATCGGGTGCACGCCATCACGCGGCAGAATGAAGCGCGTGCGAGGGCAGGCCAGCGCCTCGGCCCAGGCTTGGGCTTGCCGGCTGCTGCACTCGACCAGGGCGAGGCGGCGATGAAGCTGGGCGGCCCCAACGGCCGCGCGGTAGTGTTCAGGCTCGCCGGCGGCGCCGTGTATGACGCCTGCCCGCGCCCAGCGCCGCAGTTTCGGCAGGCACTCCCAGCGCTCGGGGGGCGGGTCCTCATCGGCGCCCATGTCGGCGCCTATCAGCACGACGGCCGGGCGGCCGCAGCGCTTGAGGCGTCCGATCGGCAGGGGGGCGGTAGCGTCGAGAACGAGCGCCAGCGCGATCCGGCCATCCGCGGCGGCGCGCAGCATGGGCAGGATTGCAGCCTGCATCGCCGCGCCCCGGGCGCACACGGCTTCGAGAGCGGCGGGGGTGGTGCAGGCGAGCGCGGCGCTCACGGGTTGCCCCCCTCGATCGCGTCGCGATGCGGCGCTTCGCGCCGGTGGGCCATCGCGTCGCGATGCGGCGCATTCGCGCCCCCCGAGCGCGTCGCGGTGCCGCCGGACCCTGCCGACGGTCATCGCCAGCACGCCCGCGAGCTCGGCGTCGCTCGGTGGCCGGTTGAGGCCGGCAGTCAGCCGCTCCAGCAGGTGTTGGATTGTCACGCCGCGGGCGGCGCTAAGGCCGGCTCGGCGGTAGGGGTTGGGCGGGTGGCGTTTCACAACGGCACGCTCCAAATCTGGGGCGCGACGGGGCTTGCGATTTGGGGCTGACCGGGCTAATCAGGCGGCTGGTGTTGGCTGTCGCCTGATTGATTGCCCGGGAGCCGTCGCGAGGCGTCGCGGCGGTTTTCCTTTTTCCGGGATCAGGCGGCGTGCTGTTCGGCAGCGCGCGGGCGGCTGGGGCGGATCACTGCCGGCGGCAGGGAGCGAAGCCAAGTCAGGCCGGCCTCGATGTCGATCAAGGTGCGACTGCCGCACTTGACGGCGTGCAAGTCGCCGCGGCCCAGGGCTCCATAGGTGGCACGGCGGCCCATGCTGGTTAGGTCCATCCAGCGGTCGATGGTGCCGAATTTCGGTTCCGTCACGATGAATCTCCATGCGCTAGTGGCGTGCGCGCACAGAGATGCAGCCGGCGAAGACGCGTTATCAGGCGGGCACTTTTTGGCGGGTTTTGCGCCCCCCTGCTGCGGGGGTAGGGGGCGCTTTTTGGAGTTTTTTGCGCCCCCCGCTGCGGGGGCGGTCAGCCCGGTCGCGCAGCATGTCGCTAACATGGGTGGTGGAATAATGCAGGCCGGCGATCGCCAGCAGCGCCGTGACGGCTTTGCACAGGGGATCCTTTGGCTTCACCCCTGTCGCCACATCGATGCCTGCCCGCCGCCATGTCTCCAGTACAGCTCGGCAAAGGGAGTTGGCAGGGTCAGGCTAAATGGCTTGCAGCGTGCGACGAGCACCTTAACGGCACGCTCGGCGGCCTCCATTTCACGAATGTCCGGATAGTGCTGGTCTATGATCGAATTGATGATCTCGGAGGGGATGTCAGAAGGAACTTCACCCCTGGCGCGGTCCAAACTTTGTTCAAGCTCGCGCAGGAATTTTCGCCCGGCCGGAGGTCCTCGCGGACCTCGAGAGGCAAGCGGACGCCGGCGCGCCGTCCGCATGCCGGTGAACGGCCGTCCGACACCGCGGCGCTCGGCGGATGCTTACGCAGCTGGTGATCGGGCTTGTCAATGCCGCCCGAAATTTCCCCATAAGTGCCGGTTGAAAACTCCCCACTTCGATGCTCGATCGATCTGAGTTGGGTGGGGAGCTGCCACCCCCGTCGCCAGGCGTGCAACATCATATCCAAGCAAATATGCGTCACTTGTGCTCAAAACCGGGCAAAGTTCGGCCTAGGCAAAAGTTCATCCCAACCAAACCACGCGCGATCCCGCTCTCTCGCTCACGCAATTCGCAACTCCACGCAAAACTCCGCGTGTTGATCAGAGATTCCTTGGGTGCCAAAAAGGAACAAAAAAGGACTCGTACCTTGCGGCGCTGATCCCACACTGCGGTGCCCCCGCAACACCCTGACTAGCGCGGGAGTGAATGTTTTGACTCGCGCCGTGGCCTGGTCCTCCATCCAGCAGGACGTCAATCTGACCAGCGCAGGCGCTGGCGGAAATCCGCGGCGCCGTTACGCATCTCCCCCAGCAGCGGATGGTCCGACAGGATCAGGCCTGCAACCCAACCGGCAGCCGCACCGGCCGACGCAAGCGCTGCACTGGCGACCGACATACTGAAGCTGAAACCGCCTTGCATAACGATCGCAGCTGGGATCACTGCGGAGCAGATCGCGACAACGAAACTACCCCGCACAGCTCCTGCGATCTCGATCCAGGAGATGTTGATCCGCCGTTGGATGAAGCTCAGCGCCACGAGGATTTGCAGCGGCGCGTTAATCAGTTGCGATGCGGCGACTGCCTCCAGCCCGAATGGCGAGGCGACAAGAATGACGGCGATAGACGGCGGCAGTGAGAGCAAGCTCATACTGAGCGTGTCTCGGATACGGCCGAGCGCGACGAGAGTGGGGTAAGTCATGAAGGCCGGAAACATGGAGAGCGAAGCAAGTGACATGATGCGGACCAGCGGCGCGACTCCCAGCCAATCCTTGCCGAGCAGGACCCGCACTACCGGCTCAGCCAGCAGGGCAAGCCAGAGCAGGATGGGCCACTGCAGCGCCGACATGTGAGAGAGCGCGAGAAGATAGCTAGGCTTCAGGTCGACGCCCCTCCGGGCCTGGTTGGAAAGCGCCGGGAGGGCGACGGGGCTCAGGGCGCTGACCACGAGTTTATCCGGCAGCTGGCACAGCGTCGTCGCGCGACCGAAGAGGCCGACCGCTGTGAAGCCGAGCGCGCGCCCAATGATAAGTTGAGGCAAGTAGTCGTGGAACACATTGATCAGCGCGGTCGCCGTTGAGTAGGTCCCGAAGGCCACAAGCTCGCGCCATCCTATGAACGAGAGGCGGAAGGCCCAGAAGCACGGGCGACTGACGTTGGCTGCGATCGTCCGCCAAAAGCTGGCCGCCAGGGTCGCCCACCCGAGACTCATGAACCCGTGTCCCAGCAGCGCGAGCGACGTGACAACGCCGAGGTTGACAAGCGCCGCGACGAGATTGATCCCCGCGATCTTATCGAAGGCAAGTTCTCGGCGCAGTAAGCTCATGCTTGGCATAGCGAACGGGACGAGCAAGAAATTGGCCGCGAACAGGGGCATGAGGCGGCGGAGATCGGGTTCGTGATAGAAGGCCTCGATCACCTCCCTTCCGAGCATCAGGCCAACGGCGCAAACAAGTGACATACTCACGGTGACCGTGAATACAGTCATTACGTGCTGTCTGGTAATCTGCCTTTCCTGCACTAAGTAATTCCCGACGCCAAAATCCCGGAACACATCAACCAGCATGACGACGGCCATTGAGACTGAGAAAATACCAAAGTCTCTTGGTGTAAGGAGGCGCGACAGAATGATTGTTGCCGCCAGGCCGAGGGCATATGATCCGTACTTCTCTGCAAAGGAGAAGACGAGGGAGCGCCGCACCGTGCTCATCTGCGTTCCGCCCTTAGGGACCTCGACGTTGCCGTCATGCGCTGCAATGCAGCTTAGCGCAGGATGCGCGCGGTTTTCAAGTCAGCGCGGGATGGGGTCCCATCCGGCCTTGCGTGACGACTCCGTCAGTTCGAGCGAGCTTCGCGTACAGGGCGCGCAAATCTCGGGAGAAGCGCTCCTGACTGAAGCGCCGCTCCGCTTCAACGCGCGCGTTGACGGCCAGCGCCTCGGCAAGGTCGTGCTGGCTGACGAGGCGCGCGATGGCGGCCGCGAGTGCCGTTGCATCGCCATGTGCGTGCAGCAGCCCCGTCACGCCGTCCGTCAACGCTTCCGGAATGCCGTCCACGGCCGTTGCGACGCAGGGTAGCTCCGCCGCCATGGCCTCTATAATGACGAGGGGAAGTCCCTCAAAGTGGCTGCACAAAACGCAAATATCGGCACCGAGCATGAGGTGCTGCGCGTCGTCGCGGAAACCGGTGAAGACGAAGCGGTCCAGCACGCCGACGCTGCGGGCAAGCTCTTGCACATTTTTGAAATGCTGCCGGTTCTGCGGCACATGATCGTTGTCGCCTACGATGAGGAAGCGGAGAGATGGATGCCGGTCGCGAAGGATGGCCGCCGCCTGGATGAGGGTTTCATAGTCCTTCTGTGGGTTCACGCGGGCGAACATGCCGGCGATTACCGTGTCCGCGGGCAGGCCAAATTCCGCGCGCAAGGTGGCGGCGGCTGCTTCCCGCTGATCGCGACCGATGCGAGCCGGAATGTTGATACCATCGTAGAGGATGCTGGTCCGACTGTCTGCGAGCCGCATTGGGAAGCGCCTGCGCGTCTCGCCGGAGACGAAAACGAAGTGGCTTCCCAAGCCGATGAAAATGCGACTGCGGCGCGGCAGCTTGGCCTCGCGATTGCGGACGTGACATAGAACTACGCGCCTCGCCAACCGACCCGCCACAGCAACGTGGTACGCGGCGGACACGTCGGCGCAGTGTACGACATTGTACGCCGCGCAGGTGCGCGCAATGGCCCAGGAGTCGCGCAGGAACCGGGGCGCCTCGCGGACGAAGCTCGGCTCGGGGCGCCTGAACCCAGTTAAGCAGGAAATGCCAGCGTCCTCAAAATAGGCAATCTGATCCTCTGTGGGCTGCAGTAACAAAACAGAGCTCCGCACGCCGAACGGCAGTGCGGCTTCTGCGATACGGCGCGTCGCGACTTCTGTACCGCCGATACCGGGGAAGGGCATTACGTGCAGGACCTTCATGGGACGTCTCCGCACTGGCTGCTGCTGGTCGCGCCCCGTCCCTGGGGCCCCGACGCTTTGCTGCGCAGGCTCGCCAGCACCGGTGCGATTGCCCGCCACACCGGCCGGCCAAGAGCCCGCTTGACGGCTGTTTTCCACCAAAGGGACGTATGGATAATTGAGCTGTCGATGGTCTTGGCAAGTTCCACAAGCTGCGCCGCGGCAAGATCATCTTTCTCTTCGAAGCAGCAAGCCGCTGCCCATAGCACCTCGACGGCCAAGGATCGTTTAGCAACCCATGAGAGATCCTCGGCGCCCTTAAGTGTTCCAGGCCGCATCTCAAAGAAGATCTCGAAGGCACGCTGCCGCTGCTGGTAGTCCGCCTGCATGCGCTCGGCTTTATACCTGTGCCGCATGTTTCCGGCGTGAATGCGCGTGAAGGCCTGCACCGCGGGAACGAAGCCGACACTGCCTTCCGCGGCGAGGCGCAGCCACATCTCGAGGTCACCCGCATGGGGCAGCTCGGGACGGTAGCCACCTACCCGCTTCTGTTTCGCGCTCCGGACCACGGCGGTCGCGGTTTCCACCGGATTGTCCGGTCTCGCGCAAACCCGCCGAATGAAGGAAGTACCATCCTCGATCATAGCCTCCGCAGTGTTCTCTGGAATCACCCGGTCGGTCCGTTTCGTCGCGATGTCGGCTTCTTCGGTGAACTGGATCGACGTTCCGTAAACAAAGCTGATGCGCGGATTCGCCTCCATCAAGCTTACCGCGCGGGACAGAGCGTGGGGAGCGAGGATGTCATCGGCCGACAGGAGCAGCATGTACTCGGCGTTGAGCCAGTCTATGCCCTCGTTGTAGGTCGCAATGTGTCCCCGGTTTATCTCATGCGCACGCACCTGCACGCGGAAATTTTCTGCCGCAATCCTGCGCGCTACCTCCAATGAGTTGTCTGTCGACGCATCATCAACGATGAGGATGCGCACCTCACATTCCTGCTGTCCAATAACGCTGTCGATGCAGGAGTGCAAAAAGTGGCCGTAGTTGTAACACGGCACAATGATATCGATGGTGGCCATCAGCTACCTCCGGCACGAGGGCTGGCCAGCGCGTATCGGACCGGTGATTCGATGATCTGTTTGCCGCCCCAACATACTCCGGCGCCAGTCCAGAAGGCGTCGCGGAATATAGGTTGCCAGCAACAGCGTGAACTGCTCGAGTGAAACGTCGTGTCGAAGGGAACTCCGCACGAATTGCCTCGCAAGCAACAGCTTCCTACTATGGATCGCAGATCTCGCATGTTTGAGATAACAGGCTGCCAGACGCGCGTGCAGGCGCTGCGACGGAATCGCATGCCGCCCGGCGACGTCGGTTATGCAGGCCACCTCGGCAGCCGCAAACGTCTCGGTCTGCCGCGAGAGGCTCTGCACCGTCGGAGCGTAGACGACGAGGTCTTCAGGGCAGTTCGCCATGATCCATCCCGACGCAGTCAGCCGTAACCAAAGGTGGTAGTCCTCGCAGGCGCGTTCCGACCAGAACCCGCCGGCAGCCGCGAAGGCATTGCGCCGGACGAGCGCGGAGCAGACGGCAGCGCCGTTCCTGGTCCAAAGGTCGTCGAACGTGATGCGCCGCCCAAGCGACCTTCCGTCCTTGTCGCGCGCGCCGCACACGACCACGCCGACCCGTGGATCCGCAGTTTCGGGTAGTTGGCGTTCCAACTTGGTCGGAAGCCAGAGATCGTCTGCGTCAAGCAGCGCCAGCCAGTCGCCGTGGGCGCTTCGAACACCCGTATTTCGCGCCCGGCCACAGCCCGCATTCGCCTGGCGTATGAGCGTGATGGCCGGGTGCATCGCGGCGACGATGGCCGCAGTGTTGTCGGAGGAGCCGTCGTCGACGACGATGATCTCGTCTGGCGGCCGCGTCTGTTCAAGCGCACTGCGGATGGCCGCCTCAATTGTGGCTGCTGCGTTGTACGCAGGAATGACAACCGAGACCGTGGGACTGGGTGCGTCGCCCGTTGCGCCGAGGTCCGTCGAAACGATGGTGTCGATAGCACTCAATAGAGACCTCCCGGAGCATCTTCTCCATCTCAAACGGCCGGTACAAGCCGCGACAGGTATTCCAGCGACGTGCGCTCGGCGGCCATGCGACACGTGGTGGGCACCGCCATGTTCCGCCTCATCGTTCTGCGCTTGCAGAAAAAAAAGATAAAGTCAAAATCGCTTATCAATAAGGAATTGCTAGGGAGCCTGTTTTTTCTGGGCTGAACGATCTTGCTGTCATTTGGAACGGTGGTGGGCGCCGCGCCAAGTTCCGCCTCATCCTTCTGCGCTTGCAGAGAAAAGATAAGATCAATAAGGAATTGCTAAGGAGTCTCTCTTTTCTGGGCTGAGCGATCTAGCTGTCATTCGGAAACGGTGTCAGACTGGCTATGTCAAATGCATACGGTCGGACGCAAGGGGCATGTGGATCATGGGCGCCATGTCGAAAGAAGCCGCGGCGTTGCGGGCGGAAGTAGAGCTTCATCAGATGGGGACGCTCTTAGGCTTTCTCACACGGCCCCGGCTGAGGGATAAGATTTTGCTGTTGGTTCACTCGTCGCCCGAGGTGTTTCGCAGGTTGCTTCCGCTCCACCATCGACGTGAATCCCCGTCGCGCGACGATGACGTGTGGTTCCGGTCTTGAGCCAGAATAGCATGAGACTTTCGGCGCAACGACCGCCACCAGCAAACGGATTGGATCATTCTACAGGGTCGATCGCGGCGGCCATGCGACATGCGTGACGCGTTCGCAGCGGCAATTGACGCAACCGGGCCCGAAGAGGCGATGGCCTTCGCGGAGGAGACCGTCCGTCCGACACGGCGCAGCTTCGAGACGCTGCGCGTCCGGAGCCTCTGCTCCGCAATCCCGCGCGTCGGCGGTGGCGAGCGAGGGCACGCTCGCCGCGGCGACCGAACCCGGACAAGACCGCGATTCCGTGGGAGGAGGGGCTCCGCTCCACGCGCGCGGCGAGAACACCGGTCCGTTGCTTACGTTCCAGGTCAGAAATCCGAGGAGCGAAGCACTTCATGTACGATCGCGGGCGCCTGACTAGCCTCACTTTGCGGGCGCGGTACACTTTTTCTGGATTTCCTGTTCTTCTTCGCAGGTGGCGCACTTACGGCTGGGCCGCGCTGGCGCATGGGTCAGGGAGAGTTCCGGGTCGGACATCCGCATCACTTGGTCGGCCACCCGGTGCGCCTCATGTTCGAGCGGATCATCGACCTGCCCGATAGCCGGCTTCGGCTGGATGACGCCTGGCTCGGTCAGCGGGAATGTATCTTCAGGTCGGTTGGTCCGGTCTGGTGCAAAAATTGGGATACTGCTGATGTCCCATGTTGCTCCTCGCCGTGCCTCTCGGAGGGTCGGGTTCTCTGGGCTGGCTATTGATCTCCAATGCCGCGCGTGAGCGTGGCTGCTTGTTCGATCCCGCCTCCCCTGATCGTCGCGGCGTAAGCATCGAGCGCTTAGGCGCTAGACCATTATCGGCCTGGGTGTGCATAGCCGCAGTGACGGAGATAGCGGGCGCACTCGGTGGGATCGAACTGGTTGAGCAGTTGGCCGATCGCCTGCCAGAGCGCATCGACGGTTCGGGCAGCGGTTGAGCGCAGCAGCCGTTTGAGCTTGCTGAACACCTGTTCGATCGGATTCAGATCAGGGCTGTAGGACGGCAAGAACCATAAGCTGGCGCCCCGCGTCTCGATCGCCTCGCGCACGCCGGCGATTTTGTGGCTGCTGAGGTTGTCGGCCATGACGATGTCGCCCGGCGTCAGCGTCGGCGTCAGGAATTGCTCGACCCAGGCCAGGAACGACGGGCCGTCGATGGCGCCGTCCAGCACCAGCGGGGCGACCAGCCCGTCGTGGCGCAGGCCGCACAGAAAGGTCGTGGTATGCCAATGCCCGTGCGGCACCGCGGCGATCAGCCGCTGGCCGCGCGGCGCACGGCCGTGCGTGCGCGCCATGTTGGTGGTGGCCCAAGTCTCATCGATAAAAACCAGCTTGGTCGTGTCGAGTTCTGGCATCAGCTCGGCCCATGCGGCGCGTGCTTCGGCGACATCGGCGCGGTCCTGTTCGGCCGCCCGCAACCGTTTTTTTTAGCGTCAGGCCCAGTCGGGCCAGGGCCGACCACATCACCGGATGGCTGACCACGATGCCATGCTCGCGCTTCACCCAGCCCCGCAACTCCGCAATCGTCGCGTCCGCCTGCTCGGCCACCCGCGCCCGCAGCGCGTCGTAGAGCGGCGCCAAACGCGGCGCCACATGGTTGTGCTGCCGCCCCGGCGTGGTCTCGCCGGTCTTGCGACGTCGCGAATGCACCTTCGACACATAGGACGGGCTGACGCCAAACCGCGCCGCCACCGCCCGAATCGGCTCGCCCACCGCGGCCAATACCCGATCCCGCAAGTCCTGCGCGTAAGCCTGCCCCCGCCGCCAGCCCATCGAACCCTCCGGTCTCTGCCGGAGTCCCCAGAATCATACCACCACCCCGATTCGGAAGCCCCAATCGCAATTCCACCGAGGGCGACCCGGGTCTAGGGTGCTCGTTGAGCTCGTGGTCGCTTTCGTCTGTTTGGTAGCGACCTTCGGGGCGAACATAGCGACACCCTGTCTGGTCACAAAAGGCTAAGCCGACATTCCCCGGATAGCCAGCCCATCTGGCCGTCCGAACGGGATCGTAACCGCCCTCTGATGTGTTCTGCAACGACGGCGGCGCAGGGCTTACGGCTGCGGCGGGGCCTATTGATCGGCGCTCGCTGAACGACCGAAAATACGACCCGATCAGGCGGTATCAGGACGCACGTCTCCTGCCGACAGCCTACGCGGCCAAGACCTCGGCCATCTGGAAGGTGATTGATCGCCCATGCCGGACGATCTTGGCGCCGATCTTCACCACCCGATCGCGCAGGGTGGTGAGTGACCACTGCTTGACCTACTCGGGGAGCGCCAAGGTGCGCAGGAAGTTGGCAAGGCTGTAGGCCGGCGCGTGGAGCTGCAGCCGCACGGCATTGGCGGCAAAGCGGTGACACGAGAACTGGTCAAGTCACGGCTTTCTTGCCTTCCTTGATGTGCTGCTCCGCCGTTGCGCGCTGATTGTAGAACGCCACCACCCGCTCTGCGGGGCGGGTCATGTTGGTCACGATGAACCCGACGCGCGGGTACAGTTCGCCCGCATGCCACTCAACTTTGGCAACCACACGGCGGGCTCGGCTCCACGACCCGGCCTGGTAGCTGAAGCTAGCGTGGTAGCGGGGCAACTCATGTGGCGGGCGACCAACTGGACGCGTCAGCAGCGACGCGATGCTCTGCTGCAAGACGGAATTGGCCGGCAGGCGGATGGTGTATGCGTAGCCCTCCGGTTCCAGCAATTCGTGGACCTCGGGGTTGGCGAAGGCAGCATCGCCCCGAAAGAAGCGGCGCTTCATCTTGTGCCGGTAGCACGCGGCGACCGGCGCCAGCACGTCGCGCCAGCCATCAGCGGAATGCACGTTGCCCGGCCGCAGCGCGCAGCGCTCCAGATCGCCGAACTGGTTGAACACGAACAGCGGATGATAACAGGTGCAGCCATAATGGCCATTGTAAGCGCTGCCTTCCTGCGCCGTGCGTCTCGCTGACGCTGCTGTCGATATCCAGCACGATGGTGCTCTGCGGCTTGCGCGCGTGCACCCGGTCGATCCAGACGCCGGGCAGATCGGTCACAGTAGCGAGGTTGGCCTCGTTGGTCAGCCACGTCGTCTCGAAGCGGCCCATCTGGCTTGTCGAGGCGGCCTGCCGATCCAACCCGCTACATCCACCAGGGCGCGCATTGCCGGATCGTGTGCAAGGCGGTCAGCGTCGTTGACGTCCTCGTAGCCGGCAAGACGACCTGCCATGGAATTTCCAGCTTCAGGCGGCGGTCGAAATCGACCCGTAGGAAGCCGTCATCCGATTCACCCGCTGGGTGTTCCATGATTGCGCGCCCAAATCGAGAATAACACGCCGATATTCATGGCAGATTCGGCTGAATGGCACAAGAGAGTCTGTAGTCATCCGGGAAATGCGGGCTGAAGTGTCTCATGGGACCTCGATCCCGGCAAACTGACCAGGGCCTCGGGCCGCGGATTCCACCAAGGCCAGCGCCCATGGCGCCGCGCCAACAGGCCGGACACATGAACCGCAAGACCTTGTCCTTCCCCTCACTTCCCTTACGCTCCGAGAGTCCTTGCATGCTGGGGGCCAGCCACAAATGAGGCAGCACTACCCGCACCACCCACGCTTGCCACTCTCTGCCCGACGGTGTAGGCCAACGCCCATGAATCGCATGTGGGCCGCATGACGATCCATCCAGCTTTCCCCGCCGGCGGCCCGGAGGCGGGGCCCGATCACGCCGCCCTGCTCGCAGCCCTGCCGGAACTCTCCCGCGCCCGCGTCCTCGTCGTGGGCGACGCCATGCTCGACCGCTATCTCTACGGCTTCGTTCAGCGCATCAGCCCCGAGGCGCCGATCCCGATCGTCGCGGTCGAGCGCGAGGTGACCATGCCGGGCGGCGCCGGCCACGTGATGCGCAACCTCACGGCACTCGGCGCCGTCGTTTCCTTCGTCTCGGTGGTGGGTGACGATCAGGCCGGTTCCGATCTCACCGGGCTAATCGGCGGGCAGAGCAATGTCGAGCCGTGGCTGCTAATCGAGAGCGGCCGGCCCACCACCGTCAAGACGCGCTACATCGCGCTCGGCCAGCAGCTTCTGCGCGCCGACCAGGAGGTGCGCACCCCAATTCCTGTGCACCTCGCCGAGCGGCTGCTGCGCATCGCCGTGGACGCACTGGCGGCGACGAGCGCGATCGTGCTGTCTGACTATGCCAAGAGCGTGCTGGCGGGCGATCTGGCGCCGCGGCTGATCGCGGCGGCGCGCGCGGCCGGGCGGCGCATCGTGGTCGATCCGCACGGCCCGGACTTTGGCGCCTATGCGGGCGCCGACGTCATCACCCCCAATCGCCCTACCTTGCGCGCCGCGACCGGCCGCGACGTCTCGACCGAGGCGGGGGTCATCGCCGCCGCCGAGGCGCTGCGCGCGGCGCATGGCTTCGGCGCCGTGCTGACCACCCGTGGCGAAGGCGGGATGATCCTGCTCGACGACACCGGGCCGCACCATTTCTCCGCCGAGGCGGCCGAGGTCTATGACATCTCCGGCGCCAAGGACACCGCCGTTGCCATCCTCGCCGCCGGTGTTGCCGTCGGACTTGCGGTCCCGGTTGCGGCCTGTCTCGCTAACCTCGCGGCAGGCATCGCGGTGGGCAAGGTCGGCACCGCGATCGTCACCGCCGCCGACCTTTCGGCCGCGGTCTCGCCGACGGGCGGCGCGCCCCGCAAGATCGTCACCCGCGAGGCAGCGGCCGAGCACATGGAGCAATGGCGCCGCCGCGGCCGGCGCACCGGCTTCACCAACGGCTGCTTCGACCTGCTGCACCCCGGCCATGTCTCATTGCTGGAACAGGCGCGCGCCCGCTGCGACCGGCTGGTGGTCGGGCTGAATTCGGACGCAAGCGTGGCCCGGCTCAAGGGCGACGGGCGCCCGGTGCAGACGGAGGCGGCGCGGGCCGCGGTGCTGGCGAGCCTCGGCGTGGTCGATCTCGTGGTGGTGTTCGACGAGAACACGCCTGAGGCGCTGATCCGCACTCTCCGGCCCGACCTGCTGGTGAAAGGCGCCGACTATCGGATCGATGGCGTGGTTGGCGCCGAGCTGGTGCGCGGCTGGGGCGGGCAGGTGCTGCTCGCCGAGTTGCTGCCGGGCCACTCAATCACCGAGACGGTCGCGCGGCCAGATCCGAACCGCCACGCATCAGCCGGTGCAAGACGGTGAGGAACACCGCACGTTCCAGCGCGAAGCGATGGCCGCGGCCGCGCGCCAAGGTCGCGATCACGCTCTGGCAGCCGGTCTCGGCCCACAGCCGCTCGAACAGCGGCGCGGGGCCGATGCGGCGCACCGCGACCGCCAAGGCATCGCCATTCCGGGTGGCATCCAGCACCATTGCCTGTTGGACGAAGCGTGCCCCGGAGCGCAGCAGACGATCGAGCTGTCCGCTGGCTTCGAGTTCATCCAGCCGTCCCAGGGTCGCGATCACCCGCTGGCGCACCTGATCGCCGGTGCGCTGGCTCTCGACGATCTGCAGATAGATGCGGCCCTGCGACTGCTTGCGGCGGACATACATGCGCGACTCGCTGTGGTGCGCACACGATAGCGCCGCTTCCATACTGTCCAGACCACACTTGGCATATAAGTGGCACTACATATGTGGCCGAACCCCGCTTCACCATCAACCAAATCAAACGCTTACGCCATGCCCGCAGCACACAAGTGTTGAAGATGGGTCCGATGTCACGGGGGTGAGCGGGCGGGCCATGATCGAGGCGCTAATCGACGGTGAGACCGACCCCGCCAGGCTGGCTGAGCTTGCCCACAGCCGCGTCAGAACATCGTCCGAGACCCTGCGCGAGGCGTTGCGGGGGCGGGTCACGAGCCACCACCGCTTCCTGCTCGCCCTCCACCTCAAGCAGATCGACGTACTCGACGAGGCGATCGCCGGGATCGATGCGGAGGTCGACGCCCATGTCGAACCTTCTCGTGCCACGATCGCGCAGTTGAAGACCATTCCGGGGATTGGTGATCTCGGCGCCTGCGTGATCCTCGCCGAGATCGGCACCGACATGAGTTGCTTCCCGACCCAGGGACACCTGATCTCCTGGGCAGGGCTGTGTCCGAGCAACGACGAGAGTGCCGGCAAGCGCCGCTCCAGCCGGATGCGCAAGGGAGCGCCCTGGCTGAAGACGACCCTGATCCAATGTGCCTGGGCGGCCGCGCGCAAGAAGGGCAGCTACCCCCAGGCCCAATTCCAGCGCCTGCGCGCCCGGCGCGGCGCCAAGAAGGCCATCGGCGCCGTCGCGGCCTCGATGCTGACCGCCGCCTACCACATGCTCAAGGACGGCACCTTCTACCAGGACCTCGGCGCCGATCACTTCGACCGTCGCGCCAAGGGGACCGCGACCGAGCGCCTGATCGCCAAGCTGCAAAGCTTCGGCTACGACGTTCAGATCACTCCGATCGCTGCATGACCAGTGGCGAGTTTCTTTTTAGCCACGTCGCGCAGCGCGTATGGCGTCGCACGTCCCGCCGCCAGCGCTGCCCGCAGCGCGTCGATGACCTCCTGCTGGCTCTCTTCCGTCATTTGCGGGTACAGCGGCAGAAGAATGCAGCGGCGATGCGCCTGTTCGGAATGCGGCAGCGCTCGCGAAGGCATTCCGGCATAGGCCGCTTCCAGATGCGAGCACATGATGCCGCGCCGCGTCGCCACGCCGCGGTCCAGCATCGACTGCATTATCCGAGCCTGGTCCACGCCGTCGGGGAGGCGGATACAGTAGCTCTGCCAGTTGCTATGTGCCCAGTTCGGCTGCGAGGGGGCCTGAACACCGGGAACGTCAGCCAGCATCCGCGTATAGTCTGCGGCAAGGGTCCGCCGACGTGACACGATTTCCGGCAGACGCTGGAGCTGGCGTCGGCCGACCGCAGCCTGTATGTCGGTCATACGATAGTTGAAACCAACAACCGGATATTCCTCGAAGACAATCTTGCTCGCCTGATGACGGACCGAATCGGGAACGCTCATCCCGTGCTGGCGGAGCAGTCGGAATTGACGATCCCAATCGGCATGTTTCGTGGTCAGCATGCCCCCTTCACCGGTCGTGATCAGCTTGCGCGGATGGAAGGAGAAACAGGCAACATCGCCATGCGGCGCGCCGACGGGCGCCCAGCCACCGTCGAGGCAAATCTCCGAGCCGATGGCACAGGCCGCATCTTCGATAACGGCGAGACCATGCGCCCGCGCGATCGGCAATATGCGCGCAAGGTCGCAAGGAAAGCCAATCTGATGCACGCAGAGGACCGCCTTGGTCCGCGCGGTGACGGCGGAGACGATCAAATCGGGATCAAGATTGTACGTCGCAGGATCGATATCCACGAAAGCCGGCGTCGCGCCACATTGCCGTATCACATTGGCGGCTGCGACGAAGCTGTGGCTGACCGTGATGACCTCGTCGCCAGTTCCGACGCCCGCGACAAGCAGGGCAAGGTGAAGCGCCGTGGTACAATTCGAGACCGCGCAGGCGTGCGGCGTCCGCACCAATTTGCCAAAATCGACCTCGAACGCGGCGACCTGGGCACCCTGGCTAAGCCAACCCGACAACACGACCGCGGCGGCAGCCTGGGCCTCGGATTCGTCCAGCATCGGCTTCGTAATGGGAATCATGCTGCTTGTCCTGTCGCTGCGGTCGCCCTGAACCCCGTGGCTCTCCACCAGGCAACCAGGCTACGCAAACCCTCCCTGAGCGAGATCGTCGGGACGAAACCGATCAACTCCGCAGCCAGGGAAATGTCGGCAACCCGTTTCGGCACGGGGTTCACGGCTCGCTCCTTCTCGTGAACGGGCTTGAGACTTTCCCGATCCATCGCTTCCGCGATCAGCTTCGCCAGTCGAAGAAGAGTGGTTTCCGTGCCGCTTCCGATATTGAGCACGACGTCGCTCGCGGGCGCACGGGCGGCGAGCACGTTCGCCCGCGCGATGTCATCGACGTGCACCATGTCCATCGTCTGGCTTCCGTCGCCGAACACGATCGGCGGAAGCCCTGCCTCGATGCGCTCCATCCAGCGGATCAGCACCTCGGTGTAGCGGCCCTGGATGTCCATGCGTGGGCCATAGGCGTTGAAGTAGCGCATCGCGACGTAGTCCAGCCCATGCATGTCGTTGAAACTTCGCAGCAGGCCTTCGCCGAACATCTTCGCCGCGCCGTACAATGTGCGGTTCGCATAGGGATTGTGGTCCTCGCGCGTGGGAAACAACGACGCTATGCCATAGATCGAAGCAGAGGAGGCCATCACAACCTTGCGGACCTTCGCCTCAACACAGCGTTCGAGCAGGTCGTAGGTGGCGTTGACCATCACCTCCATCGCCCGGCGCGGCTCCGCAGCACATTGCGTGATGCGCAGCGCTGCCAAGTGGAAGACCGTATCGGAATTGCGCACCAGATCGCGCATCAGCGCGCGCTCGCAGATATCGCCCCGAACCAGGCGAACCCGGTTGCTTGTCAGCGAGTTGGCGAGATTTTCGGGCCGGCCGCGAACCATGTCGTCAACTACGAGGATTTCGCCGCAGCCCGCTTTCACGAGATGATCGACCGTGCTGCTTCCGATGAAGCCGGCGCCGCCCGTGACAAGCACCTTGCGGCCGCTCATGTCGTAAAGGGGTGCGGTCACAGAGATGCTCCTTCTGGGCGATTGCTACCGTCGCGGTAGCCGATTACCCGCGCCGGCACACCCGCGACCTTCGAGTATGCTGGTACGTCCCTCGTGACAACGGCGCCGGCGCCGACCATTGCGCCACGACCGATCGTGAGGCCGGGCAGCAGGACCGCGTTCACTCCGATATCCGCGTCGTCCGCGACGTGGACCGGCGCGATGAGGAGGTCCGTCGCGATGATCGGCTGCTCGAGCGGCAGGCCGGTATGCTTCGAACCAAGCAGCTTGGCACCGGGTCCCCAGCCGACATTGTCGCCAAGGACCAGGGCGCGCGCATCGAGGAAACTCTGCGCACCGATCCACACCTTGTTGCCGATTACGCAGGTCCCGTCGAACCGGCCATGGATCACAGCCTGCTCACTGATCACAACGCCGTCGCCGATCTCAAACGTTTCGGGATGGCGCATAGCCACGCCGGGACCAATTCGAAGTCCGCTGCCGCAACGTTTTGCCAGGGCGCGAACGCAGGTTCGTCGTATCAGAAAATCGATATAGTCCTCGCCCTGGTTAAAGCGGCGGAATAGCGACATGATTTCGGACGGCGAGCAACGGCGCGCCAGATCCTGGGCGAGTTCCATCTCGAACCCCGGATCGCGCGGGGACGTCTGCGGTCCATGCACAGCCTGTACGATGCGGGCGGCCGGCACCTCAGGCTGCCTTGCCGTGAAGCACCGACGCGGGCGCGCAAATATCGAGCAGCGCGGCGCAGACCGTGTCCACCTGCTCGCCGGTGATGCCCGGAAACATCGGCAGGGACAAGGTCTCGTCCGCGATACGCTCGCTCACCGGGAAATCCCCCGGCTTGTAGCCGAGATCGGCATAGGCTGGCTGCAGATGCACCGGGGTCGGATAGTGAATGCCAGTCCCGATGTCCGGGCCGAGCCGGACGCGAACGGTGTCGCGGTCCGGAATGCGGACCGCGTAGACATGGTAGACATGATTGCGTCCGTGCGGAGGCGCCGGATGCATGATACCTGTATCGGCGAGGTTGCAATCGTAGCGCGACGCGGCTTGTCGACGCATATCCGTCCATGTCTCCAAATGTGGCAATTTGACACTCAGCACAGCCGCCTGGATTTCGTCGAGCCGATAGTTGAAGCCCTTTTCAACGTGCAGGTATTTCCGCCCTTGTCCCCAGTCGCGCAGCATACGTACACGGGCAGCGAGATCTGCGCGATTGGTGGTGACCGCGCCACCCTCCCCGCAAGCCCCGAGATTCTTGCCCGGATAGAAGCTGAAGCAACCGATGTCGCCGATGGCACCGGCGCGGCAGCCGTCCTGCTCGGCGCCATGCGCCTGCGCCGCGTCCTCGATCACGGTCAGTCCGCGCGCCCGAGCGATCTTCATGATCACGTCCATGTCCGCGAGGCGGCCGTGTAAATGTACCGGGATCACTGCCTTGGTGCGCGGCGTGATGGCAGCTTCGAGCAGGCCGGGGTCCATCGTCCACGTCTTTGGATCGACGTCGACCAGTTGGGTCGTCGCATTCGCGTACTGGATCGCGGCAACGGTCGCAACGAACGTCGTCGGGACCGTTATCACCTCATCGCCCGGCCCAACACCGGCCGCAAGCAGGGCGAGATGCAGCGCCGACGTCCCGCTGTTGACTGAAATGGCATGCGCGCAGCCGCAAAACGCTGCAAATGCCTTCTCGAAAGCCGCAACGTTCTCGCCCAGGACGAACTGCCCGCTGAGGATCACACGCCGCGCGGCCTCTGCAAGCTCAAGCTCGAGCGCGCGATGCTGGGAGTTGAGGTCGAGGAACGGGATCATGACGCTTTCCTTAGGGAACCAAATTCGACAGGATGGCCACGCATGTTCATCGAACGTGTCGCCGCTTCCAACATCTCCACGACATGAAGGCCGACACAGCCGTCGGTGGCCGGCGTGTTCCGGTCGCTGATACAGGCGATGAAATGCGCTGTTTCGGTCAGCATGGGCTCGGCAATGGACAGCCGCGGCGCCCACATATCACCGATGCGATAATTGACAAGTATATTGTAAATCTCCTCGGCATTATCGGTCAGGCTAACGCCGCGATCGTAGACTTTGATTTTCTCGCTGGGCTCAAGATCGTCCCAGACGACCATCTTGCGGCTGCCGCCGACCAGAACGTGACGGACCTTCACCGGCGCCAGCCAGTTGACGTTGAGGTGCGCCACCGCGCCGTTTTCCAAATAGAGCGTGATATGGGCCATATTCTCGGGCGTGCCGCGAACATGGCTGATGCCGTTGGCCGAGACGGCCGTGGGCATGCTGTCCAGAACATATTGCAAGATTGAGAGATCGTGCACGGCCAGATCCCAGACGACGTTTACGTCGCGCTGGAATAGGCCCAGGTTGATTCGCGTCGAATCGTAATAGTAGATCTGCCCCAAGTCATTGGTAGCAACCAGTTCCCGCAACTTCTGCACGGCCCCGGAGTAGACGAAGGTATGCCCCACCATCAGCGTCAGGCCACATTTCTCCGCAGTTTCGATTAACGAACGTCCCTGATGGGAGTTTTCTGTCATTGGCTTTTCCAGCAGCACGTGTCGGCCGGCCCGCAGCGCCGCGTATGCAATTTCGTAATGTGTCCGCACCGGCGTGGCGATCGCCACCGCGTCGATACCGGGCTCTGCAAGCGTCTGGCGCCAGTCCGTCATTATAAGGGCGTCCGGATGCCGCTTCGCCGCACGGGCGAGGGCAGCCGGCGATCGATCGACGATCGCGACCAGGCGACAGCCATCCGTCTCGGCGAAGCAGCGCGCCAAGTTTGGCCCCCAGTATCCATAGCCGATCACCGCTATGCCGATCATGCCCAATCTTCCCTGTGCTGGTTTGCCAACCATTCGACAACGGCTGCCGAATACCCATGCTCACGGCGACGGGTGTCGCCCACGACTCGGGCCGGGTTGCCGACAACGATCGCGTGGTTAGCAACGTCGGCCGTTACCACCGTGCCGGCACCCACCAAAGCACCCGCACCAATAGTGATACCGGCGAGAATTGTAGCGTTGGAACCGATCGATGCGCCCTGCCGTACGAGGGTCGGGACGACATGCCAATCGGCCTCCGTTAGCAGTCCGCCGCTCGCCGTCGTCGCGCGCGGGTAAAGGTCGTTGGTAAACATTACGCCATGGCCAATGAATACCTCATCCTCGATTACAACACCCGCGCATACGAACGTATGCGAAGAAATTTTGCATCGCGCGCCAATTGTGGCATTTTTCTGTACTTCAACAAAGGTCCCGATCCGCGTAAAGTTGCCAATTTGGCAGCCATAAAGATTGACGAGGCCTGGATGAGCGATTGCTACCCGTTCTCCGAGCAGCACATCCGCAGCAATGGGCATATTTCTGTCATCCCCGCAAGAAGCGCGCAAGTCTGATGGCGAGAGTATATTCGTGTGTCGAGTCCAAATCGCTAAAAATCGACCCGCTAACACGATAGATATGCATGACGGACAGTCTGTTCGGCCATGGCCGGCCCCGGAGAGTGCGGCGGCTCAATTAGCGACGGCAGCTGGTCACTGAGGCCCGCTTCCTGGACGCCTTCAGCTCGGAATGGTTGATCTTTGAGGACCGTGCGCCACCACAGATCCGCCACGTCCATGCACGGCTGCATATCCCGCACCAGCATCGGTCGGTTCCACATGCCAGCCATGGACTCTTCGAGCCGGATAATTTCAATTAAGCCAGAATAGGATCGAGGCGATTGTTCCTGCCACAGTCGCCATCCGTTTTCCTGCAGGCGGCGAATGGCATGCCTCCGCCCCTCGCAATGGGCCTCGTATTCCGCTTGCGCCTTGGCGCGCAGTTTGGTTGCCTCGACGCCAAGTAGCATTCCTCCAAAGAACACAGGAATGGTCCAGACCGCATCTATCATTTTAGCCTCCGTGTCTCCTTTCCACATTTCCTTAGCTCACCACTATCGCGGCTCGGGTGCTTCAGCAGCTTCTACGCAGTGTGCTCGGCGCAGTACCGTCCAGCACGAGATTGCCGGTCAGGATGGCTTGGCTTTCGTCGACAAGGGTGAGGAGCAGGTGGATGAGGTTCATGGGCCGGGGCTGCCGACTCACTCGCGAACAATGTATGCGGTCCTGCTTTACGTGCTCGCGCGTGGCACGCCCCCAATGCGTCGTGTACGACCACAGATACGCGGGCGGGTACTCGGGTTGGCAGTGTCCAGCTCACTGTCCAAAGCCTTGCGCTGATAACCAACTGCGCGTCAATCGTTTCAAGGGGCACGCTGCCTTTCATTTGATTTCTTGCGCTCCCGACCGAGCAGCGGATCAAGTGCGGCGTCCGCCGGTCAACCGAAGAGCCGGACGCAGCGATCGCCGCCTACAGCAACACTCGCAACCTCAACTCTAAGCCGTTCCCGATTGGACCGATCTGGCGACGACATTCTCGTCTGAATTGCGCGCTTCTGCCGCCGAACCCTCTCCTTGCAGGCATAATGTGTATAGAAACTTCGGGAGCGGCGCACTAGCATTTGCTTAGCGATCTGCTTTATGACTTCCATAAATCGCTCCGCGATGCTGCTGGGCTATGTTTGACCAGCCTCGACGATCGACCAATCCTGCCGTAACGAGGGGAAGCTACCCCCCGATCCGGACCTGTTGCAACGGCAAGACGCCCCGAAGGTCGGTCGGACGCTTTCCATATGCCGGATGGCGGCGGCCCTATAATTGAGCACTCCGGGCCCGAATTGGATTGGCGCGCAGCGGAAGCTGACCGTCGGAGGGCGGCCGCGGAGCCTGGGGATATCGCGAGTTCCTCGAGGCAATCGCCGAGCCCGACCACGAGCACCATGTCGGGAGCGTCGCATGGGGCGGCCACACCGATCTCGCAGGCGTCGACTCGGAGAGGCGTGCCGCGCCTTTGCCCTCCCAAGCGCAAATCTCATTAGGCCCGCAATCGACCGCTTTCGCGCTGACCTGGGCCCCCGAACTTCGTCCAGTTTGAGGAGAGTCCGCCTGACCGGGAGGCGGATGGATGAGACGGAGCAGGTTCACCGAGGAGCAGATCATTGGGGTGCTGCGGGAGCAGGAGGCCGGGTGCAAGACGGCGGACGTGTGCCGTAAGCACGGGATCAGCCCGGCGACGTTTGCCAGTGGAAAGCGAAGTTTGGTGGCCTGGAGGTGTCCGAGGCACGCCGGCTGCGGACGCTGGAGGCAGAGAACGCGTGGCTGAAGAAGCTGGTGGCGGACGCGATGCTGGATAGCGCGATGCTAAAAAACGTCGCAGCAAAAAATAGTAACGCTTGCCGCACGGCGGGAGGCCGTTGCTCACCTTCGGGAGCATCAGGAGGTGAGTGGGCGTCGGGCGTGCTTTGGGGCGGATCGGGCGGGGGCCGTTACGCGTCGCCGCGTCGTCGACGATGACGCGGTTCGGGCGTGGCTACGGGAGCTGGCAGGCGAGCGACGGCGGTTTGGCTGTCGGCGGCTCGCGAGGGTATTCGCCTGAACCACAAGAAGCTGCGGCGGCTGTATCGCGAGGAACGACTGCAGGTGCGCCGCCACGGCGGCCGCAAGCGGGCGCTCGGCACGCGGGCGCCGATCGCGCTGCCGGACGGCCCCGACCAGCGTTGGTTGCTGGACTTCGTGTCAGACACGCTGTGCGATGGCCGCCGGTTCCGCGTGCTGTGCGTCGTGGACGACTTCACGCGCGAGTGCCTGGCCCTGGCGGCCGATACGTCGCTGTCTGGGGGGCTACCATCGGAGAATGTCTGATCAAACAAGCCCCAATTTACGCCGATGTGCGACAAGAACATCCTGTTGAGGCAATGTCTGTCGCCTCGGGAGCATTCTCGGGTGAGGCAATACGAGCGGTCATCAATCGTGTCGCGCTACAGGCGAACCTCATTCCGCGCGCGCATGTCATGGTGGGCGGCGCAGTGCGGCAGGAATTCAGTGCCGGACCGCGGGCCGAAGGAAGTCCTTCATGCTCGACGAAGCCAGCCGAAATCATCGCCGAGTGCAAGGCCAAGCACGCCGTTGGCGACGCGGTGCCGTAGGCGCGCCTCGGTCGGTTCCGGCCCGCGCCCTAGCAGTCGCCAGCGCGGAGCGGCGGTACCCGATATCCGTTACTGGCTGCCCACCGGTCAAGATCGACAACCTCGACGGCGTGCTGACTTGCAACGTTCCGCCTATGCCGCCGACCATCAGCGTTACGCGCATCGAAAGCGTCACCACGCCGCATGAGGTGACCGGCAGCGGCTTTCAGGGTGGGAGCACGGTGCGCATCCGCGTCGTCAGTACGCCGCCGAACGAGATCGATTTCAACAACAGCGCCAAAGTGGATGGCACACTGGACGCCAAGGTGAACCCAGGCCGTACGACGAACATCGTGCTGCACTTCAACGCCACCGACAGGCGGCCGAATACGCACGACCTTACGCGTGCTGTGGTGCAATTCATTTAACGCCACCTGTCCCTGACGCGACTACAAAATATTTGGCCCATCCCAGGGACGAAAGTAGTCGAGTTTGTGGGTGCGCAGGCTAGCTGATTAACGCCGAAGGAGATTGGCCTTATGTTCCGCAATCGCTATGGAAAACCAAGATACCGAGACTTGTCGCTCTTTGCCAGGCTTTTTCCAATCGGGTTTGCATGCGCAGCCCGCTGGAAGCTATCGGCAGACCTGCAGCGCTCCGATCGTTCGGGGGGATACGCTGAGCGCTACATGTCGCGGTATTGATGGGAAATCACGACCTCCAACTACTATCAATAAAGCACCGGGCGGCGGTCGCCGGCCATCGGCAAGCCGCTCTGCGCGGGCCGCCGAGCTGGGGCGGCCCAGCGGCGCTGCCCTCGGCCGGGTGCTGCTGTTCCTGCTGCGGCGGGCACGCGTGGTGGTGCGAGGCCGCGTCGCCTACGGGCTGGCGGTGCTCGACCTGCCATCCGTCACCGCGAGCTTGGCCACCCGAGGCGGTGCGCGAGGTGACGACGTGAAGCCGCGCACCAGCGGCCGAGGCTCGCGAGCTGCGCCGCCGGGCCGAAGCCCTTCGCCAGCGCGCCGAGCGGTTCCGTCTCTCGCGCGCGCTTTGCCGCCGACGCGAGCCGCCTTGCGGCCGAGCTGCGGGCGCGGGCTGCCCAGCTCGATCCAGCGCCGATGTTCCACCACCACACCAGGACTTACGAGGAACAGCATAAGGGTCGCTAAAGGAGCAGGGTGGGCGCGCCGGGGCCATTTCGATGATCCGGAACGGCAGCCGGTGCGACACTCGATGGGCCAATGGCTTTTTTTGGTCTGGCTGAGCGAACCAACGCGCATAACGTTCGTTATTAGTTGCCCCTCCCCATGATTGTACTCTGGTATTTGCTGGCGTGCCTCTTCACAGCGGGATACGCCGACCGTTCCGCCGGCGGTGCCCCTCGACGGTCTGCCCATCGCCTTCCATCTGACCGGTGGCGAGGTGAGCGACTGCAGCCAGCTCGCAACCTCGCTCGACATCGGGCCGGACATCACGCCGCGCGCCGCCCTGACCGACAAAGGCTACGATTCTGCCGCAAATCGCGCGGCCTGCCGGCGGCGGCGCATCATCCCCGTCATCCCGTATCGCGCCAACGCCAACGCCAAGGCCAGACCTGCCTTCTTCCCAAAATGCTCTACCGCGCCCGCGCTCGCATCGAGCAGGCGGTCGGCAAGCTGAAACGCTTCAAGCGGATCGCCCTACGCTGCGAGAAGACCGCCGACAGCTACGGCGCCCTCGTCGCTTTTGCTTGCGGGCTGATTTTGATCAAATCCGTCCACACGGCCTAGTGTCGGAGTGGGCGCTAATCCGATCTTCGAAAAGGTTGCAAAGTGAGCGAGTGCGGGCCTGCAAATGCAGGCGGAATGCAGGGGCGATGGCCGAAAGGCACCAGCGGCAACCCGAGTGGGAAGCGGCCGGGCGCCCGCAACAAGGCGCTGCTCGCGCTTGACGCCATCGGCGTCGCGGGCGCGGCCGAGGTGCTGGCCACCGTGGTGGCGGCGGCGAAACGGGGCGACATGCGCGCGGCCGACATCCTGCTCCGGCGGGTGTGGCCTGAGCGGCGCGGCCGTCCGGTCCGGCTGGCGCTGCCGCGCATCGAGACTGCGGCCGACCTGCCCGCGGCCCTGGCCGCCATCTGGGGCGCGCTGGCGCAGGGCGAGCTGTGCCCGGCGCAGGCCGCCGAGCTGGCGCGGCTGGTCGCTGCCTGCGGGCAGGCTTCCGCTCCGGGATCGGCACCCGTGACAATCCAAATCCGGGGCGGCCTGCCCGAGCCGGATGAAGGGTGACCCGCCCGCGGGACGGTTTCCAGCGCGAGTTGCTTGCTAGGTGCTTGGTACGCAATCCGGGCGGCTTCGCCGATCTCGGCTAAGTGCTTGATTTCATTTTAGCTGGCGAAGGGATTCGAACCCTGAGCCCAACCTAGGCCGAACTTTGCCCGGTTTTTCGACCAAGTACCCTGAACTGACTCAAATACGTGGTTGCTGCACGTAGACAGTAGCCGCCGCTGAAATTCGTTGACACCGAGTCCAACGGCGATTCGAATGAGTTGGATTCCACCACTTTGGTGAGTGGCTTTCGGTGAACAGGCGTTGCCTGGGTTGAGTTAGACACACCATAGATCAACCTCCGCGGCGTAGTCAGTGATCGTGGGCCGAAAGGACACGAAATCAACATCCTAGCTCTGAAAGTGGGCAACGTTCGGTCTAGGCAAGGGTCGCAGCTCACTCACCTGTGAGGAGCAAATTAAGATGGTTGCGGGTCCTCGATTGAACCTGACGTAGATTGGAAGACCCGTCCTGCGCGCTTCTCCTCGTCTGTCCACCATCATCAGAACCTGGTTGATGCCGACCTCCAGCGCCCGCCATGACTCGGCCGTGGCCGGCGATCAGGGTTCCCCACCAGGAACCGGTAGCACCGCGCGCGAGCGGGAAGCACGGGAGGCGGTGTCTCAAAAATGCGACGAGTCCCGACAAAAAGCCCCCCCAGAGACGCCGGCTCTTGGTCCGCGCGCTGCGACGACTCCCTTCGTCCGAAAGGGAGGGTGTGGTCAAAACCACTCAAAACTTCACGGCGCCATGAAGTTCTGGGGTTCGCCCATCATGCCGAGGTCGCAGCGCTCCCTCCTGACGGAGCCGACGCGCTGCTCGATTGGGCCGAGGAGACCCATGGCTTTACGACAACCAGGGCACGCGAGCTGCCACCGATGTTGCCCGTTAGCGACTGTGGCGGGAATACCGTGGCCGATTGGTCGTCGATGGTTCCGCTGTCGGTCCGTGCGTGACAAACGTGCTTCCCTATATAGATGAAAAATAAAAAGACCCTTCTTCTTTCCTTTCTCTCCATTTTCGTTTTTCTCTCTTCGCGCGCCCTAGCACGCTTGTCACCGTCGTTGCGCCGTTGCATCAGTCGCCCAGCTCAGTCCAAGAAAGGGACAGCAGAGCGGTCGCGCTATCGCTGGTAGCGATCCTGTGTCGGGTGCTAGGCCGTAGGGGTGCTCCATCGGCCCTGGCCTGCGCCCGCATCAGCTTCCTGGCGGTCCACACGTCGTGTGCGAGGGCCTTGGCCTCGCGGTGAGGCACGCCGGCCTCCTTGAGCCGCGGGACGATCTCGTGCCAGGCGTCCCTATTCTTGAGGTGCAGCGTGTCTGCGGCGATCTGCTGGATCAGGGCGATCCCGGCGGGATCGGCTGGCGAGCCGGGCAGGTCCGCGAAGCCGAACGGCAGGTCGTTCGTGAGGGCTTGGTTCATTCGTCGTCTCCCGGGTTGAGGATGATCTCGCGGATGGCGGCTCGTCTGGTTGTCTCCTGCACGCCGCGCTTTGCGAAGCGCTGGTGCACTTCAGGGTGCACGGTCCACAGGGATGGGTTGAGATCGCTCTCGGGTGTCAGCCAGCCGCCGGCCACCAAGGGTGATACAAGGCGCTGGATATCTTCGAGCGGTGCGCCGCGGCAGGCGCGGACGTTTCGGCTCAGGTCGGACGCCAGCAGGCGTTCCTTGTGCTTGGTCAGGATGAAGCCGGCGATGGCTTGCGTAACTTCAATGTTGCCGCCGCCGCCGCCCATGCCGGCGTAGACGCGGCCGGCGTTGGGCAGCACGCTCTTAAAGAGCAGCACTTCAGCGGCGCTAGCGATCCGCTCGGGCACGACAAGGGGGTTAGAGCGATCGGGCTCGACTTGACTCAGGATCAGGCAAAGACGGCCCCATATCCCGATTAGCTTGCCGCAGAACGCCGAGAATGAGGGGCCGAGGGCGAGGTTCTGTTCCAGCTCGAAGAGGCGATTGGCAACGTCCTCGCGGACGGCGTGCGCTTCCGCGGATAGCGTCATACGGGTCTCCGGCGGCACGTCGAGCAACCGCTCCACCATCTCGTTGTAATCCACCAGCGGGCCGAAGCCGAGGTCAGCATCGTCGCACCCCAGCGAGGCCGGGCCGACGATTATTGAAAGGAACCGCTGCCACAGACCATCGGCTGTAATGTCGCCGAGTTGGCGCAGGCGATCGGGCTGAACGCCTCCGACGATGGGAATGCTTAGATTTTTGATTGGTGTGGTGCCGCGTCCAATGCGGTCAACAATGTATGAGGTACCGTTAAATGCGGTCAGATAGAACGCCCGGTCGGCGGCGCTGCCGTGGCGGCTGGTATACTTTTCGAGCGAACCGATCCAGCCGGGCAACTCGTCGCGGAACAAGCAGATACCGCGATCCTGGCGGCCCAGAATTTCCTCCATGGCTTCGATGGTGGGGTCCTTGGTGACGAGCCGTCGCTTGCATACGGGTTCCGGCTGTTTGTCGCGCTCCTTTTTCGGGAGCGCTTTCCAGATTGCAAGCCGCGCTTTCCACTCGTCTATGTCGGCTTCTTGTGCACGCTCCAGTGGATACAAGGCAACATCAAGGATGGGCGATTTCTTCGTGCTCGGCGCGCCCACCAGGGCGAGCCAGATGAAAGATGGCACCGTCCAGGTGTCGTGTCGCTTCATTTGCAATCGGATGCTGGCGTCAAGCGCGGTTCCGCAGGCCGAGATAGCGGCCCACGCGAGAGCGCCTGCATCGGCGCCCATGACGCGGGCGCGGTTCTCGACAAAGGCGCGTAGAACTGCGGGCAGCGCGCGCATCGGAAAGCGCAGCGGTTGCAGTGCATCCCAAGGATCAAGCAGAGGCGGCGGCGGTTCTGCCCGCGCTTCGGCGTGATCCCGCTGCGGACCAGCGTCGTCGGCATTGGCGGTAGATCGCTTCCAGCCGTGGCGAGCGGCTTCATAGAAGATCGTGCCAGCGCCGACGGTGCTGGGTGGCGCTTTCGATCCCCCGATGGCGTGGTCGATGCGCTTCCATGTGGCCTCGGTTTCGTCCGCGTCGTACTTGTCGGACTTCTTTGACCATTCGTCCCAAATGGCGAAGCCGTCGTCTGTGCCTCCGGTCGCGCGGAAGCAGGCGTAGCCGAGCCGGACCCAGTCGGCATAATGCACATCGGCGTCAGCGTTCGGGATTGCGCGCATGGCATCGGCGACCAGCGGGATCGGCGCCTCGGGTGTGCCCGAGCGCGGCATCCCGGCGCGCGCGCAGCCAGCAGCCGCCGCTGCTTCTTCCAGCTTCTCCAGCGCCTCGCCGAGGTGGATTTCGGCCGTCTCGTTGTACGCGACGATGCGCGCCATCCGCGGCGTCGTCTTGCGGTTCCAAGAGCCTGGCCAGCGAAGCGGATGGACTACCGGCTTGCCGGTCGGGTCTGCCCCGACAAGCAGCGCGGCGAGGTTGCGCGCTTGGCGAAGCCGGGCGTGGTCCTCGGCATCGCGGGTCGGTTCTGAAAGTCGCCAGTGCAGGTGCAGCTTCGGAAATACCTCGCCCGTCTCCGGGTCGGTCCAATCGCTGCCGGACGCGACGGTGACGGTAGCCGGGCCGAGCATGCTTTCGAGGAATAACCTGGCCTTAGTGGTGTCGCCTTCGTCTATCTCGACGGACAGCACGAGCCCGTTTTCGAGATCGACAACACGTGCACGGCTGGCATTGATAAATGTGCAGATAGGCGGTGCGAAGACCGCAGGCCGTGCCGTGTTGTCGCTCTCGCGGGCTGCGCGCACGGCTTCGCTGATGACGGCATCGAGGCCGGCGCCGTTGACGTATGCCGGCCGGATCAGGATCGGCGGCACATCGTGGCGGAATTGATCGAAGGCGCGCAGGCTGACGTAGCCGCCGTCGTCGGCATATAGGAACAGCGTGCGGACGAAGCGGCTGATCTCTTCGGCATCCGGTTCGAGCACGTTGGGGGGCATCGCGTTCATGCCCGCCCTCCGGCCGGTCCGGCCATGGCGAGGATTTCGCGCTTCGCATAATCGCGCAGATGAGGCTGATCGGAGATCAGCAGCACGACGTCCCCTGCCCGAATGCATGCGAGGGCATCGCGCAGGCATCGTCTCGCTCAGGGGCTCATGGTCACCGCCGAGGACCGCAATCACGCTTCGCACCCTGCCCAACATCTCGTCGGCATTGCCGTCGGAGCCGAGCAGGGATCGGTAGGGGCATCGGGCGATCACGTTGCCCAATGTCTCACGGGCGTCGAGCTGCGCGCTCATCGCCCCGCCTCCGCAGCAGAGGCGAACACTTCCGGATGCGCTCGCCGCACGGCATCAACGACGGCGTCTGACCAGCGGTCGCGGAGTTTCTTCGATGCGAACTCGACAATCGACGCGTAGCGAATCTTGCCGTTGTCGTCTCGAAGCACGACGCCATCGCGGGACAGCATCGGTTTGCTCGGTGGACTGGCCCACGTGCTGTCGTTTTTCTGATGCAACGAGACATCGTGGATGATCATGCCGGATGGCTGCGAGACGGTAACGAAGCCGCGTAGTGTGGCGCGCTGCACCGAGACGAAGTCCGAGACAAAGAAGGGCGGCGCAGCGCTTCGCGCTGGTACGGGACCGTCGCTCTGCGACGCGCTCATCGCCGCGCCTCCGCGATCCACCGCCAGGGCCGTGCCGGCACGAGCCAGCCGCCGTCCGGGTCGAGCCGATCGGCGCGCGCGCGCAGCTCGGCCCCGAGCCGTCGGGCGTCGGCCGCGAACAGGGCGAGGCCGGCGTGGTCGAACTGCTCTGCCCGCTCGCGCAGCTCTCCGGCGCGCCGGCGAAGCTCACGGGCCTCGGCGACGTCGCGCCCGCTCATGACCCGACGCTCCGTTCCAGCGCCCGCGTCATCTGCTGGCGGGCGTTGCGGTCGGCGCGCCAGTCGCTGCTGGTGGCGCTGGTGATAATCGGTCGCGCGCCGTTCGGGTGGCGCCAGCGGACATGCCCGCCGGCGAGCCGCTCCCACTGCCAGCCGGCTCGCGCAGCCCAGCGGGCGAGCTCGCGCAGCTGGTGGGTCGGCAGGCGCGCGGTCATGACTTGATCCGCCTGAGCCACGCTGCGACCCTCGGGGCGTACTCTAGAACTCGCTCGCGACTGCTTTCATTCATGCACGCGATGAGCGTGTTCGGATCATATTCGAGAAGGTCGCAGACGATTCCGGACAGCACAGTATCGAGCCAGTCAGGGTGGATATTTTTTATCCCCGATCTTTACCGAGCCGCCCTTGTAGCGGCGCGTCACCCCTGGCGGCAGCTCCGGCTCGTTCTGCGGCGCGTCCGCGCCGGTGGTCACCATCGCTTCGCGATGCGGCTCGGTCTTGGTCCCGTAGCTCTCGATCGCGACCACCTGCGCCTCGGTGCTGGTCTCCTTCGCCGCCTTCAGCAGCGCGGACTGGTTGTCGTCGAGCCCCGCCTGACGAGCAGCTTCCCTGCCCTCGGGGGTGAGGCCGGCGATCTTGACCGCCCGCTGCGCTTCGGTGCGGTCGATGCCCAGCTCGCGGACGGCGGCGTTGATGCCGCCCTCTTGACGGCCACTACCTTTCGGGTTCGTTTTGCTCTTTGATTTAGGCGCAACTTGCGCCGAAATCAGCTTCTCCTCCGTCAGCCTGATCCACTCGGCGATATGCTCTGCCCGCTCGATCACCGACAGATCGGCGTGGTGAAGGTTCTCAGAGATTTCCCATAGCCGAGCGTCAGTATCGTCTCCCTTTATAGCGACGCAGAGCACGTCCTCAATTCCTAGACGACGACACGCCTCCAGTCGATGCGCGCCAGCAACCAAAATTGTGCCGCCATCTTCGACGTAGCGAATACTGATCGGCGTCTGGAGGCCGATACGACCGATGCTCTCCATCAGAGCAACGACCTGATCCTCTTGAAGGTGACGCAGCCGATCAGGAGGCACGTCTATCAGGTGCACGGGGACCTGGTGCGTGGGGAATGGATCGGGGGATCTCATCGCCGGCCCCCCTCGATCGCGGCGCGATGCCGCCGGACGCGCTCGATGTTCATCGCCAGCACGCCCGCGAGCTCGGCGTCGCTCGGCGCCCGGCCGAGGTCGGCGGCCAGCCGCTGGCGGTAGTGCTTGGGCTGCTGCTGTCTCAACATGGGGCGGCACGTCCTGGTGGGACGGGCGGCGCTTGCGCGAGACGGGCCGGCGGGCTATGTGACGGCTGTTCCGCGCCGTCAAACGCCTACCGGAACCCTCCTCCCTCGCCGCGCCGCTGCGTCCAGGCTGGGGGGTTCAGGCGGCGGTCTGCTCTGCGGCTGCCTGTTTACGCGGCGGCGAGCGCCTGATCTGGGCCGCCGGCATCGCCGCCAGCGCCCCGAGCCCGAATTCCACGTCGACCAGCAACCGCTTGCCGCATTTGATAGCGCGTAACGTTCCGTCGCCGAGCAGCTCGTATGTCCGCGTGCGGCCTAGGCCGCTGATCGCGCAGCAGAAATCAAGCGGCGCGTATTTCGGCGTGATTGCACCAGCGCCTTTCAGCGCCTTCCGCATCTCGTCGGTGTATCCCATGAAGTCCGCCTTTCATCCCCCGGCCTGTGGCGGACGCTGCCCGCGAAGGAATCGCGGTAACAGGGGGGGTTTCCGAGATTTATTCGCCGAAGCCTCGCACCTGCGCTTCGGCCAGGATCGTCAGCAGGTTTTCCGCGCGGCGTGCCGGCGTGTCGCCCATGCCGGGCAGCAGCGGTCCCACATAGTGCAGGATAGCTTTCTCCGCGATGTCAGAGCCGGGGCCGGCCTCGCATCGTGCTCGCCAGTTTTTGACGGTCACCGGCTTGACCTCCCGCCACCCGATCGCGCGGCCTTTTTTCAGCGCTCTGCACACCGCATCGGCAGCGGCTGGCACTGGAATCCCGGATTCCACCAGCTCCGTCATCGCGCGGGCGGCTATCCCAATAATGGCGGCTTTTGCGCCGCGGGTAGCTGGACGGCCATCACGCGAGTGCGGTTTGAGCAGCGCGGGATGACGGCCCTCCTTCAAGTCATGAATCGCCGCGCGCAACTCAAAAAGCGAAGCAACCGCGCCTTCGCGCATCAGGCCGTCGCACGCCTGGAGATAATCGAGCACGGCATGCAGGGCGGCGTCTGCGGCTAAGAATCCGGGTGGCGCACCTTCGTACTCCACCCCCAGGCGCCGCGCCTCGGCCGTCCTGAGCAGTTGCAGACAGAGTTGCGACCACGCCTCGGGCGAGGGCGGGAAGATTCGGACGATCTGCTGCTCGGGCTGCTCCGACCCGGGCTCGGCTGCTGGGGGCGCCATCACCCGGCAGCCCGCTCGCGAAGCGGCACCACCTCGCCGCTGGCCGGCGCGGGGCGGCTGCAGAACTCGCCCCACGCCTTCATGAGCTGCTTCCGCTTCTGGAACAGATCGCCCCTCGCGTATGCCTGCTCGACCGCGTCGCCGAGGCGGTGCGCCAATGCCATTTCGACCACCTCCCGCGGGTAGGCGGTGGCCTCGCCGCACCATGTGCGGAACGATGCTCTGAACCCATGACACGTCGCCCCGGCGGGGAGCAGCTTGGCCAGCGCCACGTCAGACAGCGGCCTGCGTCCCGACGCGCCGGGGAACACCAGCGCACCCGGCTCCGCCTCGGGCAGCCGGATCGAGCGCAGTAGGGCGAGCGCCCGCTCGGCCAGGGGCACGCGATGCTCGCGCCCGCCCTTCATGCGGCTGCTGGGCACGATCCAGATACCGGCGCCAAGATCCAGCTCGCCCCATGTCGCACCCCGCGCCTCGGCGCTGCGGGCGGCCGTCAGGATCAGGAAGGCCAGCGCCTTCGCCGCCATCCCCTGCCGCTCGGCCAGCGACGCCATGAAGGCGGGCACCTCCTGCCACGCCATCGCGGGATGGTGCTGCACCGCTGCCACCTTGTGCGGCGCGGGGAGCAGGTTCGCTAGGTGCCCCCGCCAGCGCGCCGGGTTGTCGCCCTGCCGCCAGCCGCGGGCCGCGGCATAGTCGAGGATGCTTTCGATCCGGCCTCGCACACGGCCGGCGGTTTCGGGCTTTGCGTGCCATAGCGGCTCGATCACCCGCATCACGTCGCCGGTGTCGATCACGCTCACGCCCTTTGGCCCGAGCACCGGCAAGACATAGTGGGCGAGGGTCTGCCGCCACTGCTGCCGGTGGGTTTCGCTGCGCCAGGCCGGCGCGTGCGCTGTCAGATACATGTCCGCCACTTGGCCGAACGTGACGGCTGGCCTCGCGCTGGCCTTCGCTTCCTTGCGCGCCCTGACTGGATCGATCCCGTCCAGCAGCTCGAGGCGATAGCGCTTCGCCCGCTCCCGCGCTTCCGCGAGCCCCACCGTGTGGGTCGGGCCGAGCCCCATTTCGTGCGCCTTGCCCTGCCGCATGTAGCGCAGCACCCATGACGACGCGCCGTTGTGCCCGATCCGCAACCCAAGCCCGGCGCCGTCGCCATACAGCCCCGGTGTCTTTGCCCGGAGCAGCTTCGCCAGACCGGCTGGGGAGAGCTTGTTTGTTACACGCGCCATGTGTTTTTTCCGAACCCACAGAATGGCCGGGAGGCGGAAAGCGGATGCTAACCGACGCGCCTACCCACAAAGGAAAATGGGATGTAGGCGAACGGCGGCGAACAGTCAAGGACGATGTTTAGCCAGGAAGTACCGGTAAATCCGAGCCTTTCTGGATAATGGCGAACGCTGGCGCGCAACGTTCTGGCGGATGGGGTGGGATTCGAACCCACGAGGGGTCGCCCCCTGGCGGTTTTCAAGACCGCTGCCTTCAGCCGCTCGGCCACCCATCCGTCAGCCGGACGCTAGCCATTCATCGCGACCCCGTGCAATCGGCCGGGATTGCGGCAGGGGCTCGACAGCGATTTCGGCCCGCAGCGCATCCGCCCCGGACTCAGCGGCGCGGATGCCCATGTGCCCACCCGGCCACTCGTCGGTATCTGTTCGCCGACGCCGACCGACAGGCGGTGGCGTACGATGCGATGCTGAATGGGGGCCCGTTTCAGTCCGGCCCGGATGTCAGCCGCAAGTAGTACGTGGGAGGGTCGAGGCCGGGATCGGCATCATCTGGCGCGGCGTGCGGATCAGCTACGTGCAAACCTGGCAGACCGACGAGTTCCGCGGCCAGAAGGCCGGTGGTTCAGTTTCGGCTCGCTCGCGGTCTCGGCGCGGCTCTAGCCGATTGACTTATGCTTAGGATTTACGCGGCCGCCCCGGTGGAGTCTCGCCCCCTGCATCTGGAGCCCATTGATTTTATTGACCTTATGCGGCGAGCGTGCTTCAACCACTGCGTCATTGACGTCGGCAAAGTTTACAGTAGACGGCAAAGCGTCGGCCCGGAGAGTTCAAGTGACTGTTTTTACACGCTGGTACCGTTCTTGCTTCGCCTTGAGTGCCGCCCAGAGCGGACCGCACACACAGGAGACGAAATCATGACTACTTTCCGTACAAAGGCCGCAGCAGGGCGGCGCGAATATGGCCTCGTTCGAGGCCTCGTTTTGGGCGCCGCAGGCGTTCTGGCAGTGCTTGCCGCCACCCCGGCCGGCGCCACAGCCATCCCTCCCATCACCTCCAGCCTCAATTGCCCGATCACCGGCGGAACCGCCTGTGGCTCGCCCACAGGCTCCTTCGGTACCGTCACCTTCACCAATGCGGGCGCCAACACCGTCGATATTGGCGTAACCCTGAACGGCGGTTCGCCGCTGTCCGTCCAGTACATCGCCCTGAACTACGACCAGAGCCTGTTCAACAGCAGCTCTGTCTTCACTGCCGCGATCACCGGCGGGAGCTTTACCAATGCTCCAGTCACAGTCCAGAACAGCGAGAACGGCATCACCCTGAACGGCAGCGGCAATTACGCAGGCAAGTTCGATCTGCAGATCCCGCCCAGCGGCACGATCACGCAAGCCGGCAGCAGCTTTGTCGTGGCGCTCACCGCGACCGGGCTCACGGCCGCCAGCCTGGCAAACTTCACCGACACGAGCGGGCTGTTCGACTTCGCTGTGCATTTGCAGAATTGCGGCCCGAATAGCGGGACCTGCCAGCCCGGGCAGACCGGCAACAACTCGCTCGTCGTCGGCGAACTTCCCGGCACTACCCCGCCTGTACCGGAGCCGATGTCCCTGTTGCTGCTGGGCAGCGGCTTGCTGGGGCTTGGGGCGCTTCGTTTGATGCGGTCCTGAACACCTGCGGCCGCTCTCCTGGCAGCACTGCCCGACGGGACCCGGGGCCGCTTACACGGCCCCGGTCGCCGTTTGGATATCTTCCCGCCCCGCCCCTTGCGGGACCTTGCAGGAAAGGGTTGGGGGAGGGGTGTTATGAAACCCAGAATGGCTTGCTGCCCCGCTCAGTCCCCCGCCAGCCTCGCCGCCATCATCGGTGCTGTCAGCCGCATCAGCCCTGCCACGTCGGGCACCGTGTCGATCGCCAGCACCGCGTCGGCCAGCCGCGCCGCGCGCTCCTCGCCCAGCACGGCGCTGGCAAGGCCCATGAACTTGCCGCGCAGCTCGGCCTCGGTCAGAAAATTGGCCGGCTCCCCCTTGGGCACGACCACCTGCCGCCGCCAGGTCTCGCCGCGCGCCCGCACCGTGAGGTTCGCCGACATGTTGGCCGGGAACAGCGCCTCGATCTCGGGGTCGTGCTCGCAGGAAACCAGCGGCAGCAGGCGGCGGATCGCCGGGTCATGCAGAAGGCGATAGCTGTCCCAGCCCATCGCGCCGGTGGCGAGTGCCGCCGCGATCACGAACGGGCCGCTGAACTGGCCATCAACCACGCCCTCCGGGTTCGCCTTCTTCGCTGCCGGCTCGCCGATCAGCAGCATCCCGGCCCGGGACAGGCCGAGTGTGGCCGCCTCGATCTCCTCGGCACGCAGCCCGTGCTCGGCGCGGAGCGCGAGTGCCGCGTCGATCCCGGCATGGCCGTAGCGGCAGGACGGATAGGGTTTTACGGCGGTCGCCATCAGCTCGAAGCGCACGCCGAGCCCGTCCGTCGCGCGCTCCGGCTCGGGCGCCGGCGCGTAGGCGCGCAGGAATCCGAGCCGGCCTTCAATCGCGTCGGCGGCGCCCTTGAACCCCTCGCGCGCGAGGGCGGCGGCGGATAGCCCGCTCATCGCGGCCCAGCCGACCTGAAAACGCTTGGTCCAGGCACCGTTGGCGAGGAATTGCAGGCTGCCGGCGCACTGGCTGAGCGCGATCCCGAGTGCCGAGGCGACCCCGGCCGTGTCCAGCCGGAACACGCGGGCCGCCGCCGCCGCGGCACCGAACGCGCCGCAAGTCGCTGTCGGGTGGAAGCCGCGGTCGTAATGCGCACCGGCCGGCAGGGCGAGTGCCACCCGGCACGTCACCTCGTAGCCGGCAATGATCGCGGCCAGCACGTCGACCCCCGAGGCGCCCGCCATCTCGCCTGCGGCCAGCGCCGCCGGGATCACCGGGCAGCCAGGATGCAGCGAGCCGGCGGCGTGGGTGTCGTCGAAATCGAGGCTATGGCCGAGTGCGCCGTTGAGCAGCGCCGCCCCCGCCGGGGTGTAGCGTGCGCAATCGCCGAACACGCCGGCGCTGCCGGCCGCAAGCCCGAGCGCGCGGGCGGCGGCGAGCAGGGCGGGCGTACTCTCGGCGTCGTGCCGCGCGCGCACGATGTTGCCGACCAGGTCGAGCACCAGCAGGCGCGCTCGTGCCACCACCTCGGACGGCAGACGCGGCAGTGCCATGCTGGCCGCGAAGGCGGCGAGTTCGGCGGTGGCGCCCATCCTGCATTCCTCCCGTTTTGGCCCACGACATTGGCTTAACCCCGAGGCACTTCCAAGCGGATTGCCGACGCCGCGAGGTTCGTGGCAGACAGGCGTATGATTACGCGTCGCCGATTCGCAGCCGCAGCCGCCGCGGGCGTCGCACTCCGCGCGGCGCCGGCTGCAGCGCAGGGGAGTTTTTCCGCGTACCTCGCCGGCGTGCGGGCACAGGCGCGCCGGTCCGGCATCTCGGACGCGACGATCGCCCGCGCTTTCGCCGGACTGCAGCCCGACCGGAAGGTGCTCGACCTCAACCGCCACCAGCCGGAATTCACCCTCACCTGGGCGCAGTATCGGGCGCGCGTGCTCGGCCCCGGCAAGCTCGCCGGCGGCCGCGACGCCTTCGCCGCCAACCGGTCGCTTCTGCTCGCGGTCGATCGCCGGTTCCGGGTGACGCCGGACGTCGTCGTGGGCATCTGGGGCATCGAATCCGACTACGGCGCGATCACCGGCAACTTCAACGTGGTGCAATCGCTCGCCACGCTTGGCTGGGACAGCGGCCGGCCGAGCTTCTTCCGCTCCGAGCTGGTCTCGGCGCTGCACATCCTCGATCACGGCGACATCGGCTTGTCGCGCATGACCGGCAGCTACGCGGGGGCGATGGGTCAGCCGCAGTTCATGCCCGACAGCTATTTGCGCTACGCGGTTGATTTCGACGGCGACGGCAGGCGCGACATCTGGACCAGCCGCCCCGACGTGCTCGGCTCGATCGCCAACTATCTGGCCCGCTCCGGCTGGCGTTATGGGCAGCCTTGGGGGCAGTCGGTGATGGCACCGGCGGAGATCGACGCAGGGCTGGCCGGACGTGAGCGGCCGCGCAGCTTGGGTGAGTGGATGCGGCTCGGCGTGCGCCGTGCCGACGGGGCGCCGTTCTCGGAACCGTTCGTGCGCGGCGCGCTGCTGCTGCCCGACGGGGCGGGCGGCGAGGCGTTCATGGTCTATCCGAATTTCGACGTGATCCGGCGCTACAATCCGTCTGATTTCTACGCGCTCGCCGTCGGGCTGCTCGGCAGCCAGAGCGTGTGACTCATCGCTGGCTGCCGCTGTTGCTGCTCGCGCCGCTTGCCGGGTGCGGGCTGTTCCGGCACGCACCGAGTACCGCTGCGCCGCAGCCGCGCTACGTGCTCGAAGACGCCTGGCGCTCGCCCGCGGGCGTCTGGTTCTATCCGCGGCAGAGTTTTGCCTATGACGAGACGGGGCTTGCCGTGGTGTATGGGCCGGAGCATCCGCCGTTGACCACGGACGGGGAGGCGTACGCTCCGCAGGCGATGACGGCCGCGAGCCAGACCTTGCAGCTCCCCGCGATCGCGCGCGTGACCAATCTGGAGAACGGGCGGCAGGTGGTGGTGCGGGTGAACGATCGCGGCCCGGCCTCGCCGGCGCGGCTGATCGCGCTGACGCCCCGCGCCGCAGACCTGCTCGGCATCTCGGCGGGCGGCACGGTGCAGGTGCGCGTGCAGGTCGAGAGCGGGCCGAGCCAGGCGCTCGCGCAAAAGTTGGAGGGACCGGCCGGTCGGCTCGCGATCGCAGCGGCGCCGGTGGGCGCGGTTGCGGAAGAGACGCTGGCCCCGCCGCCCGGCATCGCCGCCTCGCCGGGCGCAGGCGCGGCGTCCGCCTCGGGTCTTGCGCCGGCAGTGCCGTCGCTCGATGCGCCTCTGCCGCCGCTCCATCTGCCCGCGACGGTCACAGAGGGCGCACCGGCGCCGGGACGCCTCTTCGTGCGCGCCGACAGTTTCGAGACCCGCGCCTATGCCGAGCGCCAGCGGCGCGCGCTTGGGGCCATCGGCGCGATCGTGGTGCCGCACGGCGCCGGACGCGGCGAGAGCTGGCAAGTGCTCGCCGGACCGTTCGCCGACGTGCCCGCCGCTGACGCGGCACTGGCCGCGGCGCTGGCGGCCGGCGCCGCCGATGCCCGCATCGTGGTGCAATAGGGGGAGACCGCTTATGCCGACCCGTCGCCTGCTGTTCGCCGCCGGTGCCGCCCTGTTCATCGCGCCGGCCTGGGCCGCGCGGCCCGCCCATCCTGGTGCGGCGAAGAAGCCACCCGAAAACGCCTCTCCCGGACAAACCCCGCTCGGTCCCGTCGATACGGTCGCGCGTTGGGCCTTCATCACCGACTTCAACACCGGCGCGACGCTGTTCGACAAGGCGGCGGAGGAGCGGATGCCGCCCTCGTCGATGACCAAGATGATGACGGAGTACATCGTCTATTCGATGCTCGCCTCCGGCCGGCTCAAGCTCGACCAGCAGCTTCCGGTCAGCGAGAAGGCGTGGCGTAAGCAGGGCTCGAAGATGTTCGTGCCGCTCGATGGCGTCGTTTCGGTTCAGGATCTGATACGCGGCGTCGTGGTGGACAGCGGCAACGACGCGGCGATCGTGCTCGCCGAGGGGGTCAGCGGCTCGGAGGAGCAGTTCGTCGAATTGATGAACGCGCAGGCGCGGAAGTTCGGGCTGGTCAACACGCATTTCGCCAACTGCACCGGTTGGCCGGCGGACGACAACTATTCCTGCTGCCGCGACCTGGCGACCATCGCGATGCACCTGATCCGCGATTACCCGCAATATTACCACTATGATTCAGAAACGACTTTCACCTATGACAAGATCAAGCAGGGCAACCGCAACGCGCTGGTCTGGCGCCATCTCGCTGACGGGCTGAAGACCGGCCACACCGATGCCGGCGGCTACGGGCTTTGCGCCAGCAGCCTGCGCGGCGGGCGGCGGGTGGTAATGGTGCTGAACGGGATACCGAGCAGCCGCGACCGCTCCGAGGAAGGCGTGCGGCTGATGGGCTGGGCATTTTCGCAGTTCGAGGACGTGACACTGTTCACCGCCGCCGAGCCGGTCGAGCATGCGCCCGTCTATCTCGGCGCGCAGCGGACGGTGCCGCTGGTGGCCGGGCATGATCTGGTGATCACCATGCCGCGGAGCTGGCGGCAGACGGCGAAGGTAACGGTGGACTACCAGGCGCCGGTGCGGGCGCCGGTCGCGCGCGGGCAAGTGATCGGCAAGCTGACGGTGGCAGGGCAGGGGGTGCCGCCGACCGACGTGCCGTTGCTCGCCGGCGCTGACGTCGCCCGTATGAGCTTGCCGGGGCGGGCCTTAGCGGTGCTGTCGCACTACGTCACCGGCTCCTGAGCAAACGTTGCACGGCCGGTTCATAACCATTGAGGGCGGCGAGGGCGCGGGCAAGTCCACCCAGGCGCGGCGCCTTGCCGCGGCGCTGCGCGACGCCGGCCTGCCGGTGCTGGAGACGCGCGAGCCGGGCGGCACCAAGGGGGCGGAGCGGCTGCGGGCGCTGCTGCTTGACCCCGACGCGGAGTGGGTGCCGCTCGCCGAGGCGCTGCTGCATGTCGCGGCCCGCGCCGATCATGCGGAGCGGCTGCTTCGCCCGGCGCTGGATGCCGGCACCTGGGTAGTGTGCGACCGCTATGCCGACAGCACGATGGCCTATCAGGGCTATGGCCAGGGCGCGGATCGCGGGACGATCGCGGCGCTGGCGGCGATGGTCGGCCTGCGCCCCGACCTGACGCTGGTGCTGGACCTACCGCCGGAGGTCGGGCTGCGCCGCGCCGCCGCCCGCGCACGTGCGGCCGACCGCTATGAGCGGCTTGGGCCGGATTTCTTCGCGCGCGTGGGCGCCGGGTTCCGCGCCATCGCCGCGGCCGAGCCGGAGCGGTGCGTGCTGATCGACGGCGCAGCTGCGGAGACGGAGGTCGCGGCACGGCTGCTCGAAGTCGTGCGGGCACGGCTTGGTGTCCCGCCGGACCCCCATCCCGCCCCTTAAGCCCTCTCTGCTTCCTGGGACGCAGAGGGTTCGGTGAGGTGGGCTGCCGCCCTCCACCCCGGTGAGAGGAGGCAGGTTCGCGAGATCAAAGGGTTTTGACGACTTTCTTGCTCATAGTCACGGGTTTCCAAAGGGCGCTGCCCTTTGGCGGGGTTCGGGGCAGAGCCCCGAGCTTGCTCCGCCTACGCCGCCGTTTCCGCCGGCGCTCGCGGCACCTCCGCGCGGGCCGGCTCGCCGGTCAGCATCTCCATCCGGCCAGTGATCTGGCCGCCATCCTCTACCTGCAGCCGGCGGCAGCGGGCGGTGCCGAGCACCTTGCCGCTGGCGCGCACGATCAGCGCGCCGCGGACGGTGAGCGTGCCGTCGATGGTGCCGGCGACCTCGGCATCCTCGACCTCGACCTCGCCCTTGAACATCCCGCCGGGAGAGATCGCGAGCTCGGTCGCGTGAATCATGCTGGCTTCGACGGTGCCCTCGACGACCAGGCGCTCGGCGTCCTGCACCGTGCCCTGCACGCTGATCCCTCGCCCGACGACCAGGGTGCGGCGCTCGCCCGGCTCGCGGCCGGGAGCGCGGGCGCTTTGCAAGGATGCCGGCTGCCCGGGCGCCGGCTGCCCGGGCGCCGTCGGACTGCGCGGAGCGGCGCCGGGAGGCGGCGGGGCGGAGGGAATCGGCGAGCTGGCGGGAAACGGCGAACGGCTCATCGCGGAAGCTTCCTTCACGGGCGCGGGGCGGAATGGCGGCACGCCAAGGCCGGACTCGGCCTGGCGCAGCGGCTGGGCGGTGGCCGAGGTGGCCGGCTCGGTGTCGGTCGCGTCGGTGGCGAGCGAGCCATCGGGTTTGCGGCGCTTGAACATTGGCACCCCCGTTCGCGGCTGGCGGTTGGCACCCCCGGCGAGCGAATCCGGCGGCCCTGGCGGCCTAGCATGGGGGCGAGGCGGGCAACAACCCGCGCGACGAGTCGTTACGGCGGGATCAAACGTGCCGTCCGGCAGGCGGCCCCAGCAGCACGTGCTCCATCGCCGCGGCCCCGAGGATCGGGACCAGCAGATTGGCGACCGGCACCGAGGCGAGCAGCGCCAGCGCCGCGCCCTGGATCAGCACCGCGCCGCGCCGGCCGCGATAGGCGGCGCGCGCCTCGATCAGTCCAAGCCGGCGCATCGCGACGCCCACGAACAGCCCGCGTCCCAACGCCCAGGCCGCGATCGCCCAGGCGAGCAGCGCGCCCACGCCCGGCAGCAGGATCGCGAGGATCAGCCCGATCAGGTTCAGCGCCAGCACCCGCGCCCCGAGTGCCATACCGTCCCAAAGCTGGGCGACGATCGGTGCGCCGCGCGGGACGGGCAGGCCCGGATAGAAGCGGCGGTCCACGGCCGAGGCGATCGCGTCGAGGAAGCAGGTCGCGATCACGATCGCGACCGGCAGGAACAGCCACAGCGCCAGCAGCAAGGTGATCGCCAAGGTCGCGAGATCGCCCAGCCAATGCGTCCACCATGACGGCAGCAGTGCGTGCGAGGCCCACAGTCCGAGCGCCGCGAGTCCGGCGAAGGAGAGGCAGGCGAAGGCCACGCTGCGCACCAGGACGCCCAGCAAAGCCGGGTCATCGAGCTGGCCGAAGGCGAGCAGCATCGGTGTCAGCAGCGGCGTGCGGGCAGCGGTGGGCAGGCGGTCGGTCTCGATCATCCGCCGCAGATGACCCCGCGGTATAGCCGCCACAATGGTTGCTTGCTTGTCGGCGGCCAGCGCGGATGGTACGGCGCCCCATGACCGACACCCGCTTCGACCTGCTCGGCATCGGCAACGCGATCGTCGATGTGGTGGCGCAAACCGCGGAATCCTTCCTCTCGCGTCACGACATGCGCAAGGGAGCGATGGCGCTGATCGACGCCGAGGCGGCCGAGCGCCTCTATGCCGCGATGCCGCCAGGCGAGGAGATCAGCGGCGGCTCGGCCGCCAATACCTGCGCTGTTGCGGCCGGACTGGGCGGCCGCGTGGCCTTCCTGGGCAAGGTCGCCGACGACACGCTGGGCGCCGTATTCCGTCACGACATCGCGGCCGCCGGCGTGCATTTCCCGACCGCCCCGCTGCGCGAGGGTGCGCCCACCGCGCGCTGCCTGATCGCGGTGACGCCGGACGGGCAGCGCACCATGAACACGTATCTCGGCGCCTGTGTGGCGTTCGGCGAGCCCGACGTGGACGCGGCGCTGGTCGCGCAGTCGGCAGTGCTCTACCTCGAAGGCTATCTGTTCGATCCGCCGGCGGCCCAGGCCGCGTTCCGCCGCGCCGCCGCCGCCGCCCATGCCGCCGGACGCGAGGTGGCGCTGTCGCTGTCAGACCCGTTCTGCGTCGATCGCCACCGGAGCGCCTTTCGCGAACTGGTCCGCAGCGAGATCGACATTCTGTTCGCCAACGAGGCGGAAATCTGCAGCCTCTACCAGGTCAATGATTTGGAGGCGGCGGTCCCGCTGGCGCGCCACCAGGTGGCGCTCGCCTGCCTGACGCAGAGCGAACGAGGCAGCCTATTGCTGCGCGGCGCCGAGCAGGTCAGGGTCATGGCTGCGCCCGTGCGGGTCGTGGACACCACCGGGGCGGGGGACGCCTACGCCGCGGGGTTCCTCGCGGCCTACACGGCGGGGCGGGATCTGCCGGCCTGCGGGGCGCTGGCGAGCCGCGCCGCCGCGGCCGTGATCGGGCAGGTCGGCGCCCGGCCGCGCGGCGACCTGCGCCGCCTGATCGAGTTGGGTTAGGCGTGTTCGGTTAGGCGCGCTTAGCGGCAGCGGTAGGGGTGGTAATAGCACCAGTTTGTCGGCGCGGGGGCGATCACGCAGCCGGTGAGCGGTAGCGCGCCGGCGATTAGCAGGGCAAGGGCGACGATTTGCTTCAAGGCAAGCCTCCCGTAACGTCTTGAGGCACAACGCCCGATGGGTATGGTGCGCCGCGAGTTGGGAGTGATCACGATTTTGTGAGCTGGATCGGTCCAGCAACCGTCACGGTCACTACGTCGTTGCGACTGGTATCGGTGCGTCCTCCGCGGCGCACACCCCGCGTTCGCATGCATAGAAGGAGATGACCATGCGCAAGTCGCTGCTGATGTCGGCCGCCGCTTTCGGCCTGGCGTTCGGAGCGCCGGCTTTCGTCCAGACGGCGATGGCTCAATCCACCACCCGCGGCACGGGCTATAGTGCCGGCTACAATGCGCCGAGCACGGAGTGGCCTCGTTCGGCGCAGGCCAGCAACATCAACGGCCAGGACATGCGCAGCCGCATCGCGCCGGTCCTGCCGACGCCCCCCGGGGCCGAGCATGCCTCGCCAGAGCAGCTTCTGGGCATCGCCCAGAATGCGCTTCGTCGCGGCCAGACCGGCGCCGCCCAGCAGGCGCTGGAGATGGCCGAGACCCGCTCGCTCGACCGCTCGACGTCGCCTGGGATGGCGAACAGCCCGGATCAAAACCCGATGGTCAGCCAGATCAATCAGGCGTTGCAGGCGCTCGGCAACCATGACAATGCCGGGGCCATGCAGGCGATCCAGCAGGCAATGGCCGGCGGCCCTGGCATGGCTAACAACGGCATGGGCCACCAGGGTATGATGAATAACGGCCCGTACGGCACGAATGCGGCCATGCCAAGCACCGGCGGTTACGGTGCGAATGGCTACGGCACCAATGCGAGCAGCGGCACCGGGATGCCCAATACCGGCTCGCCGATGACACCGCAGAACCCGCAATTGCCGACGCAGACGCCGGCTAACGGGACCACATCCGGCGGCGGCGCCAGTACCGGCGCCGGGATGCCGAAGTAGTCCCGTCTCCATCGTCGTCCGGCACGATGCCCGTCCCGCAAGGGGCGGGCATTCTGCTTTGCGGCTCGCAATCCGGACCGGTCCCGCCTAAGTGTGCGTCGCAGCAATTGCGGCCTCCGCCCGATGAACCTTCGCAACATCGCAATCATCGCTCATGTCGATCATGGCAAGACGACGCTGGTCGATCAGCTCCTGCGCCAGTCGGGCTCGTTCCGCGCCCATCAGCAGGTGGCCGAGCGCGCGCTCGACCGCAGCGACCTTGAGCGCGAGCGCGGCATCACCATCCTGGCCAAGTGCACCAGCGTGCTGTGGCACGACACCCGCATCAACATCGTCGACACTCCCGGCCACGCCGATTTCGGCGGCGAGGTGGAGCGCATCCTCAACATGGTCGATGGCGCGATCGTGCTGGTCGATGCCGCCGAGGGCGTGCTGCCGCAGACCAAGTTCGTGGTCGGCAAGGCGCTGGCCCGCGGGCTGCGGCCGATCGTCGTCGTCAACAAGGTCGATCGCTCGGACGCGCGCCCCGACGAGGTGCATGTCGAGGTGTTCGACCTGTTCGCGGCACTGGGTGCCACCGACGAGCAGCTCGACTTCCCGATGCTCTATGCCTCGGGTCGGCAGGGCTGGGCTGATGCGCGCCTCGATGGTACGCGCGAGAACCTCTCCGCGTTGTTCGATCTGGTGCTGCGCCACGTGCCGCCGCCGCGCGTGCGCGCTGATGCGCCGTTCGCGATGATCGCGAGCATCCTCGACTACGATCCCTTCCTCGGTCGGGTGCTGACCGGGCGCGTCGAGCAGGGCACGGCGCGGCTGAACATGCCGCTGAAGGTGCTGCGCGGCGACGGGCGCACGATCGAGAGCGGACGCCTCTCCAAGCTGCTGAGCTTCCGCGGCCTGGACCGGGTGCCGGTGGAGGAGGCGGAGGCGGGCGACATCATCGCGATCGCCGGGCTTGCCGAAGGCACGGTTCCCGACACCATCGCCGCACCGGAGCAGGCGTCGCCGCTGCCGGCGATCCCGGTCGATCCGCCGACGCTCGCGATGACGTTCCGCATCAACGACGGCCCGCTGGCCGGCCGCACGGGCAAGAAGGTCACGTCGCGCCAGATCCGCGAGCGCCTGTTCCGCGAGGCGGAGGGCAATGTCGCGATTCGCGTCGCCGACAGCAGCGAAACCGAAGCATTCGAGGTCGCCGGGCGCGGCGAGCTCCAGCTGGGCGTGCTGATCGAGACCATGCGCCGCGAGGGCTTCGAGCTGACCATCGGCCGCCCGCGCGTGCTGACCCGCCGCAACCCCGAGACCGGCGCCCGCGAGGAGCCGATGGAGGAGGTGCTGGTCGATGTCGATGAGCCGTATGCGGGCGTTGTGGTCGAGAAGCTCTCGCAGCGCCGCGCCGAGCTGCGCGACATGCGCCCCACCGGCGGCGGCAAGACGCGGCTGGTGTTCCTGATGCCGAGCCGCGGCCTGATCGGGTATCACGGCGAGTTCCTGACCGACACCCGCGGCAGCGGGGTGATGAACCGGCTTTTTGCGGGATACGGCCCCTGGCGGGGCGCGATCGAGGGGCGGGGACGCGGCGCGTTGATTTCTAACTCCGATGGCGAGGCGGTGCATTACGCGCTGTTCTACTTGCAGGAGCGCGGCACCCTGTTCGTGGGGCCGGGCGAGCGCGTCTATGTCGGCATGATCCTGGGCGAGCACTCGCGCGAATCGGATCTCGACGTCAATCCGATCAAGGAAAAGAAGCTCACCAACATCCGCGCCGCCGGCAAGGACGATGCGATGCTGCTGGTCCCGCCGCGGCGGATGAGCCTCGAGCAGGCGATCGCCTATGTCGAGGAGGACGAGCTGGTGGAGGTGACGCCGGGCGCGGTGCGGCTGCGCAAGCGGCACCTCGATCCGCATACGCGCAAGCGGGCGGAGCGGCGGGCGGAGGAAGCGGCCGCCTGAGCGGCGACGAGCAGCGTTGCGCCGAGCGACGCTGCGATCCAGGCCCAGAGAATGCCGGGTGGGGCGAAAGCAAACCGCACGTCTGAGCGGCCGGCTGGCAGGTCGATTGTCTGGAACAGATCGCCGAATTGGCTGATCGGCACGTGCTTGCCGTTCACTCGGGCGCGCCAGCCGGGGAAAAACAGTTCGCGGCGGATCAACCGTGCCGGAGTCGGGCAGTTGGCGCGAACGCGGGTGCGCCCGATGGTGCGAAGGGTACAGCCGGATGCCTCGAAATAGGGCGCGGGATTCGGCAGTTCGTCAATTGCAACCAGATTGTCGGTGAACACTCGGCGGATGCCGCCCACCAGGGGAACATGGAGCGCGAGACGCGGCACCAGTTGGTGCGGGTTGTGCCGCGCCGGCCAGAGCCAGACGGCGACCGGGCTGTTGCCGTCGAGATGCGTGATTTGCCAACGTATTGACTGCCCCGCCGTCATTACCAGCGGCGGCGCTAGATCGACCGCGAGCGGCGCATTGTCGGCGGCATGGGCGAGATCGGCGGTGCCGGACGCGCAGACGGCGGCCGTGCAGAGCGTGACACCGAGCCGCCCGTTGGCATGGCCTGTGTAGGTGCCGATCATGACTGTCGCGCGTGTGATGGTGCCGCCCGTCACCAAGGCGCCGGGAAGTGTTCCGCTCATCGCCTCCCCAGCGTGCAGTGGGCGAGGGATGTTGCCGATTTCGGATGTTTCCGTGGCCATGTTGAACCCGAACGGGTCGCGGCCAGGCGGGAACAGCACGTAACGGACACCGAGTGCCTCGTAGGCGGCCCGATGGGCGCGCAACTCCGCGGACTGATCGGGAGCAGAGGCCGATCCCCGTGGTTCGCTTCCGGTGAACACCGCCGGGAGGAGGGCGGCGTGACGATCGAGCCTGTCGCGAATGTAGCGGACCCAGTTCCGCGGCACCGGCAGCGAATTGTGATTGATCGACGCGATGCGGAAGAGAGCGCCGTAGTTCGGTTGCAGCGGACCCAGCGTGTAGAAGCGCTGAAGAGCGAGGCGGGCACGCAGAAAATCGATCGGAGCGCGGTCGACCCGGGCGCCGTGCAGGCCAGACAGAAGCGGCACCGCAAACAGCGTGAGTGCGTTGACCGCCATCACAGCCGCCACCATGCGGATGCGCCCGCGCCAGGCGGCGAGTGCGAGACCCGTCAGAGCCACCACCCCCCAGCCGAGCGAGAACGCAATCCAACCGCGTTCAGTGGCCGCATGGGTCAGCAGCAACGCGGAGAGCAACGGCCGCGACGCCAGCAGCGCACCGACGGCGGCGCACGTCGCGAGACCGATGGCGGCCAGCAACGCCCGGACCGATGTGTGGCCGCTACGGCACAAATCGTCCATGGCCAGAGCGGCCAGGATCGCAGCCGAGAGTGCCCAGGATGGCGGCGCGTAGCGGAAGAACCAAGACAATCCGAGCAATGGCAAGCTATCCACCGCCTCGGTCAGCACGGGAACTCCGAAGCTGCGTGCGAGGCATACCAGCATCCAACCCGCGAGCAGCAGGCGGATTGGACGCTCGCGCTTGCCCACGCATCCCGCCACCGCGATTGCGAGCAGTGGCAACGACAGATAACCGCCTGCGCCCGCCCAAAGAGTCCACAGCCCAGGCACGTCCACCGACTGACCGAAAAGCGATCCATACAAATACGGGAACAGCAACATCCCGAGACCGACCGGCGGGATCGCTGGATGGCCGATGTGCGCGGAATGCGCCCCCGCATCGCCATGCATCAGGAGGTGGATGAACGCCCACAAAACGGGAGCGGCGAGGAGAAGCCCCGCGACGCCGCCGCAGCCGACGCGGATCGCAAACCCCAGGCGCGATCTCGGTGCCGCCCTGACCAGCCGCAATCCCGCCCAAGCCGCCGCAAGCAGACCCTGAATATAGGCGGTCTCGGGGAAGCCGGCGACCAGCATCGCGCCAAGCGACAGGGCCGTCAGCGCGACGCCGCCGCGCCGCCGGGCGTGCTCGACGCCGAGCAGCAGGAGGGGCAGGAATGCGATCGGAAAGATCGGCGCGTGCGCCAGCCAGGCGAACGTGCCGTTGAACTCGAATACCACGCCGCCCGCGAACGCCGCCAGAGCCGACGCGTCGAGCTCACGCAGCAGCGCCCAAGTCGCGACGCCTGCGATCGCCTGGAGCACGATCTTGAGCAGCAGAACGCCCGCCGCGAAGCGTAGCAGCAGGACGAACGGCAGGAACAGGGCGGCGGGATGCATCTGGGCGGCGAGCGGCATCCCCACCCCGGAATAGGGGTTCCACCACGGCACCACACCCTGCATCCAGTCGGTCGCGATCAGCGGCCCGAGGGCCTGATTGTTCGTGCCGACATTGGGATCGAGCCAGCCCGGAAAGCCGGCAATCAGGGGTGGGTGGGGGATTATGCCGAGGCCGGAGAGCAGCGGCATCGGATTGGGGTTCAGCCATCCTGCCAGCGCGGGAATCTGGATCAGCAACGGCAGCAGCACCAGGGCGGCAACCGGCATCGCGTGGCCCCATCCGGCCGCGCGCCGTCGGATCACCGCCGCTTCACCGGCCGCAGCTTGCGCGAGAGGCTGCGCAGCGGCGCCGTCATCAGCCACGAGGTCGAGCCGCGCAGCGCGTCGATCTCCGCTCGCAGCGCCCGGTTCTCGCGCTCCAGCATCGCCGCGCGCTCGATCGTCGGGGCCGAGCCGCGGCGCCGGATCGCGACATCGCAATACATGTAGTCCTGGAGAGCGAAAAAGATCATCTCCCAGTTCTCGGCGAGCATGAACGCGTTCGCCGCCTGGATCACGCCATAGGGCGCGTGCCCGGCCACCACGTCGGTCATGATGTAGTCGTTGAGGATGATGATGCCGTCCGCGGCGACCTTGCGGCTGACCAGCGCCAGTTCCCGCGCGACGTAGTCGAAGGTGTGGTCGGCGTCGATATAGGCGATGTCGAGGGAACGGTCCGGCAGGCGGGCCAGCGCCGCGGCGCTGTCCTCCTCCATCACCCGCATCCGGCCGGACGCGATCACGTCGGAAAACCGGTCACGGTAGAAATCGCCGTGCGTGCGGCCGCCGAACACCTCGGCGGTGGGGCGCCCCCAGATCGTCTGCATCTCGTGGATGCGGAAGATGTCGATCGCGACGAAGCTTTCGGGCGCACAGATGTCGAGGATTTTTTGCGAGAAATCGCCGAACGCGACGCCGATCTCGGCCCAGCGCCGGCCTTTCGGCAGCAGCGGCAGCATCGCGTCGCGCCCGGGCAGCAGGCGCGCGTGCTCAAGCAGGCGGGCGGGCAGGCGCGGACAGGGCTTCAAGGTCTGCATCACTCGTCGTATGGCGCCGCTCCAGGCGGCGGGCTACAGGCCGTGTCCGGGGTGCGCGCCGGTGCGCGCGAGGCTCTCGCTCTGCTGGTGGGCGTGCGCCATGCCGGCGAGGATTGCGTCCGCATCGCGCTGGCCGAGCGTCTGGTAGCGCGAGCCGGAGCCGGCGCACGCCGCGACGACGGCGGCGATCAGGACGGCCAGGGCGAGGAGCAGGGCGGCGCGCATCGGGCGCGGCGAGCCTAGGCGATGCGAGGTCGCGCCGGACAAGCCCGCGCCCCGCTGGCCAGGGCAATCGCTTGAGTCGTTGGAACGAGGCCAACTGCTCCTCTCCGCCCGCGCTTGCGGGGGGAGAGGTTGGGTGCGGTGGGTGTGCGGTCAAAATCGATGCGTCGAGCCAGCCGACAGACCCACCTCTCGCCCGGCCCTCTCCCCCCGCAAGCGCGGGCGGAGAGGGAGAATGGCAGTCACGCACGGGATCATGTCGCTTCAAGCGACTGCCCGCGTCCGGCTAGACCGCGTTCCGCTGGTTCAGCGACGCAGGCGGCGGGCGTTGGCGCTGGCGGTGCGATGAACCGGGGCGAGCGCCGCGTTCTGCGCGCGCAGCCCAAGCTGGGCGAGCAGGGCGGCGTTGGCCCAGGCACGTCCCCAGAACCCGCCCACCAGCCGCGCCTGCGCGGCCAAGACCGCGGCGGGCGAGCCGGCGAGTGCCAGATCGGCGAAGCCGCGCCGCGCCTGCGCGGCCTCCTCGGCGCCGAGGCGGGCAAGTTCGACCCCCAGCGTGGCACAGCGTCCGGCCATGATTTGCGAGACGGCGGAAAAGGCGGTGACCTTCTCGGAGACCATCCGGCGGAACTCAACGCCGTCCGCGCCGACGGGGTTGGCCATCGCCGTCGCGGCGAGCGCCATCCGCGCGGCGATCACGTCGCCCGAATCGCTCGCGAGCCGGGTCGCGCGCCGCGCCGTGGTGCCGGCGAGTGCGGCCGAGCGTGCGAGGCGGCGGACGGGGAAGGACGGGGGATCGGGCAGGCGCGGGCCGGAGCGGCCGGACGGGGAAGGGCGTTTTGTCATCGTCATGCAATCTATGTGATGTCACGACGCGATTCGGCAAGGCTGCCGCCGAACCGGCCCCGCTCAGGCGCCGCTGGCGGCGGCCCAGTGACCCGAGAAATGCCCGCCTTCATTGTCCTCTGCGTCGGCGCGGAAACCCGCCACCCCGTTCGGACGGAAGCGGAAGCGGAAAGCGGGGTTCTCGGCGATCGAGATGCCGCTTTCGATCGCGAGCAGCTCGGTCGGACCCTGCCAGATCCGCACCTTGGTCACGAAATGCGCCGGGATATAGTAGTGCGTGATCTGGTCCATCTGCATCCCCGAATTGTTGGGATGCCGGACCATGAGCTGCGCCTCGCGCATCCCCTCCGGCGTGCCGGGGCGGACGGGAAATTCGCGGAAGCGCATGGTGCCGAGGGGAATGCCGCCGGCGACGTCTTTCACCGCCGGTGCCGAGCAGCCGCCGGCCGCCTTCACGTAGCGCCGCACCGCGTAGAGACTGCCGTCGCTCAGTTCGGCCACCGCATGGACAAAGGTGTAGTCGTCGATGCGCACGTGGGTCGCGATCCGGTCGATCCCGCTGCCGGCGCCGAGGGTGAACGTGGCCGCGAGCGGGGACGGGTTCTGGTCGATCACCAAGGTGATCCGCTCGATCCGGCGCTGATCGCCCGGCGGAAGTGCCAGGCGCAGGCTGAGCGGCACCATCGCGGCGTCGGCGGCGCGGGTAGGCGCCTCGATCGCCAGCAGGGTCGCGCCGTCGCGGATCGGACGGTCCTTGAAAATCGCCTGCGCGAGCATCGGCCAGGGGCCATCGGGGTCCGCCGTGGCCCCGTAGGCGCCGGGTGCCACCAGGGCAGCGCCCAGGCTCGCCAGCGCTGCCCGGCGGCCAAGTTGCGACGATTCTGCGCCAGCGTTCATGGGGCGTTCATGGCGGCTCTCCTGCGCCGGGGCGGACCGGGTTGCGCCGCCGCGATCGAGTCCAATATGAGATTCGGCTGCACCGGTCCAATCCCGCCCGTCGGCGACGCTGGACGATCGGGTGATCGGCCGCTAGCATCGGCGGGCGCATCCGGAAGGGGGCGTCGCGCGCCGCACAACAGCAGGGAGACCATCATGGCCTGGACACGTCCGACACTTCGTGAAATCTGCATCGGCCTGGAAATCTCGGGCTATCTGCCCGGGACTATGTGATCCGCGGGATCGTCCACTTCACGTATGAGTGACCGCGCCGCGAAACTCGCGGCGCTGGTGATCGGATCAGCAGCCGGCGGCGGGTTCCCGCAATGGAACTGCGCTTGCCGGCTGTGCCGTCTTTGTCGTGCGGGTGATCAGAGGGGTGCGCCCGGCGACGCAGGTCGGGATGGCGGTCTCGGCGGACGGGCACGAATGGCTGCTGGTCGGCGCCTCGCCCGATCTGCGCCAGCAGGTGCTTGCGACCGCCGGCACTTGCGCCGCGCGCCGGCAGCCGGCACTCGCCGATTGCGGGCGTGGTGCTGCTGAGCGCCGACGTCGATGGCATCGCCGGACTGCTCGCGCTCCGCGAGGGGCACCGGTTCGACCTGATCGCGCCGCCGCCGATCCTGGACGTTCTCGCCGCCAATCCGGTGTTCGGCGTGCTCGACCCCGCGCTGGTCCGGCGCGTGGCGCTGCCGCCCGGCCAGACGCATCAATGCGGCGGCGGCCTTGCACTCACGCTGCTGGAGATGCCCGGAAAGGTGCCGCTCTATCTCGAGGATCGCGACGCCGCGGCGCCCGAAGCCGCTGCCGCCTACGCCGCCCGGATCGAGGCAGGCGGCCGCAGCTTGGTGATGGCACCGGCCTGCGCGGCCATCACCGCAGAGGTCCGCGACCGTCTCACCGGCGCCGACGCGCTGTTTTTCGACGGCACCCTCTACACCGACGACGAGATGCGGCAGGCGGGCGTCGGCACCAAGACCGGGCGGCGGATGGGCCACGTGCCGATCACCGGGCCGGGCGGCTCGCTCGATTTCCTGGCCGGGCTTACCGGGCGGCGGGTCTATCTCCACATCAACAACACCAACCCGATCCTGCTCGACGGCTCGCCCGAGCGGTGCGCGGTGGAGCGGGCCGGGGTCGAGGTGGCGTATGACGGGATGGAGGTGCGGCTGTGAACGCGATGCTCAGCCCGGCCGAACTGGAAGGGCGGCTGCGGGCGCTCGGCGCCGAGCGCTACCACAATCGCCACCCGTTCCACCGGATGCTGCATGGCGGCCAGTGCAGCCGCGGCCAGGTGCAGGCCTGGGCGCTGAACCGCTACGTCTATCAGGCGCATATCCCGCTCAAGGACGCCTCGCTCATCGGCCGCTGCGAGGATCGCGCGCTGCGGCGCGAGTGGCGCAAGCGGCTGGAGGACCATGACGGCAGCGAGGAAGCAGGCGGCGGCGGCATCGAGCGCTGGCTGCGGCTATGCGAGGGGCTGGGGCTCGACCGCGAGACGGTCGGCGCGATGCGGCTGGCGCTGCCGGCGACCCGCTTCGCGGTCGAGGCCTATGTGCGCTTCGTCCGCGAGCGCAGCCTGCTGGAGGCGGTGGCGTCGTGCCTGACCGAGCTGTTTTCTCCGCAGATCATCAGCGAGCGGGTGGCGGGGATGCTGGAAAACTATCCCTACGTCACCCGCGAGACGCTGGCCTATTTCGACAAGCGCCCGCCGCAGGCCGCGCGCGACGCCGATTTCGCGCTTGCCATGGGTGACGGCGCACGCGCACACGCCGGACCAGCAGCAGGCGGTGATCGACGGCACTCGCGTTCAAGTGCGACGTGTTGTGGTCGATGCTGGACGCGCTGCATTTCGCCTATGTCTCGCCCGGCCTGATCCCGCCCGGCGCCTTCGTCCCGGAAGGCGACGCGATGAGTGAGCAGCGCCCGCCTGCCCGCGCCTCGCCCCCGGCGTGCGGCTGCATTTCGACAAGACCCGCGACGCCTGGGTGCTGCTCTCGCCCGAGCGCGTGATCGAGGCCGAAGGGCCGGCGCCGGAGGTGATCCGCCGTTGCGACGGCAGCCGCACCGTCGATGCGATCATCGACGAACTGGCGGCGCTCTACGCCGCCGATCGCGCCGAGATCGCGGCCGACGTGCGCGCGCTGATCGACGAGCTGCAGGCGAAGCGGCTGGTGCTGGACGTGACCGCGCTTTACGCCCCGCTCGGCCTGCTCGCGGAGCTGACGCATCGCTGCCCGCTCGCCTGCCCGTACTGCTCCAATCCGCTGCATCTCGATGCGCGTGGCGACGAGCTCGACACCGCGACATGGGCGCGCGTGTTCGCCGAGGCGGCCGCGATGGGCGTGCTGCAAGTGCATCTCTCCGGCGGCGAGCCGGGCGCGCGGCGGGATCTTCGGGAAATCACGGCGGCGGCGCACGATGCCGGGCTCTACACCAATCTCATCACCTCGGGGATCGGCTTCGATCGCGCGCGGCTCGCGGGATTGCAGGCGGCGGGGCTGGATCACGTGCAGCTCTCGATCCAGGACGTGATTCCCGAAACCGCCGACCGGATCGCCGGATACAAGGGCGCGCACGCGCGAAAACTGGCGCTGGCGCGCGAGGTGGCCTCGCTCGGCCTGGCGTTGACCGTCAACGCCGTGATCCATCGCGCCAACATCGCGCGCGTGGGTGCCATCATCGAAACCGCACTCGGTCTCGGCGCCGGGCGGGTCGAGGTGGCGCACGCGCAGTATTACGGCTGGGCGCTGGCGAACCGGGCGGCGCTGATGCCGACGCGCGCGCAGGTAGATGCGGCGATGGCGGAGGTGGAGCGGCTGCGGCCGGCCTGCGCCGGGCGGCTCGCGATCGACCTCGTGGTGCCCGACTACTATGCGCAGCGGCCAAAACCCTGCGTCGGCGGCTGGGGGCGGCGGTCGCTGAACGTGACGCCGTCCGGCCGCGTGCTGCCGTGCCATGCCGCCGAGACGATTCCCGGACTGGAGTTCTGGTCGGTGCGCGAGCACGCGCTTGCCGCGATCTGGGCGCGCTCACCGGCCTTTGCGGCGTTTCGCGGCACCGAGTGGATGCAGGAGCCGTGCCGCTCCTGCGCGTTTCGCGAGGTGGATTTCGGCGGCTGCCGCTGCCAGGCGCTGGCGATCGCGGGGGATGCCGCGGCGACCGACCCGGCTTGCGCGCTGTCGCCGCAGCACGGGCGGATGCTGGCACTCGCCGAAGCCGAGGCGGGAGAGGACGAGGCGCCCGATTACCGCTACCGCGACCGGGCGCAGGTTGCCGCTAGCGCCATTCCGCCTCGCTGAACGCGAGCGTCGCGTTGCGCGGGTTGTAGGCGTCGAACAGCGCCCAGCGATCCCGTTCCGATGCGGCGATGCGCGGCACCGCCTGTGCCATCGGCGTGCCATCGGCGACCAGCCGCGCGGCGTCGCGGGTAAGGGTGGTCAGATAGCGCCGCTCGGCATCCAGCGCCTGCTGGCCAGGCGCCGATCGCCTGCCCGTGGCCGGGCACGACGCGCTGCGCCGGCAGCGCGCGCAGGCGGTGCAGGACGGAGAGAAACCCCGCGACACTGCCGTCGATCACCGGAACGTGATGGATGAACACCAGATCGCCCGCGAACAGCGTGCCGGTTTTCTGGTCGAGCACGGTCAGGTCGCAGTCGCTGTGCGCAGGCGGGCTCCAGGCGGTGAGCAGCAGCGTCCGTCCGCCGAGGTCGAGCGTCGTCTGCTCCTTCACCAGCAGCGTCGGCGGGATGATGCGCACCTGGGCGATCGCGGCGGCGCCGAGCTGGGGCGCGAACGAGCGCAGATAGAAGGCGCCGCGCTCCGCCAGCGAGCGGGGCAGATTGGCGTGGCCGACGAAGGTCGTCCCCGGCCGCGCAAAGGCTGCGTTGCCGAATACGTGGTCCGGATGCTCGTGGGTGTTGATGACGTATCGGACCGGCTCGTGCGTCAGCCGATGCACCGCGGCGAGCAATCCGCGCCCGACCGCGACGCTGCCGCCGGTATCGACGATCGCCACCGCGTCCTGGCCGACGATGATGCCGAGATTGGCGATATCCCCCTGATTTGCCGGCGTGGTCAGGGCGACGCGGCCGAAATGCACGTAGTCGCCCGGTGCGACCGGCGTGATCGCGACCGGCGCGGCAGCGCGCGCCAGGGGCGGCAAGGAGTGCGGTGATCATTGCAAGCGCGATCGGAGATGTTGCGATGCGGCGCATGGGATGTCCTGCTGGCGGGTCGGTTGAGTGAGCGATGGCTGACAAAAGTGTTGCGGGCGCATGGCCACCCGTTTAGGCTCGCATGGATTGCCGGCTTCAAGGGTATCCGCAGTTCGGGAGGTGGGTATTCCTTCGGAGACATCGGGGAAGTGGGCCGAACAATAAAAAGGTGCGCGCGGCACCTTGGTCTTCCTCGACGTCGTGACACGCTGCCGGCGGTGTCTTCCCATCCGGTTTGGTCGCAACCAGCGTGGCGGGCGTGGAATCGTCCCTCCGGCCGTTGGATGCATGGCAGGGGAGAAGTGTTCATGCGGATCGTTTCCAAGCGAATGATGCTGATGGCGGGGGCGTTCCTGTCATCGGGCCTGATGGTGGGCGCGGCCGGCGCGCAGACCACCACGACCACTACGCCGTCCATGTCGGCCAGAGGCGCGCAGGCTGCCCGCTCGCAAGACTTGCAGACGATGCAGCAGAACGCCGCCAACTGGGTGATGCCCACCGGGCAATTACGCCAACTGGCGCTACTCGACGCTGAAGCAGATCACGGCCGACAACGTCGGCAAGCTGCAGGTGGCTTGGACGTTCTCGACCGGCGTGCTGCGCGGCCACGAGGGCGCGCCGCTGGTGCTCGGCGACATGATGTATCTCGTGACACCGTTCCCGAACATCGTCTATGCGCTCGACCTGAGCAAGAACGGCCAGATCGCATGGAAATACGAGCCGAAGCAGGACCCGAACGTCATCCCTGTGATGTGCTGCGACACCGTCAATCGCGGCGTCGCCTATGCTGACGGCAAGATCTTCCTCCACCAGGCCAACTCGACGCTGGTGGCTCTCGACGCCAAGACCGGCAAGGTCGACTGGTCGGTGAAGACCGCCGATCCGAGCAAGGGTGCTACCGGCACCGAAGCCCCGATGGTGGTCGGCGACAAGGTTTTCGTGGGCGTTTCGGGCGGCGAATTCGGCGTGCGCGGCTGGCTCGGGGCCTATTCGACCCAGGATGGCCACCAGATCTGGCGCGCCTATTCCGAGGGGCCGGACACGGATCTGCTGGTCGATCCGCAGAAGACGACGGATCTCGGCAAGCCGATCGGCGCTGATTCCAGCCTCAAGAGCTGGCAGGGCAATCAGTGGAAGATCGGCGGTGGCGATACCTGGGGCTGGTACTGGTACGACCCCAAGCTCAATCTGATCTACTACGGCTCGGGCAATCCCTCGACCTGGAATCCGAAGCAGCGGCCAGGCGACAACAAGTGGTCGATGACCATCTTCGCCCGCAACCCCGACACCGGCATGGCGAAGTGGGTCTATCAGATGACGCCGCACGACGAGTGGGACTATGACGGCGTCAACGAGATGATCCTGGCGGACCTCTCCATCAACGGCCAGACGGTGCCGGCGTTGGTGCATTTCGACCGCAACGGCTTCGGCTACACGCTCAACCGCGAGACCGGCGAGCTGCTGGTCGCGCAGAAATACGACCCGGCGGTGAACTGGGCGAGCCAGGTTGACATGACCAAGGGCAGCGAGAATTACGGCCGGCCGGAAGTGGTGGCCAAATACTCGACCGGGCACAACGGCGAGGATGTGAACACCAAGGGCATCTGCCCGGCGGCACTCGGCACCAAGGACGAGCAGCCGGCGAGCTACGATCCCGAGACCAAGCTGTTCTACGTGCCGACCAACCATGTCTGCATGGACTACGAGCCGTTCCGTGTCTCCTACACCGCGGGCCAGCCCTATGTCGGTGCGACGCTGTCGATGTACCCGGCGCCTGGCGGCAACAACATGGGCAACTTCATCGCGTGGGACGCTTCGACCGGCAAGATCAAGTGGTCGGATCCGGAGCTGTTCTCGGTGTGGTCGGGCGCACTCTCGACCGCCGGCGGCGTGGTGTTCTACGGCACGCTCGAGGGTTACCTGAAGGCGGTGGACGCCAATACCGGCAAGGAGCTCTACAGCTTCAAGACGCCCTCGGGCATCATCGGCAACGTGATGACGTATGAGCACGGCGGCAAGCAGTATGTGGCGGTGCTGTCGGGTGTCGGCGGCTGGGCCGGCATCGGGCTGGCGGCCGGGCTTACCGACCCGCACGCGGGTCTGGGCGCGGTCGGCGGCTACGCGGCGCTGAGCAACTACACGGCACTCGGCGGTCAGCTTACCGTGTTCGCGCTGCCCTCGAGCTGAGCGGAGCGGCGGACTAAAGCTTTCGTTCGGCCGGCGCATTGGCAATCGCCTTGCGCCGGCCGTTTGCTATCCTCGGGACCGAGGCACCTGAATGACCAAGCGATTTCTGTGCGCCGTCCTGCTGACTGCGCCGCTGCTGCTGGCCGGCGGACTTGCGCGCGCCGATTCCCCCGGCAATCCCGCCCCCGTAAAGCAACAGGACTCGATGTGGACCGATGCCAGCGGCAATCCGACCTACAAGATCGCCAAGGACGGCACCGTCGATTGGTACACCTATATCGGCTTCCAGCGCTATGGCGCCAACTGCCTGCAATGCCACGGGCCGGATGCGCTCGGCTCGAGCTACGCGCCGTCGCTGGTCGATGCGATCAAGTCGATGACCTACCAGCAATTCTATGCGACCGTTGCCGGCGGCAAGAAGGACGTGTCGACCTCCTCGAACTTGGTGATGCCGGCACTCGGCGCCGATCGCAACGTGATGTGCTTCATCAACGAGATCTACGTCTATCTGCGCGCCCGCGGCGACGGCGCGCTGGGACGTGGCCGGCCGGAGAAGCACGTGCCCAAGCCGGCGGGCTTCAGTGAGGCGTCAGACGCATGTGTCGGCTCATGAGCAGGGGGCCGGGGACGGCGCTCGCGGCCCTCTGCCTGGTAGCCGGGTTGGCGCATCGCGCCGCGGCGCAGCCGGCGGGGCTGGGTGCCGGCGGCCGAGCTGGTCGAACCCAAGGTGCTGCGGGTCTGCGCCGACCCGCGCGACCTGCCGTTCTCCGACACCGAGGGCGGCGGCTTCGAGAACAAGATCGCGGCGATGTTCGCCAAGCAGCTCGGGAAGGGCCTTTCCTACACCTATTATCCGCAGGTGATCGGCTTCGTCCGCAACACGCTCAACGCGCTGCGCTGCGACGTGGTGATGGGGGTAGCGGAGGGCGACGAGCTGGTGCAGACCACCAATCCCTATTACCGCACCACGTATGTGTTGGTGTACCGCCCCGGGACCGGGCTCGACGGCGTGGCCAGCCTCGATGATCCGCGCCTCAAGGGCAAGCATATCGGTGTGGTCGCCGGCACGCCGCCGGCCACGATCATGACGAATGACGGGCTGATCGCGGACGCCGAGCCGTATCCGCTGACCGTCGATACGCGCGTGCAGGCGCCGTCGAGAACGATGGTGTCCGACATTGCGGCGGGGCAGATCGACGCTGGCGTGCTGTGGGGTCCGCTCGGCGGCTACTGGGCCAAGCAGTCGGCGAAGAAGCTGACCGTGGTGCCGCTGCTGAAGGAGCATGGCGCGCCGATGGAGTTCCGCATCACGATGGGCGTGCGGCACTCCGACCAGGCGTGGAAGCGCACGCTCAACCGGCTGATCGTCGAGGACCAGCGCCAGATCGACGCGCTGCTCGCCTCCTACGGCGTGCCGCTGCTGGACAACGAGGGCAAGCTGATCTCGCCGTGAGTCGCCGCCGTCGGTTCGTGGTGCCGGTGCTGTGCGTGGTGCTGCTGGGGGCGGCGCCGGTGCCGCAGGGCTACCGGATGCAGGACTACAGCGCGCCGGTGCCCGATGCGGTGCTGGGCGCCCGTACCATCGGCACGAAGGCGGCGCACGATCTGTGGGCGCGGCACGCAGCGGTGTTCATCGACGTGCTGCCGCGTGCGCCGCGCCCGGCGGGACTGCCGGCGGGCACGCTCTGGCACCGCACGCCGCACCGCGACATCCCTGGCAGCCTTTGGCTGCCCGATACCGGATACGGAGCGCTGCCGCCGCTGATGCATCTCTATTTCGCGGCCGGGCTTGACCGCGCCAGCGGCGGCAACCGCGCGCGACGGATCGTGATCTATTGCCGGGCACAGTGCTGGATGTCCTGGAACGCGGTGCGGCGGGCAGTCCGGATGGGCTACACGGCGATCGACTGGTATCCCGACGGCGTCGACGGCTGGCGCCGGGCGGGCCTGCCGCTCGCGACCGCGGAGCCGCTGCCGCGCCCGCCGGTCACGGAAGCTGCGCCTGGATCGCCTGCGCCAGCGCATACAGCCGCTGCTCGATGACGGTGGGTACGTCACAAGCGTATTGCAGCGATTGCCGCCGTTCGTCGAACATCTGCTGGCTCCATGCGATGTGGTCGGCGAGCTTGTCGATCGCGGGCTGATCGGGGCTGGGCGCCGATTGCAGCGCCTGCATCTGCGTCTCCTGGTCGCGGATGCCGGCCGCGATCTGCTTCTGGCGCGCGCCGAAGCGGTCGAGGCCGGCGATCACGCTGTCGCGCTCCTGGCCCAGCGCATCGAACAGTCCGGCAAACAGGGCGACCAGCCGTGCCGATTTCTGCGACCCCGAGGCTTGCGCGAAGGCGGCGATCTCGGTCTGCGCCTGGGCCATCGGCACGCGACGCTGCGCGAGACGGTCGGCCAGCGCCGCGATTGCGGGATCGTGCGATGCCTGCTGCGCCGCGGCATCCACCGGCGGTCCGTTCCACAGCTCGGCGACCGAGAGATGCTCGCGCTTGATCGACTGGCACGGCCAGTCGGGGTCGAGTGTCTGCTTCCGCGCCCAGGGTGGGGGCGCTTGCGGGGGCGCTTGTGGGGGCGCTGCCTGCGCCGCACCGGCGGCGAGGAGCAGTGCCAGCGCCAGCGCGCCCTTCATGCCGGGGCGCGCCGTGCAAGCAGCCCGCGCGCGGGATCGTAGGCGAACACCGCGCCGGCGGTGAACAGGACCGTCATGGACGCCACCACGATGAGGGAGACAAAATCGATCCGGACATAGAGGGCGAAGCGGATCAGCTCGACCGCGTAGGTGAACGGGTTGAGCTGCACCACCAGGGCGAGCGGCGGACTAGACTGCTGCACCTGCCACAGCGGATAGAGTGCCGTGGAGGCGAAGAACATCGGGAAGATCACGAAATTCATCACGCCCGCGAAATTTTCGAGCTGCTTGATCAGCGACGAGAGCAGCATCCCGAGCGCACCGAGCATGAAGCCGCAGAGCACCAAGGCGGGGAACACCGTGAGCCAGCCCCATTGCGGGATGTCCACGCCCCAGAAATAGGCGATCACCAGATAGGCGTACACCTGCAAAACCGAGACCGCGGTGCTGGCGATTAGCTTCGAGATCAGCAGATACCAGCGCGGGAAGGGGCTCACCAGCAGCATCCGCATGTTGCCCATCTCGCGGTCGTACACCATCGACAGCGAGGACTGCATCCCGTTGAACAACTGGACCATCGCCATCAGCCCGGGCGTCACATAGACCTCGTAGAGGATGTAGGTCTGATAGGGCGGGATGATCGACACGCCGAGGATCTGGCGAAAGCCGGCGGCGAAGATGAACAGCCACACCAGCGGCCGCACCAGTGCGGCGATGAAGCGCCCGCGCTGATGAAGGAAGCGCAGCGCCTCGCGCCAGACGATGCCACGCAGGCAGATCAGGTACTGCAGCGCCGAGAAGCCGCGGCGCGGTGTGGCGAGGGTCGCCTCGCTCACGCGTCGCCCCCAGGCGTGCCGGTGAGGGGCGGTCCGGTGAGGGGCGTGCCGGTGAGGGACGCGAAGGCGCCGCGCATGTCGGCCGCACCGGCGGCGGCGATCACCGAACCGGCGTCGCCGTCGGCGAGCACGCGGCCCTTGTGCAGCACCACCACCGCGTCGCCGCCCTCGATCTCGTCCATCAAATGCGTCGCCCACAGCACCGCGACGCCGCGCTCACGCACCAGCGATCGGACGTGGCGCAGGATCGCCCATTTGGAGGAAATGTCGAGCCCGACCGTCGGTTCGTCGAGCACCAGCAGGCGCGGGCGGTGCAGCAGCGCGCGCGCGATTTCGACGCGACGCATCTGGCCGCCGGAGAGTTTTCGCGCGGCGTCGCGCGCGCGATCGGCGAGCTCGACCTCGGCCAGCGCCGCTTGCGCGCGGCCCCGCGCCTCGCGTCCGGCGATGCCGTGCAGGGCGGCGTGGTACAGCAAATTGTCCATCACCGAGATGTCGAGATCGAGCGTGCGCGCCTGGAATACGACGCCAAGCCGGCGCAGCGCCTCGCCGGGCTCGCGGTCGACGCGGTGGCCGAGCACGCTGATCGTGCCGTGGCGGGTGTCATAGAGACGTGTGATCAGCGAAAACAGCGTGGTCTTGCCAGCGCCGTTGAGACCGAGCAGTGCCACGAAGCGCGCGGCAGGAACGCACAGGCTCACATCGTCGAGTGCCTGGCGGGCGCCGTAGGCGTGGCTGACGCCGGCCACGTCCAGCGCCGCCGTCGCCTCCGTGGGCGGTGCCGGTGCCGGACGCACCAGCAATTCGGCCGCTGCGGTCACGGGGCGCTTTTCGGGTTGACGACGACGCCCCAGGGCAGCCGGCCGACCGGGATCGACTTCACCGGCCGCAGGGTCTTGACGTCGATCATGGTGATGTCGTTGGAAAGCCCGTTGGCAGTGAGCAGATATTTGTCATCGGGCGTGAAGCACATGTGCCAGATCCGCTGGCCGGCGAGGATGTATTTCTTGACCCTGTAGGTCGCGGTATCGACCACGGCGACGCGGTTGGCAGGACCGAGGGCCACGAAGGCGAGCTTGTCGTCAGGGGTGAACTGGATGTCCTCCGGCTGGATCGCGTCGGCGCGCAGGCCCTGGATCGGGAAGCTGATCGTGTGCGTGACTACATGCTTGACCGGATCGATCACGCTGACCGTCCCGCCCAGTTCCGAGCTGACCCACACCTCCGAGCCGTCATGCTTGAACACGGCGTCGCGCGGCCGCGCGCCCACCAGCACGTTGGCGACGTTCTTCTCGTCCTTGTAGGAGATGAAGTGCGCCATGTTGGTGGTCTCGGAGGTGTTGACGATGATCTGGCCGTTTGGGCTCACGCCCATGCCTTCCGGTTCCACACCGGTCGGGATGTTCGCGATCACCTTGAAGGTGTGCATGTCGATCACGGTCACCAGCGCGTCGTTCTCGCGCGAGACGTAGAGCGGGCTGCCCGAGGGGCGGATCGCGAAGAATTCCGGATCGGTGCCGGAGGGCAAGTCGCGCACGATCTTCAGCGTCTTGGTGTCGATCATGTGGATCGTGTTGTCGTCGCTGGCGCAGATCAGGACATACTTGCCATCGGGCGTCACCAGGATTCCGCGCGGGCGCTGGCCGACCTGCACGGTCTGGATGACCTTGCCCTTGTCGAGATCAACCACGCTCATCGTGTTGTCGCGCTCGTTCGATGTGTAGGCGATGTAGGCTTGCGCGGGAGCGGCCGCGAGCAGACCAAGAGCCGTGAGCATGATGGCGCAAAGACGCATCCGGTTCCTCATTTCAGCTTGCAGGTGGTCTCGGGGCGATCGACGCCGAGCGTGTCGAGATCGTTGGTCTGGTGCAGGAAGCCCGGCTGCGGCGAGACCGAGACGATGTTGCGCCCGTCGCTGAGCAGGATCGGCTGCCGCAACTGCCAGTTCCAGTTGCGCAGCGAGAGCGGCGTGCCCTTGTAGGCGGCGACTCTGGAAGTCCGGGCCCTTCATGTACGCCATGATTTTTCCCGGATCGGCGGATTGCGTGCGGCTCGCGGCCTCGCCCACCATGCGCACCGCGGTCCAGGCCTGCATGTCGAGCGGCGTCATGCTGCGATGGTAATGGCCGGTGAAGCGGTCCTGCATCTGCGCGCCACCCCAGGACTCCGTCGCGGGATCCCAGGTGCAGGGGCGCAGGCCCGCCGAGCCCGTGACGGGCCGTGGGTCCCAGGTGCGGTAGGGAAGGTAGCCGGCGAACACCTCGTTCTCGTCGGCGGCGACCAGCACGTCGTAATCGGGCGCGTTCTGAGTGAACACCGGTATCTGCGCCTGAGTCTGCACCAGTCCGGTATCGGTCTGGCGCGAGCCGCCGATGTCCTTGTATTCGCGCTGCTGGACGATGCGCGCGTTGTAGCGCTTGGCGCTGCGGCGATAGGCGTTCGCGAGCAGCGTGTCGGTCGGATGCGAGCCATAGACGAGCAGCCAGCGCCTCCAGCGCTTCCAGATCAGATATTGCGCGAGCGCGTCGGTCAGCATCGAACGCGTGGGTGCTACGTGGATCACGTTGCCGCGACAATTTTGTTCCCGCAGGCGGTCGTCCGGGGCCTGGACATTGAAGATCGTGATCCCTTTGGGTGCCGCCGCATCCGCCAGCTTGAGCACGTCCTTGGCCGGCAGATCGGTCAGCACCAGGGCGATGTGGTTCGCCGCCAGCGCCGTGAGTGCCGCGACCGCGTCCCCGTCCGGGGCCACCGGCCGGTCGGCAAGCGCAAAAGTCTGGTTCATGAAGCGCCCGGTGGTGTTGTTGTCATCGATGCCGACCTCGGCACCGGCCAGCCCGTCATTCGCGGCACGACGATCCAACAGCGAGATCGTCGGCGGCCGGTCCGATTGAGCGAATGTAGCCGATCGTGATCGTTTCGACGGCCGCGCGCACCGGCCGCGCGGCCACGGCGAGGCTGGCCCCCGCGACCGCTGCGAATGCCGCGCGTCGGCTCAGACCGTTGCGCGCCTCCGGCTTTGGACGTTTCATGGCGGCGGCAGCATCGGGCAACGCCGCCGCGCGTTCAAGCGCACGGACGGAACGAGGCCGGCCGGAGGGCGTCGGATGAAGGCGAGGCGATGAAGAATTGGCAATGTGCCGTCCTGGCCGCTTCGCTGCCGCTGGCACTCGGTGCCGCGCCGGCCCCGGGCACGAAGATCGCCGTATTTCCGTTCCAGCTTGACAATACCAGCCTGCAGCCCGCGCAGTCGGCTGAGCAGGCGCGGCTGAAGGCGCTCACGGCGCAGCTTCGGGCGGCGCTGGCGAAGCAGGGACTGGCGCCGGTTCCGCTGGGCGACGCGGCGGCGAAGGCGGACGCCCAGAACATCACCGCCTGCGGCGATTGCGATTTGGCACTGGCGAAGCAGCTCGGCGCCAAGCTCTCCGTGATCGGCTGGGTGCAGAAGGTGTCGACGCTGATCCTCAACATCAACGTCGAGATCCGCGACGTGGCGACCGGGCACGTGATCGCCGGCGGCAGCGCCGACATCCGCGGCGATACCGACGAGAGCTGGAAGCGCGGACTTGCCTATCTGCTGCAGAACACGCTGCTGCCGGAGCTTCGCAAATGACGCGGATGCTGGCCAGCGTCACCGGGGCGGAGGAGGCGGAGGTCGCGCTGGCGTGCGGCGCCGACATCGTCGATCTGAAGGACCCCGCCGGCGGCGCGTTCGCGGCCGTGGCACCGGCGAGGGTACGCGCGACGATCCGCGCGGTCGCGGGGCGCCGGCCGGTCAGCGCGGTCGCGGGCGAGTTGCCGATGCAGCCGGACCGCGTGACCGCGGCGGTCGCCGAGCTTGCCGATTGCGAAATCGATTTCGTCAAAGTCGGCATTTTCGCGGGCGACGCGCAGGCGGTGATCGCGGCACTCGCGCCATTGGCGGCACGGGCAAAGCTGATTGCCGTGCTGTTCGCAGATCGCTCGCCGGATCTTGCCTTGCTGCCGATGCTGGCGCGCGCCGGCTTCGCCGGTGCCATGCTGGACACGATGGATAAGGACGGCTCGCGCCTGCTCGACCACATGGACCTGCCGCACCTGCGCGGCTTTGTCGCCGTCTGCCGTGCGGAGGGAATGCTGGCCGGACTTGCCGGCGGGCTGGAGGCGCCGGACGTGCCGCGGCTGCTGCTGCTTGCCCCTGACGTGCTCGGCTTCCGCGGCGCGCTGACCGGTGCCGCGGAGCGCGCGGCACCGATCGCGCGCGAGGCGGTGCAGGCGATCCGCGCACTGATCCCGCCCGAGGATGGGCCGGCGGAGGGCGGCGGCGTCGATTACCGGCTGCTCGCGGCGCGCGGGTATGCACCCGATCCGAACGGCGATCCTGCCTTCACCGATCGCGTGTTCGTGCGCGATCTGGTGCTGCCGGTGCGCATCGGCGCCTATGCGCGCGAGCGAGCAGCACCCCAGCGCGTGCGCTTTGCGGTGGAGGTGCTGGTGACCCGGGCAGCGCGTGCCTCGGCCGACATGCGCGACGTATTCTCCTATGACGTCATCACCGACGGCATCCGGCTGCTCATCGATGCCGGGCACGTGCCGCTTGTCGAGACCCTGGCGGAGCGGATCGCGGAGATGCTGCTCGCGCATCCGCGCGTGGTGCGCGCGACGGTCGCGGTGGAAAAACTCGAGACCGGCAACGGCATCGTCGGTGTGACGATCGAGCGCACGCGCGCCAACGCGGCCGCGACGACGGGCACGGCGGCGGCGCGGTCGTGATGCCGGCCGCGCCGCTGGTGGTCAAGCTCGGCGGCAGTCATGCCGGATCGGCGCTGCTGCGCCCGTGGCTGCGCGCGATCGAGGCGGCGGCGGGGCGCGTCGTGCTGGTGCCCGGCGGCGGCCCGTTCGCGGAGGCGGTGCGCGACGCGCAGGCGGCGATGGGATTCGACGACGCGGCCGCCGATGAGATGGCGCTGCTGGCGATGACGCAGTTCGGCCGTGCCCTGGCGGCACTCGGCACGTGCTGCGTGATGGCCGAGACGCTCGCCGAGATCGCGCGGGCGCAGCGATCGGCGCGCGTGCCGGTGTGGTCGCCGCTTGCGCTGCGGCCGCAGGCGACGCGATTGCCGCGAAGCTGGGACGTGACCTCGGACAGTCTTGCGGCATGGCTCGCCGCACGCCTCGGCGCGCGGCTGCTGCTGATCAAGCAGATGCGCCCCATGTCAGGTGCGACGCTGCACGGGCTGGCGCAGGCGGGACTCGTGGATCGTGCCTTCCCGCTGGCCGCCGCAGGATTGGGCGCGGTATGGATCGCGGGGCCGGACGACCGGCCGCGCGTGCTCGATCCCGACGCGCCGCCGGGGGTCGCGGTGCCGGCGATGGCGGCGGCCGCCTGATCCGGTGGCGAATGCCGACACGCGGCGCGTAGCTGACATGGAAGGACGGCTGCTCTTCCTGACCGGGCACCTCGCCGAGCCGCGGCTGCGGCGCGTGCTGGAAGGCATCGCGGCACCGGGCTTCACATGGGAAGTGGCGGATGTCGGCGTGCAGGTCGCGGCACTGATGACCGAGCCGATCCTATTGCGTCGCTTGAAACGGCCGATCGAGGCCGATCGGGTGCTTTTCCCCGGTCGTGCCGGGATCGATCCCGCGCGGCTGTCGGAGGCGTTCGGCGTGCCGTTCGTGCGCGGGCCGGACGAAATTGCCGATCTTCCGGGGTTTCTCGGGCGTGGCGGACGCGCCCCCGACCTCTCCCGCCACGATACGACACTGTTTGCCGAGATCGTCGATGCGCCGACGATGGCGACCGAGACGCTGCTGGGGCGCGCGCACGAATTGCGCGGGCAAGGGGCCGACGTGATCGACCTTGGCTGCAAGCCGGGGATGGCGTTTCCGCATCTCGAAGGAAGCATCACCGCGCTGCGCGCGGCGGGAATGCGGGTGAGCGTCGATTCGGGCGATCCGCAGGAGCTGCGGCGCGGCGCGCTGGCCGGCGCCGAGTTTCTGCTCAGCCTCAACGAGCATACCCTCGACGTCGCCGTGGACACGCAGGCGGTGCCGGTGCTGATCCCGGCGGCGCATGGCGACCTCGGTTCGCTGCTGCGCGCGGCGGCGGCGGCGGCGGCGCGTGGGATGCGCTGCCTGCTCGATCCGATCCTCGATCCGATCCATTTCGGCTTCACCGCCTCGCTCGGCCGCTACGCGACGTTGCGCGAGCGCCTGCCGGATGCGGAGATCCTGATGGGGACAGGCAATCTGACCGAGTTGACCGACGCGGATTCATCCGGCGTCACCGCGGTATTGATGGGCGTTTGCTCGGAACTCGCGATCCGTCACGTGCTGGTGGTGCAGGTGAGCCCGCATACGCGCCGCACGGTCGCCGAGCATGACGCGGCACGGCGGATGATGTTCGCCGCGCGCGCCGACGGCGACCTGCCGCGCGACTATGGCGCGGCGCTGTTACAGGTGCATGACCGGCGCCCGTTCGCCCAGACATCGGCGGAGATCGCTGGCCTTGCCGCCGCGGTGCGCGACAAGAGCGTTCGCATCGCGACCGCGGCCGACGGCGTTCATGCGTTCAGCCGCCAGTACCATCACGTCGGACACGACGCGCTCGGCTTCTTTCCTGCGCTGGACGTGGCGAATGACGGGGCGCACGCCTTCTATCTCGGCGCCGAGCTCGCGCGGGCGGAAATCGCATTTGCACTCGGCAAGCGCTACGTGCAGGACGAACCGATCGACTGGGGCTGCGCGGCCCCGCGCACGAGGCGCGAGGCGACGCGGCTGGCGGAGGCCGGACACACGCTGCGGGCGAAGCGCGATGCCGATGATCCGTGAGTGCATCGTGACCACGGTTGCCGCCGACGGCACGCCGCATCTGGCGCCGCTCGGGCTGATCGAGGACGCGGAAGGCTGGACGATCGCGCCGTTCCGGCCATCGACGACGCTGGACAATCTGCGTGCGGTTCCGTTCGCGACCGCGAGCTTTTCCGATGACGTGCGGGTGTTCGCGGGCTGCCTGACCGGGCGGCGCGACTGGCCGCTCTTGCCCGCCGCGCGCATCCCGCCGCCGCGGCTCGCGGCCGCACTCGCCCATGCCGAGCTCGCGGTCGCGCGGGTAGCTGAGGACGCCGCGCGCCCGCGGTTTCTCTGCCGCATTGTGCACCGCGCGACGCACGCCCCGTTTGCCGGGTTCAACCGCGCGCAAGCCGCGGTGATCGAGGCCGCGATTCTGGTCAGCCGCCTGCACCTGCTGCCGCGTGCGACCGTTGAGGCCGAGATCGCGCGGCTGCGCGTGCCGGTGGACAAGACCGCCGGTGCTGCCGAACGCCAGGCGTGGGAGTGGCTGATGGAGGCGGTGGCGCAAGCGGCGATGAGTGGCGCCGGTTAGGTCATTGCGAGGAGCGAAGCGGCGAAGCAATCCAGCGCGGTGCCGCGGGCGAGGCTGCTGGATTGCTTCGCTTCACTCGCAATGACGACGAGGCACTAGAGATACCCGGTCCCCATCTCGGCGGCGAAGCGCGCCGGATCGCCCTCCCAGATGATCCGCGCGTGCTCCAGCACATAGACGCGGTCGGCGTGCGGCAGCGCGAAGGTGACGTTCTGCTCACCGAGCAGCACCGTGATCGACGTGGTCTCCCGCAGCCGCGTGAGCGCGCGAGAGAGCTGGTCCAGGATCACCGGGGCGAGGCCGAGCGTGGGTTCGTCGAGGATCAGCAATCGCGGCTGCATCATCAGCGCGCGCGCGATCGCCAGCATCTGCTGCTCCCCGCCCGAGAGCGTCCGCGCCGCCTGCCCCTGGCGCGATTGCAGGATCGGGAACAGCTCGAACAGCCACTCAAGCTGGCGAGTGCGCGACGCGGCGGGCTGGTGCTGGCCGCCGAGGTCGAGGTTTTCGCGCACGCTCATGTCGCCGAACAGCTCGCGCGTCTCCGGGCACTGCACGATGCCATCGCGCGCGATCGTCGCCGCACTGCGCCCGGCCAGCTTCGCCCGGTCGAAGCGGATCTCGCCCGAGTGCGGCACCAGGCCGGAGATCGCGTTGAACAGCGTGGTCTTGCCCGCGCCGTTCAGGCCGACGACGGAGACGAATTCCTTCTCGTGGACATGCAGCGAGACGCCGTCCAGCGCCTGCGCCTTGCCGTACAGCACGCCCACGTCGCGCACGTCGAGCAGCGGCTCGCCTTGTCGGCGATCGAGTTCCGGTCGCGCGTGGCTCTCGATCTTGCCGCCGAGATAGACGCGACGCACGGTCTCATCGCGCATCACGCTTTCGGCGGAGCCTTCGGCGATCGGCTCGCCGAGATACATCGCGAGCACGCGATCGACCAGCGCCGCCACCCCCTTGACGTTGTGATCGACCAGCAGCACGGCACGGCCGTCCTGGCGGAAGCCGTCGATCAGCGCGGAAAAGGCGCCGACTTCGGCCAAGGTGAGGCCGGCGAAGGGCTCGTCCACCAGCACCACCTTCGGGTCGCGCGCGATCGCCTTGGCGAGTTCCAGCCGGCGCAGATCGGCGAACGGCAAAGTGGGCGGATGGCGGTGCAGCACCGCGCCGAGGCCGGCACGCTCGGCAATCGCGCGGGCGCGGCCATCGACCGACTTGTCGGCGGCGAGCCGCATCAGCTTGTCGGGCAGCAGCGCCAGCTTTATGTTCTCGAGCACGGTCTGCCGGTGCAGCGGGCGCGAGTGCTGGAAGATGATGCCGATGCCGGCGCGCGCGATCTGGTGCGTGGGCAGGCCGGCGATCTCGGTGCCGTCGAGCCGCACCGATCCGGCGTTCGGGCGCTCGATGCCCATCACCAGCTTCATCACCGTGGACTTGCCCGAGCCGTTCGGCCCGATCAGGCCGAGGATTTCGCCCGGCTCGATGGCGAAGCCGATATCGTTGACGGCGACCAGACCGCCGAAGCGCTTGACGAGGCCGTTGACCTGCAGCCGGGGAGCGGTGTTGCTCATGCGCGCGACCGTGCGCGCAGGACGTAGCCGAGGAAGCCGTCGGGGAAGAACAGGATCACCGCCAGCGCCACTGCCGCGACGACGAATGTGTTGAGCTGGCCAAGTGGGCGGAGCAGCTCATTCGCGAGCAGCAGGAACACGGCGCCGATCACGCCGCCCAGGATCGTACGCCTGCCGCCGAGAACGGCGGCGATGATGACCTGCACCCCGATCGAGATGTCGATCACGGTATCGACCGAGGCGGTGCCGAGATAGAAGATGAGCATCCCGCCGGCGACGCCGGAAAACAGGGCGCTGACGCAGAACGCCACGACCTTGTGCTTGGTGACGTTGAAGCCGAGGGCCGCCGCCTCCACCGCGTCCTGCCCGCTCGCCTGCAGGATCAGCCCCATCGCCGAGCGCGAGAGGCCGAACAGGATGATGGCGCACACGATCAGGAATCCGAGCGCGATCTCGTAATTCGTCAGCGCGTCGATCGAGAGCACGTCGGGCACAGTCATGCCGATCTCGCCGCCGGTGACGCCGGCGAAAATGACGATGAAGTTCTGCAACAGAAGTACCGCGACCAGGGTAACCAGGCCGAAATACACGCCGCGCAACCGCAGCGCGGGCAGCGCGAGCAGCAGCCCGCCGAGCACTGCGACGGCGGCCCCGAACGCCAGGCAGATCGGGATCGGCAAGCCGGTGTGGGCATTCAGGATCGCAGCGCCGTAGGCGCCGAGGCCGATCAGGAAGGTGGGGCCGAAATTGACCTCGCCGGCGAAGCCGAACAGGAGATCCCAGCTCATCGCGAACACGCCGAAATAATAGGCGATCGGTGAGCACGCCCAGAATGTAGGCCGAAAGCCACCAGGGGCCGGAGGCGGCGACGATCGCGCACAGCGCGGCGATCCAGAGCCCCCGTGAACGAACAAGGCGCATCGCGATCTCCCTCAGCGCCGCCCGAGCAGCCCTTGCGGGCGCACATAGACAACCAGCACCAGCAGCACCAGCGCCGGGATCGGCCGCAGCGTCGGCGCGACCAGATACGCTGTGATGGTCTCGAGATAGCCCACCACATAGGCCGCGACCAGCGAGCCGGAGACGCTGCCGAGGCCGCCCAGCACCACGATCGAGAACGCGCTCGCCGTGAGGTTTCCGGCATTGGCCGACCCGGTGCCGAGGAAGGAAGCGAGCAGCACGCCGGCGATCCCCGCCAGCACGCCGTAGATGCTCCACACGAGCAGATAAACGCGTGACAGCTCGAAGCCGAGCAGCGTCAGCCCGCGCGGGTTGATCGAGGCGGCGAGTAGCGCCTTGCCGGCGCGCGTGCGGTTGACCAGCAGCCACAGCAGACCGATCACGACCCAGCAGATCACCGCGATCATGATCTCGTTGGTTGGCGTGCGTACGGGGCCGAGGTTGGTGACGCCACTCAGCAGCGGGCGCATCGTCACTGGATTGTCGGTGAACAGGTAGTCTAATCCGACCTGGATCATGATGCCCCATAGCAGGGTGCCGGTGAGCAGGAAGATCTCGGTCTCGTCGCGCGGGATCGCGCGCGAGGTCTGGATCGGCCGCACCACGACGAAATAGGTGACGTAGGCGGCGGCGAGTCCGGCGGCGACGCCGATGACCGTGCCGCCGGCGACGCCCGCGCCCCAGCTTCCGGCGGCGAGCCAGCCCGTGATCGCGGCGATCACCATGATGCTGCCGTGCGACAGGTTGAGCACGCCGGAGACGCCGAAGATCAGCGTGAAACCGATCGCGCCCAATGCGTAGAGGGAGCTGATCGCGAACCCGTCGATCAGGATCTGCAAGACAAGGAGCATGGTGTTTCCGGTGCCGAAGGTCCCTCGTACGGGAACGGGCCGGCGTCGTGCCGGCCCGCCCCGTGCGGCGATCCAATATGCGGACTACTGCGTCGGCTGCTTGGGCAGCTTCACGAAGGCCGGGAAGCTTAGCTTCGCCCCGCAGCCCTCGACGCCCGTCGGCCAGATGCAGACCTGCTTGCCATTCTGCCACTGGATGGCGACGCCCGTCAGGAAGCCCTTGCCAACCTTCACCGCGTGCGTGTACGGGCTGTCCTTACCGTAGAACTGCACGCGGCCCATGGTGCCGGCATAGTCGGTCTTCTCCATCGCCGCGACCATCTTGTCGGGATCGGTGGAGCCGGCGCGCTGCACCGCATCGGCGATGATATGCACGTCGTCGTAGCTCGTATAGCCATCATACGACGGCGAGACGCCGTAGCGCTTGATGTAGGCGTCGGTGAACGGGATCGTGGTCGGCGTCAGGGCCGCGCCAGGCGACGCATTGGTCGCGGTGATCACGCCTTCGGTCGCGCCATTGGTGTCCTTCCAGAAGCTGCTGGTGGTCGCCTGCGAGCTCTGGCCGGTCATCGCGATCGGTACCTGCTGGTCGTGCCACTGCACGGTCGGCTGCACGCCGACATGGCTGATGCCGGTGACGATCACGTCCGGATGCTTGGCTTCGATCGCATGGAAGATCGGCGTAAAGTCGGTGGTGTCGGGGTTGAAGCGGATATGGTCCATCACCTTCACGCCGGCCTTCGGCAAACATTTCTGGTACTCGGCGTCCAGCGGCGTGGTCCAGGCGGCGTCTTCGCTCATGATCACCGCACTGCTCACGCCGTACGGCCCGACGAGAAGATCGTGCGCCTGCTCACAGATCACATCCGCAAGCCCTGCGGAATTGATCTGGCCGTGGAACATGTACTTGTAGTGCGCATAGTCGTCGTGTACGTGCTTGGAGATCAGCGTGCTGGCCGCTCCGGGGGTGATCGTTACCATATGCAGCCGCGCCGCCCACGGCTCGACCGCCAACGCCACCTCGCTGATGTAGCTGACGATTACCGCGTTCACGTGATCCTGCTTGACCGCGCGCTGGAAGGCGCGCACCGCGTCGGAGGCGGAGGAGTGGTCGTCGTAGGTGATCACCTGGATCTTGCGGCCGCCGACGCCGCCCTTCGCGTTGAGATCGTCGGCCGCCATCTGCGCCGCTTTGGTCAGCGAGGCGCCGGCCACCGCCCCTTCCTCGCCGATCACCCCGATCTTGAGCGGCGGCTCGGCCGCGCGCGCAGGCGGTGCCAGGGTGGCGAAGCCGGCAAGGCCGGCCGCTGCAACCAGCGCGGGCAGGGCGCGCCGCGCGGCGCACGGGGCGGTGATCTGTCTCATTTGGAGCATTTCCTCTCAAAGCATCGCGCAGCGATGTGCGCCATTTTTTCACGAAAAACACAAGAGGCATCGGAAACTCGTTACGAACCGCTTCCATAACGTCTACGGTCCGAAAAGTAACGCCATCGCGACCGCCGGGGCGCAGGTTGCGGCGGTCGGGTCGTCGAACAGCGCGCGATACCGCCGCCCCAGCCGCGCCGCAAGCCGGCAGGCGAGGTATCCACCGGCACCGCAGCCCAGTACCGGCGCATCCTCCGGCAAGCCGGCGCGTGACAGCACCAGGGCGGCGGCATCGGCGATGCGGCGCAACTGCGCCTCCGCGAGGAAGGTGGCGAGCGCGCGCCACGCTGCCGGCGGGGCATCTGCGGCGTCGCGGCCGACCATGCGGGCGAGCCGCGCCATCGAGGCGGCCACGGTCTTGGCACGTCCGTCGGCGGCGGGCAGCAGGTCGGCGCCATCGGGCAGCTCGCCGAGCACGCGATAGACGTCGGCGGTCGAGGCGAAATACTCGCAGGCGAGCGGCGTCCAGGCGCCGGCGAAGGGCACGCGCTCGGCGAGCGCCATCACGAAGCTGCGCGTGATCCCGGTATAGACCAGCTCGCCGCAGGCCAGCCGATCGGCGTCAGAGAAGCCGTGCGCGGCGAGCCGCCCGCTCACGATCGGAACGAGGTCCGTCGTGGTCGAGCCGATATCCACGAGCAGCGCATCGGGTGCCGCGCGGGCGGCGAGGGACGCGGTCGCGTGCCAGTTGGCCGAGGCGATGCCCGCGACATGCGTCTGTACCCGATCCGGCGGAATAAAGCCGTCCGAACCGGCCCAGACCGCGAGCCGGTCGGCCCCCACCGCCGCCGCCAGCGCCGCCGTGATCGCGGCCACACCCTCGGCGCGGGAGGCAAACACGTCGGCAAGTTCGCCGGTCATGGTGGCGGCATGGCGGTCGGCGGCGCCGAGTTGGGCTCCCGCCTCGGCCAGCGCCGCGCGCAGCCGGTCGAGGCCAAGCCAGAGCGGGCAGGGGAGCTGGACGACCCCGATCACCTGCCCGTCCTCTGCGCGCGCAGCCTTGAGGTGCGCCCCGCCCACGTCCCAGCCGATGATGGTGCCCATGCCTGTTGCGTTTCCGACAGAAGAATCCTTGACGCCGGGTGGCCGCAAGCGAGGATAGCCCGATGGACATCGTCCCGGTGATCGATCTGAAGGGCGGCCAGGTGGTGCACGCGCGCGGCGGCCGCCGGCAGACCTACAAGCCCATCGAGAGCCCGCTCAGCGCCTCGAGCGCGCCCGCCGACGTGGTGCGCGGGCTGCTCGCGCTGCACCCGTTCCGGCGTCTCTATCTCGCCGACATCGATGCGATCGAGCGCCGCGGCAACCACGACGACACGATGGCGGCGCTGCAGGCGACCTTCCCCGGCATCGAGCTGTGGGTGGACAACGGCATGGGCGAGACCCAGGCGGTCGAGGAGTGGCTGGACGGCGATTTCGGCTATCTGGTTCTGGGCAGCGAGTCCCAGACCGATGCTACCCTGCTGCGCCGCGTCCATGCCCATCCGCGCGTGATCCTGTCGCTCGATTTCCGCGCCGATGCGTTCCAGGGCCCGGCCGAGATCCTGGCCGATCCGGGGCTGTGGCCGTCGCGGATCGTGGTGATGACGCTCTCGCGCGTCGGCTCCTCCGCCGGGCCGGAACTGCCCCGGGTGGAGGAGGTGGTGCGCCGGGCCGCGGCGCGGCGGGTCTATGCCGCGGGGGGCGTGCGCAATCTCGCCGATTTGCAGGCGCTTGCGGCGGTGGGTGCGGCGGGCGCGCTGGTCGCGACGGCGCTGCATTCGGGCGCTATCGGGCCAGAGGAGATGAAGAAGCTGGCGCGGCGTTAGTGGTCTCAAGCCCTCTCCGCCCCCGGGGCGGAGACGGAGTTAAGGAGATGCAGGAATGACCGAAGGTGCCGTTGACCTCACGCCGTTCCGCGTGCCGGCGCCCGGCACGCAGCCGAACGATAACGCCCCTGAATATGGCAGCACCGATAAGCGCCATCCGAAGCGAGCGCCGATCGCGATCCTGCATACCATCACCGAGACCACCGGGCCGCGCTTTTCGCCGGCGCAGTATCCGCCGATCGCCGACCTCTCCGTGACGGACGGCAATGCCGCGATGGGGCAGCGGATCATCGTGCGCGGGCGCATTTCCGACGAGAACGGCCGGCCGGTGCCGGGCACGATGATCGAGATCTGGCAGGCCAACGCCGCCGGCCGCTACCACCATCCGAGCGATCAGCACGACGCGCCGCTCGATCCGCATTTCCGCGGCGAGGGGCGCGTGTTCACCGATGCCGAGGGCTGGTATCAGTTCGTCACCGTCAAGCCGGGCGCCTATCCCTGGCGCAACCACCACAACGCCTGGCGGCCGAACCACATCCATTTCAGCTATTTCGGCCCTGCCTTCGCGACCCGCCTCATCACCCAGATGTATTTTCCCGGCGACCCGCTGCTGGCGCTCGATCCGATCTACAACACCGTCGCCGACGAGCATGCGCGCCGGCGCCTCGTGGCGACCTTCGACATCGAGCTGACGCGCCCCGAATGGGCGCTCGGCTACCGTTTCGACGTCGTGCTGCGCGGCCGCGAGGCAACACCGATGGAGCAATAAAATGCCGGTCGCAACTGCGAGCCAGACGATCGGACCTTACTGGGCGCTGATCGACCACAAGGAGATGGTCGATCTGACGCGGTTCGGCGCGGCGGGCGAGCGCATCGTGCTGACCGGGCGCATCACCGACGGCGCAGCCGTGCCTGTGACCGATGCCGCGGTCGAGCTTTGGCAGTCCGACCCGCCCGCCTCCGACCGCTTTCCGGGCTGGGGCCGGTGCGGCACCGATCGCGACGGACGCTTCCGCTTCACCACGATCCGCCCCGGTCCGGTGCCCGGCGGTCCAGTGGCGGGCCTGGGCAATACGCTGCAAGCGCCGCATTTCGCGCTGACCATCCTTGCGCGCGGCATCCTGACCTCGCTCCGCACCCGTGCGTATTTCGAGCACGAGCCGCGCAACGCGGACGATCCCGTGCTGTCGCTGATCGACGATACCGCGCGTCGTGCCACCCTGCTCGCGCGGCACGCTGGCGAGGCGACGTGGCACTTCGATATCCGTCTGCAGGGCGAGGCCGAAACCGTGTTTTTCGCGGTCTGACCCGCGATGCCCGTCAACCCGGCCGACAGCGCCGTGTTCGGCACTCTCTACGGATCGGACGCGATGCGCGCGGTGTTCGACGAGCGCGCCTATCTGCAAGCCATGCTCGACGTCGAAGCGGCGCTGGCGCGAGCGCAGGCACGGCTTGGCATCATCCCGGCGGATGCGGCCGAGGCGATCGGGCGGGCGGCGCGCATCGAGAATCTCGATCAGGCAGAGATTGCCGCCAGCGTTCGCAACGTCGGCTATCCCGTGGTCGGGCTGGTGCGCGGACTGAGCCGTGCCGCCGGCGAGGCAGGGCGCTGGACGCACTGGGGTGCGACGACGCAGGACATCATGGACACGGCGAGCGTGCTGCAAATGCGCGACGGGCTGCGCTTGATGCGCGGCGAACTCGACGCCATCGCCGCCGGTCTTGCCCGCCTCGCCGAGACGCATCGCCGCACGATCATGGCCGGACGGACGCACCTGCAGCACGCGCTGCCGACAACGTTCGGGCTGAAATGCGCCGTCTGGCTACAGCCGATCCTGGCGCATCTGCAACGGCTCGACGAGTTGCGCCCGCGGGTCGAGGTGGTGGAGTTCGGCGGCGCCGCCGGCACCCTCGCCTCGCTCGGCGATCGCGGGGTCGCAGTGCTGGAGGAGCTGGCGCGCGAACTCGGCCTCGGCGCGCCGGCGGCACCCTGGCACGTGGCGCGCGATGGGGTGGCGGAGGCGGTCGGCTTCCTCGGCCTCGTCTGCGGCAGCCTCGCCAAGATCGCGACCGACGTGATCCTGCTCTGCCAGACCGAGCTGGCGGAGGTATCGGAGCCGCACCAGGAAGGGCGCGGCGGCTCCTCCACCATGCCGCAGAAGCGCAACCCGATCGCTTCGGAATACATCCTCGCCGCCGCGCGCGCTGTGCAGGCGCTGGTGCCGGTGATGCAGGGGGCGATGGCCGCCGACCAGGAGCGCGCGACCGGGCCGTGGCAGGCGGAGATGCTGGCGCTGCCGCAGGCGTTCGTGCTGGCGCACGGCGCCGCCCAGCACGCGCACGCCATTGCCGACGCGCTGGTCGTCGATCCGGACCGGATGCGCCGCAACCTCGAGGCGAGCGGCGGCCTGATCATGGCCGAGGCGGTGATGATGGGCCTCGCGCCCTCGCTCGGCCGGGAGGCGGCGCACCATTTGGTCCGCCGCGCCTGCGACCGTGCGCTCGCCGAACACACGTCGCTGCACGATGCGCTGCTGCGCGAGCCCGCCGTGGCCGAGCGGCTGGACGCGGCGGCGATCGCGCGGCTGACCGAGCCGGCGAACTATCTCGGCGCGGCCGATGCCTTCATCGATCGCGTGCTGGCGGTGGCGCGCGCCGGGTCGTGATCGCAGGGCCGCGTTGCGCTCGGCGCCGCTCTGTGTCTTACTTTGAGACAACGCGGCAATCACGCTCGCCCGGCGGCACCGGCCGCGCGGGCCACACTTATGCCGCGAGCGACAGGCCGCTTCGCACCGATGAGGGAGGCTAACGAATGAGCACCGGAACTCGCATCTCGCGTCGCAAGGCGCTCGCCATCGGGGCGGCGGCAACCGCACTGCCGCTCGTCCATATGCGGACCGCAGCGGCGGCGGGCAAGGTTTCGATCGGCTTCTGGGACCACTGGGTGCCGGCCGGCAACGGCATCATGAAAAAGCAGGTCGAGGCCTGGGCGGCGAAGAACAAGGTCGATGTGACCGCCGACTTCATCACCTCCCAAGGCAACAAGAACCTGATGACCATTGCCGCCGAGGCGCAGGCGCGCACCGGCCACGACGTCGAGGCGTTCCCGACCTGGGAGGTGCACAACCACGCCCAGTCGCTCGAGCCGATGGACGACGTGATGAAGGATCTGACCGGCAAGTACGGGAAGGTGAACGCCGTCTGCGAGTATCTCGGCAAGGTCAAGGGCCACTGGCTCGCGGTGCCGTCCAGTTCGGGCACCCAGAACAAGCCCGCGTGTGCGCGCATCAGCACCTTCAAAGCCGCCGGGATGGACGTGGTCGCGACCTATCCGGCGCAAGAGATGAAGGCTCCGGTGGGAGCGGACTGGACCTACGACAAGCTGCTGGCGCTCGGGCCGGCATGCCAGAAGGCGGGAATGCCGTTCGGCATCGGCCTCGGCCAGACCACGGACTCGGTCGATTTCGTCGGCGGCGTGTTCGCGGCCTATGGCGCCACGCTGGTCGATGCCAAGGGCAACGTCACGGTCAAGACCGACGCGGTCCGGCAGGTGCTCGATTATTTTAAGAAGTTGCAGCCGTTCCTTGCGCCGGACACGCTGAGCTATGATGACGCATCCAATAACCGCGCGCTGATCTCGGGCAAGAGCGCGCTGATCTTCAACCCGCCCTCGGCCTGGGCGGTGGCGAAGCGCGACGCGCCGCAGGTGGCAGCGGATTGCTGGACCTTCTCGAGCCCGGCCGGTGCGAAGGGGCGCTACGTTCCCTATCTGCCGTATTTCTGGGGCTTGTGGAACTTCAGCAAGAACAAGACCGCGGCCAAGGAGCTGATCACCTACCTGATGGAGCGTCCGCAGGTGGAGGCGCGCGACAACGTGGTGGTGGGCTACGACATCCCGCCGTTCGACAGCATGGACAACTTCCAAATCTGGTCCGAGGTCGAGCCGCCGAAGGGCACCGTGTACAACTACCCGACGCGCCCCTGGCACGACGCCAAGCCGCACATCACCGCCATGGAGGCGCCGCCCGACGTCGCGGTGCAGATGTACAACCAGGCTGTCCACACCGTCATGATCGCGAAATACACGTTCCAGAAGCAGTCGATGGAGCAGGTGCTCGCCTGGGCCAATAACGAGATCGAAGGCTACATGCGCTAGGACGAGAGAGGCGCTGCGACGCAGGCGGACCGGGCGCGCGATCGCCCGGGCCGCCGCCACCGCCACCCGAGCGCGAGAGGATGGCAGACATGGCCGACGGCACCTCGGTCCCACTTGGCATTGCGGCCGCGGCGCGACGCGGCCGGGGGCGGCGCGGCACGCTCTACGTGCTGGCGCACCGGCGCTCCACCCTGGCTTTCCTGATGGCGCTGCCGCTGATCCTGCTGGTCCTCGGCCTGATGGTCTATCCGACCTGCTACGCGATCTATCTCAGCCTGCTCAACCGGCACATGACGGCGTGGGAGGGCCTGAGCAACTACAGCTTCCTGCTGGCGCGCCAGACCTTCCGCATGGTGATCTGGCAGAGCGTGTTCTTCGCCGGCACCGCGGTGGTGCTGAAGGCGATCATCGGCTTCACGCTCGCCAACCTGATGCACAACGTCCCGAGCCGGCGCCAGCGCATCTGGCGCGGCCTGCTGCTGGTGCCCTGGGTGATCCCCGAGGCGTTGTCGACGCTCGGCTGGTGGTGGATGTTCGATCCGTCCTATTCGGCGTTCAATTGGGTGCTGGCCCAGCTCGGGCTGCCGCAAGTCTCCTGGCTAGGCCATGCCTGGTCGGCGCGGCTCTGCACCGTCGTGGTGAACACCTGGTACGGGATGCCGTTCTTCATGATCATGTATCTCGCGGCACTGAAATCGGTGCCCGAGCAGCTCTACGAGGCGGCCGCGATCGACGGCGCCGGCTGGCTGCAGAGGATGCGGTTCGTCACCCTGCCGCTGATGCGCAACATCATCTCGATCACCATGCTGTTCAGCCTGATCGTCACCCTCGCCGATTTCGACGTGGTCCGCATCCTCACTGCCGGCGGGCCGCAGAACCAGACGCACATCTTCTCCACCTACGCGTTCAATGTCGGCATCGAGTCCGGCGACATCCCGCTGGGTGCGGCCACCAGCCTGTTCATGCTGCCGATCCTCGCGGTGGTGGCGTTCTTCGTGCTCCGCGGCGTCACTCGGCGCAGCCGGGAGATCATGGGATGAGCGGCGTCGCCGCGACCGCCGGCACGCTGCGCCCGCGGCACCGCCACGCCAGCCAGGCGCAGCGCCGCCGCTGGGCGCTGTGGGGCAGCTACGCAGCGCTGGCGGTGTTCGTGTTCGCCTTCCTCATCCCCCCCTATTACACGATCGTCACCAGCCTCAAGACTTCCGGCGAGATCTCAGCGCAGCATGGCAGCCCGTGGTATCCGCACCACGCGACGCTGTCGAACTACATCGAGCTGATCACCAATCACAACTTCCAGATGTACTACTGGAACACCATCAAGGTGACGATCGCCGTGGTGGCGGTCACGCTGGTGATGTCGGTGCTCGCCGCGTTCAGCCTGGCGCGGATGCGGTTCTGGGGCAGCCAGGGGCTGGCGACGGGGGTGTTCCTCACCTATCTCGTGCCGCCGGCGCTGTTGTTCCTGCCGCTGTTCAAGGTGGTCGGCGGGGTCGGGCTGCTCAACAACGCCTGGTCGCTGGTGCTGACCTTGCCGACGCTGTCGGTGCCGTTCTGCACCTGGTGCATGATCGGCTATTTCTCATCGATTCCGAAGGAGCTGGACGAGGCGGCGCTGATCGACGGCGCCTCGTGGATGCAGATGCTGTTCAAGATCTTCATCCCCGTGGCCCTGCCCGGCATCATCGCCGCGACCATCTTCGCCTTCACCGTCTCCTGGGGCGCCTTCCTCTATCCGCTGGCGTTCCTCTATAGCTCTGACCAGATGGTGCTGACGGTGGGAGTGGTGAGCGACCTGGTGCGCGGCGACGTGTTCGAGTGGGGCAAGATCATGGCCGGCAACGTGCTCGCTGCGGCGCCGCCGATCATCATCTATGCCTTCCTGATGGACTACTACGTTGCCGGCCTGACCGCCGGCGCCACGAAAGGATAAGAGACGACCATGGCACAGGTATCCGTCCGCAAGGTCGTCAAGGAGTACGAGGGCGGCGTGCAGGCCGTGCGGGGCATCGACCTCGAGATCGCCGACGAGGAGTTCGTGGTGCTGGTCGGCCCCTCGGGCTGCGGCAAATCGACCACGCTGCGCATGATCGCGGGGCTGGAGGAGATCAGCGCCGGCGAGATCTGGATCGGCGGCGATGTGGTCAACGACGTGCCGCCGCGCGACCGCGACATCGCGATGGTGTTCCAGAACTACGCGCTCTATCCGCATATGAGCGTGTTCGACAACATGGCGTTCGGGCTCAAGCTGCGGAAGATGCCCAGGCCCGAGATCAAGCAGCGGGTCGACGAGGCGGCGCGCATCCTCGACATCGGCCCGCTGCTCGCGCGCAAGCCGAAGGCGCTCTCCGGCGGCCAGCGGCAGCGCGTCGCGATGGGCCGCGCGATCGTGCGCCATCCGAAGGTGTTCCTGTTCGACGAGCCGCTGTCCAACCTGGATGCCAAGCTGCGCGTGCAGATGCGCACCGAGATCAAGAAAGTGCATCAGACCGTGCGCACCACCACCGTCTATGTCACCCACGATCAGGTGGAGGCGATGACGCTCGCCGACCGGGTGGTGGTGATGAACGGCGGCATCATCGAGCAAGTGGGGCCGCCGCAGGAACTCTACCATCACCCGACCACACGCTTCGTCGCAGGGTTCATCGGCTCGCCGGCGATGAATTTCATCTCGGTGCGCATGGAGGCTACCGGCAACGCGCTGGCGATGAAGCTTTCGGACGGCGAGACGCTGCCGGTGCCGGTCGCGCGCGTGGACCGCTACGGCTCCTACAAGGACCGCAAGATGCTGCTGGGGCTGCGGCCCGAGCACCTGACCGAGTATCACGACAACCCCAAGCCGGGCGTGGCGCGGCTCGACCAGAAGGTCGATGTCACGGAGCCGATGGGCATGGAGACCTTGGTGCACTTCTTCATCGACGGCGCGCCGATCTGCGCCCGCATCGATCCTGCGGTTCGCGCGGAGCCGGGCGAGGTGATGCCGTTCGCCGCCGACATGAACAACATGCATCTGATCGACCCGGAGTCGGGCCGCGTCGTCTGACTCCGATGCCCGACCCCGGTGCGGTGACCATCGCGGCCGAGACCCTGCGTGGCTACATCGCGGCCATTTTCCAGGCCGCCGGGTGCGCGGCCGAGGAGGCGGCCCGCATTGCCCGTTATCTGCTCTCCGCCAACCTCGCCGGCCATGACAGCCACGGCGTGATCCGCGCGCCGCGTTATGTGCAGTGGCTGCGCGAGGGCAATGTTCGCGCGGGACAGACGCTCACGATCGTCGCCGAAGGTCCGACCCATGCGGTCGCCGACGGCAATCTCGGCTTCGGGCAGACGATCGGCCCGCTCGCGGTCGATCTCGGCATCGCCCGCGCGCAGACGGCCGGCATGGCGGTGGTGGCACTGCGCAATTCCGGCCATCTCGGGCGGATCGGCGACTGGGGCGAGCGCGCCGCGGAGGCCGGCCTGGTCTCGATCCACTTCGTCAACGTCTATCGCGGCGAGCTGGTGGCGCCGTTCGGCGGCGTCGATCGGCGCTTCTCCACCAACCCGTTCTGCATCGGCGTGCCGCAGCCGGATGCGCCGCCGCTGCTGCTCGACATGGCGACGTCGCTGGTGGCCGAAGGCAAGGTGCTGGTCGCATCCAACGGCGGCAAGCCGGTGCCCGTGGGCGCGCTGATCGCACCGGACGGCGCCCTCTCCTCCGACCCGCGCATTCTCTACGGCGAGATCGGGGGCACCCGCATTCGCGATCCCTGCAACGGTGCCGGGGCGCTGCGCACCTTCGGCGAGCACAAAGGCTCTGGCGTCGCCTTCATGTGCGAGATCCTGGCCGGCTGCCTGACCGGCGGCGGCACCTCGGGGCCGATCCCGGGCGGGCGACGCGGCGGCATCGCCAACGGGATGCTGTCGATCTATCTCCGCCCCGGTGCGTTCGGCGCCGATCAGTTCGAGCAGGCGGCGCGCGAATACGCCGCCTACGTCAAGGCCGCCCGCCCCGCAACGCCGGGCGGCGAGGTGCTGGTGCCCGGCGAGCCGGAAGCGCGCATCCGCGCGCAACTGCTGCGCGACGGTATCCCGCTGCAACCGGAGACCTGGGCCGCGATCGGTGCCACCGCCAGCGCGCTCGGCGTGAAGCGGCCCGATTGATGCCCGCAGCAGGGACGCCCTCTCCGACCTTTGGACGACGGCGTGACAGCACTGATGTAGAGCGGCGCTTCCGGCATGCACTGCGCCGTGGGACATTTCCCCCACCTCACCCCGGCCCGCCCCCCGGGGCGGAGAGGGAGTTGACGGAGCCGGCCTGAAACCAGGCCAAAACAGGGTCCCTGAGGCCCAAGAACAGGGCCGGATCAGGCCTCGCCGCTTGCCTGAGAACAGGGCTGGATCAGGGTCGTTGCCCCTGAGAACACGAAAGAATCAGGCTCGCCGCGGGTCGTCCTCCCCTCATCGGTTGGCAGCCTCAGTTTCGGCCTCGGCCTCCGCCCTCTCCTCCTCCGCGGCGATCAGCTCGTTCAGCTCGGCGTCCGAGAGCTGCGACAGATCGTCCGTCACCGGGATCGGCTCCGCCCGCGCCGGGCGTCCAAAGCCGCGGTCGAGCAGCACCGCGGTCGCCTTCACCCGCGCCCCCGCGGCCGTCCTGTCATTGAGCGCGATCGCGAACAACTGCTTGGCCAACTCCGGCGCCATCGCGCGCACCTGCTCGCGCAGCGCGTAGGCGCCGCGCGGCCGGCCACCCGGGTTGCCGCTGACCCCCGGCATAAACCGCCCGTACGCGTCTCTCATCGGCCAATCCCTTTCCCGCCAGAAGTCATCAAATATAACAGAAACCGCAAGAGTTGTCAAGAAGTATAACCGACACGATGGTGCCTCGGCCTGGCCCCCACCTCTCCCCGGCCCTCTCCGCCCCCCAAAGCCAAGAGGGGGGCGGAGAGGGGGTTGAGCCGATTACCGATACTGGTCATGCGGGAGGAGTTGAGCGGAAGGCGGCTACTCCCCGGACAGCTCGCGCCGCCGCCGGTCCAGCTCCTCGCTGTAGCGGCGCAGCGCGTACTGCTCGGTGAGCATCCCGATCACCCGCATCGTCTCGGCGCCGTCCACCACCGCGAGCGCGTCGCTCTCGGCGGTCTCGAACATCCCGACCGATTCCTTGATCGTCATCTGCGGCAGCAGCACGGTTTTCGGGAAGTGCACGATCTCCGATAGCCGCGTGACCTCCTCGCCGACCGCGTGCGCCTCCGAGACCAGCACGATCCCGCCGTAGCGGTCCTTTTCATTGACCGCGATCACGCGCTGGCTGGCACCCAGCGGATAGTCGCGCCGGAAGGCGGCGAGCGGCGTGTCGGCGCGCACGGTGCGCACCTCGCGCCGCATCATCCGGCCCACCGTGAGGTTGCGCATCCAGCCGATATCCACGGCGCTGCGGATCGCCTCGCCACGCAGATGGAAGCGCCAGGTGGCGAACGAGTAGCCGAAGGTGCGCCGCACCGTGAGCGATGACACGACCGAGGCCGCCAGCACCGCGACCGTCATCGGCAGGCTGCCGGTGCTCTCCAGCGCCAGGAACGCCATTGTCAGCGGGCCGCCGATGATCGCGACCGCAAGGCCGCTCATGCCGACCACCGCGCACACGACCGGCGGCAACGCCTGCTGGACGGTGATCAGGGCGAGCACGCCGGCGAACAGCTTGCCGACCAGCGCACCCAGGAACAGCGAGGCGAAGAACAGGCCGCCGCGGAACCCGCTGCCGAGCGAGATCGCCGAGGCACAGGATTTCAGGACCAGCAGCAAGGCCACGAAGCGGAGCGAATAGGGCGCATCGAGCGAGACGCGCAGCGCCTCGTGGCCGGACGAGAGGACATGGGGCGAGATCAGCCCGAACAGTCCAATCACGACCCCACCGAGCGCAGGACGCAGCCAGACCGGCAGCTTGGAGCGGCGAAAGCCTTCCTCGATCAGGGTCACGCCGCGCATGATGGCAATGCCGATCAGGGCGCAGATCATGCCGAGTGCCAGGATCGGCAGGTAATCGATCGGCTCGATCGTGCTGGGGACGCGGATGTCGAAGCCCGGCGCGCCGCCGGTCAGCAGCCGATCGGTCAGTACCGCCGCGATCGCCGACATCACCACCGGAGCGAGGGTCGCCAGCGTATAGGTGCCGATCACCAGCTCGAAGCCGTAGAAGGCGCCGGTGAGCGGGGCATTGAACGCAGCCGCGATGGCGCCGCCCGCCCCGCAGCCGACCAACAGCCGAAGATCGTTGCGGCGCACCCGGAAGCTGCGGCCGGATTTGGACCCGAACGCGCCGCCGATCTGCGCGTAGCCGCCCTCCAGCCCCACCGAGGCGCCGCCGCCGTTGGAGATCATGGTCTGGGCGACCACGATCAGGCTGTCGATCAGCGACATGTGGCCGCCGTAGAGGGCGTTGGCCTCGATCGGGTCGGTCGCGCGGCGCGGCCACCAGCGCGCGAGTGCCAGGCCCACCGCGCCCAGCACCAGGCCGCCCAGGATCGGCCCGATGACGGCGCGCACGGGATCGAGCGTGACCATGCCCGAGAGCCGTTCGCCGGGCGGCAGATTAAACAGGATTTGGTGTGCGTACTCGGTGACGGTGTTCATCACCACCACCATGAGGCCCGAGAGGACGCCGACCCCGGCGGCGAGGGCGACAAGCCAGATCTCGTCGGCGCGGACCAGCGCCCGCAGAGTCTGCGGAGCGTGCAGAACCGCCTCGCCGAGCGCGCGCCGCGCACGCTCCGGCCGGGTGACCCGGTCACGGGTCGCGGGCTTGCCCGCCGAGCCCGTGCTGCCCGCAAAACCCCTCATCGCCGTGCCGCAATCCGAAAACGACAAAAAGCGTGTCGCGCGGACGGTTCGCCGCCCGCGCGTTCACCCATCCTTCTTGGAACCGCACCGGGCGGGGCGCAATCTGTTGTTGCGCGCCCGCGAATGAATAATTCGCAACGGCCCCGTGATGGACGGCTACGCGACTGCGCTGATCCGCTCCCGCCGGAGCTGCACGGTCAGCTCGTCAAGCGCGCGGCCGACGCGATCGAGCATCTCGTCGATCTCGGCCGCGGTGATGATCAGCGGCGGGCTGAAGGCGAGCGCGTCGCCGGAGAGCGGGCGGGCGATCACGCCGTTGGCTTCGCACAGTTTGGCAAGCCGGGCGCCGATCTTGGCGGCGGGATCGAAGTTCCGGTGCGCCGCACGATCCTCCACCAGCTCGATCGCCCCGATCAGGCCCATGCCGCGCACTTCGCCCACCAGCTCGTGCCCGGCGAAGCGGCGCCGCAGCACGTCCTGCATGTGCGCGCCGACCTCGCGCGCGTGGCTCACGATGTCCATCTCGTCGTAGATCTTCAGCGTCTCGACCGCGACCGCGGCTGACGCCGGATGGCCGGAGTAGGTGAAGCCGTGGCCGAAAGTGCCGATCTTATGGCTCTCATCGGCAAGACCCTGGAACACGCGCTCGTTCACCATCACCGCGCTGATCGGCAGGTAGGAGGCCGACAGCGCCTTGGCGCAGGTGAGGATGTCGGGCTCGATGTTGAGGCTCTGGCAGCCCCAGTAGTTGCCGGTGCGGCCGAACCCGCAGATCACCTCGTCGGCGACGAACAGCACGTCATATTTGCGGCACACTACCTGGATCTTCTCGTAGTAGGTGCGCGGCGGGATGATCACCCCGCCCGCGCCCATGATCGGCTCGGCCCACATCGCGGCGACCGTGTCGGGCCCCTCGGCGAGGATCAGCTTTTCGAGCTCCTCGGCGCAGCGACTTGCGAACGCCTCCTCGCTCTCGCCGGGCTCGGCGCCATGATAATAATGCGGCGTCACGGTATGGACGAACCCTGGCAGCGGGAGGTCGAAGCTGCGGTGGTTCGCGGGCAGGCCGGTGAGCGAGCCCGAGGCGATGGTGATGCCGTGATAGCCCTTGATGCGCCCGATGAGCTTCTTCTTCTGTGGCCGTCCGACGGCGTTGTTAAAGTACCAGACCATCTTGATCGCGCTGTCGTTCGCCTCGGAGCCGGAATTGGCGAAGAACACCTTGCTCATCGGCACCGGCGCGCGGGCGATCAGCATCTCGGCGAGGTCGATCATCGGCTCGTGCGACTTGGCGGTGAACCCGTGATAGAACGGCAGCTTCTGAAGCTGGTGATAGGCCGCCTTCGCCAGTCGCTCATTGTCGAAGCCGAGGGATGCGCACCATAGGCCGGCGATGCTCTCGATGTAGTCCTTGCCGGCATCGTCCCAGACGCGCACCCCCTTGCCCCGGGTGATCACGATCGGCCCGTCTTCGAGGTGCGCGCGCAAATCGGTATAGGGGTGCAATGTGTTGGCGATGTCGCGGGCGGCGGCGGAATTGGCGCGGGGCGGGGTCATCTGCAAAGCTCCTTGGGCGGGACCGGATGAGTGTAACCGTGGCACCCGGCCGCCGAAACCCCGCCCAGCCGCGGCGCTGTCGTGCCCTCAGCGCGCGCCTTCGTTATCCCGCGGCGCGCGTTCCGCGCCACTGAGGAACGGCCGCTCCGGCCGGGGCGGGGGCGCGGCCTGAGGCACGAAGCGAGGCGCGGGTGCGACCTGCGGCACCGGCGTCGAACGCGGCGCGCGCCAAGCGGTCTGGCCGCCGTTCCATCCGCCTCCGCGCCAATCGTTGCCGTGCCAGTCGTTGCCATGCCAGTCGTTGCCGTGCCAGTCGTTGCCGTGCCAGCCGCCCCAGCCGCCGCCGAAATAGCCGAGGCCGACCCCGGCATAGCTTGGGGCGTACACGGGCGGCGCGTAGGCATAGCCGGGAGCCGCGTAGCCGCCGCCATAGTACCCGCCGCCGCCGTAGTACCCGCTGCCATTGTACGTGTCCCCGCCATAATAGCCGCCCGCCGGGGCCACATAGCCGTTGTCATAGGCGTAGGTGCCGCCATACGGGTACGCGACGCAGCCGGACAATCCCAGCATCGCCGCACCGGCGACCACCTTCAGCGCTGTTCGCATCGCGACCCGCTCCTGGTGCCACTTCGTCCGGACGGTGCGCCCGGTTCGTGGCATAAACGTGAACCTGGTCCACGCGATCCATCACGAAGTCGGCTGCCGTTCCGGCATGGCTGCGGCCGGAGGGGGCGTGGGCCGGATCGTGGGGTCGTGACCGGCTGGACGGCCCGCGGGTGCCGGCGCATCTTCCGGCAATGAGCCGGATTGCACACGCCGCCCACTGGGGCGCGTTCGAGGCCGAGACCGTGGCGGGCCGCGTGGTTGGCGTCCGCCCGTTCGCCCACGACGACGCGCCGCCGCCGCTGCTGCGCAGCATCCCCTCGGCGGTCCATGCCGCCTGCCGCATCGACCGGCCCTATATCCGGCGTGGCTGGCGCCCGGGGGGTGCATCGCGCGGCCAAACGCGGGGTGGCGACCCGTTCGTTCCGATCGGCTGGGACGAGGCAACCCGGCTGGTTGCGGACGAGCTCGCCCGCGTGCGCGCCGAGCACGGACCGGCGAGCGTGTTCGGCGGCAGCTACGGCTGGGCCTCGGCCGGACGATTCCACCATGCGCGCAGCCAGCTCCACCGGATGCTGGCGGCCAGCGGCGGGTTCACCGGGCAGCTCGCCAACTACTCCTACGCCGCCGGCATGACCCTGCTGCCGCACATCCTGGGCGATCTGGAGGCGGTGGCCGGGCCGGTGGTCGATTGGCGCGCGATCGTGGCGAATGCGAGGCTGCTGGTCTGCTTCGGCGGCATCCACCTGCGCAACGGCCAGATCGGCTCGGGTGGCGCGGGCACGCACGCGATGGGGCAGCGGCTGCGCGACGCGGCCGCCGCAGGCGTGCGGATCGTCAGCGTCTCGCCGTTGCGCGGCGACATGCCCGCCGAAATCGGCGCCGAGTGGCTGCCGATCCGGCCCAACACCGACGCGGCGATGATGCTCGCGATGGCGCACGTGCTGATCGCCGAGGATCGCATCGACCATGAGTTCCTGGCGCGCTGCACGGTCGGCTTGGAGACATTGCGAGCCGAGGTCGCCACCCGCACGCCGGACTGGGCCGCCGGCATCACGGGCCTGCCAGCCGCCACGATCGCACGGCTCGCGCGCGACTGCGCAGCGCTGCCCACGATGCTGACCGCCACCTGGTCGCTGCAACGCGCCGAGTTCGGCGAGCAGCCGTTCTGGGCGCTGGTGGCACTCGCCTCGCTGCTCGGGGGCATCGGCAAGCCGGGGCAGGGGGTGGCTTTCGGTCTCGGCAGCATGGCGGGGATGGGTGAGGCGCGGGTCGAGATCCCGTCGGTCTCGCTGCCGGCGCTACGCAACCCCGCCAACAGCTTCATCCCCGTCGCCCGCGTGACCGAGATGCTGGAGCGGCCGGGCGGCGAGTACGAGTTCAACGGCCGCCGGCGGCACTACCCCGATGCGCGGCTGATCTACTGGGCCGGGGGCAATCCGCTGCACCATCACCAGGATCTCAACCGGCTGCTGCGCGGCTGGGCGCGGGCGGAGACGGTGGTGGCGAACGAGCCGTGGTGGACCGCGCTGGCGCGCCATGCCGATATCGTGCTGCCGGCAACCACGACACTGGAGCGCGACGACATCGCCTCCGCCGGGCGCGACCGCTTCATCCTGGCGATGAAGCGCGCGATCGCGCCGCAGGCGCAGGCACGCGACGATTTCTCGATCTTTGCCGACATCGCCGACGCGCTCGGGGTGCGCGACCGCTTCACCGAGCAGCGCGACGTGCCGGCCTGGCTGCGGGCGCTGTACGGCACCGCGCGTGCGGCCGCCGCGCGCGATGGCGTGGCGCTGCCGGAGTTCGACGCGTTCTGGGAAGCGGGGCATGTGGAGGTGCCGGCGCCGGAGCGGCATTTCGTGCCGTTCGCGGAATTCACCGCCGACCCGGCGGCGCATCCGCTGAACACGCAATCGGGCCGGATCGAGATCGCGAGCGAGACCATCGCGGGCTTCGGCTACGATGACTGTCCGGGCCATCCGACCTGGCGCGCGCCGCGCGAATATCTGGGCGCGGCGCTGGCGGCGCGGTTTCCGCTGCACCTGCTGACGGTGCAGCCCGAGACGCGGCTGCACGGGCAGCTCGACCAGGCGGAGGTCAGCCTCGCCAGCAAGATCGCCGGGCGCGAGCCGATCCTGATGCACGAAGCGGACGCCGCCGAACGGGGCCTGGCCGCGGGCGACGTGGTGCGCGCCTTCAACGACCGCGGCGCGTGCCTCGCCGGGCTGCGCACGACGCGGGAGATGCTGCGCGGCGTCGCGGTGCTGGCGACCGGGGCATGGCTCGATCCGGCGGAGCCGGGCGTGCCGGGCAGCCTGTGCGTGCACGGCAACCCGAACGTGCTGACCCAGGATGTGGGCACCTCGCGGCTCGGCCAGGGGCCGTCGGCACAGAGCTGCCTGATCGAGGTGGAGCGCTGGGAAGGCGCGTTGCCGCCGGTGCGCGCGCACCAGCCACCTCCGATCACCGAGCGGCAATAGAGCGATTTTGCCGGATGGTTGTGCCTCCGTTTGAATTCGCAAGACCGGGTTCTGCGCCGCACGCGGCGATACCCAACTCCCTCTCCGCCCCTGGGGGCGGAGAGGGCCGGGGTGAGGTGGGGGATGCTCCGGCGCTATCGTGGTACGCTGTCACGCCGCAGTTTGCGGGCGAGTATGGCTCGCGCGCGTAAGGTTATCGCCGCCGGCCCCCACCTCACCCAACCCTCTCCGCCCCCAGGGGCCTACGGGATTCACACATGACCCGTAACGATCTGTGTGGGTGGGAATCGCTTGGCGAGCAGAAAGCCCTCGGCCATGGCGGCGAAGCGATCCCATCCGCGTCGGATGACCTTGGGTCCGGGCGGCTTGTAGTAGCCGGTCCAGCCGCCGAGCCGCGCGACAATCCAGGTGATCCAGGCGAGGCTGTGCGGTGGATGAGGGTTCTGCTGCTTCGCCGTCTTGCCTTCCAGCGTCGGGCCGATGGCCTCTGCCGCCGCGATGAGGGCGGGATCGGCGACATCACTGGCCGGGCGCGGGCCGCCGTCGCGGGCATCGACCAGCTGGATGGTGCGCACCGCCGCGCCGAGGCCGATGGCGGCCAGCTTGAACAGGCGCTCGGCATCGCGCAGTTGCACATCGGGCAGACCAAGGCCGTCGCTCTTCAACGCCCGGAAGGTCTGTTCGATGCGCCAGCGCAGACGATACAGCCGGACCACTTCGGCGGCCTGCTCGGCGGTCTCGGCGGGCAGTGTGGTGAGCAGCCGCCAGCAGATCGGCGGGGTGCCGGCGGGCGGCTGATCCTCGATCGCCTCGACCAGAGTGAGCGTGAGCTGGGCGGGATCGGTCTCGACCAAGCCATTGCGGGGGCGTTTGATGCAGACCCGCCCGGCGCGCAGCGCGATGGTCGCGGTCCGCCCGCGATCGCCGGGTCCGCGCGGCGGCACGTCGAGCGGATAGGTCGCCAGCACTGGACAGACGGCAGCTTGCGCGAACAGCCGCCCGCCATCCTCGAGCGCGCGATCCTGGGCCGCGCGCACCAGCAACTCCGCCCGCTCCGGGCGGCGGGCGAACAGCGCGTAGAGGTCGCTATCGCGGTCGCCGACCACGATCACCTGCGCCGCCGCTTCCGCCCGTTGCGCCGCTATGGCAGCCCCGTCCAGCCAACGCTTGGACTCCTTTTCGGCCAATTCTCGTTGGCGCCGCGGCCGGCAATCGCTGCCGTCCTGGTCCGGCCGGCGGCTCCAGATCTGCGCGCCCAGGATGCCCAGCACCGCCTCATCGGCGGCATCCACCGCAATCGTCGGGTGGATGAAGAAGCCAAGCCCGACACCGTCGCCGCCGCGACCCAGCCCACGGCGATCGCGGTCACGACCGTGGAAATTGATCTCCGTCGTGTCCTGGATCGCCACGATCCGCCGCCCGGCGCAGGCACCGGCCGTGCGCTCGCCGAGCGTGCCGATGATCTCGCCCACGGTGACCTCCGGACAGTCCAGAAACCGGTGCACCCCGATCTCGCCCGCCCGGGTCTCGCCGATTGTGCGGATCGTCAACGAGCCGCAGGCGACCGCCCGCCCCATGATCAACGCGCCACGCTCCTCCCGCCGCGGGTCACCGAAATGCCCGATTGTCATCCGTTCGCTCACCCTCGCCCCCCTCCGTCGGAACGAGCGCTTGAACCATTCCCCTCCGCGTCGCGCCAAGACTTGTGTGAATACCGTAGCCCCAGGGGCGGAGAGGGTTTGAGCCGCTCACCCAATACCTGCCCGAGCCAGGCGGGGCATGCCGATCGCCGACCTCCGTGACCGGCGCAATCTCGTCGCCACCACGGCGTTCAGCTTCGTGGCCGGCTGGGTGGATACGCTCGGCTATCTCGCCCTCGGCCTGTTCACCACCCACGTCACCGGCAATTTCGTGCTGATGTTCGTGAGCGTGGACACGCGGGACCCCGCGCTGCTCGGCAAGGTGCTTTCGATCCCGGTTTTCGTCATCGTGGCTGCCGGCTGCAGTATGGCCGCGAACTGGCACGGGGCGCCGGCACGCGGTGCGATCCGGGCGTTGCAGGTGATGCAGGTCGTGCTACTCGCCGCCTTCATGCTCGCCGGTGCTGCAATCGGCACGCCGCAGCAGGGCCGGTGGTCGCTGCCACTGCTGGTGGGCATGGTCGGCGTCGCGGCAATGGCGGTGCAGAACGCGGTCAACCGCCTCGGCGTGCCGCCAGGCCCCTCCACCACGGTCATGACCGTTAATCTCTCGCAGGTCGCGGTCGATGTCGCGCGGCTCGTGAGCCGCTCCGCCGACCAGAAGGTGCGCGAGCGGCTGCATTCGCAATTGCCGGCCGTGGTCGCCTTCGCGATCGGCTGCGCGGGCGGTGCAGGCGGCTACGCGCTGGCGAAATACTGGGCGCTGGCGGTTCCGGCCGTGATCGTGGCGACGCTCGCCGGGATCGGTTGAGACGAGCATTCCTTGATGATGACTCCTAAGCGTGCCCCCGTCGCAACATCGTCATGGTCGGCGAAGGCTGCGAAGGCCGACCATCCACGACTTCGCTGCGTAGCACGACGGAAAGACGTGGATGGTCGGCCTTCCGACCATGACGAACGGGTACGGTTATGACGTACGGCCGATGCCTGAGCGGGTCAGGCCGGCAGTGTGTAGCGTCGTTCGATCGCCTCGCGCAGCGCGGCGCGCGCCTCGGCCGGCGGCGAGGCGTCCTGCTCGACGGCGCTGATCTCGCGGGCGAGATCGGCATCCTTGATCGCGAGGCCGACCCAGCGCGAGTAGTCGCCGCGACGGCGATGGAACTCCCAGCTCGTCTCGTCGATGCCATCGCCGAGCTGCAAAAACGTGTCGAGATTCGCCGCCCGCAGGTTCAGCCGCCCATCCGGACCGTGGAAGAAGAAGCTGCGGTCCTCCGGCAGCGTGCCCTCGGCGTATTTGCGCACATGGCGCCGGTGCAGGGCCGCGCCGGGGATCACGCGCAGGCGGCGCGGCGCCGGGTCGTCGCGGCTGAGCGTCAGCAACAGCCCGGTCTCCAGCTCGCCCGTCTCCAGTTCGCCCGTCTCCAGCTCGCCCGTCTCCAGTTCGTCCGCGACCCGCGGCTCCGGCAGCCCGGCGGCACGGCAGAAGGCGTCGAGTGCAGCGCCCGGCTCGGCGCCGACGGCGAGGATGCGTCCGACCGCACCGAGCACGCGCGGCGCCACCGATTGCGGGTGGACGGTGACGAACAGCACGCCTTGGAGGTCGGGCGGCAGGACCGTGCCGGCCGGGTCCGCCTGCTGCGGCAGCAGGTGATGCGCCTCGTCGATCACGACGAAATCCGGCCGTCCGGTGCGGGCGCGCAGGCGCAGCAGCTCGGGCATCAGGCTCGCGAGGAAGTCCGGCCGATCGCGCAGCTTCAGCCCGAGCAGGTTGATGGTGACGTTGGCACCGGTCTTGCGCATCAGCTCGATGGCGTGCTCGACCACCGGCGGTTGCGTCTGCGTGCCCTCGGTGACTGCCTGGCCCATGCCGTCGTAGTCACCCTCGGGATCGACGACGCAGAATTGGAATCCTGCATCGGCGACCCGCTCCAGAAGGCCCACGGTCAGGGTGGTCTTGCCGCCGCCGGAGGCGCCGGTGAGGAGCATGGTCTCGCGGTGGGCGGCGACACGAAGCGTCTCGTTGCCGTCCTCGGTCTCGGCGAGCGACACCTGGCGGCGGACGGAGGCGCGATTGATCTCGGCGAGGTCGGTTGCGAGCAGCCGATCCACCAGCTCGGCGACCCCTTTCCCGCGCGCACCTTGCGTGACCAGATCGGCGGTTTCGCGCACGGAGGGGAGCGCGTTGGCGACCGCGACCTTGGCCCCGCACAGATCGAGCATGGCGAGGTCGTTCTCGGCATCGCCCACGCCCGCGCAGTTGAGGGGTCCGATCTCGAGTTCGGCGAGCGCCGCGCGCAGCCCGCTCTCCTTCGTGATCCCGGCGGGGAGGACCATGACCGCGCCCTTGTTGAAGGTGATCTGCCATTCGAGGCCAAGGGCGTGGATGGCCGCCAGCACCTTGGTCTCGTTGGGCTCCCAGGTGGCCACGATCACGCGGCCGACCGAGAGCGGGGCGACGCCGGCAGCGCGCAGGCGCTCGACCAAGGCGGGCGGGGGCGGCTCGGCGAGCGGCCGCTCGTCGCGGCTCTCCGGGCGGTAGAGCAGGGCGCCGTTCTCGGCGACGACGCGGTCGAACAGGTCGAGCCGCGGCATGACGCGGGCGAGGTCGGGCAGCTCGCGGCCGGTGACGAGAACCAGGCGCCGGCCGGAGGCGCGCAGGCGTTCCAGCGCCGCGATCGTCGGCGGATCGACCACGCCATCATGGGCGATGGTGCCGTCGTAGTCGGTGGCGAGGGCCGCGTAGTGCATCGGGACTAAAGCCGAGGGCGGGCTTACCGGTTCCGTGACAAATCCGCGGCTTGCCGGGATGCCGGTCGCCGCTTACGGTTCGGGTGCGGACAGAGGAGCCTGGCGATGCCTGATATGATCGATCATACCCCTCGCCCACGGCGCGCGCGGGTCGGCGCGGCAGCGGCGCTGGCACTGCTTGGCGCGCTCGGCGGCTGCGTCGCCGCGCCGGTGGTGGCACCGCCGGGAAGCGTCGGCTACGGCTACGGCTATACCTGCTACGCGGGCTTCTATACCTGCACGCTGCCGGCGCAGGGCCCGGTCGGCTCGCCGTGCTCGTGCCCGGGCATCGGCGCGCCCTCGTACGGGACGATCCACTGAGTTAGGTCGTCATTCACGGCCGTATGGCGGCGACGGCGGCGGCGCTGAGATAGTCGCGGGCCAACTCGCGTCGCGTGAGTGCATCACGCCAACGAGGATCGCGCATCGGGGGCCGAAACCCGCTGGAGGCATGCCAGTGAAACGACTGACCCGACGATTCATTACGCTGATTGCGATGCTTGCCACCGTCGCCGCCGCAGCCTGCGGGCCGTTGCATCGGCTGAACCCGGTGCCACAATCGGAGGAGAACGACGTTACCGTTCTCGGCCTCACCGACGTCCGATACTGGGGCGACGAGGTGACGCCACCGATGATCGCGGACGGCCTTGCCTCCTACCGCCGCGAGCGAGCGTATGCAACCGCGACCGGGCATCCCGGACCGCTTCCGCCCGCGTATTTTCTCGCCATCTCGGGCGGCGGCGAAAACGGAGCGTTCGGTGCCGGCCTTTTGGTTGGCTGGACGGCGGCCGGTACGCGACCGACCTTTAAGGTGGTGACCGGGGTCAGCACGGGCGGCCTCATCGCGCCGTTCGCCTTCCTCGGCCCCACGTACGACGCTCAGTTGCGGCAGGTTTATACGGAGATCTCGCCCAAGGACGTCCTTGAACGACGTTGGATCCTCTCTGCCCTGTTCGACGATGCCCTGGCGACCAACCTACCTCTGTATCGCACCCTCCAGCGGTACGTGACACCCGAGCTGATCCAGGCCATCGGACGGCAATACGAGAGGGGACGCCTGCTGCTGATCGCCACGACCGATCTCGACGCAGGCCGACCGGTGATCTGGAACGTGGGCAAGATCGCGGCGTCCGGCCGGCCGGGCGCCGTAACGCTGATTCGAAAACTCATGCTGGCTTCCGCGGCTATTCCGGTCGCATTTCCGCCGATGATGATCGACGTCGAAGCGGGCGGCAGACACTACCAGGAGATGAATGTCGACGGCGGGGCGAGTGCGCAGGTTTTCGTCTACCCGCCAGGGCTGCGCATCAACCAGTATGGAATCGCGCATGGAATCACCCGCAACCGCGTCCTCTATGTCATCCGCAACGCCCGGCTCGACCCGCAATGGGCGGACGTGAAGCGGCAGACGCTCAGCATTGCGGGACGTGCGACAGCCTCGCTGATCCAGACACAGGGGGTCGGCGATCTCTACCGGATCTATAGCGTCTCCCAGCGCGACGGCGTCGATTTCAATCTCGCCAGTATGCCGGAAACCTTCAACATGAAACTCCGCTACCCGTTCGATCCGAAATACATGAAGGCGCTGTTCAGGGTCGGCTACGACCTGGGAAAGGCCGGCTATGATTGGGCCAAGGTTCCGCCCGGCTTTGGCGGCACCGGCGAGGCTCAGACGCCGGCCGAGGCGGCGGCGCAATGACCGTCCGGGCGCCGCATCGTCCACAGACCGAGAGCCACGGGGAAATCGCACCGAGCGTGTTACGGGACATGGTGTGGGTGGACGGTGGCGAGTTCCAGATGGGATCGGACCATCATTACCCAGAGGAAGCACCGGCCCACCGCGTGCGCGTGAACGGCCTCTTCCTCGACCGGCATCCCGTCACCAATCGGCAATTCGCCGCCTTCATCGCGGCCACCGGCTATAGAACTGTTGCCGAACGCCCGCTCGATCCTGCGGACTACCCGGGCGCCGCACCGGAGATGCTCAAGCCGGGCTCGATGGTGTTCCGAAGCACGAAAGGTCCCGTGGACCTCCGTGACGTGCGTAATTGGTGGACCTGGACGCCAGGCGCTTACTGGCGCCACCCGGAAGGCAGGGGCAGCTCGGTTGCGGCGCGGCTGGATCATCCGGTGGTGCAGGTCGCCTTCGAGGACGCGGAAGCCTACGCCGCCTGGGCCGGGAAATCCCTGCCGACGGAAGCGGAATGGGAATTCGCCGCCCGCGGCGGGCTGGATGGGGCGGAGTTCGCCTGGGGCGAACATCTGATGCCAGGCGGGCGCATCTTGGCCAATACCTGGCATGGGGAATTCCCCTGGCGGCGCACCGGTCCGCAGGGGATCGACCGCACCTCTCGGGTGGGGTCGTTCCCGCCGAACGGCCACGGCCTGTTCGACATGGTGGGGAATGTCTGGGAATGGACGACCGACTGGTTTTCCGCCCGCCATCCACCGGATGCCGGCAAGCCGTGCTGCATCCCGGAGAACCCGCGCGGCGGCATGATGGAACAAAGCCTGGATCCCCGCCAGCCAACCATTCGCATTCCCCGCAAGGTGGTGAAGGGCGGCTCCTTTCTGTGCGCGCCCAGCTATTGCCGGCGCTATCGCCCCGCTGCGCGACATGCCCAGATGGTCGAGAGCGGCATGAGCCATATCGGCTTCCGCTGCGTGTTTCGGCCGGCCTGAACAAAAGGAGAGGCCATGGTGAACGAAGCTCCGCATCAACCGCGGCTGAACCGACGCGACATGCTGCTCGGCGGCAGCGCGGCGGTGGCGGCGACGGCGCTGATTCCGTCGGCGCGCGCGGCGGCGGTCAATCAGGGCCAGTCGGCACCACCCCCGGCGGGCGGCAAGCGGCCGAACATCCTCGTCATTTTCGGCGATGACATCGGCCAGTCCAACATTAGCGCCTACACATTCGGGCTGATGGGATACCGGACGCCGAACATCGACCGCATCGCGCGCGAAGGGATGATGTTTACCGATTACTACGCCGAGCAGAGTTGCACGGCCGGTCGATCGTCATTCATCACCGGCCAGGCGACACTTCGCACCGGCCTGTCGAAGGTCGGCATTCCCGGCGCCACGATAGGACTACAACCCGAGGACATGACAATCGCCGAGGCCCTGAAACCGCTCGGTTACGCCACCGGCCAGTTCGGCAAAAATCACCTGGGAGATCGTAACGAGTTTCTGCCGACGGTACACGGCTTCGACGAGTTCTTCGGCAATCTCTACCATCTTAACGCGGAAGAGGATCCTGAGGACCCTGATTATCCGAAGGACCCACGCTTCCGCGCGCGCTTCGGCCCAAGGGGCGTGCTCAGATGCACTGCCACCAACGTCGACGATCCGACCGTCGATCCCCAATTCGGCCGTGTTGGCAAACAGAAGATCGAAGACACCGGACCGCTGAACAAGAAACGCATGGAGACGATTGACGACGAGACCACCAGCGCCGCGATCGATTTCATTCAACATCAAGCTAAGGCCGGGAAGCCATTTTTCGTCTGGATGAACACCACCCGGATGCACCTCTATACGCACGTTCGTCCGTCGATGCGTGGCCAGAGCGGGATGCCGGACAACGAATACGCCGACGGCATGATCGAGCACGACGGCGACGTCGGAAAACTTTTGAAGACACTCGATGATCTCGGCATCGCAAACGACACGATCCTCCTGTACACGACCGATAACGGACCGCATATGAATTCCTGGCCCGACGCGGCAATGACCCCGTTCCGCAGCGAGAAGGACACCAACTGGGAGGGTGCGTTCCGCACGCCGGCGATGGTCCGCTGGCCCGGCCATATCGTTCCGGGAAGCATATCGAATGAAATTTTCTCGGGGCACGACTGGTTCCCGACCTTGCTTGCTGCGGCCGGCGACACTGGAGTGAAGGAGCGCCTGCTGCAGGGCTGGAAGGTCGGCGACCGCACCTACAAGCTGCATCTCGATGGCTACAACCAGCTCTCCTACCTGACCGGACAGCAGGGCAAGTCCGATCGCAAGGGGTTCATCTACTTCGACGATGATGGCCACCTCGTCGCGCTGCGATTCGAGAACTGGAAACTGGTCTTCGCCGAGCAGAAGACGCCGGGAACGTTGGATATTTGGGGAGAGCCATTCACCGTGAGGCGAATGCCGCTCATCTTCAATTTGCGGATGGATCCCTACGAGCGCGCGGAGATTACCTCCAATAGCTACTGGGCTTGGACGATTCACAAAGCTTATCTGCTTATGGCAGGCCAAACGATCGTCGCCGAAATCATCGCGACCTTCAAGGAGTATCCACCACGACAGCGGCCGCAAGCTTCACCGTCGACCAGATCATGGAGAGATTGCGGGAGCCGGTAGGCGACTGACGGCCCTGACAGTGCGTTACGCGGCGGGGCCGTGAGGCGCCCGCCGCGTCCGCTGAGGACGCGTAGGCGGATTGAGTGCGGTCGCCGTTCAAGCTCCTCGCGGGCGGTCAGCCCGCCTGGCCGGAAGCGGCGCGGCGGCGCTCCGCCGCCTCCGCGGCCGAGGCGATGCCGCCGTGCTCGGCCGACCAGGCGAGCGGGTTTTCGAGGAAGCGACGTACCTCGGCGAGTGCCGCGTCGGAGAAATAGGGGCGGTCGCGGCACGCCTCCAGCACGTCCCACCACGTGCAGAGATGGTGGAGTGCGATGTCCATCGCGGCGAGCTGCTCGAAGCTGCCGGGGAAGACGCCGTAATAGAAGACGACGAAGGTGTGGTTGACGATCGCGCCGGCATCGCGGAGCGACTGGGCGAACCGGATTTTCGACTGCCCGTCGGTGGTCAGGTCCTCGACCAGCAGGGTGCGCTTGCCCTCCGGCACGTCGCCTTCGATCAGCGCATTGCGGCCGAATCCCTTGGGATGCTTGCGGACATAGGCCATCGGCGCGCCGAGCCGGTCGGCGATCCAGGCGGCGAAGGGGATGCCCGCGGTCTCGCCGCCGGCCACCGCCTCGATGGTCTCGTAGCCGATATGGCGCTCGATCTTCTCGACGCCGAGTTCGCAGACGCGGGCGCGGGCGCGGGGGAAGAAGATGATCTTGCGGCAATCGATATAGACGGGCGACTTCCAGCCGGAGGTGAAGGTATAGGGCTCGTCGGGACGGAAATTGACCGCCTTGATCTCCAGCAGGATGCGCGCCGTGGTGAGCGCCGCGTCGCGGTCCCATTCGGTCATGTGCAGCGTCGCCATCGGTGCCTCCGCTGATCCGCCGTGCTGGCCGGGCGGCACGGTTGCGCTATTCTGGCGGCTCATTGGAGGAGACGGAAGATGGGAGCAATGCCGGTGAATGACGAAGCCCGCCCGCGGCGCTACCGCATCGCCGCCATCCCCGGCGACGGCATCGGCCGCGAGACAGTGCCCGAGGGCATCCGGGTGCTGGACGCGGCCGCCGCGCGGTTCGGCTTCACGCTCGACTACGTCCATTACGACTGGTCGTGCGAGACCTATCACCGGACCGGCGCCATGATGCCGGCGGACGGGCTCGATCGCCTGCGCGAGAGCGACGCCATCCTGCTCGGCGCGGTCGGGTTTCCGGGGGTGCCGGATCACGTCTCGCTGTGGGGGCTGCTGATCCCGATCCGCCGCGGCTTCGACCAGTACGTGAACCTGCGCCCATGCCGGCTGATGCCGGGCGCCCACACCCCGCTCGCGGGCCGGACCGAGGCGGACATCGACTTCTACGTCGTGCGCGAGAACACCGAGGGCGAATATTCCAGCGTCGGCGGCCGGATGTTCGAGGGCACCGAGCGGGAGTTCGCCGCCCAGCAGAGCGTGTTCAGCCGCACCGGCGTGGACCGGATTCTGCGCTATGCGTTCGAGCTGGCGCGCACGCGGCCGCGCCATCACCTCACCTCGGCCACCAAGTCGAACGGCATCACGGTGACGATGCCGTATTGGGACGAGCGGTTCGCGCTGATGGCGCGGAACTATCCGGACGTGAAGACGGCGCAGTTCCACATCGACATCCTGTGCGCGCATTTCGTCCAGCATCCGGACTGGTTCGACGTGGTCGTGGGGTCGAACCTGTTTGGCGATATTCTGAGCGACCTCGGCCCGGCGGTCGCGGGGTCGATCGGCATTGCGCCGTCGGCGAACATCAACCCCGAACGGACCCATCCCTCGATGTTCGAGCCGGTTCACGGCTCGGCGCCGGACATTGCCGGGCGCGGCATCTGCAACCCGATCGGTCAGGTGTGGTCGGCGGCGCTGCTGCTCGAGCATCTGGGCGAGGCGGCGGCGGGTGCGGCGATCCTGCGCGCGATCGAGAAGCTGCTGACCGACGGCGGCCCGCGGACGCGCGACATGGGCGGCCAGGCGGGGACGGCGGAGGTCGGGCGGGCGCTCGCCGAGATCGTGCGGGCGGGGTGAGCCCTCGCCGCCCCTGGCGGCGGAGAGCGAGAAGCCAAGTCACCGCGGTCCGGCGCGCACGCCCAACCGTGGGTTTCGCAGCCTGGCTAACATGTGCAAATTTCTGACAGCATGCAATGGTTGAGCAAAACCAACTAATTCTTTGATGCTGCACGGTAAGTCTGTGCTATTCCAGGGCCGCGGGCGCATCAGGCGGGTGCAGCGGCGTCGGAGAACTTTACATCCGACACGCGAAGAGCATGTCCGTTTCGAGCCAAGTAGTTGAAAACCCGAGGCTGGCACGGTGCTTGCTTCAACTCTTGCGTGCCTAGCCTACGGCCAGCTCGCAATGATTTGGCGAGCGGGTAAGTAGGAGACTAGACCCGGGTCGCCCTCGGTGGAATTGCGATTGGGGCTTCCGAATTCGGGGTGGTGGTATGATTCTGGGGACTCCGGCAGAGACCGGAGGGTTCGATGGGCTGGCGGCGGGGGCAGGCTTACGCGCAGGACTTGCGGGATCGGGTATTGGCCGCGGTGGGCGAGCCGATTTGGGCGGTGGCGGCGCGGTTTGGCGTCAGCCCGTCCTATGTGTCGAAGGTGCATTCGCGACGTCGCAAGACCGGCGAGACCACGCCGGGGCGGCAGCACAACCATGTGGCGCCGCGTTTGGCGCCGCTCTACGACGCGCTGCGGGCGCGGGTGGCCGAGCAGGCGGACGCGACGATTGCGGAGTTGCGGGGCTGGGTGAAGCGCGAGCATGGCATCGTGGTCAGCCATCCGGTGATGTGGTCGGCCCTGGCCCGACTGGGCCTGACGCTAAAAAAAACGGTTGCGGGCGGCCGAACAGGACCGCGCCGATGTCGCCGAAGCACGCGCCGCATGGGCCGAGCTGATGCCAGAACTCGACACGACCAAGCTGGTTTTTATCGATGAGACTTGGGCCACCACCAACATGGCGCGCACGCACGGCCGTGCGCCGCGCGGCCAGCGGCTGATCGCCGCGGTGCCGCACGGCATTGGCATACCACGACCTTTCTGTGCGGCCTGCGCCACGACGGGCTGGTGGCCCCGCTGGTGCTGGACGGCGCCATCGACGGCCCGTCGTTCCTGGCCTGGGTCGAGCAATTCCTGACGCCGACGCTGACGCCGGGCGACATCGTCATGGCCGACAACCTCAGCAGCCACAAAATCGCCGGCGTGCGCGAGGCGATCGAGACGCGGGGCGCCAGCTTATGGTTCTTGCCGTCCTACAGCCCTGATCTGAATCCGATCGAACAGGTGTTCAGCAAGCTCAAACGGCTGCTGCGCTCAACCGCTGCCCGAACCGTCGATGCGCTCTGGCAGGCGATCGGCCAACTGCTCAACCAGTTCGATCCCACCGAGTGCGCCCGCTATCTCCGTCACTGCGGCTATGCACACCCAGGCCGATAATGGTCTAGGCGGACGCGGTGCGCGGATGCGCCCCCGGAAGGAGTCAAATCGATGCGCAGCCTACTTCTCGCAACCGCGGCTCTCGGACTGAGCGGGGCGCTCGCCGCCGCGCACGCGGACCTGATCAGTATCGGTCTGCAGGAATCAGGGGTAAGCGGCGGCGCCATTACCACCGTGGCGACTGGCAACGGAAGTGCTATCTTTTCCGGTGGCTACGGGACGTTCACGTTGAACAATATCAGCGGCGCCGGCACGCCGCCGCTCACCGAGCCAGCGCTGGACAGCGCTTCGATCAATGCGTCTAGCTCGACGGCCGGCGTCCTCCACGTCTTCGTCACCGAGCAGGGCCTCAGCTCCCCGGTCGGGATCAACCAGTTCCTCAGCAGCTTCACGTCAAATGTCTTCAACGGCGCTATCACGTCGGTGCAGGAAAAGACCTTCATCGACACCGCAAACGGCCTCTACACGGGCACGTTGCTCGCCTCGCACACGTTCACGAGCATCGGCGTCGCCACCTCGAGCAATGCCACCCCATCGCTTGCCGCCCCCTACTCGGAGACGGCCGAGTACATCATCACCACGACCGGCGCGGGCGATGTCAACGATACGATCGACATCAGCAAGGTGCCGGAGCCAGCCTCGCTGGCAGTTCTGGGGATCGGGCTGCTCGGCCTTGGGTTCATCCGCCGCCCCCGCGGCTGAAACCGAACCGATCGGTCCGGAGCGACGGCGCCTGCGGGCGCCGTCGCCGTTCCGGCCGAGACCTGCGGCCCTGTCAGACAGGTGCCGTACATTGGCGTTGCAACTTCAAAAACTTGGTGGTTCCACCGGTACAGGAAACCTATGGTTGTCGCACCCTGATTTTTCGCAATATTTTACAGTAGCGGATACGAGCGCCAATGACGTTACGTGACTGTCTTGGCGCGGTTTTCATGCGATTGAGTTTGCCTTACCGGGCGATTACCGCCGCCGTTGGCGTCGGAAATTTTTACAGCACGGCCCGGAATCCGACCGTGCCGGCCATCCGGGCCGACCTTACTCCTTGATTTACAAGGCTTGGCACACGGCTCGCTTCAATTTTTGCGTGCCTGGCCTACGGTACGGTCCTGACTAGACGGCGTCGCGTAGGGGCTTGGGCGGAAGCGGTGCGTAGACGTGCACCCAGGAGGAGTAAAGTCGATGCGCAGCCTACTTCTCGCAACAATCGCCGGGGTCGCCCTGTACGGGGGATCGGCATGGGCCGGGGCGTGCACGACCGGATCGGTCGCCACGTACATGGCCGCTGGCTTTTCGTGCAGCGTCGGTACCGTAACCTTCAGCAACATTGTCGTTACTACCCCGACGACCGGGAGCGGATCGGTGGGCTTGGGTTCTTTTAGCCCCTTCACCTCCGGCAACGAATTTGGCCTGTCGTTGAGCTACACAGCGAACGCGGGCGGGACCCCCAACAGCTCGGCCGATGTCGCGTGGACGTACGCCGTATCATCAACGCCGGATCTCATAGATGCGTTCGCGTCGTTCACCGGCGTCGTAACTGGTACGGGCACAGCCAATTTGTCCGAGACACTGAGCAACGGCACTACTTTAAGTTTGAGTGCCCCCGGCTCAACCACCGCGACGTTCGCGCCGATAGGGAGTTCTGACGGTAATCAAGGATCAAAACGACTTTAACGGCACTGCAGGAAGCTCGAGTACGTCCATTCTCCAGAACGCCTTCTCGACGACGACGACGCATATTCCCGAGCCGGCGTCGCTGGCGCTTCTGGGCTTTGGCCTGGTGGGCCTCGGGTTCGTCGGCCGCCGTCGCGGCTGAGCACACGGACGGCTCTACTCGAAGCGACGGCGCCCGTCTCGGGCGCCGTCGCGATTCCGGCCGAACCTTGCGGCACGCCCACCCGATCGCTACATTGCCGCTTGCCGCCGGGCATCATCCGCATCACGAGGGGCAGTTGGGTCGGGATACCAGCCAGATCGCGCGCCGTTGCGAGCGCGCCGTGATCACCGCCTACCGCGACCTGCGCGGCCACGGCACGGCCGACCCCGACGCGTTCCGGGCCTGCACAACTTTGTACCGCATCCACCACCCGGAGGCGTCGCTGAACGAGGCACGCCGCCTGGTCGCGGAGTGGATCGACCATCACATCGTCCGCGGCGATCGCGGTCCCACTCCCGGCTGCGACTGCGACTGAACCGTTTCGCACCGAAGTCAAATCGACGGCGCCCAACTTCCACTCCGCCCCTCGGGGCGGAATGGGTCGGGGTGAGGTGGGGGCCAGCGGCGATGGCGTTATACCAAGACCTGATGGTCGCACTCATTGGGGATTCCCCGACGCGGCGGCGATCTGCTTGAAGGCTGGCGAACGGGGGGAGTTTCGCCATGCCGATCCCGCTGCGGGCCGATTTTGACGCGGCCGGCGTGCGCCGGGCGGCGCGCGCGAGCCGCGATGCCAAGCAGGTGCGCCGCCTGCTGGCGCTGGCCGCGATCTATGACGGGGCCACGCGCAGCGAGGCGGCGGCGATCGGCGGCGTGACCCTGCAAATCGTGCGCGACTGGGTGCTGCGGTTCAACGCGTACGGTCCGCAAGGGCTGATCGACCGCAAAGCCCCCGGTCAGCCGTCCCGTCTGGACGCCGCGCACCGGGCGGCACTGGCGGCGGTGATCGAAAGCGGGCCGATCCCGGCGGTACATGGTGTGGTCCGGTGGCGGATCATCGATTTGTGCCAATGGGTCTGGGACGAATTCCACATCAGCATCTCCAAGCAGACGCTGAGCCGCGAGCTGCGGGCGATGGGATACCGCAAGCTGTCGGCACGGCCGCACCATCATGCCCAGGCCGCAGGTGCGGTCGAGGACTTTAAAAAAAAGACCTTCCCGCCGCGCTGGCAGCGATCGCGCGCGAGCGGGGGATCGATCCTGCCGATATAGAGGTCTGGTTCGGCGACGAGGCCAGAGTGGGCCAGAAGAACAAGATCACCCGCCGCTGGTCGCTGCGCGGCACCCGGCCCTCGGCGCCCCACGACCAGCGCACCGCTTCCACCTACATCTTCGGCGCCATCTGCCCGAAAGAGGGCAAAGCGGCGGGCCTGATCCTGCCCTGGTGCAACATCGAGGCCATGAACCTGCAACTGGCCGCCATCTCGGGCGAGGTCGCCCCCGGTCGGCACGCCGCGCTGCTGCTCGATCAGGCGGGATGGCACCTTTCGCCACGGCTCGCCGTGCCCGACAACATCACCATCGTCCCGCTGCCAGCCAAGTGCCCCGAGCTGAACCCGCAGGAGAACATTTGGCAGTTCATGCGCGACAACTGGCTCTCCAACCGCATCTTCACCGGATACGACAATCTGGTCGATCACTGCTGCAGCGCCTGGAACAAGCTGGTGGCGCAGCCATGGACAATCATGTCCATCGGCCTGCGCGATTGGGCTCATGGGTTCTGATCAGAGAGCTCTTGGTATTAGACCAGCCGCCAAAATGTCACCCGTCGCGGCGGTGGTCCTTCCCCACCGTCATGGTCGGCGAAGGCCGACCATCCACGATTTCGTTGCGTGGCACGACAGAAAGACGTGGGTGCTCGGCCTGTGCCGAGCATGACGAGGGGTCTCCGGCGTGCGTTGTGCGAACGTGGCTCACTATGAACGGGGATTGGGGCGCATTCCCGCGGCGCTGGAGTTTCCCCCACCTCACCCCGACCTCTCCGCCCCCAGGGGCGGAGAGGGGGTTGGGCCCTCAGCCGGGCACCATCGCACGCGCGGTTGCGACCAGCGCCGAGGCGGGATCGGCGAGCGGGCCGATCACCGTGAAATGGTCGGCACCGGGAACGCTCTCCCAGGCCCCGCCCCAGGCACGCGCGATCTCGCGCGACTGGCGCGTGTATTCGGCACCTTCCTCGCCGCCCACGACGGCGTGCAGTCGGCCGCCCGGAGGCGGCCGCAGCAGCGGTGAGAGACGGTGGGCCTCCGCGAGGTCCAGGCCGAGCGGCGCATTGATCGAGGTTTCGATCAAGGGTGCCAGGTCGAACAGGCCGCTGATCGGCAGCGCCGCCGGCACCACGCGGACATCCCAAGCCATCAGCATCGCCGCCAGGTGCCCGCCCGCCGAGTGGCCCATTGCCAGCATCGGCCGGCCGTGCCGACGACGGAGGAACCGGGCGGCCTGCTCGACCTCCGCCACGATCGCCGCAAGCCGCACTTGCGGGCAGAGATCGTAGGAGGGCACCGCGACCGCGATCCCGTGCCCGTTCAGCCCCGCCGCCATGTGGCTGAACGGCGTGCGATCGAGCGAATGCCAGTAGCCGCCATGCAAAAAGAGCGCGAGCGGCGCGCCTCGCCCGGATGCCGGCCAGAACAGGTCGAGCCGCTCGCGCTCGCCCGGCCCGTAGGCGAGACCGAGCTCGGCATCGGCGTGTGCCACGCGAAACGCCGCCGCGTCGTGGCGCCAGCCGGCGATGATCGCCGGATGGCCCGGAACCTTGGCGAGGTTGTTGTATTCCGCTTCGAAATCCATCACTCCGCCGGCTGCTGGCGGGCGCGGCGCCAGCGCGCGTGCGTGCGTTCGCGCATCGTCTGGAACGTCACGTACAGCATCGGGATCAGGAAGATGCCAATGGCGCTGGCGAAGATCATGCCGGCGAACACCGAGGTGCCGACGTCGCGGCGGCTGATCTGCGCGGCACCCGTCGCCCAGACCAGCGGCACCAGCCCGAGGATGAACGCGACCGAGGTCATCATCACGGCGCGGAACCGCATCCGCGCGCCAAGGGCTGCGGCCTCGCGGATCGGCATGCCGGCCTCGCGCTGATCCTTGGCGAACTCCACAATCAGGATGCCGTTCTTGGCGGCGAGCGCAATCAGCACCACGAGACCGATCTGGGCATAGAGATCGAGCGAAAGGTGCGCCAGCAGGATGCCACAGAAGGCGCCGAACACGCCGACGATGACCGAGAGCAGCACCGGGATCGGGATCACCCAGCTTTCGTACAGCGCCACCAGGAACAGATAGGCGAACAGCACCGCGACGCCGAGGATCGCGCCGGTCTGGCCCGACGCCGCCGCCTCCTGATAGGCGGTGCCGGTCCACTCGAAGCTGTAGCCCGGCGGCAGCGTCCTGGCCGAAATCGCGGCCATCGTGGCGAGCGCGGTGCCCGACGAGACGCCGGACGCCGGCGCGCCGTCGATCGTGACCGAGCGATAGTTGTTGTAGCGCGTGAGCACTTGCGGCCCCACCACCACGTGCGCGTCGGCAACCGAGCGCAGCGGCACCATCTGCCCGGTCGCACTGCGCAAGTAGATGTTCCATAGCGCCGCGATGTCGCGGCGGTCGGCCGAGCGGCCCTCGATATTGACCTGCCAGGTGCGCCCATAGAGGTTGAAGTTGTTGACGAAGAACCCGCCGAGTGTCGCTTCCAGCGTGTTGAACACGTTGGCCAGCGGCACGCCGAGGGCCTCCGCCTTGGTGCGGTCGATGTCGAGGTAGATCGAAGGGTTCTGCGCGGTGAAGGTGGAGAACACGCGCGTCAGCCGCGGGTCCTGGTTGGCCGCCGCGATGAGGCCCTGCATCACGCTGCCGATGACCGCCGGGTCCTGCCCCTCCAGCGCCTCGAGCTGGTATTCGAAGCCGCCGCTGGTCGAGAGCCCGATGATCGGCGGCAGGTTGAACGGGAACACGGTCGCCGAGCGGATCTGCTGGGCGACGCCGAAGGTGCGACCGATCAGCGCCTGCACCGATTCGGCCGGGTTCGTGCGATCCACGAACGGTGCCAGCTTCGCAACGACGAAGGCGTTGTTGGACTCGGCGACACCGTCGAGCAACGAGTAGCCGATGATCGAAATCACGTGCTGCACCCCGGGCATCTTGCTCACGATGCCCTCGAGACGCCCCGCCACGTCAGCCGTGCGGGCGACCGAAGCACCGTCGGGAAGCTGCACGGCGGCGAAGAACGCGCCCTGGTCCTCCTCGGGCAGAAAGCCGGTCGGCGTCAGCAGCGAGATGCCATAGACCCCACCCGCGAACACCCCGATCAGCAAAACCGCCAGCACCGCCACCCGCAGCAGTCGCGTGACCACCGAGGCGTAGCCGTTGCGAACGTGATCGATGCCGCGCAGCACGCGCGCCATGATGCCGCGCTTCCGAGCGCGATGCGGCCGCAGGAACACACCGCACAGCGCCGGCGACAGTGTCAGCGCGTTCACCGCGGAAATCACCATCGCCGCGATGATGGTGACGGCGAACTGGCGGAACAGCTCGCCGGTGAGGCCGGGGATGAACGCCACGGGAACGAACACCGAGAGCAGCACCAGCGAAATCGCGATGATCGGTGCGGTGATCTGGGTCATCGCCTTTTTCGCCGCCTCGCGCGGCGGCAGGTCCGGCTCCTCCTCCATCACGCGCTCGACGTTCTCCACCACCACGATCGCGTCATCGACGACGATGCCGATGGCGAGCACGAGTGCCAGCAGCGAGACCGTGTTGGCGGAGTAGCCGAGCGCCAGCAGCACCGCGAAGGCGCCGATCAGGCTGACCGGAACGGCGACCATCGGGATGATCGTCGCGCGCACGTTGCCGAGGAACAGAAAGACAACACACACCACCAGCACGAAAGCGATGGCGAGCGTCCTGAGAACCTCGCTGATGGTGGCCCTGACGAAGGTCGTGGTGTCATAGACCACGTTGTAATGCAGGCCCGCCGGAAAGCGGGCGCCGGCGCTCGCGAGCGTGCGGTTGACGGCGGCGGCGGTGGAGACGGCATTGGCGCCCGGGGAGAGATAGACGCCGATCGCGACCGCCGGCTTGCCATCCAGGCGCGAGAAGCTGGCCTCGCTCTGGGCGCCCATCTGCACCTGCGCCACATCCTTGACGCGGAGCACCGATCCGTCGGGGTTGGCGCGCAGCACGATGTTGCCGAACTGCGCCGGCGTGGAGAGGCGGCCCTGGGTCTGGACATTGAGCTGGAACTGCTGGTCGTTGCTCACGGGTCGCGCGCCGATCTGCCCGACCGGGGCCTGCACGTTCTGTGCCTGGATCGCCGCGATGATGTCGGAGGGCGCTAGGTTGAGCGCCTGCAGTCGCGCGGTATCGAACCAGATCCGCATCGAGTAGTTCATCTGGCCGAACAGGCTCGCCTGCCCCACACCGGGCGTACGGCTGATCTGGTCGAGCACGTTGATCAGCACGTAGTTGGTGATGAATAGCGGCGTCATCTTGGGGGTGTCGCCGGAGAACAAGACGAATTGCAGCACCGCCGAGGATGCTTTCTGCACCTTCAGCCCTTCGAGCTGCACCTCCGAGGGAAGTTGCGAGAGAGCGGTCTGGACGCGGTTGTTGACGTTGACGGTGTCGATGTCGGGGTTGCTGCCGAGCGCGAAGCTGACGGTCAGGCTGTAGCTGCCGTCATTGCCGCTGTTCGACTTCATGTAGATCATCTTGTCCACGCCGACGATCTGCGCCTCCAGCGGCTGGGCGACGCTCGCCTCCACGACCGAGGCGGATGCGCCCGGGTAGGTGGCGGTGACCGAGACCTGCGGGGGCACGATGTCGGGGAACTGCGCAACCGGAATGCGGGTCATCGCAATCCCGCCCGCGATCGTGATCACGATCGCGAGCACGATCGCGAGGCGAGGGCGATCGATGAAGACCGACGAGATCATGGCGCTACCGCGCGGTGCGTTTGGGTGCGTGCGTCGCCGCCTGCGCCACCCCTCTGCCGGGGCCGCCCGCGGCCGCACCGCCTGGTGGGTCGGCGGCCGTGGCGCCCGGAGTCGCGTCGGGTTTCGCGCTGGGGGACGCGACGGGGGCCGCGTTGGCCTGGGTCGCCAGATCGGGTGCGGGGCTCGCCGGGCCAGGCGCCACCACAATGCCGGGCCGGGCGCGCTGCACGCCTTCGCTCACCACCAGCTCGCCCGGTTTCAGCCCGGAGGTGACCGCAGCCACAGTCGGCGTCGATTGCCCGAGCTGGACGAAGCGCTGCTCCACCTTGTTGCCGGCGCCGACGACATAGACATAATCGCCCTGCTGGCCGGACAGCACCGCGGCACGCGGGATCGCGAGCACCTCGACCGGCTGCACTCCTTGCAGGATGACGTTGACGTATTCGCCGTCGGCGAGTTCGCGATTGCCGACCTGGCCGATCGCCATACTTTTCAGAACCGGGTTCGGGATCACCCCGCGCAGCAGGATCGTGTCGGTCGACTGGTCGATCGTGTTGTTGACGAAATCGAGCTTGCCGGTCTGGTCGTAGTCGCGCCCGTCCGGCAGTTGCAGCTTGATGACGACCGCGTTCAACCCGCCCTGGTTCGCGTAGCGGTCGCGGAGCTCGATCGCGGTGCGCACCGGGATCGGGAAGACGACGTACATCGGGTCCTGGCTCACGATCGTGTCCAGCGGGCCGCTGCTGGGGGTGACGACGTTGCCGGTCGTGACCGCGGTCCGGCCGATCAGCCCCGCGATCGGGGCATGGATCTCGGTATAGGCGAGGTTGATCCGCGAGGTGCGCAGATTGGCCTGGGCGGCCAGCAGCAGGGCCGCGTCGCTCTGCTGGGTCGCGACCGCATCGTCGTAGATCGAGCGCTGGCCGGCCGGAGTGCTGAGCAGCGACTTCGCGCGGTTGAGCGCAATCGTTGCGTTGGCGAGCTGCGCGTTGGCCTGCGCCACCGCTGCCGTCTTGGCTTGCACGTCGGCCTCGAAGGGCGGCTGTTCGAGCACGTAGAGAAGCTGGCCTTTCTTGACTTCCGTGCCCTCGGTGAAGTTGCGCTGCTCGAGGAAGGCGGTGACGCGTGCCACCAGCGAGACGCGATCGACCGCCTGGATCCGGCCGACGAAATCGTTGGTCTGGGTGATCGGGCGGCGCTCGGCACGCACCACGCCGACCGCGGGCGGCGGCGGCGCGCCGGGCGGCCCGGCGGCGCGGGCGCCGGGCGCGAGGGCCAGCAGGGCGAGGGCCAGCAGGGCGAGCGCCGTCAAAACGGCGAAACGCGGACGCATGGGCCATCCTTCACGGGACGAGGCAACGAGGCGGCGTTATGCCACGCTGCGGCGCGGAAACGGTGAACATAAAGGTCACGCTGACCGATCGGTCAACCCCGCCGGATGACCCGGCTTGCCCGCCCGATTGGCGGGCCGCATGGTGCCGCCTCGGCGGCTGGGAGAGGAGCGGACGATGGGCGAGCGGGTCACGGTCTGCGAGGTAGGGCCGCGCGACGGCTTGCAGATGGCCAATTCGCGCATGGCCACCAAGACCAAGATCGCCTGGATCGCAGCGATCGCCGCGGCCGGCGTGCCCGAGATCGAGGTCGGCAGCTTCGTCCCCGCCCGCGTGATCCCGCAGATGGCCGATACCGAGACGGTGGTGCGCGCGAGCGTGGATATCCCCGGCCTGACGGTGGTGGCACTGGCACCCAATCTGCGCGGCGCGCAGGCCGCACATGCCGCCGGTGCGCACCGGATCAGCGCGCCGGTCTCGGTCAGCGAGGGCCACAGCCGCGCCAATCTCAACCGCGCGCCCTCAGAACAGGTGGCTGAGGTCGCGCGGATGGCAGCGTGGCTGCGCGCGCAGCAGCCGCGCGTGCCGCTGGAGGCCGCGTGCTCGACCGCCTTCGGCTGCTCGATCGACGGCGTCGTGCCGCAGGACGCGGTGGTGCGCATTGCGGCCGCCCTCGCCGAGGCGGGGGTGGACGAAGTGGCTCTCGCCGACACCGGTGGGGTACGCCAACCCCACACAGGTCAAGTCGGTGGTCGCGGCGGTGCGGGATGCGATCGGCGCGCGGCTGGTGGGGCTGCACCTGCACGACACGATGGGGCTCGGGTTGGCCAACGCGCTCGCCGGGCTGGAAGCGGGCATCCGCAATTTCGATGCCTCGCTGGCGGGTCTCGGCGGGTGTCCCTATGCCCCCGGCGCGTCGGGCAACATCGTCACCGAAGACTTGGTGTTCATGCTGGAGAGCATGGGCTTCGCGACCGGCATCGACCTGCCGCGCCTGATCGCGGCGCGCGGGCTGCTCCACGAGGGCCTGCCGGACGAGCCGATGCACGGGCAGGTGCCGAAGGCGGGCATTCCGCGCACCTACCGGGCCGCGCCGCTCGCGGCATGACGGCCCCGCTCGAAGGCATAAGCGTCGTCGAGTTCGCCCACATGGTGATGGGGCCGTCCTGCGGCCTCGTGCTGGCCGATCTGGGTGCGGACGTGATCAAGGTGGAACCGGCGCCGGGGGGTGACAACACGCGCCGGCTGCGCGGGGCCGGAGCAGGGTTCTTCGCCAGCCTGAACCGCAACAAGCGCAGCCTCGCGGTCGATCTCAAGAGCGAAGCCGGCCACGAGATGGTGCTGCGGCTGCTCGACCGTGCCGACGTGCTGATCGAGAACTTCCGCCCCCGCGCCCTCGATGCGCTGGGCTTCTCTTGGGCTGCGCTCGCGGCACGCAATCCGCGCCTGATTTACTGCAGCCTCAAAGGTTTCCTGCCCGGTCCGTACGAGCACCGGGTGGCGCTCGACGAGGTGGTGCAGATGATGGGGGGCCTCGCCTACATGACCGGACTGCCCGGCCGGCCGATGCGGGCGGGCTCCTCGGTCAACGACATCCTGGGAGGCGCGTTCGGCGCCCTCGGTATCCTGGCGGCCATCGAGCAGCGGCACCGCACCGGACGCGGCCAGCACGTCCAGTCCGGCCTGTTCGAGACCAACATGGTGCTGGTGGCGCAGCACATGGCGCAGGCGGCGATCACCGGGGAGGAGCCGCCGCCGATGGGCATCCGCCGTCCGGCCTGGCCGATCTACGACATCTTCGATACCGCCGACGGTGAGCAGGTTTTCGTGGGCGTCGTCACCGACACGCAGTGGCGGCTGTTCTGCGAGAGTTTCGGCTTGCCGGAGCTGGCCCGCGATCCGACCCTGGCGACGCAGTCTGACCGGGTGGCGGCGCGCGACCGCACCGTGCCGGCGGCGGCGGCGGCGTTCCGGCGCTACACCAAGCCAGAGCTGATGGCGCGCTGCGAGGAGCTGGGTCTGCCCTATGCGCCGATCGCGCGTCCGGCGGAGCTGTTCGACGATCCGCATCTGAACGGCTCCGGCGGCCTGCTGCCGCTGACACTGCCCGAGGACGGGCGAAGCCTTCGTCTGCCGGCGCTGCCCCTGGCTCTGGACGGGGCGCGGCCGGGCCTGAGGCACGACCTGCCGCGCGTCGGCGAGCATGGCGCCGAGATCGCGCGCGAGCTGGGCTACGGTGCCGCGGAGATCGAGCGGCTGCGGCGCGAGGGCGGGCTGGTATAGGCCGGTTGTCACTCAAGCCCTCTCCGCCCTTGGGGCTACGGTATTCACACAAGTCTTGGCGCGACGCGGAGGGGAATGGTTCAAGCGCTCGTTCCGACGGAGGGGGGCGAGGGTGAGCGAACGGATGACAATCGGGCATTTCGGTGACCCGCGGCGGAGGAGCGTGGCGCGTTGATCATGGGGCGGGCGGTCGCCTGCGGCTCGTTGACGATCCGCACAATCGGCGAGACCCGGGCGGGCGAGATCGGGGTGCACCGGTTTCTGGACTGTCCGGAGGTCACCGTGGGCGAGATCATCGGCACGCTCGGCGAGCGCACGGCCGGTGCCTGCGCCGGGCGGCGGATCGTGGCGATCCAGGACACGACGGAGATCAATTTCCACGGTCGTGACCGCGATCGCCGTGGGCTGGGTCGCGGCGGCGACGGTGTCGGGCTTGGCTTCTTCATCCACCCGACGATTGCGGTGGATGCCGCCGATGAGGCGGTGCTGGGCATCCTGGGCGCGCAGATCTGGAGCCGCCGGCCGGACCAGGACGGCAGCGATTGCCGGCCGCGGCGCCAACGAGAATTGGCCGAAAAGGAGTCCAAGCGTTGGCTGGACGGGGCTGCCATAGCGGCGCAACGGGCGGAAGCGGCGGCGCAGGTGATCGTGGTCGGCGACCGCGATAGCGACCTCTACGCGCTGTTCGCCCGCCGCCCGGAGCGGGCGGAGTTGCTGGTGCGCGCGGCCCAGGATCGCGCGCTCGAGGATGGCGGGCGGCTGTTCGCGCAAGCTGCCGTCTGTCCAGTGCTGGCGACCTATCCGCTCGACGTGCCGCCGCGCGGACCCGGCGATCGCGGGCGGACCGCGACCATCGCGCTGCGCGCCGGGCGGGTCTGCATCAAACGCCCCCGCAATGGCTTGGTCGAGACCGATCCCGCCCAGCTCACGCTCACTCTGGTCGAGGCGATCGAGGATCAGCCGCCCGCCGGCACCCCGCCGATCTGCTGGCGGCTGCTCACCACACTGCCCGCCGAGACCGCCGAGCAGGCCGCCGAAGTGGTCCGGCTGTATCGTCTGCGCTGGCGCATCGAACAGACCTTCCGGGCGTTGAAGAGCGACGGCCTTGGTCTGCCCGATGTGCAACTGCGCGATGCCGAGCGCCTGTTCAAGCTGGCCGCCATCGGCCTCGGCGCGGCGGTGCGCACCATCCAGCTGGTCGATGCCCGCGACGGCGGCCCGCGCCCGGCCAGTGATGTCGCCGATCCCGCCCTCATCGCGGCGGCAGAGGCCATCGGCCCGACGCTGGAAGGCAAGACGGCGAAGCAGCAGAACCCTCATCCACCGCACAGCCTCGCCTGGATCACCTGGATTGTCGCGCGGCTCGGCGGCTGGACCGGCTACTACAAGCCGCCCGACCCAAGGTCATCCGACGCGGATGGGATCGCTTCGCCGCCATGGCCGAGGGCTTTCTGCTCGCCAAGCGATTCCCACCCACACAGATCGTTACGGGTCATGTGTGAATCCCGTAGGCCCTTGGGGGCGGAGAGGGTTGGGTGAGGTGGGGGCCGGCCGCGATCGCGCTGGCAGGGTGGACGGGTTTCGCGGAGCATTCGCGCTGCGCCTGAGTATCCCCCACCTCACCCCGACCCTCTCCGCCCCCAGGGGCGGAGAGGGAGTTGAGTTATTCGGCCGCCTTGGCGACCTCCGGCTCGTAGGTCAGCAGGAACGCGAGCCAGTCCTCGAAACTCCAGTCGCGATGCAGCCAGCGAAAAACCATTCGCGGATGATACCATTCGAGGCCGAAATGCGCGGCGACGGCCGGATGGATCGGTGCCTCCTCGCCCACGAACACGCCGCTGCGCCGGCCCCAGTCGCGCACCGCCTGCATCTGCGCGTCGAGGGGCGCCGTGAACACCTCGCGCATCGCCGGATGGCCGATGATCTGCGCGAGCACGTAGGCCATCATCCGCCCAGTCGGATGACCGTGCGTGTAGAACAGCCGCAGCTCGCGAAAATGGTGCAGCATATAGGCCGCAATCTTGATGTCGCAGCCATGCTCGCGCGCAAAACTGTCCCCCATCCAAAGCTCGTGCGCCTCAGCCACTCCCGCCGCGGCGAGGACGTCGGTTGCGAGATAGGCGGCCATCCGCCGGGCCGGATCGCGTGTTTCTTCCCGCACCTGAAGCGCCAGCTTGTCGGCAAAGGGACGCGGGATGCGGCCATACGGCGCGCCCGGTTCCGGCACGTTGCGCGGATCCTCGGTCATCAGCGGCCAGAGCGAGTTCATGTGCAACGTCGGCACCAGGATCGTGGCGCAGTCGGCGGGCAGCAGAGCGCGTTCCGCCTCGCTCAGCATGAACTGTCGCCGCAGCGGGCAGGCCTCCTCGATCAGCACGGTGCAGCGGGCCAGCACGTCTTCCGGGACGCTGACACGGCCGTCGGCCTGGAGCTGGGAGAGGTGCAGCTCGGCCTCGTCATCGGCGCACGGCAGGCGGTGCAGGCCGGCGATGATCGCCTCCAGCAGGCAGCTTCCCGCCCCGACCACGACCGCCCTGCTCATCGACGCGCGATCTCCCCGCGAACGGGCGGAGTGTGCCGGAGCGGCGGCGGCCTTGCCAGCCCGGAGCGGTCGCGAGAGGCTGGGCCGCATGATCACCGCGGGATACGTCGTCACGATGGCGGCCTACAACGCCGAGATGAACCGGCGCGTCTATGATGCGGCCTCGCGCCTGACCGATGCCGCGCGGCGCGAGCAGCGCGGTGCGTTCTGGGGCTCGATCCACGGCACGCTGAACCACCTGCTCTGGGGCGATCGCGCCTGGATGGCGCGCTTCGACGGTTGGGAGCGACCGCCGCTGCCCCTGCGCGAGAGTGCCGGCCTGATCGCCGATTTCGACGCGCTACGCGCCGCGCGCGTGGCGGCCGATGAGAGATTGCAGAATTGGGCGGGGCGCGTCACCGATGCCTGGCTCGCCCGTGACCAGACCTGGTTGAGCGGCGCCGCCGGACGCGAGATGCGCCGCCCGCGCGCACTGCTGGTGGCACACTTGTTCAACCACCAGACCCACCATCGCGGCCAGGTCCATGCGATGCTGACCGCGGCGGGGGAGCGGACCGGCGATACCGATCTGTTTCTGGTGCTGTAGCGTCCCTGACTCCACAGTTTCTCGTCATTGCGAGGCGCGAAGCGACGAAGCAATCCAGCGCGGTGCCGCGGGCGAGGCTGCTGGATTGCTTCGCTTCGCTCGCAATGACAACGAGCTTTTCCGCCGAGCCTAAGCGAGCAGCCATCGAAAAGCCCGGCGCAACTCCGCCGTCCCGTCCCTTTCGTACCACCTGCCGTGTGCCAGAATGATTTGTTCCGGATTCCAGCCGATCATCTTCTCGATTGCAGCTCGCAACTGGGGTTTTCGCCTCGCAAAAGTCAGGCGCATGTCCCGCGGCATCCCGCCGTCCGGATGTTGGACCCCGCCAATGCGCGCGAGCCAACGCATGACGAGCGAGTCCAGCTTGTGCGGCTCGAAATTCTCGACGAAATCGGTCAGGACGAGCGTGCGGCTCGCATGATGAAAGAACTCGAATTCGGTCATGTATCTGCCGGCAATGGGAAGTGTTGCAATCTCCGCGTCCCACTCATATCCGCTGTCATCAGCCAGCGTGCAGCAATCGAAATCGATGCGATCGCCGGCCCGCTCCCTGGTTCGCGGGGCCAGATGAACGATCGCATCCGGAAACGCCGCTTTCCACTCGGGTATCCACCAATAGGGGAGGCGGTTTGGTCCGACGATCCAGCGGGGACGCCCCGCCTGTTCGATCTCGGCCCTGATCTCCGAGACCAGGGGTGTTGGCGAATGAACGAACAGATCACGGCCGGTAAGGCGGATCACCGTCATCCTGGTCGTAAACGGCATCTTGAGCCAAGGCGCGCCAAACCGGATGATCGGGCCATCGACAATCCAGAGATTGTCCGCGACGCGCTTCAGGGTATTGAGTGGCGGATACGTCGCACGTGACGCATGGCTCATCGCGACGCCCCTACGGCGCGCGAGCCGATCGCACGCTGACCGCGACAGCCTCGCGAGCCTGATGTCAAGAGCCTCGTCAATTGAACCGCGGACCAGGGCAATCGTTTGAACGATTGGAACGAGGCCGACTGCTCCTCTCCGCCCGCGCTTGCGGGGGGAGAGGTTGGGTGAGGTGGGTCGCGCGGCCAAACTCGCTGCATCGAGCGATCCGACAGACCCACCTCTCCCCGGCCCTCTCCCCCCGCAAGCGCGGGCGGAGAGGGAGAATGGCAGTCACGCACGATGGCAGTCACGCACGATCGCAGTCACGCACGATCATGGCGCTTCCAGCGATTGCCCTGAACCGCTGGCCGGCCCGCGCTCCTCGGCGCTGCATGGTGGGCCACTCCGCATCGCCTTCCTCAAGCACCAAATATTCCAACGTATGTTGCCAATCAATGTCAATCAAGATGAATAACCGGCCCGGCCGAAGTCGCGCGCAATCGGATCACGCAAAAGCTGATGAGAATCGCTAAGTTATTTCTAGTTGACAACGATCAGTGACAGCGCGATAGCCCGTTCTCTGGAAAAGGGGAGGGCCGTCCTGTGCACAAGCATCTCAGGGCGGGATTGCTGGGCGCGGCGGTGGTGCTGGCGGCGCCGCTCGCGGGGGCTGGCGCGCAGGCGGCGGTCGTCACCTTCGAGACCGCGCCCTTTGGACCAGGCTTCACCGGCCCGGTCACCGAGAGCGGGTTCACCTACTCGCGCCTAAGCGGGGCACTGTTCGTCAATAATCACGGCAACCCGGGTCAGGAAATGGAGGGCGACCCTTCGGGTGGAGGCGCCCTCGATATCGTCACAGCCGGCAGCCCGGCCGATTGCACGTTCTCCGGGCTGGATTATGCGGCCTTCGATTCAAGAGGCACCGGCTCGCAGACCTTGACGGTGACCGGTCTGCTGGGCGGCTCGACTGTCGCGACAGACACTTACACGCTGGCGAACACTGCCGCGTTCCTCCCGAAATATCCCAACTGGACCACCGAGCTTGCCGCCAACCTTGCCGGGAAGACGATCGACGATCTCCACATTGTCCTGAACGCGGGGGAAGGCTTTCAGCCCTTCGTCGAGTTCGCCCAGGCCATCGACAACGTTGTGCTCGGAACGGCGCCCACCGGGGTTCCGGAGCCTGCTTCCCTGGCACTGCTCGGCAGCGGCCTGATCGGCCTCGGGCTGGTCCGGCGGCGCAAAGCCGAGACAACGCCGCCCTCAGCAAATCCGGCCTAGCGAGTGGATAAAACCTGACGGACGAGTCTCATGCTGCGCGCGACCCCGCACGGGCCTCGCCCAACGCCTCCCTAGCCCAACTTCGCGGATTCGACCCTGGTTTTAGGGGTCCACGCTGCAAACTCGCTGTTCCTGACTTAAGTTGGACAGTTCGCTGCGCTGCAGCAGGAGAGGAAGCGAGTCATTTCAAGCGATTGGCCGACCGTTGGCCGAGATTTCTGCTGAATTGCGGTGCCACGTGTTTGCGTAATTGTTAACGAAAGCCCTTGCACGAAGGCGGCGATTCGGCATAAGCGTGCGGTGTCACGATCGAGAGCCGCATGTTCTTCCGCATCAAGCCGTCCGGAGAGCGCCGCTACCTGCAGATCGTCGAGAACACGCGCGACGGCACGCGCACGGTGCAGCGCGTGCTGGCCACGCTCGGTCGCATCGAGGACCTCGAAGCCGACGGCAAGCTCGATGCCCTGCTGCGCTCGGGGGCCCGGTTCTCCGAGACCGCCCTGCTGATCTCCAGCCTGCAGGCCGGAACGCTGCAGACCAGCGCCAGTGTGCGCATCGGCGCCCCGATGATCTTTGGCCGGCTGTGGGAACAGACCGGCTGCCGCGCGGTGATCCAGCGGCTCGCCGCGGGGCGGAGCTTCGGCTTTGCGCTGGAACGCGCGGTGTTTGCCAGCGTGCTGCATCGGCTGGTGGTCTCCGGCTCCGATCGCGCCGGCGAGAAATGGCTGGATGCCTATCAGATCGACGGCGCCGACGGCCTGGAGCTGCACCAGCTGTATCGGGCGATGGCCTGGCTGGGCGAGGAGTTGGCCGACCAGAGTGGGGCGACGCGCGCGCCCCGCCGCAACAAGAGCCTGCCCTCGGGCCGGCAAAGCCGGACCCGGGGGATCTGATCGAGGAGGCGCTGTTCGCGCGCCGGCGCAGCCTGTTCAGCGATCTCTCCGTGGTGCTGTTCGACACCACTTCGCTGATGTTCTATGGCGCCGGCGGCGAGAGCTTCGGCCGGCACGGCAAGTCGAAGGACCATCGACCCGATCTGCGGCAGGTGATCGTGGGCGTCGTGCTCGATGCTGACGGCCGGCCGATCTGCTCGGAGACCTGGCCTGGGAACGCCACCGACGTGAAGGCGCTGCTGCCGGTCGTGGCGCGCCTGCGCGAGCGCTTCGGCATTGTGCGGATGTGCGTGGTTGCCGACCGCGGCGTGATCAGCGCCGAGACGATCGGCACGCTGGAGGCACATGGCATCGCGCGAAGCTTCGCCGCACCCGGCTGCGCGAAGGCCGCTATCTGCTGCGTACCAATCTGGCCGCGGAAGACCCGGCCACGCTGTGGAATTACTACATCCGGCTGGTCGAGGTGGAGCAGGCGTTCAAGACTTCTCAAAGGTGACCTCGCCATCCGTCCGGTGTTCCACCAGCGCGAAGCGCGGATCGCGGCGCATATTTTCATCGCCTTTCTCGCCTACAGCCTGCACGCCACGCCGCGTCAGCGGCTGGGCCTGACACCGCGGGCGGTGCTGGAGGCCTTCGCGGCGGTGCAGATGATCGACGTGCATATCCCGACGACCGACGGGCGGGAGCTGCTGCTGACGCGCCACACCGAACTCGACCCGGCGTTGCGGCTGCTGATCGACAAGCTGAAGCTGCAACTCCCGGCCCAGCCGCCGCCCCGGATCACCGCCGCTCAGCCGCCCACGCCGGTGTAGTGAAGACCTACAGGGTCCGCGCCATACCTTTCAATCGGTTATCCGACACTAACCCCGCCAATCCGCTAAGTTGGGCTAGCTAGCCGCTGCGTCGAGCGAGCCGTCGCGACAGCGCCCTGGCCGCCCGCACCAGCGCGCCGTGGTCGTGCGGACAGCGATCGATCGGCCGCCAGCCGGCCAGGATCGCCCGCACGCGCGCGTCCGACCGGCGCGGCGGCCGCGGTTCGCGAAACGAGGTGCCGTCGAATGGCATGACATGCCTCCGTTCAGTCTTGCGCCAGGCCGCGCCCCGCGAGTTCGCGACGCGCCTTCTCGCTCTTGGCCAGATCGAGCCCCATGCCGCGCAGCACGGATGGCGCCTTGGTGAACTGGATGTCGGCGTACTCGACCACTTCGACGCGGTTGCCCCAAGGATCGAGGAAGTCGAGGAACCGCCCGGGAAGGAGGGTCGCACCGGCGGCCTCGGCGCGCGCGCGAACCGACGCGCGATCGTCCACGACCAGGCCGAAATGCGCCGCCCCCGCTGGCCGCGTCTCTCCTTGCATGAGGGCGAGGAACTGGTCGCCGAGGTCGATGAACGCGGCCTGCTGCTCGCGACCCCGCAGCGTGAAGGCGAAGATGCTGCCGTAGAAGTCGAGCGCCGCATCGACGTCGCCGACCGCGAGTGCCACGTGATTGATGCCGATTGCCCGCGGCTTCGGTCCGTCCTCGCGCATCCCGCGCCCTTTCGCCTCGCTGCTCATGCGCAGTGATCTGGGTTGCTCGCCACGCCGGCGCCAGCGCGTTATGGTCCGGGATTGTGAACGAAACTCACACCCGGTCCGACCGCCGCCGGCTGCCGCCGCTGCATGCCGCGCGCGCGTTCGAGGCCTGTGCGCGGCTCGGGTCCACGACCGCCGCGGCGGCTGAACTCGGGGTGACGCACGGCGCGGTCAGCAAGCAGGTCGCGGTGCTGGAGGCATGGCTCGGGGTGAGCCTGTTCGACCGGCGCGGCGCGCGGCTGATCGCGACCCCCGGGGGTGCCCGGTATGCGGCGGCGCTGAAGCGTTCGCTCGACGCGATCGAGGCGGCGACGCGCGCGGTGCTGCCCTCGGGCGCGCGGGCGGCCCATGTGGTGCGCGTCAGCACCACCGCGTCGTTCGCGGCGCTGTGGCTCGTGCCGCGCCTGCCGGCGTTCCGGGCACGCCATCCCGGGATTGAGGTGTGGGTTTCGGAGACGCGGGCGCTGGTGGAGGTCGGTCCGGAGGGCGAGGCCGACGTGGCGCTGCGGCTGGGTCGCGGGCGCTGGCCGGGGGTGCGTGCGGAGGCGCTGATGTCGGACGATTTGATCCCGGTCTGTGCTCCTGCCGTCGCCGCGCGCCTGCGCAGGCCGGCGGATTTATCGCGCGTGACGCTGCTGCACGACGAAGACCCGCGCGCGACCTGGCCGGACTGGCTGGCGGCGGCCGGTTTGGGGCGACCCGCCTGGGGCGAGCGCGGGCCTCGGCTCGGGATCGACGTGTGGCTGTTGCAGGCGGCGGTCGATGGTCAGGGCGTGGCACTGTCGCCGCGCCGGCTCGCCGCGCGCTTCCTGCACGAGGGCACGCTGGTGCAGCCGTTCGGTCCCGCGCTGCCGCTCGGCCGCACCTACTGGCTGGTCTCGCCTGCGCGCGCCGCGGCGCGAGGACAGGCGGCGGACCGCTTCGCCCGCTGGGTGTGCGAGGCCGCCGCGGCGGAATGAAGACATCGTGACGCTCAGGCCAGGCCGAGAAACACGGTCATGGCGCGGTTGACGGTAATCAGGGTGGCATCATCAGCACGGCCAATGACAGCACCGATCCGCTCGCGGCGTGGCGTCTGCGGTTTGTCGATCTGGATTTGTGAGGGCCGCTCCAAGCCCGCGTCAGGGCCAATGGGAATGCGCAGCAGCGGTGCTTCCACGAGGTGGCTTGTGATCGGCAGGACCGTGACCGACGGGTGGTCCGCGAAGTGATCGGACTGCACGACCAGCGCGGGGCGCGGTTTGCCGTAATCGCCGGGCAACGATACGACCACCACGTCACCCCGCCTCATTCTTGGTCGCCTCCCAGGAGGCGACTTCCCAGGCGCCGTCCTCGGCCCGGCTGGCGGCGGTCTCGCTCTTGCGGATGAGATTGGATTGACGGCGGCACTCGTTGGTGAATCCCGGGGCGCTGGTGTCCGGAACCCAAATCTGGATCGGCCGCAGGCCGGCAGCCCGCAACTTTGCGCGGCGGCGCTCGACCCGTTCGGCCCGCGATAGCGGATTGGACATGATCACCTCCGTGCGCTACATGTAGCGCATGGAGGGGCGGGTTGCACTGGGTGGTATGTCATATTAGCGTCGCATCGGTCTATAATCGCGACGCCACTCAGCCCGCGGCCGCGAGACGGCGGCGCGCCTCCGCGAGGTCAAGGGGCGTGCGCATCAGCTCCGACAGCATCGCGGTTTGCCGGTCGCGGCCGGCGGTCGCAATCGCGGCGATGCGTCCGCCCTTGAGATAGAAACTCAAGAAATCAAAGCCGGCGACGTCGCCATCGACCGCGATCTCGTCCCATTCGCGCGCGTGGCCGATGTAGTCCACCACCTTGTCGTGCTGCGCGGTCCAGAAGAACGGCACGCCGTCGAACGGTGCCGCATGGCCGAGCATCCCGCGTGCGGCGGCGCGGCCGTGCTGTGCCGCGACGCGCCAGTGTTCGATGCGAAGCGGCTTGCCGTCGCGGCCGGGCAGGGCGGCGATATCGCCCGCGGCGAACAGGCCCTCGGCCGCGCGAAGCTGCGCATCGACCAGGATGCCCGCCATCCTCCGCCTTCTGCACGCCGGAGACGAAGCCGGTCGCGGGAGCCACGCCGATGCCGACCACCACCGCGCCGGCTTCGATGCGCTCGCCGTCATCGAGGATCGCGGCGGCCACCCGGCCTTCGCCTTCGAAGCGGACGATGTTGCGGCCGAGATGGAACGCCACCCCTTTCTCCTCATGGGCGCGCAGCAGGGCGCGAGCCAGGTCGGGCCCGAACTGTTGCTCGAAAGGCAGCGTCTCGGGACCGGCGACGACCACGCGGCAGCCGCGCTGCGTCAGCGCCGCCGCGACCTCCATGCCGATGAAGCTGGTGCCGATCACCAGCACCCGAGCGGTCTCCTCGCTCGCGGCGATGATCCCCTGCATGTCGGGCTCATGGCGCAGCGTGAACACGCCATCGAGATGAGCGCCGGGCACGGAAAGGCGCTTCGGAATGCCGCCCGTTGCCAGCAGCGCCGCGTCATAGTCGAGCGTGCTGCCGTCACCGAGCGTGGCGCGCTTCGCCGCCGCGTCGAGCGCGGTCACGCGGGCGATGATGCGCTCGATGCCGAAGGTTCGGGCCTGTTCGGCCGAGAGCAGCGGCAGTGCGTCCTTCGTCCAGTCCTCGCCGGCCATCGCCTGCTTGCTGAGCAGGGTGCGGTCGAGCGGTTCCTCGGGGTGCGGGCCGACCATCACGATGCGGCCGGCGAAGCCGAACTCGCGCAGGCTGAACGCCGCCATCACGGCGGCGTCGCCGCTGCCGATCAGCAGGAATTTGCGCCGGTCGGCGGGGTCGCGCTGCGCGGGCGCCGGCGGCCGGATCGGGGTCGGGTCGAGCAGAACGTCGCCACCCTCGACGCGGCAGGCAAACCGGGCGAGGGGGGACATCGGCGGCGGCTCGACCAGCGCGCCGGTCGCGACCTCGAACGTGCCGCTATGCCACGGGCAGATCAGGCGGCCGTTGCAGATCGCACCCTCATGCAGCGGCGCGCCGGCGTGCGGGCACTCGCCCGCGAGGGCGTGAACCGTCTGCCCGAGCCGCACCAGCACGATCTTGGTGCCGTCGATCTCGACCGGGTGCGTCCCCTGGTCGGCGATGTCGGCGAGTGCTGCGACGCGACGTTCGGCCATCATGCATCCTCCGGTCGTCTTAGCGTTCGGTCAGGCGCAGCTCGATCCGGCGGTTCTTCGCGTAGGCATCGGGCGTCTGCGCCGGGTCGAGCGGCTGGTATTGCGCGAACGCCGTCGCCGCCAGCCGGTTCGGCGGCACGCCCTGGTCGATCAACAGCCTGACCACATTGATCGCGCGCGCCGCCGAAAGATCCCAGTTGTCCCCCCCGCTGGTGACCGGTTCGATGTCGGTGTGGCCATCGACGCGCAGGATCCATTGCAGGTCAGGCGGAATCTCCTTGGCGATCTGCAGGATGGTGGCCGCAAGCTTCTTGATCTGATCGGTGCCGGCGGCGCTGAGGTCGGCGCTGCCGGAGGGAAACAGCACCTCGCTCTGAAACACGAAGCGGTCGCCGACGACGCGGATGCCGGAGCGGTTGGCGAGCACCTTGCGCAGCTCGCCGAGGAAGTCAGACCGGTATTTCTCCAGCTCCTGCACCTTGGTCGCCAGCGCCAGGTTCAGCCGCTTGCCGAGATCGGCAATCTGCACGTCCTTGCCGGCATTGGCCTTCTCGGCGACGCCAAGGGCCGCGTTCAGTGCCGTGAGCTGCTCGCGCATCTGCCCGACCTGCGCGTTCAGCAGCGCGATCTGCGCCTTGGCGCTGTCGGAAAATTTCTGCTCGTTCTTCAGGTCGGCGGCCATCGCGGCGCGCAACTGCGCGTCGGTCATCGCCTTGGCCGCCGCCTGCTCGGCCTGCTTCTCAAGCTGGTCGCGCAGCGCCGTGAGCGCCTCGACCTGGTTCGCGAGCTTGGCGAGGTCGGACAGCTTGGCCTGGATCGTCGCCTTGTTGGCGGTGACGGTGCGGTCGAGCTCGGCCATCTGGGTCTTCATCTGCGCGAGCTGCGCCTTTGCCGCCGCCAGTTCCGCCCGCGCGTCATTGAGCTGCCCGGTGACGGCGGCGGTCGCCTGGCCTGCGGTGTCGGCCTTCGCCGTCGTCGTCGCGAGCTGCGATTGCAGCGCCGCCGCGCGCGCGGCGGCGGACTGCGCCTGCGCCTGCGTATCCGCGAGCTGCGCCGCGAGCGCCTGCTTGGCCGCGGCCAGCGCATCGCGGTCGGCGGTGATCTTCCCCGCCTGCGCCTGTAACGCCGCCAGCTGCTCCGCGAGGCTCTGGCGCGTGGCGTTGGAGGCCGTGAGTTCCCGGCCGAGGCTGGAGACGGAGGCTTGCAGCTCCGACGCCTTGCCGCGCTCCAGTGAGAGCATCTGGCTGATCTCCGCCACCTGCTGGTTGAGCTGCGTGAGCGCCTGGTCGCGACGCGAGAGTGCGACCGAGAGGAACGCCTGCGCCAGCACGAACACCAGCAACACGAAGATGATGACCATCAGCAGGGTGGACAACGCATCCACGTAGCCGGGCCACGGAGAGAGTGCGCTCTCGCGATTGCGCAGGCGTCCGGCCATGCCTCAGCTCCCGGTCACTGCCAGGGCAATCGCATTTGGCCGAAGAGCAACGTCATGGTCGGCGAAGCAGGCTGTGTGAAAACTCGCGTCGCGCGGACTCGTCATTCTAAAATCCTCCCTCAATTCGCGGGGGAATGCGGCATGGGGTTTATCGAAGGTGTCGATCGCGGACAGGTGACGCTGTTGCCGCCGGCGGTGGACGACTACGTCGCCGCCGACGCGGTGGTGCGAGTGATCGACGCGTTCGTGACCAGCCTCGACATGCCAGCTCTGGGCTTCGAGCGAGCGGTGCCGGCGCGGGAGGGCCGCCCGGGCTACGATCCGCGCGATCTGCTCAAGCTCTATATCTACGGCACCCTCAACGGGGTTCGCTCGTCGCGCAAGCTGGAGCGCGAATGCCAGCGCAACGTCGAGCTGATGTGGCTGCTGGGCCGGCTGACCCCCGACTTCAAGACGATCGCCGACTTCCGGCGCGACAACGGCCCGCAGATCATCGCCAGCTGCGGCGCGCTGGTTCGGTTCTGCCGCGACCGCGGCCTGTTCGCCGGCGGCATCGCGGCGATCGACGGCAGCAAGGTCCGCGCGGCGGCGAGCCGCAAGCAGGTGATGAGCCGCGCCGAGGCGGCGGCGGAGATCGCGCGCCTCGACCAAGCGATCGCCGACCACCTGGCGGCGATGGACGCGGCCGACGCGGCCGAGCCGGACGAGGCGAGCGGGCAAGCGGTCACGGAGGCGCTGGCGGTGCTGCGCGCCAAGCGCGGCAAGGTTGCCGAGCTGGCGCAGCGGCTGCGCGAGGAGGGTCGCGAGCTCGGCGTCGCCGGCGAGCCCGACGCACGGCCGATGGGCAGCGGCGCCGGGGCCAAGCCGCCCTCCTACAACGTGCAGATCGCGGTCGATCCGGCCAGCCACATGATCCTCCACCACGAGGTGACCACGGATGCGAACGACCTTCGCCAGCTGCTGCCGATGGCGCTCGCGGCCAAGGTGGTACTCGGCGCCGCGGCGCTGACGGTGGTTGCCGATACCGGCTACGCCAATGCGACGCAGGCCGCGCAATGCGAGGCCGAGGGCATCGCCGCCGCAGTGCGGCCGCCGGCGCAGGTCAACCGGCGAGGCGACTACTTTGCGCCGATGGCCTTCCGCTACGATGCCGAGACCGACACGATGACCTGCCCGGCCGGGCGCCGCCTGGTTCGCAACGGCGGGCACAGGTCGGACAACGCCGTGCGCTACCGGGCCGAAAGCTGTGCCGGATGTCCGCTGAAGTCGCGCTGCACGGGGGCCGACCGACGCCACGTCTATCGACTGATCGACCAACCGGCGCTCGACCGGATGGCGGCACGGATCGCGGCGGACCCGTCGCTGATGCGGTTGCGCCGATGCACGGCCGAGCACCCGTTTGCGGCGCTGAAATACCTCCTGGGCGGTCGCTTCCTGCTGCGCGGCAAGGCCAAGGCGGCCACCGAAACCGCGCTCGCCGTGCTCGCCTACAATATCGGACGCCTCAGCAAGCTCCTCGGCCCCGCCAGCCTCGCCGCCGCACTCGCCTGACCGGAGCGGGACCGCCGCTGCCACAGACCCCAGCCTTGACCGCCCTTCAATCAAAACTCAGGTTCTCGCACAGCCTGGGAGGCCGACCATCCACGTCTTTGCCGCAGCCAGGACGCCGTCCGTCGAAGGATCGCTCGGAGAACGTTGGTGCCAAAGTCGTAGATGGTCGGCCTTCGCCGACCATGACGAGGTTTGGCTGGCGCTGGACGGTTCCATCGCGCCAGTCCACCGGTCAAATGCGATTGCCCTACGGTCACTGCGGCTGGCCCTCGGCCAGCGCCGCGATGGTGCGCGTCAGCACGCGGATGTCGTTGCGCAGTTCTGCGGTGCTCTGGGCGCGCCCTTGCTCGCTCTCGACCAGCAGCCGCTGGAGGTAGATCTCGATGTTGCGCAGGTGCAGGCGGGTCGCGTCATCGGCGCCGCGCTCCGACAGGCGCTGTATCGCCGGGCCGATCTGCGCCTGGGTTTCGCCGATGCGCAGCATGAGTTGCTGGCTCGCGCGCATCGTGTCCGAGAGCGTGCCGAGCCGCTCAATCAGCGCCAGCACCGCCTGGTTCGCCTGCCCGCGCCCTTCCTCGCCACGGGCCAGGATGTGCTGCAGGCCCTCCATGTTCTCCGCCGTCTGCTCCAGCAGCGCCTGAACGTAGAGCGGCACCGAGCCTTCGCCTTCGGCGCCGAGCACGCCTGACGAGAGGCGGGTGATCCCGGCGAGCCATTCCTCGAGCTCGTTGAAGAAGCGGTTCTGCGCCTGGCCGGCGGTGAGGTCGAGGAAGCCCAGCACCAGCGCGCCGGAGAGGCCGAACATCGAGGCGGAGAAGGCGGTGCCCATCCCGCGCAATGGCTGAGCGAGCCCGGCCTTGAGCTGCTCGAACAGCGCATTGATGTCGCCGGAGCCCACCGACATGCTGCCGATCACGTTGGCGACCGAATGCACGGTCAGCAGCAATCCCCAGAACGTGCCGAGCAAGCCGAGAAAGATGAGCAGCCCGGTCATGTAGCGAGAGAGTTCGCGGCTCTCGTCGAGGCGGCTCGCAATGCCGTCGAGCAGGCTGCGCATGACCGGGGCGGAGAGGGTGAACCGGTCTTGCCCGTCCCGGCCCTTGCTGCGCGCCGCCAGCATCGAGGCCATCGGCGCGAGCAGCTTCGGCGGCGGCATCGTCGCCAGGCGAATGCGCGCGCGCTGAAACGTCTCGACCCAGTTCACCTCCGCCGACAGCCGCGCCACCTGGCGGAGCGTGAGGAAGATGCCCAGCACCAGGATCAGCAGGATCAGCGAGTTGAGCACGGGATTGTTGGCGAAGGCCTGAATCAGCGTGGCGCTGAGCAGCCCGGCGACGATCGCGACCGCGACCAGGAACAGCACCATGCGGATCAGGTAGTGCGTGGGCCGCGTCACGGGCTCGCCTGCTTTGCCGGGCCGCGCATCACCAGATCGACCCGGTTCGGAGGACCCTGGCCGATGATTCTGCCCATCGCGCGCACGTAGATGCGGGGCGAGGGAACCCCGGCCGCGATCAGCACCGCGCGCGCGGCCAGTGCCCGCGACAGCGAGAGCCGGCGCGGCGTCGAGGGATCGTCGGGGCCGCCGGGCGCGGTCGCGATCACGTCGATGCCGGCGCGGTCGCCGCGTGCCGACTGCGCGAAGGCGAGCAGGGCCGCTTCGGTCGAGGGATTGAGATCGGCGCTGCCGACGCCGAAGGTGACGCGCAGGCCGCCCGGAACCTGGGTGGCACTTCCGGCGGCGTCGGCCTTCACCGGCACCGGCGGCGGCGGTGGCGGTGCGTGGGGCGGCATCACCATTGCGGGCGGAGCGAGGCTTGCGGGTGCGGGTGGCGTCGCGGGGATGGTCATCGGCCCGGCCCGCGTCGCGGCGACGGTCGGCGGAGGCGCGGCCGGCGCTGGGACGGCGGCCTTTAGCTGGTCGGGCGGGATCGGCGGGATCGGCAGATTTGCGATCACTGCACGGTGCGGGGCCGCGCGGCGCGCGGCGGGTGCGGGGCGCCGCGCCGGCGCGTGCCGGGACGGGCTCGTGTGCGCCGGGCCGAGGCTCTCGAGCGCGCCATTGTTCACCGTCACCTGCGCGCGCACCGGGACGGCGGCCAGCAACAGCAGCGGGACCACCAGGAATTGCATCAAGGTAGGCACCCTAGCCGAGGGGAGTGCGTCGCTCAACGAACCTGCTCAGGGGACGTGCTCGGGGAACGCGCTCAGGCGGCGCGGCCCTCGGCGGCCGCTACCCCTTCCGCCACCACCGCGCGCAACGGCGCGTGCAGGTGGGCGTTGCCCGCGACCACATCACCGGCGGCGTCCGGCTCGGCCCCGGCGGCGTTGGTGACGAAACCGCCCGCCTCGCGCACCAGCAGTGCGCCGGCGCACCAGTCCCACGGCTTGATGCCGAGTTCCCAATAGCCGTCGAAGCGGCCCGCCGCGACCCAGGCGAGATCGAGCGCCGCCGCGCCGAACCGCCGCACCCCTGCCACCTGCGGCATCAGCGTCCCCAGCGTGCGGGCAAAGGCGAGCCGCCGCGGGGCGCTGACGGCGGCGAAGGGAATGCCGGTCGCGAATACGGCGTCTTTCATCTCGCGGCGGGCGGAGACGCGCAGCCGGTGCTCATTGAGAAAGGCGCCGGTTCCCTTCTCGGCCCAGAACAGCTCATCGACCGCGGGGCTGTAGATCAGCCCGGCGGCGGTCTCGGCGCCGCCATCGGGGCGGCGGCGTTGCAGCCCGATGCTGATCGCCCAGTGCGGGATGCCGTGCAGGAAGTTGGTCGTGCCGTCGAGCGGATCGACCACCCAGCGCCAGGCCCAGTTCTCCGATCCCGACGCGCCGCTCTCCTCCATCAGGAAAGCGTAGCCGGGGCGTGCCTTGGCGAGTTCGTCGCGCAGCGTCTGCTCGGCGCGGATGTCGGCCTGGCTGACGAAGTCCGACGGCCCCTTGACGCTGACCTGAAGCTGCTCGACTTCGTTGAAGTCGCGCACCAAGCGCTTGGCGGCCTTCTGCGCCGCATTCGCCATCACCGTCATGTGCGCCGAGAGGCGCTGCGCCACTGCTCAATCTCCGATTAGCCTTGGCTCCGATCAGCCTTTGGCTCCGATCAACCCTTGGCCCGCTCCACGTAGCTGCCGTCCTCGGTCTTCACCACGATCCGCTCGCCGGTCTCGACGAACGGCGGCACCATGGTCTTGACGCCGTTGGACAGCTTGGCCGGCTTGTAGGAGGAGGCGGCGGTCTGGCCGCGCACCACCGGATCGGCCTCCACCACTTCCAGCACCACGCTCGGCGGCAGATGCACCGCCACCGGATCGCCCTCCACCAGATCGACCGTGACCTGCATGTTGTCCTGCAGGAACGGCGCGGAGTTGCCGAGCAGATCGACCGGGATCATCGTCTGCTCGAATGTCTCGGGGTCCATCAGCACCAGGTTCCGGCCATCGGTGTAGGAGTAAGTGTATTCCTTCTCCTCGGTCAGCAGCCGTTCGACGGTATCGGCGGTGCGCCAGCGTTCGTTGGTCTTGTTGCCGCTGCGCAGGTCGCGCATCTCCACCTGGATGAAGGCGCCGCCCTTGCCGGGGGTGATGATCTGCTGCTTGAGCACGGTCCACCGGCGACCGTCATGCTCGATCACCTGGCCGGCGCGGATCAGGTTCGCCTGCTGCTTCATCTCGACAACTCGTGCGGGGGAGGGGCCGCGGGCTTGTAGACCGAAGGGCCCGGCGCGGCAAGCCGATGGCGGGGCGGTGCATGGCCGTGATCCCTGCAGCGAAGGAGCTCAGGCCACTGTTCCGGACCCCACGACCTTCCACGAAGACGCCGCGAGCACTTTATCGCTGCGGCAGGTATCGATAAGATCGCCTCGGAAATCCAAATCCATCGCGAGCTTCGTACCTGAACGCCGCACCAAGACCGCGAAATGGGGCATATCCTTTCCCTGAAAGCGGCAACCGCCCTCCTGATCGGGCTTGTAACTGTTGTCGGTTCCGGGCCAGGCACGGTGCCCATATGCCAGATGCGTGGTTCCGCGGACCAGCTCACCGTCTTCCTGGAATGCCGTCGGGTCGAGCACGCGGTTGCCGCCGATCGGAACATTCTTCGCGACGTCATTCACGCCGACTGTCCCTCGGATATATTGCCGGTATTCCCCGCAATGGCAATTGCACGGAATGCGCGCCGCGAATAGCGCCGCCATGCTGAATGCTGCACGCAGCTCCGTGCCGTGCAGGTTCGCCCTTACGGTACCAGAAGGGATGTCCTTAAATTCTGCTTTTTCCACACGCTCGCAGTCCGGAACGATCGGGGTTTTCGATCCCGCGGGCGCTTCGGCGGGAACAGGCCCGGAGGGGGGCTGTCCGGGGGCTTTCGCGGGTGGCATTCTGCTGCTCGTGTCGCCAATGGCTTCGGATTTGCTGCGTGAGGAAACGAACGGCTCGCGCGACGAACTCCAACCCGCATCCATCGCCAGCGGCGGCCCCGGCTGGACGGGGGTGAGCGGGGCTGACGTGGGCGAGCGTGCCTGCCCAGGCGGAAAGACGGCAATGTTGCCGAAACTCCATGATGGGGCCGGTTTTGACGGCCTCGCCCGGGACTGCCCGGGGTTCGCGAGCCGGTCAGAGCCACTCCGATATTGCGGGGCTTGAGCTGCTTTCACGGGCCGCGGCGATGGTGCCAGCCGAACCCCTGGTCCGCGCTTGCCCCGGTGATCTGCCCCGGTATTTCTCGCCGCTCTCGCGGTCAAAGTAGCAAACATAACTCTGCGCTCCGGGAATGCCCGGGGTTCTTGCACAGCCCGTGACTGCTCGCGAATGCTATCTCGGCGTTTCTCCCCGGACAACAAATGCTTGCCGATGGCAGGCCGGCAGCGATGTCTCGGCAGGCGCAGTGCGGACGGGCCCGCAGTAGCGCCGGGCGGGCGCTACGCGGCTTCCAGGACACTAAGCTCGATGCGCTTGCCCAACAACCGCAGCGCCGTCTCGACGGTGCCGATGTGGCTGCGGTGCAGCGGATCGCGCAGCCGGCGGACGGCTTTTTCGTCGAGTCCAAGCCGTCGGCCGAGTTCGACATTGGACACTGCTGCCGCGGTCATCGCGTCATGGAGCGCCAGCTTGGCCGCTTCCAAGGCGGTCACGGACACGACAGGGCGGCCGCGCGCCGGCGAGGCGCGCGGGATGGCGCGGCCGTCCTCCACGTAGATCGACAGCGCCGTCACGAGCGCATCGGCGGCTCGTTCCAGGGCTTCGGCCCGTGTCTGCCCGTCCGTGATCATCTCCGGCACGTCCAGGCACGTCACGGTTACGCCGTCCGCGGCTTCCAGGACTTCGACCGGATATGCGTAGCGCATCGGCTACTCCTCCAGGTCCGCCTCGGTCATGCCGAGCTGTTTCAGGATCGCCCGATAGGTGCCGGTCGGCAGGTCGCGGCGGTGCATCGGGATGACAGTCGCGGCGAATCCGTGGCGCACTTTCAAGTGACTCCCCTTGCCTTCAACCTCCTCATGCCGCAGCCCGAGCCGGGTTGCCCGGCGCCGAAGAAGCGCGAGGAGATCGGCGGACTTCATGGTGCATTTTACGATGCGTATCTATCGGGCAAAAATGTCCGAGTGTCAAGGATCATGTGCAGCGCCGCCCCACGGGTCGCGCACCTCGCCGTCCGCCTTTAGATAGGCGGGGCCGAGCGGCACCTTGCCGTACCCACCCGGAAGGTCCAGCACGTAGGTCGGCCAGGCGAGGCCGCTGATCCGTCCGCGCAGGGCGGCGAGCAGGCGCAGGCCCTCCGCGATCGGCACGTGGAACCGCGCGGTGCCGGGAGCGGGATCGAGCTGGTGGAGATAGTACGGCTTCACGCGGGCCGCGAGCATGGCGCGAAACAGCGCATCCAGTGCCTCGACGCTGTCGTTCACGCCGCGCAGGAGCACGGTCTGCCCGAGCACGGGAATTCCCCGCGTTTGAACCCGGCGCAGCGCTGCCCGCGCCGCCCCGGTAATCTCGCGCGCGTGGTTCATGTGGACGACGAGCCACAGCGGCCTTTCGGCGTCCAGCGCGCCGGCCAGCGCCTCGTCCAGCCGCGCCGGATCGGCGACCGGCAGGCGGGTGTGGATGCGCAGTAATTCGATATTTGGGATCGCCGACAGCGCCGCCAGAATCGCACGCAGCCGGCGCGGCGAGAGCAGCAGCGGCTCGCCGCCGGTCAGGATGACTTCCCGGATTGCGGGGTGCGCGCGCAGCCAGTCATACGCGACTGCCAGTTCGGCTTCGGTCAGCACGCCGCCATCCGGGCCGACCTGCTCACGGCGGAAGCAGAAACGGCAATAGACCGGGCAGGCGAGCAGCGGCTTGAGCAGGGCGCGATCCGGATAGCGATGGACGATGCCGGGCACCGGCGACAGCGCCTCATCGGCGATCGGATCGGGCCGCTCGTGAGGTGCCGTGAGAAGCTCGTCCGGGTGCGGGACGAATTGGCGCCCGATCGCATCGTCGGGATGCGCGATCAGGGCGGCGAGCGCGGGCGGGATCGCGACCGCGTAGCGCTCGCCGACGACGGCAACGGCGTCGCGGTCGGCGGGTGCGATGAGCCCGGCAGCGACCAGCGCGTCGGCATCGCGCAGCGTGCGTGGCTGGGCGGGGAGGGCGCCATCCGGCATGGTGGCGACGCAGATAGGCCCCGCCCGCCCATGCCGCAACCCGCCGCCCAACCCGCGTGGCATCCCGAAAGCCTCGCCGCCCGCCTGCCGTTCCTGCGCCGCCGCGCGCGGCTCGCGCAGGCGACCCGAGCGTTCTTCGACGCGCGCGGCTACGCGGAGGTGGAGACGCCGTACGCGGTGAGCACGCCGGGAGAGGAGGTCCATCTCGCGGCCTTCCGGACCGAGCGGCACGGCCCGCGCGGCGGGCGGGAGACGCTGTGGCTGCACACCAGCCCGGAGCTCGCGATGAAGCGGCTGCTGGTGGCGGGGGCGGGGAATATCTTCCAGCTCGCGCGTGTCTGGCGGAACGGGGAGGGCAGCGACCTGCACGCGCCGGAGTTCACCTTGCTGGAGTGGTATCGCCCGGGTGCGCCGATGTCCTCGCTGATGGATGAGACCGAGGCCTATCTGCGCGCCGTGCTGCCGCCATTCGTCGAATGCCGCGGCGTGCGGACCTCGCTCGCTCGCTTCGAGCGGCTGAGCGTCGCCGAGGCGTTCGCGCGCCATGCCGGGGCCGACCTGCTGGGCAGCGCGAACGACGCGGCAGGGCTCGCGGCACAGGCGGGGGCGCGGCTGCGCGCGGAGGAGAGCTGGGAAGATCTGTTCTTTCGCTTGCTGCTGGAGCGTGTCGAGCCGCATCTCGGGCGCGACCACCCGACCTTTCTCACGCATTGGCCCGCGGCGCAGGCGGCGCTGGCGCGGCGCGACCCGGCCGATCCCCGCGCCGCCCTGCGTTTCGAGCTCTACCTCTGCGGCATGGAACTCGCCAATGCCTTCGAGGAACTGACGGATGCGGCCGAGCAGCGCGCCCGCTTCGTCGCCGACCGCGCCCGGCGCCACGCCGCCGGAGGGCCCGACTGGCCGTTGGACGGGGATTTCCTCGCCGCCCTCTCGCACGGGATGCCGCCCTGTTCCGGCATCGCGCTCGGCTTCGACCGGCTGGCGATGATCGCGTCGGGGGCAGCCCGGATCGAGCAGGTCATGTGGATGCCACGAGGTGCGTGAACCGGGGTGGCAAGGGCGGCGTTGGCCGGGGATGCGACGCATCATCCCGTGGCTCGTGCCCCTCCTGCTCGCCGGCTGCGCAGTCGGGCCGAGCCCGGCGCGGGTGGCGGCTCTGAACGCACTGATCGGCCAGGACGAGACGACGCTGGTGAAGCAACTGGGCGTGCCGACGCGCAGCTTCACTACCGGTGGCCATACCTTCCTCGCTTATGACGAACGGCACGTCGAGGTGGTGCCTGGCTGGCAGCCCTATCCGTGGGGACCGTGGGGTTGGGGCGGGGGTTGGGGTTGGAACTACGGCTTCCCGCCACAGGCCGTCACCTATGGCTGCGAGACGACGTTCGAGCTGACCGCAAACCGCGTGACGAGCTGGAGCTTGCGCGGCAATGACTGTTGAGGGGCGCGATCAGGCGACGTCGCGCGACGCCTCGGCATCGGCCTCAGCGATCTCGGCCACCAACGACCACACTCTTGCCGGCTCCATCGGCACCGTCGGGTCGTTCAGCAGCCGCTCCAGTTCCTCTCGCTTGAGCGCGTATTCGCTGTCGCTCATCGGGTTTTGTGGCCCCTCTCGATCATGCAGTCCGGCCGATCTCAACGCGTTAGGGATGTGACGGTTGCGCGATACCGGGGCCGGGGTGAAGGAGACAACGTGACGCGGGCCTACCTCAATCGGATCGGCACGGCGGTTCCCGATCACGACATCCATGCGTTCTTCGCCGAGTTCGCGCAGACCCTGCTTGCGCCGCGCGACCGGCGGCTGTTCGCGCGCATGACCGATCGCGCCGGGATCGCGCACCGCTTCTCGCCGCTGCGTCCCGGGGACGTTGCGGCCGGCGAGATCGATGCCGCCGGCTTCTACCGCCGCGGAGCGTTTCCCGGCACCGCGGCCCGGATGGCCTTCTACGAAACCGAGGCGCTGGCGCTCGCCGCGCGCGCAGTTGCGGCCCTCGCGGCGCCCGCGGAGGTGCGGCGGGTGACGCATCTGGTGGTTGGCTCCTGCACCGGCTTCACGGCCCCGGGGCTCGACTTGCAGCTTGCGCAGCGCCTTGGACTGCGGCGCGATGTGCAGCGCACGATGGTTGGCTTCATGGGCTGTGCGGCGGCTGTCCCGGCGCTGCGCATCGCGCGCCAGGCGGTGCTGGCCGACCCCGAGGCGCGGCTGCTGGTGGTGAATGCCGAACTCTGCACGCTGCACATGCAGGAGACCAGCAACCTCGAAAGCGTGCTGTCGTTCCTGCTGTTCGCCGACGGCGCCTCGGCGGCCCTTGTCAGCGCCGATCCGACCGGCATGGCGCTGGGGGATTTCCGCACCGACGTAATCGCCGATAGCGGCGACCTCATTACCTGGCAGATCGGCGACCACGGCTTCGAGATGCATCTCTCCGGGCGGGTGCCCGCACGCATCGCACAGGCGCTGGAAGAGGCGCGTGCGCAGGGCGAGACGGACGGCATCCTGCGCGGCGAGGGCACGCAAGCGATCGATCTCTGGGCCGTCCACGCCGGCGGGCGCAGCGTGCTCGATGCGGTGGAAAGCGGGCTGGCATTCGGCCCGGATGCGCTTGGCCATTCGCGCGCCGTGCTGCGGGATTTCGGCAATATGTCCTCGGCGACCGTGATGTTCGTGCTCGCCCGGATGCTGGCCGAACGCGCCGGGCGCGGGCGCGGGATGGCGCTCGCGTTCGGGCCCGGCATGGTCGCCGAAAGCTTCCGCTTCCGCATGGCCGCATGATCGACCTCTCGGTGCGCAGCACGCGCGCGGAGATTCTCGACGAGACGGTGCTGGATGATGCCGAGCACGCGCGCTGCATGGCCGACCTCGCGCGCGTCAACCGCCTGACGCTGACGCATGGCCCGACATTGCGCTTCCTGGCGCGCGCCGCGCGCGGACGGAGCAGCCTCTCGGTGCTGGACGTGGCCTGCGGCAATGGCGACCTGCTGCGCCGCACCCGGCGCTGGGCGGACCGGCGCGGCCTCGCGGCGACGCTCGCGGGCATCGACCTCGATCCACGCAGTGCCGAGGCGGCGACCTCGCCCGAGATGCGCATCGCCTACCGCGCGGGCGACGTTTTTTCCGACCAGCCGGTGCCGCCGCCGGACGTGATCGTGAGCTCGCAGTTCGCGCATCATCTGAGCGATCCGCAACTGGTCATGTTCCTGGTCTGGATCGACCGGCACGCGACACGCGGCTGGTTCATCGCCGATCTGCACCGCCACAGGGTCGCCTACTACGCGTTCCCGCTGCTCGCGCGGGCCGCGCGGCTGCACCGGATCGTGCGGTTGGACGGGGTGGTCTCGATCGCGCGCAGCTTCCGCCGTGCCGATTGGGAGCGTGCGCTGGCGGCGGCCGGGCTCACCGCCGAGATACGCTGGCACGTGCCGTTCCGCCTCTGCGTCGGGCGGCTGAAGTGATCCCTGACGTTGCAATTGCCGGCGGTGGGCCGGCCGGCGCCGTGGCGGCCTGCGTACTCGCGCGCGGCGGCCGGCACGTGGTGCTGATCGAGCGGCAGGCGGCGGCCGCGGACAAGCTCTGCGGCGAGTTCGTCAGCGCCGAGGCGCAGACCTATCTGGCCCGGCTTGGTCTCGACCTCGAAGCACTCGGCGGACGGCCGATCGAAATCATTCGGCTCGTGCGCGGCGCGTCGGTGGTGGAGGCGCGGCTGCCGTTCCGCGGCATCGGCCTGAGCCGGCGCGTGCTGGATGAGGCGCTGCTGTCGCTCGCGGCAACGTCGGGGGTCGAGCTGCGCCGTGGTATCGGCGTCTCGGCCGCCGCGGGCGGCGCCAATCCGGTGCTGCGGCTTGCGGGCGGGGAGATGCTGCGGGCCGGCGCGGTGTTCCTTGCCACTGGCAAGCGGGACCTGCGTGGGATGCGGCGCCCAAGGGCGGACATGGTGGGGTTCAAGACCTATTTCGCACTTGCCGCCGCGCAGTCCCGCGCGCTCGAAGGGGCGGTCGAGCTGGTGCTGTTTCCCGGCGGCCATGCCGGCATCCAGCACGTCGAGGGCGGGCGCGCGGTCCTGTGCGCGACGCTCGAACCGGCGCTGCTGCGGCGGGCGGGCTGGCAGTGGGCCGATTTTCTGGCTGGATTTCTGCGCACCAGCCCGCATCTTGCGTCCCGGCTCGACGGCGCGGTGCCGCTGCTCGACCGGCCGCTCTCGATCAGCGGCGTGCCCTATGGCTTCGTCCACGCCGCGCGAGCGGGCGATCCGGCGGCGCTGTTCCGGCTGGGCGATCAGGCCGCCGTCATTCCCTCATTTGCCGGCGACGGGATTTCGATCGCGCTCTACAGCGGCATCGCGGCCGCGCGCACCCTGCTGGCCGGGGAGCGGAGCGACGCCTACCACGCCCGCCTGCGCCGGACGGTGCGCGGCCAGATCGGCCGCGCCGCGGCGCTCTATCGGATCGGCCGGACCAGCGCGGGTCAGGCGGCTTTGCTTGCGGTCGCATCGGCCTGGCCGGGTGCGCTCGGCCTCGCGGCCGGCCTTACCCGCCTACCGCGTCGCGCACTGGCCACTTAAGCCCTTTCCGCCCCCAGGGGCGGAGAGGGCTGGGTGAGGTGGGGGCCGCGCGGGAGGATGGGCAGCATACCCGGCCGCACAATGCCAATGCGGCACGATCGGCTATGATCGAAATGTCCAGTATTCGCGACGCCGCGGAGAATCCCCCACCTCACCCCGACCCTCTCCGCCCCCAGGGGCGGAGAGGGAGTTGAGTCCGCCGCTCGATGCGGCGCTGGCGTTGCGGCGGGTTTGTGGCTATAATGTGAAACAGGAAACCGCGGCTTGGCTCTCCTAGCGACGTCTTTATATCCTGTTCTCAGGTCGTCGCGAGTCCGTGACATTACAACTACAATTCAGTTACGTGGCAGCCGCGCAACCTCCGGCGCGTCGGGGTTCTGCGCCCGGTGCCGCAGCAGATGGTCGGCGAGCACCAGTGCCATCATCGCCTCGCCCACCGGCACGGCGCGGATGCCCACGCAGGGGTCGTGCCGGCCGCGCATCGTCACCTCGACGTCGCGGCCCATCCGATCGACGCCGCGGCGCGGCGTCAGGATCGAGCTGGTGGGCTTGACCGCGAACCGCGCCACGATCGGCTGGCCGGTGGAAATGCCGCCCAGGATGCCGCCGGCATGATTGGCGGCGAATGTCACCACGCCGTCCGCCATGCGCATCTCATCGGCGTTCGCCTCGCCGCTCAGCGCTGCGGCCGCGAACCCGTCGCCGATCTCGACGCCCTTCACCGCGTTGATCCCCATCAACCCGGCGGCCAGATCGGCATCGAGCTTGCCATAGACCGGCGCGCCCAGGCCGGGCGGCACCCCTTCCGCCACCACCTCGATCACCGCACCCAGCGATGATCCGGCCTTGCGCACGGCACCCAGCACCTCCTCCCACGCCGCCGCCGTGAGCGGGTCGGGGCAGAAGAACGGGTTGCGATCGACCTCCTGCCAGTTCCATCGCGCGCGGTCGATCGGGTGCGGCCCGATCTGCACCAGCGCGCCGCGGATGCGCACGCCCGCGCCGAGCACGCGGCGCGCAACCGCACCGGCGGCGACCCGCATCGCGGTCTCGCGCGCCGACGCGCGGCCGCCGCCGCGATAGTCGCGGATGCCATATTTCAGCTCGTAGGTCAGGTCCGCATGGCCGGGGCGGAAGCGGTCAGCGATCTCGCTATAGTCGCGAGAACGCTGGTCGACATTGCGGATTTCGAGCGCGATCGGGGTGCCGGTCGTCTGCCCCTCGAACACGCCCGACAGGATCGCGACCTGGTCCGGCTCCTGCCGCTGGGTGGTGAAGCGCGACTGGCCCGGCCGGCGGCGGTCGAGCCAGGGCTGGATATCGGCCTCGGCGAGCGGAATGCGCGGCGGGCAGCCGTCGATGACGCAGCCGATCGCCGGGCCGTGGCTCTCGCCCCAGGTGGTCAGGCGGAACAAATAACCGAAGCTGTTGTGCGACACCGGGCGCTAGGGTCCACAATCGGTGGAGTGTAAGTCATCCCGCCGTTCACCGCCGTAATTGCGAGGAGCGAAGCGACGAAGCAATCCAGGGCCGCCGCACGGTGCTGCCCGCCTGGATCGCCACGCCGCCAGGCGGCGGCTCGCGATGACGAAGGCCATGTCTTGTTCTCCACCAACCCAGGTGCCACTCAATCGGTGACGGTCGCGATATCTGGGGCGGCCGGGTTCTTCATGCCGACGACATGGTAGCCGCAATCCACGTGATGCACCTCGCCGGTCACACCGGCCGCGAGGTCGGAGAGCAGATAGACGCCCGCACCCCCAACCTCCTCGATGGTCACGTTGCGGCCGAGCGGCGCGTTGAGCTGGTTCCAGCGCAGGATGTAGCGGAAATCACCGATGCCGCTCGCCGCCAGGGTCTTGATCGGCCCCGCCGAGATCGCGTTGACGCGGATGTTCTGCGCCCCGAGATCGGCCGCGAGATAGCGCACCGACGTCTCCAGCGCCGCCTTGGCGACGCCCATCACGTTGTAGTGCGGCATCACCCGCTCGGCGCCGAGATAGGTGAGCGTGAGCAGCGATCCGCCGCGCGGCATCAGGGCCACCGCCCGCCGGCAGACTGCGGTGAAGGAGTAGCAAGAGATATCGAGCGCCTGGAGGAACGCCTCGCGCGGCGTCTCCAGATATTGCCCGCGCAGATAGGCCTTGTCGGCCCAGCCGATCGCGTGGACCAGGAAGTCGAGCCCGTCCCAGCACGTCGCGATCTCGCGGAAGGTGGCGTCGATGCTCTCGTCGGAGCCGACATCGCAGGGCAGCACCAGCGGCGCGCCAAGGCTCTCGGCGAGCGGGCGAACGCGGCGACCGAGCGCCTCGCCGTGATAGGTGAAGGCGAGGCTCGCCCCTTGCGCCGCGCAGGCCGCCGCGATCCCCCAGGCGAGCGAGCGCTCGTTGGCGACCCCCATCACCACGCCGCGCCTGCCCTGCATCAGAGTGCCGGTGCGCGGCAGGGCCTCGCGATCGGGATCGGACATGAACGGGCCTCAGGGTGTACCGCGTTCTGTGGTGGCACAGCGGCGCGCGCGCGGGAAGGGGCGCTTGGCGGCCCGACCGGCCGGCGCCACATTCCCGCGCAGAGGTGATGCGATGCCTGATGCCGTGACCACCGAGGCCGATCCGCTGTCCCTGTTCCGCACCTGGCTCGCCGAGGCCGAGCAATCGGAGCCGAATGATCCGACGGCGATGACGCTCGCGACCGCGACGCCGGACGGAAGGCCCTCGGCGCGCATGGTGCTGCTCAAGGGCGTCGATGAGCGGGGGCTGGTGTTTTACACCAACCAGCAGAGCCGCAAGGCGGGCGAGCTGGAGGCCAACCGGCGCGCTGCCCTGCTGTTCCACTGGAAGGGCTTGCGCCGGCAGGTGCGCGTGGAAGGCCCGGTCGAGCACGCGACCGACGCCGAGGCCGACGCCTATTTCGCCACCCGCGCCCGCATCTCCCGTCTCGGCGCCTGGGCATCGGACCAGTCGCGCCCGTTGCCCGAGCGGGCGATGCTGGAGGCGCGCCTCGCCGAGCTGGAGGCGCGCTATCCCGGCGAGGACGTGCCGCGGCCGCCGCACTGGTCGGGCTTTCGCGTGCTGCCGGAAGTCTGGGAGTTCTGGCAGAACATGCCCTATCGCCTGCACGACCGCACCCTCTTCACCCGCGCGGCGGGAGGGGAGGGCTGGGTCGCCGGCAAGTTGTACCCCTAAGGGCGGCAACCCGCCCGTCCCGCGTCCGTTGCCCCGCCGGGGGCCAGCCAGAGGACGCGAGAGCATGTTCATCCACCACAAGGAACTCCTCTACCCGGTCGAGGTGAAGGACCCCGACGCGCGCTTCGGTCAATTCCTTCTGGAGCAGTTCGGCAGTGCGACCGGCGAGCTGACCGCGGCACTTCAGTACTGGGTGCAGTCCTTCCACGTCGAGGACCCGGGCATCCGCGACATGCTGCAGGACATCGCGGTCGAGGAGTTCGGTCATCTTGAGATGGTCGGCAAGATGATCGAGCAGCACACCCGCAAGCTCGACCAGACCGACGTGTATGCGGCGCCCATCTTCCGCATCCGCGGGCCGGGACCGCACTTCCTCGACAGCCAGGGCCACGCCTGGACCGCCGCCTATCTCAACGAGGGCGGCAACGTGGTGCGCGACCTGCGCGCCGATGTCGCCGCCGAGGCCGGCGCGCGGCAGACCTACGAGACGCTCATCAAGGCGTGCAACGACGAGGGCAGCAAGAAGGCACTGGTCCATCTGCTGACGCGCGAGGTGTCGCACACCGCGATGTTCATGCAGGCGCTCGACAAGCTCGGCTATCTCACCGACCCGATCTTCGGCACCATCCAGCCGGACGAGACCGTGGACATCTATTTCAACATGAGCCAGGGCGAGCCGGATTTGCGTGGGCCGTGGAACCAGGAGCCGCGGTTCCGCTACGAGGCGGACCCGAAGCCGCACGGCAATCTGCCGCCCAACCCGACCAATCCGAGCGACGAGCGCGGCACGCTGCACGCGCCGAAGCTCACTGCAAGGTAATGCTGCACATGGCGGGCGTCAGCCGGGTAGGGTGGCGCCCGCGATGTCGATCCCGACGATCCAGCTTCCGATCGCCGCCTTCCTGGCTCGGCTTGCAGGCGCCCCGCCGCGCGAGACGCACGTCTCGGCGGTGTTCGTGGGCACTGAAACGGTCTGGAAGCTGAAGAAGGCGGTCCGGCTCGACTTTCTCGATTTCTCCGAGCCGACGCAGCGGGAGGCGATGCTGCGGCGCGAGCTGGCGCTCAACCGGCGCACCGCGCCGGAGCTGTACCGCGACGTGGTCGCAGTGCGGCGCGATGCCGGGGGGCTGGCGCTGGGCGAGGGGCCTGGCGAAGTGGTGGATTGGGTGCTCCGCATGGCGCCCGTTCCTGCCGGCGACTTTTTCGACGACATCGCCGTACGTCATGCGCTGACGCCGGTGCTGCTGGATGCGCTCGCCGACGCGGTCGCGGCGTTTCACGCCACCTTGCCCCCGGCCGCCTCACCCGCTTGGGAAGCGGCGATGCGCCGCGTTGCGGAAGGCAATGCGCGATCGGGACGGGACGCCGGATTGGACCCGGCGCGCGTCGGTGCATGGCGGGCAGCGACGTTGCACGAGATCGACGCGCGGCGGGCATGGCTGGCGCGGCGGGCTGCGGCGGGTTTCGTGCGCCGCGCGCATGGGGACCTGCACCTGGGCAATCTCTGCCTTTGGCACGGCCGCCCGGTTCTGTTCGACGCGCTCGAATTCGACGACGCGCTGGCAACCATCGACCTCGGCTACGATCTCGCCTTCCTGATGATGGACCTCGACCGCCGCGCTGACCGCGCCGCAGCCAACCGCGTGCTCAACCGCTATGTGGCGCGTCGCGGCGATGCTGCGATCACTCCGGGGCTGCCGCTCTATCTTTCGCAACGGGCGATGGTGCGGGCGCATGTGCAGGCGAGCCGAGGCGAAGCGGACGCGGCGGATTATCTCGCCGCCGCGGACGCGTATCTCCCATCCCGCGCCGGGACTGGTGGTAGCGGTGGGCGGCCTGCCCGCAACGGGGAAAAGCACGCTCGCGCGCGCATTGGCGCCGGCACTGGGCGCGGCCCCCGGCGCCCTGGTGCTGCGCAGCGACGAGACGCGCAAGCGGGTATTTGGCCACGCGCCGGAAGAACGGCTCGGCGCCGATGCCTACGACGCGGCGGCGAACGCGCGGACCGACGCCGTACTGCTCGACATGCTGCGCGACGCGGCGACAGCGGCGCAGGCGATCATCGTCGATGCGACCTGCATCGATCCCGGATTTCGCGCCGCCCTCGCCAGTGCGGCGAGGGCGGCCGGGCGGCGGTTCCTCGGCCTCTGGCTACAGGCGCCGCAGGACGAGCTCGAGCGCCGGATTGCGGCACGCGAGCGCGATGCATCGGATGCGACCGTCGCCGTGCTGCGCTATCTGCGGCGGCACGATCCGGGTGCCGGGACATGGCGCGCGGTCGCGGCGGACGACGCGGCGGCGGCGCTCGCGGCTGCTCGGGAACACGTGAAGTCGGCGCTGGCGGCGTGCTAGGATCGATGGGGAGACGACCAAGCCTCGGGAGCAAACAAGATGACGCCGATCCGCAAGATCCTGCTGCCGCTCACCGGCACGGCGGCCGGCGAGGCGGGGCTCACGACCGCGCTGATGATCGCGCGCCAGTGGAACGCGCACCTGACTGCGCTTCACGTGCGCATCGACAGCCGTGACGTGGCACCGCTCGCGGGTGAGGGCCTCTCGGGGGCAATGATCGAGGAGATGATGACGGCAACCGAGCGGGAGAGCAGCGAGCGCAGCCAGGCGGTCCGCGCGATGTTCGACCGTTTCGTCGCCGCGCACGACGTGACGGTTTCCGAGGCCAGGCCGAACGAGCCGGTGACCACTGCGAGCTTCGCAAGCGTGATCGGCCGCGAGGACGATCTGGTGGCGCAGCAGGCGCGGCTCGCGGACCTGACCGTGGTGCCGCATCCGGAGGCGGCCGATGACGTCTCCTCCTCCGACGCTCTGCACGCGGTGCTGTTCGACAGCGGCCGGCCGGTGCTGATCGCGCCGCAGGTCGCACCGAGCGCCGTCGGCACCCGCGTGTGCGTCGCCTGGAACGGCACGGGCGAATCCACCGCCGCTGTGTGGGCGGCGCTGCCCTGGCTCAAGCGGGCGGAAGCGGTTCGCATCCTCGGCGCCGATGAGTATCAGCGACGCGGGCCGGCTGCACCGGAGCTCGCCGCCTATCTGGCCCTGCACGACGTCCACGCCGAGGTCGCGACCTTCCGGCCGCTCGATCGCGACGTGGGCGCGGGGATGCTGGCGGCGGCGCGCGAGTACGGCGCCAATTTGCTGACGATGGGCGCCTACTCACACTCGCGCCTGCGCCAGCTCATCCTGGGCGGGGTGACGCGCCACGTGCTCGAGTATTCCGATCTTCCGGTGCTGATGAACCGGTAGGGTGACGTGTCGTCTTTCATCGGTGTTGAGTTTGGGCGGGCTGAAAGGAACAGAGTGCGATGCTGAGGGTGCGGAAATCCGAGGAGCGCGGCCGCAGCGAGCACGGGTGGCTCGACAGCCGGCACACTTTCTCCTTCGCCGGCTATCACGACCCGCGCTTCACCGGGTTCCGCAGTCTGCTGGTGATCAACGAGGATCGCGTGGCACCGGGCGGCGGCTTCGCGCCCCACGCTCATTCAGACATGGAGATCATCTCCTACGTGCTGGAAGGCGCGCTGGAACATCGCGACAGCCTGGGAACGGGCTCGGTGATCCGGCCGGGCGAGATTCAACGCATGAGTGCCGGCACCGGCATCAGGCATAGCGAATACAATCACGAGCCGGCCGAGCCGGTGCATTTCCTGCAAATCTGGATCACGCCCGACCGTGCCGGCCTGGCCCCGAGCTATGAGCAGAAAGCGATCGTGACCGACCGGCCGCTGGCGCTGATCGGCGGGACGGAAGGCGGCGACGGGGCGGTCGTGATTCACCAGGACGCGCGGCTGTGGCGAGCGGCGCCGGCGCCCGGCAAATCCGTGGAGGTGGCGCTCGCGCCGGGCCGCCACGGCTGGGTGCAGGCGACGCGCGGGTCCGCGACGGTGAACGGCGTCGCGCTTGCGGCGGGCGATGGTGCCGTGGTGAGCGGGGAGACCACGCTCGCCATCACGGCAGAAGCCGGGGCGGCCGAGCTACTGGTGTTCGATCTCGCCTGATGCCCCGCCGCCTGCTCGTCACCGGCGGCGCCGGTTTCGTCGGCAGCCATGTCGTCCTCGCGCTGGTCGAGCGCGGCGACGCCGTCGTGGTGCTTGACGATCTCCGGCTCGGGCATCGGGCGGCGGTGGTGCCCGGCGCCGAGTTGGTCGTCGGCGATGCCGGCGATCCGGCGCTGCTGACGGGACTGCTCGGCGACGAGGGCTGGGACGCGGTGTTGCATTTCGCCGCACTCTCGCAGGTGGGCGAGAGCATGGCCGAGCCGCTGCGCTACCTCGACGAGAACGTGGGCGTCGGGCTGCGCCTGATCCGGGCCTGCGTGGCGCACGGGGTGCCGCGCCTCGTGCTGTCATCCACCGCGGCCCTGTTCGGCCGGCCCGCCACGCTGCCGATCGCGGAAGACGCGCCGATCGAGCCGGGATCGCCCTACGGCGAGAGCAAGTGGGCGTTGGAGCGGGCCTTGCTCTGGGCGGATCGCATCCACGGACTGCGCAGCGCTTGCCTGCGCTATTTCAACGCCGCCGGCGCCGACCCCGGCGGGCGGCTCGGCGAGGACCACCAGCCGGAGACGCACCTGATCCCGCTCGCAATCGACACGGCGCTCGGCCGCCGGCCGAAGCTGCTCGTGTTCGGCGGCGATTATCCGACCCCCGACGGCACCGCGATCCGGGACTACGTGCATGTGACGGACCTGGCAGAGGCGCATCTGCTGGCGCTGGACCGGCTGGACGGGGGCAGCGCCACCTACAATCTGGGGAGCGAGCGCGGCCATTCGGTGCGGCAGGTGATCGCGGCGGTGCAAGCCGCGACCGGGCGGCCTGTGCCGCACGAGATGGCTCCCCGGCGGGCCGGCGATGCGGCCGCGCTGGTCGCATCCTCGGCCCGGATTAGAGCGGAAACCGGGTGGTCGCCCCGCCACGCGAGCCTGGAAGAGATCGCGCGAACGGCCGCGCGCTGGCGGCTCGCGCATCCCGCAGGCTATGACGACTGAGGCGCGCCCTCAGCCGCCGAGCGAGATCGAGCGTGCCTCCGGCCCCTTGGCGCCCTGCACGACCTGCATCCGCACCGTCTGGCCCTCGTTCAGCCCGTTGAGGCCGCTGCGCTCCAGGGTGGAGGCGTGGATGAACACGTCCTTGCCGCCGGTCTCGGGCGTGATGAAGCCGAAGCCCTTGGTCTGATTGTACCACTTCACCGTGCCCGAGAGTTCGGTCATCTCGCCGCCGGTGAAACTGCGTCCGCCGCCATAACCGCCGCCCCCGCCGAACGGGCGCTGACGGGGCGCGGAGGAGGGCGTGGACGTGACCGGCCCGATCTCCATCACCTCGACTACCTGCGGGCCCTTCTGGCCACGACCGACCTTGACCTTGAGCGCGGCGCCGGGGCTGACCGTGCTGGCACCGGCACGGGCCAGCACGCTGCCGTGCAGGAACGCATCCCGGCCGTCGGTGAGGGTGACGAAGCCGAACCCCTTCTCGGGGTTGAACCATTTCACCTCGCCGGCGGTCTCCTCATCGGCGCCGACAGCGCCCGGTTCGGAGAACGCATCGAAGCGCCGCGGCGGCCCGCGGAAACCGCCGCCCGGCGGCCCGCTCGGCGGCCCGCTCCCGAATTCCTGGTCGAACCCGCCGCGCCGTGGCCGCCGGGGGCGGTCGCCCCAATCGTCGTTCCTACCCATTCCACTCAGTCCCGATCACACGACAGTTCTGATCCCGGTCGAGGCCCCGGTATTGGCCCAGCTCGCAGCGGCCGATGTAGCCCGAAACGCGTCCGCTCCCAAGCCGCTCGCACAACCGGGCGCCGGTTGCAACCGTCACTGACCGATGGGGGCGCCGGCGCCCGAGCGGTTCGGAGCCGCTTCCGCTCCTGCCATACCGGGCAACATGAGCCGACATCCCGACCGGTAACCAACTGAAAACCCCTTGCAAAGACTGAGACTCTATGCAACATGGGGCGATATCAGACAACACGGGAAGACACCAATGTCTGTTGTCCCGGTGTTGTCCCGGTCGGAGCAAGCGGTCAATGGCAGCGAAAGGCGTCAAAATCACGATTAATGAGCGACGGCTCGCCAGCCTCGCGAAGGCGGCGAAGACGTGGCCGCCGGGCAAGCGCGCGCTGATCCATGATGCGGTCGCGCCGGGCGCAGCGGTGCGCGCTTACAGCGGCGGCGCGCTGTCGCTCGGCATGGTCGCCCGTTTCCCCCTGCACCCGCGCAACCCGACTTTTCGCAAGATCGGGGACTATGCCGGCGCCCCGTCGCTGGCCCCGTGGCGGAACCAAGTCCGCGCTTGGCTCGAACTGATCGGGCGCGGGATTGATCCCGAGCTTGACACCGCTCGCCGGCGGGCCACCGAACAGCAAAAGCATGCAACCAGCTTCGCGACGGTCTGGGGCGCCTTCGAGGAGCGGCACGCGTCCAGGCTTAGCAAGGCCGCCGAAGCCAGGCGCGCTGGGGTGGCCTTCGCGAAGATGTGGGGCATCCGGCCCGCAGTCGAGATCGAACCGGCGGAGATCGCGGCACACATTCGCAGCATCGCCAGCAAGGCGCCGGCGGAAGCGCGCAATCGGCTCGGGCACCTCCGCCGCATGTATTCTTGGGCGGCCGGCGCGGGCGGCTTCGGCATTTCGTCGAATCCCTGCGCGGTGCTGAAACCAAAGGATTTGATCGGGGCGAAGAGGCCGCGCGACCGCACGCTGTCGGACGATGAGCTGCGGCGCGTGTGGCACGCGTGCAGCGGCCCGGCCGGCGTCGAGGCGCTGAAAGAGGGCCGGCGCCGGGATCGGGCGCGGGAGACAGACCAGTCGCTCGGCTTTCCCTACGGGCCGCTTTTCAAGTTCATGCTCTTGACCGGCCAGCGCGAGCGCGAAGTGGCCGGTGCGTCGTGGTCGGAAATCGATCTCGCCGCGGGGCTTTGGGTGATTCCGGCCGTGAGGATGAAGGCAGACCGCGCGCACGTTGTGCCGCTCGCGCCTGATGCGCTCGCGTTGCTGCGATCGCTGCCACGGTTCACCGGCCCTTGCGTGTTCACCACGACGGCGGGCGCGAGGGCGGTGAACGGGTTCGGCGCGACGAAGGCTCGGTTGGACGCCCTCTCCGGCGTTCGGGGCTGGGTGCTGCACGATCTGCGGCGGACAATGCGCAGCCATCTTTCGGCGCTGCCGATCGAGGACCGGGTTCGCGAGCAGATGATTGCGCACGCGCAACCCGGGCTGCATCGGGTTTATGACCTCTACGGCTATTTGCCAGAGAAGCAGCGCGGGTTTGAGCTTTGGGAAGCCAAGTTGCGCGGCATCTTGGCACCGCCGCCGCCGGCTGATGTGACCGAGCTGGCGGCCGAGCGCGCGCGGCGTGTGGCGTGAACACTGCGGGCGAGCTGGTCAGACTGCCGGCTTGGACACCGGTCGATATACCCTGGATTGTGGCGCGGCTTGGCGCACAACCGCGGCCGACCAAGGAAGCGGAGATCCTGACACGGCTTGCGACTGATCCGCGTATGCGACGGGTGTGGGAGACATTGAGTTGCCAGAACCGGACCACTGGAAAGTTCCTGCATCCTGCCAGGCCGCCGGCTCATGCGCCGCGGCGCGACCCAGAGAAAGCGCAAGCGATAGCTATGGCCGAGACGCTGCATTTCGCGCTCCTCGCGGCGAGCGACGGGGTGCCAGTGACGAAGCCCGAAGAGATCGCCGCGAAGAAAGCGGAGCTGCTGCGGGAAGCTGAGACGCTGCGGCAGGATGCGGCCGCGGCCGCGGCCGGCGCCTTCGGCCCCGTCGGGGCAGCAGACGCCGGAGCGCTGGATAGAGCCGCCGCCCGGAAAGAAGCCCAAGCCGCTTCGGGGCGCCCGCCGACCGACCCGCTGATGGTGAAGAATGACCGTGGCGATCCCGTGACTCGGGGGGTGCAGATCATCATTGCTGCGTTCCTGGAGGATCGCTTCGGGGACCGGCTTTACGGCACTGCCGCCGCCCTCACCGGCGTCGCGCTCGGGCTGCCGACGCCGAGTGCGCGCGTTTCACAGTCTGCTTTTTCGGGGCCAAAAAAGCAGACCTCTATAGCGGCGCTATAAGCCCCATCCTTCGCTTCACCAGCACAGGTGAGGCGAGATATGCGGCTATAAGCCCCATCCTTCGCTTCACCAGCATAGGTGAGGCGAGATATGCGGCTATAAGCCCCATCCTTCGCTTCACCAGCACAGGTGAGGCGAGATATGCGAATCATCCACTACAGCGAGCTTGGCCCGACAAAAGGCGTTAAGTATTCGCGCGAGCACCTGATGAGAAAGGTCAAGCTCGGCGAGTTTCCAGCGCCGATCGAGTTGAGCACCAAGCGCGTCGCCTGGGTCGAGGCCGAGATCGACGCCTGGATCGAGGCCGCCGTCGCGAAGCGCGACGCCGCCGAACCGCCCCGCCGCGGCCGTCCGCGGAAGGCCGCCGGCCAGCCGCACGCCACCTGAATCGAAGCCGCCCCCAACGCGAAAGCGCGGGAGCGGCTGGACCGAAAACAGGAAGATCGTGCTGGCAAGCGACGATCTACTAACTTCGGTTCGGGCGGTCAAGCGCTCACGCGACGGGGCTTCTTAGGAAGCCACGATGACCGACCTTCCCGACTACCTCTATTTGTCGAAAGACCTGGTCCCACCGCAGTTCCGCGGCTTCCCGCACCGCCTCGCACTGCTACCGGCAGGGGTGACGCTCGAAACCATCGGCTCGGCCCCGCACGTCGCGGCCGCGTTCCTGATCGACGTGGATTGCGGTTTCGACCTGCTCAACGGTGCGGCCCTCGCCGGCTACCTGGCCGAGCGTGTCCCGGTGTTGCTCCATGCCGAGCGGCGGCGCGACCTCAAGCCGTTCCGGCGCCGGGCCGCGGTGTTCAAGGCGCGCGGCTACGTCCTGACTGAGGTGCTGGGCGAGGTGGCGCGATGAACGCCGTCACCTCTTATCCATCTAGGCCGATAAAGCGGAGGCGACGGACGGCGGCGCCTGCGGAGGACCGCGGCATGACCGCGCACCTCGACGCCAGCACCATCGCGGAGCTGTTGGCCGAGCGGATCGAGAAGCTCGCGATCGAGCTGGTCGGCGCGCGCCCCACCTTCCGCAGCAGGACCGAGCTGCGCTTCTACGCGAATGTCGGCTTGGCGGTGGAGATTGCCGGCCGAAGCGCGGCATCTGGTGCCATCACAGCGAGGGCGGCATCGGCGGCGACCCGCTCGACCTGATCGCCCATTTCCGCAAATGCCCGATCCGCGAGGCGCTGGCGTGGGCTACAGGGTGGCTTGGGCTCGCCGGCGACCCGGAGCACCGGCCAGCACCGCACCGGCCTACAGCGCCCGTACAGGCCGCTGACGCGCCCGAGCCGGACACTACCGAGCTGGCGCGCCGTTTATGGTGCGAGTCGGTGCCCGCCTCGGGCACGCTGGTCGAATGCTACCTGCATAGTCGCGGCTTGCTGTTGCCGCCCGGCGCGCCGCTCCGCTTTCACCCGCAGTGCCCGCGCGGCAGGACCGAGCGCTTGCCCGCCGCGCTCGCGCTGATGACGGACCCGGGGACGGCCCGGCCAGTCGGAATCCACAGGACCTACTTGCGGGCCGATGGCCGCGGCAAGGCCGAGGGCGACGCCAGGAGGATGCTCGGCAACGCCGGCGTCGTGCGCCTTGTACCAGACGACACGGTGACACTCGGCCTCGGCCTCGCCGAGGGCATCGAGACCGCGCTAGCGGTGATGCAGCGTTTCGGCTGGCGTCCGGTGTGGGCGGCGGCGTGCGCGGGAGGAATTGAAAAATTCCCCGTTCTGGCCGGCATCGAAGCGATCAGCATTTTTGCCGATGCCGATGACAAAGGCGCCGGAATCCGTTCTGCGCGAGCCTGCGCCGAACGGTGGCGCGAGGCTGGACGTGAGGCGACCATCTTCATCCCGCCCTCCGGCACCGACTGGAACGACGTCGGGCACGGAGTCGCCGCATGAACTTCACGCCGGAGGATCTGCTGCGCGCCGCAGGTGGCACGGCCGAGTCGTTCAAACCCAATGGTGACAAGGCCGCTGACAGTAACTCTGCCGATCGGGAACAATTGGACGATGATGCCCGGCCGCCAGCGTTCACTGACGAAGCCCTCGCCCTGCGCTTCACCGATCGGCACCAGCACACGCTGCGCTACGTCGCCGCATGGAGCCGATGGCTGATTCGCGAGCCGGCCGTCTGGCGCTTCGACGATACCCTGCGCGCCTTCGACCTCTCCCGCGCCGTCTGCCGCCAAGTTGCGTCAGGATGCAACAACACGAAACTTGCCCGCGCCCTCGCCGCCGCAAAAACCGTCGCCGCCGTCGAACGACTTGCAAAGGCCGATCGCCGGCACGCGGCGACAACCGACCAATGGGACGCCGATGCGTGGGCGTTGAATACGCCCGGCGGCGTGGTTGAGCTGCGCACCGGACGGCTGCGGGCGCACCGGCCAGACGACTACATGACGAAGATCACCGCGGTCGCACCTAGTGACGGCTGCCCGCTATGGCGGAGCTTCCTCGATCGGATCACGGCCGGCGATGTCGAGCTGCAAGCCTTCCTCCAACGCGCCGCGGGCTATAGCCTCACCGGCATCACTCGCGAGCACGCGCTGTTCTTCGGCTACGGCACCGGCGCCAACGGCAAGGGCACGTTCCTCAATGCGTTGACCGGCATCCTCGGCGGATATGCGGCCGTCGCCGTCATGGAGACGTTCACCGCGTCGCCGACCGATCGCCATCCAACCGACCTCGCCATGCTACGCGGCGCGCGGTTAGTGACAGCGCAGGAAACCGAGGAAGGCCGTCGCTGGGCCGAGTCCCGCATCAAGGCTCTCACGGGCGGCGATCCGATCACGGCTCGCCTCATGCGGCAGGACTTCTTCACCTTCACCCCCGCGTTCAAGCTGTTCATCGTCGGCAACCACAAGCCGGGCCTGCGCAACGTCGACGAAGCGATCCGACGCCGCCTGCATCTGATCCCGTTCGAGGTGAAGATCCCGCCCGCCGAGCGTGATCAGGACTTGCCCGAGAAGCTGAAAGCCGAGTGGCCCGGCATCCTCGCATGGGCGATCGAAGGATGCCTGGCATGGCAGCACTATGGGCTGGCACCGCCGGCTGCCGTGATCAAGGCGACCGGCGACTACCTCGAAGCCGAGGATGCAGTCGTAACCTGGCTCCAAGAGTGCTGCACCCTCGGCGCCATGTACTACACCACGACAGCCGACCTGTTCGCGTCCTGGCGCACGTGGGCGCAGCGCAGTGGCGAGCGCGAGGGTTCGCAGAGGCGGTTCGCGCACGCGATGCAGGCCCGCGGCTTTGAGCCGAGCCGCCAAGGTGGCACCGGCCGAAAGGGCTTCAACGGCCTTGCCGTCATCACTGATTGCGGGACGTGGCAGCCGTGAGAGCCCGGTTTGTGAACCTTGTGAACCATCTACTGCTTATCGCCGTTACGCGCGCGGGAACGGGGATATATGGCGGAAGGTTCACAAGGTTCACAACCCTCGCCCGGCCGGCGCCACCATCATCCGCTCGCGCCCGTGCTTCCTGCCGCTCGGGCTGGTGACTCCACATCTGGAGCGGGCTCGATCGGCACCGCGGCGGAGAGGCCCTCCGCCAAGCCGTGACCGCAGCGCCCGAGAATGCTGGATGTTCGCGCATGGTGGCGCATGGTCCCGCAATCTATCCGCACATTGATTGCTCGATCACGTGGCGAGGGTGCACTTTGATGCGCGACGGCGCATCTCGGCCGGCCGCCGAGCTACACCGAGCGTGTCCTGATCGGGCGGCTGGTCGCCATCCGGGTGGTGACGATGGGCCCTCTTGCGGCGGCCGGACGGGGCCGACGTGGCCCGCCGATCGGGTGGAGCGCCGGCCGCTCGCCGAGCTGGTGGCCCGAACGCCCGCAACGCCCACCTCCACTCCGACGCGCAGGTGGCGCAGATCGCCGTGGAAACTGTCCCGCGGGCGGGTCACCCTTCATCCGGCTCGGGCAGGCCGCCCCGGATTTGGATTGTCACGGGCGCCGATCCCGGAGCGGAAGCCTGCCCGCAGGCAGCGACCAGCCGCGCCAGCTCGGCTGCCTCGGCCGGGCACAGCTCGCCCTGGGCCAGCGCGCCCCAGATGGCGGCCAGGGCCGCGGGCAGGTCGGCCGCAGTCTCGATGCGCGGCAGCGCCAGCCGGACCGGACGGCCGCGCCGCTCAGGCCACACCCGCCGGAGCAGGATGTCGGCCGCGCGCATGTCGCCCCGTTTCGCCGCCGCCACCACGGTGGCCAGCACCTCGGCCGCGCCCGCGACGCCGATGGCGTCAAGCGCGAGCAGCGCCTTGTTGCGGGCGCCCGGCCGCTTCCCACTCGGGTTGCCGCTGGTGCCTTTCGGCCATCGCCCCTGCATTCCGCCTGCATTTGCAGGCCCGCACTCGCTCACTTTGCAACCTTTTCGAAGGTCGGATTAGCGCCACTTCCGACACTAGGCCGTGTGGACGGATTTGATCAAGATCAGCCCGCAAGCAAAAGCGACGAGGGCGCCGTAGCTGTCGGCGGTCTTCTCGCAGCGTAGGGCGATCCGCTTGAAGCGTTTCAGCTTGGCGACCGCCTGCTCGATGGCGCGAACCCACGATCGAGAGACCGGCTTCGTAACGGGGCGGGGCTGAGGATGCTGCGCATCGGCATCGATGTCGGCGGGACATTCACGGATCTCGCCGCGGTGGACGAGGAGGGGCGCTGCACTCTGGCGAAGGTCGGCTCCACGCCGCAGGATCCCTCCATCGGGGTGCTCGCCGGTCTGGAGGGCCTGGCCGCCGCGCTGAACCTCGAGCTCGGCTCACTCCTGGAACGCACCGAGCGCATCGTGCACGGCACCACCGTCGCCACCAACGCGCTACTGGAGCGCAAAAATGCCAGGGTTGGGCTGCTGACGACAGAGGGCCATCGCGATGTCGTCGAGATGCGTGAGGGGCTAAAGTAAGACCGCTACAATTTGCACATGCCGCCGCCCAAGCCGTTGGTCCCGCGTGCGCGGCGCCTTGGCGTACCGGAGCGCATGCGGGCGGATGGACGCGTGGAGAAGCCGCTAGACCGGGATGCTCTGCATTCCGCTATCGCGCAGCTCAAGCGCGATGGCGTGGAGGCGGTTGCCGTCTGCTATCTCCATTCCTACCGCGACCCTTCCCATGAGCGGGAGACCGCTCGCGCGCTCGCCGACGCCATGCCCGACGCTTACGTCTCGCTCTCCTCGGATGTGTTCCCACAGATCAAGGAATTTGAGCGCGTCTCTACGACCGTGGTGAACGCCTATGTCGGACCTGCACTATCGGGCTACCTGCACCGGCTGAGCGAGCGCCTCGGCACGGCCGGATAACACTATTCTGCGAGGGATTGAATGCGGAATTAGAACAGCAGTCCCCTTCCGCTGCATCCCGTGGGTGCCCTTCGCGCCGCTCACCGTCTGCGGCACGTGAAAATCCACCGCCAGTGGGGCCAGATTGGCCACCACGTTGTTATTCGAGAGGAGCGGGCCCGAAAAGCGCGTTCGGACTTGAAGTGTCGCCCTGAGGTCGAGTATCGCACAACTGCAGCGCTCCAACAGGGCTTCCGTCGGCCGGGGCGATTCTACGAGGGCCAAACGATGCCTAGAGTTCACTGAAGACCGTCAAACCTGTTGTTCATCTGGGGCAATGTCGGACGAGGTGCGCGTACAATTCCCACCAACCTCGGTCCGCTTTAGCCTGCGGTGCAGGGCTTGGGTGAGGAGCGGCGATGAAATCACATGCCCGCGTGGCGATCGTCGGCGGCGGCATCATGGGCGTCGGGTTGCTATACCATCTGGCGCTGGAGGGCTGGACCGAGCTCGTGCTGTTGGAGAAAGGCGAGCTCACCTCCGGCTCCACCTGGCATGCCGCTGGCCAGTGTCCGCATTTCATCGGCTCCCTCAACGCTGCGAAGCTGCATGTCTACGGCACGCAGCTCTATTCGTCGCTCGAAGCGAAGATCGGGCAGGCCGTCAGCTGGCATACCACCGGCGGCCTACGCTTGGCCTGCAGCGATGAGGAAGTGGACTGGTTTAAGCAGGTGCTCGGCGTCTCGAAACTCGCCGGCTATGAAGCGCATATCATCGGCCCGAACGAGATTCTCCGCCATCATCCGTTCCTTAATGTCAAAGGTGTGAAGGCGGCCTTCCTGACCGTCACCGATGGCCATGTCGCGCCCGCTGATGCCGCTATGGCGATGGCCGCCGGTGCACGCGCGCTCGGCACCGAGATTTACCGCCGCACGCGCATAATGGACATCCGCCGGCTCGACGCGGGCGAATGGCTGGTGACCACCGATCAGGGCGAGCTGCGTTGCGAGCATGTTGTGAATGCCGGCGGCTCCTATTGCAACGAGATTGCCTCCTGGACCGGCCACCGCGCGCCGATCGCGAACATGCTGCATCACTACCTTATCACTGAACCGGTGGCGCAACTCATCGCGCACAAGCCGGAGCTGCCGGTGGTGCGCGATCCCTGGGCGCATGCCTATTTCCGCGAGAAGGTCGACGGCATCCTTGTCGGACCGTACCAGACCTCCGGCGCGCACGAATGTTGGGATGGTCCACCCCCCTGGGATTTCGATAGCGAGCTAGTCGCGCCGGAGCTGGACCGCATTATGTCGCATCTGGAACGGGCGGGGGAGCGCTTCCCATTGTTCGCGCAGTCGGGGATCAAGCGTGTGATTTCCGGCGCAATCCCGCACACACCGGACGGCGCACCGCTGTCTGGCCCCGCACCCGGTGCCCGCAACTATTGGATGCATTGCGGAGCGTCCCTGGGCATCTGCCAGGGGGCCGGCATCAGCAAATTCCTGGCGCAATGGATCGTGCATGGCCAGCCGGACATCTACGCACGCGAATTCGATCCGCGCCGCTTCGGCGACTGGGCGACGCCGGAGTTCACTCGCGCCGTCGGCATCGCCGACTACCAACACATGTATTACTGCTACAAGCCTGCCGAGCAACACAATGTGGGCCGCGACCTGCGCCGCTCCTCGCTGCATAACGCACTGAAAGCCCAGGGCGCTCAATTCAGCCAGGTCTTTGGTTGGGAACGCGCTCGCTGGTACGATCTCACCGGGAAAGGTGAGCAGTTTTCCCTCAAGCGCTCGAACTGGTGGGACCACGTTCGCAACGAGTGCCTGGCGGTGCGCGAGCGCGTCGGGCTGATGGACCTCTCTAGCTTCGCGAAGTTCGACATCACAGGGCCCGACGCCTCCGCGTTCCTTGAACGCGTCTGCCCCAACCGGGTGCCACGTGTCGATGGGCAACTCATGCTCAGCCACTTGCTCAACACCAATGGCTTCATCGACAGCGAGATTACCGTCACGCGCTTGGCCTCCGACCGCTTTTATGTGGTGTCATCCGCCGCGGCACAGCTCCACGACTTCGATCAGTTGCGCAGCCGTGTTGCACCGGGCGAACAGGTGATGGTGGCCGATGTCACCGATGCTTATGGCGTCTTAATCCTCGCTGGGCCACGCGCACGAGATGTACTTGCGTGCTGCACCGACGCCGATCTTTCAAACTCAGCGTTTCGCTGGTTGACCGGCAAACAGATGACAGTCGCAGGTGTGACACTGCGTGCCCTGCGCGTTAACTACGTTGGCGAACTGGGTTGGGAGCTGCACACGCCGATGGCGGAGATGCCGATGGTATTCGAAGCGCTGCAGCGCGCAGGCGAATCGCATGGCCTCACGTTGTTCGGCACCTACGCCATGAACAGCCTGCGTATGGAGAAGGCCTATCATGCCTGGGGCGCGGAACTGACCAACGAGGTCACGCTGATCGCTGCAGACATGGAACGCTTCGTCGATTTCGGCAAGGACTTCGCCGGCAAGCCGGGGACGCTGCGCGACAAACAAGATGGACCGCCGAGCAAGTTGGTCTATCTGTCAGTCGCTGCCACTGACCACGATTGCTATGGCAACGAACCAGTGTACCACGGCGACCGGATCGTCGGCCTGACCACCGGCGGCGCCTACGGCCATGCCGTCAACCAGTCGCTTGCCTTTGCCTATGTCGAATCCGTGCTGGTCCAGCCATGCGCACAATTCGAGGTCCTGATGATGGACAATCGCTGCCCCGCCATTGTCCTGCCGGGTGCCGCCTGGGACCCAGGCAACACCCGTTTGCAGGGATGATGCCAAGCCGCCTGTCACGTTCGATCCCACTGATCGCCGACATGGTGACCGCTTTTGAGGTGCAATGCGGACGATCGCTTTGGGTGCGAAGCTAACGGTACTGGCCGAGCGCGGAATGGCGGCTTCTATGCGATCAGGGTGGAGGCAGATGTTCGCCGGGCTCCGGTGGAACGACATATTCCGACCCAACTGGGTCGCTAGACCACCGATCGGGTGATCCCGGAACCGGATGTTCGGCGCCACCTTGTGGCGGCGCCTTCGCGCCCTTGCACGAACCCGCTTCGCGGGAGGGCGCCGCGGGCGAGGTCAGATGCATTCAGGGGCAGCGGTGGCCGCTTTCGCGACCGTGATGGCCGACGGCGCCGGCATCCTGCTCATGACCTCGCGGGTGGAAGGCGATCCGCTGGACGCGGCGTGGCGCGCGAGTTGCCGGGGTACGCCCTTCGCCACCTTTGATCTCGGCCCGCTTCGGCACGAGGAGGCGCTGAGCCTCGCCGCCTCCTTCATCGACGCGACGCAGCGCGTGACGCTCGCCTGCATCGCGCGCGCCGGCGGCAATCCGCTGTTCCTGGAGCAGTTGTTGCGCAACGCTGAGGAGGGCAGCGCCGACGCGGTGCCGCCTTCGATCCAGAGCCTAGTGCTGGCGCGCATGGACCGGCTGCCTCCGCAGGACCGGCAGGCGTTCCAGGCGGCTTCCGTGATCGGCCAGCGCTTCGACCTGGCGCTGCTGCGGCATCTGCTCGGCGCGGCGAACTATGTGTGCGACGTTCTGCTCGCTAACGCGCTGGTGCTACCGGAAGGCGAGGATTTTCTGTTCGCGCACGCGCTGATTCAGGAGGGCGCGTACGCGTCGCTGCTGCGCAGCCGCCGGCGAGAACTGCACCGGCGGGCGGCCGAATGGTTCGCCGGGCATGATCCCGTGCTGCACGCGCAGCATCTGGACCGTGCCGAGGACGAGCGCGCGCCGCAAGCCTATCTGCAGGCGGCAGCGGCGCAGCGCGCAGCGTATCACACCGACGCGGCCCTGCGGCTGAGCGAGCGTGGCCTCGAAATCGCGCGCGCCCCCGCCGATCGGCACGCGCTCACCTGCCTGATCGGCGAGTTGCAGCGTGACCTCGGCGACATCGCCCCATCGCGCCAGCACCCGCGTCTGCCTGCCATCGCCGTCCGGCATCTCGACCGTCTCGCCCGCCCAGCACCCGGCATCGGGTCCGACCGAGACTTCAAACTCCACCCCCGCCTCGCCGAGCGGGTCCGCGGCGGCGGCCAGCAGCGCGAGGTCAAAGAGCACATCATCGGCATCGGTGCCGGCGCCGCGCTCGAACCGGCGCGCCAGCGCGTGCAGGGAAACGGTCGCGAGCGGGATGCTGCCCATGTCGAAGCCGCGCCGCCGCGACGCGTCGAGTCGGAACCAGACCAGTAGGATCACCGGCTCGGCGGCCTCGGGCAGCCATTCGTCCATGCGCCCCAGCCCCGCGCCGGCCCGCAGCTCGCGGATGCGCAGGCCATCCCCCGATAGGGCGACGTCGAGCGCGAGCCGGCCAAGGGACGGAACCCGCTCCCGCCACGCGCGGGCCGCATCGGCCAGCGCCTCCCGGCCCGGGTACCGCCTGGACTGCGGCGCAGACGCGCCGGTCTTAGTCGCGGAGCGACGCGGGCCGCCGATCCCGGCCATCGCCGCCGCGGCAGCATGATCGGCGGCCGCCAGCGCCGCCCGCAGCATGCGAGCGCTGCCCCGTGCTTCGGCTTCGCTCACCCGTCCATCCCCTGCCGTTCCTCGGGGCCGCGAGCGGCCGAGACGTGGTCTCCATCGGAATCCGATGCCGCCTGCCGCTCCAGCCGCCGGAGGTGGCGCCGCGCCGCGATCCGGTGCGAACCGCAGACTTTCGGATCCTCCGCGATGGCCAGCAGCAGGCGTAGCGCCAGCTCGACCGAATTGACCGGCACGGGCTCAGGCTCCCGCTCGGGCTCGCCCCTCACGACGACGCCCCCGCGGCCGAGGCGGCCCGCTCGAGCAGCCCCACCATCGCAACCACCGCATCGGCGAGCTGGCGCCAATCCTCGGCCGCCGGGTGGTGTCCTAATTTGAAAGGGACGGCTATGGTCAGGCCATCATGGTCAATGTGGACTTTTCTGTCGGGGGTGGCCTCGTTCCTGGCAGGTCCACTTCCCGGCGGGAGACGTGCGCCTCGACGCCGGCTCGCGGGCCGAATATTCGTCCACGGGGACGCCATCGGGCCGTTGGAACGGCTCCGGCCGGCTTCCATGCGATTTCACCGCTGCAACACGAGCGGATCAGGTTCTACGTTGCCCTCGTAACGGCTAATCCGGTCGTCCATCTGGGGAATTCGGTAGAGAGAGAGTTTTGTGGGGGACAAAAATGACTGAAATAACAATGTCATTTAAAAGTATGCGGAAAAGCGGCAGTTTAGCGGGGCGAGTGGGTGGTCTGATTACGGCGGCTGCCATATCTTTTCTCGTCGCACCAATGGGCGTAGAGGCATCACCTATCACATACAATCTTGATATCAATTTTGGCAAGGATGGACCAGTCAAAGGGACCATCACGACAGATGGGATTACCAACGATGTATTAACACAAAGTGGTATAATTGCATGGCAACTTGCTGATGCGTTTGGGGACGTTTATTCCAATACTCAGAATGGCACTGCAACTTGTAGCTCTCCCACCGATTGTGGTATCTTCGCTACCTCATCTATGTTGACACCTGACGGTAGCGCGTCGAGTACCGACTTTCGCGGATCCGCTTGGTGACACTTTCTCATTATTTGGAACCGGGGACACCAAACTGGATCTGTCCCCGACACAAGGTTTATCGGCAGGCGGGCAAGTATCTGTTTTCGCCACCGCTGTCCCGTCTATACCTGAGCCAGCGCCGCTCGGCATTCTTGCTGGATCAGCGAGCCTTCTGCTCCTCGTGCGCCGGGCGAAACTCCGGGGCTGATCGCTCTCATGGTGCTCGCACCTTCACGGCGACCCGCAAGGGGCCCAAGCTGATCGCCGCCAAATGGGCGACCAACCGCAAGATCCCGCAGATCGCCTTCAAGCCGGACTGGACGAGGCGCGCCAAGGCCGCGCCGTTCAAGCGCAACGACGGAATGCCGGATAATACCGCACTTTCGTTCATTGAGCCCGCGTTCGCCGACCCCGGCTATGCCGGCGAGCGGTCCGCGCGCGCCACCCGCATGACCGTCGAGATGGTCAAGTGGCCGGGGCAGGTCGGCCTCGCCGTCCAGCTGCGTCGCTGGGTGGTCAGATCTCAGCCGGATTATCCGGTGGCTGCTCCTCTCGGGATAGACGCCGATGCGCGGGTGGCTCAGCAACTGACCGCCGGGAGAGTCAACTGTCGGTCAAATCCCGTCCCCGCAACCATCTTAACTTGCTCGCACAAATCGTTTATGTCCGCTGCACCTTTGGCGGGCCCGGCGCCGCCGGCCAGTGCCATGATGGCGGCCAGTTCGCCGCGCACCTGGAGGCGGTAGCCATCTGCCTCGGGATGCAACGTGATGTGCTCCACTAAGCCGCGCACCAGTTCCCGTGCGTCGGTCGCATCGTCGCCATCGAGAGGTGCAACTAAGTCGGCGACCTTGGCGCGATAGATCCCGGGCAAGCCGGGGTGGAGCCGAGGAGCTGACGGTGGTGCCCGTGATGCCTCAGCTTCCAACTGTAGCCGGCGCTCTTCCAGCTGCTTCAATCGGGCGCCGACCGCAGCCGCCGGCGTGCCCTGGGCGATGGCATCGACCAGCCGCTCAATTTGTTGTTGCACTCGATGCAGTTCCGCTCTCCCGGCTGCGCGCTCGGCCTCGCTATTGCCCTGCAGCCGATTCCATTCGGCGACGAACTCTTCCGCGAACACCTTGAACAGGTCCGGGTCCATCAGGCGCCCCCGCAGCGCGTGTAAGACGCGGTCCTCCAACTCGTCGCGTCGGATGGTGCGCAGATTGGTGCAGGCCCTCGGACCCTTATTGCGAGCTGTCGAGCAGCCGAAGTGCTGCGCGCTCACCTTGGAGAATCCACCGCCGCAGACTCCGCACCGCATCAAGCCGGATAACAGATAACGCGGCCGTTGTTTCGACCAGAACGGAACGGGGGCGGCTGGGTCTTTGGCTTTCGCGTCGTGATCCAGGCTCAGACAGTGTGGCGCGGCAGGAGTGCATCGACTCCACGGTTCTGCGTAAAGCTGCATCATGACCGATATGATGCGCCATCTCCTGGCCGGCGCGGGCGCGCACCCGCGGCCGTTCCAGCCCCACCTTGCCGCCGTGGAAGCCGACCTTGCCCCTGGTGCGCGCCCAGCGGTGGCCGGCACAGCCGTCATCATGGCCATACCGCGGGCCACACAGCTCGACCGCATCCTGCTCCATCATCGTGTCCAGCGCCGCGATCCCCGACGCCAGGCAGAACCGCTCGAAGCTGGCGCTGACCTGCTGCCAGGCCTCCCCTACAATTGCTGGCGGCTCGGCGACCGGCACTGTGCTATTGCTCTTCATGGCGTTGCTCTCCTTCGCGGATTCGACACCCCGAGCCTACAGGCTCAAGGCGGGCAACGCCGCCCGGAGAGTTTCAACAGAGACCGGGACATCCCCGCAATCGCCCGGCATGATCGCTGACAGAACCATTGAACAGCCCATGGCCGCCAGTGAGCAGGTAGCCTTCCAGCCAGCCTTCGCATTGATGTTCGCTAAGCATTTCCATGACGCGTCCAGTCGGCGCGAGAAACCCGCCCTTCGACACGGTCGCCGCGTTCCATTGGCGTTTGGTTACCTCGAAGAGCGCTTCCAGGCCGTTGGAGATCGTCTCGTCGGGACCGAAGATGCGAAGTTTCGCTGTTCATTGTTCAGCTTCGACACATCCCGCAGAAAGCGCCCGAGTACGTGCTTATCGCCGATGCCGGGCGTCCCGGGCGAGGGCACGTCCACCGCATAGTCCCGGCCGTAGGTCACGGAGCAGAACGCCGCCGTTGGCATGAGGATTCGCGCCCATCCGTCGTTTCCCGGTGGGCGCAAGCTCCGCCAACTCCGGCTTCAGGCGGCTGCGTTCATCGAAGAGTTCGTCTGGCCGATAGCTCCGCAGCCAGTCTTCCAGCAGCTTCAGATGTTCGGGATGCGCGGCAGGATCGGACAGCGGTACCTGATGCGCATAGAAGGTGCCTTCGATCTGTACCTCATCGATTCTCGGCCCCATCCACCCCTTGGGAGAGTTGAGCACGATCATCGGCCAACGCGGACGCACCGCGTTGCCATGAGACCGCGCGTCCTGCTGGATTTTCCTGATCTGCTCCACAACCGTGTCGAGCGTCGCGGCCATCGCCTCGTGCATCAGCGCGGGCTCGTGCCCCTCGACAAAGTAGGGCGTCCAGCCGTAGCCGCGAAGCAGCTGGTCCAATTCCTCGTGCGTGATCCGGGCAAGGATCGTTGGGTTGGCAATCTTGTAGCCATTGAGGCGCAGGATCGGTAGCACCGCCCCGTCGGATTGAGGAACTTGTTCGAATGCCATGCAGTAGCTACCGGACCGGTTTTCCGCCTCACCGTCGCCGACCACGCAGGCAACGATGAGATCGGGATTGTCGAGCACTGCCCCATAAGAATGGCTGAGCGAATAGCCCAATTCGCCGCCCTCGTGAATCGAACCCGGACACTCGGGCGAAGCGTGGCTGGGGATCCCGCCGGGAAACGAAAACTGAATGAACAGCTTCCGCAGTCCGGCCTCATCCTGGCTGATGTCTGGATAGATCTCGCTGTAGGTACCCTCGAGATAAGTGTTGCGACGGCCGGGCCGCCGTGCCCAGGGCCAGAGACGTAGATCATGCCGAGGTCGTACTTCTTGATGATCCGGTTCAAGTGCAGGTAGATGAAATTCTGTCCCGGGGTTGTGCCCCAGTATCGCTTCATTCATCAAGGCACTTGAACAACCTGAGCAGGATCATCGCGGCGTGAAGCTCCGCATCGCTCCGATGCCGGGCTTCAAGAGGTTCAAGACGGCGACGATCAGGATCGCCGGCATCAAGCTGCTGCGCGGGATCCACAAGGGACAATTCAATCTCGGCGGGCTGCGCCTCAAAGATAGAAGTATGTCCGCCATCTGGAGTGCGGTGCTGGCGGCGGAGTAAAACAAGACAACGTCGGGCGGGCGCGTCGCCTAGCGTCCTAGTGTCGCCTCCAACTCATTTGCACCAGAACCCTTTGGTTGATGCCGGCCCGCTTCATGCGCGCGCAGTGCGGTTCACTCGGCACCTGACAATCGCGACATTGAAATCTCAGCCGCAGCGTGAGTCCCCAGGACATTGCATACTCCCGGCGGCAGCATGCGTCGGATCGGCGCGATGGCGGCGCAGATAATGCTCCGTAGCGTGCCTGATTTGACAGAATGCTCTGCGGGCGGCCGGTAAACTCGGCGGGTGGCTGTCAAAAGCGAGAGTCCGTCCGTGTCCGATGCTGCATTCCCGCTCACACCCCCTCGCGGTGTCGAGGGATCTGCTACCAAAGGCGACGAAGGGCCGCTGATCGCGTCGGTGAGCAGCGATCCGGCGCTGCCGAAGCGGGCTGATGCGGTGGTTATCGGCGGTGGCATCGTCGGGGTGGCGACGGCGTATTTCCTGGCCAAGAAGGGCATCTCCGTCGCGCTGATCGAGAAGGGGCAAATCGCCGGGGAACAGTCGAGCCGGAACTGGGGCTGGTGCCGGCAGCAGAACCGCGATCTGCGCGAACTGCCGCTGATGAAGGAATCCATCGCGATGTGGGAGACGCTCGGGCATGACGTCGGGCGCGATCTCGGGTTCCGGCGGACGGGCCTTGTGTATGTGACGAAGGATCCGAATGAGCTTGCCACCTGGGAGAACTGGGTGACGAAGGCGGCGCCCTACCAGGTCGGCAGCCGGATGCTGACCGGGGCGGAAGCACGGGAGATGACGCCCGGCAACGAGCAGGACTGGATCGGAGGTGTGTTCTCCTCCCGCGACGGGCGAGCGGAACCGTGGCTGGCGGCGCCGGGGTTGGCGGATGCGGCGCGCAAGATGGGGGCGACGGTCCATCAGAATTGCGCAGTTCGTGGGATCGATGCGATGGCAGGACGCGTATCCGGCGTGGTGACGGAGGCGGGGCGGATCGAGACCGGCGCGGTGCTGTGCGCGGCGGGGGCGTGGGCGTCGATGTTCTGTCGCCGGCATGGCATCGGTTTTCCGCAGGCGAGCGTGCGCTCCACGGTGTTCTCGACGACCGCGGCGGCGGAGGTGACGCCGGGCGGGCTGGTGACGCCGGACTTCACGCTGACACGGCGGCTGGACGGCGGGTATATCGTTGCGGCGCAAAATCGCGCTCGGCTGGATATCACGCCGCAGGGGATCCGCTACGCGCGGCAGTTCTGGCCGATGTTCCAGGAGCGGCGAAAGAATCTGAAGATCCGGGCGGGGCGGTCGTTCTTCGACGGGCCGGAGGCGCCGGCGGGCAAATGGTCGTTCGATGCGCCGACAGTGTTCGAGCGGCGTCGCATATTTGCGCCTGCGGCGGACCGGAGCATTGTGGCGCCGGCGTTACGAGTGGTGACGGCGGCCTATCCGGCGCTGGCGGGGCTGCGGATGGCGCGAATCTGGGGTGGCTGGATCGAACTCGACGCCGGACGGGGTGCCGGTGATCTCGCCGATAGAGGCGTTGCCCGGCTTCTTTCTGGCGGCCGGGTTCAGCGGGCACGGGTTCGGCGTCGGGCCAGCAGGGGGGCGGCTGGCGGCCGACTTGGTGGCGGGCGATCGGCCGATCGTCGATCCGACACCGTTCCGTCATGCGCGGCTGGTGGACGGGACAGACCTCGGCCGTCCAGGCATGATGTAACGGGCGGCGCACGCATGCTGAGCAGCGAGGTGCGGGCGCGGTTGGGGCCGCTGACGCGCGCCGATCTGGCGGACGCACAGACGATCACCGCCTCGTTCGGCTGGCCGCACCGGGTCGAGGACTGGGAGTTCATGCTCGGGCTGGGGCGTGGCTGGGCGGCGCGGCAGGATGGCGCACTGGTGGGCGCCGGGCTGTGCTGGACGTTCGGCGAGGCGGCGGGGGCGCTTGGGCTGGTGTGCGTGGCGCGGGCGCAGCAGGGACACGGGCTGGGGCGGCGGCTGCTGGAGCGGCTATTGGACGCATTGGCGGGACGGCGGGTCGTGCTGTTCGCCACGGATGCTGGGGTGCGGCTTTACGAAGGCCTGGGGTTCCGGGCGTGCGGGCGGATCCGGCAGCAGCAGGGGGCGGCGTTTCAGCCGCGGCTGATGCCGCTGCAACCGGGGCAGCGGATCCGCCCCGTCGGGCGCAGCGATCCGGCAAAGCTGGCCGCGCTGGACGAGGCGGCGACGGGGATGGACCGGCGGGCATTGATCGGCGCGTTGCTGGATGCCGGAACAGGGGTAGTGCTGGACAATGACGGGACGGCGACGGGATTTACTATCCTGCGGCGGTTCGGGATCGGGCAGGTCATCGGGCCGGTGGTGGCGCCCGATGCGGCGGGGGCGCAGACGCTGATCGGACATTTCCTGGCGGCCAATCCGGGCCAGTTCATGCGGATTGATGTAACCGAGGAGTCAGGCCTCGCCCCATGGCTGCGGGAGCTGGGGCTGGCGGATGCGGGCGGGGCGGTACGGATGGTGCGCGGGGCGGAAACGGACCGGCTGCGCAGCTTCGCGTTGGCGAGCCAGGCGTTCGGCTAACGTCGGGTTGCATCCCGCAGTGGCTTATGCTTCGGGAATGGAATGGTAGGCAAAGCGCCGAAGCTGGACCGTATCGATTTGCGTATCCTGACGCATTTGCAAAAGAATGGCCGCGTAACCAATGTCGAGTTGGCCGACGCGGTGGGACTGTCGCCGAGCCCGTGCCTGGTGCGGGTGAAGCGTCTGGAGAAGGCGGGCTACATCTTGGGCTACGGCGCGCAGATACAGATGCAGAAGCTGGGCGACACGCAGATCGTGTTCACCGAGGTGACGCTGTCGGACCACCGGAGCTCTGATTTTGCGCGGTTCGAGGCAGCCGTGCGGAAGGTGGACGAGATCATCGAGTGCCACCTGGTAAGCGGGGGATACGATTACCTATTGAAGTTCATAACCCGGAATGTGCAACATTATCAGGAGATCATCGAGCGGCTGCTGGAGCTGGGCATCGGGATCGAAAAGTATTTCAGCTATGTTGTGATAAAATCGATTTTTGCGAAGCAGCATTACCCCTTGGAACGTTTTTTTACTCGGGAGGATTGAAGGACGTGTTTGGGGAGGAGGTCGTGGATGCCCGCATTCGCAGCCATGACGTGGCGGCAGAAAACATTGTGGGTAGGGCGGCGGGCGGCAGGATTGGGTTGCGGGGTTGGTCATAACCGCAGCGGTTTTCGCGCTGGGGGCGATATGCAGTGGGCGTCCACGAGGAAGGGATAGCATGCTGGAGATCGCAGACCGCACCACGGGACTGCTGGTGCAACGGAACGAGAATGTATCGCGCGGCGTGCTGACGGCGCATCCGCTGGTGCTGGAGCGGGCGCGGGGCGCCGAGGTCTGGGACATCGACGGCAAGCGCTATCTGGATTTCGTCGGCGGCATCGGCGTGATGAATGTCGGGCACAACCATCCGCGCGTCGTGGAGGCAGTGCAGGCGCAGCTCGGCCGGATCAGCCATGCGGCGTTTCAGGTCGCCGCGTATCCGCCCTATCTGACGCTGGCCCGGCGGCTCAATGCGCTCGTGGGTGATGGTTACAAGAGCATCTTGCTGACCACCGGCGCCGAGGCGGTGGAGAATGCGGTGAAGATCGCGCGGGCGCACACCAACCGGCCGGCGGTGGTGGCGTTCCGCGGCGGGTTCCATGGTCGCACGCTGCTGGGCATGACGCTGACCGGCATGAGCGTGCCGTATCAGCAGAATTTCGGGCCGTTCGCGCCTGCGGTGTTCCATGTGCCGTATCCTTATCCGTATCGCGGCACGTCGATGGAGGAAGCGCTGCGCGGGCTGGAGGAGCTGTTCGCAACGGAGGTGATTCCGGACCGGGTCGCGGCGATCCTGATCGAGCCGGTGCAAGGCGATGGCGGGTTCCTGCCGGCGCCGGCGGCGTTCCTGCGCGCGCTGCGGGAGATCACGCAGCGGCACGGGATCGTGCTGATCCTGGACGAGATCCAGACCGGGTTCGGGCGCACGGGGACGATGTTCGGGTTTCAGCCAGCGGGTATCGAGCCGGATCTGGTTGCCGTGGCAAAAAGTTCTGGCGGGAGGGCTGCCGCTGTCGGCGGTGATCGGTCGGGCGGAGATGATGGATGCGCCGCTGCCGGGCGGGCTGGGCGGCACCTATGGCGGCAATGCGCTAGCGTGCGCGGCGGCGCTGGCGGTGCTGGATGCGTTCGAGCAGGACGGGCTGCTGGACCAGGGGCGCACGATGGGCGCGGCGCTGCAGGCCGGGCTGCGGCGGTTGCAGCAGCGCTTTCCGACGGCAATCGGCGAGGTGCGCGGCGTCGGGCCGATGCTGGCGATCGAGATGGTGGGCGCGGACGGCGAAGCGGACGCGGCGCTGACGCAGCGCGTGATCGATAAGGCGCGCGCGGGAGGACTGCTGGTGATCAAATGCGGCGTGCGGCGGAACGTGATCCGGTTCCTCGCGCCGCTGGTGACGACGCGGGCGCAGGTGGATGAGGCGCTGGAGATTTTGGGGTCGGCGCTGAAGGCGGCCGGCGCGGCGTAGCCGGTCCGGACCGCGCCCGGGGCGATCCGGGCGCCGTTCGTTTCGTCCGGGAGGATAGGGTCGTTTAGCTGAATTTGTCTTTGTAGCGGTAATAGGCGCCGACGAAGGGCATGAACCAGGGCGGGCCGAAATGGCAGAAGATGGCCGGCCAGGGGAGGTTGCGGAGCGGGTTGGCGGCGGCGTCGCCGGCCATGACGGCGGCCATCTGCTGGCCCATGTGGACGGACATCTGGGCGCCGTGGCCGCTGAAGCCCATGGCGTAAAACAGGCCGTTATGCTCACCGGCACGGGGGAGGCGATCGGCGGTGAGATCGATGATGCCGCCCCAGCAATAGTCGATGCGGACATTACCGAGCTGCGGGAATGTTTCGTGCAGCGTGGCTTCGAGGATCTGGCCCGATTTCAGGTCTGAGGTCGGGCTGGAGAGGGCGAAGCGGGCGCGGCCGCCGAAGATCAGGCGATCGTCTGGAGCAATACGGAAATAGTTGCCGATGTTCAGTGTCGTGGTGGCGGTGCGGCGGGTTGGCATGATGGAGTCGAGCTGAGCGGCGGCGAGCGGCTCGGTGGCGATGATGAAGCTGCCGATCGGGATAACGCGGCGGCGGAAGTAGAAGAAGGGGCCGCTCCTGCTGGGGCCGGTGGCGATCAGCACCTGGCCGGCGGTGATGGCTCCGCGGCCAGTGCTGACGAGGCGGCGTGCGCCGGACAGGCGCTTGAGGCCGGTGACGGCGGCGCTTTCGTAAATGTGGGCGCCGTTGCGTTTGGCGGCGGTGGCAAGGCCAGCGCCGAACTGGCCCATATGCATCTGCGCGCTCTTCTTATAGAGCAGGCCGCCGTGGAAGCGGTCGGAGCCGACCTCCCGCCTTGTGCTTTCGGGTGGAACCAGATCGGTGTCGGGATCCGCTTCCCGGTGCAGGAACTCGAAGCCGCGGGCGAGCTTGTTGTAATGCTGCGGCTTGGCGGCGAGCTTGATCTTGCCGCCGCGGCGGAAGGCGCAGGTGATCTGCTCCTCCCGCACGATTCGTTCCACCGTATCCACGGCTGCATCGTAGGCGCGGTAGACGGAGCGGGCCTGGTCGAGGCCGAGCCGCTGGGCGAGGCTGCCGAAATCAACGGAAGTGCCATTGTTGACGTGGCCGCCGTTGCGCCCGGAGGCGCCGCTAATGACGCGCTCGGCTTCCAGCACGACGACGCTGGCGCCGCGGCGAGCGAGGGCGAGGGCGGCGGAGAGGCCGGTGAAGCCGCCGCCGATGACGACCGCGTCGGCCTGCGCCGGCAGGGATCCCTGCTCGGCGCCAGTGAAAGCGGGCGCGGTGTCGTGCCAGTATGAAACCTGTTTCATCTGTTGCGAGCCGGCATCAGAGGCCGACGAGGGCTGGCAGGCCGCTCAGGTCGCGCATCTCGTGGTAGTCGTAGTATGGGACGGAGGGTCCGTAGCTGCGATTGATGTATGCCTTGTCGCGGATGCCGAGGGCGCGCGCGGTCATCAGGTCGTAGCGCAGGCTGGCGGAAACGTGGAGCACATCCTCGGGCCGGGCGCCGAGGGAACCGAGCATGAATTCGAAGCCGCGCATGCGGGGCTTGTAGGACTGCGCCTGCTCGGCGGTGAAGACGGCGTGGAACGGCGCCCCGAGCTTGTCCACAGTGTACTGCATCTGGTCGTTGGAGGCGTTGGAGAGGATGACCAGCGGAATATGCCCGCATGCGGCGGAGCGGTGCCGTCACATCGGGGTGCGGGCCCCAGCTAGGGACGGCGTCGTAGATGCGCTGCCCGTCCGCTTCGACGAACGCGATGTGATGGCGGCGGCAGGTACGCTCGAGGGCGTTCCTGATGACATGCAGGTAAGGCTGCCAGGGGCCGAGCACTTCATCGAAACGGTAAGTGGTGAAATCGGTGACGAACTGGTCGATGCGGTCGGCCCGCAGGCGGGTGGCGAACATCTCCCTCGCCATGTCGTTGATGCGGAACCATGTCAGGGTTCCGTAGCAGTCGAAGGTGATGAACCGGGGCCGAAGAGTGGGCATGGAGAGTTCCCTTGAGCAGCTTCCGACGGTTGCAGGATAGTCCGGGGCCGCGGCATGATATGCTGCAGGGGAGAGGGAAACGGCACAGCGTTCGCTTGAATTGCACCAATTCAATCGTCGGACGTCGGCGCCGGGCTTAGGATGCGCCAAAGCCTGTAGAAAGGAACGTCCGATGGAGAAAAGGGAACCCAGGGTCCTGACCTTCGACATGGTTGGTACCCTGATCGATTTCGAGGGCGGGATGCTCGGGTATCTGCGGGAGAATCTCCCGGCGAGCCGGTCCCTCGACGACACTACGATCCTGAAAGCGTATACCGAGACGCGTAAGAAAGATCCGAAAATTGTTATCCGGATAACCTGGTCGACGCG
>CAVWFK010000018.1:0-305367 GCA_963754235.1 uncultured Alphaproteobacteria bacterium | reverse complement strand
GTGCCCGGCCCGGAGGCGCCGCTGGTCGCGGGCCTCGCCGACGCGCTGACCGAGGCCGGCATCCGTTGCTGCGGCCCGAGCGCGGCGGCGGCGCGGCTCGAGGGCAGCAAGAGCTTCGCCAACGAACTCTGCGACGAGGCCGGCATCCCGACCGCGCGGTGGGAGGCGTTCGACGACGCGGACGCCGCGATCGATTTCATCCGCCGCCGCGGCACACCGCTGGTGGTCAAGGCTGATGGGCTGGCCGCCGGCAAGGGCGTGGTGGTCGCGCAAACCGATGCTGCGGCCGAAGCCGCGGTCGCCGCGATGATGCGCGAGGGGGCGTTCGGCGCGGCCGGCGCGCGGCTGGTGATCGAGGAGCGTCTTGAGGGCGAGGAGCTGTCGGTGTTCGCGCTGTGCGACGGCACCGATGCGATCTATCTCGGCGCCGCCAGGGACTACAAGCGGGCCGGCGAGGGCGACACCGGGCCGAACACCGGCGGCATGGGCGCGATCTCGCCCCCGCCGGAGGCGACCGAAGCACTCGCGGCGACGGTGATGGAGCGGATCGTGCGCCCGGCGCTGGCGGCCCTCGCGGGGCGGGGCACGCCGTTCCGCGGGGTGCTGTACGCCGGGCTGATGCTGACCTCGGATGGCGCCAAGGTGATCGAGTTCAATGCCCGCTGGGGCGATCCGGAGTGCCAGGCGCTGCTGCCGCGCCTGCGCTCCGACCTGCTGCCGGCGCTGCTGGCGGCGTGCGACGGCGAGCTGGCACGATTCGATTTGCGCTGGAAACCGCAGGCCACGGTCGCGGTGGTGCTGGCGGCGCGCGGCTATCCCGGCGCCTATCCGCAGGGGAGCGAGATACGTGGGCTGGCGACGGCGGCGGCGCTGCCGGATGTGCTGGTGTTTCACGCCGGCACGCGACGCGAAGGCGAGCGGCTAGTGGCGGCCGGCGGGCGCCTGCTGACGGTGGTGGGGAGCGGGCCGAATCTGGCCCGCGCCCGCGCGCGAGCTTATGCGGGGGTCGCGGAGATCGACTGGCCCGAGGGGTTCTGTCGCCGCGACATTGGGGCACGGGCGGCGGATATCTCGCCGCAATCGTGACTGCGTGACGTGGCCGACGATCCAATTGCAGCCGGCCGGATTTTCTCGATCGGCCGCTCTAGCCGTTGCTGATGCTCAGCGACCAACTAGCTTCTGCAGATGTTCCGGGTACCGGGCCCCTTGCACCGTGACCTTGGAGACGGCGCTGTCGATATCGCGGAGATCGTCGGATGTCAGTTCGACGGTAGCCGCTCCGATGTTCTCTTCCAGTCTATGCAGCTTCGTGGTGCCAGGAATCGGAACGATCCAAGGCTTCTGGGCGAGGAGCCAAGCGAGCGCGATCTGCGCAGGCGTCGCCTGCTTGCTCGCTGCGATTTCGCCGAGCAGATCAACCAGGGTCTGGTTCGCCTTTCGAGCTTCCGGCGTGAAGCGGGGAACGATGTTGCGGAAGTCGGTGCTGTCGAAGGTCGTGTTCTCGCTGATCGCGCCCGTGAGGAAGCCCTTGCCCAGAGGGCTGAAGGGGACGAAGCCGATCCCAAGCTCCTCGAGCGTCGGCAGGACCTCCTTTTCGGGCTCTCGCCACCACAGCGAATATTCGCTCTGAAGAGCAGCGACGGGCTGAACTGCGTGAGCACGACGGATCGTCTGCACGCCTGCTTCGGACAGGCCAAGGTGCTTGACCTTGCCCTCCCGGATCAGGTCCTTGACCGCGCCGGCCATGTCTTCGATCGGCACGTTCGGATCGACGCGATGCTGGTAGAGCAAGTCGATAACGTCGGTCTTCAGCCGCTTAAGCGAAGCCTCGACCACCTGCTTGATGTGTTCGGGCCGACTGTCCAGCCCCCGCTGCTGGCCCGTGTTCGGATCGAGATCGAAGCCGAACTTGGTTGCGATCACGACCTGGTCGCGAACCGGCTCAAGAGCTTCACCCAAGAGCTTCTCGTTCGTGAACGGGCCGTAGGCTTCTGCAGTATCGAAGAAGGTGACACCGCGTTCGACCGCCGAGCGGATCAGCGAGAACTCCTTCCCGCTTATCGACCGCCGGACCGTAGCCAAAGCTAAGTCCCATGCAGCCGAGCCCAATGGTCGAGACTTCCAATCCGCCGCTGCCAAGTTTGCGCTTTTCCATGATTTCTGCTCCTTCAGACCTGATATTCTTTGTCGCTCACATGCTCCATCCACTCGACAACCTTTCCATCGAGCGCTTCCGCAATGGCCATGTGCGTCACGGCCGCGGTTGGCGATGCGCCGTGCCAATGCTTCTCACCCGGCGCGAACCAGACCACGTCTCCGGGTCGGATTTCCTCGATTGGGCCGCCCTCGCGTTGCGCCCGCCCGCATCCGGACGTGACGATCAGCGTCTGACCCAGCGGGTGCGTATGCCAGGCTGTGCGAGCGCCCGGCTCGAATGTGACAGTCGCTCCGCCAACGCGTGCCGATTCGCTTCTTTGGAACGGAGCGTCAATACGCACGGTGCCGGTGAAATATTCGGCCGGCCCCTTGCCTGACGGCTGCGATCCAATTCGTCTGATCTCCATGGTTGGCCTCCTTTAACGTGGCCGGGCGGTCGCCGACTGCCATTGATCCCAAATCTAGAACTAATGATAGAAATGGCCGGATCAGACGGCCCAGTGGGTCACACCGGCGGCGGTCCAGGAACGACTATAGCTGTCTATCGCCGAGAGCGCTGTGGCTTCTCCAATCGTCATCGCCGCCTTCGCATACGGCGACGACCAAGGTATCGTTGAGCGCTCCGCCCTCGGCATCGCATGAGCAAACTCGTTCTTGCTCCGCAGTCGCAAAAGCCCACTCCGCCCCCGAGGGCGGAGAGGGAGTCGAGCATCGCCGCGTCCGAGGTCGAATCCGATCGCGCGCGGAGGACTATCCCCGCTGCACCAGCTCGATCTTGTAGCCGTCGGGGTCTTCGACGAAGGCGATGATCGTGGTGCCGAACTTCACCGGGCCCGGCTCGCGGGTGATCCGCGCCCCCGCCGCGCGCAGCTTGTCACAGGTGCCGGCGACGTCGGGCACGCCGACCGCGAGATGGCCGAAGCCGGTGCCGAGCTCGTAGCCCCCATCCTGACCCCAGTTGTAAGTGAGCTCCAGCACCGTCTGCGACGCTTCGTCGCCGTAGCCGACGAAACTGAGCGTGTATTTCCCCTCCGGCACCTCGCGCCGGCGCAGCTCCTTCATGCCCATCAGCTTGGTGTAGAAATCCACGCTGCGGTCGAGATTCTTCACCCGCAACATGGTGTGCAAGTAACGGGCGTTCGGGTCGGTCATGGCGTCTCTCCTGTTTGGCAGACCGCACTATCCGGGTCGATGCCGAGCAGGAAAAGCCCCGCTGCATCGGCAGCCCCGATCAGCGACGCGCGATCGCTGAGCAGGGTTCCGCCCGCCTCGATCGCGATGCCGCGCAGCCCGGCAGCGGCAGCGGCGCCAACGGTGCCCGGCCCGATCGTGGGCAGGTCGGCGCGGCGATCCTGGCCGGGCTTGACCAGCTTCACCAACACGCCGCCGGGACCGGGCCGGGCGAGTGCCGCGGCCCGGGCCAGCATGGCGTCGGTGCCTTCGATCGCCTCCGCCGCGAGCACGATCCCCTGCTGCACCACACAGCCCTGGCCGACATCGGCAGCGCCGAGGGCACGGGCAACTGCGATCCCGCGCGCGATGTCGGCCAGCGCCGCCGCGTCGGGCCGGTGCGCACCGAGCGTGCCGCAAGGTGCCACCGCCTCGGTCAGCACCTCGTGAGCGCCGATGACCGTAAATCCCTCCTCGCCGAGCACGCGCACGACGGCAGCAAGCAGCCCGTCATCGCCGCCGAATGCGGCGCGGCCGATGCGGGCGAGCAGGCGCGCGCCCTCGGCATCAGGCCGCAGATCAAGCAGCGACGGACGGCGCACCGGCCCTACCAGCACCAAGTCGCGACAGTGCTGCGCGCGCAGCAGCGCCAGGATCGCGCCGGCGGCGCCAAGGCGGGCGAAACGGTGCGGGAAAGGCGCCAGGACCGCGGGTTCGGCGAAGCTCTCGAGGCCGACCAGGAACACTGCCCGCCCGGCCGCCTTCGCCGCTGCCGCAACCCTTCCCGGCAGCGGGCCGCCCCCCGCGATAATGCCCAGCACGCGACGCTGATCTGCAAGGGACGCATAACTCATATGAAACAGCCGTCAAAGCAGATCGGGGAAACGCCGGTGTCACGCTCTCTTCGGACGTCTGCGACGCAACGCCAAAAACACGGTAAGCGTCGCCGTAAACTCATCAACTTTCTTGTTGCCGCCATGCAACCGTTTTGGCATACAATCGCACTATCCGTCGGGCCCGGTGTGTCGAGGACGCAAAATGGCAGAAGCCGACCCAGTCTGGAGCGCCGATGCGGACTGCACGGCGACCGCGAGTGGTATTTTCGAGTGTCTTCGCATGCTGGCTCAGGAAGCCGCCTCCCTCAACCTTGCCCGTACCGTCGGCGCGATCACCGCAGCGCTGGAGGCGTGCGCGTCGGAACGTGAGGACGGCCCGATCTCGGCGGGAACCGTGCACTGACCGAACCGAACGACTGGCCACCGGTTCGAGCGACGGAGCGGTGAGGCGCCCCTAGGCGTCGCACTCGTCCTCCGCGCCGATGGCGGCCCGCACCAGGCCACGGCGGCTCGGCGCGTCGATAAACGCAAGAATCTCGGCGACCAGCGCATCAGCGCCGTCGCGTGCCCGCACCTGCGAGAGCCGCTCGGCGAACACACCCTCTCCTGCAAACAGGGTACGGAACGCGCGGCGCAGCGCGTGCAGCCGGTCGTGCCCGATGCCGCGGCGCTTGAGCCCGATCACGTTCAGCCCGACGAGGCGCGCGCGGTTGCCGAGCACGCTGCCGAACGGGATCACGTCGGCCTCCACGCCCGAGACGCCGCCCACCATCGCGCCGCGGCCGATGCGGACGAACTGATGCAGCGCCGCCGCGCCGCCGATCACTGCCCCCTCGCCGATCGTGACGTGCCCGCCCATGACGACGTTATTCGCGACGATCACACTATCGCCGAGGGCGCAGTCGTGTGCCACATGCGTCACCGCCATCAGCAGGCAGTCGGCGCCGACCCGTGTGACGCCGGTGCCGGTGACGGTGCCTCGATGGATGGTGCAGTGCTCGCGCACCTGGGTGCGGGCGCCGATCTCGCAGGCAGTCGGCTCGCCGCGATATTTCAGATCCTGGGGCGCCAGGCCCACGGTGCAGAATGGCCACAGCACCGCGCCGGCGCCGATCCGGGTGCGGCCGTCCACCACGACGTGACTGACCAGGCGCGCACCGGCCTCGATCACCACCTCGGGGCCGATATGGCACCACGGCCCGATCGAGACGCCCTCGGCCAGCTCCGCCCCGCGCGCGACGACGGCATTCGGGTGGACCGCGATCGCGGCGGCGGCCCCGAGTTCGCGTGCGGTGAGTTCGGGTTCAGTCTGATCCAGCATTCTGCGCCCTCAATGGCAGCCGGCCGGCAACGGTGCGAGCTTTCGCCGACCACCCCAGTCCGGCCAAGACAATCGTTGTATCAGCGTGTTACCGCCGCCCTCTCAGGCGGTGCGGTCCATGATCATGGCGGCATAGGTCGCCTCGGCCACCAACACGCCATTGACGCGCGCGACCGCGGTGAACTTCCAGACGTTGCCGCGGCGGCGATCCTTGGCGACGTGGATGCGAAGTTGGTCCCCCGGCACCACCGGGCGGCGGAACTTGGCGCCCTCGATGCTCATGAAATAGACCAGCTTGCCGGCGGCATCAGGGCCCAGGGTTTCCACCACCAGCACCGCCGCCGTCTGCGCCATGCTCTCGATGATCAGCACACCCGGCATCACCTTGTGGCCGGGGAAGTGGCCCTCGAAGAAGCCCTCGTTCGCGGAGACGTTCTTGATCCCCACCGCCGACCGGTCCGGCCGCACATCCACCACCCGGTCGATCATCAGGAACGGGTAGCGGTGCGGGATGGCGTGCATGATCCGAGCGATGTCGATCACGCGGTCCTCGCTCGCGGTGGAGATTGCCGTCGCCTCGCGCCCGTCCATCGCGTCAGCCCGTTTCCTCCCGCTCCGACCGCCCTTCCCGGGCCAGGCGGCGCAACACCGCGACCTGACGAAAGAAAGCACGGACCGGCCCGGCGGGGCTGCCGAGAACCTCCGCCCGCGCATCCACGTCAGCCATGACGCCGGCTTGCGCGCCGATCCGCGCACCTTGGCCCACGTGCAGGTGCCCGATCAGGCCCGCCTGGCCGGCGACCGTGACGAAATCCTCGAGCACCGTGGAGCCCGAGATGCCGGCCTGGGCCACGATGACGCAGCAGCGCCCCAGCCGGACGTTGTGGCCGATCTGCACCAGGTTGTCGAGCCGCGAACCGGCACCGATCACGGTATCCTGTGCCGAGCCGCGGTCGATCGTGCTGTTGGCGCCGATCTCGACGTCGTCCTCGAGGATCACGCGGCCGACCTGCGGGACGGTGACAAACCCAGCCGCGGCCGAGGCGAAGCCGAACCCCTCATGGCCGATGCGGGCGCCGGGACCAATCTGCACTCGCCGGCCCACCAGGGCGTGGCTGACGCTGGCATGGGGCCCGATCCGGCCATCCTCGCCGATCTCGACCCCCTCGCCGATCACCGCGCCCGCGCCGATGCGGCAGCGAGCGCCGATCCGCGACCGCGCGCCCACCACCGCCAGCGGCCCGATTTCGGCACTTGCGTCCACTTCGGCGCCGGGATCGACCACCGCGCCCGGCCCGATCCCCGGCCGCAGCGGCGCCGGCGGATGGAACAGGGCAGCGACGCGAGCCCAGCCGAGGTACGGCTGCTCGGTCACCAGCGCCACGCTACCCGCCGCCACGCGGCCCGCCAGGTCAGGATGCACGATCACGGCACCGGCCCGCGTCTCGCTCAACAGCCGAGCATAGCGCCGGTTGTCGAGCCAGCTCACTTGCTCCGGCCCGGCGAGGTGCAGCGACGCGACCCCGTGCAACATCACCGGCGCGACGCCCGGCGGCAGCGGCGCGCCCGCCGCCGCGGCGACCGCGGCGAGCGAGTGGGGGCCGCTGCGCGCGTAGAACCGGGGGTCGCCGACCGGGTCGCCGCCGCTCACTTCTTGTGGGGGGGCGGCGCGGCGACGGCCGACTTGCTGCTCGGGGTGGCGGGCGGCGGCGCAGGCGTGGCGGTCCCAGATTGGGCGGTCGCGGCGGCCGAAGTGGCGGGCGTTGTCGTCTTCTGCATGGCCAGGAACTTGGCCGCCGGCATCCCGTCTGGCGGAATGCGCACCGCGGGCAGCACCTTGTTGAGCTGATCGGCAACTTGCTGGGTGATGTCGAACGCGTTCACGTTGAGCGCGATCTGGGCCCGGTGCAGGACCAGGTTCATGCCTCGGCTTGCGGCTACCTGCCGGATCACCGCGATCAGCGTGCGCTCGATCTGCCCCAAGGCCACCTGCGCCGCTTCCTGGATGATTGTGTTGCGATCTCGAAAAGTCTTTTGCGCGTTGGTGATCCGCTCCTGCAGCGCGCGTTCGCGGGCGCGAACCACCGTTGGGGTAAGCCGGGAGCGGTCGTTGACCAGCGCCTGCTGCAAGTCGCGCCAGGCGGCCTGCTCCGTCTGCGCGTCCTGGTTGAGCTTGTCGCGCCGCGCGCCGATCACCTTCTGCACCTGCTGGGCGGCGCCGGAAGCGCGCATCACCTCCGGCACGCCGAGCACGCCGACCACCGCGACTGGCGGCGCCGTCCCTTTGGCGAGATCAGGGAGCGTGGGCACCGGCAATTCCGGCAGCTTGGCGAAATCGGGCGGCGGCCCGGGCGCGGCGACCGGCGCGGGCGGTGGCGGCACCGTCGGCTCCTGCGGCGGCGGCGTGGCCACTCGCCGCGGGGCCGGATGGGGCTGCGCCTGCGGCGGGATGAACCATCCCGGCCCCTTATTCTGGGCGTGAACGCCAGATGCGGTGATCAAGGGCGCGGTGAGCAGCGCCGCGGCAGCGAGGGCCGCGGCGGCGAAACGGGGAAGATGGTGTTTTTGCAACTCAGAACCTCGTGCCAAATCCAAAGCGAAACACCTGGGTCTTGTCGTCCTTCTGCTTGACCACCGCGTCGGCCACGTCAATGTTGATCAGCCCGAACGGGGTGCGCCAGGACACACCCACGCCGGCGCCGACCCGCGGGGCCGGGCTGTCGAAGACCGGGCCGAAGGTAGTATTCACCACCGAAAGGGCGCCGACATCGACGAAGGCGCGGCCCGAAAGGCCGATATCGGGCGAGATCGGCAGCGGGAAGCGCAACTCGGTCGATTGCGTCCAGATAAAGCGCCCGCCCAGGCTCTCGCCGGTGGCGACGTCGTGCGGCCCGGCGCCGCCGGCCTGGAAGCCGCGCAGATTATCGCCGCCCAGGAAGAAGCGGTCGATGATCTTCTCGATTTGGCCGTCAAGCTGGAACAGATAGCCGGCACCACCCGAGATCGCGATCCCCCAGTCGGAATTGCCGGTGAAGCGGTCGAGCGGGACGTAATAGACACCATCGACCTTGGTGCGGACAAAGTGCGCATCGCCGCCGATACCGGCGAAGTCGCTGCCGAAGCGCAGCACAAAACCCGTGTGCGGATCGACCTTGCTGTCGCGATAGTCCACGGTCAGCGTCTGGCCGATCTGGGAGAGCAGCGAGGAGCCGGCCTGGTTGACGATGTAGAGGCTGGCGCCGCTCTGGATGTCGAAGACCGTGCGTTGCACCAGCGAGTAGTTCCAAGCCTGGCTCAGATGGTCGTTGAACTGGTAGCCGAGCCGCAACGTGCCACCGGTGCGGCGCTCGTTGTAGTTGGAAATGTCGAGATTGTTGGTCTGCACATGAAACAGGTCGAAGCCCGCAACCAGGTTGCGGTCGAGGAAATAAGGGTCGGTGATAGAGAGGTTAACCTGGCTCTCTTTTTGCGCGAGCGTGCCGCCGAGGCTCGCGTCGATGCCGGTGCCGATCAGGTTGCGCTCGCGCAGGCCCGCGTTGGCGAGCGCGCCGATATCGGTGGAGTAGCCGCCGCCGATAGTAAACTCACCGGTCGATTTTTCCGCGACGGTGGTGTCGAGGATGGCGCGATCCGGCGCCGAGCCGGGCACGGTCTTGATGTCCACGTTGCTGAAATAGCCGAGATCTTGCAGCCGCTGGCGGGTCTTGCGGATCGCGGAGGCGCTGTAGGCGTCGCCCTCAGCAAGCTGGAACTCGCGGCGGATGACTTTGTCCTCGGTGCGGGTGTTGCCGGTGATGTTGATGCGTTCGACATAGACGCGCGGACCCTGCGTGACGTCGAACACCAGATTGACGGTGTGCTTGGCACGGTTGCGCGCGATGCGCGGCGTGACCTCGACGAACGCAACGCCGCGATTCTGCAAATCGTCCTGAATCGCCTCCGTGCTGCGCTCGACCGCGTCGCCGTCGTACCAGTCGCCCGGCGAGAGCTGGACCAGCCGCATCAGTGAGGCGCCCGGCACCTTCGGCAGATGGCTGTCCACGCTGACCTTGGCGACGCGATAGCGAGCGCCCTCGTGCAGCACATAGGTAAGAAAGAACGAGGAGCGGTCGGGAGCGAGTTCGACACTCACGTTCTCGACCGTGAAATCGACAAAGCCGTTCTTGAGATAGAAGCGGCGCAACAGCTCGCGATCGAAATCGACGCGCTCGGGATTGTACTCGTCGGAATTGGTGAGGATGCGCCAGAACGCCTGCTCGCGGCTGCTGATCACATCCTTCAGCTCGCCCTCGCCGAAGGCGTGGTTGCCGACGAAGGTGATGCGGCTGACCAGCGTGAGCGTGCCTTCATTGATCTCGAACACCACATCGACGCGGTTCTGCGGCAGCCGGATCACCTTGGGTACCACGGTCGCGGCGTAGCGGCCGCGCTGGGCGTAGAGGTCGAGGATGTGCTGGCGGTCGGCCTCGGCCATCTGCGGCGTATAGACCGCGCGCGGGCGCAGGCCGAGCACCGGCAGAAGCTGCGCGTCGGTGACCGCGCGATTGCCCTCGAAGGCGATGCGATTGACGATCGGGTTCTCGATCACTCGTACCACCAGATCGTTCCCGTCGCGGCTGATGTTGACGTCGCGGAACAGCCCGGTCGCGTAGAGCGTCTTGAGCGACCGGTCGATGCGGTCGGGATCGAACGGGTCGCCCGCCTGCAGCAGCATGTAGGAAAGCACTGTGCCGCTCTCGATGCGCTGGTTGCCCTCGACACGGATGGCCTGGATCACGTCGCCCGGCCGCGCCGCCACCGGCCGGGCGGCCCGCGGGGCGGCGGGCGCCTGGGCATGAGCCTGCAACCAGGGAACACAGGGCACAAGACCGGCGGTGGCCAGGAGGGCGGCGTGCTTGACGTTCAAAAACCAGTTCCCCCAAACACTGGCCGCACACGACCCCCAGCCGGCCGGGATTTCCGGCACGGCCCGTCGCGACAGCATTCTCCGACTCGGCACCCGGCCGAAGCCGGGCCATGCAGCATAGCCGCGGGCCCGCCGCCTCGCCACCACTGCCCAGCTTGCGGCTCAGCTTGCCGCGGGGGGGCGCCTGTCGCGGGGATCGGCGGTCTAGCCGCTCAGAGCCCGGCCATCCAACGGAAAATGCCAAGCTGGGTGAGATCGTTCCAGGTTGCGAACAGGAACAGCCCCGCCAGCAGCGCGAAGCCGGCGCGATAGCCGTATTCCAGCGCCCGCGGCGGAATCGGCCGGCCGCGGATCGCCTCGGCCAGATAGAACAGCAGGTGGCCCCCGTCCAGAATCGGGATCGGGAACAGGTTGATCAGCCCCAGGTTGACCGACAGCACGGCGATGAATGAAATCAGGCTCGCGAAGCCAAGCTCGGCCACCTGCCCCGACAGTTCGGCGATGCGCAGCGGCCCGCCGAGATCGGCGGTGCCGCGCCGGCCGCTGATCATCTGCCCAATGCCGGCCACCGTGTCGCGGGTGATCTGCCAGGTCTGCGTGGCGCCGGCCGCGACCGCGCCAAGCGGGCCGACGCGGACATAGTTGGTCTTGCCGGCGCTGATGCCGAGCACGCCCTCTCTTTGTCCGTCCATCATCCGCGCGCCGAGTGTCACCGGCACCGTCTCGGTGGCATTGCCGCGCGCGATCCGCACGGTCACGTGCTGGCCGGGTCGGGCGACGACGATGCGCTGGATGTCGAGGAAGCGCTGAACCGGCTGGCCGTCGATCGCAAGCACGCGGTCGCCTTCGCGCAAGCCGGCGGCGGCGGCGGCACTGGCAGGCACCACGCCGCCCACCTCGGGCAGCGCCACCGGCCGGCCCACGGTCGCGAACAGCAGCGTGAACAGCACCACGGCGAGCACGAAATTGGCGATCGGACCGGCAGCGACGATCAGCACCCGCGAGCCGACCGGCTTGCCCTGGAAGGTTTCACCTTCGATCCAGCGCGCCCGCACCTCGGGGGCGACGTCCTCAGGCCGTTCCTGGCCGTGCATCTTTACGTAGCCGCCAAGCGGCAGCCAGGCGAGCTTCCAGACCGTGCCGGCGCGGTCGGTCCAGCTCGCGAACGCCCGGCCGAAGCCGATCGAGAACGCCTCCACGCGCACGCCGCGCCAGCGGGCGGCGAGGTAGTGGCCGAGTTCGTGCACGAACACCAGCACCCCGAGCACGATCGCGAAGGCGATCAAGGTGCGCAGAGTGGCGACAAGGTGAGGCAGCATGGCGTCGTTTCCCGGACCGTCAGGCGGCGCGGGCGGCGGCGATCCGCTCCGCGTGCCGGCGCGATATTGCATCAAGATCACGCACCGCATCCAGCGCCTCGGCCGGCGGCGCCCCCAGCCGGTCCAGCACCGTCTCCACGGTCGCCGCGATGTCGAGAAAGCCGATCCGCCGGGCGAGGAACGCCGCGACGGCCACCTCGTTGGCCGCATTGAGGATGGTGGGGGCGCCGCCGCCGGCGCGCAAGGCGTCGCGCGCCAGCCGCAGCGCCGGGAACCGCACCGGGTCAGGGGCGAAGAACTCGAGCCGCACCAATCTCGCGAGGTCGAGCCGCGAGCAGTCGGTCGCGATCCGCCGCGGCCAGGCGAGCGCGTGCGCGATCGGAATGCGCATGTCGGCGGCGCCGAGTTGGGCGAGCACGCTGCCGTCGCGGTAGCAGACCATGCCGTGCACCGCCGCCTGCGGATGCACCAGCACCTCGACGCGGTCTTCGGGCAGCGAAAAGAGGCGCGCCGCCTCGATCACCTCCAGGCCCTTGTTCATCATGGTCGCACTGTCGATGGAGATCTTGGCCCCCATCGACCATACCGGGTGGCGAAGCGCGATTTCCGGCGTCGCGCGCGCCATCTCCTCGCGGCTGGCGGTGCGGAACGGACCGCCGGAGGAGGTGAGCACGATCCGCTCCACCGACGCGGCATTGCCCTCGGCGAGCGCCTGGAACACCGCGTTGTGCTCGGAATCGACCGGCAGCAGGGTGGCGCCGGCTTCATGAACGGCACGCAGCATCAGCTCGCCGGCGCATACCAGCGCCTCCTTGTTGGCGAGCGCCACGCAGCGCCCGCCGCGGATCGCGGCGAGGGTTGCCGGCAAGCCGGCAGCCCCGGTGATCGCGGCCATCGTCCAGTCGGCACCGAGTGAAGCGGCCTCGATCACCGCGTCCGGACCGGCGGCGGCCTCGATGCCGCTGCCCGCCAGCGCCTCGGCGAGCGCCGCGTAGGCCGCGGGGTCGCTGATCACGGCACGCATCGCACCGAGCCGGCGCGCCTGGGCGGCGAGCAGGCCGGCATTGCGGCCCCCGACCAGTGCCTGCACACGCCAGGAACCGGGGTCGGCCGCGAGCAGTTCGACCGTGCTGGTGCCGACGCTGCCGGTGCTGCCCAGCACAGTGACCGTCCTTACCGCCACAGATGCACCCCGCGCCCGAGCACCACGGCGAGCAAGGCTGCGGCCGGGGCCGCCGCCAGCACGCCATCGAGCCGGTCGAGCAGCCCGCCATGCCCGGGGATCAGCCGCCCCGTGTCCTTCACTCCGAATCGGCGTTTGATGGCGCTCTCCAGCAGGTCCCCCGCCTGCGATACCACTCCGAGCGCCCCCGCGACCAGCGCGGTGCGGACCGGCAGGCCGGGTGCCCACAGAGCTACCGCGAGCCCCGCGCCCACGGCGGCGGCGAGACCGCCCGCCGCCCCCGCCCATGTCTTGCCCGGCGAGATCAGCGGCGCGAGCTTCGGCCCGCCGCACAGACGGCCCACCGCATAGGCCCCGATATCGCTCGCCCACACGACCAGCATCAGGAACAGCACGTTGATCCGCCCGGCGGCCGCGTCCTCGCGCAGCCAGATCAGGGCCAGCCCGGCCGCGCCCACATAGATGGCGCCGGCGGCGAGCACCCAGCGGCGGGAGGCGGCCCAGCACGCCGCGAAGCCGGCCGCGAGCAGCACGCCGCCCAGCATTGGCCGACCGGCGGCCGCCGCCACCACCGGCAGGATTGACGCGATCGGCACCAGCAGCCCCGGCAACCGGGCCGGCCGCGTGCCGCATAGCCGCACCCATTCCAGGGCGAGGCCGGCAGCGATAAGCATCACCAGCACCGCCCAGGCAGCAAACCCAGCCCACAGGCAGGCAAGGGTGGCCGCCGCCAGCAGCGCCGCCGAGACGGAGCGGGGCCGCAGGTCGATCCAGTGCCGGGGGCGCGGCTCAGCCCGGCCGGGCACCGAAGCGACGCTCGCGACGGTCGTATTCCTCCAGGGCGGCGGCGAAATGCGCGGCCGAGAAATCCGGCCACAGCACGTCGAGGAACACCAGCTCGGAATAGGCGAGCTGCCAAAGCAGGAAGTTGGAAAGCCGCTGCTCGCCGCTGGTGCGGATCAGCAGGTCGGGATCGGGCATCTCCGCCGTGCCCAGCCGGCCGGCGAAATGCGCCTCGTCGAGCGCGCTCGGCGCGAGCCGTCCGGCAGCCGCGTCCTCGGCGCAGGCGCGGGCGGCGGCGACGATCTCGGTGCGCGCGCCGTAGGAGAGTGCCACCGTCAGATTGAGCCCGGTATTGGCCTCGGTCCGGCGCTCGGCATCGGCGAGGTCGGCGCGGATGTCGGCAGCGAAGCGCTCGCGCTCGCCGATCACCCGCAGCCGCACGCCGCGGGCAGCGAACTCGGCGAGTTCGCTGCGGACATAGTGGCGCAACAGGCCGGTGAGGTCGGTGATCTCGCTCTCGGGCCGACGCCAGTTCTCGCTGCTGAACGCGTAGAGCGTGATCCAGGCGACGCCGTGCTCGCCGGCCGCCTCGATCGCGCGGCGCACGGCCTGAGCACCCGCGCGATGACCGGCGACACGCGGCAGGCCGCGGGCGGCAGCCCAGCGGCCGTTGCCGTCCATGATGATGGCGACGTGGCGCGGAACCTGCTGTGCCGGCACGTCCGGGTCAGACCTGACGGATATCGCGCTCCTTCTCCGCAAGCTGTTCGTCGATCTTCTTCACGTACTGGTCGGTGAGCTTCTGCACCTCGTCGTGCCATTGCTTGGATCGATCCTCGCCGATCTCGTGCTTCTTCTCGAAGGCCTTGATCTGTTCCATGCCATCGCGCCGCACGGCGCGCACTGCGACGCGCCCGCCCTCGGCATATTTGCCGGCGAGCTTGGCAAGCTCGTTGCGGCGCTCGGTGGTGAGCTGCGGGATCGGCACCCGGACGAGCTGGCCGTCCGAGGCGGGATTGAGACCGAGGCCGGCGTCGCGGATCGCCTTCTCCACCGCCGAGACCAGGCTGCGGTCCCAGACCTGCACGGTGATCAGCCGCGGCTCGGGCACGCCGATGGTCCCCACCTGCGCAAGCGGCACCTCCGAGCTATAGGCGGCGACGCGTACCGGCTCCAGCAGGCCCGGGCTCGCCCGGCCGGTCCGAAGGCCCGCGAATTCGCGCCGGAGCGTCTCCATCGCCCCGTCCATACGCCGGACGAGTTCCTGCTTGAGCTTGTTGAGATCGGCCGGCATGGCCTGTTCCTCCGCGACCCGCTGGTCAGGTTTCCGTGATGGTCGTGAACCGGCCCTCGCCGCGCATCACCGCGGCAAAGGCGCCGGGGGTCTGGATGTTGAACACCACGATCGGCAGCCTGTTCTCGCGAGCCAGGCTGATCGCGGCGGCGTCCATCACATGCAGGTCGCGCGAGAGCACGTCGAGATAGGAGAGCCGCTCGTAGCGTTCGGCGCCGGGGACACGACGCGGGTCGGCGGAATAGACGCCATCGACCTGGGTGCCCTTGAGCAGCGCGTCGCAGCGCATCTCGGCGGCGCGAAGTGCGGCCGCGGTGTCGGTCGTGAAGAACGGGTCGCCGATGCCGGCGGCGAAGATCACGACGCGGCCCTTCTCCATGTGCCGTTCGGCGCGGCGGCGGATGTAAGGCTCGCATACCGAGGCCATCGGGATCGCCGACTGCACGCGGGTGGGCGCGCCCTGCTTCTCCAGCGCGTTCTGCATCGCCAGCGCATTCATCACGGTCGCCAGCATCCCGATGTAGTCGGCCTGCGCACGGTCCATGCCGGAGGAGGCGGCGGAGACGCCGCGGAAGATATTGCCGCCGCCGATCACGAGGCACACCTGCACGCCCATGGCGGTGACGTCGCGCACGTCGCCCGCGATGCGCCCGATCACCTCGGTATCCAGCCCGTACTCACGCCGGCCCATCAGTGCCTCGCCGGACACTTTCAACAGGACACGGCGATAGATGGGCGGTCCGGACATGGTGGCCTTCGCAGGGCAGCGGGCCGCAGGGTAGTGGGCAGGGGGGACGGGGACAAGGCGCCGGCGACGATTCGCGCTTGCCATACGCGCCCGGGACGGGAACTCTCGGCGGGTGAATTGACGGGGCGGGCAAGTATGTGCGGGATCGTCGGCATCATCGGGGGGCGGCCGGCAGCGCCGCTGCTGCTGGAGGCGCTGCGGCGGCTCGAGTACCGGGGCTATGACAGCGCCGGCATCGCCACCCTGGTCAACGGCCGCATCGAGCGCCGCCGCGCCGAGGGCAAGCTCGGCAATCTCGCCGCCGTGCTGGATCGCGCGCCCCTCTCCGGCACCAGCGGCATCGGGCATACCCGTTGGGCCACCCACGGCGCGCCGACCGAGAGCAACGCCCACCCGCACGGCACCGCGCGCGTCTCGGTGGTCCATAACGGCATCATCGAGAACCACGCGTCACTCCGCGCCGAGCTCGAGGCAGAGGGGCAGGAGTTCCAGACCGAGACCGACACCGAGACCGTGGCGCAGCTCGTCGATCTGCACCTCAAGCGCGGCATGGACCCCGCCGCCGCCGCGGGCGCCGCGTTCCGCCGGCTCGAAGGCGCCTATGCGCTGGCGATGATCTTCGCCGGCCATCCCGAGCTGATCATCGGCGCGCAGCGCGGCGCGCCGCTCGCCGTCGGCTTCGGCGAGGGGGAGATGTTCGTCGGCTCCGACGGTCTCGCGCTGGCGCCGCTGACCGAGCGCATCGCCTATCTGAACGATGGCGACTGGACGGTGGTGACGCGCGATGGCGCCCGCTTCGCCGATCTCGACGGCTGCCCGGTGCAACGCGAGGTGCGGCGCACGGCGCTGACCGGCGCCGCGATCGGCAAGGGCAACTTCCGTCACTACATGGAAAAGGAGCTGCACGAGCACCCGACGGCGATCGGCGACGTGCTGCACCGCATGGTCGATCCTGCGAGCCGCGCCGTGGTGCTGCCGGAACTGCCGATCGACTTCGCCGCAGTCTCGCGCATCAGCCTCGCCGCCTGCGGCTCCGCGTTCTACGCGGGCCTCGTCGGCCGGCACTGGTTCGAGAGTCTCGCCCGCCTGCCGTGCGATGCCGACGTGGCGAGCGAGTTCCGCTACCGCGACCCGCCGCTGCCGAAAGGCGGACTTGGCCTGCTGATCAGCCAGTCAGGCGAGACTGCCGACACACTGGCCGCGCTGCGGGCGATGCGGGCGCAAGGCCAGACCGTGCTTTCGGTGCTGAACGTGCCCGAGAGCACGATGGCGCGCGAGAGCGACGCCGTGCTTGAGACCGTCGCGGGTCCCGAGATCGGGGTCGCCAGCACCAAGGCGTTCACCGCCCAGCTCACCGTGCTCGCCTGCCTTGCCATCGCCGCGGCGCGCGCCCGCGGCGCGATCGCGCACACGCGTGCGGGCGAACTGACGGCGGCGTTGCTAGAAGTGCCGGCCCGCGCCGCCGAGGTGCTGGCGCGCGGGGCGGAGATCGGGCGGATCGCGTCGCGCATCGCCGAGGCGCGGGACGTGCTCTATCTCGGCCGCGGCGCCTGCTATCCGATCGCGCTCGAGGGCGCGCTCAAGCTCAAGGAGATCAGCTACATCCACGCCGAGGGCTACGCGGCGGGAGAGATGAAGCACGGGCCGATCGCGCTGATCGACGGCCGTGTGCCGGTGGTGGCGATCGCGCCCTCCGGCCCGCTCTTCGAGAAGACGGCGTCCAACCTTCAGGAGGCACAGGCGCGCGGCGGCCAGCTCATCGTATTCACCGATGCCGCCGGCGCCGGAAAGCTCGGCGGGATCGCGACCGAGATCGTGGTGTTGCCGACCGTCGATCCGTTCGCCGCGCCGATCCTGGCCGCGATCCCGGTGCAGCTTCTGGCCTATCTGGTGGCGGTGCTGAAGGGCACCGACGTCGATCAGCCGCGCAATCTCGCGAAGTCGGTCACGGTGGAGTAGCGCCGCGTCTTGAAAGGGCGTTTGGGCTCACCCAGTTGGGTTTGCAATCGATCCGGGCCCCTCTGACAAGAAGGACGGCATGCTTGTCGTCCACTCTTGTGATGTCGGATCGCCGTGTCCCGCGTCGGTGCACGCTCGGGAACCGTCGATCTCCGGGCCGGTGACTTTCCGAGCCCCGTAATCCTCGCCCCGGCTTTCCGATGCGCTCACGGTGCGTTCAGGAAGGAGCCGTGCATGCGCACTCAGGACGACGCGTGGGGCAGGATCGATAGTAACCTATCGAGCGCAGATGATGATCGTGAGCGGCGGCTCGATCTGCTGCTCCGGCGGCTGCCGCAACGCATGCAAGGCACCATCCGGTGGCTGCGCCGGCCAAGCGCGCGTCGGTTCCGGATCGCCGTTGGGTTGCTGCTCATTCTCGGAGGCCTGGTCAGCATCCTCCCGATCTTCGGGTTGTGGATGCTGCCGCTCGGGCTGGTGCTGCTGGCCGAGGATGTCAGGCCGCTGCGGAACGCCACCGGGCGAATCCTGGCCTGGATCGAGCATCGTCGGCCGCACTGGATGGGATTGCCGGACGGTTCGCAATCCGGCCAATTCCGCTAAAGCCGAGATGGGCTGAACACCGATGGCGTGGCTTGCCGATCCGCATGTCTGGGCCAGCTTCGTCACCCTGGCGGCGCTCGAAGTCGTCCTGGGCGTGGACAACCTGGTGTTCGTCGCGTTGCTGTCCAGCCGGCTTCCGGGCGCGCAGCAGGCACACGCGCGCCGTCTCGGCCTGGCACTGGCGCTCGGCACCCGGCTGGTCCTGCTCTGGTCGATCGTTTGGCTGGTCCATTTGACCCATCCGATCTTCTCGCTGGCAGGGCATGATGTCTCGTGGCGCGACCTGATCCTGATCGGTGGAGGTGCCTTCCTGCTCTACAAGGGCACGCGTGAGATTCATCTGCGCGTGGACAGCACGGGAGAGGGCGAGGAGGGCGCCCGCCACGGCGCGACGTTCATCGGCACGGTCGTCCAAATCGCCACGCTCGACGTGGTCTTCTCGCTCGACAGCGTGATCACTGCCGTCGGCATCGCCAACGAGATCTGGGTGATGGTAGCGGCGATCGTGGTCGCGATGGCAGTGATGCTGGCCGCTTCAAATCCGCTGGCGGCCTTTATCGAGCGACATGCCTCGGTGAAGATGTTAGCGCTATCGTTCCTGCTGCTGATCGGATGGTGCTGGTCGCAGACGGGGCCGGCTTCCATGTGCCGCGTGGCTACATCTATGCCGCTATGGGCTTTTCGGTCCTGGTGGAGAGCCTCAATTTGCTGGCGGCCCGGCGGCGCCAAGCAAAACGCAGCCGGACGAGGTCCCCGGAACACGATGGCTCGCGCGGGGAGGGTCGGGAGGACAGGATGAAAACCGCGGCGATTGCCGACGTACCACTTTGCCCATGGAATAGCCCGACGTGTGGGGAATTCGGGCGACCCATCAACCGTTCCGGGAGAGACCACGATGAGCAACGAGTTTCTGGGTGACCGCCGAGCCGCACTGGAGAACGCATTTTTCGCGAAGAGGGACGAAGAGTTGCGCCAACGGCTTCGGAAGCTGGACGAAGCGCGACACAAGAAGGAGGCGTTGTCGGCGGCTTCCGGCATCACCGATGACGCCGCCATGGAGAAGCTTGCGGCCCTGAACATCGATAGCGAGACCCTGGCCGCCCTTTCCGTCATACCCCTGGTGGCGGTGGCCTGGGCGGACGGCAGTATCGATGACAAGGAGCGAGCAAGCGCCTTCTCCCGAGCGGCAGAGATGGGATTGGCGAAGCAGGATGTCAGCCACGAACTGTTCGAACGCTGGCTTGCGGAGCCGCCCTCCCCCGCGCTGCTTGCCGCCTGGAAGGACTACATCCATGCGCTTTCGGCCACGCAGGACGATGCGGCCAGGCAGGCGCTCAAGCGTGGGGTGCTGTCGCGTGCGCGGGCTGTCGCCGAGGCAGCGGGAGGGTTCCTCGACATCGGCGGCAAAGTGTCGCCTGCGGAAGAGAAGGTGCTGCAAGAATTGGAGCGGGCGTTCCCGGAATGACCGCCGGAAGGAACCGACCGCTAGACCAGCGCATCGAGCCGGTCCCAGCCGAAGGCGATCTCGTCGAGCACCCAGGTCGGCCGCTGCACCGAGCGGCGCAGCAATGCCCGCCCGCCGAGTGCCACATAGAAGGCAACCGCGTCCGCGTTGCCGGCCATCACCCAGAGCGCCATCGTATCGACACCCTTGGCTACGAGGTGGCGTGCCGCGTCCGCCATCAGTGCGCGCCCGATGCCGCGCCGCTGCGCGCGGCGGAGCAGGTAGATCGCCCATACCTCGCCGGCATGGTCGGGAAGCAGGTCCGGCTCGCGCTGCTCTGCCGTCAACGCGAAGCCGGCAACGCCCGCCTCGTCCTCGGCCAGCACGACGTGCTGCCCGGCGGCGATCGATCCGCGCCAAACCAGCGCCCGCTCGGCCGGATCGAGGGCCGCGAGCCGGGCAGCCGGCACGATGCCCGGATACGTCTCCCACCACGCCTGCACATGCGCGGCGCCGATCGCGGCCGCGTCCTCATCGCGTGCGCGACGCAGATTCAAGGCGATTCAACCTCATGGTTTCGCCTATTTTGACGATCAATGGTCTGCGGAGTCACGCGCGCGGTTCATCCACAACCATCGCGGTCGCGTGAACTTTCGGCAAGGTTGCAACAGCAATTTCGCAACGGATTGCTTGGAGGTCGCGAAGCACACGAAAATTTCTAAACCTTATCAAATGACTGCGTCGGCGCGGGAGCGGTTGCTAACGTGGCTCCGTGATGCCGGGATGCCGCCGGGTGCTCGCAAAATCGTGCGCGATGAGACATTTGGGCGGCCTGTTTGCGCCGGGCGGCGAAAGCCGGAGCAGCCGATCCACAGACTTATCCACAGCCTTGCCTCGCCGCCGCCTGCCACACCGCCTCGATCCGCGCCAGCAAATCTGCGCGCGCGAGCCCAGGCGGGATCGGTGCTCCGACGATAATACGGATCGTGCCCGGACGCTTGCGGAATGCGCGGCGCCCCCAGTAGCGGCCGGAATCGGTCGCGACCGGGATCACGGGCAGATGGGTGCGCGCGGCCTGCGCTGCGATGCCGGGGTGCAACGGCACCCGCTCGCCGGGGGCCGTGCGGGTGCCCTGCGGGAAGATCACGACCGAGCGGCCCTCGGCGACGGCGCGCTCGGTGTCGCGCAGCAGGCCGCGCAGCGCCGCGGCACCGGCCGCGCGGTCGAGGCCGATCTGCCCGCCGTGGCGCAGCAGCGGGCCGAACAGCGGCAGCCGCATCAGCTCGCGCTTGACCACATAGGCGGGGGCCGGCACCACGACGTGCCACACGATGGTGTCGAACGCCGACTGGTGCTCGGCCGCGATCAGCATCGGACCGCGCGGCGGCAGGTGCTCCCGCCCCAGCACCACCAGGCGGATGCCGCAAAGCCAGCGCAGCCCCGCGAGCGCCAACCGTGCCCACAGCCGGGCCAGCGCCACCGTCCGCCACGGCGCCATCCAGCGCAGCGGCACCCCGGCCAAGCAGAGGACGAAGGTGAGCGCGAAGAAGTAGGCATTGAACAACGCCGAGCGCAGCAGCACGCCCGGCCCGTCGGCCACCCGCGCCGGTCTGCTCATGCGCACGTTCCAATAGAACGACCTCTCGGCCCCTCCCCCGTGTCGGTGAGCGGCTCAAGCCCTCTCCGCCCCTGGGGGCGGAGAGGGTTGGGTGAGGTGGGGGCCAGCCGCGATGGCCCTCCGGCCGCGGCCCATCCTCGCACCCCTGCTGCGACTTGAGCGAGAATCTGGACGGGCTGTTGCAGAGGGTTCGTGCTGCAGGGGAGTTTCCCCCACCTCTCCCCGGCCCTCTCCGCCGCCGGGGGCCTACGCGGTTCACACATTCTCAAGCAGTGCGTCTCGTCGTCGCGAGACGGGTTTCCACGCTGCCGGCCGCTCTCTCTCCGCCCCTGGGGGCGGAGAGGGCTGGGGAGAGGTGGGGAAAACTCCCCCATGGTGCGGACCTTCTGCGAGACCCGTGCGCTTCGAGACATCAGTGCTGTCACGCCGCAGCGTGCGTGCGGGAATGGGTCGCGCCCGTAAGGCCATCGCCGCTGGCCCCCACCTCACCCCGACCCTCTCCGCCCCCAAGGGCGGAGAGGGAGTTGAGTCTCGCCGATCACCGGTATTGGGGCTTTCGGGAGGATCTGTGAATCCCCTAGCCCCGGGGGACGGAGAAGAAGTTGAGCGTCGCCGCTGGCAGCGTGGGCGAAGGACTGGTGGTATCATACGGCGGCGTGCGGCAGCCGCGGCAGCCCGGCCAGCGCCCCTAGGTATTTTGCATATTCCTCCGCCAGCAGCCGCAGCATCGCGACGTCCAGCCGCCCGCGCAGCGCCGGCGGCAGCACCGGGTCCGGGTAGAGCCGGGTTCCCGGCAGCGCACGGCCGAGCTCCAGCAGCGCCCGCTGCATGTGATAGCCGGCGGTGACCACGATCAGCGTGCGGATACGGTGCGCCTGCACCCAGGCGGCGGTCTCGGTCGCATTCCCCACCGTCGAGGTCGCCTGGTGCCCGAGCGTCACCTGCCCGGCGACGCGCGCGGGATCGAGCCGGGCACGGCGTGCGAGGTCGGCGAGTCCGGCGGCGGGGGCCACGCCCGAGATCAGCAGCCGTCGCGCCTGCCCCGCGAGCAGAAGATGCAGCGCGGTCTCGACCCGATCCGCGCCGCCGGTGAGCGCCACGATCCCGTCGGCGTGCGGCGGCGCCGCACCGGGGCGAAGGGATGCGTGCACGAACCACGCGAAGCCGGCGCCGAAGCCCGCGACCACGATCCCGCCCAGCAGCGCGGTGCGCAGCACGAGCCGACGCAACGCGAGCCGCGGCGCGGGAATCGCCGCCCCGGTCACGGCAGCCGCCGCAGCCAGCGCCGCACCGTGGCCTGCGCGGTGACCCAGCCGATCAGCGCCGCAGCCACCGGCAGCGACGGCACCGCGAGCCAGAGCGTGGCCGGCACTGCCGCGAGCACGCCCCCCGCGTCCAACGCCGCGTTCTCCTGCCCGGCGGCGAAGGGCGCGGTCAGCCCCCCGAGCACCAGCAACAGCGGCACTGCGGCGAGCGCGCCCACGGCCCCCCCGGCGGCGGCCAGCAGGGTGGTGCGGCGGGCGAAGCGGCGCGCGATGTAGCCGTCGGTCGCGCCGAGGCCATGCACGATCTCGATCGCCTCGCGCCGCGCCGCGAGCCCCGCCCGGGTCGCGACCGCGACCACCGCCGCCGCGACCAGCGCTACCACCAGCAGCGCCAGCGTCGCGGCCGCCTGCAAGCTGCGCGCGAGGGCCGTGAGCCGTTCGATCCACACGCCCTGCTGTTCGATCAGCGTGCCCGGCGCGGCGGCCGCAAGACGCGCCGCCAGCGCGTCCATGTCGGGCGGCGGATCGGCGAGCCGAACCTGCACCACCGCCGGCAGCGGCAGCGCGAGCCGCCCCGCGCCGCTGCCCAGCCACGGCCGCAGCAGCGCGTCAAGCTCCGTCCCGTTGAGCGCCCGTGCCGCGGCGACGCCCGGGGCCGCGTGGAGGATGGAAAGCACCCGGTCGAGCCGCCTGCCGGTGGTGCCGGCTGCCGCCCCGTCCGGGTGCGGCAGCTGCACCGTCAGCTCCGAGGTCGCGCCCTGCTGCCATCGTGCCGCCAGCGAGGAGGCGCCGATCGCGCCGGCCAGTGCGAGCACGGCGAGGAACGCCATCGCGCCGACCAGCAGCGGCAGCAGCCGATCCGAGAGGGCGCGCCGCAGGCCGAGGTCATCGAGGCGCGCCGGCCGCCGCCGCGATGCTCTACGCGAGCGCGCCATCTTGCCTCTCCCGCGGCGCGCCGGCGGGGTGGCGCGGCGGGGCCGCCCCCGCCTCGCCCATCAGCCGGCCGTGCTCCAGCAGCAGGGCGCGCGCCGGGTGGCGGGCGACCAGTCCGTCGTTATGGGTCGCGACGACGACGGTGGTGCCCAGCCGGTTCATTTCCTTGAGCAATTGCATCAGCCGCTCGGCCTGGGTCTCGTCGAGATTACCGGTCGGCTCATCGGCCAGCAACAGGCTGGGGCGGGTGATCACCGCACGCGCGATCGCGACTCGCTGCTGCTCGCCGCCCGAGAGCTCGGCCGGGCGCGCGTGCTGGCGACGGGCCAGCCCGACCCAGCCCAGCATCTCGGCGACGTCGGCGCGGATCGGGCCCTCCGGCCGTCCGGCGATGCGCAGCGGCAGCGCGACGTTCTCGTACGCCGAGAGGTGCGGCAGCAGGCGAAAATCCTGAAACACCACCCCGATTCGCCGCCGCAGCCGCGGCAGCGCGCGCCGCTCGGCGCGATCGACCCGCACACCTAGCACTTCTAGACGCCCGCGCGTCGGCCGCACCGCGAGGTAGAGCAGCCGCAGCAGGCTGGTCTTGCCGGCGCCGGAGGGTCCGATCAGCCAGCGGAAGCCGCCGTCGGGAATCGCAAAGCTCAGCCCGTGCAGCACCGCCGAGCCGCCATCCGGCCCGCCGTAATGCAGCGCAACATCGTCCAGACGCACCATGCAGGCTTCCCGCCAGCCGGTTTCACTCTTGCCACTTCCCCCGGTTTGCATGGAAGAGGATGTCGCGGGAAGGGCATATTGTGTCGGTGCCGTACCACGCCGAGGATCGCGCCATGCGCATCGTCTGCCCCAAGTGCCAGGCCGCCTACACCGTGCCCGACGCCCTGATCGCGCCCGGCAAGCGGGTCCGCTGCGCCCGCTGCAACGCCGAGTGGGCGCCGCTGCCAAGGGCGACGGTGGAGGCTGCGGCGCCGATGCTCCGCGCCCGGGCTCTGCTCGAGCCGACACCAGCCGAAAAGCCGGCCACAGTCGAGCCTGACCGGATTCCGGCGCCCGTGGTACCGGCGCCCGTGGTGCCGGCGCACGGCTCGCTGCGCGTGACCTCCGAGCCGCCCGGCCGCCACGTTGCCCCTGTCGCGCGCCCGGTCGCGCACCCGGTCGCGCCCCCACCCGGGCGCGGCGGCGCCGCGACCGCGGTCTGGATCGGCTGGGCGCTGACCATCGTGGTGCTGGTGGGGCTTATATGGGCCGCGGTCGCCTGGCGCGGCGCCGTGATGGCCGGCTGGCCGCCGAGCGCCCGTGTCTATGGCGCGCTCGGCCTGAGCGCGCCCGGGCCATCGCCGGCATCGCCCACGCACTGAGCCGCCGGGCTGCTCTGGCGCGAAGGGCGACGGCTGCTTACCTGCCGGCTGCTTACCCGCCCCTGCTTACCCGCCCGCTGCCGCCCCCAGCCCTTTCGCCCCGAGGAGAGCCGCGCCGCCATGCTCACGCCCGCCCGCCACGACACCGCCGCCCCGGTCCGCGTCAACCTCTATTCCGACACTCAGACCCGCCCCTCTCGCGCGATGAAGGAGGCGATGATGGAGGCGCCGCTCGGCGACGAGCAGCACGGTGACGACCCGACCGTCTGGGCGCTCTGCGACCGCATGGCGACCCTGCTCGGCAAGCAGGCGGCGGTTTTCCTGCCGTCGGGGACGATGTGCAACCAGGTGGCGCTCGCGACCCACGGCCGCCCCGGCGAGGAGGTGCTGGCGCACGAGACCGCGCACATCCTGACCAGCGAAGGCGGCGCGCCGGGCGCCATCTCGGGTCTGATGGTGCGCGGCCTGCCGGGCGCGCGCGGGCAGTTCAGCGTCGAGACGCTCGCGGCGGCAATCCGTCCGCGCACCCGCTACGCGCCCCCCCAGCGTCTGGTCGCGGTCGAGCAGACCGCCAATCTCGGCGGTGGCGCCTGCTGGCCGGTCGCCGCCCTCGATGCGGTCGCCGAGGTCGCGCACGCGCACGGCATGGCGACCCACATGGACGGCGCGCGGCTGATGAACGCGGCGGTCGCACTCGGGGTCCCGGCTGACGAGATCGCGCGCGGCTATGACAGTGTGTGGCTCGACTTCACCAAGGGCCTCGGCGCGCCGCTCGGCGCGGTGCTGGCCGGGCCCGCCGACTTCATCGACGCAGCGTGGCGCTGGAAGCAGCGGCTCGGCGGCTCGATGCGCCAGGGCGGCATCTGTGCGGCGGCGTGTCTCTATGCGCTGGACCACAACGTGCAGCGGCTTGCCGAGGACCACGCCAACGCCAAGGCACTGGCCCGCGGCCTCGCCCAGATCCCAGGCATCACGGTCGAGACGCCGGAGACCAATCTGGTGTTCTTCGAAACCGCCGGCACCGGCCTGGCCGCCGGGGCGATCGCCGAGCGTCTGCGCGCCGAGGGCGTGATGGTCTCGGTGAGCGGCGAGTTCCGCGCTCGCGCCTGCACGCATCTCGACGTGTCGGCGGCACAGGTCGCGGAGGCACTGGCAGTGTTCCGAGCCGTGGTGCGCTAACCGTCCTCGGCCATGCGTCGTTATGCGGCAATCTTGCTGCCGTTCACCGGCCGCTCGATGCCGAAAGTCGCGGCGATGTGGTCGGCCAGCACCTCGACCACCCGCTCGCGCGGCTCGCGGGCCTTCAGCAGCAGGATGGCGCAGTCAGGCAGATCCGGTAGCGCCTCGCCCGGCGGCAGCACGCGCAGTCCGTCCGGCAGCCAAGCGATGGGTGAAACCGTGACCGCCAACCCTGCCAGCACCGGCGCGTGCGTGCCGGCGAGCGTCGCCGAGGTGTAGGCGACGCGATAGCGCCGGCCGCTTTTGTCCAGCGCCCGCAACGCGGCCTGACGCCAGCAGCAGTCGCCCGCCGCCAGCGCCAGCGGCAGCGGATCGCGGCGGTGCGGCGAGTTGCGCTCGGCGCTGATCCACTGCAGCGGTCCGCGCCACAATTCCAAGGCCTCCGGCCAGTGCGCCGATTCCGGTCCCGCGCTGCACAGAATCAGGTCGAGCTCGCCGGCGCGCAGCCGCGTGAAAAGATCAGTGCTAGGCATGCACAGCACATCAACCTCGACCGCCGGATGGCTGTCGGCGAAGCGCTTCAAGGCCCCCGGCAGATAGGCGAGCGCGTAGTCATCCGGCGTGCCAAGCCGCACCGTGCCGCGCACGTTGGGCGCGTGAAAGGCGCTCCAGATCTCGTCGTTCAGCGCCAGCAGGTCGCGCGAGCGCTCCAGGAGGAATTGGCCGTGTGGCGTCAACTGCACGGCCCCGCCCTTGCTGCGTTGCAGCACGCGCTGGCCAAGGACTGCCTCCAGCCGCTGCACCTGCATCGACACCGCGGATTGCGTGCGCCCCACCCGCTCGGCGGCGCGGGTGAAACTGCCCTCCTCGGCGATGAACGCGAAAGCGCGCAGCAGGTCGGGATCGATGGCGGCTGGGTTTTGCACGGTCATCACCATTGCTGATTCCCATGATAAGCGCAATTCGTTTCCTTAATTCAAGGTCACGAACCATTTTTCCTCCAGCAACCCAGCACGCAGGAGGCTCCGATGACCGCTCAGCAGATCACCGCCCCGTTCTCCCGCTTCCGGCAGGGGTTCGGTCAGGCCATGCAGGCCTGGGCGAGGCGGCGTGACCTCAGCCAGCTCGATGACCGGATGCTTCAGGATTTGGGCATCTCGCGCGCCCAGGCCGCGTTCGATGCGGAACGGCGGCAGGTCTGGCACGTGGCCCGCATCACGGACCATGATGATATCGAGCAGTCAATGTTCTGACGGCACTTGTGATTGCGCGGGCCGCCGCCTGGCGGCGTCGCGACCGGGGGCGTGCAGCACGGAGTGGTCGGCCTGGATCGCTTCGCCGCTGCGCTCCTCGCGACAGAATCTTTAACGGCCAGTTAGTACTGCTTGACCTATGCGTTACTTATACTAACATGACCTCGTCACTGAGACGAGGGTCCAATGCCGCAACGCATTTTCTGGACGGAACAGGCCGACAGGGAAATCCTGCGCCTGCGCGATGCCGGCGCCACCTGGGACGCGATCGCCCATCTCCTCGCGGTCGGCCGGAACAGCGTAGTCACGCGCGGCCTGTTGCTGCTGCGCGGCGCCGTCGGACCACCGGCCGCCGCCCCCGTCGTGCCGGAGGCACGGCCACCTGCGCCGCCGGTGACCGACCGGCCGCCGCTGCCGCCCGGCCACCCGATCGCCTGGGCCGTGCTCACCGAGCACACCTCGCTCGCCGGCAGTCCCTATCCGTATCCGGTGTTCGCATGAGCGCGTCCCACGCCCCGGCGCCCACCGCCGCGGTCAGGCTGCCGGCCTACGACGCCGACCTGGTGATCTACCGGCTGGAGGAGGCCGGAATGACCCTGCTCGCGCTGCCCCACACCGGCCCCTCGACGCAGCTCCGCCAGAGCCGCATCGAGATCGTGCGCACCGCACTGGATGCCTATGGCTGGACGCCGGAGCGGGCCCGCCCGGCGGTCCCCGACGCGACCAAGATCGATCGCATGGACGAGGCGCTGGCGTGGATCACCCTGATCCCGCGCGAACGCTACGTGCTGCGCCGCATTGTCGGCGCCCGCGCGCTGGTCAGTCCGATGACCGAGCGGCACCTGTTCAGTTGGCGCCGCCTCGGCGCGGTGCTCGGCGCCGACCACAAGGCGGTCAAGCGCTGGCACACCGAGGCGATCGGGCTGATCGTGGCGGCGCTGAACCGCCGCGCCGCGCAGCTCACTGGCGAGCCTGCGGCAAGACCCAGAGCCACCACACCCGCTGCGGCGAGATAAACCCCTGTTCTCAGGCGCGGCGAGCCTGATCCGGCCCTGTTCTTCGGCCGTCCGGTTCGCCAGCCCCGGCGCCGACCCGCCGCCAAGCGGCGGCTCGCGATCTCGCTCATGCGCCTATGCCCACCAGAATGAAGCCGCCTTGGCAACTCGGGCAAAAAACTTGCATCCGGCGGCCGGCCGCGCCACCTTGGCGGCTATCCGCAACCAAACTGAAAGGAGGTGATCCAGTGTCTCATTGTCTGATGCCGAGGACCGCTGCGACCTGGACCCCCGCCTCGGGAGTGACCCGGATCGGCTGAACCCGGTCGATGGCGACCGCTCGGTCGTCACGCAATGTGGAGGGCTCCGGCGCAAGCCGGGGCCCTTCTGCTTTCTCACCCCGCGCAGCCGTTCCCGCGCAGGTCGAAGCTGGAGACGAGGCCGCGCCGCACCACCACGCTCGTTGTGCAGCGGAAGCTCGCCCAGCCCGGAATCCCCGGCGCGCCCGGCACCCGCCAGGCCTCGGTCTGCCGCCACACCAGCACCCGCGCATCGCCGAGAGCGTAGCTCGTCTCCGGCACCCCGAGTGCCCGCACCGCCTCGGTCTCCGGCCGCCCGATCAATGCCGAGAGCGCCGCCCGGCGCTGGTCCAGCGCCGCCGACCCGCAGCCGGCAAGCGCCAGCGCCGCCAGCGCGCCCGCGGCCGCCCTTAGCCGAGATGCGCGAGCCGCCATGCCGATCCGAGCAGATCCAGCAGATCGACGACCCGCGCCACGTAATGATCGCGCAGCGCGTAGGCCGGCGCCGCTGGATCCTGCATCTGGCGTTCCAGCGCCGCGATCATCAGCAACAGCCGCCGCCGGTGCAACCCCACGCGCCGCTGCAACGGGTCGGTGACCACGCCGGTGAACGCGGTGAAGAACGCCGCCGCCCCCATCAGCCCGACCGTCAGACCTGTCACCAGCGCCGCCGACGGCGCCGCCGGAAACAGCGAGTACCACACCCCGCCCAGCCCGGCGCCAAGCGGGAAGGACGCGATCGCCGCCTGTTGCGCCATCACCGCCGCCAGGCCTGGCCCCAAGGTCGCGACACCCGGCGTAAGCTGCTTCAGCGCCAGCGCCCCGGCACCCATCGTCACCAGCGCCGTCGTGATCTCGGCGGCCGCCGCGCGCGATCCGGCATAGGTCTCGATCGCGGCCGCGAGCCGTGCCCGGAACGCCGCATCGCCGCCGTGCCGGCCAATCGCCGCCAGCGCCTCGGCCACATCCGGCTCCGCCGCCGCTTCGGCCAGGATCGCCTCGGCCAGCGCGTCGCGCTCGCTGTGCCGTCCATCCTGCGCGAACGGCAGTTCGAGCAGTTCGGTCCAGATCAGCCACTCCACCTCGCGCGCGACCGCCGTGCGCAGCAGCAGCCGTCGGTCGAGTGCCCGCGCAGCGCGACCAGCCCCCAGCCGGCCGGCCGCCAGCGACGCCACGTGCAGCGCGAAATTCGGCAGCCCGAGCGCGATGTTCGCGGGTGCGCGCAGTACGTCCCAGCCCAGCGCCGCCTGGTGCAGCCGCAGCGCACCGCGCCAGGCGAAATGCCGATCGACGAAGCGACCCACCCCGGCCCGCCGCTCGGCAAAGTACCGCGCCGTCCCGGCCTCCACCAGACGCGCGGCCCGTGCCCGATCATGCGGCGCGATCGCGTTCATCGTTCCGAAACGGCCTTTTATAACCTCCCGTTCAGGTGAGCGGGAGGTCGAACACCGCGTAGCACATCCCGTTCTCGTCACGTGCGCGCTCGAGCATGTCCGGGCGGTGCGACAGGCCCGAATAGTGGGCGATCAGCGACTTTCGCACCAGCCCAGGCTCCGCCGGCGCGGTGCCACGGTGGATCAGGCGACCATGCCAGATCAGCACATCGCCTTTGCCGCCAAGGAACTGCACCGGCGCGATACCGCGCGCCTCGATCTCGCGCTCGATCGCGGGCACCACAAAACGCTCCGAATATTTCTCCCAGTGGTTCAGACCGAGCGGGCCGTCGCGGCGCGTAAGCTCTTCTTCGGTCAGGAAACGGCGCACCTTCTCGCCCCGCAGCAAGCCCCAATGGTGCGAGCCGGGCACATACTCGAACGGCCCGCTGCGCGGGTCGATCGCATCGAGCGCGATCCACACCGCGGCGTACCAGCCGTTGACGAACGGGGGGTTCAGGTAATCGTCCTGGTGCCAGTTCCGCTCGGTGCTGATCCAACCGGTGAGGTTCAGGTGCAGCAGCATCTCCTCGCCGACGAGATCGCGCAGCATGTGCATCAGCGGCGGGTACAATGCGAGCCTGCGCAGCTCGGGCACCTGAAGGTACGGCGTGGGCGTGGCCCAGCCTCCGGGCTGATTGAGCGCGGAGCGGCGTTCGATGTAAGGGTCGAGCACCGCGTCGGGGATGAAGTGCGGCAAGGTCACGACGCCGTCGCGGCGCCAGGATTGCTGTTCGGGCGTCAGCGCCGCCCGGTCCGCTCTCGCGCGGTCGAGCGGCGGCAAGGTTTGCTCCTCCGGCATCTCGCTGAGATCGGAGAAGCGGGGTGCGGAGGCGACCACGGGTTGGGCGGCCGGAGGCGGCCGCACCAGCGCGGAGAGGCGTTCGACGAGCCCCATGGAAAGTTTTACCCTGCGGGTTGTCTTTGACGCCTTTAGCACCGGCCGGTAACGGGGGAAACACGCTCAGGGGTCGATCAGCACCCCCGGATTGAGCAACCCCTCCGGGTCGAGCGTCCGCTTGGCCGCCCGCAGCGCGTCCGCGAACAGTTCCGGACGTTCCCGATCGTACCAGGGCCGGTGCTCACGCCCCACCGCGTGATGGTGCGTGATCGTGCCCCCCTCTGCGATCAGCGCCTCGCTCGCGGCGCGCTTGATGGCGCCCCACTGCTCTATCAGCGCCCCGTGCCGCCCGAGCGCATGGAAGGTGAAATAGGGCGCCGGCCCGTCGGGATAGACATGCGTGATCCGGCAGGTCACCTGCCCCGGCCGGCCGGTCGCGTCGCGGATCGCCGCCTCGGTCGCGCCCTTCATCTTGGCGTGAAACGCCTCGAACCGATCCCAGGTGATCGCGGTCTCGAACGTGTCGTTGATGATCGCGCGCCCGATGGTCCGCTCGCGCGCATACGGCATCCGGATGAACGCGGTGCGCCACGCCTCCGCCGCCCCCTCGCGATGCGCATCGGCCGCCGCCGATTCGGCCGCCCCGCCATGATCGGCGCAGCATTCCAGCGCCCGCGCCATCGCAGCGTCGAGCGGATGATCCGCCCCTTCGAAGCCCAGCACCATCACCGCGAAGCTGCCGTCCCCCGCGCCGGTGTTGCGCGCCTCCTCGGGATCGAGCACGCGGCAATTCGCCGGCCACAGCCCCGATTGCGAGATCACCCGCAGGGCGCGCATGGCATTCGCCAGATCGGGGAACCGCACCGCACCCCCGGCCCGGAAGCGCGGGCGCGCCTGCACCCGCATCCAGGCCTCGGTGATGATCCCGAGCACGCCCTCGGACCCCAGGAACAGCCGGTCCGGGCTTGGCCCCGCGCCCGACGCGGGCAGCCGGCGCGTCTGCACCACGCCCGCCGGCGTCACCACCCGCAGGTTTTCCACGAGTTCGTCGATATGCGTGAACAGGCTGGCGAAATGCCCGCCCGAGCGGGTCGCGATCCAGCCGCCCAGGGTCGAGAATTCGTAGCTCTGGGGGAAATGCCGCAAGGTCAGCCCGTGCGGGCGCAATTGCGCCTCCAGCGCGGGGCCGAACACGCCGCCCTCGATCCGCGCCGCACGCGAGGCGGCATCTACCTCCACCACGCGATCCAGATGCCGCAGGTCGATCGTGACCGTGCCGCGCGCAGCCGGCGGCGGCGTCACGCCACCCACCACGCTGCTGCCGGCGCCGAACGGGATCACCTGCGCGCCGGCGCCGGTCGCCCAGTCCAGCACCGCGATCAGCGCCGCCTCGTCGCCCGGATACGCAACCACGTCGGGCGCGTCGGCATAGTCGCCGAGCAGCCCCCGCAGCGTGTCGGCATAGCTCTTGCCGAATGTGTGCGCCGCGCGATCGTAGGTGCCGGTCGAGCAGCATCCGGCGAGGCTCGCGGGCGGCGACAGACGCGGGGCGGCGAGCTGGATCGCGTCCAGCGGCGGCGGCGTCACCTCGGCGAACTCCGACACCCCGAACCGCGCCGCGTAGCGCGCGAGCAGGGCGGCTTCCTCGGCCGGCGTGATCGCCTCGCCCTCGCGGCCCCAGCCGAAATGCTTCAGACGTGGCAGTTCGCCCATCGCTTCAGCCCCACACCTCGGGATTGACCGCGTTTTCGCGCCGCGGCGCGCCGTCGAGCACCGAGAGCAGGTTCTCGACCGTGCTGCGCGCCATCGCCGCCGCCGCCTCGTGCGTGAGGCCCGCGACGTGCGGCGCGGCGATCACGTTCGGCAGCGCCAGCAGCTTATTTTCCAGCGGCGTCGGCTCTTCGGTGAACACGTCGAGGCCGGCGCCTGCCAAATGCCCCGACTCCAGCGCGGCGTGCAGCGCTGCCTCGTCCACGATGCCGCCGCGCGCGGTGTTCACCAGCACCGCGCCCCGCTTCATCCGCCCGAGCCGGGCCGCATCGAACATCCCCATAGTCTCCGCATTGCGCGGGCAGTGGATGGTGACGAAATCCGCCAGCGCCAGCGCGGCATCGAGATCGGCCGCCGGCTCGCATCCCGCGGCACGGATCGCGGCGGCGTTCACGTAAGGGTCGAACACCAGCACCCGCGTCTCGAATCCGCGCAGCCGTGCCGCCGCGCGCGTGCCGATCCGGCCGAACCCCACCACGAGTGCAGTTTTGCCGGCGATCTCGTTCGGCAGCAGGGCGAACCGTTCGGTCCAGCGGCCCTGCTTGACCATCGCATCGAGTGTCGCCCACCGCTTCGCCAGCGCGAGAATGAAGAAAACAGCCTGCTCGGCGACCGAAACGGAGTTCGCGGTACCGGTCGTCATCAGCGGGATGCGCCGGCGGGTCAGCGCCGGCACATCGACGGCGTCGTAGCCGACGCCGATCCGGCCCACCACTTCCAGCGCCGGTGTCTCGGCCAGATCGGCCTGCCCGAACGGCCGCACGCCGAGCGCCACCCCGTGCGCGGGCGCCAGCAGCGCGCGGAACTCGGCATCCGGCATCTCGGCCGGATAGGACACGAGGTCGATCTCCGCCCTCGCGCGAGCGATCGCCCAGCCGGCCTCGTGCAGCGTCTCGGGCAGCAGCAGCCGTTTGCGGTTGGCGGCCATCCGGCGTCTCCCCTCGCGGGGTGCATCGTGAGACGGCCACTCCGGCCTGTCCAGGCGCCGGCTTGCCATCACGCGCCCGCTCGCGGATGTATGGCCCGCCATGAACGCGCCCCCGCCCCCTGCCGACCAGGTTCGCCCACCGCAGGTCACCTGGGCCAGCGACGAGCTGGCCGCGACGCTGCCGCCGGGTCGGCTCGCCATGACGTGCCCCAATTGCGGCTCGCCGGCGCAGAAATCGCTTGTGCTGGCGGTCGATTTCCTGACCCCGGACCATCCGCTGCGACGTACTCACGTGCTCCGCTGCCCGGACTGCACGGCGTCCTTCTACGACGATCAGAATCCGCCGGATTATGCCGAGGAATCGATGCTCGGGCGCGGCCGGGTGCCGTTCTACGTGCAGCAGGGTGCCGGCATCTGGCTGATCACGCGCCCGCTTGCGCAGCTCCGCAATGCGCCCGCAAGCGCCTACATGGAAATCGGCTGCGGCTTCGGTTTCGGCCTCGATTACGCGATCCGTACCAAAGGCTGGGACGGCCGCGGCATTGATCCCGCCGGCCTCTCGGCACTCGGCCGCGACCAGCTCCGGCTCCCGATCGAGCTGCGCTACCTGCACGACGACGACGAGGCGCGCGGCAGCATGGACGTGGTGCTCGGCTCGGAAGTCATCGAGCACGTGCCCTCGCCGCGTGCCTTCGTTCGCACGTTGCGGGCGATGCTCAAGCCGGGCGGCGTGCTGGTGCTGACCACGCCCAACGGCGAGCACCTCGCACCCTCGATGCCGTCCGGCGCACTGGTGCCGCTGCTTTCGCCGGGATTGCATCTCGTGTTCCAGAATCCGGCCAGCCTGCGCCATCTGCTGACCGATGCCGGCTTCGTCGATGTGCGGGTGGAGACCGACAGCCATTCCCTGGTGGCGTTCGCGTCCGACGCGTCGCTGATGCTCGAAGCCGACCTTGCTACTCTGCGCGCCAGCTACCGCAAGCACTTGCTGGCGCGGGCCGGAGCGACACCGCCCGGCAGCGACGTGTTTCTGGGCTTCGCCGGCCGCGCGTTGCAGGAATGCAGCAACGACGCCGACGCCACGGGCGCGGAGCGTGCCTGGCAGATGCTGCTCCCCGCCTGCCGCGACCGGTTTGGTGTCGATCTCGATAGGCTCGACTTGCTGCCGCCGACGGTCGCCACGTGTGGCCTCGAAGAGATGGCGCGGCTGGTGCCGCTCAATCTTGGCGGCCTGATCTACGCGCGGTCGATCCAGCAAATCGGGGCGGGTGTGACGCGCGGCTCGCTCGAACGCCGCTTCTCGCTTGCGGCCGACGCCGCCGACGCGTTGCGTCGCGCGCTCGGCGAACTTGCGATGGAGGACGGGCTGACCGAGCAGATCGGCTGGACCGCCCGCGCTGAGGCGCTGCTGTGCGCCGCCGCCTCCGGCGGCGACGAGGCGATCGCCGCACGGCTGCGCGCCCTGCCCGACGGGCCCGGCGCGGATGGCGTGGCGCAGCGCCGCACGATCGCCGAGCGGGCGCTGGTCGGCCTGGTCAACGCCCAGCACTACCGCCTCGCCCGCGACGTCGCCGAGGCGGAGGGTTTCCGCACCGACGCCCCCGAGCCGTCAAGCGACGCGAGTGCACGCGATGCGCTGTTCGCGCTCGGAGTTCTGGAAGTGCAGAAGGGCGGCGATCCGGCGCGAGCGGTTCGGATGTTCGCCGCCGTCCGCAACAGCCTGCGCGCAACGCCGTCCGAGACAATCCCGCCCGAGCGCGGCCTCTACTGGGCGGCGCTGCGCGGCGGCTTCGAAGCCACGACGCGGCTCGGCGACCGCGCGGGCGAGGCGGCGCTGCGCGCGGAGGCGCTGGCGGCCTGCGGCGGCAATCCGGCGCTGGTCCCCGACGAGCTGCTGCCCGCCGAGCAGATCGCCGAGCGGCAGCGCTTCATCACCCTGGTCGGCCGCGGCCGCTATGCGCGGGCGCAGGCACTCGCTGCCTCGCTCCGGCTCGACGAATTGCCCTGGATCGATGCCGACACGCCGCCCGGTTCGGACGCCCGCCGCGAAGTGCTGCTCGCCTCCGCGACGCTCGACCTGCAAGGCGGGGGCGACCCGGCGCGGGCGGCGCGCCGCTTCGCCCGCGCGCGTGTCGGTCTCGCTGCCGCCGACCCCCGCTTCTGGACCGCGCTGCGGGGACATTTCGCGGCGCTGGAGGCGGCCGGCGACCGCGCGCAGGCGGCCGCCGTCCTGCGCGAGGGTCTCGCCGCAGGTGCTGCCGCCGGCATCGACCCCCCGCGCGACCTGCGCAAACGCGCCGCCTGAGGCATGGCTGACGGATCGAGTGGAGGCGGCCTCTCGCGACGGCTCGGCAGCATCTCCCGGCACGGGTGGCGGCTCACCCGCTACGGTCTGATCCCGCGCCTCGCCTCCTATGCCGGCCCGCTGCGCTCGCCGCGGCAGCTCGTCTCCGCTTGGCCGGAAGGCGAAATCCCGCTCGGCCCCGAGGTCGCGGTGTTCGTCCATTTCGACCGCGCAGGCGTCGTGCGCGAGTACGTGCTGCACTACGTCCGTGCCCTCGCCGAGGCTGGGCTATCGGTGGTTTTCGTGACTAACTCCGGCCGTCTTCAGCCGGAATCGATGGCGGCGTTGCAGCGCCTCTGCGCGGGCGTGCTGGTGCGGCGCAACGTCGGCTACGATTTCGGCGCCTGGCGCGAGGCACTGGAGCGGCTCGGCCTGCCGCGCGCCGATACCGAGATGGTCGTGACCGTCAACGACAGCCTCTATGGCCCGCTCTGTCCGCTGCGCGGCGTGATCGAGCGGATCGATCTTACCGAGGCCGATCTCTGGGGCCTCACCGAGAGCTGGCAATCCCGCTATCACCTGCAATCCTACTTCCTCGCCTTCAGCCGTGCAGCGCTGGAGAGCGACGCGTGGCGGCGATTCTGGACGGGCGTGCTGCCGGTGCCCTCGAAGCACTGGGTGATCCGCACCTATGAAGTGGGGCTGACCCAGGCGCTGCTGCGCGGCGGCCTCCGCGCACGCGCGCTGTGGCCGTACGAACCACTGGTGCGCGAGGCCGAACCACCGCCCGGTGCGGAGCGCCGCGAGCCGCAGGAGGGCGACGACCCGATCTACGAAGCGCGGCGCCGGCACGCGCGCCGGATCCGCGACGCGGCGGTGGGGCGCATTCCGCTCAACCCCACCAGCGATCTCTGGCGGCAGCTGCTGCTCGCCGGCTATCCGTTCCTCAAGCGCGAGTTGCTGCGCGACAACCCGACCCGCGTGCTCGATGTCGCCGACTGGCGCGACGTGGCGCACGCGGCCTTTGACGCCGATACCGGCCCGATCGAGCGCGACCTGCAACGCACGCTGCGCGACCAGGCGCCATAGGCCGCCTTGACGCGAAGCGCCCGCGCCCGCATAAGCCGCACTTCGCCGCCCTATCCGAGGTTTCCTGCGATGTCCCGCCGCTGCCAGCTCACGGGCAAGGGCGTGCTGACCGGCAACAACGTCAGTCACGCCAACAACAAGACCCGCCGCCGCTTCCTGCCCAATTTGCAGGAGGCGTCGCTGCTATCCGACGCGCTGGGCTTTCCGGTCCGGCTGCGGCTCTCGGCGCGGGCGATCCGGACGGTGGAGCGCCGGGGCGGCATCGACGCCTTCCTCGCCGCGACCCCGAAGCGCCGCCTGCCGCCCGCGGCGCAGGCGCTGAAGCGCCGCATCGCGAAGACCGCGGCGCTGCGCGGGACCGCGTCGCAGGACTGACCTGGTAGCCTCACGCCCACCAAGCCGGGCCGCAAAGGAGTGGCTCAAGCCTCCTCCGGCCAGAAATCGTCCGACATCACCTGTTCGATCGTCCAGGGGCAGACAACGGGGAACACACGCTCCGGCAGCCCGGTTTCCTTTTGCGCACCGAGCCGCGCAAAACGGTAGGCGGTCGCGGTCGCCTCCCTAACCAGGCTCTTGAGGCTGGGATTGTCGGCGAGGTGCGCCACCAGCCGGCCGCGTTGTTCGAGAATGGTCAGGCGCCAGCTCGTGTCCTGGAAACTCGGCTGGTGCTGCCATTTCAGCAGATGCGTGAGCAGCACGGCCAGCCGATTGACGAGCTCACGTTTCTCGCTTCGCCCCATACTGTCGATTTCCTCGGCAATGTGCGCGATATCCGCCTCGGCGAGCCGACCGGCGCGCAGCAGGTCGGCCTGCTCGGTCGCCCAGGCATAGAAGTCGGTGTCATAGAGCGTGGTGTTGCTCATCGCGCAAACTCCGTTTGGGTGTAGCGATCGGGGCGAGACCGATCAACCCGGCTCGGCCTCTCGGACCATGTCCCGCTCTAGCCGCCCCCTTACCCGCCGGCCGATCGCAAGCTCGGTGACGATGCCATGCAGCGTGCGCAATTCCTGCTCGGTCACCTCGCCACGCTCGAAGAAGTGGCGGATGTTTCGCACCATCCCCGGCCGCTTCGACGCATTGCGCAGGAAGCCGCAGGCGTCAAGCTCATCGATAAGGTGGGCGAGGAAGTTCTCCAGCAGCGCCTTGGTCGCGATCTGCGTCTCGTTGGTCATCAGACGGCGCGGCGGTGTTGTCTCGGTGGCGGTCCACCACTCATAGGCGAGCACCATCACCGCCTGCGCGAGATTGAGCGACATGAAATCCGGGTTGAGCGGATAGCGCACCAGCGCGTCGGCGCGCGCGAGGTCGTCGCTGTCGAGCCCGGCTCGCTCGGGACCGAACAGGATGCCGGCGCGCAGGCCGCACGCCGCGACGGCGCGCAATTCGGCCGCGGCACCACGGGCGGTCAGCAGGGGGGTGATGACGTGGCGCGGGCGCGGACAGGTCGCGAACACGCGGTGCAGATCGGCCACCGCCTCGGCGACGTCGGCATGCACGCTCGCCGCGTCGAGGATCGCATCCGCGCCCGACGCGGTGCGCCACGCGCGCTCCTGCGGCCAGCCGTCGCGCGGGTCGACCAGCCGCAGGCCGAACAGCCCGCCATTGCCCATCGCGCGCGCGACTGCGCCGATGTTCTCGGCGAGCTGCGGGCGCACGAGAATGACGACCGGCGCATCGTGTCGCGCGATGAGGTGCGCGGCCTGCCCGCGCCCGGTCATCGGCGGCTACTGCGCGTGCTTCCGGCCACGCCGCGTCTGCCACCGGCGCATCGCGTCGATCTGCTTGGTCTGCGAGGCGATGATGCGGTCCGCCATCTGCCGCAGTTGCTTGTTCGTGCCGTATTGCAATTCGACCTTCGCCATATCGATCGCGGCCTGATGGTGCGGGATCATCATGGCGACGAAATCGGCGTCCGGGTCGCCGGTCAGCGGCACGTTCATCGTCGCGTTCATCCGGGCCATTGCGGCCATGAACGCCTGATCGACGGGCGATGCCGCCGACGGACCGGGGGCTTTCGGCATCCCCGGCATGGTCGGCGAGGTCTGCGCGAAGCCCGATAGCGCAAAGACTGGCGCCGTTCCGAGCAGCAGGGCGGCAAGGATCATGGGCTTGGTCATTCGCGTCTCCTTCATGTCGCGCGCCGCCAGGTGCTGCCGTGCGGCCCGTCCTCGATAACGATGCCGCGCGCCGCAAGATCGTTGCGGATCGCGTCGGCACGGGCGAAGTCGCGCGCGCGGCGCGCCTCCTGGCGCTCCGCCAGCGCCGCCTCGATCGCGGCCGCGTCCTCGCCGCCGCGGAACCACTCCGCCGGCTCCTGCCCAAGCAGACCGAGCGGGGCCGCACCGGCGCGCAGACCCGCGGCTGCCTGGGCATCGCCCGCGAGCGCTGCATCGGCCAGCGCGTGCAGGCGCGACACGGCGAGCGGCGTGTTGAGGTCGTCGCACAGCGCCTCCAGCACCGGCTCGGGCACGCTGCCGGCAATGCCCGGCTGACGCTCGAGCGCGCGATAGAAGCGGTCGAGCTCCTGCCGTGCCTCCCGGAACGCCGCCTCGCCGAGTTCGAGCGGCGCGCGGTAGTGGCCGCGCAGCAACGCCAGCCGCAGCACTTCGCCCGGCCACGCCGCGAGCGCGTCGTGCAGCGTGAGGAAGTTGCCGAGGCTTTTCGACATCTTCTCGCCGCCGATCGTCAGCATCCCGTTGTGCAGCCACACCCGCGCGAACGCGCTGCCGGGGAAGGCGCACAGGCTCTGCGCGAGTTCGTTCTCGTGGTGCGGGAACAACAGGTCGGACCCGCCGCCGTGAATGTCAAAACTCTCGCCGAGATAGCGCCAGGACATGGCGCTGCATTCGATGTGCCAGCCGGGACGGCCGCGGCCCCAGGGACTGTCCCAGCCGGGGGTCGCCGCGTCGGACGGCTTCCACAGCACGAAGTCGCCCGGATCGCGCTTGTAGGGCGCCACCTCCACCCGCGCACCGGCCAGCATCTCGTCCGGGCTGCGCCCGGAGAGGCGGCCATAGGCGGGAAAGCTGGGGACCGAGAACAGCACGTGGCCCTGCGCCACATAGGCGTGGCCCGACGCGATCAGGCGCTCGATGATCGCGATCATCTCGGCGATATGCGCGGTCGCGCGCGGCTCCTGATCCGGGGGCAAGGTGCCGAGAGCGGCGATGTCGGCGTGGAAGTCGGCGAGCGTGCGCGCCGTCAACGCGCCGATCGGCTCGCCCCGTTCGGCCGCACGCGCGTTGATCTTGTCGTCCACGTCGGTGACATTGCGAACATAGGTGACCCGCGGATAGAGATGGCGCAGCAGCCGCGCGAGCACGTCGAACACCACCACGGGCCGGCCGTTGCCGACGTGCATCAGATCGTAGACGGTCGGCCCGCACACGTACATCCGCACGTGCGCGGGATCGATCGGCACGAAGCGCTCGCGCCGCCGGGTCAGGCTGTTGTGCAGATAGAGTTCGGGCATGGGGTTCCATGCCGCAGGCCCGGCAGCGAAGCAACCGGGCGCGGGTGAACCCCGGGTCAGTTGCGACTCGGTCGCAATGCGGGCGCAATACGGGCGGTCGCCTGGACATGGGTCCCGGCCGACGCCTAAAGTTGCGGGAAGGCACGCGAGAGCATCCGTCCGCTTGGGCGTCGAAGCTCCGTTTACGCCAAGCAAGAAGACGAACCGATCAGGGAGGAGCCGCGTGACCATTTCCCGACGCAGCGTGATACAGGGTGGCGTGATCGCCGGTGCGACGCTCGCAGTCCCGGCAATCCGGCGCGCCGCCGCCGCGCCGGCCGACACCAAGATGATGCGCGCGGTGATGCAGGGCGATTTGCGCGTGTTCGATCCGGTGTGGACCACCGCGAATATCACCGCGTACCACGGCGCGATGATCTACGACATGCTGTTCGCCAACGACGCCAATTTCCGCCCGCAGCCGCAGATGGTCGGCAAGTGGGGGCTGTCGGACGACAAGAAGACCTACACGTTCGAGCTGCGCGACGGGCTCAAATGGCAGGAGGGCACCGCGGTCACGTCGCGCGACTGCGTCGCCTCGATCCGCCGCTGGGGCGCAAAGGATGGCGGCGGGCAGGCGCTGATGGCGCAGACCGCCGATCTCTCGCCCAAGGACGACAAGACCTTCGTGCTGCGCCTGAAGGAGCCGTTCGGGCTGACGCTCGATCTGCTCGCCAAGCAGGTGACGAGCAGCTGCTTCGTGATGCGCGAAAAAGACGCAGAGACGCCGCCAGACCAGCAGGTGACTGCCAATATCGGCAGCGGCCCGTTCATCTTCAACCAGAAGGAGACCAAGCCCGGCGCGCGCTATGTCTATGACAAGAACACCGCTTATGTGCCGCGCAGCGAGCCGGCCTCGGGGCTCGCCGGCGGCAAGGTCGTCAAGCTCGACCGCGTGATCTGGGACAACATCGCCGACGAGCAGACCGCGCTCGCGGCGCTGCAATCCGGCGAGATCGACTTCATGGAGCTGCCGCCGATCGACCTGCTGCCGCAGCTTCAGGCCGACTCGAATATCGCGATCGACATTCTAAACAAGACCGGCAATTGCGGCGTGGCGCGGCCGAACTGGCTACACAAGCCGTTCTCCGACGTGCGCGCCCGGCAGGCGCTGCTCTACCTGACCAACCAGATCGACTTTATGAAGGCGAGCTTCGGCAATCCCAAGTTCTACCGGACCGTCGACTCGATCTTCGGCTACAACACGCCAATGTCGAACGATGCTGATACCGGCTGGCTCAAGCACGTGCCGGATTTGGCCAAGGCGAAACAGTTGTTCGCCTCCTCCGGCTACGGCAACGCGCCGATCGTGGTGCTGCAAGCGACCAATTTCGCGTTCATGAACAATTCCGCCCAACTCATGGCCGGGCAGCTCAAGAAGATCGGCGCCAACGCGCAGCTCGCGGCGAGCGACTGGGGCGGCGTGGTCACGCGGCGCGCCAACATGGCGCCGGACGACAAGGGCGGATGGGATCTGTTCTTCACCTACGGCAGCAGCTACTCGTTCAGCAATCCGATCACGCTCAGCACGCTGGCGATGAGCGGCAAGAAGGGCTGGTTCGGCTGGCCGAGCGATGCCGATTACGAGGCGCTGCGCAAAAAATGGGCGCTGGCGCCGACGCGCGAGGAGCGGCTGGCGATCGCACGGCAGATGCAGACGATCGCCTGGAACACGGTGCCCACGGTCTATCTCGGCTCGTGGGACAGTCCCTCGGCGCGGCGGACCAATGTCAAGGGGATGATCGGCGTGCCCGAGATTATCCCGTTCTGGAACATCGAGAAGACCTGACCGGGTCCGATGGGCGCCTACATCGCGCGACGCATCCTCTCCACGCTCGTGGTCATGGCGATCGTGGGCTTGTTCGTGTTTTTGCTGCTGCACGTCGCCCCGGGCGATCCGGCGGCGATCATCGCGGGCGACAATGCGACCCCGGCGAACATCGCCGCGATCCGCGAGCGGCTCGGCCTCGACGAGCCGCTCGCCGTGCAGTTCGGGCACTGGGCGTGGCGGCTGCTGCACGGCAATCTCGGCATCTCGATCTTCTCTGACGTGCCGGTGATGACGCTGATCGGGCAGCGGCTGCCGCCCACCCTTTCGCTGACCGCGATCACGCTGGTCTTCGCTGTCGCCATCGCGGTCAGCGCGGGCGTGCTCGCGGCGTGGCGCGCGGGCGGCGTGATCGACCGCTTCGTCATGGGGTTCGCAGCACTGGGCTTCTCGGTGCCCGTGTTCGTGGTCGGCTATTTCCTGATCTACTGGTTCGCGATGGATCTGCGCTGGCTGCCGGTGCAAGGCTACGAGCCGCTTGCGCGTGGCCTCTGGCCGTGGCTCAGCCACCTGATCCTGCCGGCGGCGGCGCTGGGAATGGCGTATGTGGCGCTGATCGCGCGCATCACGCGCGCCAGCATGTTGGAGGTGCTGGCCGAGGACTACATGCGCACCGCGGCGGCGAAAGGCGCGTCGGCGGGCGCCATGCTGCTGCGGCACGCGCTGAAGAACGCGGGCGTGCCGATCGTCACCGTGATCGGCATCGGCGTGGCGCTGCTCATCAGCGGCGTCGTCATCACCGAGACGGTGTTCAACATCCCCGGCGTCGGGCGGCTGACGGTCGATGCGATCACCAACCGGGACTATCCGATCATCCAGGGCGTAATGGTGGTGTTCTCGGGCGCCTATGTGCTGATTAATCTTGTGGTGGATCTTACGTACACGCTGATTGACCCGCGGATCAGGGCGTGAGCGAGGTCGGCCGCGCCAAGGGCCTTGCCCCCTTCGTCAAGGGGTCTGGGGCCGTCGGTCCCAGCGGGGTCGAGGGGCGGCGCCCCTCGCCTTTGCTCCCCCGCTTCCTCCGCCGCCATCCGACGATCTGCTCGGGCGGCACGATCCTCGCCGTGCTGGTCACGCTCGCGATCGTGGCGCCGCTGTTCGCGGGCGATCCGTTGTCGATGGACCCGTCGCGCCGGCTGCAAGCGCCGTCGGCAGCCCTCTGGTTCGGCACCGACAGTCTCGGTCGCGACGTGTTCGCGCGCACCGTGTTCGGCGCGCGGGTCTCACTGCTGGTGGGGTTCGCGGTCGCGATCGGCGCCGTCGTGGGCGGCATGTTGATCGGGCTGCTCGCCGGCTACAACCGCCGCCTGGACGGCGCGATCATGCGCCTGATGGACGGACTGATGTCGATCCCTTCGATCCTGCTGGCGATCGCGCTCGTGTCGCTCACCCATGCCGGCGTGGGGATCGTGATCGTCGCCATCGTGATCCCGGAGATCCCGCGCATGGTGCGGCTGGTGCGCTCGGTGGTGCTGGGCACGCGCGAGCAGCCCTATGTCGAGGCGGCGCGGGCGGGCGGCGCGCGCACCGTGAAAATCCTGCGCCGCCACATCCTGCCGAGCACGGTGGCGCCGGTGATCGTACAGGCGACGTATGTGTGCGCCTCGGCAATTCTGACCGAAGCCGGCCTGAGCTTCCTCGGCGCCGGCATCCCGCCGGAAATCCCGAGCTGGGGCAACATGATCGCGAGCTCGCGCCTCTATCTCGGGATCGCGCCATGGACGATATTCGCACCCGGCATCGCGCTTGCCGTGGTCGTGCTCGCGGTGAACCTGCTCGGTGACGGCTTGCGCGACCTGCTCGACCCGCGCCTGGCGCGGAGGCTCTAGGCTTGGCCGATCCGCCCCTGCTCGAGGTCGATGAGCTGCGCACGTATTTCTTCGCCGAGGACGGCGTCACGCGCGCCGTCGATGGCGTGAGCTTTAGGGTCGCGGCCGGCGAGACGCTCGGCATAGTGGGCGAATCCGGTTGCGGCAAGAGCGTCACCGCGCTTTCCATCATGCGCCTGCTGCCGCGCCGTGCCGGGCGGGTGGTGGGCGGGCAGGTGCGCTTCCAGGGCACCGACCTGCTGCGCATCTCGGAGCGACGGATGCGCCAGATACGCGGCAACCGAATCGCGATGGTGTTTCAGGAGCCGATGACCAGCCTCAACCCGGTCCACACGATCGGACGGCAGATCGCCGAGGTCGTGCGCATCCACACCGGTGCGAGCCGGGCGGCGGGACGCGCGCGCGCCGAGGAGATGCTGCGGCTGGTGCGCATCCCCGATCCGGCGCGGCGGCTCGATGACTATCCGCACCAGTTCTCGGGGGGGATGCGGCAGCGGGCGATGATCGCGATGGCGCTGGCCTGCTCGCCCGCGCTGCTGATCGCCGACGAGCCGACCACGGCCCTCGACGTGACGATCCAGGCGCAGATCCTGCGGCTGATGCTGGAGCTGAAGGGGCGCGTTGGTGCGGCGATCTTGCTGATCACGCACGATCTCGGCGTGGTCGCGCAGACCTGTCAGCGGGTGGTGGTGATGTATGCCGGCCGCGTGGTGGAGGAGGCGGCCGTGCTGACGCTGTTCGATCATCCGGCGCACCCGTACACGCGGGGCTTGCTGCAATCCGTGCCGCGCCGCGCCACAGGCACGCGGCGACGGCTTGCGGAGATCGCGGGCATGGTGCCAAGCCTGCGCGAGCCGATCGTCGGCTGCAGCTTCGCGCCGCGCTGCGCCTTCGCGCTGCCGCGCTGCCGAGAGGAGGCGCCGCCGATGCGCGTGCTCGACGCAGGCCACCGTGCGGCCTGCTGGCGAGCGGAGGAACTCGCGGCGTGACAGCACCGGCACTCGAAATCCGCGATTTGCAGAAGCGCTTTCCGGTGCGGCGCGGTTTCCTCAATCGCCGCACCGCGCAACTGCGCGCCGTCGATGGCGTCTCGTTCAGCGTGGCGCGCGGCGAGACGCTGTGCCTGGTGGGCGAGTCCGGCTGCGGCAAATCGACCGTCGCGCGGCTGGTGCTGCGGCTGCTGGAGCCGAGCGGTGGCCGCATCATGATCGACGGCACCGACGTCACGGCACTCGGCGCCGAGGCGATGCGGCCGGCGCGGCGGCACGCGCAGATGGTATTCCAGGACCCCTATGCGTCGCTTAATCCCCGACTGACGGCAGCGCAGATCGTCACCGAGCCGCTCGAGAATTTCGAGGCGCTGTCCGCCAAAGAACGCGGCGAGCACGCGGCCTCGCTGCTCGCTCGCGTGGGCTTGCGCGGCGACGTGGCAGGGCGCTTCCCGTTCGAGTTCTCGGGCGGCCAGCGCCAGCGGCTTGGTATTGCGCGGGCGCTCTCGGTGCGGCCGTCGCTGATCGTGGCCGACGAGCCGGTCTCGGCGCTCGATGTCTCGGTGCAGGCGCAGGTGCTGAACCTGTTGCTCGATTTGCAGGAGGAGTTCGGGCTCGCTTACGTGTTCATCTCGCACGATCTCGGCGTGGTCGAGCACGTGGCGCACCGGGTCGCAGTGATGTATCTCGGCCGCATCGTCGAGCTGGCGGATCGCGACGCGCTGTTCGCGCGCCCGATGCACCCGTATTCCGAGGCGCTCATCGCGGCGGCACCGGTTCCGGACCCGCGACGGCCGCCGTTTGCTGCGGTGCTGGAGGGCGAGGTGCCGAGCCCGGTCGATCCGCCCTCCGGCTGCGCCTTCCATCCGCGCTGCCCGCTGGCGGTCGCGCGCTGCCGTGTCGAAACCCCGACGCTGGTGCGGCTGGCGGACGGGCGGACCGTCGCCTGCCACGTCCGCGCGCCCCCCGAGCACACTTATCGGGAGCACGCCGATGCTGCGTGAGGAACTGATTCTCGTCGGTACGTGCGACATCTCCGGCCATGTGCGTGGGAAGGCATTTCCCGCGCAGGCGCTGCCCTCCCGGCTGCACCGCGGCATCGGCTGGACGCACAGCAACCTGATGATGTCGGCATTCGGCCCGATCTTCGACACGCCGTTCGGCACCGGCGGCGATTTGATGATCGTGCCGGACCCGTCGGCCGCCGCGCGGGTCGATTTCGAGGACGGCACGCCGCCGGAGCATTTTATCCTCGGCGACATCCGCAACCTCGATGAGAGCGCATGGGAGTGCTGCCCGCGCGCTTTCCTGCGGCGCGGGGAGGCAGCGCTGGCGGCGCACGGGCTGCACCTGATCGTTGCGTTCGAGCAGGAGTTCGTGTATAGTGGGGCTAACGAATTTCCGGGTGCCGCCTACGCTCTCTCGGCGTTGCGGCAGCAGAGCAGGTTCGCCGAAACTTTAGTCGCGGCCCTGCGTGCGGCCGGCTGCGAGCCGGATTTATTCCTGCCCGAATACGGCCAGCGGCAGTTCGAGGTCACGGTCGCGCCGGCTGCGGCGATGGCCGCCGCCGATCGCGCCGTCATCGCCCGCGAGATGGCGCGCGCGACGGCATGGCGGCTCGGGGCGCGGGCGATCTTCTCGCCCATGCCCGGCCCGGCCGGCGCCGGCAACGGCGTGCATGTCCATATGAGCCTGCACGACGCGGCGGGTGCGCCGCTGACGCACGCGCCGGGAGAACCCTACGGGCTTTCGCCGCCGGCGCGGGCGTTCTGCGCCGGCGTGCTCGCGCATCTGCCGGCGCTGTGCGCGATCACGGCGCCCTGCCCGGTCTCGTATCTGCGGCTCACGCCAAACCGCTGGGCGCCGACGGAGATGAACGTGGTGGTGCAGGACCGGGGCGCGGCGCTGCGCGTCTGCCCGGTGTTCGCGGCAAACTCCGCCGAGGCAGCGGCACGGCAATTCAATTTCGAGTTCCGCGTCTGCGATGCCGCGGCGAGCCCGTACCTCGCACTCGGCGCGTTGCTGTTCGCGGGCGAGGACGGGCTGCGGCGCCGGCTCGATCTGCCCGCGCCCGGGAGTGCCGCGCCGCCGCTGCCTCGCTCGCTCGGCGCGGCACTCGACGCATTGGAAGCGAGCGAAGCGGCCGCGGCGTGGCTCGGGCCGGTGTTTCTCGACGCATACCTGCGCCACAAGCGAGCCGAGATCGCGCATGTCGGCGAGGTGGACCCGGCCGCGCTGTGCGTGCTCTATGCCGAGGTTTATTGAGACTGGACGGTCGGCTACCGCTCGGACCAACCTCTTCCCCGGCCCCTCCCGCAAGGGGGGAGTAGAACGCTAAAGCTCCTTTCCCTTGCGAGAGAGGTTGGGGGAGGGGGCAGACGCGCCGGTATCAAATCACAAGGGGATGCTCTTCCCGCCCAGCGCCATCTCAAGGAATGCCTCGCACGTGAGCATCCTGCAGTACCCTGCGAAACAGGACAGCGCCGCTTCGTGGCGGGCGCGGGTCTCGGCCATGCAGGCATCGTGCAGGCAGTGCCCGTAGTAGCCGCAATCGGCAGCGTCCTTCACGGTGTGGTCGATGCACTGGTCGGTGAGGAAGCCGGCGATGAACAGATCGGTCACGCCGAGATTGCGAAGCACGTAGTCGAGCACGGTGGAGTTGAACGCCGAAGAGGAAGATTTCGGTAGCACGATCTCGTCCTCCTCCGGCGTCACCGTGTCCAGCACCTTCGCCTCCCACGAGCCCGGCGGATAGCCGAGGCCGGAGAGCTTGTAGTCGAGCCCACGATCGCGGCCATCGCGGGTCAGGTTCTCGATCACCGTGTAGACGACTTCCACCCCCGCCCGCCGACAGGCCGCGACGACGCGCACGAGATTGGGCAGCACGATATCGCGGGCGCTGGCGTAAAATTCCGGATGCCGCGCCGCCTCGGCTTCGTTGAAGGTGCCGTTCTGCACATCGACGATGAGCAGCGCGCTGCACGAGGGGACCAGCGGGCGGACGCGTCCGGGGTCGCGTTCCGTCATGCGCGCGGGCGCGGGGCGGGTTCCTCCTCAACGCGCAGGTCGCCCGCTTCGACGCTCGCGACCGCATTGCGCAGCACGCCAACGATCGCCGCGTCGTCCATCGTGCGCCCGAGCACGCCAATCGCCCCCCCGAGCAGCGCCGCGCCGATCGCGACCGCGCTGATCCGCTGCTCGGTCATATGCGCGATCGCCCGGTCCACCACCGCGCCCGCATGGCCCAGCTCGGCCGGCACGGCGTCCGGGGTGACGGATGCGTCCCTCTGCTTTTCAATCTGCATCTGGCGGTTCTCCTGCCGGGGCTGCCGATCAGATGGCGATCCCGCGCCGCGGTTGAAGCCCGCCATGCTCACGGAATTGTGCTCACGGAATCGCGAGCGTTTCCTCCTCCCGCTGCTCGGCCTGCAGCGTCCACATCGCCGCGTAGATGCCCCGCCGGGCGAGCAGGGCGGCGTGGCTGCCGCGCTCGGCAACGCGGCCGTCTGCCAGCACGATGATCTCGTCGGCATCGACGACGGTGGAGAGCCGGTGCGCGATCACCAAGGTCGTGCGGTCGGCCGAGAGCCGGCGCAGTGCCGCCTGGATATCCTGCTCGGTGCGGGTGTCGAGCGCGCTGGTCGCCTCATCGAGGATCAGGATGCGCGGGTCCTTCAGAATGGTCCGCGCAATCGCGATGCGCTGCTTCTCGCCGCCGGAAAGCTTGAGGCCGCGCTCGCCCACGCGCGTGTCGTAGCCGTCGGGCAGGTGCAGGACGAAATCGTGCACCTGGGCGAGCCGGGCCGCGTGCTCGATCGCTTCCTGAGCGGCGCCAGGGCGGCCGTAGGCGATGTTGTAGCGGATCGTTTCATTGAACAGCACGGTATCCTGCGGCACCACGCCGATCGCGGCGCGTAGGCTGGACTGCATCAGGTCGCGCACGTCCTGCCCGTCGATCAGCACCCGCCCGCCGGTCGCGTCATAGAAGCGGAACAAGAGTTGGCTGATCGTCGATTTGCCGGCGCCGGTGGGGCCGACGATCGCGAGCTTGCGGCCGGCCTCGACGTGAAAGCTGACGCCCTTCAGCACCTCGCGGGCCGGCGTGTAGCCGAAGCGCACATCCTCGAACGCGACCGAGCCGGGATTGCCGGCAGCGCGGTGCGAGGGCAGTGCGCGCGCGCCGGGCCGGTCGAGCACTTCGGGGCGGACCGAGAGCAGGCGGAACATCTGCTCCATGTCGATCAGCCCCTGCCGCATCTCGCGATAGACGACGCCCAGGAAATTGAGCGGCACGTAGAGCTGCATCAGGTAGGTATTCACCAGCACGAAGCGGCCGACCGTCATGCCGCCCGAGGCGACGCCGCGCGCCGCCATCAGCATGATCACCGTGAGGCCGACGGCGATGATGAGCGCCTGCCCGAAATTGAGCGCGTTCAGCGTCACCGCGCTGCGCACCGCGGCGCGCTCGTAGCGCGCGAGGGTGCGGTCGAAGCGCGCAGCCTCGTGCGCCTCGTTGCCGAAATACTTCACCGTCTCGTAGTTGAGCAGGCTGTCGAGCGCCTTGGTCTGGGCGTCGTTGTCGATCTCGTTCATCGCGCGGCGGAAGCGCACGCGCCAGCCGGTGAAGCTCAGCGTGAAGGCCATGTAGAGGGCGACGGCGCCGAAGGTAACCGCGGCGAAGCGCCAGTCGAACAGGCGCCAGAGAATGCCGACCACCAGGAGGATCTCGATCGCGGTCGGCACGATGTTGAAGATCGAAAACCGCAGCACCGTCTGAATGCCGGTCACTCCGCGCTCCAGCACGCGCGAGAGGCCCCCCGTCTGCCGGTCGAGGTGATAGCGCAGCGAGAGTTCGTGCAGATGCACGAAGGTCTGCACCCCGATGCGGCGCGCGGCGCGCTGCTGCACCCAGGCGAACACGGCGTCGCGCAGCTCGCCGAAGGCGGAGGCGATGATGCGCAGCAGGCCGTAGCCGACGATGAGCGCGACCGGCACCATCAGCAGCGCCTGCGGCCCCTTCGGGCTGAGCGCATCGACGGCGCGGCTGTACACGTACGGCACATAGACCGTCGCGACCTTGCTCAGCACCAGGAACGCGAGTGCCGCGCCTACGCTCGCGCGGATGCGCCAGTCATCGCGCGGCCAGAGATAGGGCAGCAGCGATCGGATCGTCTGCGACAGCGAGCGCGGTGGCACGGGTGTGGCGGGTGCGGAAGGGGACGCCATCGCGGGGATGTGGCACCGCCGGCCGGCCTTGGGAAGCCGGGCGCCTAGGCGGGGGGCCGCGGGTCGGCTATCGCGGAGGCATGGACAAGCTGCTCCGCCACATCGCCGCCTGCCGCAACGCCGACCTGCCAAGGGACAGGCTGCGCCTGCTGGCCGGGGCGGCGCCCGTGGGATGGGTGACCGAGGCGACCGCGGTGGCGCTGGAGGCGCTGGGCGCGGTGCGCGGTGCGGGCAGCGTGGCGGTGGCGGATGCGGCGGCGCTCGACCCCGCGGCGGCGCGGATCGCGGCAGAGCGCGGCTTTCGCCTGCGCGGCGAGGCGTTCGACATCCGCGACGACGACACCGGCGCGAGCTTAGGCCGGATCGACCGCGGCGCGCTGCCGCTGTTCGGCATCCGTGCCGAGGGCGTGCATCTGAACGGGCTGGTGCGGCGGGCGGACGGGCTGCATCTGTGGGTGGCGCGGCGGGCGGCGCACAAGGCGCTTGATCCCGGCAAGCTCGACCATCTGGTGGCGGGCGGCGTGCCGGCCGGGCTCACGCCGCAGCAGACGCTGGAGAAGGAGGGGCAAGAGGAGGCCGGCCTGCCCCCTGCCCTCGCCCGCCAGGCGCGGCCGGTCGCGACCATCGCCTACGCGATGCAGCGCGCCGAGGGGCTGCGGCGCGACACGCTGCTCTGTTTCGACCTTTTTCTCCCGGCGGACTTCGTCCCCACGCCGCACGACGACGAGGTGGAGAGCTTTTTCCTCGCGCCGCTGACCGAGGTACTGCAGCGGGCGCGAGCGACGGAGGACTTCAAGTTCAACGTCAATCTGGTGCTGATCGACCTCTTCCTCCGTGAGGGATTGATCGACCCGGCTTCGGCCGAGGGGCGGGCGCTGCGGGCGGCGCTCGATGCGCCGGAGGGCTGACGGCGGGGGATGGACCTGCTCGCCGCCTTCCGGATATTCGCCCGCGTCGCCGAGGCGGGGTCGTTTTCGGCAGTGGCGCGCGAGATGGGCACCACCCAGCCCGCCGTTTCGCGCCAGGTCTCGGCGCTCGAGGACCACCTCGACACTCGGCTGATCCAGCGCACCACCCGCAGCCTGACCTTGACGCAGGACGGGCAGGACCTGCTCGGCCACGTGCGCGGCGTGCTGGAGCGGGTGGACGAGGCGCTGGCCGCGGTCGGGCGCCATCGCGGCGCGGTCTCCGGGCTGGTGCGGCTGGGCAGCACACAGACCTTCGGCCGCCGCTACCTGATGCCGCTGATGCCGGCGCTGCTCGATCGCTACCCGGGCTTGACCGTGAACCTGACGCTGAACGACGAGCGCCAGGATCTGATCGCCGCCGGGCTCGACCTGGTGGTGCGGGTGGGCACGATCGCCGACAGCTCGCTGGTGGCGCGGCGCGTGGGCTCGGTCGCGACGCTGATCGTGGCCGGCGCCGACTACCTCGCCCGGCGCGGCGAGCCGCTGCACCCGAGCGAGCTCGCCAATCACGACTGCATCATCTTCGACCGGCTGGAGAACCCGCATGAATGGCGCCTCGCCGGGCCGGACGGGCCGCTGACGGTGGTCGTGCGGGGTCCGTTCTCGACCAACAGCATGGAGGCGGTCCGCGAGGCGGTGCTGCGCGGCATTGGGATCGGCGTCATGCCCGCCTACATGGGGCCCGACACGCTAGGCGAGGCCGGCGGCCGGGCGATCCTGCAGCCGTGGCAGCCACGGCGGTCGCCGCTGCACGCCGTCTATCCGTCCCGCCGCCATCTGGCGCCGCGCACCCGAGCCGTGATCGACTTCCTGATCGATGCGTTCCGGCACGATCCGGTGGTCTCGGAACCGGACGAGGCCGATGGCGGCGCAAACCCGTGACGGGCGCGGCCGCCGATTGTAGGATGGGCGGGTGAACATCCTGGCCCCCCCGAAGGCCCGCCTCTCGGTCGAGGTGGTCCACGACCTGGTCTGCCCGTGGTGCTATCTCGGCGTGCGGCGCCTGCTGCGTACCTTGCGGCGGCGGCCGGACCTGCTGGTCGATCTGGTGTGGCGGCCGTTCCTGCTGAACCCGGACATGCCGCGCGGCGGGATGGCACGTGCCGACTACGTGATCCGCAAGTTCGGCGGTGACGAGCGGGCGCGGCGTCTCTATGGCTCGATCGCCGAGCTCGGCCGTGGCGAAGGCCTGGCTTTCCGGTTCGACCGCATCCGCCGCACGCCCTCCAGCGTCGATGCGCACCGTCTGGTGCGCTGGGCCGCCGGCTTCGGCCGCGCGGTCGTGGTGGTGGAGGCGCTGTTCGCGGCGCACTTCACCGAAGGCCAGGAGATCGGCGATGCTCGCGTGCTGGCGGCGGTCGCCGGCTCCTGCGGACTCGATCCGGCGGCGGCGCGCGCCTTTCTGCTCGGCTCGGAGGAGGTGGAGGCGATCCACGCCGAGAACCTGCGCGCGCATCGGCTCGGCATCAACGGCGTGCCCTGCTTCGTCGTCTCCGGCCGCCACGCGATCGCCGGTGCGCAGGAGCCGGAAGTGATCGAACGGCTGCTCGACGTCGCCGCCGTCGAGGCGGCGGAAGGCTGGTAACATCACCAGGTCGTATTTTGGCCGTTACAACTTCGTGATGGCCGGCCTGAGAACAGGCTTTCTGCAGCGCCGAGTGGTTAGTTCAGGCGCCAAGCAGTTCGGCGATCTCGTCCCGCCAGCGTTTGGAGGCGGCAATCATGCAGGCCCTGCCGGTTCGCCGATCGATGATCTCCGGATCGAGATCGGCGTCCAGGATAACAGCCGCTCTGACCCGCTGAAGCGCCTCCTCCAAAGTGTGATATTCCCCGCAGACGCGTCCATTGATGCGGAACTCGTAGTACAGCATTGGCCTTCCTCCCGGGAAGACGGGTCGCCATGTTGTTCGCGGTTGTCCCCTTGCAACCAATAATAGCATACAAAGGTGTGCGCGCGACTCACGAGTTCGTGGTTGAGCGCACTTTTAATCCGACACGGAATCGCAATGGCAGAACCAAGTCGCGGCCCGCGCGACGCCCCCTTCAGCGCCGCTTCGCCTGGAGCAGCACGGGCCGCGGGTCGAAGGGCGGATCGCCGTCCAGCGGATAGATCGGGCGGCGGCAGATCGTGTGGCCGAGGCTTTTTAGGTCGGCCGAGGTCGCGCCCGGCGCATCGATGTTGAAGTTCTTCTCCACCCAGGCGTCGTACATGTGGTACTCGGTGTGCGGGCACTTCACCACGATCAGGTCGAAGCCGCGCGGGTCGAGGCCGTTGGCGTAATAAAGTGCGCGGTCGATCAGGCCGACGGTACGGCTGATCACCACGATCGTGAAATTATCGAAGCTCAGCACCGCGGTCGGGCCGGCGTCGAAGCGCGATCCCATCGTCTCGAGCCGCCCGCGCCCGCGCGACAGCGACTCCACGGTGGCGGTCACCGGCATCGGCCGATAGCGACGCTGATCGAGCGCGCCGCCCAGCTCGACCGTGATCGTGGCCCCGACCCCGGCCGCGTGCGCCGCCGCCGCCGCTTGCGGATCGACGATCTGCGCCAGCACGCGCTTGGGATAGCCTGCCTCGCGCAGACCCAGGATCACGGCGTTCGAATCGCCGGTCGCGCCGGAGGACGTCGCATCCGCCGCATCGGTGAACACGACCGGCCCCGCCATCCAGCGCGCCTGCGCGATCGCGCGGTCGAGCGCGATCAGCTTGCCCTGCATCCGGTGGCGCAGCGGCCAGAACTCGGAGGCCAGGCGCACCGCTTCGCGCCCCGCCCACGCGCCGTCCCGCTCCGCCACGATCAGCACCTGGCTGCACAACTCCGGCACGTCGGTGAACGGGTTGCCGATCATGATGCCCGCTGCCAGCGCGCGGCCTTCGCGTTCCAGGCGCTGCGCCTCCCGGATCAAATCGCCGTAGCAGCCGGTGCGGGTGATCAGCTCATCGCCGCGCACCAGCGCCGGGATAGTAACCCGTGCGATCACCGGATTGAGCTGGCGATCGATGATATCCAGCAGCAGTCGCGCGGCGCGCGCGCCGGTATCGGCGAAATCGACGTGCGGATAGGTGTGGTAGAGCGCCAGCCCGTCGATCTGGCGCAACATGCGCTCGGTCAGGATGCCGTGCAGGTCGAGCGAGACCACGATCGGCATCGCGGGTCCCGCCAAGTCGCGGATCGCGGTGAGCAGCGCGCCTTCCGGATCGAGCTCGCCGCTCGCCCCCATCGCTCCGTGCAGCGAGACGAAGATCGCGTCCACCTCGCCGATGCGCGAGCGCACCGCATCCAGCAGTTCCGCCGACAAGCGCTGCCAGCCAGCCGCCGACAACAGGCCGGCGCTGCCGGAACGCGCGGCGTAGGTCGGCACCACCGCGACGTCGTCGCGCTGCTCGAACACGGCCAAGGCACCGCCGATCGCCAGATTGAGGCCGCGCTGCGCCAGCATCTCGTCGCCGCGCTGAATGCGGAAATAATCGTACTCCGACGGCACCGGGTTGAACGAGGAGATTTCCTGCATGCACTCGGCGATCAGGATGCGTGGCATCGGCTTTCCTCCGTGATGGTTCTCGCCGGCGGCGGCAGTGTGCCGTCGGCGGCCGGCAGGCAGGCGACGTGGCGGCCGTCGGCCAGGCGGACCAGCGGCGGGTCTACCTCCCGGCAGCGCGGCTCTACGAACCGGCAGCGGGGCGCGAAGCGGCAGCCTTTCGGCACCGCGGTGGGACTCGGCACGTCGCCGCGCAGCACGTCGCGCTGTCGCGGCGCGTCGGGATGCGACACCGGCACCGCCGATAGCAGCGCCCGCGTGTACGGATGCATCGGGCGCGCGAACAGCGCCTCGGTCTCCGCCAGCTCCACGATGCGGCCGAGATACATCACCGCGATGCGATTGGAGATATGGCGGATCACCGCCAGATTGTGCGAGATGAACAGATAGGTCAGCCCGAGCTGCTGCTGCAAATCCTGCATCAGGTTGATGATCTGCGACTGCACCGATACGTCGAGTGCCGAGACCGCCTCGTCGCAGACCACGAACTCCGGCCGCAGTGCCAGAGCGCGCGCGATGCCGACGCGCTGGCGCTGGCCGCCGGAGAACTCGTGCGGATAGCGGCCTGCCGCATCGCGCGGCAGCGCCACCAAATCCAGCATGCCGGCAACCCGGCGCCCGCGCTCGCTGCGGCTGCCGAGGCGATGGATCGCATAGGCCTCGGCGATGATGGCGCCCACCGTCTTGCGCGGATTGAGCGAGCCGAACGGGTCCTGGAAGATGATCTGCAAGTCTCGCCGGCGCGCCCGCAGCGCGCGGCGGGGCAGGCCGGTCAGCTCAATCCCCTTGTGGATGATTGTTCCGGCACTGGGCTCGATCAGCCTCAGGAACAGGCGCCCGAGCGTCGATTTGCCGCAGCCGGACTCGCCCACCAGCCCAAGCGTCTCGCCCCTGCCGATGGCGAGATCAACGCCATCGACCGCGCGCACCGGCGGGGCCGCGCCGAAGCCGCCGCGCCGCGCCGGGAAGTGCTTGTGCAGATTGGTGCAGGCGATCAGCGTCTCGCTCACGCCAGCGCCTCCGCCTCGACCGCGCCCGCCGCGCGATAGCCGAACGGCCGCAGGCAGGCCACTGCGTGCTCGGGCGCGTGCCCGGGTGCGACCGAGCGCAGCGATGGCGGCGCCTGCTCACACACCTCGCGCCGATGCGGGCAGCGTGGCGCGAAGCGGCAGCCGCGCGGCATCTCCAGCGCCCCCGGCACCGTGCCCGGAATGGTTGCCAGGCGATGCCGCCGCGGCCCAAGATCGGGGATCGAGGCGCGCAGCACCTGCGTGTACGGATGGGCCGGCGCATCGAAGATCGTGCGTACCGGCGCTACTTCCGCGACCCGGCCGGCATACAGCACCATCACCCGGTCGGCGACCTCCGCGATCACGCCGAGATCATGGGTGATCAGGATCAGCGCCAGCCCGGTCTGCCGCTGCAAGGCGCGCAGCAGTTCCAGGATTTGCGCCTGCACGGTGACGTCGAGTGCGGTCGTCGGTTCGTCGGCGATCAGCAGCCTGGGACTGGCGGCCAGCGCGATCGCGATCATCACCCGCTGGCGCATTCCGCCCGACAACTCGTGCGGATAGGCCAGAAGCCGGCTCTCCGGCTCGGCGATCTCCACCTGCTCGAGCAGGCGGATCGCCTGGCGCCGTGCGGCCCCGCGGCCAACCCGCCCACGCCAGCGCAACACCTCCTCGATCTGCGTGCCGATGCGCATCACCGGATTGAGCGAGGTCATCGGTTCCTGGAAGATCATCGCCATGTCACGGCCGCGATGCGCGCGCCACGCTTCGCGCGGCTTGCCCCCGAGGTCGTGGCCGAACAGGTTCACCCGCTTCGCCGACGTCGCCAGCGCCGGCGGCAGCAACCCCATCAACGACAGCGCCAGCACGCTCTTGCCGCTGCCGGACTCGCCGACAATGCCCAGCACCTCCCCTTGCGCGACCGTGAAGCTGACATCGTCGAGGATGGAGGACCGCTCGCCGGCCGCGGCCAGCCGCACCGTCAGCCCGTCCACCGAAACCAGCGGCGGCATTTCGTTACAGCTTCATGCGCGGGTCGAGCACGTCGCGCAGCCCGTCGCCCAGCAAGTTGAGCCCCAGCACGGAGACCACGATCGCGGCGCCCGGAAAGATCATGACCCAGGGTGCCGCCGTCATGAAGTCGCGGCCGCCGGCGATGATGTTGCCGAACGTCGGCGTCGGCGGCGGCGGGCCGACGCCGATATACGACAGCACCGCTTCGGCTAGGATAGCGATGGCAAACACGTAGGTCAGCCGCACGATCAGCGGCGTCAGCGCATTGACCAGCACGTGACCGAACAGCAGCCGCAGATCGCCGGCGCCGAGCGCGCGCGCCGCCTCCACATACTCCATCTCGCGCACTACCAGCACCGAGCCGCGGGCGATGCGCGCGGTGTGCGGCGTGGTGGCGATGGCGAGTGCGATCACCGCGTTGGTGACCGAGGCGCCGAGGGTGGCGCTGATGACGATCGCGAGCAGAATGGCGGGGAAGGCCATCATCGCGTCCATCAGCCGCATCAGTGGATTGTCGAGGCGGCGGAAGTAGCCGGCGAAGGTGCCGATGGCGGTGCCCGCGAGGCCGCACAGCATCACCACCAGGAACCCGATCTCCAGCGACACGCGCCCGCCGTACATCACGCGCGACAGCACGTCGCGGCCGAAATTGTCGGTGCCGAACCAGTGGGCGGCACTGGGTGCGGCCAGGCGGTTGCGGAAATTGCTGCGCAGCGGGTCGTACGGCGCGAGCACCGGGGCCAGGATCGCGATCGTCGCCACGAATAACACCAGCGCCGCGCCGATGGCGAAGGAGCGGTTGGCGAGCAGCCGGCGCAGCGCCGGCGCGAGCCGGCCCGCGCGGTGGCGGACCAGCGGTGCCGTACCGACGGTCGCGCCAGTACCCGGATTCAATGGAGAGCGAAACATGGCCTTCGTCATCGCGAGCCGCCGCTTGGCGGCGTGGCGATCCAGGCGGCAGGCACCGTGCGGCGGGCCTGGATTGCTTCCTCGCTCCGCTCCTCGCAATGACGAGGGTAAGTTGCGTGACGACTTACGTTCTTGGGATAGTGAGCGCTAGCCAAGCCGCACCCGGGGATCGAACACCGCGTACAGCATATCGACAATCAGGTTCACGACCAGATAGATCAGCGCCAGGAACAGCAGGCCGCCCTGGATCACCGGGAAGTCCCGGCTCAGGATGGCGTCGATGATCAGCCGCCCGACGCCGGGAAGAGAAAATACCTGCTCCACCACCACGGCCCCGCCCAGCAGGCCGCCGGTGATGATGCCGATCACCGTCAGGATCGGCACCAGCGCGTTCGGCAGCCCGTGGCGCACCAGCACCATGCTGCGCGGCAGCCCCTTGGCATCGGCGGTGCGAATGAAATCCTGGTGCAGCACGTCCAGCATCGCCGCGCGCGTCATCCGCGCGATGAAGCCCATCTGCACCACGGCCAGCGTGAAGGCGGGCAGCGCCATGCTGCGCCACCAGCCGGCGACGCTCTGCCCGACCGGCACGTAGCCGCCGGCGGGGAACCAATGAAGATCAACGGCGAAGCCGAAGATCAGCATCAGGCCGAGCCAGAACTCCGGGATCGACAGACCGACCAGCGCCAATGTCACGATCGACTGGTCGGCCCAGCTCTGGTGCTTCATCGCCGCCAGCAAGCCCGCGGCGACGCCGAGCACCACGGCGAAGCCGAGTGCCAATCCAGTGAGCGAGAGCGTCACCGGCAGCCGCTCGATAATTGCGCCGGTGACGCCGCGACGAAGCAGGATGGACTGGCCGAGATCGCCGTGCAGGATGCGCCCGTACCAGTCCAGCATCTGCAGCCAGACCGGCTGATCCAGCCCCAGCTCCTGGCGCATGTGGGCAAGCTGTGCCGAAGTGGCGCCGGGGCCGAGAAACACCGAGGCGGGGTCGCCCGGCACCAGCCAGATCACGCCGAAGGCGAGCAGCGAGACCAGTGCCAGCACCGGCACCGAGCTCACCAGCCGCCGAAGAATGAACCGCAGCACGCCGCCTTCGTCCCTTGGTCAGCTTAGCCAGACCCCCCACAGCCGGGGGATGCGGTACGGCGCGAAGTTCTGCAATTTTGTGTTGATCACCTGGAACAGACCGAAATCGCCGAGCTGAAGGGCCACCGCATCCTCCCACATATGGCGCTGGAACTGCGCAAAGATGTCCTTCTGTCGGGCCATGTCCATCTCCGCCTCGAACTCGGCGAACAGCTTGTCGATCACTGGATCGTCCTTCTGCTGCGACAATCCGTTCACCCAGACCCCCATGACGGTGGCCGGCCCCTCGTACGGCTCGATGCCGAAACCGTGCGTCCAGAAATGCCAGCCCTGCGGCCCCAAGCCGATCTTCGATACGGTCGGCCAGTCGGCCACGCGGAGGTCGATGTGCACGCCGATCTGCGCCAGCTGCTGGGCGATGTCGGTCGCGGCGTCGGTATCGCTGCTGGTGTTATCGACGATGAAGGTGAGCTTCTCGCCCTTGTACGACGATTTTGCCAGCAGCGCCTTGGCCTTGGCCAAATCGTTCTGGTTGTAGAGATTGAGTCCCGCCTTGGTATGATAGGGCGAGTTCGGGAACACCCAGCTGCCGTCCAGCTCATTGATGTCGGGATACGCGATCGCCATCGTCTCTTCCATATTGAGGCAGGCGGTGACGGCGCGACGGAAGTTTACGTCCCCGCAGGGGGCGACGGCGTGATTGAACTTGAACACTTGCAGCAGGAACGGCAGGACCTTGAGCACCTTGTACTGGGGCTTGCCGGCAAGCTGCTTCGCCTGCGACCCGTTCACGGTCTCCGCGATCGTCGCCTCGCCGGTTTCCAGCGCCGCGAGGCGGGCGCCCGATTCCGGCATGAAGCGCCAGATGCCGCGGTCGATATAGACCACCTTGTGGCCGGCGAAACCGTCCCGCTTCTTGTAGTTGGGATTGGCCGTGTAGCCGTCGAAGCGGTCCAGGGTCACGTGACTGTCCGGTGCGTATTCGACGAACTTGAACGGGCCAGTGCCGATGTACTTGAAATCCTTCAGCGGCTTGACCGCTTCCTCGGCCGGGTAGATCGCGATCGGTGCACGTGGGGAGGAGATGTTGTCGATGAAGCTCGACTGGCCGCGCTTGAGGCGGATCGTCACCTCCAACGGGCCGCTGGCCTCGATCCGGTCCACCGCGCTGAGCAGCGCCGGTGAGGCGCCGACCTTCCGATAGCGTTCGAGCGAGGCCAGCACATCGGCCGATCCCATCGTCTTGCCGTTGTGGAACCGCACGCCGGGACGCAGCGTGAAGGTGTAGGTCAGGCCGTCCTTCGCGATCTGCACGCCCTGGGCGAGGTCGGGCACCGGCGAGGCGTTCTCGTCGCGCGCGTAGAGCGTTTCGTACATGTGCAGGTTGATGTCGCGCGCCTCCTGCGCGGACGTGATCTGCGCATCGAGCGAGGGGGGTGCCGCGTCGGTGCCGACGACCACGGTGCCGCCCCGCTTCGGCGGCGCTGCTTGTGCGAACACCTGCCCGGAAGGCACGGCCAGGGCCGCCACTCCCGCCGTGCCGGCCCGCAGCACTCCGCGTCGCGTCAGATCGGTCATGGATATCCCCTCCTCTCCGGATTTGTCGTTATTGCCCGTCATCTCTTAGCCGGCACCTCTTTGCCGGCGACCTCGGACCCTCCAGTAGCTTCGTCTAAAGGTATACGACCGTCAATCACCCTTTGGGCGGTCAGGCGACCCGCGCCAGGAAGGCGCGCAGCCGCTCGCTCGAGGGATTGCCCAGCACCTCCTCGGGCGTGCCGGCGAGTGCCACGCGGCCGGCATCCATGAACACGATCCGCGAGCCGACATCGCGCGCGAACGCCATCTCGTGCGTCACCAGGATCATCGTGATCCCGTCGCGCGCCAACTCGCGAACGACGCCGAGCACTTCTCCCACCAGCTCGGGATCAAGTGCCGAGGTGATCTCGTCGAGCAGCAGCACCTTCGGCCCCATCGCCACCGCGCGCGCGATGCCGACGCGCTGCTGCTGACCGCCGGAAAGCTCGATCGGCAAATTATCGAGCTTGTCGCCAAGCCCCACCCGCACCAGCCATTGCTCGGCACGCTGCCGCGCCTCGGCCTTCGGCAGGCGGCGGACCTTGCGCAGTCCCAGCATCACGTTCTCGATCGCGCTCAAATGCGGAAACAGATTGAACAACTGGAACACCATGCCGATATCCGCGCGGATCGGCGCCAGCTCGCGCTCGCCACGCCGCCGCCTCGTGCTGCCCGCCTCGCGAAAGCCGATCTCCACCCCGTCGACCCGGATCGAGCCGGCATCGTAGGTTTCGAGCAGATTGATGCAGCGTAGCAGCGTGGTCTTGCCGCTGCCGCTGGCGCCGATCAGGCCGACCACATCGCCCTTGTGCACGTCGAGATCGATGCCCTTCAGCACCTCGGTCGTGCCGAACGACTTCTTCACTCCGCGTACCTGCACCAGCGGATCGGCCACGGCGCCCTCCTATTCCCGGATGTAGGCGAACCGCGCCTCAAGCCGGCGGCTGGCGAAGGACAGCACGTAGTTGATCGCGAAATAAATGAGCGCGCCGAGGACATAGAGCGGCATCGGGTCGAAGGTGCGCCCGATCACCTGCTGGATCGAGAGCATGAGATCGACGATGCCGACCAGCGAGAGCAGCGCGCTACCCTTCACCGTATCGACCACAGTGTTGATCCAGGGCGGCAGGAAGCGACGCAGAGCCTGCGGAAAGACCACGTACACCATGCGCTGCTCGAAGGTTAAGCCGATCGACTTGCCGGCCTCGTTCTGGCCGGGGTGAATCGATTGCAGCGCCCCGCGCGCCACCTCCAGGACGTGCGCCGTCTCGAACAGCGCCAGTGCCGTGGTCGCGGCCCACAGGCTGCCCAGGTTCCACCCGGTGAGCGGCAGCCCATAATAGACGAAGAAGATCAGCACCAGCAGCGGTATGCCGCGCAGTACGTCGCTATAGGCACGAATCGGCAGCCGCAGCCAGATCGGTCCGTAGGTGACGCCGACGCCGAAAATGATGCCCGCCACGAGTGCCACCGCGACCACGATGGCCGACACCTCCAGCGTTACCAGAAGTCCGGCCCAAAGGAACGGCAGCGCCTTGATCGCGACGATCATCGGCGCGCCCCGATCGCGTAGCGCGCCTCCAGGCGGCGCAGCCCGAACAGCAGCACGTAGCCGGTAACCAGGTACATCGGCGTCACCACCGCATACACCTCGACGATGCGGAACGTGTTGGTGTAGATCCACTGCGCGCCGTAGGTCAGCTCCGGCACCGCAATCACCGACGCGATCGAGGTGTCCTTGAACAGCGAGATGAAGGCGTTGCTGAGCGAGGGCAGCACGATGCGGAACATGGTCGGCAGCCGCACCCAGAGCACCCGCTGCCACGGTGTCAGCCCGATCGCCTTGCCGGCATCGATCAGACCCTTCGGCACCGCGGCCAGCCCGGCGCGAAACACCTCCACCAGATAGGCGCCGGCATAGACCGAGAGCGTGGCAATGAAGCTGGTCGTCGCACTGTAGGCGAAGCCGCCGATGCTGGGGATGCCGTAGAACACCAGATAGACCAGCAGCAGCAACGGAACGTTGCGAATGAACTCGACGTAGGCGGCGATCACGGCGCGCACGCCGCGACCCGCCGAGGTCGCGAGCACCGCAAGCGCGAGCCCGATCACCATGCCGATCAGCACGCTGACGACCGCAAGCTCGAGGCTTAGCGCCAGCCCCCAGTCGAGCTTGCCGAAATACTTCCAGACAAAATTGAAGTTGAGGTGATACTGCAAGCTAAAGGCAAGGGGCTCCGCCCCTTGACCCCGCTGGGGCCGCAGGCCCCAGACCCCAATTCCTTAAGTCATGGATTCCAAAGGCTGCGCCTTTGGCGGGGTTCGGGGCGGAGCCCCGACCTTGTTTGCTCCCCATCCTGCTAGAACGGCGGAAAGCCCGGCTTTTGCACGGGCGGCTTCTCACCGAAGAACTCTTCGAACGCGGCGGTGTAGATCTCCGGCTGGTTGCCGTGCATGGCGACGTTGAAGCAGGTGTCGATCCAGTGCAACCAGTCGAAGTCGTTCTGCCGCACTGCCGCGCTGTAGAGCTGCGCCTCATAGGCGTAGCCCGGATCGGTGTAGGTGCCGGGATGGCGCTTGACCAGCCACTTCACCGTCGAGGCGTCAACCACAGCCACGTCGGCACGCCCGGCTTCGACCGCCTGCATCACGTTCGCCTGGGTGTCGAGCTGCATCGGTTGCGCGTCGGGCAGCGCCGTATGCACCAGATTGTCGGCATCGACGTTCTGCAGCACCGACGCGCGAACCTGCTTGCTTGCCCCCTTGAGCGCCTGGTAGGTCTGCCACTTGCTCTTGGGAACCGTCAGCAGCGCCGCGCCCTCGACGTAATAGGGCCGGGAGAAGTTCACGAGCTGCGCCCGGGCCGGCGAGACGGTCATGAACTGGATGACCACGTCCACCTTGCCGGTTGCAATGTTCGGAATCCGCGCCGCCGGATCCTGCTGCACGAACTCGATCTTTTTCGGGTCGTCGAACAGCCCCTTGGCGAGGATATGCGCCATGGCGATATCCATGCCGACCAGCTCGCCCTTTTCGTCCTCGAAATGCCAGGGCGGGTTGGTGGAGCCGGTGCCCACGATCAGGTGCCCGCGGTTGAGCACCGTGCGCAGCAGGCTCTGCGGCGCCGCCTCGGCTGCCGCACGCTGCGGGTCGAGCACGCCGGCCGCGGCCAGCGCGGCACCGACGCCTCCGAGCCGAAGGAAAACGCGACGCTCCTCGCGGGATGTCATGGCTTGTGGTTCCTCCTCGTTGGCGGTGGTCCGGCGATGGCGCCGTGCCGCGATCTGCGAACCCAGTCTGCGAACAGTGCAAAGGCCCGATGCTTGTTGTCAACCGAGGCAACGACGATGCGAAATGAAGGCCCGGAGCACCATGCCGAGCACCACGCCGAGCACCACGCCCAGGGCCTGCTTTTTCAGAACTTCAGCTTCGCATACAATTCCTTCGCGTTGCCGGGATCGACACGCTGCGTCGGCACCGTCACCGACTTCGGCACCGAGGTGGCGCAGTCGATCAAGATCTTCTTCGCGAGCTCGAGCGCCTGGGCCGCGCCCGTGGGATAGACGTAGGTGGCTGCCCATTGCCCCTCCGCCACCGCGCGGATGCCGCCGGCCGGCCCGGGCAGCCCGTCGGTGCCGATGATCTTCACCTGCCCGAGCTTGCCCGCCCCCTTCACGGCGATATAGGCGCCGGCCGCGGCGAGATCGTTGCTGGTATAGACCAGCTTGATGTCGGGATGCGCCTGCAACATCGCCGAGAAGACAGTAACGGCCTTATCCTCCAGCCAATCCACCGCCTGCACGGCGACGACCTTCAGCTTCGGATTGCCGGCGATGCCCGCCTTGAAGCCGGCCAGCCGCTCGGTCGCCGGCGAGGAGCTGGGCAGCCCTTCCAGGATCGCGATGTCGCCGCCCTGCGGCAGCAATGTGTTGGCGGCGTACTCTCCGGCCTGCTTGGCAATCTGGAAATTGTCGCCGCCGACGAACGTCGTGTAGTCGTTGCCCAGCGTCTTGCGGTCCAGTGTCACCACCGGAATCCCGGCCTTGTAGGCGCGGCTTACCACGGGCGTCAGCGGCGCCGACTCGTAGGGCGAGATGAACAGGATATCGACGCGCTGGGTGATGAAGTTCTCCACCTGGGAGGTCTGCGTGTTGACGCTCGCCTGCCCGTCGGCGATCACCAGCTTGAACTGGGGATACTGCTTCATAAGCTCCTGCATCTGATTATCGACATGCTGGCGGTACGGCTCGGTGAAATCGACCTGTGAAAAGCCGATCACGTAGTGGTCCTTCGGCCCGCAGGTCTGGGCAATCGGCTTGCCGCCCGCGGCATAGGCAGCCGGTGCGCCGCCCGTCAGCGGCACCGCCATCGTCAGAGCCAACGCCGGCAAAGCCGATTTCAGAATCGTCAAGCTTCCGTATGATTGCATTGGTGTTTCTCCTTCCCACTCGTTATCAGCCCCGGCCGTTATCAGCCGGACGCCTCGCGGTCGCGGCGGCCGACGAAGCTCTGCAATGCCGCCGCCGCGACGATGATCGCCCCGGTGGCCAGCAACTGCATCGCCGCGCTCACGTCGTTCAATTGCAGGATGTTCGCAAGCGCGCCGAGCATGATGCTGCCGGCGATGGTGCCGACCATGCTGCCCGACCCGCCGAACAGATCGGTGCCGCCGATCACTACGGCGGCGATCGCCGTCAGCTCGTAGCCGGCGCCGTCGTTCGGGCTGCCGAAGCTGAACTGGCCGGCATGAACGATGCCCGCGATCGCCGAGGCCAGGCCGGTGATCGCGTAGACCGCGATCTTCACCCGCGCCACAGGAATGCCGGATAGCCGCGCCGCCCGCTCATTGCCGCCGACCGCGTAGATGTAGCGGCCAAAGCGCGTGGTGTTCAGGACCAGCGCGGCGAGCAGTGCCAGGACAAGGAATACCAGTGCCGCGACCGGGAAGATGTTGTGCAACAACCGGTCCCCGAGCACGCCGAAAGCAGGCGGCGCGAGCCCCGGCCCGTGTCCGTACGAGATATTGATGAAATTGTCGTGGGAAGCGACGAGCGCGAGCCCGCGCGCCGCCTGCAGCCCGGCGAGCGTCACGATGAATGGCTGCAGCCCGAAGCGCGTGGAGATCGCCCCTTGCAGGGTGCCGAACAGCGTGCCCGCCGCCAGCACCGCGACCAGCGTGGCCGCGATCCCCCAGCCCGCGTTGATCATCAGCGACGCCGTGAGCACGCTGCACAGGCCGAGGATCGCCCCCACCGACAGATCGATACCGGCGGAGATGATGACGAACGTCATCCCCAGCGCGATGATGCCGGTCTCCGAGATCGAACGGATGATGTTGCCGACATTGTCCGGTGCCAGGAAAAGTATGTGCCCGTGCCGGCGCGGCGAGAACACCACGCCGCCGGCCAGCACCAGCACCAGCCCGATCAGGCTCTGGAATCGTATGAAATAAGCGAGCGGGTTGCGCCGCTTCGGCCGCCCGGGCGCCGGCCGTACCAGTTGCTCGCTCATGCGGCCTCTGCCTCGCCTGCGCTCGCCGCCCGCAACGCGGCCTCGTCCACGCCGCCGGCGAATGCCGCCACGCTGACGCCGCCGCGCAGCACAATGATGCGGTCGCACAAGCCGATCAGCTCCGGCAGCTCGGATGACGCCACCAGCACCCCCAGGCCCTGATCCGCAAGCGCTCGCAGCCGGTGGTAGATCTCGCTTTTCGCGCCCACATCGACGCCCCGTGTCGGCTCGTCCAGCAGCAGCAGGCGCGGCTCGGTCAGCAGCTCCTTGGCAAACACCACCTTCTGCTGATTGCCGCCGGACAATGTGCGCACCGCCACCTCGGCCCGGCGCGGCCGGATATCGAGGCTGCCGATCGCCCGATCGACGGCCGCCGCCTCCGCCGGGCGCGAGATCAGCCCGAACGGCGTGAGGCGGCGCAGCGTGGACATCACGATGTTCCACCCCACCGATTGCCCGAGCACCAACCCGCTGCCGCGCCGGTCATCCGTGACGAGGGCGAGGCCGGAGCGTCGGGCGGTCGCGATCGAGCCAAGCTGCGCGGGCCGCCCGGAAATGCTGATCTGCCCGGTCCACCGCCCGCGCGGGCCGGCGCCGTACAGAGCCGACAACAACTCCGTCCGCCCGGCCCCCATCAATCCCGCAAGGCCGACGATCTCGCCACCATGCACGACCAGGCTCACATCCTGCGGCGCCTGCCAGCCCGCCCGTCTGGCGCGCGGGATGAAGCGCGCGTGGTCGAGCCGCAGCAGTTCCGGCCCGACACTCTGCGCACGTGGCGGAAACAGCTCCTCGAAGCGTCGCCCCACCAGAAGGCGCACCAGCTCGGCCTGTGGCGCGTCGGCGCCGGTTTCGCCCACCACCGCGCCGTCGCGCAGCACGGTGACACGGTCGGCGACGCGTGCGACCTCCTCCAGGCGATGCGAGATGTAGATCACGCCCACGCCGCGCCCGCTCAATTCTCGGACCACGCCGAACAGATGCTCCGCCTCCGCGGCCGACAGGGCGGCGGTCGGTTCGTCCATCACCAGGATGCGCGCTGCCGCCGACAGCGCCTTCGCGATGGCCACCAACTGGCGCTCGCCGATGCGCAGCTCCGCCACCGGCCGCGCGGCGTTCAGCGCCACGCCCGCCACCCGCAGGCGCTCCTGCGCCGCGCGCAGCATGGAACGGCTGTCCAGCAGCCCGAGCGGCGTCAGCTTCTCATGCCCGAGAAACAGGTTGGCCGCGATGTCGAGCCCAGGGATCAGATCGAGCTCCTGCGGGATCATTGCGATGCCGGCCGCCTGCGCCTCGCGCGGACTGCCGAACCGCACCGGCGCGTCATCAATCGCGATCTCTCCCTGATCGGGTGTGACGGCACCGGAGAGGATGCCCATCAGCGTGCTCTTGCCGGCCCCGTTCTCGCCCAGAAGCGCATGCACCTCGCCGGCGCGCAGGTCGAAATCGACCCCCCGCAGCGCATACACGCCGCCGAAATGCTTCCGGATTCCGTGCATCCGCAACAGCATCGCACTCATCGGCTTGGCCCCGCCCCTCCGCGACCAAGCCTAGGGCCATGTAATCCCGGTCGTCCATGCCCCGGTCGTCCATGCCCAAGTCGTCCATGCCTATGCGTAGCGGCGGCGGTGGCCAACGCTGATGTTGCGACTTCGATCCGAGATGTCGCGGCGATTGCGCCTGAACTGCATCCGGTGTGATAGTCAGTCCCTAGCGGCGGAGGGGCCACATGGACGACTATTGCGTTCATCTTCTGGATGAATTTCGCGCGGGCCGCCTGACGCGGCGTGGGCTGCTTCAGCGCGCATCGGTCGCCGGGCTGGCGCTCGCGCCCTTCGCGTCACTGCTCGGCGGCACGGCCCGGGCGGCAAATGCCGGGCCGGCGGGTCCGATCAAGCGTGGCGGCACGATCCGGCTGGCGGCGCAAATCCCTTCGGCAAATCCGCAACCGGTGACGGCATCGAACGCCGGCGAGGTTTTCACCTATCAGCCGTCGCTGGAATATCTTTGCTACCCGCGCGCCGACTGGACGCTCGATCCTCGTCTTGCAACAGGATGGAAGGCCGAGCCGGACCCGAAGACCTGGACGTTCACCATCCGCCAGGGTGTCACATGGCATGACGGCTCGCCGCTCACGGCGGATGACGTCGTTGGAACGTTCCAACGGCTGCTCGATCCGAATGTGGGATCGTCGGCCGGGTCGATCTATCACGGCGTCCTCTCGCACGGAAATATCGAGAAGGTCGGCCAATCCGACGTGCGATTCCACCTCGATACCCCGTTCGTGGACTTCCCCTATCTCGTGTCGGCCTTCGCCTACCAATCGGCGATCCTGCCGAAGAACTACGAAATGGGGTCTTTCACCAAAGGCGGCGTCGGCACCGGTGCATTTATTCTGCGCCAATACGTGCCGCAGCAATTCGCAACCTACGAGGCTAACCCGCACTACTGGGCGAAGGGAATGCCGTATGCGGCGGGGCTGAAGGTCGCGTTTTTCGGCGACGAATCGTCCACCGTCCTCGCGATGCAGGCGGGCGATCTTGATATCTATCCCGTGGTTCCCTTGAAGGGCGCCGAGGCGCTGCTGCGGAACGCGAAGATCGACATCCTCACCCATGCATCGGCCGATTATCGTTCGCTGCACATGCGGGTGGACCAGCCGCCTTTCAACGACAAGCGGGTGCGGCAGGCCGTGGCGCTGTGCCTCGACCGCGAGGCGATCGTGAAGTCGCTGTTCAACGGCGCCGCCGGCGTCGCCAACGACCACAGCTTCGCGCCCGTCTATGTGGACACGCAACTCGCGGTCCGCGACCTGCCACAGCGCAAGCAGGATTACCAGAAGGCAAAGGCGCTGCTGGCCCAGGCCGGCCACGCGCAGGGCCTGACCGTGACGCTCACCACCGAGAACCTGCTGGAGATGCCGCAGTATGCGGTCGCCATCAAGGCCTATTGCGCGCCGGCCGGGATCAACGTGAACCTGAACATCATGCCGAGCGCCCAGTACTATGGGGCGGGTGCCAACCAGCCCTGGCTGGTGGTGCCGTTCGGCATGACCGACTGGGCGGCCCGCGGCACGGCGAGCCAGGCCATCATCCCCGAGTTTCCCTGCGGCGCCGCGTGGAACTCCGCACACTGGTGCGACAAGACGTTCGACAGCACCTTCGCCAGCTACAATGCGGAGCTCGACCATCAGAAGCGGCAGAAGCTCGCGTTGCAGCTCGCGACAATTCAGAACGAGGAGTTGCCGGTCGCGATCGGCTATTGGATTGCGGCGCGCCGGGCGACGGCGAAGTCGGTCCACGGCCTGGCGGCTGCACCCGACAACTTTCTCGATCTGCGCGGAGTCTGGCTCTCCTAGGAGGCGGCTTTCGCCCCGTCATGCTGCGATTCGTGGTGCGGCGCGCAGGGCTGGCGCTGGTCACGCTCGTCCTGGTCTCGCTTATCTTGTTCGCGATCGCCCAGGTTCTGCCTGGCGACGTGGGGCGAACGATCCTGGGCCCCTATGCCACGAACGCGCAGGTCGCAGCACTCGACCGGCAGCTTGGCGTCGACCGCCCGCTGATCGTCCGGGTACTGGGCGTGGCTGACCGGGTTCCTCACCGGGCACTGGGGCAATTCGTTCCTGTTTGACGTCCCGGTTCTCTCGCTGGTGCTCGGGCGACTGGCGAACTCGGCGGAGCTGGCCGGCTTCGCGCTCTGTATCATCGTGCCGCTTTCGATCGGCCTCGGCGTTGTTGCAGCGCTGCATGACGGGCGCTGGTTCGACCGGGTGCTCGCGATCGTCGGTCTCTCCCTGATCGCGCTGCCGGAGTTCGCGAGTGGGGTGATGGTGCTGGTGGTGTTCGCGGTCGAGCTGCGCTGGCTTCCAGTTTCCTCGCATCCGCCGACGCTCGATCCGCTGGACTGGTTCCGTGAGCTCCTGTTGCCCTCGGTGCCGCTGATGTTCGTCCTGTTCGGCTACATCTCGCGGATGGCCCGCGCCGGCACCGTGGAAGCGCTGCGCGCCAACTACACTCGTACCGCGATTCTGAAGGGGCTGCCGCGCTCGGTCGTGATCCGCAGCCACGTGCTGCGGAATTCCCTGCTTCCCACGATCACCGTGGTAAGCGTACAGATCGGGTACGTGGTGGGCGGACTGGTGGTGACGGAGACGCTGTTCAGCTATCCGGGGATCGGCAAGCTCATTTTCAACTCGGCGGTCGGTCACGATCTGCCGGTGCTGCAGGCCGCGGTGCTGCTGATCGCGTGCCTCTACATGGGAACGACACTGACCGCCGACGTGCTCTACACCTTGCTCAATCCGCGTATCCGGCTCGCGCGCTGAATGGTGGAAGGCGGCCCCATGCAGCCGGCAATACTCCAGGCCGATGGCAGCGTCGAGCCGGCGGAGAGGCCGAAATCGACCGCGGAACGACTCGCGGAACTGGCGCGAGCGCTTGTTACCACGGGCACTTTCGCGACCGGCGGGGCGATCGTGCTGTTCTGGATCATTGACGCGATCTTCTGGCCCCTTCTGGTGCCACAGAACCCGCAGGCACTGAACCCGGTGCTCACGCTGGCGCCGCCCTCCGCCGCCCACTGGTTCGGCACCGACGATCTCGGGCGCGACGTGTTCGCCCGCACGCTCGCGGGCGCCGCCTCCGTGCTGACCGTGGCGCCGGCGGGCACACTGTTGGGCCTCGGCGGCGGCACCCTGATCGGGCTTTGCACCGGCTATTTTCGCGGCGCCACCGACGAGGTAGTGATGCGCGTGGTCGATGCGGTACTCGCATTTCCGCTGATCGTGATCGCGGTGCTGGTGCTCGCCGTTCTCGGTCCATCCGTGATCAATGTGATCCTGGTGATCGGCTTCGTGTTCATGCCGTATGTCGCGCGTACGGTGCGCGCCGCAGTGCTCACGGAACGTGAGCGCGAGTATGTCGCGGCGGCGCGGCTGCTCGGCAGCTCCAGCCCCCATATCATGTTCGCCGAGATACTGCCCAACATCACCGGCCCGCTTGCGGTCGAGATCACGATCCGCTTCGGTTATGCGATCTTCACCTCGGCGACGCTCTCCTTCCTCTCGCTCGGCGTGCAACAGCCGTCGCCGGATTGGGGCTTGTCCATCAGCCTCGGCCGCGCCAGCCTGCAAGTGGCACCCTGGGTCGTGCTGTTTCCCGCGGCGGCCCTCGCGACGCTCATCATTGCCGTCAATCTCGTGGCGGACGGCCTGCGGCAGGTGGTGCAGGAATGACGGCGGCCCCGGTGCTGGCGATCGAGGGCCTGACGGTCGGCTACCGCCGGCGCGGCCGCGTGCTGCGCGTGCTGGCCGACATCTCCCTCGCGATTGCGGGCGGAGAGGCGTACGGGCTCGTCGGCGAGTCGGGCTGCGGCAAGACGACCGTTGCGATGGCGGTAATGCGCTATCTGCCGTCGAACGCGGTCGTGGAACAGGGCCGGATCATCTTCCGCGGGCAGAACCTCCTCGCGGCCACGGAGCGGGAGCTGCGCCGCGTGCGCGGCGACCGGATCGCGATGGTCTATCAGGACCCGGGCAGCGCGCTCAATCCGTCGCTGACCGTTGGCCGGCAGGTCGCAGAGGTGTTCCGTTTCCACTCCGATATGGGTGCGCGGCAGGGCCAGGACGCCGCCGCACACATGCTCGAGCTGGTGCAGATTCCGGACCCGGTGCGAATGCTGCGCCGCTATCCGCACGAACTCTCCGGCGGCCAGCAGCAGCGGATCATGTTCGCCATGGCGCTGGCGAGCGACCCCGATCTGCTGGTTCTCGATGAACCGACCACCGGCCTGGACGCGACGGTAGAGGCCGAAGTGCTCGATCTGGTGGAGCAACTGCGCACCAGGGTCAGCGCGGCAATCCTGTTCATCAGCCACAATCTCGGCATCGTCGCGCGGCTCTGTGACCGGGTTGGCGTGCTCTATGCCGGGCGGCTGATCGAGGAAGGCCCGGCGCGCCGATTGTTCGAGGATCCGCGGCACCCCTATACGCTCGGGCTCACGCGCTGCGTGCCGCGCCTCGGGATGCGCAAGCACGCGCAGCGGCTCGATCCGATCGCTGGGTCTCTACCGGCGCCCGGGACCACGCTCGCCGGCTGCGTCTATTCGCCACGCTGCCCCATCGCTCGCGCCGAGTGCCATGCCGCCATGCCGCCGCGCCTCGATGCCGGGCCGGGGCGGATCAGCCGCTGCCTGTTTCATGCCGAGGTGCCCGGCATTGCACCGCGCGCGGCCGGCGCCGAGCAGCCGGCGCTTGGCCCGAAACGGGAGGCAGTCCTCCACATCCAAGATGTCATCAAGCGCTACGCCCGGCGTGGCGCGAAGCTGACGGCGCTCAACGGCGTCTCGTTCGAGGTCCGGCGTGGCGAAACGCTCGGGCTGGTCGGTGAATCGGGCAGCGGCAAATCGACCCTCGCCAAATGCGTGGTGGGACTCGAAGCTCAGTCCGGCGGCGACATCGAACTCGAGGGACGCGCCCTGCCGCCGGGCGGGGCCTCGCGCAGCCACGAGCTGCGCCGGCAAATCCAAATGGTGTTTCAGAACCCGGATACGGCGCTGAACCCGAGCCACACGGTTCGCCACATCCTGGGCCGCGCGGTCCGGCTGCTGTCCGGCACGGGCGGCCACGCTCTCGACGCGCGCGTGCGCAACCTCGCGCGCGCCGTGAACCTGTCGCCGCGGCACCTCGAACTCAGGCCGGCCTCGCTCTCCGGCGGGCTCAAGCAGCGCGTCGCGATCGCCCGTGCATTCGCCGGCCAGCCGATGCTGGTGCTCTGCGACGAGCCGAGTTCGGCACTCGACGTGTCGGTGCAGGCTGTGATCCTCAACCTGCTGATCGACCTGCAACTGCGCGAGCACGTGTCGTACGTCTTCATCTCGCACGATCTCGGGCTGGTCGGCTACCTCGCCGACCGGATCGCCGTCATGTATCTTGGGGAGGTGGTGGAGATCGGCCCCACCGACGCGGTGTTCGCGGCACCCCACCACCCGTACACCGAGGCGCTGCTGTCGGCGGTGGCAACGCTCGATCCCGTGGAGGGACAGCGCATCCGGCTCAGGGGCACGATCCCGAGCCCGTTCGACCGGCCGAGCGGCTGCCCGTTCCACACGCGCTGCCCACGCTTTCTCGGCGAGGTATGCCGCCGCGAGCCGCCACCCTGGCAGCACGATGGGCAGCACGATGCGCGCGAGCACCGCTACCGCTGTCACATCCCGCCCGCCGAGCTGCGGGATGCGCAGCGTCAAGGTCACTCGCTCACCACTGTTTCGGAGGAATGAGGATGATCGAACAGGCGGACGCGGTCGTGATCGGGTCGGGCGCTCTGGGCGCCAGCACCGCGTTCCATCTGCTCAAGGCGGGGCTCGCGAATGTCGCCCTGCTCGACCAGCACGCGATCGGCTCGCAGACCTCGCCCCGCGCGGCCGGGCTCACGCAGCAGGTGCGCGACTCCGAACTGATGACCGAGCTTGCCCGGCGTGCGGTGGAAAAAATCTGCCATTTCGAGCAGGACACCGGCGAGGCGCTGGTGTTCCACCAGTCGGGTTCGCTGAAGATCGCGCGCACGCCCGAGCACGCGCGGCAGCTCCGCGACGAAGTGGCCCGTGGGCAGCGTCTCGGTATCGACATCGATCTCGTGACACCGGAAGAAGCGAGGCGGCGTATGCCGTTCTTCAGGCCTGTGGGCGTCGAGGCGATCTCCTACGCGCGCACCGACCTCTATCTCGAGCCGGGCCAGATCCCGCTCGGCTACGCGCGCGCCTTCGGCCGGCTGGGAGGGAAAGTGATGCCGGATACGCGGGTCGAGCGCATCCTGGTCGGCGAGAGCGGCGTGCGCGGCGTCCTGACCGGCCGTGGCGAAATCCGCGCCCCTGTCGTCGTCGATGCGGGCGGCGCCTGGCTGCGACAGATCGGCGAGACCGCGGGCGCTCGGGCGGGCGCGGTGCCTCTGCGGCACCAGCTTTTCATCACCGAGCCGATCGAGGGCGTTGATCCGGCGCAGCCGATCGCGCGCGTGATCGATTGCTGCGTTTATATCCGGCCGGCCGATGGCGGGCTGATGCTCGGCGGATACGAGGACGATCCGCTGTTGTTCGACATGGCGAAGCTGGCACCGGGCTTTTCGATCGACCAGATGCCTCTTGATTTCGCGGTGCTGAAGAAACTGCGGGGGCAAATCCTGCCGCAATTCCCGGTGTTCGCGGATGCGAAGATACGCGAGCACCGTGGCGGGCTGCCGACCATGACGGCGGACGGTGAGCATATCGCCGGCCCCTGGCCCGGCATCTCAGGGCTTTATCTGATCGGCGGCTGCTGTGTCGGTGGCCTCTCGATTTCGCCGATCCTTGGCGAGCTTCTGGCCGGGTGGATCGTCTGCGGCAGGCCGGGTGGCGATTTATCCGCGATGGCTCCGGGACGCCGCGCGGTCGCTGAGATTGATGAACACAACCTTCGGGAGGATGCGCGGCGGCGCTATGCCCGGCATTACTGGACCAAAGGCGAGGAGGTCTGAGGCCGCCTCGCCGTCGCCAGCAACTCCGACCAGCGCCGACAGGCGACGGCGCGCCCGGCCCGTCCGCGGTGGGCCATGCTTCAACCTCGGTCTCCGCCGCCGCCATCTGGGTCAATGCGGCGCGCCGCCGTGCGACCTCCGCCGCGCCGAGCGTCCGGTCCATCGGGCTGGTGAGCTGATACAGGATCCGCATGGCGGCTACCGGAGCTGTCGCAGCGTGTCCTCGACCAGCAACCGGCAGTCGCCGAGCGCGTCGGCCACCCGATTGCGGTCACGGATGAGCTGCGTCTGCAACATCCAGCGCGCCTCACTGTCGGGCGGCAGCTTCGCCAGACGCGGCACGTCGTAGAGCGAAGGGATCATCGTCCGCTGCGGCGTGTAGCCATAGACGTCGTGGCCGTACGTGCCGCGCGCCGTGCTCGCCAGCGGCACCAGCATGCGCGAGAGGCGCTTGAAGCACGTATTGAGCATGTCCGCCGCCGTGCTGTCTGTCACGTCCCCGCTGCCGTAGCGCGCGCGCCAGGTATGCGCCGTCTCCTCGAGCCGGGCGGCGGCGGCGCGAAAATCCTGCGCGCGCCGCTCGGCGCCCGCGAGGCCGATCGCGTCGCTGTCCTTGGCAAGTTCAGCAAGTCGCCCGATGAACTGCTCGGCGACGCTGACGAACTCGAACGGGAGCACGACCGCGGTGCACAGCTCCCACAGCCAGCCCGCGTACACCCGCAAATGGTCCTGCATGTAATCAAAATCGAGCTTGTCGATCGTGTTCTCGATCGAGTGGTGCCACCATCCGAGACCCGCCAGGGCGGTCGCCTTCAACTCGGCCTCGGTGAAGCTGCCCTGGCCGGCGATCATCGGAATGCCCATGCCGAAGAACGAGGAATCGCCGTTTTTGGCAGCGCGATGCCAGTGCACGGGCCGCCGACCAAGCAGCTCGTGCTCGATCGCCTGGTGAAAACCGCGCAGCTCGACGTTGGAGCCGGTGCCCCATTCGGTCGTGCCGGCGCAGGCGGGCTGATCGATCTGCACGTAGGCGACCGCGTGCTCGCGCAGCCGGTCCCACGCATGATCTGCGAACCAGGCGGAGCCGACCATCGTGCCGGTCTCGTGCCCGGTCCAGAAGCCGCACATCAAGCCGCGGCGCAGCTTTTCGCGATGCTGGCCAAACACGCGCGCCAGCTCCAGGATGCAGGCATCTCCCGCGGCGTTATCGGTGGCCTGCGGGCCGGGCCAGGAATCCTGATGGCCCCCGACCAGCACGAAATCCTCGCTGGCAGGCGCCCTGATTTCGCCCACGGTGATCTGCACCGGACGCCAGCCATTCTCGACGTTGGCGCGGAACCACACGCGGACCGGGCCGCTCTTCAGCATCTCCCGCAATTGCAAACCCGCCGTGCGTGCGATGCCGACGCAAGGCAGCGTCGCCATCTCGGTCCTGTAGGTCTCCGGCGTCGGATTGCCCCATACGGGCTTGACCGATCCGAACGGAACCGCCGTATTCTCCGGATGCCCCCAGTTCATCATCACGCATCCGATGGCACCCATCAGTCCGGAGATGCGCTGCTTCTCGTGCCGCGCGGGATGATACGACAACTCGGAGAGGGTGATCTTTCCAGTTGCATCGCGGCCTTCGTACTCTTGGAACGTTCCACTCGCAACATCCATCAACTCACCGGATATGCCATCGGGCAGGGTCGGCACACTATGACCGAGCGTGTTCGCCTCAACGGCGATCTCGCGCGGGGCGAGCACGCGCAACTCTGCCTTCTCGGGGAAACTGACCAGGCCCGGAATCTCATGAATCCGGGCGTCCGCCCCGGCGTCTCGTAGCGCTTGCAGGCTGTACTCCGCCATCCGGCGTGCGTTCGCAGAACCGGCAAGACGGGACGGGATCTGGGTCGTGATATGCTCGACGTGGCGGCGCACGTTGGCGGCCGAAACGGCTTCGAGGATTTCGTGCCGCGACATCGTTGCCTCCCTGGCCGGCTTTATCGGGTTGCGATCCTGCACCCGGAGCTGCGCCGCCGCCAGACGGGGGCCTGCCGCTTCTCAGTCCTTGGCGCCGAACCCGGCTACCAGATCGGCGACATGCCCGGTCTCGTCCAGCCGCATCCCCTCCGGCCGGGCCAGCGGGCGGTTGCCGCGCGCCACGCGGCGCGGCAGCACGGCGGCCTCGAAGCCGAGTTTTGCTGCCTCCTTCAGCCGCGCCTCCGCCTGCGCCACCTGCCGCACCTCGCCGGAGAGGCCGATTTCGCCGAAATAGACGGTCCCCGGGCTCGCCGGCCGGTCGCTTGCGGCCGAGGCCAGCGCCGCCGCCACCGCCAGGTCGGCCGCCGGCTCGGCGACCCGCAGCCCGCCCGCGATGTTCAGATAGACGTCCAACCCCGCCAGCCGCAGCCCCGCCCGCGTCTCCAGCACCGCGAGCAGCATCGCGAGCCGCCCGGAATCCCACCCCACCACTGCGCGCCGTGGATTGCCGCCCGCATTGGGTGCGAGCAGCGCCTGCACCTCCAGCAGCACCGGCCGCGTGCCCTCGACGCCCGCGAACACCGCCGAGCCCGCAACGTTGCCGCGCCGCTCGGCGAGAAACAGCGCCGACGGATTCGCGACTTCGGCCAGCCCGCGATCGGTCATCTCGAAGACGCCGATCTCGTCGGTGGCACCGTAGCGGTTCTTCACCGCGCGCAGGATGCGGAACTGGTGGCCGCGGTCGCCTTCGAAATACAGCACCGCATCGACCATGTGCTCGAGCACGCGCGGGCCGGCGATCGTCCCCTCCTTGGTCACGTGGCCCACCAGCGCCAGCGCGAAGCCGCGCGCCTTGGCCAGCCGGATCAGCTCGAAGGCGCTGGCCCGCACCTGCCCCACAGTGCCGGGCGCGCTGTCCAGCGTGTCGAGCCACATGGTCTGGATCGAATTGATCACCACCAGTGCCGCATCCGGCGCCGCCTCGATCCCGGCCGTGATCTCGCGCAGATTGATCGCGGCGGCGAGTTCCAGCGTGGCCCCCGCGACCCCGAGCCGCCGGGCGCGCAGCCGCACCTGCTCCACCGCCTCCTCGCCCGATACGTAGAGCACCCGCCGCCCGCTCGCCGCCAGCGCCGCGGCCGCTTGCAGCAGCAAGGTCGACTTGCCGATCCCCGGGTCGCCGCCCACCAGCACGGAGGAAGCGGCAACCAGCCCGCCGCCCAACACGCGATCGAGCTCGGCGATCCCGGTCTCCGCCCGCGGCGGCGGCGGCGCCTCACCGGCCAGACCCACGAACGCGACGCCGCGCGCGGCAGGCATCCGCCCGGTGCCCCCGGGCCGGGATTCCGCCGCTTCCTCGACAATCGTGTTCCACTCGCCGCAGGTCTCGCACCGTCCCGCCCATTTGGACGTGACAGCGCCGCAGGCTTGGCAGACGAAGCGATGCGCGGGCTTGGCCAACCGGCTAGCGCGCCCGCATCGCGGCCTCGGTCGAATCGTCGATCGGCGCCAGCGCGGCCCAGCCGCGCCGCTCCGCGACCCAGCCCAGCATCAGATCCGCCAACTCCGGATTGGCCGCCAGGATCGGCCCGTGCAGGTAGGTGCCGATCGTGTGCGCGACCACGATCCCCTCGCCCTCGCTGCCGTTTGCCGAATTGCCGTTGCCGACCAGCACGCGCCCGAATGCCTCGCCGCCCAGCCGGCGCGTATGCCCGCCGTGATTCTCGAAGCCTTTGAGCTCGGTTCCGGTCAGCGCGCAGGCGATGCGGATCGGCCCGACCAGCCGCTTGCTCCCCGGCACCGTCACCAGCGGCAGCAGGCCGAGGCCCTCCTCGATGACCCCCTCCAGCGCCAGGCTCTCGCCGTAGGGCTGCAGTCCGCCGCAGACCAGCAGCGCCGGCACGCCATCCTCCTGCATGGCGGCGAGTTCCGGCCGCCAGCGCCGCAGCGCGGCCAGCGCGAGGCGCTGCCCGCGATCCTCGCCCCCGCCCAGCAGCAGGATGTCCGCATCACGCGGCGCCGCATCCGCCGGTCCGATGCGGTGCAGCTCGGCCGGGATGCCGCGCCACGCCAGCCGCTCCACCAGCACCCGCCCGTTGCCCGAATCGCCGTAGGTGCCGAGCTGGTCGGGCAAGACGAGCGCGATCCGCACCGGCTCGGCGGCGCGCGGCAGCCGCGCGCGGGGTCCGAAGCTTGCGATGGGGGGCGCCGGCTTCCCGCGCGCCGGGCGGCGCATCAGCGCGAGTGCCGCCGGCAGCTGCGTGTAGGTCGCGACCAGCGCCAGCCGGCCGCCCTCCGGCGTCGCGGCAAGGGCGGCGCGGAACGCATCCTCGGCTTCGGCATAGGCACTCGCGGTCTCGACCTGGCGCTCGTAGCGCAGCCGCACCAGCATGTCGCGTGCGCGCGGCCCGGCGGTGAAGGCGTGGTGCACCGGCGTCATCGTCACGTCGAAGAACCAGCTCACGTCGCGCCCGTCGGCGATTTCGTCGGCGGCCAGGAACAGATGCGTCGCCGCCTGGTGGCGGGCGAGGTTCCAGCTCGTGCTGGCCGGGTTCTTGCCCAGCACCACCACCACGTCGCGCTCATCGACGCGGATCTCGTCGCCCCGCCCCGGCACCGGGCGCGGCCACTCGCCGACGCTGACCGGCAGCCCGAGTGCCCTAACCGCCGCCAGCGCCCCGAGCGCGCTATAGGGATGCAGCGCGCGCGGCAGGGCGGGCAGGCGCTCGCCGTCGAACACGAACGCCGCGTCGCCCGCGATCGCCGCCAGATCGGCGTGCGGCGCCGCAAATCCGCAGACGGGACAATGATATTCGCCAAGTTGCGCGTAGATGCGCGAGGTGTATTCCAGCGCCGCCCCACAGATCGGGCAGTCGGTGCCGTCGGCGGGCACCTCAAGCGCGGGCTGGCTCAGGCGGAAGAACCGCGTGTTCGCACCGGCGAGGCTTGCTGTCAGCGGATCGTCGCCGTTCAGCAGCCGCAGCGTGCCCGGCGCGCGCGCCAGCCCCGCCGCGATCTGGTCGCGCACCGATCGCACCTCGCCGTGCCGGTCGAGCTGGTCGCGGAACAGGCCCGTGACCAGCACCAGATCGGGTTCGATCGCGCCGATCACGCGCGGCAAGGTCAGCTCGTCCACCTCCAGCACCAGCGCGTCGGCCGGGCGGTCGAGCAGCGCCGTCGCCAGCCCCTGGGCGAGATTGGCGCCGCCCCGATTGGCGACGCTGCGCATCCCCGCCTGCCGCAGCAGGTGGCAGATCAGCGCCACGGTCGAGGTCTTGCCGTTGGTGCCGGTGACCAGAATGCGCAACTTGTGGGCACGCGCACGGGCCAGAAACTCCGGGTCGAGCCGCAGCGTGATGCGGCCCGGCAGGCTGGTGCCGGCCCGCCCCGCCAGGTGCAGCGCGCCGCGCAGCAGCAGCCCCGCCGGACGGGCCAACAGGCGGGTCGGCGAGGGCACGAGGGCCGGCACCGGCTGCAACCGTTCGTCGCGGATCGTGACACTCTCCTGCACCAGTTTCTTGTAGAGACTGCACCGAGTCGTGTGAACTCTGCTTTCCGGCAGCCCGTTGCGCACCCGATGTCTCCCGTCCGACACGGCCCCGAAGGTGCCATCGAGACGCCACCGCTCAGTCTTGTGCTCGGCTACGGCGCGATGCTGCCCTTCGTCATCTTGGCCGTCGCCGCCTGGATGCTCGGTGGGCGCCGGGCAACATGGGCGGTGACGGGGACGGTGCTCTGGGGCAGCGCCCTCCTGGCCTTCCTCGGCGGCGTGAGACGTGGTCTCAGCTTCCGCACTGCGGGCGGGCCGACATTCGCCGAGATCGCGACCATGTTCTGGCTGTTCGTGCTGGCGCTGGCGGCACTCGCGGCGCCGGTGCTGCCGGCGCTGGTGCTGCTGCTGGTCGGCTATGCGAGCGTGGTGGCGCTTGATCCGCCCGCCGCCCGGCACGGCGAGGCGCCCCGCTTCTTCGCCCGGCTACGCCCGGTGCAGATGTCGATCCCGATCGCGAGCCTGTTGGCGGTGCTGGCGCGGGTGCTGGTCCAGCGATAGGGAATCTATCCTGCGCGCGCGATCATCCGGCTCAGCCCCACGCCGATCAGCCCCGCGACCGCGATCATCGTCAGCACCGCGACGAATCCCCCGAGGTTGAACGCGATCGCCCCCACCGCGACGCCGATGCTGCCGCCGAGAAAGGTGCAGGCGTTGATGATCCCCGATCCCTGCCCCGTCTGCGCCTGCGGCAGCGCGCCAAGCGCCAGGCGGGGCGCGCCGGCATAAGGCAGCGCCAAGCCCGCCCCCATCACGATGAAGCCGATCGCCAGCACGAAAATCCCGCCGCCGACAGCCGCTAGCGCGAGGATCACGCAGGCGGCCGCCACCAGCGCCATCCCGCCGGCCATCGCCGCGCGCAGGCCGAACCTCGCTGTCACTGCCGATGCCGACAACGCCACCACCAGCAGCGTCGCACTCAACGGCAGCAGCGACGCGCCTGCCGCCAGCGGGGTCAGCCCGAGCCCCGCCGGGCTCTGTGCATAGAGGTTATAGAATAGCAGCAGGCTCAAGATGCAGCCCATCGCGAGCGAGCCGATCGCGACCCCCAGCACGAAGCCGCGCCGGACAAAGAAGCGCAGATCGACGAGGGGCGACGCGGCGCGCGATCCCACGACCAGCATTGCCGCGAGTGCCGCGGCCGCCAGCGCCAGCGGCGCGATCGCCGCGACCGGCGCCGATCCCGCGTGCTGCAGCCCTTGCAACCCGAACACCAGCGCCACCATGAAAATCGCCACCAGCACGAACCCGGTCAGGTCCGCGCGCCCGCGCATCGCCCGTTCGGCAGGCGCGTCCGTCCCGCCGGCGCCCGCCAGACCCGCGGCGGCGGCAAGCATCAGCGGCACGTTGATCCAGAAGATCACCCGCCAGCTCGCGACATGGGTGAGCACGCCGCCGACCAGCGGGCCGATGCTGAAGCCCAGCATCAGAAATCCCGTCCAGGCGCCGATCGCCGCCGCCCGGCGCTCGGCCGCCCCGCCGCCGACGGCGGCCAGCGTGGCCGGTACCGCGAACGCCGCCGCGAGGCCCTGCAACGCCCGCCCCGCGAGCAGTATCACCTGCGACCCCGCCAGCGCGATCAGGCACGACCCGATCGCGAACAACGCCAACCCTGCAATCGCGGCGGCGCACGCACCGAACCGCCCTGCCGCCGCGCCGCCGAGCACGATGCACGACGCCGAGACGATCAGGTAGGCATTGACCGCCCATTGCACGCCCGACGCGCTCAGCGGCAATTGCGCTCGCATGGTCGGCAGCGCGGCCATGATCGCCGTGCCGTTGATGCCGATCGCGAGCATGGCCAGGCACGACGCCCACAGCACCGGATCGGCACCGGCCCGCGGCTGGGCGACCGTGACGGTCGCCACTACGGGGCCGCCTCGCGCATGAACCGCCCGGCCGCTTTCAGCGCGCGGCGGCCGGCCGCGACCTCCTGGTAAAACAGCGGCCAGACATGGATCATGTCGGGATAGACTTCCAGCGTCACCGCGATATCGGCGGCACCCGCCACCCCGGCCAGCCGCACCGCGTCATCCAGCAGCGTCTCCGCCGACCCCACCTGGATCAGCAGCGGCGGCAGGCCGCGCAGATCGGCGTGCAGCGGCGAGGCCAGTTTCCCGCGCGGATCGGCGCCGTCCAGGTAGGCCGCCGCCAGCTCTTGCAGATACGGCTTCTGGATCATCGGATCGACCGCCGCCTTTCCGGCCATGCTGGCGCCGGTCATCTCCAGATCGACCCAGGGCGAGATGCACCACGCGCCGCCCGGCAGTCTCTCGCCCGCATCGCGCAGCGAGACCATGCTCGCGATCGTCATGCCGCCCCCGGCGCTGTCGCCCGCGATGATTATCTTTCCCGGGTCGATGCCGCGCGCCAGCAGGAAGCGGTAGCCGGCCAGCGCGTCCTGCAACGCAGCCGGATACGGATGCTCCGGCGCCAGGCGGTAGTCGAGTGCCAGCGTTCGCATCCCCGCCTGCCGCCCGGCCTCGGCGACCATCGCACGATGGCTCGTGATCGAGCCGGACACATAGCCGCCGCCGTGCAGGAACAGCATCACCCGCCCGGCATTGGCGCCTTGCGTCGAAGTCCATTCCGCGGGCACGCCGTTCGCCTCCACGCGCTCGGTCCGCACGTCGGCGGGCAGCGCGGAGTGCTCGGCTAGTGAGTCGAGACGCTTGCGACGCTCACTCAGCTCCGGCGGGCGCGGGTTCGAGGCCAGTTGCGCGCGGATGCGGTCGATCTCGGCATTGGCCATCTCATGTCCCCGGCGGCGAGCGGACGTAGTGCAGCGTCGTGAAGCGGCGGCGGAAGGCGCTCACGTCATCGGCGACCGCCTCGGGTTCCTGGCGCAGCGCGCGCGCGATCAGGCGCGCAAGCTCCGGCATGTCCGCCGCATTCATTCCCCACCGCACCGCCTCGTTGGTGCCGAGCCGCAGGCCGTTGGTGTCCCCCGCAACCGGCCCGATCGGCAGGCCGATGCCGCAGGCGAGGATGTTCGCCCGCCGCAGCCGCTTCGCCGCCGCCTGCCCGCCGCCCCACTCCGCCGCCGCGACGCCGATATGGTGCGATCGCGTGAACCCGCGCGCTTTCCCGAACACCGGCAATCCCGCGCGGTCCAGCGCCTCGGCCAGCGCCCGCGCGGCCGTGACCATCGCGTTGGCATAGGCCGCACCGTGCGTCTTCCAGTCCAGCAAGGTCATTGCCAGCGCCGCCGTCTTGGCGACGTCGAAATTGGCGGTGAGGCCCGGGAACGCGATCCGGTCGAGCCGCTCGGCGATCGTCGCATCGTCGGTCGCGATCAGCCCCGATGGCGGGCCGCCGAAACTCTTGTAGGTGCTCATCGTCATCACGTGAGCACCCTCGGCGAGCGGATTCTGCCACGCGCCGCCCGCGATCGGGCCGGACATGTGCGCCGCGTCGTAGAGCAGCACCGCTCCCACCTCGTCGGCGATCGCGCGCAGCGCGTGCACCGGATGCGGGAACGGATTGAGGCTGCCGCCGATGCTGATCAGCTTCGGCCGGATGCGCCGCGCATTCTGGCGCAGCCGATCGAGATCGACCGTGTAGTTCGCGGCATCGACCGGCGCCGGATGGGTGATGACGCCGCGCATCCCGGCCGACCCGGCGGCGTGGTGCGTCACGTGTCCGCCGATCTCCGCCGGCGGTGCGATGATCGCATCGCCCGGCGCGCAGGTCGCCAGGAACACGTAGAGGTTGGCGAGCGCGCCGGACCCCACGCGCAGCTCGACAAAGCGGGCGCCGAAGACTTCGGCGGCGAGTTCGGCGGCGATGACTTCGATCCGCTCGATCGCCTCGAGCCCCATCTCGATCTTGTCGCCCGGATGGCCGAGCGAGGCCCGCGGCCCGAGGCCGGAAGCGAGCAGCGCCTCAGCGCGCGGGTTCATCGTGTTGCTGGCGGGATTGAGATTGATGCAGTCGCGTTCGTGGATCGCGCGATTGCGATCGACGAGACGATGCAACGTGGCATCGAGGGCGTCGGCCTCGCTGGCGGCAGCATCGGCAGCGATGGATGCGATCAGGTCGGCGCACTCGGCCGGAACCCACGCCCGGCGCGCGAGGGCGCTCAACCCGGCCCGCCCGCAGCGAGCCGCCGATGCGCACTGGCCCTCATCCGGGCACGCCCTCGGCGAGATGCGTGCGAGCGTATAGCTCGATCAGCGGCGTCGTGAAGCTGATGCTGTCGAGGTGCAGCATGTCGGCCGCACCGATCAGCGTGGCGCGCTCGGGCCACGCGCCATCGTCGCCACGTCGCAGCAGCTCGGCCGCTACCTGCGTCGAATGCATCAGCAAAATCTCGCGCACGCTCGGGATGGTGGCGTAGGCCCACACGTTTGCGCGCGTGTCGCTCGCATTCGCTGCTGAAAGGAGTTCGATCAGCAGAACGGGATCGGGCACCACGATCCGGTCGGCGAGGTTCGTCGCGCGGGTCACACCCAAATGCGGCAAGCGAAGATTGAATCCGGCCCGCAGGCGAGGAACGGTGGCGGGCCTGGCGATGACGCGGTACGGGCTGTTAATGTCGCCAAGATGCTGCCCCACGGCAAAGATAAGATTGGCGTGCATGATCCCATGAGTGGCGCTCGCAGGCGCCATCGCGCGCAGCTCGCCCTCGATCAGTTGATATCTTCCGCCTTCCCCATCGCCGGGCCAGTCCAGGAATTCGGCCACGGTCAGGTGATGCGGCAGCTCCTTGCGCAGTGCGCTGCTCATCGCCTCAGCTCATCTGGATCGGCCCCTCGCGCCGCCCATGCGTGAATTGATCCACCACCGGGTTGCCGCTGTCCATCAGATCGGCCGCCGGACCCTCCCAGACAATCCGCCCCTGGTGCAGCATCGCGGCGCGGTCGCCGATCCGGGCGGCACTCGCCATGTCGTGCGTGATCGCAACCGCGGTGCTGCCCAGCCGGCGGACGCAATCGACGACCAGCCCATCGATCACCGCCCCCATGATCGGATCCAGCCCCGTGGTCGGCTCGTCAAAGAACAGGATGTCCGGCTGCGCGGCGATCGCGCGCGCCAGGCCGACGCGCTTCTGCATCCCCCCCGACAGCTCGGCCGGCCAAAGCTCGCCCACGCTCGGCGCAAGCCCCACCTGCGCCAGCACCTCGGCGGCCTTGTCGCGCCCCGCGGCCCGGGTCAGCCGCCGCTCCGCCAGCAGCCCGAAGGTCACGTTCTCCCACACCGGCAGGCTGTCGAACAGCGCGCCGTTCTGGAACAGCATCCCGATCCCGGCCCGCACCGCCTCGCGCTCGCGCCGATCCAAGGTCAGCACGTCGCGCCCGTCGATCTCGATGCACCCGCCATCCGGCTCGATGATGCCGAGCACGCATTTCAGCAGCACCGACTTGCCGGACCCCGAGCCGCCGATCACCACCATCGAGGTGCCGGACGCCACGTCCAGATCGATGCCGTTCAGCACCCGCTTGTCGCCAAAGCTCTTGTGCAAGTCCCGGATGCGTATCTTCGCAACCTCGGTCATCGTGCGAAGAACAGCTCGGTCAGCCCGTAATCGAACGCCAGGATCAGGATCGAGGCCGCGACCACGGCGCTGGTCGTGGCGCTGCCCACGCCCTCAGCGCCGCCGCGCGAGTTGTAGCCGAAATAGCAGCCCATCAGCGCCACCAGGAAGCCGAACACGGCGGCCTTCACCAGCCCCGAGACGACGTCCATCGCCTGCATGAAGCTGAACGTGCTGTGCAGGTACTCGACCGGGTTGAAGCCGAGCTTCAGCGTGCCGACCAGGAAACCGCCCATCACACCGATGATGTCGGCGATCACGACCAGCAGCGGCAGAGCGACCGTGCCGGCGAGCAGCCGCGGTGCCACCAGGTATTTCATCGGATTGGTCGAAAGCGTGGTCAGCGCGTCGATCTGGTCGGTGACGCGCATGGTGCCGAGCTCGGCCGCCATCGCCGCGCCGACACGTCCTGCAACCATCAGCCCCGCCAGCACCGGCCCCAGCTCGCGTACCACCGAGAGCACGACGATGTTGGCGACCGCTCCCGAAGCGTTGAAGCGGGCGAAGCCGGTGTAGGATTGCAGCGCGATCACCATGCCCGAGAAGATCGCAGTCAACGCCACCACCGGCAGGCTGAAATACGCGAACTCGATGAAGGCACGGCCGATGCTGCGGCCGTACCAGGGCGGCCGCAGCAGATGCGACACGCCCTCGGCCGCGAACAGCGCGAGCCGGCCGGTGCCGCGGCAGGCGCCGATCACGGCGCGGCCGATCGCGGCCAGCACGTCGAGCGCGGCGTTCATCAGGAACGCCTCATGCCAGCGGCCGTACGTGTCCCGGCCATGATGGTGGCGGAACGGAATTCTGCTACGAGTTCATTCATCAAAAGCCTTCGGTATCACTGGCCCCGATAGCGCCTGGCGTAGCGGGGCCCGAGCGAGGTCAGGATCTCGTAGCCATTGGTGCCCGCGCGCGCCGCCACCGCGTCGGGCGGGCAGTGCGGCCCGATCAGCTCCAGCCACGCGCCGGGCCGCGCCGCCGGGTGCTCGGTGACGTCGAAGGTGGTGAGGTCCATGGAGACACGGCCTACCAGTGGCGCCGGGGCGCCGTCAAAAGCCGCCACCGCCGCGTTCGACAGCGCCCGCAGCCACCCATCCGCGTAACCGACCGAGACGGTCGCGATCCGGCTCGGCCGCGCCGCCCGCCAGTCGTGGTTGTAGCCGACCCCCTCGCCCGCGCCGATCTCGCGCACGCTGAGAATGCGGGCGCAAAGCCGCACCGCGTCGCGCATCGGGTTCGGCCGGCCGGGGGTCGGGTTGATGCCGTAGAGCGCAGCGCCGGGACGGGCGAGGTCGGAGGCGAAGTCCGCGCCCAGGAAGATGCCGGAGGAATTGGCGAGGCTGCGCGGCGCCGCCGGCAGACGCGCGCAGGCTTCCCCGAAACGGCGGCGCTGCGCCTCGTTGATAGGATCGTCGGGCACCTCGGCGGCGACTAGATGCGTCATCACGAAGCGCAGCGTAATGCCGGCGAGCCGCCCGGGCTCGGCGGCGAGTGCCGCGAGCTCGGCGGGTGAAAGGCCCAGCCGGTTCATCCCGGTATCGACATGCAAGAGCGCCGGCAGCGCCTGCCCGAGCAGCCGGGCCTGCGCCGCCCATTCGTCGATCTCGGTGAGCGAGCCGAGCACCGGCAGCAGCGCGTGCGCCGCGTAATCGGCGGCCATACCTGGCCACAGCCCGTTCAGCACCGCGACAGAGGCAGCGGGGGCTGCCGCCTGCACCACCGGCCCCTCCGCCGGATGGGCGACGAAGAACTGGCGACAACCCTCCCGCGCCAGCCGCGCGGCGACCGGTGCCGCGCCCAGCCCGTAGCCGTCCGCCTTCACCACCCCCGCGACCGCACCGTGCGGATGCCGGGCGGCGAGTGCCTGCCAGTTCGCGGCGATCGCGTCGAGATCAATCTCCAGCACGGCGGTTTCGGTGCTCGATTCGGGCATTGGCGCTCCGGTGGGGAACGGCCTCAGATAGCACGCTGGACGGCACCGGCACGACCGGCCGATGATGGCACGTGGCGGCGGTCAACCCGGAGTTTCGCGATCGGCTCTGGCAGGCGGCCCTGCTGGCCGTCTGCGCCGGCCTGCTCGTGCCGCTGCTGCTGGTCGATGTGCCGCCGCTGCTCGACTATCCCAACCACCTCGCGCGCGCCTATCTGCTGGCCCGCGCCGGCCGGATTCCGCCCCTCGCCGCGATCTATTCGCCGCATTGGGCGATCATCCCCGATCTCGGCACTGATCTGGTTCTGCCACCGTTGCTGCACATCCTGCCGGTGCACGTGGCCGGACGGATCGTGATCGGTGCGGCACTGCTGTTGCCGGTGCTGGGGACGGTCGCCTACAGCCGCGCGGTGTTTGGGGTGCGGTCGTGGTGGCCGCTCGGCTCGGCGCTGGTCGCTTATAACGCGGCACTGCTGTGGGGTTTCCTGGACTTCATCGCCGCAATCGGCCTGGCGCTGCTGCTCGCCGCCGGCTGGATACGCTGGCGCGACGCGCGGCCGGCGTGGACGGTCGTGCTGTCAGCGATCGGCGTCGTCGGGCTGTTCTTCTGCCACCTCATGGGGCTGATTTTCTGCCTCGTCCTGATCGGCGGCTTCGAGGCCGAGCAGGTCTGGCGGCGAGCGCACGCGGGCGAGGCGCCGCGGCGGGCGATCCTGCGCCGCGCGGGGCCGCTGCTGGCGCTGCTGGTTGGGCCGGTGGGCTTGTACGTGCAGTCGAATCTGGCGGGTGTCGCTTGGTCGGCGCAATGGCTCGGCGTCCGCGGAAAACTAGCCCAGTTGCTGATCCCGGTCGTGAACTATGATCTTCCACTCGACGTCGTGACCGCGTGCGTGACGGCGGGTTTCGTCGCGAGCTGGGTGGCGATGCGGCGCGCACGCATCCCGATGGGGTCAGCACTGGCGATCGCGGCGCTCGGCGCGCTTTACGTCGCGGCACCGTTCAAGTTCAAGGGGACGGCGGCGCTGGATTCGCGGTTCGTGATCATGCTCGGCTTCATGGTGTTCGCGGCCGTGCTGCCGGTGCCGCGCCCGCGCACCGCGCGGCTGGCCGGCATCGCCTTCGCATCGCTGTTCGCGGTGCGGATGGCGGTGCTGGCATCCGCCTGGCACGGGCACGCGCGCGACCTGGCGGAGCTGCGCCGGGTCATCGCCGATGTGCCGGAGGGCAGCCGCGTCTACGTCGCCAGCGTGACTCCGGCGGATGCGCCGGCCTATTGGCAGCACGGGCCGCGGTCGCGGCTGCTCTCGGACGGGGCGCAGACCGACTGGCACATGGCCGCGCTGCTGGTGATCGAACGCCATGCGTTCTGGCCGTCCCTGTTCGCGAAGGCAGCCCAGCAGCCGATCGAGGTCGCTCCAGTCTATCACGCTCTGGCGATGCAAACTCATCTTTTGTCCGAAGGCGCATTCGTGGCGACCTGCCGTGCAGCGCCGGAGGACCTCCGAGCGCTGGATGCGGCCCTGTGCGGCTACGACGACGTCCTGCTGCTGCACGCAGGCGCGCTCGCGCATCCGCAGCGTTGCGGGGCAGGGCGCCTGGTGCTGCACGCGCAGTCCGATATGGCGGCGCTGTTCGCGGTAAAGGCGGACGGATCGCGCTGCGCTGGAGCCGCCGCAGGCTTATACGCTGGCCCAACCGATCAACCCCCGCACGCTTCATCGGCAGACCTCATCCATGAAGGAGCCAAACGATGACACACGTGGACGAGATCGCCCCTGACGTGTACCGCCGCGGGCGAGGCTGCTGGATTGCTTCGCTTCGCTCGCAATGACGGCATCCGAACTGCTGAACCGGGACACTGCGCTCCGTCATCCGCCCGCGTGCGCGATATCGAGATCGGTGAACCGGGTGAACTCGGCCTCGAAGAACAGCGCGATCGTCCCCGTCGGGCCGTGGCGCTGCTTCTCGATGATCAGATCCGCCTTGTTGTGCACTAGCTCCATATCGCGCTGCCATTTGTCGAGTGCCGTCTGGTACTTGTCGTCAGTGTCGTAGGCGATGCGCTTGGGCTGACGCTGAGCGAGATAGTAGTCGTCGCGGTAGATGAACATCACCGCGTCGGCATCCTGCTCGATCGAGCCGGATTCGCGCAGGTCCGCCAATTGCGGGCGCTTGTCCTCGCGGCTTTCGACCGCGCGCGAGAGCTGCGAGCACGCCAGCACCGGCACCCGCAATTCCTTTGCCACCGCCTTCAGCCCCTGCGTGATTTGGCTGACCTCCAAAACCCGGCTCTCGGGCTTCGTGCCTGCTGCCGGCCGCATCAGTTGCAGGTAATCGATGACGACGAGGCTCAGTCCCCGCGTGCGCGCGAGCCTGCGGCAGCGGGTGCGCAGCGCCGAGAGCGTGAGCGCCGGCGTGTCGTCGATGTGGATCGGCAGCGCGCCGATCTCGCGCGTCGCCTGCACGAAGCGGTCGAACTCCTTCTGCCCGATCTCGCCGCGGCGGATGCGGTCGCCGGAGATGCGCGCCTGCTCCGCAAGCAGTCGCGTCGCCAGTTGCTCGGCACTCATCTCGAGCGAGAAGATCGCAACCGCCCCGCGCGGCGCCGCGTCCGGGTCCTTCGCCCGCGCCTCCTCCACCAGCACCCGTGCCGCGCCAAAACCGATCTTGGTCGCGAGTGCGGTCTTGCCCATGCCCGGCCGCCCGGCCAGGATCAGCAGGTCGGACGGGTGCATCCCCCCGGTCTTGGCGTCGAGGTCGCGGAACCCGGTCGAAAGGCCGGAAACGTGGCCGGTGCGGCGGAACGCGCGCTCCGCCCCCTCGATCGCCTGCGCGAGCGCCCGGTCGAAGCTGATGAACCCGCCCTCGGCGCCGCCGTCGGTCGCAAGGCGGAACAGTTCGCTCTCCGCCGCCTCGATCTGCTGGCGGCCATCGAGTTCCGGCTCGGCGCCGAACGCGCGGTTGACCACCACCTCGCCGATCTCGACCAGTTGCCGGCGCAGCCACGCATCATGGATCGCACGGCCGTATTCGCCGGCGTTGATGATGCCGACCATCGCGGTCAGAAGCTGGGCCAGATAGGCGGTGCCGCCCACTTCCTCGAGCACGCCGGAATGCTCGAACTCGGCCTTCAGCGTCACCGCATCGGCGAGCTGCCCGGCTTCGATCCGCCGGCCGACGGCGGCGAAGATGCGCCCGTGCAGCGGGTCGGCGAAGTGCTCGGGGGCGAGGTAGTCCGAGACCCGCTCATACGCCTTGTTGTTCGCCAGCAGCGCGCCCAGCAGCGCCTGCTCGGCGGCGAGGTTGGAGGGGGGCAGGCGCTGCGACAGGCCGAGCAGCGGTGCATCGAGTGCCGTCATCCGGCCACCCTAGCCGAGCGGCCGAGTCGGCGGCAGGCGAAGATCCTGTGGATTGATGTGCAACCTGGGGATCGTTCAGCGCCCGCCGACCGGAAAGCGGCGCAACAGGTGCAGCATCAGCGCCATCGCCGGCAGGGCTGCGAACACGGTGAAGGAGTAGAACTCGATCCAGCCCATCCGTGCCGCCAGCACCCCCGACAGCCCGCCGACCGTGCGGTACGCGAGTGCCGCCAGCGACGACAGCAGCGCGTACTGCGTCGCGGTGTAGCCGGCCGAGCACAGCGACGACAGGTAGGTGATGAACGCCGCATCGGCCATCGAGTCGGCAAATGCCTCCACCAGCACCTTGGTCAGCAGGATCGCGACATTGCCGTGGCTGATCGCGAGCGAGAGATAGAGCAGCATCGCTGCGGTCTGCGCGAAGCCGGTCCAGATCAGCGCCCGCCCCGCCCCCTGGCGTGCCACCAGCCAGCCGCCGGCCGCCGCCCCCGCCAGGCTCGCCGCCAGCGACGGCACCCCCGTTGCCAGCGCCACCGCCGCGCGGTCAAAGCCCATCGCGCGATAGAAGGGCGGCGCCATCGTACCGGCCATCGCCTCGCCGAGCTTGAAGAGCGCGACGAAGGCCAGGATCTCGGCCGCACCCGGACGGCACCAGAAGTCGCGGAACGGAGCGATCACGGCGTTGGCCATGCGCGCCTGCCAGCCCAGCGGCTCGCGCACCAGCCGCTCCGCTAAGGGCTCGGCCGCGGCCAGCGTGACCAGCGGGCCGGCGCCGAGCAGGATTGCCATCAGCAACAGCGAGCCGTGCCAGCCGAGCGGGCCGGCAAGCCCGATCGCCCCCGCGCCCGAGACCAGCAGCGCGAATCGATAGCCCCAGACATAGGCGGCCATCGCCGCGCCTTGCAGCCGCGCGGGGAAGGTCTCGATGCGCCAGGCGTCGACCACGATGTCCTGGCTCGCCGAGAGGAATGCGAGGGATGCCGCCGCCGCGATGCAGGCGACCGGCGCCAGCGTCGGGTCGGAGAGCGCCAGCAGGACGGCCGCCAGCACCAGCAGCGGCTGGATCGCAAGCAGCCAGCCGCGCCGTCGGCCGAGCCGTGCGAGCGGGCCAGGCGGACGGACGTGGTCGAGCGCCGGCGCCCAGAGGAATTTCAGGCTGTAGGCGATGCCGATATTGGCGGTCAGCCCGATCGCGGCGAGCGAGACATGCCCCTCGCTGAGCCACTGCCGCAACGTGAAGCCCGACAGCGGCAGCGGCAGACCGGAGACGAAGCCGAATGCACCCATCAGCCACAGCGCGCGGTCGCGAAGGCGAACGCCCGGCGGCGCCACCGCGAGGGGATCGTGTGACGTTTGTTCGGCGTCTTGGTCAACTCGTGTCACACGTTGCACGGGCCGAGGATACCGCCGCCCGGACAGCCGGTCACGTCGTCGTGCGTCGGCGGGGAAGCGCCGCCAACCAAACCCGGCTCGGCCTCTGCTCGTTGGACGCGAAACAGAGGAGGCCCGCCATGCACCGATCTCTCGCTCTCGCAATCGTTGCGGTCGCGTTGGCCGGCTGCGCCTCCGCAACTCCGGCGCCGGTGCAATCCACCGCGAGCAACAGCGGGGAGGTGACCAGCGCCCAGCAGCTCGTCAACGACGCCACGGCGACAGTGGATCAGATGAAGGCCGATCCGCGCTACGCCGCGTTGTTGCGAAGTGCTAAGGGTGTGTTCATCGCGCCTAACGTGGTGAAAGGCGCGTTCCTCATTGGGGGTACGGGCGCGCAAGGCGTGCTGCTGCGCCGCGAGGCAGGCGGTACGTGGAGCAACCCGGCGTTCCTGACCATCGGCTCGATCTCGATTGGCGCGCAGGTGGGCGGCACGGCGGGGCCGGCAGTGCTGCTCCTGATGAGCAACAAGGCGCTGACGGACTTCACCGATGCCAACAACTTCTCGCTCGGCGCAAATGCGGGCTTGACCATAGTCAACTACTCGGCCCAGGGCCGCGCGCCGATCGGGACGGGGGACATTGTCGTCTGGTCCGCCCCGTCGGGCGTTTTCGCCGGCGCCAGCGTGAACGGCGCTGACGTGACCCAGAACACGGGCCAGGATCGCGCCTATTACGGCCGGCCGGTGACCGCGAGACAGATCCTCGGTGGCCAGGTGACCGATCCGGGATCTGCCACGCTGCGATCGGCACTGGCGGCATAGGCTCGGGGCACCGCAGACCACAACTCGCGCGCGCCTTGCCGCCGGCATACTCGCCGGCCCGTCACTGCCGCTTCCCCGCCGCCCCTCCGCCCCATATATCAGCGCACCCCGCTACCGGCCGAGGACCGACCCGCCCATGCGAGCGCCGATCGAGCACGTCGTCGTGCTGATGATGGAGAACGCCTGCTTCGACCGGATGCTCGGCTGCATGACCGAGATCAATCCCCGCGTCGAAGGCGTCGATCCCAGCCACCCGCGCAGCAACCCCGACCCCGATACCGGGCAAGAGGTGCCGCAGGCAGTCACCCGCTCCCGCAACATCGACCGCGACCCCAAGCACTATATGCCGAACTCGCTGCACCAGGTGAACGGCGGCCGGATGGACGGCTTCGTCGCCGATTTCGTCCTCCACCACCCGCGCAGCACGCCCGAGGAGCGATGCGAGGTGATGGGGTACTACCCGCGCGGCTTCCTGCCGGCGCTGCACACGCTCGCCGAGCATTTCGTGATTTGCGACCACTGGTTCTCGTCTCTCACCGGGCCGACCTGGGCGAACCGGCTGTTCGCGCACAGCGGCACCTCGCTCGGCCATACCGCAGAGCCGGGGCTGCTGTTCAGCGTCAAGCTGCACATCTACGCGCAGCCGACTCTCTATTCCGAGATGTCCGGCGCCGGCGTCCCGTGGCGCATCTACTACGGCGATGTGCCGCAATCGCTGGTGTGCCTGCGCCAGCTTGAACATCTCGGGCATTATCGCCGCTACGCGCACTGGGACGCCGACATCGCCGCAGGCGACCTGCCCGCCTACACCTTCATCGAACCCACCTATTTCGGCCCGCACCAGAACGACCAGCACCCGCCGCACGACGTGCTGCGCGGTGACGAACTGATCGCCGGCGTCTATAACGCGCTGCGCGGCAATCCCGAGCTGTTCGCAAAGACGCTGCTGATCGTCGTCTATGACGAGCACGGGGGCTTTTACGACCACGTGCCGCCGCCGGGGACCGTGGCGCCGGACGAGCACACCGAGACATTCGCCTTCGCCCGGCTGGGCGTGCGGGTGCCGGCGGTGCTCTGTTCGCCGTTGCTCGATCCGGGCGTCACCGCGACCGTGCTCGACCACACCAGCCTGCTCAAAATGGCGAGCGATCTGTGGCCGGGGGTCAAGCCGCTCGGCCGGCGGGCGCCGCAGGCGAACTCGCCGCTCCAAAACCTGGCGTGGCGCGACAGCCCGCGGACCGACCCGCCGGAGGCGCCGGTCGCGCCGGACATCCAGCCGGTGCGGACGGTGGCGAAGCTGGAGGGATTCAAGGAATCGCTGTTCGGCTTCAGCCACCATCTGGAGAGCCGGATCGACCATCCGGGGCACCGCGCCACCTTGATGAGCCGCGCGCACGAGGCGCTCGACGATGGGCTGGCGCAGGCGAAGCTCGCGACCGACCGGCTCGAGACGTTCCTCGAGGACAAGCGCGGGGGACTGGGCGTGGTCGGCCGGGTCGAGCACGCGGTCGAGAGCATCCGCAAGAAGGTCGGAATCTAGCCGTGGAGGGCGTGCCGCGCGGCCGGGCGGCCGATGACGGCGCCCCGCCCGCTGGCGCCGACTCGCCGCACCTGGACGCGGGCGAGCAACGGCAGGCCGCTTCGCACGCAGCGCCTCAGGCTCTGGTCATCCACGAGGTGGTGCGCGAGCAGGGGGAGAACGAGCTGCGCCGCCACGCCTCGGCGCTGGCCTGGTCGGGACTGGCCGCCGGCCTCTCGATGGGGTTCTCGTTTCTCTGCCTCTCGCTGCTGCAAAGCGGGCTGCCGGAGACCCCGTGGCGGCGGCTGGTGTCCTCGGCCGGCTACACCGTCGGCTTCCTGATCGTCGTGCTCGGCCGCCAGCAACTGTTCACCGAGAGCACGCTGACCGCGGTGCTGCCGCTGCTGACGCGGCTCGACCGGGCGACGTTCGTCGCGGTGCTGCGGCTGTGGGCGATCGTGCTTGCCGCCAATCTCGCGGGTGCGGCGGTGTTCGCGGCCTTGATCACGCCCGCCGGCATCTTCCCCGACCCGGTACGGCAGGCGCTGGTGTCGGCGGCGCAGGAGGCGATGGGCGGTGCGCTGGGGCCGACGATCCTGAAAGGGATGCTCGCCGGCTGGCTGATCGCGCTGATGGTCTGGCTGTTGCCGAGCGCGCGTTCGGCGCGGATGTTCGTGATCCTGGTGCTGACCTACGTAGTCTCCCTCGGCGGCTTTCCACACGTGATCGCGGGGTCGGTCGATGGATTTTTTGCCGTGTTCACCGGCCACGCGGGGTTCGGCGCGTATCTGGGGCGGTTCCTCGGCCCGACGCTGCTCGGCAACACGATCGGCGGCGTGGCGCTGGTGGCGATGCTGAACCATGCCCCGCTCGCCGCGGAGTTGCACGGCGAGGGGTAGGGTCACTCAGGCGGCACGCGCGGCGAGAAACACCGGAACCGCTCCCAGTTGCAGCAGAATCGAGATCGCGACGAGCAGCGGCAGGCTGACCCCGTAGAGCACGCCGAGCAGCAGGCTGCCGACCACCCACGCGGTGCCGCGGAGCGCATCGAACAGACCATAGGCGGTCGCGCGCTGGGTCGGCGGCACCAGCCCGCTCAGCACGGCGTGGAAGATAGTATCCTGGGTCGCCATGCCGATGCCCCAGAGCACGACGCCCGCCGCCGCCGCCGCCGGCCCGCCCAGGAACACGAGCGGCGCCGCCAATGCCGCGAGCACGATGCCCGCGACCGCCGCGCGCGGGCCGAGCCGGTCGAGCAGACGGCCGAGCAGCAGGGCGGCGACGCCCTCCGCGGCCATCGCCGCCGCGTAGAGCACCGGCACCCAGGCAACCGGCACCACATGAGCGCGGGCGAAGTGAAAACCGATCAGCGCGAAATCGGCGAACCCCGCGGCCATCAGGGCGCCGGCAACGGTGTACAGTCGGAATGCCGGGCCGAAGCCCGACCATGCGGCAAGCTCGGTGCGGGTGACGCGCACCTCAAGCTGGCGTGGATCAGGATAGAGCCAGCGCGCCGCAAGCAGCAGCGCGAGCGAGACAAGCGCGGGTGCGAGCAGTGTCGCGAAACCGAACCGGTAGCCGGTGCCCAGCGCCAGCAGCAGGGCGATCAGCAGCGGCCCGATCATCCCCCCGGTCTGGTCGAGGGCCGTGTGCAGGCCGAAGGCCCAGCCCGCGCCGGTGCGGCTCGCGGCGTGCGAGAGCATAGCGTCGCGGAGCGGCACGCGGATGGCACGGCCCACCCGCTCGGCGATCAGCAGCACCATCGCGACCGGCCACGCGCCGGCGAGTGCGAGCAGCGGCACCGAGAGCAGGTTGACCGTGTATCCGGCCAGCATCAGCGGCCAGTAGCGCCCGCTGCGGTCCGCCGCCCGGCCGGAGAGGTAGCGCACGCCGTAGCCGAGGAACTCGCCGAGCCCGGCGATCACGCTGACCACCACCGCCGAGGCGCCGAGCGTGCCCAGGAACGGTCCCGCGACGCTGCGGCCGCCCTCGTAGGTCATGTCCGCGAACAGGCTGACGCAGCCGATCAGGACGATGAGGACCACCGCGCGGCGGTACTGGGCGGCGGTCAGCCTCGATGCATCCATCGCGGTGTTCGGGGACGCGGTCTAGGCAACCAGCGGCGCGTGCTCGGCAGCGGCGCGCGCCCAGGCGGCCGCCTCGTCCTCATCGAACAGTTCCGTGAGTTTCTGCATCATCGTCCCGCCCAGCTCCTCGGCATCGACGATGGTGACGGCGCGGCGGTAGTAGCGCGTCACGTCGTGGCCGATGCCGATCGCGGTCAGCTCGACGAAGTCGCGCGCTTCGATGTCGCGGATCACCTCGCGCAGGTGCCGCTCGAGGTAGTTGCCGGGATTGACCGAGAGCGTGCTGTCATCGACCGGCGCGCCGTCGGAGATCACCATCAGGATGCGCCGGTGCTCGGGCCGCGCCAGCAGGCGGCGGTACGCCCACAGCAGCGCCTCGCCGTCGATGTTCTCCTTAAGCAGGCCCTCGCGCAGCATCAGGCCGAGATTCTTGCGCGCGCGGCGCCACGGCATGTCGGCCGATTTGTAGATGATGTGGCGCAGGTCATTCAGCCGCCCGGGATTGCGCGGCTTGCCGTCCTGCACCCACCGCTCGCGGCTCTGCCCGCCCTTCCAGGCGCGGGTGGTGAAGCCGAGCAGCTCGGTCTTGACCGCGCAGCGCTCCAGCGTGCGGGCGAGGATGTCGCCGCACATCGCCGCGACCGAGATCGGCCGGCCGCGCATCGACCCGGAATTGTCGATCAGCAGCGTCACCACGGTATCGCGGAAGTCGGTGTCGCGCTCGCGCTTGAAGGAGAGCGAATGGGTCGGGTTGGCGACCACGCGGGCGAGGCGGCTCACGTCGAGCAGCCCCTCCTCCAGGTCGAACTCCCACGCCCGGGTCTGCTGTGCGAGCAGACGACGCTGCAGCCGGTTGGCGAGTTTCGCCACCACGCCTTGCAGATGCTGAAGCTGCTGGTCGAGCTGCTGGCGCAACCGGGCAAGCTCGTCGGAATCGCAGAGATCCTCGGCGCTGGTCTCTTCGTCGAACAGCCGCGTGTAGGCGCGATAGATATGCTCGTGGTCGGGCAGGTTGCGCTCGCGCCGCGGCTGCGGGCCGCCCGGACGGTCCTCGCCCTCGGCGGCGGCCGCGTCCTCCTCGGCGTCCTCGGCGCCGTCGTCGTCGCCGCCCTCGCCCTCCATCTCCTCGGGCTGGGCGCCGAGCACGCTGTCGGTCTCCGATTGCTGGCCCTCGCCCTGCTCGCTGTTGTCCTGCGCGCCGGACTGCTCGCCGCCTTCCTCACCCTCCTGCTCGCTCGGGTCGGGCTCCGCGTCGGCTTCCGCCTCGGCCAGGTCCATCGCGGCCAGCAGGCGGCGCGCGGCGCGGCTGAAGCGGCCCTGGTCCTCCTGGGCCGCGGCCATCGCGTCGAGGGCAAACTCGGCCCCCTCCGCCAGCGTGCCGCGCCAGAGTTCGAGCGCGCGCGCCGCCTCGCCGGGCGCCAACTCGCCGGACATGCGCTCGCGTGCGAGCAGGGAGAGGGCGGCGGCGATCGGCAACTGGTCACGACGGGTGACGCGGTCAAAACCCTCGGACTGGCACTCCTCCGCGAGACGCGCCCGCAGATTGGCGGCGACACCGGCCATATGCCGCCCGCCCACGACCTCGACGCGCGCCTGCTCGAGCGCGTCATAGACGTCCTTCGCCTCGCGCGGCGCGGGGCTGCGGGCGGCATGAACCGCGTCGTCGTGATGGCGCAAGCGAAGTGCTATGCTGTCGGCCGCCCCGCGCAGCTTTGCGATCTCGGCCCGCGGCAGCGTGCGCGTCGGCAGCGGCAGGCGGGCGCGCTTGCCTGCGAGGCCGGAGGGGCCGGGCTGGAACGCCACCTGCACCTCGGGCTGGCCCGCGATCGCGCGCAAGACGCCGGTGGTGGCGCGCTTGAATTCCTCGGCGCGGGCATTGTCCTTGGACGCACCACTCATCACCCCATTCTCCGGTCGGGGCCTAGGGCAATCGCATTTGGACAAGGACTCACCGTCATGGTCGGCGGAGGCCGACCATCCACGTCTTTCGTGCGGCCGCAAAGTCGTGGGTGGTCGGCCTCCGCCGACCATGACGAGGTTGGTTCGCCCTTTCGCACCGCGTCAAGCCCGCAGGCGTGTTGCGAACGTTCCGGTCGGGATCTCCTCGTTGAAGCAGCGCTGATAGTACTCGGCAACCGTGCCGCGCTCCGCCTCGTCGCATTTATTGAGGAAGGTCATGCGGAACGCGAAGCCCATGTCGCCGAAGATGCGTGCGTTCTCCGCCCAGGTGATGACGGTGCGCGGCGACATCACGGTCGAGATGTCGCCGTTGATGAAGCCCGCGCGCGTCAGTTCGGCAAGTGCCACCATCGCCTCGATGCGCTTCTTCATCCCCGGCTGGCGGCCCTCCTCGCCGAGCTTGGCGAGCACGATCTCGGTCTCCTGCGCGTGCGGCAGATAGTTGAGTGTCGCGACGATGTTCCAGCGGTCCATCTGGCCCTGATTGATCTGCTGGGTGCCGTGATAGAGCCCGGTGGTGTCGCCCAGACCGACCGTATTGGAGGTCGAGAACAGGCGGAAGCTCGGATGCGGGCGGATCACGCGGTTCTGGTCGAGCAGCGTGAGCTTGCCCTCCACTTCGAGCACGCGCTGGATCACGAACATCACATCCGGCCGCCCGGCGTCGTACTCGTCAAAGCAGAGCGCACAGGGGTGCTGCAGGGCCCAGGGCAGGATGCCCTCGCGGAACTCGGTCACCTGCTTGCCGTCCTTCAGCACGATCGCGTCCTTGCCGATCAGGTCGATGCGGCTGATGTGGCTGTCGAGGTTGACGCGGATGCACGGCCAGTTGAGGCGCGCCGCCACCTGCTCGATATGGGTCGATTTGCCGGTGCCGTGATAGCCCTGGATCATCACCCGCCGATTGAACGCGAAGCCGGCGACGATCGCGAGCGTGGTCTCGCGGTCGAAGCGGTAGGCGGTGTCGATGTCGGGCACGTGCTCGGTGCGCACCGAGAAGGCCGGCGCCTGCATGTCGCTGTCGATGTCGAACAACTCGCGGACGGAGGCCCGCTCATCGGGTTGGTCGATCGCCGAAGTCGGCGTCGGGCGGGCGTCGGCGAGGGCGGCAATCTTGTTCATCAGCCACAGTGTCCTGCTCAACGTGGACTAAAGGTAGTCGCGAGGCGAACGGTTCGGAAGTCAGCCGGCGGCGGCGAACGCGGTCTCGGCAACCAGGCGCGCGCGCAGCGCGGCATAGGCGAGATTGATGGTCTTGAGCCGCTCCTCGGAGCTGCGGTCGCCGCCATTGGCATCGGGGTGATGGCGCTTGGCGAGTTCCTTATAGCGCGCCTTGACTGCGTCGAGCGTCACCGGCCAGGGCAGGCCGAGCTCGGCGAGCGGCTCGCGCAGCTCCGCCGGGGCCTGCACCGCTTGCCGCTCCCGCCGGTGCCGCCGTGCGGCCGCACCCAGCAGGTCGAGCCGGTCGGCGATCGCCGCCTCGTCGAGCGCGGGCTGGCCGCCGAGGCGGCCGAGCGGCCAGGTCGGCCGCTGCCAGGCGGTATCGGCGCGCACATGCGCCTCGATCTCGCCGGGGCTCATGCCGCGGTAGTAATCCCAGGTGGCGTTGTACTCGCGCACATGCGCCAGGCAGAACCAGTGATAGTCCCGCAAATTGGCGCGCGAGCGCGGCGCGCGGTACTCGCCCATCGCAGCGCATTCGGGCATATCGCAACGGCGGCCCGGCGCGGCCGGGTCGGGCGCGTAGGCCCGAGGGCGCGGATTGCGTCGGGTCATCGCCCGTTATGTGCGTCGCTGGGGGCGCCGGGCAAGGGCCGGATGGCGCCGCGGCAGGAGGACCGATATGCCCGCCATGCAATCCCGCGCCGAGCGGCTCCGCGCCGCGCTGGAGGCCGCGTTTCGCCCGACCCGGCTGCGCGTCACCGATGACAGCGCGCAGCACGCCGGCCACGCCGGCGCCGCCCCGGGCGGGCAGACCCATTTCAGCGTGCTGCTGGTCAGCGCGGCGTTCCGCGGCCAGAGCCGGGTCGCACGGGCGCGCGCCGTCCACGCCGCGCTGGGCCCGGAGTTCGCCGAGGGAATGCACGCGCTGACGCTGACGCTGCGCAGCCCCGAGGAGCAGGACCGTGTGGAGGAGGACCGTATCCGGAACTGAGCGGCAACTACTTGGGGTTGCGCTGGCAGTGTTGCAGCGGCGTCCTGCGTGTCAGATCGCGTATAAAACGCAAGGATTGGTCCGCGGCCGCGTAAATTTACTAGAAATGTATCATTAACACCCGGCATAGTGACGCCCCGATTACAGTCTGGACGAGGGCGCCGTGACCGAAACGCAACTCCTGACCCGAAACATCGTCACCGCGCGCGGCCGCACCAGCATGCGCCTGGAGCCGGAACTATGGGATGCCCTGCGCGAGGTGTGTCGTCGCGAGGACCTCTCGCCGGGCGAGGTGGTGAAGATCGCCGAGCGCCAGTTCCGGCGCGCCGGCCGTACCAGCGCCGTGCGTGTTCATCTGCTGCAGTATTTCCGCGCCGCCGCCACTGAGCAAGGGCATGACCAGGCCGGCCACGGCCAGATTCAGTAGGTCCTAGTCGGCCGGCCCTAGTCGCCGCTTCCCGCCGGCGCGTCGGCTCCCGTGTAGAGGTGCGGCCAGCCGGCGCGGATCACCGGGCTCGCGGTGCTCCAGCCGTGGCACGAATTGAGCAGCGCCGGGGCGGGGCGCGGCGTCCCGGCCGGCTGGGCAGGCGCCCGACGCTGCCGCACCGGCCACATCGTCTGATAGGCGACGGTCGCCATCTGCTGCAAAAGCTCGCGCAGATGGGTGCAGCCGCCGGTGCCCCCGACGCGCTGCATCGCCGCGCGGACGAAGCCGGGGCCGATCACCAGCCCTGCGAGGCCGGCGAAATTGGGCGCGGCTCCGGGGCAGACCGAAGGATAGGGGCTGTCGTCGATCGCCGCCTCGAAGGCGACGATGGTCATCTCCTCATCGATGGTCATCCGCGCCGCCATGCCGTGCAGCCGCTCGCCGGCGCCAATCCAGCCGCGCTGCTCGCTGGCGAAGCCCTGGGCCTTGGTGTCGGCGAGTGTCGCCTCGATGTCGAACAGGCCGTCGGCGCGTTGGAAGCCGCGGAGTGTCAGGTCCCGGGCGTGGAGTTCCTCGCGGTGGCTGGGCGGGCTGAGCGGCATCTCTAATCCTGCTGCTGCGGTGCAACAGAGCGGATATGGCACGCGGGAGGCACGCTTGCTAGGCGGCCGTTGCGCACGCGCTATACCGCGCGCGGGCGGTCTCGATCGCGCGGAACACTTGAGCGAAATCGCGCCGGCCACTAGCGTCGCTTCGGGCTGCCTCGCTACAGCGACCGTGCGCTCACCGTCGGCAGCCCCAAGCCGGCCGAGTGCTTACACGGAAAGCCCGGCCCGCGGCTCGCCAGAGAGCCCGACAACACTCTCACGCGCCTACAAACTCGTTGGGGACCGGCCTGATCACGTCCGCCGTGATCCGCTTGGCGCCTATGCGCGCCAGGCGGCGCTGCTCGGCGCAGGCCACGGCCCATCCAGCGACCAGGTTCTCGAGGACCGGACCGCTTGGCCGGAAACGGAGGCGCCATACCCGGAACGTGATCCGATCGACCCTCTCGGAACTGGGCGGGACGGGGAGCCCGTGCCTGGTTCGACCATGAACCGGGCGCTCTCTTATCTCTCCGCTCCTTCCTGGCACGAATTATTGGCGGCGTCGGAACGTGGATCGTGGGTTCTGCCCAACCACGTATCGAATACCGATTGTTATTAGATTCTTTTGGGATAGTTGCGAGCTGTATTGAAATTACACTTGACATTTGTCAGGATTGCCGCGTTAATACATTCGCATTTGCGTGGACCGCTCCTCGAGCGCAGCCCGCAGATGCCCCGACATCCACCGTGCCGACATGTCCAAACCACATGGAGGGAGCCATGGTGCCATTCTGGAAACTCGGCCCGCTGACCGCGGCGGCATGTCTCGGTTACGCGGCCGCGCCCCTTGCCGGTCCGATCCTTCCGACGATTCAGGTGGAAGAAGGTACAAACGTCGCTGCGAAGCAGACGGTGATGCAAACGTTCACGGCGAAGATCAAGACCAGGGTCAACTCCGTCATGCCCTCGGACGTGTTCCTGGGCGGTGACACCAAGAACTCCTTGGCGGCCGTGAAGATCATCAACGACAAATGCACGGGAAAGCTGCTCGCGGCGAGCGGCACCTGTACCTACGATGTCATGTTCTTGACCAATGCGCTCGATCCTGGGCCGCTGAAGGACGGGGTGAACGAGATCGGAGCCACGATCGCCTTCACGACCGCGGCCGGCAAAATGACGTCGGACGTCTTCGCGGCGATCGTGCAGGTGGATGACAACCCGAAGGCGGTCGCGGAGCCTGCTTCGCTCGCCCTGCTCGGCACTTGGTTGGCTGGACTTGGGCTGATTTGCAGGCGCAGACGTGAGGGCTGACTGCGGCCAGATCAAAGATTGCTCATCCCGCCTTCCGCAACGCGTCGAGAAACTCGCGGAAATCCCGAAACGGCATGAAAAGTGCGTCCTTCGGCGGCTTGAACGGTGAAATCTCGGAATGAGGTAGACATGCTGCCCCCCGACGGAACGATAGTCGTGAGCGTGCCGTGTATTTGGCGTGATTAACAGTTCCGTCGGTCACGCTGCATATTGAAGCCTGCTGACAATGCTCGCTGACCCGAGTACCTGGTACAACCGGATTCGGGTTCTAGCTTGTCTCGGGAGAACACCGATTGCTTTGCGCCATTCACATGGAGACGGTTCGATGAGCGGAGCCGGCGGCGAGGTCAAACCGCCGCAATCCGGGCTGGTGGATATGGGGGACATCAGCTTCTATAATGTCCCCACCGATCCCATTCCCCCCTTCACTATATCCGACCTTGTCAAGTATGCGGGATCGTTCGGCGAGATCGTGCTGAACGTCACCTGGGCGCAATTGCAGCCAGACGAGAACGGGCCGCTCGATACCTCGGTCGTCGCGAGCGCGATCAGCGCCGTTCAAAGCTACAACGCCGAGAACAATACGGATCTCGGCATCAAGCTCCGCGTCTGGGGCGGCTACACGGCCCCCGACTGGGCCAAGAACATCGACGGCCCCGCCCTCACGATCACCGGCCCGGGCACTGTCGATCAGAGCAACAAGAACAACCCCGAGACGATCGGCCGGTTCTGGACCGCCGATTACATCGATGCCTGGACCAGCCTGCGAAATCAGCTCGCCGTGGTCTACGACAACAACCCGATCATCCGCGGTATTTCCAACACGGCCGGAGCCGCCGCCACCGACGAACCGTTTGTGCCGCTGAAATATATCCCAGCGAACCAGCCAGGGGCGGTTAACCAGCCGGGGCAACTCGAATCCGGCGGCTATACCGACGCGGCGGAGCAGCTCACCTTGCGCGCCGCGATTGCCGACTATGCAAGTTGGGCGACGACGCCGCTCGACTACACGATGAACCTCTTCCACTTGGAAGACAGCGGCAAGCCTTCCTCCGACCAGAACTTCACTCTCGCGGTCTTGCAACAAGCGGAGAACTCCGGCCGCGTGGTGCAGGCGGGCAATCACGCGCTGAACAACCCGCTGCCCTCCTTCGATGCCTTCGTCTATGCCCAGATGACCGAAGACGCGGCTCTCGATCCCACGACCGCTCCGGGCAGCTACCAGACGGCATCCCCGGTCAATCTCGGAACCAACGAAAGTAACGGAAGCGAGCCGAATTGGGGAGCCTATGCGGACTGGCCCAATGCCGTCACCCAAGGCGTCGCGGCAAATGCCGGCGACGTCGAGCTCTGGGACGGGCCGGGAACGACCGGCTTCACGGGCCTCTCCCAAGGCCAGGTGCAGGACCTGGCCGCGATTCTTGCCGCCGGCAATCCGCCCGTAACCGGTGCGCCGGACGACGGCGCGGCACTCGGCTTTACGGCACCCGCATCGGTGACGGGCGCGGCCGGCACGATCGCATTCTCCGGCGTCGATGCGGTGCTGCTCGCAAGCGCCACGGCCCAAACGTCTTGCGCGGTGACGCTGACCTCCACGGGTGGCGGCACGCTCGCCGTCACCGATTTCGGCGGCGTCGTGAGCGGACCCGTGAGCGGCCCGGCGCTTACCTTGTCGGGGCCGCTTTCGCTGGTGAACACCGTGCTCGCGAGCCTCACCGATACACTGCAATCCGGCACGGACATCGTGCAGATCTCGGCGACGGACAGCAGCGGCAACACCGCTCTCCGCAGTGTGGGGGTCCAGGTCTCTGCGTCCGCGGCTTCATCTGACCCGAGTACCGATGGGCGGCCTGCCGTCCGCCGATCCCGCCCGCTCTGCGAGCTACAGCTGGACCGGACAAGGGCCGGACACGCTGTTCTCCGATCCCGCCAACTGGACACCCGCCGGCGGTCCGCCCGGCCCCGCGGACAGCGCCTCATTCACCGCCGCAACGAGCCCCGCCGCCGCCGTCGTCACCGGCATCGGTGCCGCGGGAACGCTCGTCATCGACAGCACCGTAGCATTCGGCAGCGGCAGCACGATTGCTGTCGGCCAGAACGGCGCGGGCGATCTCGACATCGCGAACCAGCACGGCAGCACCGGCGTTCTTGTGCTCGGCGCTGTGCAAAGCTCGCTCACCGTCTCCGGCAATCTTGAAATCGGCGGCACCGCGTCGAGCGCCGGCGGCAGCGGCAGCGGCACGCTGCTCGCGGCTCTGGCGCCGAGCGATTACAGCACGACGGGCCTCGCGGTCGGCGGCACGCTCGAGGTCTGGGGCGAGGGCATCGTACGGTTCACCGGGTCTCTGGAGGCCACCGCGGTCGGGATAGAGAGCGGCGGCGCGATCGGCGGCGACGGGACCCTGACCGCGACCGGCGCCGGTGCGATCGTCAACGACGGCACGATCAAAGCGGCGGCGGACCAAACCCTCGGGCTACAGCGGCTGACAGTGGCCAACGCGCTCGCGGGAACCGGCACGCTCGCCATTGATCCCGCCGCTTCGCTGATCCTCGCGGGCGCCGTCGGCCCCCATCAGACGATCGATTTCGCCCCCAACAGCATCGCTCAGTTCTCGAACGATCCCTACGGGCCGAGCACGCTCGTGCTCGAGAAGCCGCTCGGGATGCAAGGCGTCGTCAGAGGCTTTTCGTTCGCCGACAGCCTGGTTCTGGACGGCGTGACGGCGACCGGCGCGAGCTACGACAGCACGACCGGCACATTGACCGTCGATCAATCGGGCGGCGGCCCGCTGAGCTTCGCCCTCTCGGGAGACCTCGCCGGCCTCACCCCCGTCGTCAACGTTGCCGGCTCCGGCGCCGCTGCCGAGAGCACCGTGGCCTTCGTCGCCCCTGGTTCGGGCCTCTTGCCGAGTGTCACCGCACCCGCCGCACTCGAGGGCGCCGCCGGCGCGCCGGTCCTGGTTCCGGACATCGTGCTCGCGGCGCCGCTTCCGGCTTCCCCGCCCGGCGACATGACGGTCGCGGTCACGCTCGCGGCCGTCACCGGCACGCTCGCTGCCGGCGACGACAACGGCAACACCAGCTTGAACTTCTCGGTGCATAGCGGGGGACCACACTCACCCTCTCCGGCACGCTTGGCGCGGTCGAGCGCAGCCTGCAGACCCTCACCTATACCGGTGCGTCGGGGCAGCGGACGGACACCATCACGATCACCGTCTCCGACTACGCCGGCGCGTCCGCCACACCCGCGACGATCTCGGTCTTCAACAATACCGCCCCGCTCCAGTTCGAGTGGGCTGCCGCCGCCGGCGGCAGCTTCGGCGATGCCGGAAACTGGACAGCAGGCGGCACGACGCCAAATACACCGCCAGGCGGCACCAACATCGCCGCCTTCGGTCCCGGCGCCCGCACGGTGTCCGGCGACGGTGCCGTCAGCCAGATCCTGGCCACCGGCACGGCGACGCTGACCGGGCAGATCACGGCCCAAGGGCGCGACGGCCTGGCACTCGTCGTGGATAACGGCGGCGTGCTCACGCTCGCCGGCGGAGCGGTGCTGACTGCTCAGCAGCAAGCGATCGTCGGCAACTCCGGGGCCGGCCTTCTCACCCTGATGGGCGGGGCACTCGCGCTCACCGGCGACGCCACGTCGAACGCCCTCGTCATTGGTGAAGCAGCCGCCAGCACCGGCACGGTCCTGGACCTCGAGCAGATCACAGCCGCCGGCACGGTGGTCGTCGGAGAAGCGGGCACCGGTACGCTCGAACTGCTTGGCGTCGCCTCGACCGCCTCGGACGGCGCCGCCGACATCGGCCAGTCGCCCGGCGCCCAAGGCACCGCGACGGTCAATGGCGGCGAATGGGCGACCTCCGGCCAGCTCACCGTCGGCGACGCCGGCACCGGCTCGCTGCTGATCGGCGGCACTGCCGGCGGGATCAGCGGCCAGGTGACGGCCTTCGACGCGACGATCGGCGCCCAAGCCGGCAGCCAGGGCTCGGTCTCGCTCAACGGCGGCGATCTGCTGGTCGCCGATGCCGTTGCCGCCTCCAGCACCTTGGCCGTGGGCGCCGGTGGCATCGGCAGCCTGACGATCGCGGGCGGCGGCAACGTTACCGTCGGCGTCGCGCAAGGGGCGATCGCAAACAACACCGGCACGCTCGACGTCGGCGGCACCGCGGGCGGATCGGGCTTGATCCGCATCGGCGGGGACGGCGCGCTGCTGGTGGACGGCAATGCCATCGTCGGCGGCGCTGGCGCCGGGGCCGTAACCGTTGGCCAGAGCGCGGGCGATACCGCGTTGTTCGCCATGAGCGGCACGCTCGCGATCGACGGCTCCGGCCAGATCGCGCTCAGCGGCGCCAACGCCGCCGTCCGCGCGAGTGTTCTCGACCTCGCGCCAGGCGGCCTTCTCTCCGGCGCCGGCACGCTCTCGGGCGAGGGCGGCGGCAATGGCACCATGATGCTCGCGAGCATCGCCAACGACGGCTCGATCGCCGCGAGCGGCGGCAATCTGCTGCTCTACGGTGGTGTCGCCGGCACCGGCGAGCTCTCGGTCGCCGCAGGTGCCACAATCACGTTGCAGGCTGCGATCGGTGCCGGCCAGACGCTCGCCTTCAGCCCGAATGCGCAAGCCGTGCTCGACGATCCGCTCGCCTTCGCGGGCACGGTTGCCGGCTTCGGCTCCGGCGACGTGCTGGATCTCGCGAGCACGGATGCGACCAGTGCCGCCTGGTCCAATGGCGTGCTGACGCTCGACACCGCTTCCGGCGCCATTCAACTCAACCTCGCCGGAACCTACGCGCCGAATGCCTTTGCCGTGCAGCCGGACGGCCTCGGCGGCACGGCCGTCATGCTGGCGCCGAACGGCGGCGGCGAAGGCGACGTGCACATGGTCACCTTCGATGGCCTGCACTACGATTTCCAGGCCGTCGGCGAATTCGTGGCCGCCCGATCGACCGAGCCGGGCAATCCGTTCCAGGTGCAAATCCAGACTCAATCAGCCCAGGGAGCCGTCAGCGTCACCACCGAGCTTGCCGCGGCACTCGGCGGCGCCCGCGTGACTTTCGCCGTGGGCCGCGCCGAACCCGTCTGGGTCAATGGCGCGCCGGACACGGCGCTGCACAGCGGTGCCGTGCAGAGCCTCGGGGGCGGGACGCTCGCCCAAGTTTCGTCCAACGCGTATCAGCTCACCTGGAGCACGGGCGAGGCAGTTGTCGTCAGCAATGCGGGAACCTATCTCGATTGGTCGGTCTCGCCTGGGCCTCATGACGGTCCGGGATCGGTGCAGGGCCTGCTCGGCAGCGACAGTGGCCAATCGACTGATTTTCAACTGCCCGACGGGTCGGTCATCCCGCAGCCGCTGAGCAGGAGCGAGATTCTCGGCGCCTTCGCCAAGGCCTGGCACGTGGCGCCGGGTACGTCGCTCCTTGACGATGCTTCCGCGCATGCGCCGAGCGTCACGCCCTCAATTCGGACCGCGCTTGCGGGTATGATTGCCGAGAGGCCGCACTTCGTTCACGGCGCTGGAACCGATGCCGCGGGGGCGCTCCCCGCAACAGCGGCAGGTGCCGTCCTCCACGATGCTGGTGCGACGGTTAAGGACGCGGTGGCGCAATCGGCGGGCGATCTCCTATCGTTCTTCGCCGCCGGCAATCTCTTCGGTCTGACGGCCCCGAACAGCGCAACCGCCGGATTCGCCAATGCCGGCCCAAACGCAGCCGCCTTCTACGCGACCCCCGTTGCAAGGGAAATCGGCAGCGCGCTCCCGTTCGGCGCATCAGGCTTCGCGCACGCGGGGCACGCAGTGCCCTCATGGTAGCCGAGCCAGATGGCGCTTGACCGATTTTCGCGGCGGGATGTGCTGCGCGCCAGCCTGATCGGCGGCATCGCCGTCTATCTGGCGCCGCTCGACAGCCCAGCCTATGGCGCGCTGTTCGAGGAAAAGCTGCTGACGCCGCCCGCGTGGAACGAACGGACGGGAGCGCTGCGATACCGTGTCGATGGCACCGCGAAGGTGGCGGGAGAAAAGGTCTTCGCGCGTGACATCCGGGCGCGCGACATGCCGCACTGGCCGCAGCAACAGGCGCACGCGCTGGTTTTGCGCGTGACTAAGGCCGACCGGCTCTATGCCGGGTTCGACATCTCCATCCTAGGCACCGAGCTGGCGCCCGACCGCGTGGTGACGGCGGCTGATCTGGCACGCGACGGACTGGGCTTCCCGGCATTCTACGGCATCGACGTGCTGCTGCCGGAGGGAAAAACGCCGGCCTATCTCGGCCAGGCCGTGGCGATCCTGATCTTCCACGATTTCACTCGCTTCCGCTTCGCCAAATACAAGCTGCAGTTCAGCGATTCGGTGGTCCGCTACGGCGCCGTCACCGGATCCTTGCAGCGCGATCCTTGGGGCAGCGCCCGCTTCGTGCGCGTCGGCGGGACGACGCCGTACGACGATGACGTGTTCTCCCCGATGACGCAGGGGATTGTCTCCCCCGCTTACAGGAAGCATTACCCGCTCTGGCCCGCCAGCGCATCCAGCGGCGATATCGGCGCCGAGGGCATGTTCAACGCCGATAGCATCGACCGCGAGCTTGCCCATCCGCCTGCGGACTGGCTGGTGCTGACGCGCGACTATGTCTCGCAATCGGCTGACACGGCGGCGCTGGAGCCGGATAACGCCAATGGCTGGTACGACGCGGCAAAGCAGGAACTGCACCTGGTGGTGCCGACGCAGTCGCCGCAGGAAGTGGCGGAAGACGCGGCGACGATGCTCGGCCGAAGCCGGCTCGGGCTGAAGCGGCTGTTCCTGCACCCGTGCTACACGGTGGGCTACGGCTCCAAGGACCACTGCACCATGCCGTTCTACGGCCTCGCTGCCGCCGCTTATGGCGACGGGTTTCCGGTGCGGCTGGCCAATGACCGCTTCGAGCAGTTCCAGGCCGGGCTGAAGCGGCACCAGTTCCGCATGCGCTACACCATGGCCGTTGAGCGCCGGACGGGCCTGCTGCGATCGTTTCAGGCCGGCATTGTCGCCAACGGTGGGGGCCGCGCCAATTGTTCGGCCTTCCTCGTCGCCGTGGGGGCCACTGCGGCGCAGTCGATCTACTATTTCCCGAAGAGCGACCTGACCGCCACCGCCATCGCCTCGAGCGCCATCGATGCCGGCTCGGCGCGCGGCTACGGCGCCTTGGAGACCATGACGGCGACCGAGTTGATGGTGGACGAAATCGCCGAGCAGCTCGGCCTCGACCCGATCGCGTTCCGACAGCGCAATGTGTTGAAATCCGGCATGAAAAATACGCAAGGGGCAATCCCGGCGGGGGCGTTGCGAGGCGAAGCGATTTTGGAGAAGGCGCGCGCCCATAGGCTTTGGAGAGACCGTGCCGCGCGCAAGGCGGCATACGATGCCGCCCATCCCGGGAAATATTACGGCGTCGGATTTGGTTGCATACAGAGGGATTTTGGCATCGGTGCGGAATCCAGCCTCGCAAAAGTGGAGCTGTCGCCGGACGGCCGCATCACGCTCTATCACACCGGCACCGAGATCGGCACCGGCGCGTCCTCTGCGCAGGCCGTGGCATGTGTCCAATGGCTCGGGCATCCGGCCGACCGGGTGCACATGGCGATCACCGACTGGCCCGACCTGCCGGTGGAAACCAGCGGCGATCCGCATGCGATGAGCCAGGCGGAGCAGGATCGCCTGGAACAGAATCCGCGCTGGAGCCCCGCCTATGCCTCGGCCTCCAGCGCCAGCAACTCCGCTTTCTACTTCACGCATACGACACGGGAAGCGGCCCGGATCGTGTTCCGACATGGGCTATGGCCTGCCGCGCTGGCGCTGTGGGGGGCGGGCGTTGGTGGCGGCCAGGCAGCCTCGCTGGTCGTCCGGCCCGAGGACGCGCGCTGGACGGATGGATCTCTGACGGCGGACGGAATGCAGCCCTTGCCATTGGCGCGGCTCGCGAAGGAAGCACATGCGCGCGGCCTGGTCGTCGGCGCCGCGGTGCATGCGTTCAACCGCTGGGAATGGGCGGAAGCGAGGTTCATGGTGGATGGCGTTTCGGTGCGCGCGCCCCTCGACGGGCTGTCCATCCGCCACGGCGACGCCGCGCCGGCCGCGAAGCGGGCGCCGATGGCCACACCAGGCGGCTATCAGGTACTGGACCGGCGGGATGTTTTCTACCCGCCGACGCAGCGGAACAACGCCAGGGTAACCTACTACAGCGCCGTCGGGACACTGGCGGAGGTCTCCGTCGATGCCTCCAGCGGCAAAGTCGCGCTGCTGACCCACCATACCATCGTGGAATGCGGCAACATGCTGGTGCCCCAACTGGTGTCCGGCCAAATCCAGGGCGGCACGGCCATGGGCATCGGCCACGCACTGCACGAGTACCTGCCGCTCTACGAGGACGGCCCGGGCGACGGCACCTGGAACTTCAACCGCTACCACCTGCCGCGCGGCAGCGATGTCGCGGTGTGGACGCAAACCGCGGAAGTGCTGCCGCCACTATCTGCCACCGACCCGCCGAAGGGCATGGCCGAGGTGGCGATGATCCCGATCGTGCCCGCCATCGTGAACGCTATCGCACACGCCACCGGCCATCGGTTCCGCGAGCTGCCGGTGACGCCAGAGAAGATCCAGGAGGTTCTGGCATGAGCCTTCCCACGCGGAAACTCACCGTCACGGTGAACGGCCGGAGGCACGGCCCGCTGGATGTGCCGGAAGGGTTGATGATGATCGACGTGCTGCACGAGATGCTGGGCCTCACCGGCTCGCGCCTCGGCTGCGGCCAGGGCATCTGCCATGCCTGCGTGGTGATCTGGGACAAGGACGACCACGCCAGCGAGGAGGTGCCAAGCTGCATCACCGGCGCGCATTTCTTCGATGGCAAGCGCATCCGCACCATCGAGGGTGTTGCCGAGCGCGACGACAAGGGCGTGATCGTTGCGCTTTCCCCGGTGCAGCAAGCCTTCCTCGATCATTTCAGCTTCCAGTGCGGGTACTGCACGCCGGGCTTCGTCAATGCCGCCACGGTGCTGATGGAGCGGCTGAAGCGCGACCCGGTGCCGCGCGACACAGTGGAGGAAACCGTAGCGGCAGCGCTGGAAAGCCATATCTGCCGCTGCACCGGCTATGTGCGCTATTTCGCGGCGGTGCGGGATCTGATTCTGGCCACGTCGGGCCTGACACGCGCCGCATGAAGCTCCGCCGCGTCGCCGCCCCGGCGCTCGTCATGATCGCTTTGGCCGTGGTGGGGTGTCTTGCCGTCAGCCGGACCGCTACGCCTGCGCCGGCAAAACCATCCGCCGGCGAGATCGCGCGCGGGAAATACCTGGCCCAGGCGGCGGATTGCGGCGCCTGCCACACCGCGCCGGGCGGCGCGCCCTTCGCCGGCGGCCTGCCGCTTTCCACCGGGTTCGGCACGATCTACGCCACCAATATCACGCCCGATCCCGAATACGGCATCGGCCACTGGACCGCGGATGATCTCTGGCACGCGCTGCACGACGGCGTGGCGCGCGGCGGACGGCATCTGTATCCGGCAATGCCGTACACCTCGTACCGCGGCATGGCGCGGGCGGATTCGGATGCGATCTACGCCTTTCTGATGCAGCTTCGTCCGATGCACGTACCGAACCGCAGGACACAACTTCGCTTTCCCTACAACATCCGCCTCGGCATGGCGGCATGGAACGCGCTGTTCCTGACGAACCACATTCCCGCCGCTAGCGAGGGCAGGTCTGCCATCTGGCGGCGCGGGCGCTATCTGGTGGACGTGCTGGGGCATTGCGGGGAGTGCCACACGCCGCGGGGCTGGCTGGGGCAGATGAAGCGGGCGCGCCCGCTTTCAGGCTCGGCACTCGGCCGGTTCTCCGCACCCGATATCACGCCCGCGGGGCTTGTGTCGCGCGGCTGGACGGCCGAGGGGCTTGCCGCCTTCCTGGGCAGTGGTTTGGCGCCGCAGGGCTCGGCGTTCAGCGAAATGCATCCGGTGATCGCGGTCAGCACGCGGCACCTGACGGCAGAGGACCTGAAGGCGGCAGTGACCTACCTGCTCGGCGATCACCCGCCGGCATCAGCGCCGGCAGCAATGCCGGTCGAGACGGCGAATATGCCCGGGCGCGTCCCCTATGTCTCCCTCTGCGCCGGCTGCCACGGGCTGAACGGCAACGGCAAGCCGCATACCGTGGTGGCGATGCGCAGCAATTCGGTGCTGCGTCTCGACAACCCGCGCAACCTGATCCTGACCATGCTGGACGGGATCGGCGCGCAGGACTTCCCGAACCTGGAAAGCATGCAGGCCATGCCGGGCTTCGCCGACAAGCTGACCGACCAGCAGGCCGCCGACCTGGCCAATTACCTCCGCATCGCCTGGGGCGCGCGGAAGCCGGACGTCACGGCCGCCACCGTGCACGCACTGCGCTGAGGAGAGCGCGTCGCGCGAACTGTGGACTCTCACGCGGCAATCGTCGCCGGATTATCCACCGCGCAAGGGATGCAGAACGGCTTGGCCGTGGTCGCGGATGACCGGCTGACCTGGTTTACGTCAGGTGCTGCGCCAAGTGCTTGTTCATCTCGAACATGGTCACCTTGTCCTTGCCGAACACCTTGCGCAGCTTGTCGTCGGCCAGAATCTCGCGGCGGTTCTCTGGGTTTTGCAGGTTGTGCGCCTTGATGTAATCCCACACCTTGCTTACCACCTCGCCGCGCGATCGGTGCTCCGATCCGATCACCGCGGCCAGCTCCTTCGAGGGCTGCAGCGGCTTTTGCAGCGCGCTCTTCTGACCGTCCTTGTTGCTCTTTGAGGACGTCTTCTTCGCGGGGGGCTTGGTCGCCATCAGGTCACTCCGGTTCGTCGGATTGAGAGCCTCAATCCTCATTGTTACACGAATCGTGAGGGCGCGGCCAGCGTAGTTTCGTAAGCGCCGCGGGGACGGCACATGGCGGCGCGTTGCTTTGCTGTGATGCAAAGCGGCGATGGACGAAGTTCAGCAGGCGCCTGGGTTGGAGGAGGGCGCTTATACGAATGGTCGTACGAGCGCACGCCACCAGCGATGGAAGTAGGGTCCGCCTCGCCGAACGCATCCGAGCCGGCGGCAATCGGCGAGCCTGCCCTGCCCGGACTGCCAGCAGCGGCACATCGGAGGGCGCATGCTGACCAAGCGCCTGGAGCGGGGCCAGTCCGAATTCCTTGCCCTTGATTTAGGGGAGCGCGCAAGCGATGATCGTAGGCTCGGCGCTGGGCGTCTCCAGAGCCGGAGCTCGCTTGGCGCGGGACGGGGCACCGTCGCATGAGCTACAAGGATCCGCGGGAGGCAACTCCAATGGAAGCCGATCGGCAGGCGGTTGCGGCGACCGGCTCCGCGGCGGGCCCCGGGGCAAGTGCGACGGCGGACGGCAATGCTCTTTTGATCGTGCGTAACGTATCGAAGCAATTCGGTGGAACCCAGGCACTGAGCGACGTCGGCATGCATCTGGAAGCCGGCGAAATCCTGGCGCTGCTCGGCGAAAATGGGGCGGGCAAGTCCACCTTGATCAAGATTCTTGCTGGCGTCTACACGCTCGACAAAGGCAACGTGACCTTCCGTGGTGCCGACGTGACGGGCTCCCTCAGGCGCCTGCCTATTGCCTTCATTCATCAGGATCTCGGTCTGATTGATTGGATGACGGTCGCCGAGAACATCTGCCTGACTCTCGGTTTTCCGCGGCACTACGGCATGGTCGATTGGGCTGCGGCGCGCGGGCGCGCAGCCGCCGCCCTGGAAGTGCTCGGCGCCGGCATCGACCCCGACCTCAGGATCCAGGGTCTGAGCCGAACCGAGAAGTCCCTTGTCGCGATCGCCAGAGCACTTGCCGCCGAGGCCGAGATCCTAGTGCTCGACGAGCCCACCGCCAGCCTACCGGCGGATGAGGTGGCACGCCTGTTCGCTGCCTTGCGCCGGTTGCGTGCGCGCGGAGTCGGCATGATCTACGTGTCGCATCGACTGGACGAAGTGTTCGAGATTGCCGACCGGATGGTCGTCTTGCGCGACGGCCGCGTCGCCGGTGAGCGCCGTGTGACGGAAACCACGCCCGACGAGGCGATCCTGCTAATCGTCGGCCGCGAGCCATCGCAGATTTTCCGCCGTCCTGCGAAGCGCCGCGGCTCGCCGCGTCTGGTGCTCGAATCGGTCGTCGTTGACACGGTCGGCCCGGTCGATTGCGAGATTCACGCCGGCGAGATTATCGGTTTGGTTGGCCTGCGCGGCGCAGGTCAGGAAAGCGTCGGCCGGGCACTATTCGGCGTCATGCCGACCACTGCTGGACGCATTCTGCTTGACGGCAAAACGATAGCCGCGACCTCGCCGCACCAGGCGATGAGCTACGGGATCAATCTGGTCTGCGCTGATCGGGCCGGCGAATCCATGATGCCGAACTTGACGGTCCGCGAGAACCTGTTCCTCAACCCGGTTGCCGCGGGGCACAGCCTGTTTTTTGTCCTGGAGCCGGGCCGTGAGACCAGAGCCGCTCTGGAACTTGGCCGGCGGGTCGGCCTGCGACCGAACGATCCGACCCTGCCGATCGAGCTCTTGTCGGGGGGCAATCAGCAGAAGGCAGTGCTCGGGCGTTGGCTGCATCTCGCCGCGAAGGTGTATATCGTCGAGGATCCGACGGCGGGCGTCGATGTCGGCGCCAAGGCAGAGATCTATGGGCTATTCGACGTGGCCCTCCAGGCCGGAGCCACGATACTGATCGTGTCGACTGATTTCGAGGAGGTCGCCAAAGTGTGCCACCGCGCGTTGGTGTTCGATCGTGGCCGCGTCGTTGCCGAACTTGCCGCCGCCGGCCTCTCGGTCGAAAATCTGCTCGCCGCAGCCTCCGCCAACATCGGACACTCGACGAAAGCGGCCGGCGCCGTTTTCGTCGACCCGACCCAGGGCGTTCATGCAGTCCATTAAATCCAACGCACTCGAGCCGACCCGGTCGGAGCTCGCTGCGCTGTCGCGCTGGCGGGCGATCGGACGGCTGCTGCCGGTCTATGGCCTGCCGATCCTTACGGTTCTACTGATCATCTTCTTCTCGCTCCTGCTGCCGACTACCTTCCCGACCTACCTTAACTTCCGGTCGATCCTCAGCGACAAGGCGATCATTGCGCTCCTGTCGCTGGCCGCGACTTTGCCGATGATGGCCGGCCGCATCGACCTCACCGTCGGCTTCGGCATCGTCATGTGGCACATCCTGGCGATGAGCCTGCTGGTCAAGTTCGGGGTTCCGTGGCCACTGACCATTCTGATCGTGATTGCCTGCGGAGCGCTGGCCGGCCTGATTAACGGCCTGCTTGTCGAAGTGGCGCAAGTCGACTCCTTTATCGCCACACTCGGCACTGGCACCATTCTTTACGCGCTTGCCCTTTGGTATACCGATGGGCGCCAGATCATCGGCGTACTGCCCGCCGGCTTCATCAGCATCAACACGATTTCGATTGCCGGCATCCCGATCCCAGCCATCTACGCGATCGTTCTGGCGGTCGTGCTCTGGATTGTCAGCGAGCGGCTGCCCATCGGCCGCCACATCTACGCGATCGGCGCCAACGAGAGGGCGGCCGCGCTCAACGGCATCCCGGTCCGGGCCTATGTGATCGGCGTGTTCGTCGCCTCCGGCCTGATAGCCGGGCTTGCCGGCTGCGTGCTCGCCGCCAAGCTCAGGATCGGCCAGGCGAGTGTCGGGCTCGACTATCTGCTGCCCGCCCTCGTCGGCGGATTCCTCGGCTCGACGACCATCAAGCCGGGCAGGGTCAACGTCTGGGGCACGATCTTTGGCGTCTTGGTCCTCGCCGTCGGCATTTCGGGAATCCAGCAACTCGGCGGGGCGTTCTTCGTCGAACCCCTGTTCAACGGCGCTACCTTGGTCATTTCGATCGCGCTTGCGGCCTTCGCGCAGCGTCGGCGCACGGTGGCACGACCAGACCGCGTCGTGAGGGATTCGGGCTAGGAAGGAAGTATGGGCGGGCTTGGTTTCAACCGGAATCGCCCGCTCGCGAGTATCGGCGGCCAAGTGCGGCCGTCGCTGAAGCGCTGGAGCAACCGACCTGACGAGCTGTAGAGCTTGCCGGCATCTCACTGGGAGGAAATCAGGATGTCGAAGTTTCGTTTGATTGCCGGGGGCCTGTTGGCTTCCACGATAATCGTCGGACTGCACATCGTTGCCGCCCAAGCGGCCGATGATGCCTTCATGAAAATGGCCAAGGACTACATCGCCCAGGTGGTCGCGCCGGTCACGACCTGGACCGGCCCGACCACCGGTCCGAAGGCGCAGGGCAAGAAGCTGGTTATCTACGTCTCGGCCGACCAGAAAAACGGCGGTGCCAGCGGCGTCGGCGACGGCGCGCAGGAAGCCGCCAAGGCGATCGGCTGGGAGTTCCGTATCCTCGATGGACAGGGCTCGGTCCCGGCGCGCTCGTCTGCGTTGACCCAGGCGATCGCACTGAAGCCCGACGGGATCATTCTCGGCACGATCGACGCCGCCGAGCAGGCGCCGATCATCGAGCAGGCGGTCGCGGCCGGGATCAAGGTCGTTGGTTGGCATGCCGGGCCGGCCCCCGGCAAGATCAAGACCGTACCAAGCGTCTTTACCAACATCACCACGGACCCGAACGAAGTCGCCAAGGCCGCGGGCCTCTATGCCGTGGTCGACTCGGGAGGCACCGCGGGCGTCATTCTGTTCACCAACTCGATCTACGCGATCGCCACCGCCAAGACCAACGCCGAAAAGGCGGCGGTCGAAGGGTGCACGGGCTGCAAGGTGCTGGCGATCGAGGACACCCCGATCGGCGATCTCTCCAACCGCATGGGGCAGCTGACGACGTCGCTGCTGGCCAAGTATGGCAAGGCCTGGACCTACTCGATCGCCGTCAATGATCTCTATTTCGACTTCGCGGTCCCCTCGCTCGTGTCCGCCGGCGTCAACCCGGCGACTGGCTATCCGCGCCAGATCGCGGCGGGGGACGGTTCGGTGCCGGCCTTCCAGCGCATTCGGCAGAAGCAGTATCAGCTGGCCACCGTGGCCGAACCGCTGCATTTGCATGGCTGGCAGTGTATCGACGAGATGAACCGCGCCTTTGCCGGCCAGCCGCCGAGCGGTTTCGTGGCACACGTCCACCTGTTCATCAATGCCAACATCGACGGGGACGGCGGCGCGCACAACATCTTCGACCCAGACAACGGCTACAAGGGCCAATACAAAAAGATCTGGGGCGTCAAATAGCCGTCTGATATACCCTCTCTACGGAGCTTGGGGGTTCGATGCGCCAATGAAGTGAAATGCGCCAGTGATCAATGAGGCGATCTCGCTTCGATAACTGGCGATATTGTCGAAGAACCCGTCGATCGCGGCCTTGAAGTCGGTGAGGCAAGGATAGTGCTGATTGTACAGCACAGCCTTCTTCAGCAACCACCACAGTCGCTCGATCAGGTTGAGGTTCGGCGCATAGGCCGGCAGGTAGACCAGCTCGATGCGGCAACCGTCCTCCGACAGATAGGCCTTGATCTCGGCCGAGTGGTTGTAGCGGGCGTTGTCCAGCACGACGCGGATCGCGGTCGCCGTCGGATGCCGCACCCCCAGCTCCTGGAACAGCGCGATCATCTCGGCGCTGGTGATCTTGCCCGCCTCGCGGTACACCACCGTGCGGTCGGGCCAACGCAGCGCGCCGTTGATGTTGACGTTCACCCGCCCATGGTTGCTCTTCAGCTCCCGCGTCCGGCCCTTGCGGATCCAGCCATGGCTCGGATGCGCCGTGTACGACGGGTGCGTGGCATCGACGAAATACAGCGGATGCTCGGCATCCGCTTCGGCCATCAAAGGGGCGAGCGTCTGTTCCACGAACCGCTGCTGCGCCGCGGCATCCGCTTTCGCCGGGACCAGCGGCCCGATGCGCTGAACGCTCTCCTCACCGTCATTGCGAGCGGAGCGAAGCAATCCAGGCGGGCCGCACCGTGCGGCACGCCTGGATCGCCACGCCGCCAAGCGGCGGCTCGCGATGACGAAGGAGTCAGAGCGTCGGGCGCTTGGTATGAGCCGTCATCAATGCGAGTCCGAAAAGGGCGGCACCAAGAATGCGCCCCTTTCGCGCGAGCTATCCCGCTCTCAGGAAGGAAACGGGCTCAGCCCGTGTATTCCATGATGTAAAGACCGGCGCCGCTCCAGTCGGTACAATAGGCGATGCCGTTCTTGTCCACGAAAACGTCGGCCGAATGGAGGACCACCGGCCGATTGGGGCGTGGGTCGACCAGTTTCTTCGGAGTTGGTGGCACGCAAGCCCCGACCTCGATCGGACGCAGGTGGTCGCTGATGTCGTAGACCCGGACGCCGGCATTCTGGTATGTGGCGAAAATCAGTGTCGAGCTCTGGAAGCTGCCAGGCCGGTTTTCGTGGACGTTGTGCGGGCCAAAATGCCCGCCGACCGCGATGTAGTCCCTGTCACTGGGCAGCGGGAAGGTGGCGATGCTGATCGGGTTCGCTTTCACTTGGTTGTCGAATACCCAAATCGGCTTGAAGCCGTCCTCCATGTTGTCGAGCACCGCCTCGTCGAGAACGATGAGGAGATCGCGGTCGGGCAGGGGCAGGCAGTTATGCGTCCCGCCACCGAAAGGTGGCGCCCAATTTTTGTGGACGATCTGTTTCGGGTTGCTCTTGTCGGCAACATCGACAACGACCAGGCAGGCATCACGCCAGGCGCAATACGCGATGTCGTCCTGAACGACGGCGTGGTGCAGGCCGTAGCGCCCGAGTTCCAACGGCCAGTGGGCCGCCGTCTCGCCCGCTCCAAGGTTCATCCCCGGCAGCCAATAACGGCCGGCGATGCGCGGCTTCGCCGGATCCTGCATATCGACGATGATGAGGATGTAGTCGCTGAATCCCTCTATCATCGCCGAGGCGTAGGCCCAGCGCCCGCCGACATACCAGATGCGGTGCAACCCGGTGCCGTCGACGGGCATGAAGCCGATCTGCCGCGGCTCAGCTGGTTTCGAGATATCGAAGACGGCCATGCCGGCCGACCAGTTGCGCGCACTCGGGGCCTCCTCGTGACCGTGGGTGCCGGCCTTCGGCTTGTAGTAGTTGCGCTCATCCGCCATTTCCGGCTGCGAGAACATGTCCCTGCCATGGACCAGGAGCAGGAGGTCCTCGTGCACCTGAAGATGGAGACTCCAGGTGTTGGGCGGGTTCTCGATGTAGTTGACCGTCTTCGGGCTGGTCGGGTCACGCACGTCGATGACGGAAAAGCCTTTCGAGCAGACGTGGCCGATATAGGCGTAGCCGTTCCGCACCATGATCTGCTGACCGTCGGAGCGGCCGGCCTGATCGGAGTGGCCGATCAGGCGCATGTTGCGCGCGTAGGTCGGCTTAATGAGGTTCGTGTCGGACATGGCGTCGGTCTTCGCGCGCTCGGCTCAGTCGGTTAGCTGTTGTATTCGACAATGTAGAGGCCCCCGCTGAAGTCGGTCAGATAGCAGAGTGCGTTCTTGTCGACGAAGACATCGGCCGAGTGGAGCACGACCGGCCGGTTCGGTCGCGGGTCGACCCATTTCGTCGGTGGTGGCGGCACGAAAGCGGCCACTTCCTGCGGCCTGAATTGGTCGCGGATGTCGTACACCCTCAGGCCGGCGTTCTGATACGTCGAGAAGATCAGCTCGGAGCTGACGAAGCTGCCGGGCCGGTTCTCGTGGATGTTGTGCGGTCCGAAATGGCCGCCGACCTTCAGGTAGTCCTTGTCGGACGGCGGTGGGAAGGTGGCGATGCTGATTGGATTCGATTTCACCTGATTGTCGAACACCCAGATCGGCTTGAACCCGTCCTCCTGATTGTCGAGCACGGTCTCGTCGACCACGATCAGGAGATTGCGGTCGGGGAGCGGCAACGCGTTATGTGTGCCACCGCCGAAGGGCGGCGCCCAGCTCTTATGCACGATCTGCTTGGGGCTGGCCCTATCCGACACATCGACCACGACGAGACAGGCATCGCGCCAGCTGCAATAGGCGATGTCGTCATGGACGATCGCGTGATGAAGGCCGAAGCGGCCGCTCTTCAGAGGCCAATTCGCCTTCTCCCCGGCAGCGGCATTCATGCCCGGCAACCAATACTTGCCGGCGAGCTGCGGGCGCTTCGGATTCTGCATGTCGATCGTGATCAGGATGTAGTCGCTGAAGCCGTCGAGCATTGCCGAGGCGTAGGCCCAGCGCCCACCCACATACCAGAGCCGGTGAAGGCCGGTGCCTTCCACCGGCATGAAGCCGATCTGGCGCGGATCGTCGGGCTTGGAGATGTCGTAGACGGCGAGCCCGGCCGACCAATCGCGCGCGGTCGACCCGGAATGGGCGTGCTGATCGACCGACCCCTTGTAGTAATTCTTCTCGTCGGCGAGGTCCGGCTGCGCGAACATGTCCTTGTTGTTGATCACCAGCAGCAGATCGTCGAAAGCTTGCAGATGCAGGCTCCAGGTGTTCGGCGGCGCGGGCACGTATTTGGCCGGTCGGGGCTTGCCCGGATCACGGACATCGATGACGCTGAAGCCCTTGGAGAAAATGTGTCCGATATAGGCATAGCCGCGATGCACCATGATCTGGACGCCGTCCGTGCGGCCGCCCTGATCGCTGTAGCCGACCAGGCGCATGTTTCGGGAATGGTCCGGTTTTGGAAGCTCGGTGGTCGCCACGGTTCGCTCTCCGTATCCTGAATTTCGCGTCGAAATCTAGCGGCGGCGATTGGCGCCGGTTCGAACCGGCTCAGGCGCTGTGCCCCCCCTGTTCCAACCCCGGCCGGAGTTGCCGAACGCTTCCCAGCCATTGTCGGTGACGGCGACCGTGTCCTCCAGCTTGATGAACCCCCGGCGAGGATGCTGCAGCGTTGTCTCGATCGAAATAACCATTCCGGACGCGAGCGGAAGATCGGCATCGTAGGCGGGATAAGGCACCGGCCCGCGGCTGGTCAGGCGCGGCGCCTCGTGGCTGATCAGGCCCATCCCATGGGCGACGAAATGAAGCGAGTTGCCGTGAGCCGATTCCTTCAACACTGTTTCGGCGGCCGCGAAGATCTCGGCTCCCTTGGTGCCCGCGCGAATCGGCTTCCTGGCGGCTTGTTGAATTTCGTCGATTTCGGCGAGCAGATCCTTCAGCTCGGCATCGGGGTCGCCGAGAATCGCCATTCTGCACAGGTCGCCGATATACCCCTTGTAATTGCCGCCGGAGTCGAGCGACAGGATATCGCCCTCCAGCCACAACTGATCGGACGGCGCCCGATTGCAGCTTGTTCCCGCCGTGATAAGGCAATACTCGAACGACAGGCCGCGCTGCACTTCCTCGCGGCGAAGCGCCTCGACTAGCTCGCGCTTCGACGTGCCGGGCCCGTGGCCGGCGATGACGGCTAGCATCGCGTCCACGACTCGGTCCGAAGCCTCGCGCAACAGCTTCAGCTCCTGCGGCGTCTTGCGCGCCCGCAAGCGTTCCAGGGTTACCACGGCCTCGACGATCTCCGCCTGCGGCAGCTCGCTCCGAAGCAGCGCTTCGGCATCCGCCGGCAGAAAGGCTCTTTCAATTCCTATCCGTCGTTGCCCGCCCCCGATCCGGCGCAGATGGTCCACCGCCAGTTGCATCGCGTCGGTCGTGCTCGAAGCCGCGGCTTCGACGCGCGGCACCCAGAAGCGGTTCAGCTCCTGCTCGTAGGATTCCATCGGGTTTCCGATATAGGTCGATCGCTCGGGGTGGCCCCTGGGATAGACGAGCAGCGGCAGATAGCGGCTCACCCCGATGGCGTCGAAATGATCAAAGAAGAAGAAGCGGTAGCCGCCGAGGAGATACTGTATATTGTGTTTCGACGACACGACGAGAAGGTCGATGCCTGCCTGCCGCATGAGTTCGTCGAGTAGATCGGTGTCGAACGGCACGGCTGATCGGGGAACCGGCGCTTCGGCGATCCGACCGTCCGAGGTGGCGCGGTGTTGTTCTCGCGCGTTCATCGTTGCCTCCCCGGCATCATGATACGGGGACCGCATCTTACGCAGCGTGAGCATCAACGTCCAGGCAATGTCCGTGTGCCAGGGCACCGGGTGCCCGGCTCCAGACCCAAGGCGAGGGCTCTGCCCTCGCGCACCCGCCAGGGCGCCGCGCGCCCTGGACCCGGCATTCGGAAGGCCGCCGGACTGGGGGTTCCTATTGGGCGGGCGCCGCGGAGCCTGGCCGGCACGGCTATCGCCTGCTACGGGCTGTGAGCCGCAAGAGGGAGAAAACCATGATCGAGCGTCGCACGGTTCTGAAAGCCTCGGCCGGGCTGTTGGCGGCACCCGCCGCCATCGAGCGCGGCGGGGCGCAGTCGGCCTTCGACTGGAAGCAGTTCAAGGGCACGCATATCGAGGTCAGCCTGACCAAGAACCCGCGCAGCGACGTGCTGCAGAAGCACCAGAAAGAGTTCGAGGACTTGACCGGCATCAGCGTCGGTTCCGAACAGATTCCCGAGCAGCAGCAGCGGCCGAAGGCGGCGCTGGAGATGGCGACCGGGCACCCGAGCTTCGATGCGCTGATGGTGTCGCTGCACGTCTCGAAGCGGCTGTTCGGGCGGGCGAGGTGGCTCGAGGATCTGCGGCCGTACCTGGCCAATCCGAAGCTGACCGCGCCCGACTACGATTTCGCCGACATGGGCGCGGGTGCGGTGAAGACGGCGACGCAGCCGGACGGGCGGATGGATTCGCTCCCGCTGAACCCGGATCTGTGGATCGTCTTCTGGAACAAGGCGATCTTCAAGAACAAAGGGTTGCCGTTCCCGGCCACCATGGATGCGCTGCTGGACGCGGCGCGCAAGCTGACGGACAAGTCCAGTGGCACTTACGGCTTCGTCGGGCGCGGCCTGAAGAACGCCAATGTGCCGGTATGGACCAGCTGGATGCTGGGGCAGGACGCCTACACCGTGACGCCGGATGGCAAGAAGCTGCTGACCGACGCGCCGGCAGCGATCTGGGGCGCCGAGCTGTATCAGAAGCTGATGCGCGAGGCAGCACCGCCCGGCAGCATCGGCTTCAACTGGAACGAATGCCAGACGAGCTTTTCCCAGGGCAAGATCGCGATGTGGCTGGACGGCGTCGGCTTCTCGGCGCCGCTGATCAATCCGAGGCAGTCGAAGGTGGTGAACACGGTCGGCTTCGCCGTGGTGCCGAAGGGGCCGAAGGCGCAGCATTCGGCGAGCTTCGTCGATGCCATGGGCATTCCGGCGGCGAGCAGGAATAAGGGCGCCGCCTACCTGTACTGCCAGTGGGCGACCAGCAAGAAGATCATGGCCGAAATCCTGCGCACCGGATCAGGCACGCCGGCGCGGCTCAGCGTCTATACCGACCCGGATGTGGTGAAACACAACATGTTCGGGCACGAATGGCTGAACACCGTGATGGAGAGCCAGAAGATTTCCGCCCCGGGCCTGCCGGAGATCGTGCCGGTCACTGAGTTCCGCGACACGTTCGGCATCGCGCTGACCAACATGATCACCGGCTCCGATCCGGCGGCCGAACTGAAGAAGGCGACGGCCGCTTTCCAGCCGGTGCTCGACAAGTCCAACGCCTGAAGTGCCGACCACGCCGACCCTGCGCGCGACGGCGGATCGAGCCGTCGCGCGCGGCCCGAATTATGCCCGGCGCTACTGGGTCTTCGCGGTGCCTGGCGCCGTGGTGGTGCTGGGGGTGATCGTTTTCCCTTGGCTGTTCACGCTGTTCATGTCGCTGCACGACTGGCAGCCGGGAGAGGGGGCGCGTTGGGTGGCGCTCGCCAACTTCCGGCAGCTGATCCACGACGCCGATTTCGGCTGGGCCGTGCTGCGCACGCTTTATTTCACCGTGCTGGCGGTGGCGGCGCCATTGGTCCTGGGCGTTGCCGCCGCGGTCTGTTTCCACCGCAGGTTTCGTTTCCGCGGCATCGCGCGGACCATCTTCATCCTGCCGATGATGGCGACGCCGGTTGCCATCGCGCTGGTCTGGTCGATGATGTTCCACCCGCAGCTCGGGGTGCTGAACTACATCCTGACCTCGCTCGGCCTGCCGCCTTCCACCTGGACCTACAGCGTTAACACGGTGATCCCGACGCTGGCGATGGTCGAGACGTGGCAATGGACGCCGCTGGTGATGCTGATCGTGCTGGGCGGGCTGGCCAGCCTGCCCACCGATCCCTATGAGGCGGCGCTGATCGACGGCGCCAGCCCGTGGCAGAGTTTCCGCCACGTCACGCTGCCGCTGCTCTGGCCGTTCATCATCGTGGCGCTGGTGATCCGCACCATCGACGCGCTGAAATCCTTCGACGTGATCTACGTCATCACCCAGGGCGGACCGGGGACCGCCAGCACAACGATGAACATCTTCCTCTATCAGCAGGCGTTCTCCTACTACCACCTCGGCTATGCCTCCGCCGTGGTGCTGGTGTTCTTCGTGCTGATCGTCGCGATCAGCCTGGTGCTGCTATATCTGCGCCGGAGGGCGCAATGGCAGTAAGGCGCTACCGGCTGCGCCGGATCGCGGCGCGGGCCGGGCTCTACTTATCGGTTTTGGTGCTGATCTCTCCGGCGCTGTTCGTCTTCCTGTGGATGTTGTCCCTGTCCTTGAAGAACGAGGTGGACAACATGGCCTTCCCGCCGGTGTTCATCCCCGATCCGCCGACCATAGCCAATTTCGTGAAGGTGTTCGCCGAGAACAACTTCCTGCGCTACACGATCAATTCCTGTGTCGTCTCGTTCGGCGCCACGGCGCTAGCGCTGCTGGTGGGCGTGCCGGCGGGCTACGGCGTCGCCAAGACGAAGGCGACGCGGGCGGCAGTGCTGATCCTGATCGCGCGCATGACCCCGGGCCTTTCCTACCTGATCCCGCTGTTCCTGCTGTTCCAGTGGTTCGGCATGGTCGGCACGCTAACGCCGATCGTCATCACCCATCTGGTGATTACCGTGCCTGTCGTCGTGTGGGTGATGATCGGCTTCTTCGAAGGCCTGCCGGGCGAGTTGGAGGAGGCCGCGCTGGTCGATGGTGCGACGATCTGGCAGGCGTTCCGCCACGTCGCGCTGCCGCTGGCGCGGCCGGGGATCACTGTGGCTACCATCCTGGCGTTCATCTTCAGCTGGAACAACTTCATCTTCGGTATCGTGCTGGCGGGTCGTCAGACGCGCACGTTGCCGGTCGCCGTCTACAACGTGCTGACCTTCGAGCAGGTGAGTTGGGGCCCGCTGGCCGCCGCCGCCCTGGTGGTGACCGCGCCGGTGCTGCTGCTGACGCTGCTGGCGCAGAAGCAGATCGTGGCAGGGCTGACTGCGGGTGGCGTGAAGGGCGGCTGACCGGATACCACCGCCAGGTTAGAGTCGGCCTCTCGACATCGCCCATGCGTCACTGTTGCCCGCCCTACAAAACTTTACAATTCGCGCCGAGCCGTTCCGCTAGCCTCGGTTGTGACGAGCGCGTAATCCCTAACCGACACTCCCGTTATCGCTTCCGTAGCGGAAAGGTCCTCCGCGGAAAACCACACCTTTCAGGGAGAAAAGCCGTGACCAAAACGGTCTTCAAGATCGACGTCAACAAGGCCCCGGAACAGCAGCAGATCAAGACCCACAACCGCTGGCATCCTGATCTTCCGATTGTTCAAATGTTTAAGCCCGGGGACACCTTCCGGGTCGAGTGCTACGACTGGACGGGCGGCCAGATCGGCAACAACGACAGCGCCAATGACGTCCGCGACGTCAATCTGATGCGAGTCCATTACCTTAGCGGTCCATTCGGTTTCGAGGGCGCGGAGCCGGGCGATCTGCTTGTCGTGGACATTCTTGACATCGGCCCCATACCGGGCTCGGAGTGGGGATTTAACGGCATCTTCGCCAAGGAGAATGGCGGCGGCTTTTTGGTGGAACATTTCCCCGAGGCCCGCAAGTCGTGCTGGGATATCAGCGGCATCTACGCGACATCCCGGCACGTCCCCGGCGTTCGCTATCCCGGCCTCGTCCACCCCGGTCTGATCGGCTGCCTGCCCGACCACAAGCTCCTCGCCGAGGCCAACCGCCGCGAAACCGCGCTGATCGCCACCGACCCGAAGCGCGTGCCACCGCTGGCCAATGCACCCTCGGCCGATTTCGCCCTCATGGGCCAGATGTCTGCATCCCAGGGGACAGCGGCGGCCAAGGAAGCCTGGCGCACCGTGCCGCCGCGCGAGCACGGCGGCAACTGCGACATCAAGAACCTCTCGCGCGGTTCGCAGGTCTACTTTCCGGTGTACGTGAAGAATGCCGGACTTTCGATGGGCGATATCCACTGGTCACAGGGCGATGGCGAGATCACCTTCTGCGGCGCAATCGAGATGGCCGGCTGGATCGACATTGGCGTCGGACTGATCAAGGGCGGCGTCGCCAAGTACGACATCATCAACCCGATCTTCAAGCCGAGCCCGGTCGATCCGCATTTCTCTGAATTCCTGATCTTCGAAGGGATCTCGGTGGACGAGCACACCGGCGAGCAGTACTATCTCGATGCTCACGTCGCCTATCGCCGGGCGTGCCTGAACGCCATCGCATACCTCAAGAAGTTCGGCTATACTGGTGAGCAGGCATACAGCATCCTCGGCACGGCTCCGGTCGAGGGGCGTATCAGCGGCATCGTGGATATCCCGAACTGCTGTGCGACGCTCGCGATCCCGACCAGCATATTTACCTTCGATGTCCGGCCGAATGCTTCGGGCCCGACGCGTCAGGTCTCTGGCGACACCGTCAAGGCCAGCTGAGTGCAGTGCGAGGGGCGGCGCCGGCGCCGCCCCTCGCTCGTTACGGCGGACCCTCGCACCCGTGTGCCGCGTGCGGGCGTCTGTGCGAACGACGGAGAAAACGCATGCTGCTCGGCTTTGCACTGTTCTGGGTCGGCGCCGTTCTCTGCCTGAACGGCATATGGATCCTTGGCAAAATCGGCGATAACGAGATCTCGGTTATCGATATCTTCGTCGGTACCATTGCACTCTTGGTCGCGTTCTATTGGGCCTTTGGTCCTGGCGCCAATCTCGCCTCCGTGAAGGGGGCGGCGCTCACGCTGCTCTTCGCCTTCACATACTACTGGGTCGCCTGGAATCGCTGGAATAATGCTGACGGCCGTGGCCTCGGCTGGTTCTGTCTTTTCGTCGCAATAACCACCATCCCGGTGTTCGTGCAAGGCTTCATCACTGCCCACACCGTCTGGGACTTCTGGTTCGCGATCTGTTGGCTTTCCTGGGGCATTTTGTGGTTCCTCTTCTTCCTGCTGCTTGCGCTTGGTATGCGGAGCATCACAAAAGTCACCGGCGTCGTTTGCGCGATCCAGGGTGTCTACACCGGATGGATTCCGGGTTATCTCCTGCTCTCAGGCGCGTTGCATTGACCCCAGATAGCCGCAACCGGTCGCTCCCACCCAGGAGAAAAGCCTGCCATGATGCTCTACCAATATGCCTGTGACGACTGCGGATCCTTCGAGACGTGGGCGGGGATGCAGAGGGCGAGTGCGCCCTGCCCGTGCCCGACCTGCGGGGCGGCAAGCGAACGCGAGCTTGCCGTGCCCGGCCTCAACACCATGAACGGGTCGCTACGCAAGGCTCTGTCGAGATCGGAAAAAAGCAGCGCGGAGCCGCGGGTGGTCTCGCGGTCGCATCTCGCGAATTGCGGCTGCCGCCTCTGCTCCACCCGCGGCGGCCAGCAGGCTCTTTCCCGCCGCTGGATGATCGGGCATTAACTGCCAGGTCTCATGAAGACGCGGCTGGCTGTCGGACCCTAGATGCCCATTGCGACACTGAACGCCTACCTCTGGGCCGCATTCGGCGGCGCGATCGGCAGCGTGAGCCGCTTCGGCTTGGGCTTGGCAATGCTGCGGCTGACCGGCCCGCGCTTTCCCTGGGGCACCCTGCTGATCAATGTGCTCGGCTCCTTCATCATTGGCTATTTCGGCGCCCTCGCCGGCGCCGATGGACGGCTGTCGGCGCCCGAGGAGATCAAGGTTTTCGTGCTGGTTGGGTTCTGCGGAGGCTTCACCACGTTCTCCTCGTTCAGCCTGCAGACCTTCATCTTGTTCCGCTCCGGCGAGGCGTTGCTCGGCGGCCTCTATATCGTCGGCTCGGTCGCCCTCTGCCTCGCCGTGGTGTGGCTCGGGATCATGCTGGGAAGACCGTGAAACGCGCCTCGCACGTCCTAGCCGCACCGTTCGTGCTTGAGCAGAAATACCCCGTCGCGTAAGGTGCCGATCCAGCAATTCGGTACCCTCCGGCGATCTGTTCTCGCCGGACCGTCCGAAGAACCGGGGTACGCCCTGGCCATGGCGCAATCGGGGACGTCGCCGAAAATCCTGGTCGTTGACGACGACCGCCGACTCTGCGGTTTCCTCGCGCGCTTCCTTGGTCGAGAGGGCTATTGCACGATCATAGCCCACGACGGGACGATGATGAACCGCGCCGTCGCGAACGAGTTCGATCGCTCTCGTTCTTCTCGACCTCGCCTTCCCCGGCACCGACGACGGCTTCACCCTCGCCCGCAACCTCCGCGCAGTGCACCGCATCCCCATGATCCTCCTCACCGGCCGCTCCGCCGTCACCGACAAGGTTATCGGCCTCGAGCTGGGGGCCGACGATTACGTTACCAAACCGTTCGAGCCGCAGGAACTCCTTGCCCGGATCCGCGTCGTCCTGCGCCGCGTGGCATACGAAACGGTGTTGGAGCAACGAACGGCGTCTTCTCTCGAACTCGGCAGCTGGCGCCTCGATTTGGCCGCGCGCACTCTCTATTCTCCGGAAGATAACGCCGTCCCGCTGACCAGCCAGGAATTTTCTCTGCTCGCGGCGCTTGCGCTGCGCCTCGGGCGTGTCCTCACCCGCGAGCAACTCGTTGATCTCGTCGCCAACCGGCGCTGGAATCCCTACGACCGCAGCATCGACATGCTGGTGAGTAAGGTTCGCCGGAAGATGGGTGGTACGGTCGGCGCCGGGTCCTGGCTCAAGGCGGTGCGCGGCCGCGGCTATGTTCTCGCTCCGCCCCCCTGATTGAGAGCGGCGCGCAACGTGCGCGAAAGCACCTCCGGCTCGATCGGCTTCCGCAGAACGGGGATCGCTGCGAGATCAACCTCGATCCCTTGCAGGATTCCCGCCGCATGCCCCGTCATCAGCACGAGGGCGAGTGCGGGCCGCCTCTGCTGGGCCGCACGGCATACCGCGAGCCCACCCCCCTCCCCTGGGAGCACCACGTCCGTCAGCACGAGATCGATACGGTCCGCTCCTTCGAGCTCCCGCAGCGCTGCCTTCGCGTCCGCCGCCTCGTGCACCTCATAGCCGAAGCGCCGGAGTTGACGGCAGAGCCATCGTCGGAGCGAATGCTGATCTTCCACCACGAGGATGTGTTCGCCCTCCGCCGTGGGCACATGCTCCGCAGGCGCCACCGTGGCAGCCTGGTCCGTCTCCTCATCACAGCGCAAAAAGCGGAGCGTCACCGTCGTGCCTTCGCCCACGACGCTCGCGATCTCGAGATGCCCGCCCGATTGTGCGACGAACCCGTGCACGATGCTGAGCCCCAGCCCGCCGCCTTGGCCGCTTGGCTTGGTCGTGAAGAACGGCTGCAGCGCACGCTCTCGAATCTCGGGCGGCATCCCCACCCCGGTATCGCGGACCGTCAGCTCGACATAGCTCGTCGTTGCCGCGCCTGATGCGCAGGGTTCGGCCGCAGCATCTTCCACCACCTTGTTGCGCGCCGCTAGAATCAGCCGCCCGCCCCCGATCATCGCATCCCGGCTGTTAATGGCGAGGTTGAGGAGGCAGCCCTCGAGCCTGCTGCGATCGATCCGAATGTTCCACAATTGCGGCCCGAGGGTGAGGTCGATCTCGATGCTCTCTCCAAGGACGCGGCGGAGCATGCGCACCATGCCGCTCAGGAGTTCGTTGACATCCGTCACCTCGGGCTTCAGTTCCTGGCTCTGCCCGATCGCAAGCAGCCGCCCCGTAAGCTCGCTGCCATCGAGTGTCGCCTCGATGCCCTCCCTCACCATCTCCAACAGATCCGGCCGGTCCGCGAGTTCTTCCTCGAGCAGGCGCAGATTCCCAAGTACCACGGCCAACAGATTGTTGAAGTCGTGCGCGACACCGCCGGTGAGCCGCCCGAGCGTCTCTAGCCGCTGCGCCTGCCTGAGCCGCTCTTCCGTCCGCCGCCGCTCAGTCACATCCGTCGCGATCGTCCCAATCCCAATCGGTTGCTCACTTTCGCCGAACACAGGGAAACGGGTCACCATCACGCGCTGTAAATCGTGCGGGGGCCCCAGCTCGATCTCGCGGCCAACCGTCTCCCCGGCGCGAACGGTCGCATCCTCGGCGGCCGTGGTGATCCCTATCCCGTACCCGCTCGTGGGGAAAAGTTGGCGAAGTCGTTCGTTCCACAGCAACATCCGCCCCTCGATGTCCTCGAAGCCAATCGCCGAGGGCGAGTGCTCGATTAGGCGGCGCAGGCGTTCTTCGCTCCGAGCAAGCTGCACCAATGCCGCCTCGCGCTCCGCCGCCAGACGCCGGCGCTCGAAGCAGCGCTCGAGCGTGGACAGAAGCTCGCTCGTGTGCACGGGCTTGCGCAGATAATCGTAGGCTCCCGCTTGCATGGCCTCGATGCTGGTCTCGATCGACGCGTAGGCCGTTATGATCACCGTGAGGATGTCCGGCCGCTCGGCGTGCAGCCTCTGCACCACGGAAATGCCGCTGGCGGTATCCAGGCGAAGATCGATCAGCACGACCGCGGGGGGTTCCTCGGTAATCTTTGCCAGCGCGTCATCCTGGTGATAGGCGACCACCACATGATATCCTTCGAGCCGCAGCAGCTCGGCCAAGCTGTCCGCAAAATCCCGGTCGTCGTCCAGGAGGAGGACTTGCCGGCCCCGTTCCCCGGAAGCGCCGCTCATGCCGGCCCTTTCAGTCACGACTCATGGCGGGGAACCGCAAGATGACTTCGGTGCCCCGGCCAACCTGACTCTCGACGGCGATGCTGCCCTGCAGCTGCTCGACGACCCGCTTGACTAGAGCCATACCGAGCCCGACGCCAAATGCCTTTGTACTAAACAGCGGCTCGAACACGCGCCGCTGCACCTCGGGCGGCATGCCGTTCCCGTTGTCGGCAACGGAGAGCACAAGATCACCGTCGGCGAGCTTCGTCGTTACCCTAAGCTCCCGCCTTCCGGATGCGCCCCTTGCCTCCATCGCCTGCAGCGCATTCTGCACAATGTTCGAGAATGCTTGTTCGAGGCGCTCGCCATCGGCGCGGATGGTGGCTCCTGAGGCAAGCGAGAGCACTACGTCCACGGCATCCAGCCCTCGTTGCTCGGGCAGGTTCTCTGCGATCCATTCATCGATCGCGATCCGTTTGAGCGCCACTTCCCGCTCCCGCGAGAATTCCAGCAGGTCCTCGATGATGCGGGTGCTGCGCCAGACGTTCCTCTCGATGCGGTCGAGGACGGCGCGCGCCTCGGCGGGCATGCCACCCGGCAGGCGCCGCAGCACCTCGAGCGAGGAGACCAGCGTGCCAAGGGGATTGCGCAGCTCGTGACTCACCGTGGCGGTGAGCTGCCCGATAGCGGCAAGGCGTTCGTTTTGCGCCAGCTCCTTTTGCGCATCGCGCAGTTGCTCCACTGAGGCCACAAGGTCGCGCTCGGCGAGCTCCCGGCTTTCATGGGCCAGCACCACCCACCAGGCGCCGATGCCAAGCAGCGGCAGAATGGCAATGTAGATGCGCGTCAGCAGAAGGCCGGTGCCGGCCGGTAACGCTTGGGTGCCCAGCGTGCCGATCCGGTACGTCAGCAGGAACACGGCGGCGGTGACGACCGCGAGGGCGAACAGCACGCCGCCCACTTTCGCGAGCCGCTCTCCCATCCTGGGCGCCACCTTGCCGACCAGCGCGCGGCCGAGCCTGTTCCTGGTAAGATTCGCGGCATCGGCGACGGGCTTCTTGCAGGCGTCATGGCAATGCGCCTCAAGGCTGCAGCAGAGGGAGCAGATCGGCCGCTCGTAGAAGCTGCACCAGGTCATGTCGTTCCGCTCGTAGCTGTGGGCGCACATCTCGCAGCGTGCGGTCGAGGCACCCGCGTCCCCAAATAGCACTTTCGGTCGTGCCAGATAGTAGCGGCCGCGCGTTAGAAACCCGATCACTATCGCAAAGATAAAGGCGATCCCGAAGGAGAGCGGCGCGGAATACGCCTCGAGCACCGGGCCGAACAGGCCGGCGAAGGAGATGATGGAAATCAGCGAAGCAAGCGCCATGGCCCCGCAGCCCACCGGATTGATGTTGTAGAGGTGGGCGCGCTTGAACTCGATAACGCGCGGGCTCACCCCCAGAGGCTTGAGCACGGAGAGGTCGGCGAAGATGGCACCGATCCAGGCGATCGCGACGTTGGAGTAGACACTGAGCACGAGTTCCAGTGTGTCGAATATACCGAGCAGCATCAGGATGAGCGAGACCAGGACGTTGAACACCAGCCACACGACCCGGCCCGGATGGTAGTGCGTGACGCGCGAGAAGAAGTTCGACCATGCGAGGGAGCCGGCATAGGCGTTAGTGACATTGATCTTCAGTTGCGAAACGACCACGAACAATCCGGCGGCGACCAGCACGAAGCTCGGGTTTGGGTCGATATAACTGTAGGCCTGCATGTACATGCGGATCGGCGTCAATGCGGTGGCCTCGGACAATCCGGCATGCACGACGAGCACGGCGAGAAAGCTGCCGAACAGGATCTTTATCCCGCCGATCAGGATCCATCCCGGGCCCGCCAGCAGCACGGCCGCCCACCAATGCCAGCGGTTCTCCCGCGTCCGGTCGGGCAGGAAGCGCAAATAGTCCACCTGCTCGCCAATCTGGACGACTAGGGAGAAAAGCAGGCTCACCGCCGCCCCGAACGCGAGGGCATTGAAGCGCGTGCCGCCGGCCGGCGCACGAAACGCGGCCCAGCTTTGGATCAGCCCGGGGTTCTTCAGCAGGATCACCGCGAACGGGGCGATTAGCATGATCAGCCATAGCGGCTGGGTGAGCAGCTGCAGCCGGCTGATCATCGTCACCCCCATGAATGTGATCGGGACGACGACGAATGAAGAGACGACATAGCCGATCACAAGCGGCATGCCGGCGCAGATGTTCAGTGCCTGGGCCAGAATCGCCCCTTCAAGGGCAAAGAATATGACGGTGAAGGTGACGTAAGTGAGGGAGGTGATCGTCGAGCCGATATAGCCAAAGCCGCAACCCCGGGTCAGCAGATCCATGTCGATATTGTAGCGGGCGGCGCTATAGGCGATCGGCGTGCTGACGACGAACAAGAAGATCGAGACGATGACGATCGCCGGCAACGCGTTGTCGAAGCCGTAGCTCAGCGTCACCACCCCACCAATCGCTTCGAGCGCGAGAAACGAGATGCCGCCGAGCGCGGTGTTGCCGATCACCCACGGCGACCATTTGCGGAAGGCGCTGGCCGCGTAGCGCAACGAGTAGTCCTCGAGCGTTTCGTTGGCGATCCAGGCCTGGTAGGACCGCACCGGTTGCGGCCGTGGGGTGTCCACACTTCCCTCCCCGCAAAAGCCGCGTGGCCTACTGTGCCGCGTGGAGGCGCTCGTATCCCGCGGCGGCGCGCAGCACCGTCTCCTCGTCGAAGCGGCGTCCGATCATCATCATGCCGACCGGCAGGCCCTCCACCTCGCCGCAGGGTACGCTGATTGCCGGATGGCCGCTCGCGTCGAACGGGGCGGTGTTGGTCACCATATTCAGCGCGAAGGTCACGTAGTCCTCGCGCGAGCAGTCCGGGGCGGGCAGCGGCGTGGCCAGGAAGGGGATGGTTGGCATCACCATCACGTCGTAGGAGCGCAGCACCGAATCGTAGGCCTCGCGCAGCGACCGGCGCAGGTTCTGCGCCTTGGTGTAGAACCGTCCGTGGTAGTAGCGCCGCGCATACTCGCCGAAGAACAGCACCATCTTGACCGTCTCGGCCATGTCGTTCGGGCGGGAACGCCAGCCCCGCGCGTAGGCGTCGAGAAGGCTGGTGACGTAATACCCGTCCCAGTTGGTGCCAAAACCGTTGCCGTTGATCATCAGCGCGGCCGAGCCTTCGACGATGATCGCGCTCCAGATGTCATATCCGGTGTGGTGCATCGGCACGGAGACTTCCTCGACCGTGGCACCCATCTCGCGGAGTGCCACGGCAGCATCGCGCACGGTGCGGTCTACCGCCTCCTCGCTCTCGGGCAGCGCGAAACCCTCCTTCACCAGCGCGACTTTCAAGCCGCGCGGATCGTTGCTGGCGCCCTGGACGTAGTTGCCCGTTCGCACCCCGCCCTGCCGCGGATCGAGCCCGTCCGGACCGGCGATCGCGGAGAGCAGCAGCGCCACATCCTTTACGCTGTTCGCCATCGGGCCGCAGTGATCGAGCGTCAACTCGATCGGGAACACGCCCGTGTAGGGAACCAGCCCGTGCGTGGGCTTGAGGCCATAGATGCCGCACCATGCCGCCGGCATGCGGACCGACCCGCCCTGATCACCGCCCAGCGCCATGTCGGCTTCGCCCGCCGCAAGCACCGCCGCGCTGCCGCTGGACGAGCCGCCGGCGGAATGCGTGGGCTTGCGCGGGTTGCGCACCGGCAGCGGCTTGCTCGTGTGGCTGCCGCCGGAGAAGCACAGGTCTTCGCAGGTCGTCTTTCCGATGATCGTGCCGCCCTCGTCGAGGATCCGCGTGACGACGGTGGCGTCAATCTCCGGCACGTAGCCTTCCAGCACGCGCGAGCCGTTCATCATCGGCACGCCGGCCAGGCAGACATTGTCCTTCACCGCAATGCGCTTGCCCGCGAGACTGCCGCCCGGCGCGCCCTTGATGTCGGTGCGGTAGGTCCAGGCGTTGAAGGGGTTTTGCTCCGGCGCGGGCCGCTGCCCCGGCGTGCGCGGATACTTCACCGCAAGGGTCGGCTCGGGCAAGGCGTCCAGCCGGTCGTAGGCAGCGGTGAGGGCGCCCATCAGCCCGACGAAGGACTGCGCATCCTGCTGAGTGAGCCCGATCCCGTACTCTTCCGCGATATCTTGCACCTGCTGCGCGGTGGGGGGCTGGATCGGCATCGTTTCCTCCTCTTTGGCCGGGTTCAGATGGCGAGGTATTCGCGCATCACTTCGCTCTGCGAGACCTCATCGCGCGTGCCTTCGGCGACCACGCGACCTTTCTCCAGAATCACGCAGCGGTCGGTAAGCGCGAATACCATCGGCACGTTCTGCTCAACGATGACCATCGTCATGCTCTCGCGCTGGTTGATCTGCAGCAGGATCTCGGCGATCTGCCGCACCAGGATGGGCATGATACCGTCGGACGGCTCGTCCAGCAGCATCAGCTTCGGATGGGTCATCAGGGCGCGGCCGATAGCGAGCATCTGCTGCTCGCCGCCACTCAGCGTTCCCGCCGCCTGACGAAGCCGCTCACCCAGACGCGGAAAGTAGCCGATGACCTCGTCCAGTCGACTGGGCTTGCCGCGACCGGCGGCGACCCGGCCCATCTCCAGGTTTTCCCACACGCCGAGGCGCGGGAAGATGCCGCGCCCCTGCACCACGGTCGCGAGCCCGAGTTGCGCGCGTTCGTAAGCAGCCAGGCGGGAGAGATCGTGCCCAGCGAAGCGCATGGTGCCGCGCGTGGCCGGCACCAGCCCGGCGACGCAGCGGATCAGCGTGCTCTTGCCCATGCCGTTGCGGCCGAGCAGGCCAACCACCTCGCCCTTGCGAAGCGACAACGAGATGCCGCGCAGTACCCTGACGGGGCCGTAGCCTGCGTGAACGTCCTGCAACTCCAGTAGCATCAGCCCTGCCCCAGGTAGACGCTGCGCACCTGCTCGTCCTTGGCCACTTCCTCAAACGGGCCGCTCATTAGGACGCGGCCGAGATGCAGCACTGTGACAGGTGCCTTCAGATCGCGGATGAAGGCGATATCGTGCTCGATGATGATTACGCTCAGCTGGTGCATCTCGGCCAGCATGCGGATCAACTGCCCCGTCGCGTGCGTCTCCTCGGCCGTCATGCCGGCGGTGGGCTCGTCGAGCAGCAACAGCTCCGCGCGGTTGGCGACCAGCATGCCCACCTCCAGCCATTGCCGCTGGCCATGCGACAGGGCGGAGGCCGGCAGGTGGCGAAAGGCGCCGAGCCGCGTAAGCTCGAGCGCCTTCGCGATGCGCACCCGGTGCTCTGCCGTCGTGGCGCGTTTGCCGAGCGAGGCAAGCTCAAGGTTGGCCTCGACGCTCAGGCGATCGAATACCGACGGCGTCTGAAACTTGCGTGCGATCCCGATCTGCGCCCGCGTCGGCACGGAGGCACGGGTCACGTCGCGGCCGCGGAAGAAGATTCGGCCGGCAGACGGGCTCTGATGGCCAGAGATCATGCTGACGAAGGTGGTCTTGCCGGCCCCGTTCGGGCCGATCACGCAGCGTACCTCCCCGCTTTGCAGCGTGAAATCGATAGCTTCATTGGCGACCAGGCCGCGGAAGCGCTTGCTCAGCCCTTCGGTGCGCAGCAACTCAGTCATTCTCCGTCTCCGTCGGGCCGGAGTTGGCGAGGCGAACGAGGGCGCCGGCCACGCCGCCACGAAAGGCCATGATGACGATGACGAACACAATGCCGACCAAGAGCTGCCAATATTCCGGGGTGATCGCGGTCAAGTAGTTGGACAGGGCCGCCACACCGACGGCGCCCAGGAGCGCTCCGAGCAGAGATTCTCGTCCGCCGATCGCCACCCAGACGACAACCTGAGTGGAGAACAGAACGCCGGCGAGCGACGGCGACACGAAGCTGGCATGGCTGCCGTAGAGCGCCCCGGCAAGCCCCGCAACCGCGCCGGAAAGGGCAAAGAGCGCCGTCTTGTAAAGCGGCGTGCGGAAGCCAAGCGAGAGCACGCGGTCCTCGTTCTCCCTGATTCCAGCGAGCACCTTTCCGAAGCGCGAGACAACCACAAGGCGCAACAGGATGTACAGTACAACCACGACGGGTAGGATGGTGTAGTACATCGGTACATCGGCCGAGAGATCGAGGCTGGCGCCGCCGAAATTCAGCGACATCCGCGGGACGAACATGCCGTTGTAGCCGCCGGTGATTTCCGACTGGCTGATGGTGATCTGCTCCGTCATGATCGACAGCGCCAATGTGACCAGCACGAAATAGACGTCCCGCACCCCGGCGCTGAACAGGAAGTAGCCGACCACCCCGGCCAGTGTCCCGCCCACGCCGAGGGCGATCAGCAGGGCGACATAGGCCGGATTGACCACCATGTCCCACTGCTGGGCAAGGCCCATCGCATAGGCGCCGAGCGCAAAGAACGCCGCTTGGCCGAAGCTGAGGATACCGCCGAATCCCCACAGTAGCGAGAGCGACATCGCCAGCACGCCATAGAGCAAGTATTGCGGCACGATGTAGATCACGTAGCCGGACATCGCGCCCGGCAGCAGCGCCAGCGCCACGAACACCAGCGCCGCGACGGCGCTCTCCGACCGCAGCAGGCCTGTGACGGCGAGGCCGCCCCGGCCAGTCGCGGCACGGCTCATCGGGCGCGCAACACACCGGCAGGGCGAAAGCGCAGGACCAGGATGGCCAGCGCGAAGACGATCGTTTGCGCCACAACCTGCCCGGAAACGAGTGCAAACACTGTCTCGGACCCGCCGATCAGGAAGCTCCCGACCAGCGTGCCCCCCAGCACTTGCCCGATGCCGCCCACGATAACGACGAAGAACGACCGCACCAGAAAGATGTTGCCGATGTAAGGATCCACGCTGAGCATCGGGCTGATCAGCGCGCCCGCCAGCCCTGCGGCTGCGGAACCGGCGACGAAGACCAGCTTGTAGGTGTGCATGACATTGAGGCCGAGCAGGCTCGCGCTTTCCGCGTTCTGTACCAAGGCGCGGATCTTGATGCCGAGCGTGGTGCGGTAGAGCACCAGCGCGAGCCCCACGAGCAGGCTCAGAGAGATGAGCGCCACCACGCTCAGATAGGCAGGCAGGACGACCGGCCCGACATGCACCGCGCCGGGCAGCGGGTTGGTGACGCTGCGAAGATCGGTGCCGAACACAATCTTGATAATTTCGGTGCTGATCAGGAAGAAGCCCCAGGTCAGCAGCAGGGTCTCGAATGGCCGGTCGTAGAAGCGGCGGACGATGAAATGTTCGAGCAGCAGGCCAATCAGGCCGACGCCACACGCGGCGAGCAGAACGGCGGCGATGAACGGCACACCCGACTGGGTGGCGTACCAGGTGAAATAGGCGCCGAGCGTCAGCATGGCGCCATGACCCATGTTGATGACGCCCATCAGCCCGAAGATGATCGCAAGCCCGATCGCGGCAAGTGCGAAGACGAAAGTGATCAGGGCCGAATCGACAAGCACGCTGAGCGCGGTCTGCATTTTGTGTTCCGCGTATCGGCAGGCGGCCCGGCACCGAAGATGGTGCCAGGCCGTCCGGTCTAACCCCTAAAGCGGCAGCTTTTTGCAGCGAGCGTCCGCCGGCGTCACCGAATTGAAGTGCTGTATCTCCTCGAACATGTCGTTGACGCCAGTCCAGCCCGAACGCACCCGCATCAGATAGGACGGCAGGATCATCTGGTTGTCGCGGCTGCGCATCGTGACGTTCCCCTGCGGGGCCTTGGCGAAGGAGAGGTCGTGCAAGCCTTCCCGCAGGGCTTCCGTCGAGACCTTTCCGGCCTTGGTCAGCGCAATCGCCGCCATGTGTGCGGCGTTGTACATTGCCACGCCCACGGTGTTCATCAGCGCACCCTTGCCGAACTTCGCACGGAAGCGATCCAGGAACTGGGTGTTGTTCGGATTGTTGATGCTCATGAAGTAGTCGAAGCTGACATAGGTGCCGGCCGAGACATCGGGGCCGAGGCCGGAGGTCACCACCTCCTCGTCATCCACTGTCCAGAGGGTGAAGTCCTTGTTCATGCCCGCCGCAACGAACTGCTTGCGGAAATTCACGGTGTCGCTGCCGGTCAAGGTATGGAAGATGATGTTGGCTTTGGTATCGCGAATCTGGCGCAGAGCGGAATCGTATTGCGGCGTATTGAATGGTATGTAGACCTCGCCAACGACGCTGCCGCCAAGCGCCTTCAGCTTCTCCTTGGTGAACTCGTTGGTAACGCGCGGCCACACGTAGTCGGAGCCGATCATGAAGAACTTGTTGCCGAACTTCTTGACCATGTACTCCATGTGGGGCCAGACCTGCTGGGTCGGTTCCGGTCCGAACATGAAGATGTCGCGGTTGCAGACGCCGGGATAGTATTTCTGCTCCTGACCTTCATAAAAGGTCGGGTAGAGCAGGACCTTCTTCGCCGAGGTGACCACGGGCCCGGCCGCATTGCGCTCGGCGCTGCTGAATGTGCCGGCCAGGAAATCGACGTGCTCCTGGCGCACCAGCCGGTTGGCCTGTTCGACGACGATGCGCGGCTCGGTCTTGGAATCGCCGATCAGCACCTCGATCTTGCGGCCGAGCACGCCGCCCGCGGCGTTGATCTCGTCCACGGCCAGCTCGAACCCCGCACTGTGGGCCTTGCCATAAACCGTCCATGCGCCGGTGAGCGGCGATATTAGCCCCACCTTGATCGGCGTCTGCCCAGCCGCTCTGACAATCGAGGGTGACGCGAGGGAGGCCACCGCGCCGATCGTGGCGCTCTTCATAAGGACGCGTCGCGATAACTTGGCCGACAGGCTTCGCTGATATGGCATGGTCGTTCCTCCCATGAACTAGGCCCCGTTAGGGCTCGCGTTTCATGCCTGCCCGCAGGCATGGTTGGTCGAGACCATAGAGGCGATCCTTTGGCGACGCCAGAACGCTCAGCGCGTTCGCCAGTCGCCCGTCTGCTCGAAGGCCTGCGCCGCCTGGATCAGCGTCGCTTCCTCGAAGTGTCGCCCGACCAGCATCATGCCGATCGGCAGGCCATTGACCTTGCCGCAGGGGATCGTGAAGGCGGGATGCCCGCTCACGTCGAAGGGGCAGGTGTTCTGCTGCATGTTGAGGGCACAATCGACGTAAACCTCACGCGGCGCGTCCGCCGGCGGAATCGCCGTCGCCGGGAACGGGATGGTCGGCATGGCGAGCATGTCGTAATCCGCCAGTGCCTTGTCGTAGGCCGCGCGCAGCAGCACCCGCAGGTTTTGCGCCTTGGCGTGGTAGCGGTTGTGATAGTGCCGATGCATGTACTCGCCGAGGAGCAGCACCAGCTTCACCGTCTCGGACACGTCGTCCGGCCGCGAGCGCCAGCCGCGCGCGAATGCCTCCTGCAGCGAAGTCGTGTAGTAGCCCGACCAATTATTCCCCATCGCATAGCCCTTGATCATCATCTCGGCCGCACCCTCGAGGATGATGCCGGTCCAGATGTGCGGTCCGTCGAGATGCATGGGGATCGAGACCTCGTCGATGCGAGCGCCCGTGTCCTTGAGCGTCATGACGGCGTCGCGCACCTTGCGGTCCGTCGTCGCGTCGCTCACGGGATGGCCGAAACCCTCCTTCATCAAGGCGATGCGCAGCCCCTTCGCGCCCTTCGTGAGTGCCGCCATGTAGTCGCCGGTCTTGGCGTTGATCGTGCGGGGATCATAGGGGTCGGGGCCGGCGATCGCTGTCAGCAGGCGCGCGACATTCTCGCTGCTCGAGCAGATCGGCCCGCAGTGATCGACCGAATACGAGATCGGCATGCCTCCCGTCATCGGCACCAGGCCCCAGCTGGGCTTCAGCCCGAAGGCGCCGCACCACGCCGCGGGCGTGCGGATCGAGCCGCCCTGATCGCCGCCGAGCGCCATCGGGACTTCGCCCGTTGCCACCAGCGCCGCGCTGCCTCCCGATGAACCGCCGGCGGAGTGCTTGGGGTTGTGAGGGTTGCGGATGGGGCCGGTCGCGCAGGTGTGGCTGCCGGCGGAGAAACAAAGATCCTCGCACGCGGCCTTGCCGGCGATGACGCCGCCCGCGTCGAGCACGCGCGTCACCACCGTCGCGTCGACATCGGGGACATAGCCTTCGAGGACACGCGAGCCGTTCATCATCGGCACGCCGGCGACGCAGATATTGTCCTTGACGGCGACGCGCGCGCCGGCGAGCACACCGCCTTTGGCACCGGTGATCTCCGTCTTCCAGTACCAGGCGTTGTAGGGATTCTCCTCGGCGGGCGGCCGATAGCCGGGGGAGCGCGGGTATTTCACCGGCAGCTTCGGTTCGACGAGCTCGTCGAGGCGCGCATAGGAAGCGATCGAACCCGCCATCAGGCCGCGGAACGAGGCGGCATCCTCCTCCGTCAAGGCCATGCCGAAGCCCTTCGCCAGACCGAGCACCTGGGCGACGGTGGGCAGCCGTGGCGGTATGGTCATGGTCCTCCTCCCTGTTCACGCGGTTCCGACCGTTCGTTCCCGTCCGGGCCGCGGCGCGTCGCGACCGCGCTTTCCGGCAGCATCGCCAAATCGCTGCCGCTTGACAACGCCGATAATTGAAATCTTGATTACAAGTTTCGATCGCGGATGGCTGCGCCGCCGTGGGGCAGTTTTCACCGCGGGAACCGACAAATGGGAATGAGGGGAGGAGGTTATGCTGGTATCGCGTCGAGGGGCGCTGAGCGGCGCAGCCGCTGCCGGCCTTGGACTTGCCGGCTCGAACCTGGTGTCGGGCCGGGCTGGCGCAGCGAACGAGATTGCCGTCGGCAGCATTCTCGATGCCACCGGCGCGATCAACATCTACGGCCTGCCGATGATCGACGCGACGAAATTCGCCGTGGACAGCATCAACCAGGGGCAGGGCGTGCTCGGCCGCAAGCTGCGCCTCATCGCGACCGACTGCCAGTCGAACAATCAGGTCTACGCGCAAAATGCACTGAAACTCATCCTCGACGACAGAGTGGCGGTGCTGATGGGCGGGATCACGAGCGCGTCGCGCGAAGCGGTGCGGCCCGTGGTCGACAAGTACTCGTCCGTCTATTTCTACAATGAACAATATGAAGGTGGCGTATGCGACAAGCGGGTGTTCTGCACCGGCGTGACGCCGGCGCAGCAGCTGGGCGTGCTCGTGCCGTGGGCGGTGAAGCAATACGGCAAGAAGGTCTATACCCTCGCCGCCGACTACAACTACGGTCACATCTCCGCCGCTTGGGTGAAGGTCTATTTGAAGGGGGCGGGGGGTGAGCTGGCGGGCGAGGAGTTCATCCCGCTCGACGTGGTGAATTTCGATTCAGTGATCCAGCGCCTCCAGGCAGCCAAGCCCGATTTCGTCATGTCGCTGCTGGTGGGCGGCAACCACATCGCGTTCTATCGTCAATTCGCCGCCGCCGGCCTCAAGGGCAAGATGGCGATCGTCTCCGCAACTTTCGGGCTCGGCAACGAGCAGGTCGTGCTAAAGCCCGAAGAAGCCGAAGGCATCGTCGTCATCTATCCCTACTTCCAGGAGCTCGACAATCCCGCCAACGAGAAATGGGTCGCGGCGTGGCACAAGCGCTATGGCGCCAAATACACCTACATCACGGATTCCGCCTGCACGGTGTGGAATGGCTGGCATCTCTGGGCCATGGCCGTGAACAAAGCGAAGTCGCTCGATCGCGCCAAGGTTATCGCCGCGCTCGAGAGCGGCCTCACGTTTGACTCGCCGGAAGGGACCATCGCGCTCGACCCCAAGAGCCATCACGTGGTGCACAGCGTGCATCTTGCGAAGGTGAACGGCAAGAACGGCTTCACCATCATACAGAGCTTCGCCAACATCAAGCCGACGGACACGATGAAGGTGTGCGACCTCATCGCCCATCCCAACGAGCACAAGCAGTACACGCCGAAATTCTGACGCATTATTTGGGGTTGGGAGACGGCGCGGCCGCGCGGCCCGCCGATGCCGGTGGGCCGCGCCGATGGAACATCTCATCGTCAATCTGATCGACGTCGCGTTCGCGATCGCGAGCCTTGTGCTCCTCTCTCTCGGACTCGCGATCATCTATGGCATGATGCGCGTGATCAATCTCGCCCAGGGCGAGTTCATCATGCTCGGGGCCTACACCGTCATTCTGAGCGCGGGCCACGGGCTCGGCGTCTGGGTCGGAATCGCCCTCGCTCCCGTGGTTGTCGGCGCGGTCGGTTTGGCGGTGGAGCGCTGCATCATTCGCTTCCTCTATGGTCGCCTGCTCGACACGATGCTGGCGACCTGGGGATTGAGCCTCGCCCTCATCGCGGCGGTCACTCTTGTCCTTGGACCCACGACCGAGGGCGTCGCCACGCCGCTTGGTCATTTCGCCATCGGCGGCTACGAGATTGCCGCCTACAACCTCTTCGTCATCGCCGCCGCCGCCGCTTGCGTGGCTTTCACCTGGGGAATCTTCAAGTTCACGAAATTCGGGCTCATGGCGCGCGGCACGATGCAGAATGCGAGCATGGTCGCCGCATTGGGCATCCACCCGCCGACCATCTACATGGCGACCTTCGGGCTGGGCTCCGCTCTCGCCGGGCTGGCCGGCGCCGTGATGGCGCCGCTGACGGGTGTCGTCCCCACGCTCGGGCTCGCCTTCATCGCCAAAATCTTCATCACGGTGACCGCCGGCGGCACGGCGATTTTCGCCGGGACGCTCGGCGCGGCAACGCTCTTGGGTGCCATCGAGAGCGCCGTCTCGTTTCGCTACACCCCGATTTACGGACAGGTGGCGATGCTCGCCTTCGCCCTCGTCCTCTTGAGGATCGCGCCCCAAGGAATTTCCGGCCTATGGCAGCGGCGCGGCTGAACCCGCTCGAGCCCGTCCTCTGGGGCAGCGCAGTTGTCACGGTCGCGGGCTTGCCGGCGGTGCTGTCGACCTACAGCGTCGTGCAGCTCACCGTTTTCCTGATCTTCTGCCTGCTGGCCGTCAGCCTCGACCTCGCCTGGGGCCTCGCCGGTTTGTTGTCCTTCGGTCAAGCCGCCTTCTTCGGCATCGGCGGCTATGCCTATGCCATCGTCACCGCCAACGACGCGACGACGCTCGAAGCACTCGTGGTCGCGGTCGCAGCGGCGGCACTCGCCTCCGGCGCTCTCGGCTACGTCGCCTTTTATGGTCGCGTCGGTACCATGTTCCTCGCCGTGATGACGCTCACCGTGACGCTGATCCTTTTGCAGGTGATGGGCAGCACGGCCGATCCGTCCTATCGCATCGGCGCCGCCACCCTCGGCGGCTATAACGGGATGACGAGCATCCCCGGGCTCGCGCTCGATCTGCCGTTTATGAAACCCATACCCCTCGGTCCCGAAAGTTTCTTCTGGACGGTCGGCGGCTTGCTCATCGGTATCGTCGTCCTCGCGCGTTTCCTCATGGTCGCCCATTTCGGCCGGTTGCTCGCGGCGATCCGCGAGAATGAGCAGCGCGCGGAGCTCCTTGGCTACGATGTGCGCTGGCGCAAGCTCACCATCTTTTCGGCCTCGGGCGGCGTTGCCGGGCTTGCCGGCGCGCTCTTTGCCGGCTGGGGCAGCTTCATCAACCCCGAGGTCTTCAGCCTGAACCAGTCGGCGCAGGTCGTGATCTGGGTGCTGGTCGGCGGTCGCGGTTCGCTCTATGGCGCGGTGATCGGCGCCTTGCTCGTGCAGGCCATGACGCAGTATCTCGGCTCGATCGGGACCGCCTACACCACCTTGGCGTTGGGCGGCCTCCTCGTCGTATTCGTGCTGCTGCTGGGCGAGGGACTGGTGCCCGCCCTGCGCCGCGCCGTTTCGAGGTCGGCTTCGAGATGAGGCCGTAGCCGGTCGAAATGCAAACCTTGCCCCGACCCGATGATGCGCTCCCGAGCGCAGGCTCCGGTGAAGACAGCGGCTTTATCTTGCTGGAGACGCAACGGATCAGCAAGGAGTTCGGCGGGGTCCATGCGGTCGCCGGCGTCGACTTCTGCTTGCGCCGCGGTGAGCTGCGCTGCCTTATCGGTCCGAACGGCGCCGGCAAGAGTACCTTCTTCAAGATGCTCACCGGCCAAATCCGGCCGAGCGGCGGTGCCATCCTCTTCGACGGGAGCGAGATCACCGGGCTGCCGCAGCATGCGATCGCGCGGCTCGGCATCGGCATCAAGAATCAAGTGCCGAGCGTGTGGGAGGGCCTCAGCGTCTACGAACATTTCTGGATCGCCGCGCGCCGCCGGAACGGCGCGCGCGCCGCTGCGCGGATGACCGACGGCTTGCTGGCCGAACTCGACCTCGCGCCCGTCGCCCGTCGCGACGTCGGTGCGCTCTCGCATGGTGAGCGGCAGTGGGTCGAGATCGGCATGGTCATCGCGCAGAAGCCGAGGCTGATGCTGCTCGACGAGCCGACGGCCGGCATGGCCGCGGGCGAAGTCGCGCGCACGGTCACGCTGCTCCGCGCTGTCAACCGCCATACCACCCTCATCGTGGTCGAGCACGACATGCCATTTGTCGAAGAGATCGCCGGCATCGTCACGGTCTTTCATCAAGGACGTATCCTCGTCGAGGACCGGATGGAGAAGGTGCTCGCCAACGCCGTGGTCAGGGAGGTCTATCTTGGCTCTGCCCGCGCTCAAGGCTGATGGCCTCGCCGCCGGCTATGGCCGCATGCGGATCCTCGACGGCGTGAGCTTCTCGCTGGCGGCTGGCGAAGTGCTTGGGCTCGTCGGGCACAATGGCATGGGCAAGACCACGCTGCTCCGGACCCTGCTCGGCGAGCTTCCGGTGAAGGCGGGAAGCATTCGCCTTTCCGACAGCGACATCACGCGCGCGCCCACCGCGGCGCGGGCGCGCCTTGGCCTTGGATACGTCCCGCAGGGCCGCCAGATCTTTCCCGATCTGACCGTGCTGGAAAACCTTCGGATCGGCGAAGCGGCGCGCCCCGGCGCGAGCGACATCCCGGCCATCCTCGAGCAGTTCAGGCCGCTCGGCCCACTGCTCGCGCGCCCGGGTCGCGCACTCTCCGGCGGCGAGCAGCAGCTCCTCGCTTTGGCGCGCTGCCTCCTCGGGCGGCCGAAGGTCATTCTGCTCGACGAGCCGAGCGAAGGCATCCAACCCTCCATTGTCGAGCAGATCGCCGAGCACCTGGAGGTGCTGTCGAGCAAGCAGAACCTTGCGATCCTGCTGGTCGAGCAGGATCTCGGACTTGTGGGTCGGCTTGCGCAGCGCGTCGTGGTGATGAGGAAGGGGCGGCTCGTGAGCGAGGTCGCCGCCACGGATCTTGCAAACCCGTCGATCATTCGGGACCTGCTAGGCATCTAGTACAGCGTTTCCATGAAGCGACTTGTATCTGCGCTGCCGTCGTCATTGCGAGCGAAGCGAAGCAATCCAGCGGTCTCGCCCGCTGCACCGCCGTGGATTGCTTCGTCGCTTCGCTCCTCGCAATGACGAGGAACTTCGAACTCAGAACACTAGCTGGAGAACCCCGGCATCCGGCCGTCGCCCACTATACAGTATGCGTGCCGGCCTCTCGGTTGAAAGCCGTGATCATATCATCCCATTGCGGGACGAGGTCCTGCAAGCCGCGCCAGAAGGACTGGCTTTTGCGCCGGTCGAAGTCGGCGAGAGTGATGCCCTGCTGCTCGACCCATGTAAAGTAACCAAGATTGAAGATGCGTTCGCGCTCCCGATCGGTTGCCTCCAGCACATTTTCGGTATCGGCGGCAGCGAGATGCATGCCCGCGAGTTCGGCCGCCATCTCTCCGGACAATTCCGCTGAATTCTGCCGCCGATCAAGGTAACGGCGCACCTCGCTTGCATAGAGACCGGCCCCATCCGTCGCCACCGTCAGGACGACGCTATCGGAATCCAAGCCATAGTGCTTCGCGAGTTTGATTGCGCCCAGAACATTGGCGATGCTCGACAACCCGAACCACTTCAACGCACTGAGAACATCCTCTCCAACCCCGAAACGTCGCGCCAGATAGGCTCTGCCCGCCTCGGTGTTGAATACGGCATTGAGCCCGTCGGTCGCCCGATCGGAGACGCCGATCACAGCGTCCGTGTTCTTCACGTTGTGGATGAGCGGGATGTGCTTATCACCAATGCCTTGGATGTTGTGCTCGCCATAGCCGTTCCTGAGCAGCGTCGGACATTCGGCGGCCTCAACGACCGCGATCTTGGCGCCGTGTTTCTCCTTGAGATAGTCGCCCGCCGCGAGCGTGCCGGCCGAACCGCTCGCCGACACGAAGGCCGCCAACCGCAACTGCTTCGCTGTTCGCGCAAGGGACTCGAAAATCCGTCCGAGTGCCGGGCCGGTGCAACGCCAGTGGCCGAGATAGTTCGCGAATTCGCTGAACTGGTTGACGATCTCGTTTTCAGGGTCGCGCTGAAGCTCGGCGCAGCGGTCGTAGATTTCCTTGACGTTCGACTCGGTCCCGGGTGTGCGGACGATATCTTGCGGCTCGGTCACCCAGCGCGACAACCAATCGAACCGCTCCTGGCTCATGCCCTCCGGCAGGACCGCCACCGCGCGACAGCCGAGGATGCGCGACACCGCCACGCCGCCCCGGCAATAATTGCCGGTCGAAGGCCAGACGGCCCGTTGTCGCGTGGGATCGAAGCGGCCGCAAACGAGGCGCGGTGCCAAGCATGCGTAGGCGGCAAGCACTTTGTGCGCGCCGATCATCGGGAACAATGCTCCGAGGGCCACCACGATACGTGCCTTCACGCCCGTCAACGCCTCCGGCAACTCGACATGCACCGGGATCGGAACCTGGCGTCGACGCGACGGATCATTGAACCAATTGACGCGATACAGATTGTGGGGATGAGGATCGTCGGGATCGACCTCGGCGAGCTCGACGCGGATCGCCTCCGGCGTTGCTTGCGGCGCTGCAAGTTCGGCGAATGTCGGCAGACGCACGCGGCTCTCACCGAGCAGCTTCAGCGCGCGCCGGCGTACCTCGGCATCCTCGACACCGGTCGGAAAATCAAAGGGGTTCGTCGGCACGCTAATGGCCCAATTTCGGAGCTCGCCCGAATGCCCAATCTGTCATCTCGTCACCCTTTGGTTTCGTGCTATTACCAGTACGGGAAAGATTTGCCACGAGTTTCTTCTCCGGCGCCACCCTCCTTCAATTTCGCGCGATTGACGACGTTGATGACGGAAGGTATAATGTTAGAGCAACATCGATGCGACCCCCACCGGACCCCGAGCTACGGGACCCGCACCGCGGCGCCGCAAAGGAAAGATCATGCCCAAGATCCTCAGCCAGGAGCAGGTCGAGAAGTTCGATGCCCAGGGCTATACTGATCCTATCCAAGTGCTCACCGAGGAGGAGGTGCGCCGCTACCGCGGCCACCTGGAGGGTTTCGAGGCCCGCTATCCCGAACACGTCAAGAAACTGAAGAGCAAGTCCCACCTTCTCTGTCCGTGGGTGGTGGAGCTTGCCGAGCACCGGCGTATCCTCGACACGTTCGACGACATCCTCGGCCCCGATATCCTCTGCTGGAGCATGGCTTGGCGCATCAAGAAGCCGGACGGCCAGACCGTGGCCGGTTGGCATCAGGACTCAGCCTATTTCGGCGTCGAGCCCATCCTGATTTTCGGCCCGCTCGCGCTCTCGGAATGCGGCCCGCGCGAGGGCTGCCTGCGCGTGATCCCGGGCTCTCACCGATGGGGCGCCCTGCCGCACCAGGATTCCGAGGACCCGAACAGTATCCTTGCCCGCGGCCAGTCGATCACCGCACCGCTCGATACGTCGAACGCTGTCGATCTCGCGCTGAAGCCCGGCCAGATGGCGCTGATCAACACCAAGGTCGTGCACTGCTCCGGCCCGAACAACGGGACCGACCGCCGCATCATGCTGCTCGTCGAGATGATGCCGACCCATGCCCGGTACCCTGGCCCACAGCGCGAATCCGCGATGCTCGTCCGCGGCGTCGACGTGCATAGAAATTTCGACGAGGACCCGCGTCCTGACGCCGAGTTTTCGCCTCGTGCCCGCGCCGCCTGGGAAGAGACGATCGGCCGTCGCGCGAAGACCATCTTCCGCAACAGCAGTCTTGCTCCCAGCGAGGCGTATGGGGGCTCCCGGCCCGCGGTGTAGGATAACCAACGGGGAACGCCGCAGCGCCGGGGCTTACCCCCTCAATACTGCGTCATGTGACAACGCAGCCGCCTGCACCGCCGAAACTGCGGTTTTCCCGACCGGCCCCGCATCCGCACCACCGCGCGACAGCCGCCGCTCGATCCATTGCTGAATGAAGCCCCAGACCGTCGTCAAAACCAGATAATAGAGCGCCGCCACCATGAAAATCTCCAGCACCCGGAACTGCACCTGGATCAGCATCTCCGTGCGCCGGAGCAGTTCGTCCATCGAAATCACCGAGGCAAGCGAAGTGGTCTTCATAAGCCCGTTGAAGCTGTTCCCGATTGGCGGGATTACGATGCGCAGCGCCTGCGGCAGCACGATGAGCCACATCGTGCGGTAGCGCGAGAGCCCAAGCGCGCTTGCCGCCTCGAACTGCCCTTTCGGCACCGCCATAATCCCGGCGCGGATGACTTCCGCAAGGTAGGCCCCTTCGTTGATGCCGAGACCGAGGATGGCGGACGGTATCACCCCGATCTTGATGCCGATCTGCGGCAGGCCGGTATAGATGATGATGAGCTGCACCAGCACTGGTGTGCCACGCATCGCCCAGATGTACGTTTTTGCTGCGCGACTCACGACCGGATTGCTGGACCTCCGCATGATCGCAGCAATAAGGCCGCAGCAAAGTCCCACGGCCATCGCCGCGACCGAAAGCCCGAGCGTCACCCCCGCCCCGCGGATCAGGTACCAACTGTGCAAGTAGTGGAGGAAAGCCGCCCAGTCCCACATCTCACAAGTCCAGTACCAGTCGCTCGGATCGCGCACGCGACACGCAGATCATCATCGTCCGGCTCGCCCCCCGCTCCGCGGGCGAGAGAAGCCTGTCCCGGTGCTCTACCTCGCCCGCCAGTACCCGCCGTCTCGCAGGTCCCGCACACCCCTTCCTCGCAGGAACTTGGCACCGCGACGCCATTCGCCCGCAGCACCTCCAGGACCGACCGGTCCTCCGGCACGACAAGCACCCTCCGGCTCTGCGCGAGTTCCACCTCGAACGATGCGGCGGTTTCCGCTTCCTGCTCCGGCGCCGTGAACCACTCGAAATGCACGCAGCCCGGTCTCCAGTGTACCGTTGCCGCCGCAACCGCCTCCATCAGCCCGGCCGGACCGCAGCAATAGACATGCGTTCCGTCCGGCTGGTCGCGCAGCAGCGCCGCCACGTCGAGGATCGGCGCTTCGCTGAAATAGGTCCGCACCCGCTCCGGCCCGAGCGCGCGCAGCTCGTGGTGGAATGCGGCATCCGGTTCGGATCGCGCGCAGTAGTGCAGCTCCCAGTTCTGCTCGTCGGTCGCCAGCGCCCGCACCATCGCGACGATCGGCGTCACCCCGATGCCGCCGGCAATCAACACGCTCCGCCGCGCCGCTGCGGCGAGCGGAAAATTGTTCCGCGGCCCGGAAACTGCGAGGATGCTACCCTCCTCCACATCATCGTGCATGCTGACCGAGCCGCCGCGCCCTGGTATCTCGCGCTTGACCGCGATCATGTAGCGCGCGGTGTCCCGCGGTTCACCGCACAGCGAATACTGCCGGACCAGCCCTGTCGGCACCTGCACATCGAGATGCGCGCCCGGCGTGAAGGGGGCCAGTGCCCGTCCGTCCGCCGCCACAAGCTCAAATGCCCGCACACTCCTTGCCACCTGTCGAATGGCCGCTACCCGAACGCGCCGCAACTCGCCTCGGCCAATGCCGGTCATCAGGCCACCCCAAGCGCCGCCGTGCCCTGCTCGACGGTCCGGCAGAACGCCGCTGCGTTGTCGATATGCCGCGCCATCCGTGTGCCGGCCGCCTCTGCGTCCCGCGCCTCCAGCGCCGCAAAAATCTGCTCGAGTTCCGCGAATCCCTCCTGCACCCGCTCGGTGGAGACGGCACAGGCCCGCCGGATCCATTGCACCTTGTCGCGCAGATCGAGCAGGATGCCTGCAATCAGCTCGTTTCCCGCTACGCGGTAGAGCGCCGAGTGCAGCCGCGTGTCCAGCTCGATGAACGCCTCGACGCCGCCGGACGCCGCGGCCGGCCCGAAGATGCGGAATGCATCCCGCAGCGACTTCATCTCCGCCTCGCCGAGATTCCGCGCCGCAGTACGCGCGCAATGCACCTCCAGCATCTCGCGCAGCTCGGTCACGTTCCGGACGTCGCGATCGGTCAGCGCCCTGACGAAGGTTCCGCTCTGCGGCGAGACGTCGACCCAGCGCTCGGTACGCAGCTGCGCCAACGCCGTGCGGATCGGCGAACGCCCGAAGGGCAGCTCGGCAGCGAGCCGCGCCTCCGAGAGCTTCTCCGTCGGCCGGTACTCGAGATTCACGATCCGCCGCTTGATCTCGCGATACGCGGCGCCCGCCGCGCCCGCCTCGCCCCGCTCCCAGGCGGCGCTCATGGCGCGCCCTCCGGCAACACCGCATATCCCTCGATTTCGATCGTCACCCCCTCCAGCCCCATCGTCCCGAGTGGCACCTGGGTCAGCGGCACCGGCTGGGCGCCGAAGCGCCACCCGTGCAGCGGCGGCGCCTCTGGCGCGCTCGCGTGCTTGTAGAACGCGGTGACCTCCATCAGGTCGTGAAGTCCCGCACCGAATCCGACCAGGATGCGGCGGATGAATTCCAGCGTGTTGTCGATTTGCGCCGCCATGTCCTCCGGCGCGACGGCTAATCCGCGCTCGTCCATCGAGTACTGTCCGCCGAGGAAGATCATGCGGCCGACACGGATTCCCTGCTGGAATGAGACGCGGATGGGCCATTCCCAGTGCCCCAGCGGCCAGGAGAGAGCGCGCGGCAGTCGCGCCCCGTCCGTGCCGCGCAAGGCCCAGCATTCCTGCCGGATTTGTGCGCCGTCCGGGTAGCGCCGCGGCACCGGCACGCCGGTGGCGCCGGGGCCTGGGAAGCGGAACGCGCTGCTCCGTACCTCCGCGGCACGCCGCCAGTCCGCATCCGTGCCGGCGCCGAAATACCAGGTGTTCAGCTTCACCACGTCATCAAGGTCGCAGCCCATCGACTCCAGCACGCGCGCGATGTTGGCGATAGTGAGCTTCGCCTGCGCGACGATGTCGTCCGCGTGCTGCACCCGCGCCGACCCGTCTTTCGCGGATTGCGCCGAGACGAAGGCAAACTCGCCGCACCGGATCCCGTGGCTGAACCTCGCCCCGGCCGGCCACGCCCAGTGTCCGGCCGGCTCACCGACGCGGCGCGGTGCGGCGCCATCGGCGTTGTCCACCGCCAGCGCTTTCACCAGCACGCTCATATCGGGATGCCAGAGGCGCGGCAGTGCCACGAGTGACAGCACGGGCGGTATCTCGCCCGCAACCCGCGCGCGGAGACGCCGCAGCAGCTCCGCCTCATCCTCCTCGCTTGCGAGCGCGTGAAAGACGACGAGCTTCACGACGTCCTCAAAGCGGCCGCCGACGGACTCCACCGCACGCCGCACGCCCGCCATCGCCGCATCTGCCTGGAGCAGGGCGCGCCCGGGATTGCGGATGCCGCCCGATGTCTCCAAATCGTGCTGGCCTTCAACGAAGATCAGCCGATCGGCTCTCGACGCCCCGCATCCGTGGCGCCACGTGGGTGTGCCGCCCGGGGTCTCCAACAGGCGATGGACAAACCCGGCCATCCTAGTACTGCCGCTCGCGATCGACCACGTTGGTCAGTGCCTCGCCGGCGAAGAGCCGCCGCAGATTGTTGAAAAAGAGGTCGAGCGTTCGCGGCACGTATTCCTCGATGTCATCGGAGAGTACGTGCGGCGTGATGATCAGGTTCGGCGTATCCCAGTACGGCCAGTCGGCGGTGGGTGGCTCCGGATAGGTCACGTCGATCACCGCCCCGCCGAGACGCCCGCCGCGCAGCGCCGAATCCAGCGCTGCCGGGTCGACGAGACCGCCGCGCGACATGTTCACGAATCCCGCCCCGGGCTTCATCAGCGCAAATTCCCGGGCACCGAAGGCGAAGCGCGTCTCGGGAGTCAGCGCGAGATTTGCCAGCACGAAGTCGGCGCGGGGCAGCAGATCGTGCAGCGCCTGCGGCGGGTGCATTTCGTCCACGGCCGGATGCGTGCCCCCGCTCCGCCTGATGCCCAGTACCCGCATGCCAAAGGCCTTGGCGTACTCGGCCGCACCTCCGCCGATCGCGCCCACGCCGACGATCAGCAGCACCTTGCCGGCCAGGGTTGTCGTAAAGATACGATTCCACTGATGTCGCCGCCGGCTCTCCAGCAACTCCGGCAACCGTGCATTCAGCATCAGCAGCGTCATCAGCGCAGATTGCGCGGCCTTCGGCACATGCGCGCCGCTGTTCGTCAGCATCGCCACGTGGCGCGGCAGCCAGTCGAGCGGCAGCAGGTAGTCCACCCCCGCCCCCAGCACCTGCAACAGTCTGAGGTGCGGCGCATCGCTTGCCAGCCGCTCTTTTGGGAAGCGGTAGGTGATAATGGCATCCGCCGTGCGCGCATTCTCCACCCAATTCTCCTGGTCGTATCCCCAGGTGGTGCAGATCCGCCGCGCGATATCCGGGTGTCGCGCCAGCGCCGGCTCGTACTGGTCCGGCCGCACGATGAATACCGGCATCAGGGCGTGTGAGTTCTCCACGTGGACGTGGAACACTCCTTCGGGGTTCATCAGGGGGCGCTAGTCCGCCGCCTGGCGCGTATCGAGCCCCTCGCGCAGCGCACGCGAGCCTGGACCGTCGGGCCCTATCACGCGATCGAGCACATAGTTGCCGATCCGGTGCACGATGTATTCCTCGAGCGAGAACCGCCCCGGCCGATACGCGCCGGATTGCATCGCGCGGTGCACGTTCGGGTTGATGCCGAGGTCCTCGCGGATGATTTCGGAATATTTGTGGTAGTATGCCGGCCCCACCACCTCGCCAAAATCGGGTGATGCCACCGTCGCCTTCGGAAACGTCCAGTTCTCCTGGAGCCGCAGCTTGTTCGGCCCCTGCGGCAGGTACTGCCGGGTACTTCATGTACGACGAGGTGAGAATGATCTGAAGGCTCGGCCGCACCCAGACATGATAAAGTCCTGCCGCCCGGGCAGGGGCGAGCCCTGGAATCTCCGGCAGGCCGGAATAGGCGACGACGCTCCGTTTGCTGAACATCGCCTCCCACGGGCCGCGTCCGGGCGTGTTCTCGAACTCCCAGTTCTGTGGCCTTGCCGGATCGTAGTGTCTCCGGTGGACGGTTGCGACGTGGTAATTCTCGAACGCGTTCTCCAGCCAGAGCTTCCAGTTGCAGTCGACGTCATAGACGTCGCGATGCGTCTGCCGCGCGTCCTCCATCCGGTAATCGGCGAGGAAGGCGGGAAGCTCGCCGAGCCATTCTGAGAGCGGCAGCGCCTCCGCGTTGAACGTCACGAAGATGAACCCGGCCCAGCTCTCCGTCCGCACCGGGATCAGCCCGTACTCCTCGTTGCGGAAATCCTCCACTCCCGCCAGCGGATGCGGCGAGCCGGGAATTCCCACCAATCGTCCGTCCAGCGCATAGGTCCAACTATGGTAGGGACAGGTGAAGCTCCGGCACTTCCCCTCCCCTTGCGCGATGATCGCCCCGCGGTGCCGGCAGACCCCGAGATGCACCCGCACAGTTCCCGCGGCGTCGCGCACCGCGATCAGCGGCTGGCCGATCACCTCGACGGTGAAGTAGCTGCCGGATTCCGCAATCTGCTCCACGCGGCCGATGCAGAGCCACTCCTTGCGGAAGATCTCCTCGATCTCACGGTCGTACCATGCCTGGCTGGTGTAGCACCAGCTCGGCAGCGGGCTGGCCCGATGTAGCGGCCGACGGGTTCCGAGATAGGGTTCTTGCAAGAACATCGCTTGCTGCATGTCTCCGTCCCTCGGCTATCTGGCATGGTAGTTGACTAGTATGCCGTCGCCGTGTCAAGGAGAAAATCCGGCGGGCGGTGTCTCAGTTTGAAATAGACGCCTTCGCCTTCACCGCAGCAGGCGAGGACTCAACTCCCTCTCCGCCCCGGGGGGCGGAGAGGGTCGGGGTGAGGGGGGGCGGCGATCGGGCGTGGGGGATGCTTCGTGCGGGTCACACCGCAGCGTGCGTGGCGAAGCGGCGTGCGCCCATAGCGTTGTCGCCGCGGGCCCCCACCTCACCCAACCCTCTCCGCCCCGAGGGGCGGAGAGGGCTTGTGCGATGCCGCGAATCCAAACCCTTTACAAATCGCGAAACTGCGGTTGTCGCTTTTCGAGGAAGGCGGACATCCCCTCCTCGCAGTCGGGATGGGCAAAAATTTGCGCCGCCAGCTCTTCCTCGTACGCCGCCATCTCGTCCCAGCCGTGCCGGAGATTGAAGCTGACGGCCTTGCGGATCGCCATGATCGCGGCGGGCGAGGCGCTGGCGATACGGGCAGCCACTCGCTGCGCGCGCGCTTGCAATTCCTGGCGCGGCACGATTTCGGTCACGAGCCCGAGCTCCTGGGCCCGCGAAGCGCCGAAATTCTCGCCGAGCAGAAGAAGGTCGAGTGCGCGGGTCCGGCCGACGAGGCGCGGCAGCCGCAGCAGGCCCATCCCCCAGCTCGGAATCACACCAAGATAGGCGTCGCCGGCGCGGAACACGGCATTGTCCGCGGCCAGGCGCACGTCGCATGCCCAGCCGAGCGCCGTTCCGCCGCCGATGCAGTATCCGTGGATCGCGGCGACGATCGGCCGCGAGAAAGTCTCGATGCGAATGAGCGTGCGGCGTCCGAGCTCGCGGAAGTCGCGACTCGCGTCGGGATCGCGAAACTGTTTCTCTTCGCGGATGTCGGCGCCTGCGCAAAACGCTTTTTCGCCGGCACCGGACAGAATGACGCAGCGGATGCTGTGGTTCGCCTCGATCTCGTCGAAAGCCGCATGAAGGGCATGCAGAACGCCCACCGAGACGGCATTGACCGGCGCATTGTCAATCAGGACGGTCGCGATCTGGCCGACCTGTTCAAGGCGCACCAAGCTCTGCGCCATTTCGCGCTCCTCAATGACCGAAACCGCGTATCCGACTTACGCCACGATCCGATTTGTGTCAATCTGATGGCTGTGCATTGCACGACGCTCGGCAACAGGGAAACTCGCCATGCGCAAGGTCATCGATGTGGAATGCGATCTGCCGCCGGACGAGAATGGCAACCCGCGGAAGTTCACCACGGCGACCCACCCGCCGGGATTTGGAGACCCCGAACGCCTGCCGCCACTTCCCGGTCATGGCTTCTCCAATTATCAGCGCATTTTTACCCGGCGGCAGGAGTCGGACGATCATGCGGCCGGGGCGGGAAGTCCGGGGATGTCGCTTCCGGATTTCGTCGCATTGATGGACCAGGCCGGCGTCGAACGCGGCGTATTGCGCGCGCCAAACCACGTCATCGCCGACATCCTTGCCGCCTACCCGGCACGTTTCATCGGCATGGCCTCGATCAGTCCGCATGACGGGATGCGTGGGGTGCGCGAGCTCGAGCGTCTGGTGCGCGAGCAAGGCTTCGGCGGATTGCGGGTCTCCGCCCTCTTCAACATGATCCCGGCGAGCGACCGGCGCTATTATCCGCTGTACACGAAATGCGCGGAGCTCGACATCCCGGTTCGCATCTACGCCAATATGAACTACGCCAACGACCGCCCATACGATCTCGGGCATCCGCGCCATCTGGACCAGGTCGCCGTGGATTTCCCCGAGCTTCGCATCGTCGCCGGATTGAGCGGCTGGCCCTGGGTCAACGAGATGGTCGCGTTGCTGCGCCGCCATCCCAACCTCTATTGCGATACCGCGTCTCACCGCCCGCGTTATTTCGGGGTACCCGGCTCCGGCTGGGAGCAGTTTTTGCAATTCGGCAACACCTTGCTCCAGGACAAGATCATGGTCGGCCTGTCGTGGGAGGCATTCGGCTTGCCGATGGCGGCCCTGATCGAGGAATACGCGGCCTTGCCGCTGAAGGATGCCGTTTTGGAAAAATGGCTGCATGCCAATGCGGAGCGCTTCTTTCGCCTGGATTGACCGCGCCGGCGCTTGACGGCCGAAGACGCGGGCCAATGCAACCCGAGGTGGATTTCCTTGCGCCCCGACATGCGGTATGGTTCGATCTGGTGCGGTGGGTTCCATGGCGCCCGCGCGCAAACCGGAAGCAGGGAGGAACAATGAACAAGATAGCAACGCTGCTGTTGGGAGCACTGCTGCTCGCAACCGCGACGCCGGGCCTGGCGGAGACCTGTTCGCCCAAGCTCAACCATCCGCCGCTGGCGCGCAAGGGCTGGCTGATCGCGGCGATCAACCCAACCGTGGCGCCGATTCAATACGTCGACGACGAGGGCAACATCGTCGGCCTCGACGTCGATCTCGGCAACGCCATCGCCAAGCGGCTCTGCCTGAAAATGGAATTACAGAACACCATGTTCGCGACCATGATCCCGCTGTTGAAGCAGGGGCGCATCGACATGATCGACTCCTTCATGTTCTACACGCCACAGCGGGCGGCGCAGGTGCTGATGATCCCGTATGGCGCCAGTACGCTCGCCATCGTCGTACACAAGAGCAACACCGACAAGATCGACGGACCTGATTACTTTTCCGGCAAACGCTTCGGCGTGGAGCTCGGCACCGTCGATGGCCAGGACGCACAGAAGGCCAGTGCAGCCCTGCAAAAATCCGGCAAGCCGCCGATTGACGTGCACACTTTCTCGACTTACGCCGACGTGCTGCAGGCATTGTCGGCCGGCCAGGTGGACGGCGCCTTCATCGGCACCGAACAGGCCTACTGGTACAAGTCGAAGGGGCGTGATTTCTTCCGGATCGCATTGACCGGCTACGACCCGCATGCCGAGGCGCTGGCGTTCAAGGCGCCCGCGGTCGCCGACGCAGTGGCGAAGGTGATGAATGAGATGCATGGGGACGGCAGCCTCCAGAAGATCTTCACGCCGTACGGCCATTGCCTGCTGCCCGGCCCGTATAAGGTGACGACCGGCGAGATACCGACACCCACGTGCCGGCAAACACCGCAATAGTCTCGACGCGCGAGGGCGCCCATCGCGTCGAGAGCACCCGTGCCTGCATCACAGCGGTGTTTGGGGCCGCGTTCCGCGCAGCCGACAAGCGTGCGGGTGAGCGCGAGCCATGACGCGATGTGAGGAGGGGACGATGGAGCGCATCCTGCACACCGCACAGGCGGGCGCCGGACGGGCGACGCCACGAATAGACATCGGCCGCATTCTGCACCCGGATTCGGTCGCGGTGCTCGGCGCGTCCGACAGCCTTGACAAGTTCGGCGGTCGGATCATGCACTTCCTTGTCCGACACGGCTTTGCGGGTGAGATCTATCCAATCAACCGCCAGCGCAAGGAAATCGCCGGCCGGCGGGCGTTTCCGCGCATCGCCGAGGTGCCGACGCCACCCGATGTGGCGATCCTCGCGGTTCCGACCCAGCACCTGATCGGCTCGCTGGAGGAGGCGGCACAGGCCGGGGTCGGCTGCTGCATCATCATTGCCACCGGATTTGCCGAAGCCGGTGAAGACGGCGCGGAGCGCCAGGCGACGCTGGTGCGCATCGCGGCCGAGAGCGGCATGCGTATCGTCGGGCCGAACTGTATGGGGCTGATCGTGCCCCATCACCACATGGCGCTTTGCTCTTCGGTGGTGTTGAACACGGACACGCTGGGCGACGGCAGGATCGCGCTGGTGAGCCAGAGCGGCGCGCTGATGGTGTCGATCTTCGATCGCGCGAAGACCGACGGCATCGGGCTGCGCTACGGCATTTCCCTCGGCAACCAGAGTGATCTCGAAATCTGCGATTTCCTGGAATACCTCGTCGACGAGCCGGATTCTGCGGCAATTTGCCTTTATATCGAGGGTCTGCTGGACGGCGCTCGGTTCCACGCGGCGGCCGCGCGGTGTCGGGCGGTCGGCAAGCCCCTGCTGGCGGTGAAAACCGGACGGACGCAAGCCGGCGTGGCGGCGGTTCGCTCGCACACCGCGAGCCTCGCCGGCTCGTTTGAGGCGTTCGCGGCGGTCTGCCGTGAGCAAGGCGTGGTGCTGGCGGCTGACCCGGACGATATGGTCCGTGCGGCACATTTTCTTATCCGCCATCCCGGACCTCGGCCCGCGGGGGTCGCCGTGCTGTCGGGCTCGGGCGGCGGCACCGGCATCGCAAGCGACCGGCTGACCGAACTTGGACTGCCGCTCGCGTCGTTGCGCCCCGAGACCTGCGCGGCACTCGAGACGATGCTGCTTGCGCCGCAGGCGCGAAACCCGGTCGACCTCGGTGGCCGCCGCTCCGGCGATGAGGTCGAGATTTCGCACGAGGCGACGCGTCTGCTGCTGGCCGATCCCGACGTGGGAAGCGGGTTGGCCGGTACTGACGTCCATGCCGTTTTACGCGAAACGTGCCGGGCTGATCGCGGCGGCGGCGCGCGACTGCGGCAAGCCCGTCGCGATCGTGGTCACTCCGGGGGCGGCGGCGGATCCGGCGCGGCGCGCGGTGCGCGAAGCGGGCATGATCTGCTTCGATCGATTCGAAGAGGGCCTCAGCGTGCTAAGGCTCATCGCCGATTATGACGCGCTGGCCGGCACACCACGCGAGATGCCGTCGCGTCCGGCGGGCCTGCCTGAGCGAGCGGCGTTGGCGGATTTGCGCCCAGGGCCACAGACCGAGACGGAGATGAAGCGTGTCCTCTCCAGCTACGGCGTGCGCGTGGTCCGGGAGCGGCTGGCGGCCTCGGTCGATGAAGCGGGGCGCGCCGCCCAGGCAATGGGATTCCCCGTGGTGCTCAAAATCGTCTCGCGCGATATCCTGCACAAAAGCGATGTCGGTGCGGTGCGTCTCGGGCTTGGCGACGTCGATGCAGTGGAGGACGCTGCCCGCGAGATGCTGACGCACGTACGTGCGGCTCTGCCGGAGGCGCGGATCGAGGGTTTCTCGGTGCAGGAGATGATGCGCGGCGAAGCCGAGGTCATCGTCGGCATTCGTCGCGATGCTCAATTCGGGCCAATCGTGATGTTGGGCCTCGGCGGCATCGCGGTCGAGATCCTGCGGGATTTCGCGGTGGCGCCGGCGCCGATTTCGCGCGCGGGGGTGCACCGGATGATCGCGGGGCTGCGCAGCGCGCCCCTGTTCTTCGGTGCGCGTGGTCGGCCGCCGCTGGATGTGGAGGCGATCGCCGATGCGGTGGAGCGGGTAAGCTGGCTGGGATCGGATTTCGGCGCGCGGCTGGTCGATCTCGAGATCAACCCGCTGATCGTCGGAGCCAAGGGTGCGGTCGCCGTCGATGCCCGTGCCGTGCTGGGCCAATGATGCGATGCGGCCGTGATTTCCGGCGTTCGGTCCGCTCGTACCCGCCCCAAATAGCCGACTGACCAGGCGAAGGCCGGCAGCTTGTGCCCGCCGCAGCGCGCTGTTACTATCATAGGGAGGACCGCACGACTGTTTAGCCGCTGCTGGCCCGGATGCATAAGCAGGCGGACCGCTCGACGCCTCGTGGCAGCTCCCTCGTGAGCGAGAGAAATGGCGGCGTACGTGGCAAGTGGTGAGGACCAGCCTTGGACCAGATCCTTCAGCACCTAGCGAACGCGCTCATCACCGGCGGAGCCTATGCGCTGCTCGGGATCGGCCTCACGCTGATCTTCGGCATCATGCGGATCGTCAATTTCACACATGGCGAACTCTACGCGTTCGGCGCCTACATGATGTACTTCTTTGGCGTCCATTTGGGGTTGAACTTCTACGTTTCGATAGTCTTTGCGACCGCCGCCGGCGTCTGCCTCGGGGCGATAATTGAGTTCACTTTGATCAGGCCGAAACGCTCCGCCGACATGGACACGACCATGCTCATCACGATCGGCGCCTGGATTGCTATGCAGAATATCGAAATTCTGATCTGGGGCAGTGTGGCCAAATCCGTGCCGTCACCGTTCCCGACCGCACCTCTGACCATCGGCCCGGTCTCGCTGTCGTGGTTGCGCGTCGTGGTGCTGGTGTTCGCACTGCTTCTGATCGCGGGCACCTATCTCATCATCCATCGGACCAAGCTCGGCAAGGCGATGCGCGCGACCTTCCAGGACAGCTCCACGGCGGCCCTGATGGGCGTGAGGGTGAGCCGGATCTACACCATGACGTTCGCCTTCGGTTCCGGGCTTGCCGCAGCGGCCGGCGCACTCCTGGGAGCCGTCTTCGTGGTGGTGCCCACCATGGGCGACATGGCCGCCTTGAAGGCGTTTGCGATCGTCATTCTCGGGGGCCTCGGCAACATCACCGGCGCCACCATCGGCGGCTTCATTTTGGCGTTCTCGGAGGAGTTCGGGGCCGGCTACATTTCCTCGGGGTATCGCGACGCGGTTGGCTTCGTGATCATCATCCTTGTGCTTCTGTTCAGGCCTACGGGCCTGTTTGCACGCTCAGAGCGCATCGGATGAGGCGCTTGGTCCCGATCGTCGCCCTCGTGCTCTTCGCCACCGTGCCACTGTGGCTGAAGGACCAGTATTTCCTCAATACGCTCATCCTTTCGGGTATCTTCATCTTGGCCGCCATGAGCCTGAACCTTCTGCTTGGCTACACCGGCCAGCTGAACCTCGGGCATGTCGCCTTCTTCGGCATCGGGGCCTATGTCAGCGCGCTCACGTCGCTCGGCTTCACCATCACGATCTTCGGTCTCGAGATCACGCACGACCCGTGGCCGGCCGTTGTCGGCCTCTTGTTCGGGACGATGGTGGCAGGGCTGTGCGGCTATCTTATCGGCAAACTCGCGTTCAGGGTTCGCGGCGCCTATTTTGTTATCGTCACCATCAGCTTCGCCGAGGTCGTGCGCTTGGTCGCCCTGAACTGGGTCGAGCTGACCAATGGACCGCTTGCGCTCACCAACATTCCGCCGTTGACGCTCGGTTTCGACTGGACGGGCTCGATCACGCTCTGGGGCAAGGCCGGCAACTACTACGTCGTCCTGTTCTTTATCGCGGCCGCCTACGTGATCATCAAGCGTCTGGTGAACTCGCAGTACGGCCGCGCCATGATCGCCCTCCGCGAGAACGAGACCCTCGCGTCTTCTGTCGGCATCAGCGTTACGAAATATCTCGTGCTGGCGGCGGTGGTTTCCGGGGCCATGGCGGGCACGGCAGGTGGTCTCTATGCCCACTACATCTTGATCATCGATCCGGCGATCTTCATGTTCCTGAACACCGTCACGATGGTGATCATGGTGATCGCCGGCGGCAAGGGGACCTTGGCCGGACCCATAGTAGGCGGCCTGATCTTCGGCATCGCACCGGTGATCCTGCGCGCCTATGTCGGCCCGGAGGTCCAATGGATCCTCTACGGCGCGCTGATGATCGTCATCGTCTACGTGCTTCCCGATGGGGTCGTGCCGGCCATAGCGCGCTGGTTCGACCGCGGGCAGAAATCGCCGCCGCTCGCGGCCGCCCCGCCCTTGCTTACCATCAAGAGCGGGGGCCGTCCGTGAGCGGGCTTCCCAGGCAGGCGGATACATCGATCCTCGCAATCGAGCATGTGGCGGTGCATTTCGGCGGTCTGGTCGCCATCAACGACATGACGTTCCATGTCGCGGAAGGGGAGTTGGTCAGCCTCATCGGGCCGAATGGCGCCGGCAAGACCACGGCGTTCAACGTCGTCACCGGCTTTCTCAGGCCGACGAAGGGTGTCGTGACCTTCCGCGGCACTCCATTGACGGGCATCAAGCCGCATCAGGTGGCGGCACTCGGCCTGGTGCGGACTTTCCAGCGAACCAATCTCTTCGACAAGTGCACGGTTTTCGAGAACGTCCTGATCGGCCTGCACAGGCGGAAATCCGAAGGCATTCTCGGCACCCTGTTATTGTTGCCGAAGGAGCGGCGGGCGGAACGAGAGCTGCGGGAGAAGGCATGGGAGGTCCTTGAACTCGTCGGCATCGCCCATCACGCAAGCGAGCTCGGCGGAAGCCTGCCCTACGGCAACCAGCGGCTCCTCGGCGTCGCGCTGGCGCTCGCGGCCGACCCCGCGACCTTGCTTCTCGACGAGCCGGTGTCCGGCATGAACGCATCGGAGACCGGCCGCTTCATCGAGCTCATCGGCAAGCTCAGGGCGCGAGGTATGACGATCGTGCTGGTCGAGCACGACATGCCGATGGTGATGGGCATCTCCGATCGCATTGTCGTCCTCAACTACGGACGGATTATTGCCGACGGGCCGCCGTCCTCGATCCAGAGCGATCCCGAGGTCATTCGGGCCTATCTGGGGCAGGCCTATCTGGGGCAGGGCGTCAAACATGCTTGAGATCCGCAATCTCGTCTGCCGCTACGGCAAGGTCACGGCGATCAAGGAGCTCTCGCTCAAGGTGCCGGAGAAGCAACTCGTCGTGCTGATCGGCGCCAACGGTGCCGGCAAATCCACGACGCTCAGGGCCATATCCGGCCTGGTGCCGGCAGCGTCGGGCCAGATCATCTTCGACGGGCGCAACATCACCGGCTTTTCCGCGGATCGGATCTTGGCCCTCGGCATCGCGCATTGTCCGGAGGGTCGCCACGTCTTCCCCGATATGAGCGTCGTCGAAAACCTTGAAATGGGGTGCTATCTGCGCTCCGACGCCAAGGGCATCGCCGCCGACATGGATCGGATCTTCGGCGTCTTCTCGCGGCTGGCGGAGCGGCGCAAGCAGTTCGCCGGCACGCTATCGGGCGGCGAGCAGCAGATGTTGGCGATCGGCCGCGCGCTGATGTCGAGGCCCAAGCTCGTCATGTTCGACGAGCCCTCGCTGGGTCTCGCTCCCAACATCGTCGATCAGACATTCGCGATCATTCGCGACATCCGGGCATCGGGAACCACCGTGCTCATGGTCGAGCAGAACGCGTATGCGGCTCTGGCCATGTGCGATTATGCCTACCTTCTGGAGGCAGGTTCGATGGCCCTTGAAGGACAAGGTGAGAAGTTGATCAACAACCCGCACGTGCGCGCGGTCTATCTTGGCGCCGCCATGGCCAAGGTCGGACCATGAAAACCGGCGGCACGCGCGGGAACGAGGTGCTGCCGCCGTCCTGAGTGTTGCACAGGCGCCCCGCGCGGGTATCGGCTGGTACTTGTCATATGTGCTGTATGATGGTATGTGTTGTCGGGTGACCGGGATGTGGCCCGCCAGCGATCGCGAACCGGACTCGAAGGGCGGAGAAGCCGATGTCGAACGCGTCAAGGCCGGTCATCGGTATCATCGGAGGAACCGGCGATCTCGGGTCCGGCCTCGCCAAAGGGTGGGCCGCGGCCGGCTACCGGATCGTCATTGGCTCGCGCTCTCACGACAAGGCGGCCGCCGTCGCCGCAAGGCTCGGCAACGCGATCGTCGGCGACGACAACGTGGGCGCAGCGCGTGCGGCCGATATCGTGGTGCTGGCCGTTCCCTTCGCAAATCATGACCAGATCATCGAGGAAATAAAGGGCGTCGTCGGGGGAAAGATCGTTGTCGATACCGCCGTGCCGCTTGTCCCGCCAAAAGTCTCGACCGTCCAGCTGCCGAGCGCGGGCTCGGCAGCGCAGATCGCCCAGCGCCTGCTTGGCGATGGCGTGCGCGTCGTGTCGGCCTTTCACAATGTCGGTGCGGCGAAGCTGCATGCCGGCGGCCGCGCCGATTGCGACGTGCTCGTCTTCAGCGACAACAAGGAGGCACGCAATGCTGTCATCGAGCTCGCCGGCGTAGTCGCGCGACGGGGTGTCGGCGGAGGTGCACTCGCCAATTCTGCGGCGGCCGAGGCTATGACCTCGGTGCTGATATGGATCAACCGGCAATACAAAGTCTCGGGCGCCGGCATCGGCATCACGGGCCTCGACAGCGGCGGCCCGAGCTAGCCATCGATGAGCGTTACCCCCGTCTCCTTCTTGCCCCTGCCGGGGATACCGCTCGTCGAGCCAGGCGACGATTTGGCCGCGATCCTGGCGCATGTCCTGCGAAGCACGAAGGTCGGCCTCCGCAACGGTGACATTCTGGTGATCGCACAGAAAATCGTGTCGAAGGCCGAGGGGCGCTATGTCGATCTGGACCAAATCGTGCCATCCGAGCAGGCCGTCGCGCTCGCGCGACAGACGGGCAAGGATCCGCGCCACGTCGAGGTCATCCTTTCCGAATCCGAGGAAATTCTTAAAGTCGGGCGACATGTGGTCATTGCGGCACACACGCTGGGCTTCGTCATGGCGAATGCCGGGATCGACGAGTCCAATATTGCGCACGGGGAAGGCTCGGGCCGCGTGCTTTTGCTGCCGCGCAATCCCGACGGCTCGGCAATGGAGTTGAAAAAGCAGCTCGATCAAATCTTCGGCGTCTCGATTGGCGTTCTTATCAACGACAGTTTCGGGCGGCCCTGGCGGAATGGCGTGGTTGGCGTCGCACTTGGTGCGGCAGGCCTGCCTTCCCTGGTCGATCGCGTCGGGAGCGAAGACCTCTTCGGCCGCAAGCTGAGAGTGACGGAGATCGCCGTTGCTGACGAACTCGCTTCGGCAGGGTCGCTCATGATGGGTCAAGCAGCCGAGGGCATTCCGGCCGTCCTCGTCCGCGGCTTCCGGCTCGATGCGCCCGAGCGTCCGGCCGCCACGCTCGTCCGCAGCCGGGAGCGAGATTTGTTTCGATGAACGCGCCCTCATCTCCTGCAAGGCGTCGTGTTGTCGCCCTGTGTGGCGGGATCGGTGGCGCCAAGCTCGCCCTCGGGCTGGCGCGCGCGGTCGGCCAAGATCTGACCCTCATCGTCAATACGGCCGACGATTTCGAGCATCTGGGGCTGGCGATCTCGCCCGACATCGATACCGTGCTCTATACGCTGAGCGGTCGCGCCGACGCGGAGCGGGGCTGGGGCCGCGCCGACGAGAGCTGGAACTTCATGGCATCGGTCACGGAGCTTGGCGCCGAGTCCTGGTTCCAGCTCGGCGACCGGGACCTCGCCCTGCACGTGGTGCGCACGCACCAACTGCGCAGCGGGCGTTCGCTGACGGCGGTCGTTGACGACATCGCCCGATGGCTCGGTATTCGTGCAGCGATCCTGCCGATGTCGGACAGCCAGGTCCGCACGATCGTCCACACCTCTGAAGGACCTTTGCCCTTCCAGCGTTATTTCGTGGAACGCCGCTGCGCCCCTGAGGTGCGCGGCATTCACTTCGACGGCGCGCGAGAGGCGACGCTGCCGGCACCGGTCCGTGCGGCATTGCAGGCGACCGCCCTTCGCGCCGTCGTTATCTGCCCGTCCAATCCGTATCTGAGCATCGATCCGATCCTTGCGATGCCCGAGATCCGGCTTCTGCTGGAGGCGAGCGGCGCGCCGATCGTCGCTGTATCACCCATTATAGGCGGTGTGGCGGTCAAAGGGCCGACCACGAAGATCATGGATGAGCTCGGTATCCCCACGACGCAGCGGGCGATCGCCGAGCACTACCGTGGTCTGATCAACGGCCTGGTCATCGACACGAGCGATGCCGCTGAGCGAAACGTAGCGGGGATTGCCGTCAAGGTCGTAAGCACGCTGATGCGGAGCACCGCGGATCGCGAGCGCCTCGCCCTTGACGTGCTCACCTTCGCCGACGAGATCGCATCCGGAAGGGCGACCACGTCATGATGCCTCACGCTCCTGGTGATGGGATCTGGGCGGTCGTGCCGGTCAAGCGGTTCGATCGCGCCAAGGCGCGCCTCGCCGACGTGCTCGGGCAAGCCGGGCGGGCGGCACTTGCAAAGGCGATGCTGGGGGACGTGCTGGAGCAGCTCGCGCGCACGGAGGGGTTCGCCGGAACTGCCGTCGTGACCTGCGATGCAGAGGCCGCCGCCATTGCCGAGGCGTTCGGCGCGAAGGTGATCGCCGATCCACTTGAGAGTGGTACCAACGACGCAGTCCTGCGCGGCATTCGCGCGGTCCGTGTCGTCGGCGGGTCCGGGGTGGTCGTCGTTCCCGGCGATCTTCCTTTCGTCAGCTCGGATGAGCTTCGTGCCATACGCATCGCACTCGCGCGTTCCCCCGTGGTGATCGCGCCGGCGACGCGTGACGGCGGCACCAACATCCTGGCGCTGTCGCCCGCCGGCGTGATGGCACCGGCGTTCGGTTGCGACAGCTTCGCTCGACACCTTGCCGCCGCTGCGGCGATCGGCGTGCGACCGGTCACTCTCGTGCTCGACGGCGCCGGCCACGACATCGACACCGTCGCTGACCTCGTCTTCGACGCGCGGCTTCGTGCCGGCGCGAGGACGCGCGCGTGCTTGCGCCGCTTCGAGATCACAACACCGACCGTTCCGGCAGATCTGCGCGAGAAGGCGTGGCCACAATGAATCCGTCCGAATTGCTTTCGCAGTTTTCCGCCGATCGTCGGCTCAGTCGCGAGGAGGCGCTGAGCCTCGTCGACCTTCCGGATCGAACCACGCTGCTGGCGGCGGCGGCCCGACGTCGGGATGCGGCCCACGGCAACGTCGTTTCCTATTCACGCAAGGTGTTCATCCCGCTGACGCAACTCTGCCGTGATGTGTGTCACTACTGTACTTTCGCCCATCGGCCGCGCGCGGACGAGCACGCCTATCTCTCGCGCGACGCGGTGCTTGCCATCGCCGAGGCTGGGAGGCGCGCTGGTTGCAAAGAAGCGCTGTTCACACTCGGCGACAAGCCGGAGCGGCGCTACGGGATTTGTCGCGACGAGCTGCGCGCACTCGGCCATGAAACGACACTATCCTACCTCGCCGAGATGGCGGCGCTCGTGTTGGAGCAGACCGGGCTGCTTCCGCACCTCAATCCGGGAGTGATGTCGGACGCCGATCTCGCCAGCTTGCGCCGCGTATCGGTGTCCCAGGGCCTCATGCTGGAGAGCGCATCGGAGCGGCTTTGCGGCAACGGGCAGCCTCACCACGGTTCGCCGGACAAGCTGCCGGCGGCGCGCCTCGACACGATCCGGCGCGCGGGCGACCACGCCATTCCGTTCACCTCAGGCATCCTGATCGGCATCGGCGAGACCCGGGAGGAACGGATCGATGCGCTGCTCGCGCTGCGCCAGCTTAACGACACCTACGGCCACATCCAGGAGATCATCATTCAGAATTTTCGGCCAAAGCCGGGGACGCGCATGGCGGCGGTGGCGGCGCCGTCGCTTGACGATCATATGTGGACGATTGCCGTCGCCCGTCTGCTGTTCGAGCCGCAGATGAACCTCCAGGCGCCGCCCAATCTTAGCTCCGGCGCGCTCACGGCACTGGTGGCGGCCGGGATCAATGACTGGGGCGGCGTCTCCCCGGTCACGCCCGATCACGTCAATCCGGAGGCGCCCTGGCCGCATCTGACGACGCTCGAAGCTGCCACCGCGTCGGCCGGCAAGGTGCTGGCGGAACGGCTCGCGATCTATCCCGCCTATGCGCGCCATCCACTGCGTTGGGTCGATGCGGGTCTGCGCAAGCGCCTCTACGATCGGGTCGATGGCGATGGCTGGCCGCGCGCCGAGTTCTGGTGCCCGGGGCGCGCCGATGCACCGCTGCCGCACGATGTGGCGCTCATTCACGCCGATCCGCCGGCGCGCGTCCCGGCTCAACTGCGATCGATCCTCGACAAGGTGCACGAGGGCAGGCTGCTGACGGAGGCCGACATCGTCGCCCTGTTTCGGACCCGGCGGGAGGGGTTCACTTCGGTCTGCCACACCGCCGATGCGCTGCGCCGCAGGGTCAACGGCGATGCGGTCAGCTATGTCGTCACCCGTAACATCAACTACACCAACATCTGCTACTTCAAGTGCCAGTTCTGTGCCTTCTCCAAGGGAAAACTCAGCGAAAACCTGCGCGGCAAGGCTTATGACCTCGAGATGGAGGAGGTGGCGGGTCGCGTTCGTGAAGCCTGGGAGCGGGGTGCGACCGAAGTCTGCATGCAGGGGGGTATCCATCCGTCCTATACCGGCCGGAAATACATCGAGATCTGCCAGGCGGTGAAGGCGAGCGTGCCGGAAATCCACATCCATGCTTTCTCGCCGCTCGAGGTGTCGCAGGGCGCCAAGACGCTTGGCATTCCGGTCGCCGAGTTCCTCGCCGAGCTGAAGGCCTCCGGCCTCGGCACGTTGCCGGGAACGGCGGCGGAGATCCTGGACGACGAGGTGCGGCAGTTTCTCTGCCCAGGCAAGGTGAACACGGCGGAATGGCTCGCCGTCATGCGCACGGCGCACCGCCTCGGGCTGCGATCGACTGCCACCATCATGTTCGGTCATATCGAGCGCTACGAGCACTGGGCGCGACATCTGATCCGGGTGCGCGACCTGCAGATCGAGACCGGAGGCTTCACCGAATTCGTGCCGCTTCCCTTCGTCCACATGGAGGCGCCGATCTACCTCAAGGGCCGCTCGCGGCCGGGGCCCACGTTCCGCGAATCCATCTTGATGCACGCGGTCGCGCGGCTCGTGCTCCATCCGCACATCACCAACATCCAGGCGTCCTGGGTGAAACTCGGGGGCGATGGTGCGCGCCTTTCCTTGAGGGCGGGCGTGAACGATCTCGGCGGTACGCTGATGGACGAGAGCATCTCGCGTGCGGCCGGCGCCGGCCACGGGCAGGAGATGACGCCGCAGCGGATGGAGGCGCTTATTCGCACGGCCGGCCGGCTGCCGCGTCAGCGCACCACCGTGTACGGCAATGCCTCCGCGGAGCGCCGAACGCGATCGTTCGACGCGGCGCTGGAGCGGCGGCAGGCCGGCATAGGGGCCGTGGCAGCCGCCGGCAGCGGCGGAACCTGAGCTTGGCCCGCACGCAGGAGGAACCGGTGCTCGCATCGCCAGTACAACCCTATACGACGCTGCGGCGGAATCTGACCCAGCGGGACAGAAGCCTGCGCGAGAAAGTCATGTCCCTGCGGGAAGCGGCATCTTTCGTCCAGGATGGGATGACGGTTGGCATCGGCGGTTCGACGATGTCGCGGACGCCAATGGCGATGATCTGGGAGCTGATCCGCCAGCGGCGCAAGCACCTGTCCTGCTCGCGCTGCATCGTCTCGACCGATGGCGACTTGCTTCTGGGTTCCGATATCGCCGACGAAATCATCACCAGCTGGTTTGCTCAGGGCATCCTGTGGGGTCTGTCGAAGGTGATGCGTCACCATATCGAGAAGGGCAATAAGCGCTTCGAGGAATGGAGCCATATGGCGATCGGCATGCGCTTCCGTGCCGGCGGCATGGGCGTCCCGTTCCTGCCGATCCGCTCGATGCTTGGTTCCGATATCCTAAAGCTGCGGCCGGAAGCAAAGGAAGTCGATTGCCCCTTCACCGGCGAGAAGCTCCTTCTCGTGCCGGCACTCAACCCGGATGTAGCGCTCATTCATGTGCAACGTTGCGACCCATACGGCAATGCCCAGATAGACGGTCTCCAGTTCATGGACATCGACCTCGCCATGGCGGCCACTCGGGTGATCCTGACGACGGAGCGCATCGTCTCGAACGAGCAGATCCGACGGGCACCCGACCGGACCAAGATCCCGTCCCTGTGCGTCGACGCCGTGGCCGAGGTTCCCTACGGCGCCGCGCCGCATGAATGCTTCGGGCTCTACGAGCCGATGATGCAGCACATGGAAGCCTACGTCGCCCAGGTGAACGCCGAACCCGTCAAGGGCATGCGTGACTACCTTGAGCGCCACGTCTACGGTCCGAAGACGTGGACGGATTTCCTGTCGCTCATTGGCCTGGATGAAATCATCGAAGCGAGCAGGAAGGGTCGGAGCATCTACAATGACTGAGATCCCGCGCTATACCGCGGCCGAAATACTGGCGGTCCTGAGCGCGCGCCACCTCCAGGACGGTCAGGTCGTGTTTGCCGGCGTCGGCATTCCGCTCCTTGCCGCGACGCTGGCCCAGCGGCTGCACTGCCCGGGCCTGACCATCCTCTTCGAGGGTGGCGTCATCGGCGCTTTCGTCGAACCCGGCAAGCTGCCGCCCTCCACCAATGATCAGCGCTGCACCAAGCGGGCAAACATGGTGCTCGGCAGCGCCGACGTGCTGTTGCTGCTACAGCGCGGCTACGTCGATATTGGCTTCATGGGCGGCGCGCAGATCGATCAGTACGGCAATCTGAACTCGTCGTTCATCGGTGATCCGGCCGCCCCGAAGACGCGTCTGCCGGGGACCGGTGGCGGCAACGACATCTCAAGCCTTGCCACAATGATCGTCGCCATGAAGCACGAGAAGCGCCGCTTCGTGGAGCATGTGGACTTCATCACCAGTCCCGGCTTCATCCGCGGACACGACACGCGCCGCGGCAGCGGTCTCCTCGCCGGCGGCATGTTCCGCGTCATCACCGAGCTTGCGGTGTTCGGCTTTGATGACGAGGCGCGACGCATGCAGGTACTGGCCCTCAACCCCGGCGTCAGCCGGGAGCAGGTTCAGGACAACACCGGCTTCGATCTCGGCTTCGATGGCAAAGTCGCCGTCACCGAGCCGCCGTCGACAAACGAGCTGGAAACCTTGAGGATGCTCGACCCGGAGCGCCTGTTTACCGCCTGACGACATGCTTCTGGAGCGAACGGAATGACCAATCTCGCCAAGACATTCGGCATCGCCGCCCGGAACTTCACGGCGTATCCCGAAATGCCGAACGCGCGACAGCTCGTCGATTACGGTGTGTGTGTCGAGGAGCTGGGCTACGATTCCGTCTGGGTGTGGGATCACATGCTGCTCGGCGTCGATCCGAATTTCCCGATTATCGACTCGCTCACGGTGCTCACGGGCATCGCCGCCCGCACCACGCGCATCAAAATGGGGACCGGCATTCTGGTGTTGACCCTGCGCAACCCGGTAACGCTTGCCAAGCAGCTCTCCAGCATGGACCAGCTCTCCGGGGGGCGGCTGATCATGGGCATGGCGTCCGGCTGGTACAAGCGTGAGTTCGATGCCGTCGGCGTGCCGTTCGACCGGCGCGGTAAGATCATGGATGAAAACCTGGAGATCATGAAGCGCTTGTGGACCGAAGCGAAGGTGGACGGCCAATATACGCACCACAACCTATCTGCCGCTGTGATGTATCCGAAACCCTATCAGCAGCCACGCCTGCCGATCCTCATCGGCGGCTATGTCGACAAGGTGCTGCAGCGCGCCGCGACCGCGGGCGACGGTTGGCTGACCTATTTCTATCGGCCGGAGGATTTCAAACGATCTTGGGAGAAGGTGCGCAATTTTGCCAAGCAAGCCGGCAAGGATCCGGACGCGCTCCTGAATGCATCGCAACTCCCGATCATGGTGGGCCCCTCCAAGCAGGCGGTGTCCGATGACATGATGGATTGGCTGAACAAGGAATGGGATTTCCCGGCGCACAGCGATTGCTCACGCGAGAGTGCTGTTATGGGATCCGTCGATGACTGCGTAGCGCAGCTGCGCGAGCACATCGCCGCCGGCGTGCAGAAGATCATCTTCGTGCCCTACAAGTATCGAATGGATCAGATCGAGACGATCGCACGCGAGATCATCCCGCGCCTCAAGGCCCTCTGAGCCGCTGGCCGAAGCAAATCCGGAGCAACCCCGATGACCGACCCCACGCGCCAGAAGATCCTCGACAAGATCGATGCCAGCCGGGACCAGGCGGTCGGCCTGCTGAGGGAGATGGTCGCCATCCCGAGCGTCACCGGGGAGGAAGCAGCCATCCAGAAGTTCGTATCCGGCCATATGCGCCGGATCGGCCTTGACGTCGATATGTGGGAGACCGATTGGGAGCAGCTGAAGCAGCATCCGGGCTACCGGCCGGTGGGGCGCGGCTACGAGGGCCGGCCGAACATCGTCGGCACGCTGAAGGGAACCGGAGGGGGTCGCTCGCTGCTCCTGAACGGCCATACCGACGTGATCCCCGTCGGCAACGGCGAGGGCTGGAGCGACAATCCTTGGTCGGCACGCGTCAAGGACGGCCGCATCTACGGCCGCGGTTCCTGCGACATGAAGAGCGGTGTGGCGAGCCATATTCTTGCCGTCCAGTATCTGAAGGAACTCGGCCTCACGCCGAAGGGCGACGTGATGATCAACGTCGTCATCGACGAGGAGGTCAGCGGCCACGGTACGCTCGACACTGTCATCCGCGGCTACACCGCCGATGCCGGCATCTCGGGCGAGACCAGCGACCTGGCGGTGCAGCCCGCCTGCATCGGCCGTATCTGGTTCGAAATCGCGATCGACGGCAAGCCGGTGGGCATCCAGAAGCGATACGAGGGGATCAGCGGCATCGAGCTTGGCAACAAGATCGCCAAGGCGGTGGCGGAGCTGGAGGCGACGCGCGTGGCGACCGTCACGCATCCGCTCTATCCGAGTGCCATCGATTCCCTGCCGTGCATGATCGGCAGTTTCCAGGCCGGCAACTACCCGAGCGCTTTCCCGGCGAACTGCTTGCTGAAGGGCAGCATCGGAACCGTTCCGGGCGAGGACCACGAGGGCGTCAAGCGGAGCCTGGTCGAGCAGGTGGCGCGTGCCGCTGCCGAGGATCGGTGGATGAAGGACCATCCGCCGGAGGTTCGCTTTGTCGGCTACGATGCCGAAGCCTCGGAGATTCCGCGCGACCATCCGATCGTCCGCACGGTGTCGCGCGCCTATACCGAGATCACCGGCAATCAGCCGGTCATCAGTGGACGTCAAGGTGCCGCCGATACGCGCTTTCTCAACAGCTACGGCAAGACGCCCACCGTCATCTTCGGACCTGGCTCGACCGCGATTATGCACGCGAACGACGAATATGTCTCGATCGCCGACTACATCACCTCGATCAAGGTGATGGCGCTCAGCATCCACGACTGGTGCAACGCGGAGCCGATGCGCTGAACACGCCATCGCCGACTACCGGTATGCGTGAACCCGGTATGCGTGAACCCGGTACGCGTGAACAGGGCGTCGGCGCGTCGCTCGAACGCAAGGAGGATGATCGCTTTCTGCGCGGGCGCGGGCAATACGTGGGCGACATCCGTCTTGGCGGCATGCAGGACGTTGCCTTCGTCCGCTCGCCACTCGCCCATGCAAAGGTCGGCGAGATCCGAATTCCCGCTGCGAGCCGCGATAAGGTCTTCGTCGCTGCCGATCTCGCCGGCGTGCAGCCGATCGTCGCCGTGACCGGTCTGGCCGGATTCAAGGTCTCCAAGCAGCCCGTGCTGGCTGCCGAGAAGGTTCGTCAGGTTGGCGAACTGATCGCCATGTGTGTCGGGCGGACCCGGGCCGAGGCTGAGGACGTCGCCGCAACCGTCGAAGTCGAACTCGACGAACTGCCTGCCGTCCATGACATGCTCGCTGCGCGGCGCCGGGACTCGGTCCTGGTGCACGAGCATTGGGGCGACAACATATTTCTCGAGACCTTCGTCGATATCAACATGGAGGCCGCTTTCGACGCCCCGATCAAGGTCACGCGCGAGATCTCCACCGCCCGGCAGTGCATGGCACCGATCGAGGGCCGCGGAACGGTCGCCGTTTGGGACAGCCGCCGCGAGCAGCTCGTGCTCCATACGGGCACCCAGATGCCGCACATCGTGCGCACCGGCCTCGCCGAATGTCTCGGCCTGGATCAGGCGCAGGTGCGCGTCGTGTCGCCGGATGTCGGCGGCGGCTTTGGCTACAAGGGCATCCTGCTGCCGGAGGACATCTGCCTCGGTTGGCTCGCCATGCGCTGCGGCCACCCGGTGCGCTGGTTGGAAGACCGCAGGGAGCATCTCACCGCCAGTGCCAACTGCCGCGAGCATCACTACCGAATTACCGCCTATGCCGATCGGGACGGCAAGTTGCGCGGTATCGACTGCGAGGCGACGGTCGATTCTGGCGCGTATTCGTCCTATCCGTTCTCGGCCTGCCTGGAGGCGTCCCAGGTGGCCAGCATCCTGCCCGGCCCTTACGACTTTCCGTCCTACCGATGCCGCACCTGGTCGGTCGCCACCAACAAATGCCCGATCCTGCCCTATCGCGGCGTGGCGCGGACCGGCGTCTGCTACGCCATGGAGCTGGTGCTCGACGCCATCGCCCGCGAGGCCGGTCTTGAGCCGCACGCGGTACGCCTCGTCAATCTGGTGCGCCCCGAGCAGATGCCGTTCGACAACATCACGCGCAAGCATTTCGACAGCGGCGATTATCCCGAGGCGCTGCGGCGCGCCATGGCGCATGTGGATCTGAAAGCCATCCGCGAGCGTCAACAGCGACCCGAGCCCGACGGGCGCCGCATCGGCATCGGTATGTCCATCTACTGCGAGCAGAGTGCCCACGGCACGTCGGTCTATGCCGGCTGGGGTATCCCGATGGTGCCGGGCCACGAGTCGGCGACGGCGCGGATGACGCCCGATGGGGGTCTCGAGCTGCGGGTCGGCCTGCATTCGCACGGACAAGGAATGGAGACGACGCTCGCGCAGGTGGCGCACGAGTTTCTGGGCATCGACACCTCCAAGGTCAAACTCGTCCACGGCGATACCGAATACACGCCCTATTCCACCGGAACCTGGGGTTCGCGTTCCGCCGTGATGGCGGGCGGCGCCGTCGCCGCCGCCTCGAAAGAAGTCGCCCGGCTCGCGAAGGCGATCGGCGCGCATCTGCTGCAGGTCGATCCGAACGACGTCGAACTTGCCGATGGCACCGTGCACGGACCAGCCGGGACCGTCAGCTTAAAAGAAATCGCACACACCTGGTACCATCGGCCGCAGGATCTGCCGGCTGCTGTCGATCCACGCGGGCTGGAGGCAACCATCGGCTACAAGCCGGTGCGCGATTCCGGCACGTTCAGCTATGCCGCTCACGTCGCGACCGTGGCGGTCGATCCGGAGACGGGCGAGATCGAGATTCTCGACTATGTCATCGTGGAGGACGGTGGAAAGCTCATCAATCCGATGGTGGTTGACGGCCAGATCTATGGCGGCCTGGCCCAGGGCGTCGGCACCGCCCTCTACGAGGAGGTGAATTTCGACGAGTCGGGCCAGCCGCTTGCCTCGACCTTGGCCGATTATCTTTTGCCCGGCCCCGCCGAGGTGCCAGCGGTGCGGCTCGACCATATGGAGACGCCATCGCCCTACACCGAGTTTGGCGTCAAAGGCCTGGGCGAAGGGGGAGCGATCGCGCCGCCGGCGGCGATCGGCAATGCGGTGAACGATGCGCTCCGGCCGCTCGGGGCCGAGCTCCTGCATTCGCCGATGACGCCCCGCCGGGTGCTGGAGGCGATCGAAGCGGCGAAGCGAGCGCGAGAAGCGGCTGCGATCGAGGGCAAAGCCGCGTGAAGCCCGTCGATTTCGACTATGCACGCCCGTCCGATCTGGACGCGGCGCTGGCGCTCATAGCGGATGACAGCCGCTCGGTGAAGGTGATCGCCGGCAGTCAGTCGCTCGGTCCGATGCTCAACATGCGTCTCGTGCAGCCGGACTTGGTTGTTGACATCACCGGCATCGCCGACCTGACGCTGGTCGAGGATCGGCCCGACGCCCTGGTGATCGGCGCCTGCATCACACATTCCGACATCGAGGATCGTCGCGTTCCCGACGTGACGCACGGCGCGCTTCCTGCCGTGGCCGGCGGTATCGCCTATCGCGCCGTCCGGAACCGCGGCACGATCGGTGGCAGTCTGACCCACGCGGATCCTTCGGCGGACTGGATTTCGATCCTCGCCGCGCTGGGTGCCAAGGTCACGCTGCGCGGGCCATCGGGGGAGCGCAGCATCCCGGTCGAGGATTACATGCTTGGCGCCCTCGAAGCCGATCTCAGGCCGGGCGAATTGCTCGTCTCGGTCACCGTGCCGAAGCTCGGGCCGGCCGCCCGCTGGGGCTATTACAAGACCTGCCGCAAGACGGGTGAGTTCGCCAGCGCGATCGGCGCCTTCCTGGTCGATCCGGCGCGGGACGTCAGTCGGGCCGTGATCGGCGCCACGGAGACGCGGCCGATCGTCGTGACCGATGCCCGACATCTGCTCGGCGACGCCAGGCTGGAGCACTTCGACAGCCGCGCCGCCTACGAACTGACAGAGTTTGCCGGCATGACGGACCCGCTCGATCGCCAAACCCACGTCGTTGCGTTGCGGCGCGCCATCGAACGGACGCGGCTGCAATGAGCGCGGTCAACCTGACGGTCAACGGCAAGGCGCTCAGCGCCGATGTGGAACCACGTACTCATCTGGCCGATCTCCTGCGCGAGACTCACAACCTCACTGGCACTCACATCGGCTGCGAGCAGGGCGTGTGCGGCGCCTGCACCATCCTCGTGGACGGCGTACCGGCGCGCTCCTGCATCACCTTGGCGGCGAGCTGCGAGCAGGGGGAGGTCACGACGATCGAGGGCCTCGACGATGACGAGATCAGCAAGGAGCTGCGTGCGGCCTTTCGGCGAGAGCACGGATTGCAGTGCGGCTATTGCACGCCAGGCATGATCATATCCGCGCGCGACGTCGTGCTGCGCAAGAAGACAGCGAGCGAGCACGACATCCGTGTCGCCATGAGCGGCAATCTCTGCCGCTGCACGGGCTATGTCGGCATCGTGCGGGCGATAGAGAGTGTGATCGCCGATCGGCGCGCGCGCGGCATCGCGGCTGTTCCGGATGGCGGCCGCAAGCGACTCGGACCCGCGGGTTCCGGCAACGCGGCGCCTGCACTCGCGGCAGCGCCCGTCCGAGCCGCCGCCGAACGGAACGCCGCACCGCCCGCAAACACGCTGCCAAGTTGGGCCAATGCCGACTGGAAGCCGCAGGCCTCCTTGCGGCAGAGCTTCACAGTGGCTTATCCGGCCGACGCGGTGTGGGCGTTCTTCGGCCGCATCACGGAGATCGCCGCCTGCCTTCCCGGCACCTCCCTCAATGGCGATCCTGCGCCCGGCCACGTCGACGGCCGGATCCGGGTCAGGGTGGGCCCCATCGTCGCGGAGTTCCGGGGTGCGGCCGAGGTCACACGGGATGACACGACACGGAGCGGCACGATCATCGGCGCGGGCCGGGACACGCGCAGCAATTCGGCGACGCGAGGTGTGATCCGCTACGCCGTCGGCTCCGGCGACAACGCCGGAGAAGCCAGGGTAGATGTCGATATCGGCTACACGTTGACCGGCGCGCTCGCGCAGTTCAGCCGCTCCGGCCTGGTGCAGGACGTGGTCGCCCGACTTGCAGCGGCGTTTGTGCAGAACCTCGAGGCGCGGCTATCCCATGTGGCGAGTGGCGGCGAAGGCGGAACGCCTCCGCCGGCCGCCGCCGGCGAAGTGAATGCGGTGGGGCTGATCTGGTCGATCGTGATCGGTCGGATGAAGCGGTTCCTTGCCACGCTCTTCGGTCACGGCTGAGGCACGCCTCCGGACGCTGCACGATCTGGAACATTCAGATCGTCTGCCGTATATTGGGCCTATGAAAAATCATGCTTCCATCTACGAGCGCAGCCGGGTGCCGTTGTATCTCCAGGTCGCCTCGGTGATGCGTCAGCGCATCGACACCGGGCATTGGACCGAAGGCCAGAAGATCTCCACCCTGGAGCAACTGGCGGAGGAGTTCGCGGTGGCTCGGGTGACGATCCGGCAGGCCGTCGAACTGCTCCGCGAGGAAGGGCTGCTGGATGCGCAGCAGGGGCGCGGAACCTTCGTCTCCGGCAAGCCCAGGAACAATCGGTGGCTCAATCTCGCCAACGACATCGAATCGCTGCTGGCGTCGATCAGGAACAACGTATTGAAACGCGTGCGCATCGAGGAGAATGCGGGGCCGCCGGCTCTCGGCGAGGGCGAAGGCAAGCCCGCTCGGGCCTATGCGTTCCTCAGAAGCGTCCAGTACAACAGCGGTGCGCCGTTCTCGGTCGTCAATCTGCATCTCGACGAGAAGATCTTCGCGAGGGATGCCAAGCGCTTCACGCGCACGGCGGCGCTGCCGGAGATATTCGAGATGGACGACGTGATCGTCGCCCACGCCTATCAGACGTTCACGATCGGCGTCGCCAGTCCCGAGACGGCCGAGCTGCTCAAGATTGGCCTCGGCGAACCGACGGCGGACTGCCGTCTCGTGCTGATCGACGCCAGGGGCATCGCCATTTACGTGGCCGACATCCGCTATCTCAAGGACTGCTTTGCCATACACGTCGATCTGCTCGGCAAAAGCGGTGCGCGCGACGGCGGCGGACGCCGCCGCCAAGCCGTCGCGCCCCTGCGAGCGCCCCGGCTGCGAGCGACGGTCGCTTCGTAGCCCAATCCCTTGATCGGGCATTCCGCGCGGGCACCGACGCATCTTGCGTCATCGTCATCGCGAGGAGCGCAGCGACGTGGCGATCCAGGGCCGCCGCACCGTGCCGCGGCCCTGGATCGCCACGCCGCCAAGGGGCGGCTCGCGATGACGGCGACAAGGGTCAGTGTCCACGCTGGTTGGTATAACAACGTCGAAGTCGAGCGCATTTCGCGCTTCGCTGGATCAGAACGTCGGAGCGACGACCTTGCCATCCTTGATCTCGACCAGCATGCCGTGCGCGATGTATTGGCCACTCTCGCGGCCTTTCGGGCCATCCTTGATGAACTTGACGTCGCCGTTGATGGTCGGGACGTCGAGCTTCCAGAACGCATCTTTAATCGCCGCGGGATCGGCCTTGCCTGCCTTCTCGATCGCCGCGGCGATGACGTCGATGCCGTCGTAGCCGCGATAGCCCTCGGTCACGCCGGCCTCATTGTAGCCGCTCTTCGTCCAGCGCTGAAGGAAGTCCTTGGCCATGTCCGGGTGCGGCCAGGTGCTGGGCAGCCACGGCGCGAAGAAGGTCAGATGCATCGTGTTGTTGGCCGCCGGGCCGGCCTGCGCGATGAGCTGATCGGGGTTCTGCGAGCCGCCCGTCGTGATGATCCTTTTCTTGATCCCGAGCGCCGCCGCCTGCTTGAGCACCAACGTCAGTTGGTCCACCGCCGCCGTCACGATGATCGTGTCGGCATTCGACGCTTTGATCTTGGCGAGCTGGGCGCTCATGTCCTGCGCACCTTCGTCCATCGTCTCCTTGAGGCCAACCTCGACGCCGTGCTGTTTGAGCATCTTGGAGAAATCGGTGATCGTCCCCAGGCCCCAGTCGTTATTGATGCCGAGGAAGTCGACCTTTTTTATGTGCAGCTTGGGCAAAAGCTTCTCGAACATGTCCGCTTCCACCCATGAAGGCGGAGAGATGCGGAAGATATACGGGTTCCCTTGCCGCGTAATCTTGGTGGAGGACGAGGTTTCCACGAGCATCGGCACATGATATTGCATGAGCTTCGGCATGACGGCGAGCGTCAGGCTCGAACCCCACGCGCCCATCATGACCGGCACGTGATAGCGGTCGATGAGTTCCTCGGCGATGGAAGCGGCGTCGGTCGGATTGCTCTTGTTGTCCTCGATGACGAGATCGATCTGCTTGCCGAGGACGCCGCCCTTGGCGTTGATCTCGGCGGCCGCGATCTTGGCGCCATCGATGATGTAGGTGCCGGAGGCGGCAAACGCGCCGCTTAGCGGCTCGTTGACGCCGATCTTGATGGATTGGGCGCGGGCCATGCCGGTCAGCCCGAAGGCCAGCAAGGCCGCCGTCAGGTTCAGCAGAATGGCGGATTTCGTCATCAGTGCTCCTCCCAATGGACCGGATTTTTGTTTTGCTTCCTTGCAGGCAGCGGCAAGCGTCGCCCAGCGCCGACCGCCCGCTGCGGAGTCAACGCATCATATGGTCTTTAGGGACCTGAGTCAACCGATCCGGATGGTTATCCGTGCAGGTGGGGTCAACGCTTTCGGCGCCTTCGCGATCACCGGATCGGGCGCGCTCGCCGCGTGGGTGCTCAGCCGCCCTCGCAGCACAGCAGCCTGACCTGCGCTTCCAGATCGCGTGGCGTGAACGGCTTGGTCAGTCGCGGCTGGTCCTGCACCGCTTCGGGCAGCGCCCAATCGCCGTAGCCGCTCGCCAGCACGAACGGGATGCCGCGCGCGCGAAGCTGTTCCGCCACCGGATAGACGGCGCCGCCGCGGATGGTCACGTCCAGGATCGCCGCATCCAGCGTCGCCTCGCGCGCCAGCACCAGTGCCGCCGCGAGCGTGCTGACCGGCCCCACGACCACACAGCCGAGCTCTTGCAAGGTCTCCTCGATCAGGAGCGCGATCATCATCTCATCCTCGACCACCAGGATGCGGCACCCCGCCGGACTACCGGGGGTCATCTTGCTCCGCGTCCGCGTCGCTGCCAGCCGCCACCTCGCCCACCTCCTTCGCCAGCGGGATGACAAACGTGCAGCGCAGGCCGGGGTTCAAGAACTCCCGGGTCACCTTGGCGTCGAACTCGTGGGTCATGGTCCGCTCGATCAGCGTGGTGCCGAACCCGCGCCGAGCGGGCGGCTGCACCGCCGGCCCGCCGCTCTCCGCCCAGGTGAGCGTCAGCGTGCGGTCGGCCGAGTGGGCCGCGATCTTCCACGCGACCGCAAGCCGGCCCGAGGCGGTCGAAAGCGCGCCGTACTTGGCCGCATTGCTCGCGAGCTCATGGATTGCCATCGCCATCGCCAGCCCCGCCTTCGGGGTCAGCGCGAACTCGCCGCCGGTGACGGCGATCGCGCCGTCGCCGCGGTCGTACGGCGCCAGCTCCGTGGTGACCACGGCGCGCAGCGACATCGCCCCCTGTCCGGTTCGGGTCAGCAGGCTGTGCGCCTGGGCGATCGCCCTGATCCGGCCGTCGATCTCGGCCGCAAACGCCTCGGGCGTGGCACTGGTCTTGAGCGTCTGAGACACGACGGCGGACACGATCGCGAGCGTGTTCTTCACGCGATGGTCGAGTTCGCCGAGCAGCAGCGCGGTCTTCTGCTCGGCCGCCCTGCGCTCGCTGATGTCGCGCGCCACCACCGAGGCGCCGGCGATCCGTCCGTCGCGTCCCCGGACCGGCGAGACCTTGATCGAGACATCGATCGACCGGCCGCCCTTTGCGATCCTGACGGTGTCGAAATGCTCGATCTGCTCACCGTGCCGCAGCCGCGCCAGCATCTGCGGCCAGCGGTCGGGCAGATTCCCGTCCAGCAGCTTGGGCATGGATCGGCCGATCGCCTCGGCGGCCTTGTAGCCGTAGAGAAGTTCGGCGCCGGCGTTCCAGCTCGTGATGGTGCCGTCCAGATCGTGGCTGATGATCGCGTCCTGCGACAATTCGACGATCGCCGCGAGCTCCGAGCGTGCCTGCTCGTGCCGCTTGCGCTCGGAGATATCGACAAAGGTGATGGCGGCGCCGTCGATGGTGTTGTTCGTGCCGCGATAGGGCCGCACCTGCATGAGATAGCTGGCACCGTCCATGATCGCGACCTCGCGCTCGATCGGGACGAGGGTGCGCAGCACCTGCTGCACGTCCGCCGCCAGCCCGTCGCGGCTCAGTCGGGTGACGATATCGCTGATCGGCCGCCCCTCATCGCCCTCGCGAACACTGAAGATTTCCAGGAAACGCGGCGTGAAGCGCTGGATACGCAGGTCGTTGTCCAGGAACAGCGTCGCGATCGAGGTATTGTCGAACAGATTCGCAAGATCGCTATTGGAACGCGTCAGGTTTTCGTTCCTGTTGTTCAGCTCGGCGTTGATCGTCTGCAGCTCCTCGTTGAGCGATTGCAGCTCCTCCTTCGAGGTCTCCAGTTCCTCGTTCGCCGATTGCAGCTCCTCGTTGATCGACAGGTATTCCTCGTTGGAGGATTGCAGCTCCTGGTTCGCGGCCTCCAGCTCCTCGGTTGCGTGGCGAAGGTGCTCGCGTGTTTCGTGCAACTCGTTGTTGAGGGCCTGCACGGGAGCGTCGCGATCGAGATCGTGCGCGCCCGCGCTCCCGCCGGGGCAGGAACCACCCGTCCCGCCTGCTGGAATGCAACGACAAACAGGCCCCTCTCTCCCGGACCGGGAAGCGGCTCAACGATCAGGTTGACCGCCTCGACCTGCTCGCCTGCCCGGATGCGGATGCCATCGTGCCGGGCCGGCAGCCCCGGTCGCTTCGGCCTGCCGGAGTGCCGCGCGCACGGCTGCCCGCAAATCCGTGCGCAGCAGAGCGAACAAGTCCAGACTCGCGACCCCTGCCGCGGGATCGAGATATTTGGCCGTGTGCCCGGAGAAACGCAGGATGTTGTGCTGCCGGTTCACCACGAAGTACGCGGGTGCGTACGGGGCGATGGCGCGGGCCGCACTCCGGTCGATGTCGTCATCGGGCGAGGGTGCGGGCCGCCTGGCGGGTGTTGGGCTCCGTTCCGATGAGTGCGCGAGCGAAAACATCGGCGAAGTTCGGTCGCCGAGTCCTGCCGCGCATAGAGCCGGTGCCGCTTGTCGAGCGGCGCGAACAGGCGGGACCGCGCGGCCACACCCTCCGATGGTCCCAGGAACAAGTGCCCGCCCGGTCGCAAGGCGTAATGGAAGGTGGCGAACACCCGTTGCTGCAACGGGGCGTCGAAGTAGATCATCAGGTTGCGGCAGGAGATCAGATCGAGCTTCGAGAACGGCGGGTCCTTGACCAAGTCGTGCCTTGAAAACAAGCACATTTCGCGGAGTTCCTTGGCCACGCGGTAGCTGCCGGCCTCCATGACGAAGTTCCGCTCCAGGCGCTCGGCGGAGAGGTCCGACGCGATCGCCCCAAGATACAGTCCGGCCCGCGCAGCTTCGATCGCCCGGTCATCGACGTCGGTTGCGAAGATCTGGACCGGGCGGCGGCTTTTGGATCGAGCCAGGCCGTCGCGCAGCAGGATCGCGACCGAATAGGCCTCCTCGCCGGTGGCGCAGCCGGGCACCCACACCCGGATCGGGTCGGGAGAATGCGCGTCCGCCACCAGCCGCGGGATGACTTTCACCTCGAGCGCCTCGAACGCCTCCTTGTCGCGGAAGAACCGCGTGACGCTGATGAGCAGCTCGCGGAACAGCAGCTCCGCCTCGTTCGGCAGGGTGCGAAGTTGCTCGATATAGGCGCCGACATCCGTGATCTGCAGCACGTGCATCCGGCGCTGGATGCGGCGCATCAGGGTGCCGGTCTTGTACTGGCTGAAGTCGCGGCCGAGCCGGCTGTGCAGCACCGCGCAGATCGTCGCCAGATAGTTCGGAAGGTCCTGGCGGATGCCATCGGATCCTTTCGCGGCATCGAAGACCGTGCGGTGACGGCGGTAGTCCAGCAGCACGGCCGGCATGTTCTCGACTGCAAGCACATGATCGACGAAGCCGCCGGACGCGGCACTCTGCGGCATCCCGCTCTTGGCGTGGTGGTCGAACTCGGCCTGGCTGAGCGTGAGTCCGCCATGCTCCTTGATGGCGGCCATGCCCAGCGCGCCGTCGCTGCCGAAGCCGGAGAGGATCATGCCGACCGCGTCCTCGCCTCGATCTTCCGCGAGCGAGGTGAGGAAAATGTTGATCGACGTGCGGCGGGCGAGAACCGCGCCGGCCGGGCGAGGTGCAGGATGCCGCCCTTGATCGTCAGCGTGGCGTCCGGCGGGATGACATAGACGTGGTTCGGGCGGATCGCCGTCCCGTCCTCGGCGGGGTGTACAGCCATTGCCGTGTAGCCCGCAACGATCGCGGCCAGCGAGCTTTCGTAGTGGGGATCGAGATGCTGGACCAGGACGAACGACATCCCGCTATCGGCAGGCATTTTCGCGAAGAACGCCTTGAAGGCCTCCAGCCCGCCCGCGGACGCGCCGATGCCCACGACCAGGTGCATTTGTTCGGATTCGACAACGGAATCAGCAGCAGCCGCATTCCCGGCGGGCTCGGCGTCTCCCTCGGAATCCGGGCCGGTGGGAGGCTTGCCCGACCGTCTGCTCCGGCTGCCCCTCTGTGCCATCAAGAAAAGAAATCCTTCACCGGACCGTATGCAGGCAACTCCCGATCCGCGGCCGGCCGCCCGCGTCGAGTTCGTCGCCACGCTTTTCAACCTATCCCCGCCCGCATTCCGCCTTCAACTGGCACGCACGCGCTTCGAGTAACTGCCGTGATTGATACCTGACTTATCGCGCCGACCTCCGTCACTGCGAGGAGCACCGCGACGAAGCAGTCCAGGCCCGCCGCACGGTGCCGCGGGCCTGGATTGCCACGCCGGCCAAGCGGCCGGCTCGCGATGACGAACCTCGCGACCCCGGCGCCCTTGCCCGCCCACGCGGCACTCCGCTACGCAGGGTTGCCGCGCAGGAGCCGACGATGGCCGCCCCGTCCCCGCCCCGCCCCGTGATGCTGGCCGTGCTCGACGGCTGGGGCTGGCGCGACGAGACCGCCGACAACGCCATCGCCCAGGCGCGCACGCCCGCATTCGACCGGCTCTGGCAATACTGCCCGCACGCCTTCCTGCACACCTCCGGCCGCGATGTCGGCCTGCCCGACGGGCAGATGGGCAACTCCGAGGTCGGCCACCTCAATATCGGTGCCGGCCGCGTGGTGGTGCAGGAGCTGGTGCGCATCGCCGATGCGATCGCAGGCGGCAGCCTCGCCCCCGCGCCCGCGCTCGTCGCCCTGATCGACGCGCTGCAAAAATCCGGTGGCGTTTGCCACCTGCTCGGGCTCGTCTCGCCGGGCGGCGTGCATTCCCACCAGGATCACGCGGCGGCGCTCACGCGCATTCTCGCCGATTCCGGCATCGCCGTTCGAATCCACGCCTTCACCGACGGCCGCGACACGCCGCCGCGCTCGGCCGCCGACGACCTCGCCCGGCTCGAAACGGCGCTGCCGGACGGGTGCCAACTCGCGACCGTCAGCGGCCGCTACTACGCGATGGACCGCGACCGCCGCTGGGACCGGGTCGCGCGCGCCTACGCAGCCGTCGCCAACGCCGACGGCCCGCACTTCGCGACGGCGCGTGAAGCGATTGCCGACGGCTACGAAAACCATATCACCGATGAGTTCATCCCGCCCGCCGTGATCGGCGATTACGGCGGAATGCGCGACGGCGACGGCATCCTTTGCTTCAACTTCCGCGCCGATCGCGTGCGCGAGCTGCTGGCAGCGCTCCTCGACCCCGGCTTCGACGGCTTCCCCCGCCCGCGCCCGATCCGCGTGACCACCGCCGCCGGCATGACCCGCTACAGCGATGCGCTCGCGCCGCTGATGGGCGCGCTGCTCCCGCCCGAGCCTCTCCAGAACGTTTTGGGCGCCGTGGTCGCCGCCGCGGGCCGCCGCCAGTTGCGGATGGCAGAGACCGAAAAATACCCGCACGTCACCTATTTCCTCAACGGTGGCGTGGAAAAAGAATACCCCGGCGAGGACCGGATCATGGTCCCCTCGCCCAAGGTCGCGACCTATGATCTGCAGCCCGAGATGTCGGCTCCGGAACTGGCCGAGCGCGCGGGCGCCGCGATCGGCTCGGGCCAGGACCATTTGATCGTGCTCAACTTCGCCAACGCCGACATGGTCGGCCATACCGGCAGCCTGCCGGCCGCCATCCGCGCCGTGGAGGCGGTCGATGCCGCGCTCGGCCGCATCGCGGACGCGATCCGGACAGCCGGCGGCGCGCTGCTGGTGACCGCCGATCACGGCAATGCCGAGCTGATGCGCGACCCCGAAACCGGCGGCCCGCACACCGCTCACACGCTCAATCCCGTCCCGGTGCTGCTGCTGGGCGGACCGGCGGATGCGCGCCTCGCGGATGGCCGCCTCGCCGATCTGGCGCCGACGCTGCTCACGCTGATGGGCCTCGGGCCGCCGCCCGAGATGACCGGCCGTTCGCTGCTGCGCGGCGAGGGATGAACGCGGGCGCCAGGCGGATGCGGCGCCTGCCGCCGCTGGCCGCGGCACTGCTGCCGCTGATCGCCGCGGCACCCTCGGTGCTGCCGCTGCCGATCCCGCCAATCCCCGATCCCGCCGTTGCGGCGCAGGACGCACTGCGCCAGGCCGAGCGCGACCGCGCCACCCAGTTGGCACAGCACCGGACGGCGCTCGCCCTCGCCGCCAGCGCACTTTCGAACCAGCAGCGCCTGTCCGGCGCGCTGGTCGAAGCCACCGCGAGCTTGCAGGAAACCGAGGAGAAACTGGCGCGGGCGGCCGACCGGATGGACGAACTCCGGAACCGTCAGGCCGTCGCCGAGGCGGCATTGCGCGCCCGCGCCGCCGATCTCGCACCCCTGCTGCCGCTGATCGAGCGCCTGGCCCTGCACCCGGTCGAGACGCTGCTCGCGGTGCCGCGGCCGCCGGCGGAGACCCTCGCCGGCGTGCTGGTGATGCGCGGCCTCTCGCACCGGCTGGAGCAGGACGCCGAGAGGCTGCGCGCCGAGCAGCAAACCGTCGCCTCTCTCGCCGGGCAGATCACCGCCGCTTCCGCCACCCTGGACGCGGACCGTGCGGCGCAGCGGCAGCAGGCGGCGGCACTCGATGCCGAGATCGCACGCGCCCGGCGGGCCGAGCGCACCGCCAACGACGCCGCATCGGCGGCGGCCCGCCAGGCCGCCGCCGATGGGGCGCGGGCGGTCACCTTGCGCGGCCTGCTGGCCCGGATCGCGGCCGACCATCGCGCGGCCGAGGCGCGGGCGCGCAACGAGGCGGTGCAGGCCGAGCGCCAGAGCCGCGCGCCGCAGGCGGCGGCGGCGCGGGCGCAGCAGGCGGCGCTCGCGGCACCCGCCGGACCGGGGATCGCCGCCGCGTCCGGACGCGCGCCGGTGGCGGGGCGGCTGGTCCGCGGCTTCGGCGCCCCGACCGCGGCGGGCCAGTCCGAGGGCCTCTCCTACGCCACCGCGCCGCGGGCGCGGGTGGTGTCGCCCTGCGCCGGCCGGGTGGAGTTCGCGGCGCCGTTCCGCAGCTACGGGCGGCTGTTGATCGTCAACTGCGGCGGCGGCTACCATCTGGTGCTGGCGGGACTGGATCGGCTTGACGTATCAGTGGGAGGTTCGGTGCAGGCGGGCGCACCGGTCGGCGTGATGCCGGACTGGGGCGACGAGGCTGCGGGCAGCCGCCCCGCTTTGTATGTAGAGTTGCGCCGCGACGGGCAGCCGGTCGATCCCGCGCCCTGGTTGCAGGTCAGGGGATCGCAGGCGAAGGGCTAGGACTGGGATCACTGAGTGGTGCGCTGGCCCGAGGGCCGGCGCGAGAGAGGATGACGGGTATGAAGTATCGCACCGGCCTGCTTCTGGGCGCCGCCTTTGCCGCCGGCATCGCCGCCGCCCCGGCCTCGGGTCTGGTCGCCCGCCATTTCGGGATCGTGCCCGCCTTCGCCGACACCGCCGAGACCAGCCGCGCCGAGACCTATCGCCTGCTGACCCTGTTCGGCGACGTGTTCGAGCGGGTGCGCGCCGAATACGTCGATCCGGTCACCGATCGCACGCTGGTCGAAAATGCCCTGAACGGAATGCTGACCGGCCTCGATCCGCATTCCGACTACATGAACCGCAAGCAGTGGCAAGACATGCAGGTGCAGACGCGCGGCGAGTTCGGCGGCCTCGGCCTCGAAGTCACCGAGGAATCCGGCCTGATCAAGGTCGTAAGCCCGATCGACGACACGCCCGCCGCCCGTGCCGGCATCAAGCCGGGCGACCTCATCACGGCACTCAACGGCAAGACCGTGGAAGGCATCAGCCTCAACGACGCCGTCGATGAAATGCGCGGGCCGCCCAACAGCACCATCCACCTGACCTTGAAGCGACAGGGCATCGACACGCCGGTCGAGGTCACGCTCACGCGCGAGATCATCCACATCCAGGTCGTGAAAAGCCGGCTGGTCGGCGACATCGGGTATGTCCGCCTCACCCAGTTCAACGAGGAGTCCGATCCCGGCATGCGCAAAGCGATCCACGATTTCGAGCAGAAGGACGGCGACAAGCTGCGCGGCATCGTGCTCGACCTGCGCAACAACCCCGGTGGGCTGCTCGATCAGGCCGTAGATGTCTCCAGCGACTTCCTCAATTCGGGCGAGGTGGTCTCGACCAAGGCGCGCCACCCGGAGGACAGCCAGCGCTGGGACGCGAAGCCCGGCGGCGACATCACGCGCGGGCTGCCGCTGGTGGTGATGATCAACGGCGGTTCGGCCTCGGCGAGCGAGATCGTCTCGGGGGCACTTCAGGACCAGCGCCGGGCGGTGCTGGTCGGGACCCGCAGCTTCGGCAAGGGCTCGGTGCAGACGGTGATCCCGCTGCCCGGCAACGGCGCGATCCGGCTGACCACGGCGCGCTACTACACGCCGTCGGGGCACTCGATCCAGGGCCTCGGCATCAGCCCGGACGTGAAGGTGGAGGAGACGCGCGCCCCGGTCGATCATTTCGGCCCCTCGCGGGAGACCGACCTCAACCACACGATCAAGAACGAGGGCGGCACCGCGGGGCCGCCGCCGCGCACCGACCTGCCGGCGATCGTGCATGACATCCCGGCCAAGCCGCCCGCGAACTGGCCCAAATTCGACGCGAACAAGCCCAGCACCGACTTCCAGTTGCAGCAGGCGCTCGTGCTGGTGCGCGCGATGGCGGCCCAGCGACGGGTGAGCCGCTGACGCGCGAGCGCGCCGACAGGCTCCTGCCGGCTTCGCCGCCGGAGCGGCGGCGGCCTCCAGGGCTGACCACCCTGCTCTGGTTCTGGGCGGCACTTCTGATCGTCTCGGGCGGCGGCGCGGCAGCGCTGCAAGCGCTCGGCCCCCCCACTGCGGGTGCAACTGCGGCCGGGGCGGCGCAGGCCCGGCCGGCGCCCGCCGCTGCCTCCGCGACGGCCCACGCGCGGATCACGCCGGTCGCCGCGCACACCGCTTGGCCCGGCCCCACGAGCGGCGGCGCCACCCGGCCCGACCCCGCCATTCCCGCGCCCGACGCCGCCCTGCTGGAGCCGGCTCCCGGCCAGCCCGGCGTGATGCTGCCGCGCATCGCGACCGACGGGCGGGCGCCGATGCAGGTCTATGCCGCGCTGGCGCCCTCCGCCCAAGGACGGCCGCGGATCGCGCTCGTGGTGGGCGGGCTCGGCGTTGCCGCCGCCGGCAGTTCGGTCGCGATCGACAAGCTGCCGCCCGCCGTCGATCTCGCCTTCTCGCCCTATGCGGCGGCACCCGACGCGCTGCTGGCCGCCGCCCGCGCGCGCGGGCACGAGATCCTGGTCTCGATCCCGATGGAATCGCAGGCCTCTCCGCTGGATGATCCCGGCCCGCACGCGCTGCGTGCCGGCAATACGCCGGCGCAAAATCTGGCGGCACTCGATTGGGCGCTGGCGCGCATCCCGGGCGCCGTCGGCGCCATCGGCGCGCTCGACGGGATGCGAGGCGAGCGGCTTGCGGCGGCGCCAGCGGCGTTCGACGCGATGCAACGGGAGCTGGCCGCGCGCGGGCTGCTCTACATCGATCCGCGCTCCGGCGCGCCGGCGCCCGCACTGGTCGGGGGCCGCAGCGTCGATACGGTGCTGGATGATCCGCCCGACCCGGCCGCGATCGACGCCAAGCTCGCGGAGCTGGAGCGGATCGCGCTCGCGCACGGTGCGGCGCTCGGCATCGCCGGGCCGCTGCGGCCGGCGATGCTGCGCCACCTGATCGCCTGGGCGACCGAGGTCGGCGCGCGGGGCTTCGTGCTGGTGCCGGCGAGCGCGCTGGCCGCACCACCAGCCGCGATCGCCACCCGTTGACCATCGACGCCGCCGCCCTCTCCTATCGCCGTAATGTGGGTGCGGTGCTGTTCGCCGGCGACGGGCGGGTGCTGGTCGCGCGCCGCGCCGATTTGCCGAAGGCGGAGGCTGCGGCCGGCGGCTGGCAATTGCCGCAGGGCGGCATCGACGCGGACGAGGACCCGCGCACGGCGGTGCTGCGGGAACTCGCCGAGGAGATCGGCACGGACCGCGCCGCGATCATCGGCGAGCACCCCGACTGGCTGACCTACGATCTGCCGCCCGCACTGGTGGGCCACGCGCTTGGCGGGCGCCATCGCGGGCAGTGCCAGCGCTGGTTCGCGCTGCGCTTCCTGGGCACCGATGCCGACATCCGGCTCGACGCCGACCCGCACCCGGAGTTCGACGCCTGGCGCTGGGTGAAGCTGGCCGAGCTGCCGGCGCTGGCGGTGCCGTTCAAGCGCCCGATCTACGAGACGCTGGCACGCTCGTTCGCGCGGTTCGCGCGATAGCTGCCGGGCTGGACCTCTCCCACGATTCCAGGCGGCGAATGCTCTGATTCTTTCGTCATCGCGAGCCGCCGCTTGGCGGCGTGGCGATCCAGGCGGGAGGCACGGAGCGGCCCGCCTGGATCGCTTCGTCGCAGCGCTCCTCGCGATGACGAAGAAAGCGGTCCAGCATGGGCCTGCCGGTATCACGCCAACTGGAATGGCGCGGAATGGCGTTCGCGCGCGAGCAAGGCGCGCTTGCGCTTGAAGCCCCAGCGATAGCCCGACAGTGAGCCGTCCTGCTTCACCACGCGGTGACAGGGGATCAGGATCGCGATCGCATTGGCGGCGATGGCCTCGGTCACGTCGCGGGCGTCGCGGGTGCCGAGCCTGGCGGCAAGGGCGCCGTAGGTCGTGGTCTGGCCCGCGGGAATGTCGCGCAGCAGCGACCAGACCTGCCTCTGGTAGTCGCTGCCGCGAGGATCGAGCGCGATCGCCGGATCGGTCTCGGGGTGATCAACCAGCGCTTGCAGTTTTTCGACCAGCTCGCAAAGGCCTTCGACGTCCTCGTCGAGCGACGCCGATGGAAGACGGGCGCGGAGCGCGTCCAGCATGGCGGCATCGCGATCGCCGAATTCGAAGGCCACGAGCCCCCGGTCCGAAACGGCCGCGATGAAATCGCCAAGCGAACTGGCTCCCCACGCATAGCGAATGCGTTCCGACATGATGACCTCCATACCGGACTTCAGCCCAGGCGCTCGATCAGCGCTCTCGCCGCGGCGGGATTGCGCGCCTTGTGGCCGCCGATCACGTAGAGATAAACATCGCCGCCCGTGGCCCAGAGCTTCGCCCGTTCGACCCAGCGCTTCAGCGCCGACTCCGAGTAGCCCAGCTTTTCCGTCTCCTGCGTCCCCATGATGCGGGCATAGACGAAAGGCGCCGTGACATCGGCGATCTGCGGATAGGGGGCATCCGCCGCCAGCACGATCGCGACGCCATGCTCGCGCATCATGGCGATGAACTCGGGCGCGCGGAAACTGTCGTGGCGCACCTCGACCGCATGGCGCATCACCCGGCCGCTGACCTCCTTCGGCAGGAGTTTCAGGAACGCCTCGAAATCCGCCGGATCGAATTTCTTGGTGGGCATGAGTTGCCAGTTGATCGGTCCGAGCTTGTCCTTGAGCTCCATGACGCCGCTCCTGAAGAATTGCTCGATCGACTTGCCGGCGCTGGCGAGCACGCGGCGGTTGGTGGCGAAGCGCGGCCCTTTCAGCGAGAACACGAAGCCGTTTGGCGTCTCGTCATGCCACTTGGCGAAACTCTCGGGCTTCTGCGAGCCGTAATAGGTGCCGTTGATCTCGATCGACGTGAGCCGGCTCGCGGCATATTCGAGCTCGCGCTTCTGCGGAAGCTGGTCCGGATAGAACGTTCCCCGCCAGGGCTCGTAGGTCCAGCCGCCGACACCGACATGGATGGCGCCGCTTTTTTGTTCCCGCACGCCTGATTCCTCGTCCACGGAGCTAAATGGGGGAGCCGATTGCCGACAGCTTAGCGACCGGCGGAGCCCTCCGCACTCCGTCTCTTGCTTTTGATGTGTCGGGCAGCCGGTGTTATATCAGCGGATTATGGAGCCGGAACAGTGGAGTGGGAGTAACGCATGAGGAAGCAGACGGGCCGCCAGTTCTTCGCCAATCCGGGCCCGACCAACATTCCCGACAGCGTGTTGCGGGCCATGAACCAGCCCAGCATCGACTTCAACGACGACGCCTTCCTCGCCGTCTATGATGAATGCGTCGAGGGGCTGAAGCGCGTGCTGCGCACCACGCAGGATGTGTTCCTCTACACCTCCTCCGGTCACGGCGCGTGGGAGGCGACACTGGTCAACCTGCTCTCGCCCGGCGATCTCGTGCTGATCCCCGAGAGCGGATACTTCTCCGAAGCCTGGTCGGCGATGTCCAAGGGACTTGGGCTGAAAGTGCAGGGCGTGCCGGCGGATTGGCGGCGCGGCGTTGATTTGCACACTCTGGGCGCGGCACTCGAAGCCGACCGCGACCACGCGATCCGCGCCGTGTGCATCGTCCACAACGAGACCTCGACCGGGATCACGCTGCCGCTCGCCGAGATCCGCCACGTGATCGACGCGGCGCGGCATCCGGCGCTGCTGCTGGCCGACACGATCTCCTCGCTCGGCTCGATCGATTTCCGCATGGACGAGTGGGGCGTCGATGGCGTGGTGGGCGGCAGCCAGAAGGGATTGATGCTGGCCACCGGCCTCGGCTTCACCGGCGTCTCGGCGAAGGGCATGGCGGCGCACAAAGCATCGACGCTGCCAAAACACTACTTCAACTGGTCGAACATGGTCGGGCGGCGCCACAAGAGCTTCGTCGGCACCGTCCCCACCCGCCCGTTCTACGGCATGCGCGAGGCGCTGCGCATCATCGAGGAGGAGGGGCTGGAGGAGGTGTTCGCCCGCCACCATCGGCTCGCCGAGGCGGTGCGCGCCTCTGTGCGCCGCTGGGCCGGCAACAACGGCCCGCAGCTTTTCTGCACCGATCCGCAGCGGCTGTCGGATTCGGTGACGGCGGTGCTGATGCCCGAGGGCCACGACGCCGAGGCGGTGCGGCAAACCGCACTCGACCGGTTCAACGTCTCGCTGGGCGGGGGCTTGGGCAAGCTCGGCGGCCGCGTGTTCCGCATCGGGCATCTGGGCGACCTCAACGAGCCGATGGTGCTCGGCACCTTGGGCGCGGTGGAGCTGTCGCTGCGGCTGCGGCAGGTGCCGCACGGCGGCGGCGGGGTGGACGCCGCGATGGACTGGCTGGCGGAGCAGGCGGCGGCCTGAGAAGGGGCGGTCTGACACCCGGACGCCACTCCCTCTCCGCCCCCCAAAGCCAAGAGGGGGGCGGAGAGGGCATCGATTGCCGGACCCGAATCGGGGTTGGCCGGGCCTGCACTCGGAAAGTCCGCATCGCGGCGTTGACGCCCGATTGACCCGGGCCTCCGCGCGCCCGAGAATGGTCCCTGTTTGTTCCCGAAGATTTGGAGGGCAGGACTTGCAAAATCGCGGCCGAATTGCCATCTTGTGTCGGTGGGGACACGCGGCCCATCATGTTGTGTCTGATGGATTGACGGCGCCGGCCTGACTGGCAGGATCAGCGACATGGACATCAGCGACCTGAACCCGACCGCGACAGGAGAGATCGCCGTGCTCGACGCAGTGCAGATGCAGGGCCGGCATCAGGTGCGGGTGGATCGCAGCCGCGATCGCCTGCTGACCGATTTCGGCCGCGCCACCCTGGACGACCGCTATCTGCTGCCCGGCGAGGACTATCAGGACCTGTTCGCCCGCGTCGCCAGCTATTACGGCGACGATACGGCGCACGCGCAGCGGCTCTATGACTATATCAGCCGCTTCTGGTTCATGCCGGCAACGCCGGTGCTGTCGAACGGCGGCACCCAGCGCGGATTGCCGGTCTCGTGCTTCCTCAACGAAGCCTCCGACAGCCTCGAAGGTATTGTCGGACTTTGGAACGAGAACGTCTGGCTCGCCTCCAAGGGCGGCGGCATCGGCAGCTACTGGGGCAATCTGCGCTCGATCGGCGAGCGGGTCGGACAGAACGGCAAAACCTCCGGCGTGATCCCGTTCATCCGCGTGATGGACAGCCTGACGCTCGCGATCAGCCAGGGCTCGCTGCGGCGCGGCTCGGCGGCGGTCTATCTCCCGGTCTCGCATCCCGAGATCGAGGAGTTCATCGAGATGCGCAAGCCCTCCGGCGGCGACCCGAACCGCAAGGCGCTCAACCTGCATCACGGGCTGCTGGTGTCCGACGCGTTCATGCGCGCCGTCGAGGCCGACGAGGCATGGGCGCTGATCTCGCCCAAGGATGAGAGCGTGGTGCGCACCGTCTCGGCGCGCGCGCTGTGGGTGCGCATCCTGACCGCGCGGATCGAGACCGGGGAGCCCTATTTGGTGTTCTCCGATCACGTGAACCGCGCGATCCCGGAGCACCAGAAGCTCGCCGGGCTGGAGGTGAGGACGTCCAATCTGTGCAGCGAGATCACCTTGCCGACCGGGCGCGACCAGCACGGGCGGGAGCGTACGGCGGTCTGCTGCCTCTCCTCGCTCAACCTCGAGACCTGGTTCGAGTGGCAAAACCATCCGCTGTTCATCGAGGACGTGCTGCGCTTCCTCGACAACGTGCTGACCGACTTCATCGAGCGCGCGCCGCCGGGGATGGAGCGGGCGCGCTATTCGGCGATGCGCGAGCGCTCGGTGGGGTTGGGCGTGATGGGGTTTCACGGCTTCCTGCAATCGCAGAACGTGCCGTTCGAGAGTGTCATGGCGAAGGTGTGGAACCGGCGCATGTTCCAGCACATCCGCGGCCAGGCCGACACCGCCTCGCGCACGCTCGCCGATGAGCGCGGGCCGTGCCCGGATGCCGCCGAATGGGGGGTGATGGAGCGGTTCTCCAACAAGCTTGCGGTGGCGCCCACCGCGTCGATCTCGATCATCGCCGGCAATGCGAGCCCCGGGATCGAGCCGATCGCGGCCAACGTGTTTTTGCAGAAGACGCTGTCGGGCAGCTTCACGGTGCGCAACCGGTACTTGCAGCGCCTGCTCGCCGAGCGCGGGCGCGACGACGAGGACACGTGGTCGTCGATCACGCTGAACAAGGGCAGCGTGCAGCGGCTCGATTTCCTGAGCGACGACGAAAAGGCGGTGTTCAAGACCGCGTTCGAGCTGGACCAGCGGTGGGTGATCGAGCACGCCGCGGATCGCGCGCCGCTGATCTGCCAGAGCCAGTCGGTGAATTTGTTCCTGCCTGCGGACGTGCACAAGCGCGATCTGCACCAGATTTACATGCTGGCGTGGAAGCGGGGGCTGAAGTCGCTTTACTATTGCCGCAGCCTGTCGATCCAGCGCGCCGACAATGTCAGCGAGAAGGTGGTGCGGCCGGGCGATATTCTGCTCGCCGGCGCGAACGATCTGGCCCCGCTGCCGCTGGTGGCGAAGGCGGCGGCGGCGAATTACGAGGAGTGTCTGGCGTGCCAGTGATGGGGTTGTGTGGGCGGCTACAGTCACCGACAGTTTTGCGCTAGGAGCGGCCATTTCACCGTACGCATTAAATGACTGGATTTTGGCCGAATCCGGAACGGCAGCTTTGGAGAAGCGACTCGCCGAAGCGGCCATTCGCACCCGCACCGTCCAGGTAGCAGCAGTCGACCCGCAGCGGGCCTCCTGGCCATTTGCGGGATTAATACCAAGACCTGATGGTCGCGACTCATTGGGGATTCCCCGACGCGGCGGCGATCTGCTTGAAGGCTGGCGAACGGGGGGAGTTTCGCCATGCCGATCCCGCTGCGGGCCGATTTTGACGCGGCCGGCGTGCGCCGGGCGGCGCGCGCGAGCCGCGATGCCAAGCAGGTGCGCCGCCTGCTGGCGCTGGCCGCGATCTATGACGGGGCCACGCGCAGCGAGGCGGCGGCGATCGGCGGCGTGACCCTGCAAATCGTGCGCGACTGGGTGCTGCGGTTCAACGCGTACGGTCCGCAAGGGCTGATCGACCGCAAAGCCCCCGGTCAGCCGTCCCGTCTGGACGCCGCGCACCGGGCGGCACTGGCGGCGGTGATCGAAAGCGGGCCGATCCCGGCGGTACATGGTGTGGTCCGGTGGCGGATCATCGATTTGTGCCAATGGGTCTGGGACGAATTCCACATCAGCATCTCCAAGCAGACGCTGAGCCGCGAGCTGCGGGCGATGGGATACCGCAAGCTGTCGGCACGGCCGCACCATCATGCCCAGGCCGCAGGTGCGGTCGAGGACTTTAAAAAAAAGACCTTCCCGCCGCGCTGGCAGCGATCGCGCGCGAGCGGGGGATCGATCCTGCCGATATAGAGGTCTGGTTCGGCGACGAGGCCAGAGTGGGCCAGAAGAACAAGATCACCCGCCGCTGGTCGCTGCGCGGCACCCGGCCCTCGGCGCCCCACGACCAGCGCACCGCTTCCACCTACATCTTCGGCGCCATCTGCCCGAAAGAGGGCAAAGCGGCGGGCCTGATCCTGCCCTGGTGCAACATCGAGGCCATGAACCTGCAACTGGCCGCCATCTCGGGCGAGGTCGCCCCCGGTCGGCACGCCGCGCTGCTGCTCGATCAGGCGGGATGGCACCTTTCGCCACGGCTCGCCGTGCCCGACAACATCACCATCGTCCCGCTGCCAGCCAAGTGCCCCGAGCTGAACCCGCAGGAGAACATTTGGCAGTTCATGCGCGACAACTGGCTCTCCAACCGCATCTTCACCGGATACGACAATCTGGTCGATCACTGCTGCAGCGCCTGGAACAAGCTGGTGGCGCAGCCATGGACAATCATGTCCATCGGCCTGCGCGATTGGGCTCATGGGTTCTGATCAGAGAGTCTTGGTATAAAGTGGTCACCAATGTAGTTAAGCACATCATCGAGACAGGCGTTTGCGATTGTGTTTTCATTCGTCAAGATCGCCGTAATCAGGCTCGATATAGTCGAAGTCGATAGTGCTCTCGCTTTGAACGACCTCGGTTTCTTCGACTTCAAATTCACCCTGCGGATCACCGGCAATTGTCACTGTCAAGACAAACGACATGTCTTCTGTCCGGGTGGCCACTACTGACCCGATCGGCACCTCGTCCTTGTCAATGGAATCGGTGATAAAGAAGGTAAAATCGCAGCTGACTTCGACAGAAGCCAGGGGTGAGGTTTCAAGCACATAAACCTTGTCTTCCTCGTTATGGTCCACCACGATGAACTTTGGCTCGTCGAAATACGATATCCCCTTGAAGCTCTTCTCCGGCAGATCGTGCTCATAAAAGTATCCTGCACTGGCCTCCACATATAGGTCCATGCTCTCGATGTAACTATCGAGTTCGGCCTCGATCGCCTTTTCGAGCTGCGGAAGTTCTCCTGCATCAAACCGCTCCGACAGCCGGGCAGCAATGACAAGGGGTAACCGCTGGAGGTAGGACATGGCCGTTCCAAGATCAGGCACGCATACAAGGCGAGCCGACGCGGCGCAGAATTCTCGCCATCCGCCGTCACCAGAGACGACCAGCATCTGGGTGTCTTTCTCCTCTGCATATCGCTCCAGGGACTTCACCGCGATCGCATCGGGAAACTCGTGCTTCTTGTCTGGCTTGTTCCCGAAAGGCGGCTTAAGCTCGAAGTAGCCTTCAACGAGATCACCGACCTCCACATTTCCTTGCGCAGGAATTACCTCGAAACCGGTGGCCTTCTGAAATGCGTCAATCCGGTCCTGAATAGCCTCGGCCGCCGACCTTATCGCCGATCAGGCCTTCCTGCAATTTATCCCTTTTCTCTGTTGCGACGTTCCACGTCCCGCCGACGACTTTTAGGGCGAAAACGAGTCGCGCTTCTGCTTCTTCGGCCTGCTTGATCATGTGGCCGCGAAGCTCGCGATAGACGACTACCGATAGAACCAGCTTGATTTCAGAGTTACGGAATTGCGAAAGGCGCTTAAGCAACCCGTGTTCCAAGCCGTTCCCGTATCCCTCCAAGATGTTGGTGTCTATCGTAAGCCGCGTGATCAGACCAGCGTTGATCGCTTTCATCAATTGCTCTTCGGTCAGCTCCGGCAATATCTGATCCCCTGCTCCGACGACGCGTGCTTCCTGGCTAGCCCAATTCTGTCGTCTGCCTTATTGCGAGTCAAACAAATGGCCAGGATAGAAAGAGGGTTCGAAATCTTCCACGCTCCACCAATCGAGACATGAAACTGGTCAGCCTGATACATTATGGGCAATAGCGCATCAGCCGGAGCCACAGCCGGATTTCTAGTCCAGTCTGACGCGCGGCTTATCTATGTCGAACATTGCGGCTCGTGCGTCCAGCCGCCACTCCTTCATCGCCTGTATCTCGTCCAGAGTCATCGCTTCTACCAAAGTTTGAATCTTCGTGGCCAACCCTTGCAATTCCGACTGCGTGTAGTTTATCGCCACGCCGAGGATGAGTTCCATTCCCTCGACGTCATGCGGTGCGACATCGGCGCTAGCAGTCAAAACCTTGAACTTCCGGTCGGCAACTCCGTTGACCACTTGAATAATGGCATTAGCCTGATTCATGTTGTTCTCGTCATGGACAATGTGCTTATGGCGTATATTGGAGAGCCTATAAAACACCTGCGCCGCCCGTGGATTTCCTTTAAACACTTTCTTCGTGTTCAGCGTTCTACGCGAGTCTGACTGCCCGAAGCAAGAAAAGAATCTCGTTATTATGGCTATCCATATTGCCATTTTGGTGTCCGAAAGCGTGCTCTTCAGCAATTCCTTGTACTTGCTCATCAGTCGGTGGCAAAAGTTGAGATCGAACATATTGAGTTGGAGGTCGTTATATGCCTTCACCTCAGGCCCGTTCAGGGCAAAGGTTTTCGTGTTTTTGGACATGTCCGTAGTCGTCGACATAAGAAACCTCTGATGGCCCGTTGATGGAGTGGAACGGGTTTGCGATGTTGCCGAACCAGAGCACTCTTGCCGCTCCGCGATTGCCGGTGCCGCTCGACGCTCTTGTGCGTGCAGCGCCCGTTGCACTCCGGCCGGGTCGCCCGCGATCGCCCGGAGATAGGCGCGCGCCGCCTGATCCGGCTTCTTGGTGTCCTGTTCCCAATCCCGCAGGGTCCCGAGCGGAATTTGATAGCGCGCCGCGAATTCCTCCTGCGTCAGTCCGAGCGCGCGGCGGATGATCTTCAAGCGCGGCGTCGGCTTCATGCGATCCATGTCGGCCTCGGACAACGGCTGCGCATCCGGATCGGCGAGCGCGGCGGCGTGGCGCTGCTCTTCGGTCATCGCGTCAAGCCGGCTCCAATCATGCTTCGTTTTCATTGTGGTATCTCCGCCGTTCATGCGGCTCCGCTTCGCGCGCCGAGATGATGCGAATGCGCTCGCCTCTTAGCGTATAGGCGACAAAGAGCAGCCGGCCTTCCACCATGCCGACCGTCACGAAACGCTGCTCGGCGTAGCCGAGGCGGTCGTCAGTCCATTCGGTGGCGAAGATGTCCTTGAACACCTCGCGCGCCATCTCGAAGCTGACGCCGTGGTTCCGCCGGTTAAGGGCGGCTTTCCCATCATCCCATTCGAACTCACCATCCTGCATGAAATACTGCGTAGCAGTAGCGTTGGCAAGTGTCTAGACACTTACCCCTCTTGCGATCAATGGGTTGCCTCCGGAAGGCTTAGGCGTGCCTCCGGAAGCGAGGCCGGGCCCAGTGGGAACGATGTAAGAGATTACGCCCAACTTGGCCGAGCCCGGCTCGTTGAGCCAGCCAAGCTCTGGACTGCCAACAGGCGGCCGATAGAGGGCGGCCGCCCCGGTAAAGCCTAATGGCGAAGCTTCCGCAACTCGGGAAAGTCATAGTCCTGCCAGCCGGGCACATCCGCAACTTTGAAGAACTCGTGGCCGTGCTCGGCGACCGCGGGGCCACATGCCTCGCCAGCAGGGACGTCGGGGGCTTTCTGTTCGTCCGCGCCGAACGGAAATGTCGCATCAATGCCCATCGCGGATCCCACTCGCCTGTTCAGCGGGATCGACCCGTCGATGGACGGATCAAGGGTGCCTCCCGGTACATCGTCAATGATGATGACGTCGCGGGCTGGCTGGCTGCGGAATGCGATTGCCCATTCAACCTGGTCCGGATTGCGAACATCGATATCGGGATCGACCACGACCGCCAACTTGGGACGCTGAGAGCTTGCGATCGCCGTCAGGATAGCGTGGCGCGCCTCTCCCGCATGACGCTGCTTCATCGCTATGCCGATATAGAATGCAACCCCGCCAGAGGCTGGAAGTGCGACGCTGGCGAGCGTTGGATGCTGCGCCTTCGGCATGGCGAAGTATGACGCCTCGTAGGGCAACTGCTTAAGGATATGATTTTCAGTCGGCGGCACCCCGGTGAGGAGCGCCTGGAAATAAGCATCATTGCGATGCGTAATCGCCTTGACGAGTGCGATCGGCTTTTTTGAACCGGGCGTGTAATAGCGGGTGAACTCTCCGAGCGGCCCTTCAAAGGCTTCCTTGGTTAAGTCGACCTCCAGCTCGAACACCAGTTCCGCACGCGCCGGTACCTCGACATCAATGGTCTTGCAACGGACGAGCTGCCATCGCTTTGGCCGGCATCTCGCAAAAGCGCGTCGTCTGGGGCACACGACCTATCACGCAGCGCTGCTGATCGGCGTGGATCCCGCCGTCGCCTATACCTGCCCGATCCAAGTGCCCGACGGAACCAACGACTTTGACGTGGTGGGTGGCATGCGGGGCGCCGCCCTGCGTCGCGCACCGGCGCGACCGGCTTCGACGCGGCGAGGCCCAGGACCGCCCCCCGGCCGCTGCGGCGCCCCTGATCACGCATTACGCGGAGTGTCTGGCGTGCCCAGTAGAGCGAGCCTGCTGTACCGTTCAGCACCAGTTGTCATCGCAGCACCGCGACAAAAGGGCTTGCAATTCGTACGGCGTTACCGTACTCCAGAGACGTGAGGGTGCGGAATATCCGCCACAAGGGCCTGAAACGCTTCGTAGAGCATGACGACGACCGGGAGATCCGGCCCGATCTCACGAACCGGGTGCGCCGCATCCTGACCGTCCTGATTGCGGCCCAGGACATGGACGGGGTGCAGGGTCCGCCCGGCTGGCGCATCCACCAGCTTGCCGGCGACCGCGCCGGAACGTGGAGCGTGTCAGTGTCCGGCAATTGGCGGATCACCTTCACCCTCGATGCCGGAGAACTCTGCAACCTCAATCTGGAGGACTATCACTGATGGACGACGCACCTGTAAAAATCGGCATGAAGCCGTCGTCGCCCGGCGAATTCATCCGCGAGGAGATCCTGAACGAACTGGGCCTGTCCGTGGCCCGCGCCGCCGAGGTGCTGGGCGTGCGCCGCGCCACCCTGTCCGATCTCGTGAACGGCAACGCCGCCCTGTCGCCCGAAATGGCGCTTCGGATCGAGAAGGCTTTCGGCATCAACATGGATACGTTGCTGCGCATGCAGGCATGGCATGACGGGTACATCATGCGGCAGCGGGCGGGCGAAATCGACGTGAAGCGGTTTACGGGAGGCCGCGCTCACAAGGCATGCTCATCTGTCCGGGCCTGATGCAGTATGTCAACGCGCAGACTTGCAGCGGGGGGAATGCGGCATATCCGGTGGTGGTGGGTTGTCGCAGAGCGCGCGACCGCCACATCGGTCAGTGGTCCGCAGAGGGGCACTCTGCGCTCCTGGTGAAGCCGCGCTGCAGCCACGCCAACGACCGCCCGGCGACGCGCGCCGGCTGGCGAGCGCGGATAGCCGCCGGAGCAACGTCCGGCCTGCGGATCAGGGCCTTTGGCGGGCAGGGGCCCGGCTGAAAGAGGCGCCTTTCCCGTCATGCCCCAGGCCCGGAGGCGCGAGATTACCCCTCCAGCAGCACGAAGCGATCCACGTCGACCATGCCGCGATCGGTAATTTTCAGGTGCGGCACCACCGGCAGCGGCAGGAACGCGACCTGAAGGAACGGCTCGGGCAGGCCCACGCCAAGCGCGTCCCGGGCCGCCGCGCGCAGCGGCCCCAGCGCGGCGCGCACCTCCTCGAACGGCCGCAGGCTCATCAGCCCGGCCACGGGCAGCGCCAGTTCCGCCAGCACGCGGCCGCCCTCGGCGACGACGAAGCCGCCGCCGATCTCGCCGAGCCGGTTCACGCCCAGCGCCATATCGGCATCGTTCGCGCCGACCACGGTGATGTTGTGGCTGTCGTGCCCGACCGAGGACGCGATGGCGCCGCGCCTCAGGGTGAAGCCGCGAACGAAGCCGACGCCGATATTGCCGTTGACCCCGTGCCGCTCCACCACCGCGACCTTGACCACGTCCTGGTCGAGGTCGATGTGGCGCGCCCCGTCGCGGTAGGGCAGGTCCAACGTCAGGTGCAGGGTGATGATCTTGCGCGGCACGACGCCGATCACCGGCGTTGCAGGACCGGGTCCTGCCGCGCGGAAGTGCGCGGCGGTCACGGGGCGCGCCCGCATCGAAGCGAGGCCGATCGGGGCCACCCGACGGCCCCGCGAGGCGAACAGGGCCTCATTCACGAGCCGCCCCGCCGAGATCACCGCCCGCACCCCGCAGGCCGCGAGGTCGTCGATCAGCACCAGATCGGCGCGCCGCCCGGGTGCCACCATGCCGCGGTCCCTGAGGCCGAAGGCGCGGGCGCCCGAGATCGTGGCCGCCCGATAGACCGCAAGCGGCGGCGCGCCGCGTGCAATCGCCGTGCGGATCATGAAGTCGAGATGGCCTTGTTCGGCGATGTCGAGCGGGTTGCGGTCGTCGGTGCAGAAGGCAAGCCAGGGCGAGGCCTCGACCGAGATGATCTCGACCAGTGCATTGAGGTCCTTGCAGACCGAACCCTCCCGGATCAGTACGGTCATGCCTTTGGCCAGCTTCTCGCGCGCCTCGGCCGCGGTCGTCGTTTCGTGGTCGGTGCGGATGCCGGCGGCCAGATAGCCGTTGAGGTCGAGGCCGCGCAGCAGCGGCGCGTGCCCGTCGATGTGGCCATTCTGGAACAGCAGCAACTTCTCCAGGCAGCCGGGATCGCCCCGCAGCACGCCGGGCACGTTCATGAACTCGGCCAGCCCGATGACCTTCTCGTGCCCGATGAAGGGGGCGAGGTCGGCGGCGTCGAGCCGAGCGCCCGCGGTCTCCAGATGCGTCGCCGGCACGCAACTCGACAACTGCACGCGCAGGTCCAGCGCCGTGTGTGCGGCGCTCTCCAGGACGTAGCGGATGCCCTCGGCGCCGAGGACGTTCGCGATCTCATGCGGATCGCAGATCACCGTGGTCGTGCCGTGCATCAGCACGCAGCGGTCGAACTCGTCCGGGGTGAGGAGCGAGGATTCCAAATGGCAGTGCGTATCGATGAAGCCGGGCACCGCGATCAGGTTGCGCGCGTCGATCTCGCGCGTCCCGCGGTACTCGCCGTAGCTGCCGACGATGCGGTCGCCACAGATCGCGATGTCGGTCCGGGCGAGGGCTCCGGTGACGAGATCGAGCAGCCGAGCACCCTTGATGACGAGGTCCGCTGTCTCAGCACCGCGCCCTTGCGCGATCATCCTGGCGAGGTCTTGAGCCTCCATTCTCCGCACCCTATTCAGCCTGCAACCGGCGCCTCCGGCCATGGCGTTGCCCAACGATCGGCATAGGCCACCTCGTGCAACGGGCGCCGCGCCAAGGGCCCGAATTTGCCGAGCGGATAGCCAATCGGCATCAGCGCGAAGGTCTCCGCGTTCGCCGGCAGCCCCAGCAGCGATTTCACCTTGTCCTCGCAGCGAAGGTGGTTGGTGGTGATGACGGTGCCCAACCCCAGCGCGCGGCAGGCGAGGATGATGTTCTGCACGGCGGGATAGATGCTGGCGCCGCGGATTCGGTCCAGATAGGCGATCTCGTCCTGATAGGTGCCCTGCATCGCGGGCGCGAGCGCCTCGATCGGCGGCACGTCGCGCTGCACCAGACATGGGATCAGCAGCACCGGCGCGTCCCCCACATGCTCCCACAGATAGGCGCCCGACGACATCATTCGCCGCCATTGCTCTTCGCTCATATGGGCCGGACGGCCGCGCGCCTCGTAGAAGGCGGCAGCGATGTTGGAGGCCTCCCGATAGATGCTCCCCAGCCCAGCTCGCAGGCGAGCGTCGCGCACCACCACGAAGGCCCAGTTCTGTGCGTTTCCGGCTGACGGGGCGCGGATCGCCGCATCCAGAATTTGTGTGATCAGCTCTTCCGGTACGGGATCGGGCTTCAATCGCCGCAGGGCGCGAGCCGAATACATCGCCTCGAACAGGCCGATATCGGTCATGAAGCGTGCTCCCGCGCGAACTGTCATCGTAATCGGCACAAATGGCTCACAAAAGAGCTTTTCGCGGCCGCCAGACAGTGGCCTTGACATCTGGCAGCGCAGATGTTAGAAACCGTGTCTACGACAGCGCCGCTCCCGCGCTCGACGGCAAGGGTCTCGACGCAGCGGTGCGAGCAACGGGATCGACACATGAGAAACGAGGACGGGCGATTCGTGGCCGGCGCCAGCGGCAACCCTGGCGGGCGGCCGCGGGCGGTGCAGCAGGCGCGCGACCTGATCGAGGCGCTGGCCCCGGAACTGGTGATGACGCTGATGGAGATCGTGCGGGACCGCAAAGTGCCGGCCCGGGCGCGCGTCGCGGCGGCGATGGGGCTGCTCGACCGCCGCTACGGGCGACCGAAACAGCAGGTGAAGTGGGCGGACGGACTGATCCTGCCGCTGCCGGGCGATGAAGAGCGGGGCGACGAACAGCCGGAGGAGCCGTGCCCGCCGGAGCAGCCCGCCGAGCCGCCCGCCGAGCCGGCCGCCGAGCCGGCCGCCGATGATTCCCCCGATGCCGACGCGGCGCCCGATAGCGGTGAGCCCGCGGCCGAGCCGGACCCCGCCGTGACAAGCCACGAGGAGGTGCAGCAGCCGGGCCGGCCGGAGGAGGCAGCGGCGCGACCCTCCGACCAGCCGGCACCATCTCACCTCGCCGGTGGCGGACCATGGCGGTTCGGGATGGACTGGCCACGGAGTGCCACCCACCCACGCCGGCCCCAGCCCTGTTCTGAGGCGCCGCTTTCCCCACCCGGTGGTGGGATCGCCAACTCCTGTTCTGAGGTAGAGCCCTGACCGGCGACGACCGCCATTCTCCCTCTCCGCCCGCGCTTGCGGGGGGAGAGGGTCGGGGAGAGGTGGGCCTGCCGGCTGGCTCGGTGCACCGGTATTGGCCGCATCACCCACCTCACCCAGCCTCTCCCCCCGCAAGCGCGGGCGGAGAGGAGCAGTTCCTAGCGTTCCGGTGCCAAATCGACCCGCACCGTATCGGCAAGCCCCGGCGCCGCCGGAAACCGCCGCAGCACCTCCGGGTCATGCCCCGGAATTATATGATCCGGCCCGTCGGCCAGCTCCTCGCACAGCAGCCAGCCGGCGAGCATCCCGCGCACGTCCACCACCAGCGGGAACGGATTGCGGTCGCGGATATTGGCGTAGAAATGCGCGGCATCGCTCGCCACCACCACCCAGCCGCGCGCGGTCGGCACCCGCACGATCTGCAACCCGCCCGAATGCCCCGCCGCCAGATGCAGCGTGATCCCGGGAGCGATCTCGGCGGTACCGTCGTGAAACCGCACCCGCTCGGCATAGACGTGGCGCACCGTGGCCACCACGTCCTCCACATCCATCGGCCGGCGGAACAGCCCGTGGCACATGCAGCGCCCGGTCGAGAACGCCATCTCGCTGTCCTGCAAATGGAACATGGCTTTCGGGAAGGCATCGAGGTTGCCGGCATGATCCCAGTGCAGGTGGCTGATCACCACGTCGGCGACCGTAGCCGGGTCGATGCCGGCCTCCCGCAACGCGGCGAGCGGGTGACGCAGCAAGGTCCGCCCGCGCTTCGCGGCGGCGGCGTCGCCAAAGCCGGTATCGACCACGATCGTCCGGCCCTCGCCGCGGATCGCCCACAAATAGTAGTCGATCGGCATCACCGCCGCGTGGTCGTCGGGGAAGATCAGGTTCTCGCCTTGCCGGCGCTCCTGCACCGTGGCGTAGCGCAGCGCCAGGATCTCATAGAGCGGCGTGGTCATCGCATCCCCCGTAGCTTGCCGGTATCGGTCGCAGTCTCTAGCCTTCCCGCTCGCCAGGAAAGGGGAGGGCGTCATGGCCGAGCATCCGGAATACGCAAGCGAGCTGTTCGCCCGTGGCCTCGCGGTGCGGCGCGAGGTGCTGGGGGCCGATTACGTGGCCGAATTGCTCGCGCGTGCGGACGATTTCATGCGCGCGTTCCAGAAGATCACCACCGAGTATTGCTGGGGCGAGATCTGGACCCGTCCGGGCCTCGCCCGCAAGCAGCGCAGCATGTTGAACCTCGCGATGCTGACCGCCCTCAATCGCCCGAACGAGCTGCGGCTGCATTTGCGGGGCGCGCTCACCAACGGCGTCACGCGCGAGGAGATCAAGGAAATCCTTTTGCAGGCCTGCATCTATTGCGGCATCCCCGCGGGCCTCGATGCCTTCAAGACCGCCGCCGAGGTGTTCAAGGAAGCCGACGCCAAGGCCGCAGGCTAGCCGCGGATGCGCGTGGGCGTCATCGGCATCGGCAACATGGGCTGGCCGATGGCCGCCTCTCTGCTGCGCGCCGGCCACGAAGTGCGCGTGCACGACAGCCGGCCCGAGCGCGCCTCCGCGTTCGCGCGCGAGGTGGGTGGCTCGGCCGCATCCCTCGACTCGCTGGCGGGCGAGAGCGAGGCGATCATCACCATCCTCCCCACCAGCGCGATCGTGGCCGAGGTGATGGACCGCGTGCTGCCCGCCTTGCCACCGGGGACGCTGCTGATCGAGATGACCTCCGGCGTGCCTGCAATCACGCGCGACCTCGCCGAGCGCGCGGCACAGGCGGGCTGTGCCCTGATTGACGCGCCGGTCTCGGGCGGGGTCGCGCGGGCGGAGACAGGCCAGCTCGCGATCATGGTGGGCGGCGCGGATGCCGATGTGGCGCGCGCGACGCCGCTGTTGGAAGCAATGGGATCGCGGCTGCTGCGCACCGGGCCGATCGGCTCGGGGCAGGCGATGAAGGCGCTGAACAACCTCGTCTCCGCCGGCGGCTTTCTGATCGGCATCGAGGCGCTGCTGATCGGGCAAAAATGGGGCCTCGATCCGGCCATGATGGTCGAAGTGCTGAACGTCTCCTCGGGGATGAACAACAGCACGCAGAGGAAGTTCGCGCAGCACGTGCTCTCCCGCCGCTTCGCGTCGGGCTTCGGCCTCGATCTGATGGCGAAGGATCTCGGCATCGCGCTCGATATCGCACACGCGAGTGCCACACCCGCGCCGTTCGCTTCCCTCTGCCGCGAACTCTGGATGGCGGCCGCGGCGACACTCGGGGGCGCACAGGACCACACCGCGATGGCAAAGTTTTCCGAGCGTCTGGCGGGCACCGAACTGCGCACCGCCGCAACCGAGGGGGAGAAGGCATGACCACGACGCCGCCGTTCCGCGCCGACCATGTCGGCAGCCTGCTGCGCCCGCCGGAGCTCGCGCAGGCCCGCGCCGATGCCGCAGCGGGCCAGATCACGCCCGCGCGCCTACGCGAAATCGAGGACCGCTGCATCCGTGACGCGATCCACATGCAGGAACAGGTCGGATTGCACGGCATCACCGACGGCGAGTTCCGCCGCGCCATGTGGCACACCGATTTCTTGACGGCACTCGATGGCATCGAGGCGACGCAAGGCGATTACGCGATCGGCTTTCGCGGCGCGCACGGCGAGACCGGGCAGACCCATTCCATGCTCGCGGTGCGGGACAAGGTGCGCCACGGGCCGCCGATCATGGTGCGGGACTTCGCGTTCCTGCGCTCGGCGACCAGGCGGACGCCGAAGGTCTGCATTCCCTCCCCGACCTGGCTGCATCTGCGCGGCGGCCGCGCCGCGATCGATGATGCCGCGTATCCCGACATCGAGGCATTCTGGGCGGACGTCATCGCCGCGTATCAGGCGGAGATCGCGGCCCTGGCCGAAGCCGGCTTGACCTATTTGCAGCTCGACGACGTGTCGTTCGCCTGCCTGTGCGATGCGTCGATCCAGGAGCAGGTCCGGGCCGGCGGCGAGGACCCGATGCAGCTCGTGACCCGATACGCCGAGGTGGTGGACGAGATCGTCGCCGCCCGCCCGCCGGGCCTTGCGGTCACGCTGCACACGTGCCGCGGCAATTTTCAGAGCATGTGGATGGCCGAGGGCGGCTATGATCCGGTGGCCGAGACCGTGTTCAACCAGATCGGCGTCGATGGCTTCTTCGTCGAATACGACACCGACCGCGCCGGCAACTTCGAGCCGCTGCGCTATCTGCCGCCCAACAAGAAGCTGGTGCTCGGCCTGGTCAGCACCAAGATGCCGGAGCTGGAGAGCAAGGATGTGCTGAAGCGGCGGGTGGCGGAGGCAGCGGCGTTCGCGCCCGTGGATCAGCTTTGCGTCAGCCCGCAATGCGGCTTTGCCAGCACCCACCACGGCAACCGGATCACGCCCGAGATGCAGCGGCAGAAGCTCGAGCTGGTGGTGGAACTGGCGCACGATCTCTGGGGCACCGCTGTCTGATCGACGGGTCCGTATCGTAGCGATTGCGTCACAACCCTGTGATCTGGATGGCCGATCGTGACTCCGGACAAACTATTGCGATAGACTATTGCGCGGTAATAACCAATTAAGTTAAGCCAGGGAGGGTTATGCAATGCACGCGCGAGTCCTCGGCTATCTTCTCATGAGCGGTGCAGGCTGCTGGCTCGCCACGCCGGCGCAGGCCGATCCGTTCTTCTTCAGCACCGGCAATCCGGACGGGCTGATCGCCACACTCTCGCGCCCCGCGAGTCCCGGCAAGCTTGAGACGGAGACCGCGGACGATTTCGTGACCACCGCCCCGACCGTCATCAACAGCGCCACCTTCACCGGCCTGCTCGTCGGCGGCGCGACGCCTGCCAATGTCAACAATGTCGACGTCGAACTCTATCACGTGTTTCCGATCGATTCGACCAATCCGCCGGATGGCCGGGTACTGACGCGGATGAATTCACCGTCCGACAACGCCTTCGCGACCGCGAACAGCGCGCTTGGTGAGCTCAGTTTCACGACGAAAGTGCTTAACCCGCACTTCACCGCCGCCAACTCGGTCGTCAACGGCATCAATCCGCTGCCCAACCAGTTCACGGGCGGCGAGGGTGCGGTGACCGGTGAGGAGGTGCAATTCAACGTCACCTTCAACACGCCCTTCACGCTCGGGGTGGATCACGTCTTCTTCCGGCCCGAGGTCGGCCTGGGAAATGCCGGCGACTTCCTCTGGCTCTCGGCGGCGAAGCCGATCCTTCCGCCGGGCACACCGTTCGCGGCTGACCTGCAAAGCTGGATACGCAACGATGGCCCCGGTGGGATCGCGCCGGATTGGTCACGCATCGGCAGCGACATCACCGGGCAGGGGCCGTTCAATGCCGTGTTTTCGTTGACCGGCACCACCACCGCCGTCCCCGAGCCGGCTGCCCTGGGATTCCTGGGCATCGGGCTGGCGGCTCTTCGGCTGATCCGGCGGCGAGGCCCGACCGCTTAGGTTGCGCGCGACCGCTCCTCGCGGATAATCCGGGCGGACCATCACCGCCGGAGCATCGCGCATGACCGAGCCGACCGGACCGCTTCGCGGGCTCGTGGTCTTCGATCTCACCCGCGTCCTCGCCGGGCCGACCTGCGTGCAAATGCTGGGCGATCTCGGCGCCGACATCATCAAGATCGAGCGCCCCGGTAGCGGCGACGACACGCGCGGCTTCGCGCCGCCGACCATGCCCGGCACCACCGAGAGCGCCTATTTCGTCGGCGTCAACCGCAACAAGCGTTCGGTCACGCTCGACATAGCCCAGCCTGAAGGCCAGGCGATCGCCCGCCGCCTGATCGCACAGAGCGACATTCTGGTGGAGAACTTCAAGGTCGGTTCGCTCGGCCGGTACGGGCTTGGCTACGAGCAGCTTCATGCCGCATTCCCGCGCCTGATCTACTGCTCGATCACCGGCTTCGGACAGACCGGGCCGTATGCCGAGCGGCCGGGCTACGACAGCCTGGTCCAGGCGATGGGCGGCATCATGAGCCTGACCGGCGAGCCGGACGGGGCGCCGCAGAAGGTGGGCGTGCCGATCAGCGACGTGTTCGCGGGCCTCTATGGCTGCATCGGCATCCTCGCGGCACTCCGCCACCGCGAAGCAACCGGCCAGGGCCAGCAGGTCGATATCGGGATGCTGGACGCGCATGTCGCGTGGCTGGCGAACCAGGGCATGAACTATCTCGCGACCGGCGAGGACCCGCCGCGGCTGGGCAACCAGCATCCCAACATCGTGCCGTATCAGGAGTTCGCGACGGCGGATGGGCACATGGTGCTCTCGATCGGCAACGATCCGACCTTCGTGCGGTTCTGCCGTGCCTTCGGGCAGGAGGCGCTGCTCGACGATGCGCGCTTCGCCACCAATGCCGCACGGGTGAGCCACCGCGCGCTGGTCACCGACACGCTCGGCCCGGTGCTGCGCGCGCATCCGACCGCGTGGTGGCTGGAGCGGCTGACCGCGGAGAAGATCGGCTGCGGCCCGATCAACCGGCTGTCGCAGGTATTCGCCGATCCGCAGGTGCAGGCGCGCGGCGCGGTGGTCGAGATGCCGCACCAGGCGGGCGGCAGCGTGAAGGTGATCGCCAACCCGGTGCGCCTGTCGGAGACGCCGGCCGATTACCGCATCCCGCCCCCGCTCCTGGGCGAGCACACCGAGGCGGTGCTGGGCGAGCGGCTTGGCCTCGATGCCGCGGCATTGGCCGCGTTGCGGGACAAGGGCGTGATCTGACGAGCGGCGACCTCGCGGGCGCGATGCGGCGCGCGGTGATGGGCGAGCGGCCGGCGCCGGACAGCACGATCGGGGTCTGGGATCCGGCGGTGCGGATCTTCCACTGGCTGCTGGTCGCGGCACTTGCGGTCTCGGCGGTCACCGGGTTCCTGCTCGACATGCCCACGCTTGCCTGGCACCTGGTGGCCGGCACGACGATCGCGGTGCTGCTGCTGTTCCGCTTCGCCTGGGGCGCGCTGGGCGGCACCTACGCGCGGTTCACGCGCTTCGCCCCTGAGCCGGCGAGGGTGCTCGCCCAGGTACGCGGGCTGCACCGGCCGGCGCATGAGCGTCATTTGGGCCACAACCCGCTCGGCGCGCTGATGGTGTTCGCCCTGCTGGGCGTGCTGGTGCTGATCGTTCTGACCGGGACAGTGACGCTGGGCGGCGTGTTCAAGCAGGGGCCGCTGCGTGCGTTCACGAGCTTCACGGTTGGGTGGCAGGCGTACAGACCTGCACAATTTCTTCGGCATCGTGGTGCTGTGCATGGTGGGTGCGCACGTGCTGGGTGTCGCCTACGAAAGCTGGCGCGGGCGGGAGAGCCTGCTGCGGGCCATGATCACCGGGCGGAAGAAGCTGCACCCGGCGGCGGAGGTGGTGCGGCCGGCGCGAGCGCATCCGGCGGCAGCGGCCGCGATCGTGCTCGGGGTCGGGATCGCGGGCGGCGCGGGTGTTGCAGCACTTGCGGCGCTGCCGGGGCGGGGCGTGCCGCCGGTGAGCCTCGATGCGATGTATTCCGATCAATGCGGCGCCTGCCACATCGCCTATTCGCCGAGCCTCGCGCTGGCCTCGACCTGGAACGCCGTACTCAGCAACCTGCAACATCATTTCGGTGACGACGCGACGCTCTCGGCCGAGCAGGTCGCGCACATCCGCGCCTATCTCGACGCCAACTCGGCCGGGCACTGGGATACGTATCCGGCGCACCTGATGCGCACGCCGGCGGCCAATGGCTCGCTGCGGCTGACCGACACGCCGGGCTGGCGGCGGATGCACCGCGGCATCCCGGCGGCGGTGTTCCGCTCCAAACCCGTCTATCGCAGCTCCGCCTGCGATGCGTGCCACAGCGACGCCACGACCGGCCGCTTCGCGCCACAGCAAATCGCAATTCCGTCCTCAGCGGCGGCACGTTGAAAGAATCACGCGATTGTGTTCATTCTGCTGTCGCATTCAAAACTTACTTCTGACATCATTCCTAATCGGTAACTACCTTGGGTTGGGCATCGCGCCCCTAAATGTCGCGAGGCGATGCTCTGATGATCATGCAGCGACTGCATTGGTGCCACCCGGGATGGGGGTGATCTCATGGAAGAAGGGGGCGGAACGCAGAGGGCCAAGTTGGAAATTGCTGATGTGAACCGCATTCTAAGCCACATTTCCATTCTTCTGGATCATCTACAGCGTCAAGCGGACTCTCGTCTCCGGGACCGCTTCCCGCTCAGCGATCACGACAAGAACGCTTTGTGGGTTAGCACGTATCCGGAATTTCTTTCCGAACTGACCTAGAATCGAGACCAGAGCATCGGACGACATCGCGCGCCGCACTCTTGCGGAAAAAGACGTTGCATTTCTGCTCTAGCAGGGACTTCCTCGCTGAGGTTGCACGTCCCGCAACGGTCGAGACAATAGCGATCACTCGGGAATACATTACTACCAGGGCTGGTTGGGCCTCTATAAACCGTCGGCGGCGCTTGGGGAAGTTCATGTGGGGGACCCCGATCATGATCCAGTCCCCTTACCCTACGATCGACCTGCGATTCTCCAGGAGCGCGCAGTGGCTTGCTCAATCGGTTCAGAGGCTTGAACGCTTAACGGTTGTCGTTACAATCGTTACGGTAGCGTTGTCTGCCCACGCGACCGTCGGACGCCTAATCGTCCCTCAAGAAGAGGCGACGCTCGAAACACTGATACAAGACACAAAACTTTCCGATCAAGCTCAATTGAGCTTCCTGGAAGCCGCTGCCACGGACGCGTCCCAGAAATTTGACTCGCACCCGCAATTCCAGGACGACAGTCACCCTTGCCTGGCGGATTTTGGCGCCCCGGTTGTACCCGTGCGGCTCTATCCACCTCCGTCGGTGGCAACGCTCAAGGCGGACTGGGATCGGGCAGTTAAGTGTCGCGCGACGGATTGGGCGCTGTTGGCCTTCCTAACCGAAGACCTCCGCCTAAAGTCGTGGGACAATATCTGGATCTCGTACCCTCCCATGAGCTGGGTGATCGGTTGGCGCGAAGGAATCGTCGCCGACAAAGGGAAGGGAATGAGCGACAGGTTTTGCCAACCAATGGCCGACATGTTCAACGCCAGCTTCAATTATCCTGGATCGAAACACGGCTGTCCTGTCCTGCTGACATCTCTTTTCGACTCTCAACGGGTGGCAAAATCAGTTCTCGCCTGCTTGACCGCGTATATCCTGCCGGTCCTGTATGCCTTCATAGGCGCAGCGTGCGCGACGATGCTGATGTTGCGCCGCCATGCGGACGAATCTCGCCTCTCTTATACGGATCGGGGACTAATCAAGTACAACCTTCTCCTCGGGATCGCCTTTGGCGGGGTGATCGGCCTTTTCGCGGGGGTCCTGTCGCCGAACGACACCGATAAGCTTGGGCTTTCGGTGCTGGCCTTTCTGGCCGGCTACAACACCCCGGCCGTGTTCCGCTTCTTGGACAATCTGTCGAACAGAGTGTTCGGGCCGCAGCCTATTGCGCCAGCAGCCGTGCCGCCTCAACGGCAAAATAGCTTAGGACCCCCGCCGCCCCGGCCCGCTTGAACGCGAGCAGGCTCTCGATCACCGCGCGCTCGCGATCGAGCCAGCCGCGCTCGATCGCCGCCATCAGCATCGAATACTCGCCCGACACCTGATAGGCGAAGGTCGGCACCCCGAACCGCTCGTGCACGCGGCGGAGGATGTCGAGATACGGCATCCCCGGCTTGACCATCACCATATCCGCCCCCTCGTCGAGATCGAGTGCGACTTCGCGCAAGGCCTCGTCGGAATTGGCGGGGTCCATCTGATAGGTCTTCTTGTCGCCCTTCAGCGCCGCACCGGAGCCGAGCGCGTCGCGGAACGGGCCGTAGAACGCGGAGGCGTATTTCGCCGCGTACGACATGATCCGGGTGTGTATCAGCCCTTCGGCATCCAGCGCCGCCCGGATCGCACCCACGCGCCCGTCCATCATGTCGGAGGGCGCCACCACATCGAACCCCGCCCGCGCCTGGGTCACGGCCTGGCGGGTCAGCACCTCGAGGCTCTCGTCATTGGCAACGTATCCGTCGCGGATTACCCCGTCATGGCCGTGATCGGTATAGGGGTCGAGAGCGACGTCGGCGATCAGGCCGAGTTCGGGGAACTCGCGCTTGAGCAGCCGGGCGGCCCGGCACACCAGGTTTTCCGGATTGGTCGCCTCGCTGCCGTCGGAATCCTTCCTCTCGGCCGGCGTCGCGGGGAACAGGGCGATCGCGGGGATGCGGAGGCGGACGGCCGGTTCGACATGGCCGGGCAGCCGGTCGATGCTGACCCGCTGCACGCCCGGCATGGCGCCGATGTCGGTGCTGCGGTCGAGGCCGTCGATGACGAAGATCGGCCAGATCAGGTCGTCGGCCGAGAGCCGCGTCTCGGCGACCAGCCGCCGGGTCCAGGCGTCGCGCCGGTTGCGGCGCATCCGGGTCTGGGGAAATCGGCCGACCGTCATCGGGTTCTCCTGGCGCGGGCTGTGGTTCCCAATAGGTCGGGCGCGGCTCGGATGCCAAGCGCCGCCGCGCGGGGTATCGTGTGGGATGCGCCTCACGATCCTGCTCGCCTGCCTGTCGGTCGCCTGCACCGCGCGTGCCGAGACGGTCGCGATCCCCGGCCCCGGCGGCATTGCGCTCAAGGCCGAGCTGGTGCTGCCGACCGGACCGGCGCGGGCGCCGGCGGTGGTGGCACTGCACGGCTGCGGCGGCCCCTATCCGTCCCGCGATCTCACCTGGGCGCGGCTGCTCGCATCGCAGGGCCATGCCGTGCTGCTGCCCGACAGCTTCGGCTCGCGCGGGCTCGGGTCGCAGTGTCGGGTCAAGCCGCGGAGCGTGACGCCGCGAGGCCTGAGGCGGCAGGACGCGCTCGCCGCCGCGCGGTGGCTGGCGGTGCAGCGCTTCGCACCCCCCGGCGGGGTGGCGCTGCTGGGCTGGTCGAACGGCGGCAGCACGGTGCTGGCGGCCGGACGGGCGGCCCCTGACCTGCCGGCGGGGCTGCTGCGCGGACTGGTCGCGTTCTATCCCGGCTGCCGCGCATCGCTCGCGCAGGCCGACTGGCGGCCGGCGGCGCCGCTGCTGATGCTGCTCGGCGCCAGCGACGACTGGGTGCCGCCCGACGCCTGCCGGGCGCTGGCCGCGCGCTACCCCGGACAGATCACGCTCGTTGCGTATCCCGGCGCCTATCACGATTTCGACGTGCCCAACCGACCGGTCCGCACCCTGGCCGGACTTGCATTCAGCGTCGGCGGCAAGGGCGTTGCCCATGCCGGCACCAACCCGGCGGCGCGTGCCGACGCGCTGAAGCGCGTGCCCTACTTCCTCGACGCGCTGCCGCCGGCGCCGCCGGCTGGGCATTAGGAGGGTCGTTCATGCTCCAAGAACTGCCCGTGTGGCGATCCATGCTTTTTGTGCCCGTGATCGTCGAGCGGTTCGTCGCCAAGGCGGCGCAACGCGGCGCCGATGCAATCATTCTCGATCTTGAGGATTCCATTCCGCCCGGCAGCAAGCAGCAAGCACGAGAGATCGTTATCGAGGCGGCAAAAGAGGTCGGGGCGGGTGGGGCAGACGTGTTGGTGCGTGTCAACCGGCCTTGGCGCCTGTTGGTTCGAGACCTCGAAGCCGTGATCGGGCAGGGCGTTTCCGCCCTGGTGCTGCCCAAGATCGAGAGCGCGGATCATTTGCGGTTGATTGCGGAAATTGTCGATGAGCTTGAGGCGGAGCGCCACCTGTCGCCGGGCCATACCCGGCTGGTTGCGATGCTGGAGACGCCGGGCAGCATCTTTCGCGCCGAGGAGATCGCGCGTGCGCATCGACGCCTGGTCGCGATCACGGTCGGGGCCGAGGATCTCGCACTCGCCGTCGGCATGGTGCCCGAAGCAGAGGGGTTGCTGTTTCCCAACCAGCGGGCGATCTTCGCTGCACGCGCCGCCGGTATTCTGCCACTCGGCTTTCTCGGGACGGTTGCCGATTTCGCCGACCTCGATGCGTTTCGCGCGACGATCCGCCGCTCCCGTGATCTTGGGTTCTGCGGAGCGTCGGTCGTCCATCCCAGCCAGATCGCCGTGCTGAACGAGGAGTTCCGGCCCGAACCCGCAGAGGTCGAACGGGCGCGGCGTATGCTCGCCGCCTACCACAAGGCCGCCGCCGAAGGCCTCGGTGCCGTTAGCTTCGACGGTCGGATGATCGATGTCCCCGTCGTGCGTCGGGCGCAGGAACTCGTGGCACGCCATGAAGCGATCGAAAGGCGCGCGCGGCGCACCATCGCTGCGGGACAATGACGCAGCACCTCGATGCGGATCATGCGCGGGCGACGGGCGGGCGCGAGACGGGCGCGTGGGCGGGGATGAGGCCGAGATCGCGCAGCTCGGCCCACAGTGCAGGCGGGATGACCGCGGTCATCAGCGCCGCGTTCTGACGCACCTCCTCTGCGCTGCGGCCGCCCGGGATGACGGCGGCGACGACCGGGTGCGCGGCGCAGAACTGCAGTGTCGCGGCCCGCAGATCGACGCCATGCCGCCGGCACACCGCCGCCAGCCGGTCTCGGTGCGCGATCATATCGGCGGCGGCCGGCGCGTAGTTGTAGGTGCCGCCGCCCGCCAGCAGGCCGGAGTTGTACGGGCCGCCCGCGACCACCGACACCCCGCGCGCCGCACATTGCGGAAACAGCGTGTCGAGAGCGCCCGTGTCCAGCAGCGTGTAGCGCCCGGCCAGCAGAAACAGGTCGGGATCGGCGGCGTCCAGCGCGCGCAGGCACGGCTCGACGAGATTGACGCCCAGCCCCCAGGCTCGGATCACGCCCTCGTCGCGCATCTGCCGCAAGGCGACGGCAGCGCCGGCCATCGCCTCGTCGAAGCGGTCGCGCCAGACCGGTCCATGCGTGTCCTCGCCGACATCATGGATATAGGCGATATCGATGCGGTCGAGGCCGAGCCGTTCGAGGCTGTCCTCGATCGAGCGCCGCGCCCCGTCGGCCGAATAGTCGAACTGCACCGCGAAAGGCAGACCATCGACGAAGCCAAAGCGCTCGCGGGCGGGATCACGGATTGGCACGAGCAGCCGTCCGACCTTGGTCGAAAGCGTGAACGCCTGCCGCGGGTGGTGGCGCAAAGCCGAGCCGAAACGGCGCTCGGAGAGGCCAAACCCATAGAACGGCGCGGTGTCGAAATGCCGGATGCCGGCATCCCACGCGGCATCGAGCGCCGCGGCGGCCTGTTCGTCCGCAAGCGGCGCGAACAGGTTGCCGAGCGGAGCGCCGCCGCAACCGAGTGGCCCAGGCGGAACATAGCGGTGCATCGGAATGGTCTCCTTTCGCTAGGGCCTGTCGCCAAATAGGCGCCGGCCAGCGGTTCAGGGCAATCGCCCGAAGCCTATGATCCGTGGGTGGCGCCATTCTCCCTCTCCACCCGCGCTTGCGGGGGGAGAGGGTCGGGGAGAGGTGGGCCTGCCGGCTGGCTCGGTGCAGCGATTTTGACCGCATCACCCACCTTCACCCAACCTCTCCCCCCGCAAGCGCGGGCGGAGAGCAGCAGTTGGCCGCGTTCCAATCATCCAAACGATTGCCCTGGTCAGCGGCTCAATTGACGACAGGCCCTCGCGTCCCGATTCCGAAGTTTCTCGTCATTGCGAGGCACGAAGCCGAAGCAATCCATAGGCGGTGCCGCCGGCGAGGCTGCTGGATTGCTTCGCTTCGCTCGCAATGACGCCGAGGGGCGATGCATACGACGTGCTGAGGCGCGACACTACGCAGCCGTTACCGCGAGCGGTTCGGGCGCCGGGGCCGACCGCCGCTCCACGCCGGAGAGGGCACGCAGGATGTCGCCCTCGCTGCACACGCCGCAAAAGCGGCCCTGATCGAGCAGCAGCACCGGCAGCCCGCTCGCCTGGCGAAGCTGGATGATCGCGCGCAGCGGCAGCAGGGCGGGAGCAGCGACGATGCCCGCCGGCATCGCGCCCGCAGCCGGGCCGTCGCGCGATGACACGGCGCAAGCGACCCCGTCCACCCGTCCCGCAACCGGACGCCCGGCGGCGTCGAGCGTCACCTGACACCGCCGCTCCTCGTCGAGCCACGCGCTCCTGCCCTCCCAGGCAAGCTCGCCGGCGGCGCGCATCACGTTCGATCCCTTCAGCACCGTGAGCGGGTTCATGTGCTGCACGAACTCGACGACATAGTCGTCGGCCGGACGCAGCACGATGTCCTCCGGCGTGCCGGTCTGTACGATGCGGCCCCCCTCCAGGATGCAGATGCGGTTGCCGAGCTTCAGCGCCTCGTCGAGGTCGTGGCTGACGAACAGGATCGTCTTCCTGACCGTCTCCTGCAATGCCAGCAGTTCGTCCTGCAGCTTGGTGCGGATCAGCGGGTCGAGGGCGGAGAACGGCTCGTCCATCAGCAGGATATCGGCGTCGGTCGCGAAGGCGCGCGCCAGCCCGACGCGCTGCTGCATCCCGCCCGACAGCTCGTGCGCAAAGCGCTCCGCCCATTGCTCGAGCCCGACCAGGTGCAGCTTCTCATCCACGACACGCCGGCGCTCGGCCGGTGCCATGCCGCGCAGCTCGAGCCCGAGGCCCACATTCTCCCGCACCGTGCGCCAGGGCAGCAGCGCGAATTGCTGGAACACCATGGCGACGCGCTCCATGCGTAGCCGCCGCAGCCGCGCGGGTTCGCAGCGTGCGACATCGACCGTGCCCTCGCCGTCCGCTACCAGCACCTGGCCGCGGGTGACCCGGTTGAGGCCGTTGGCGGCGCGCAGCATCGTCGATTTACCGGAGCCGGAGAGGCCCATCAGCACGCAGATCTGGCCGCGCTCGACCGTCAGGCTGGCCCCGGCAACGCCGACCACGACGCCGGTTTGCGACAGGATCTCCGCTCGCGCCTCGCCGGCGTCGAGCAGCCCCAACGCGCGCGCCATCGCGGCGCCACCGCGACGGCGCGTCAGCCCGAACAGGATGTCGACGTCGCGGAACTCGACGGCGGCGGTCACCGTGCGGCTCCCTCGGCCGGCCGTGTCACGCGATCGAGGATGACGGCAAGCAGCACGATCGCGAACCCGGCCTCGAAGCCCATCCCCACCTGCACCGTGTTGAGCGCGCGCACCACCGGCACGCCGAGCCCGCCGGCGCCGACCAGGGCCGCGATCACCACCATCGAGAGGCTGAGCATGATGCACTGCGTAAGCCCGGCGAGGATGGTCGGCCTGGCACTCGGCAGCTCGACCTTGCGCAAGAGCTGCAGGCGCGTGGCACCGAACGCCTCCCCGGCTTCGATCAGCGGTTTCGGCACCGACACGATACCGAGATGGGTAAGGCGGATCGGCGCCGGCAGGGCAAAGATGACGGTCGAGATCAGTCCGGGCACCACGCCGAGCCCGAACAAAACCAGCGTCGGGATCAGATAGACGAAAGTCGGCAGCGTCTGCATCAGGTCGAGCACCGGGCGCATTGTCTGATAGAGCACCGGCCGGTGCGCCGCGGCGATGCCGAGCGGCACGCCGATCACGGCCGCGGTCAGGGCCGAGAACAGCACCAGCGACAGCGTCTCCATCGTCTCGTTCCAGTAGCCCTGGTTCATGATGAACAGCAGGGCGAGGCCGACGAACACCGCGAGCGCCCACGAGCGTCGCAGGGCGTAGGCGAGTGCCACGATCAGCAACACCAGGATCGGCGCCGGGATCCATTCGAGAATGCCGGTGAAGCCGTTGACGAAGAAGCGGATCGTGTTCGACAGCGCGTCGAAGAAGCTGTAGCTGTTGTTCTTGATCAGGTCGATCAGGTTGGCGATCCAGTCCCCGAGCGGGATCTTGTGATCGACCATCCAGTTCTGGAACTGCTCCATCCCTCCCCTCCCTGTGCTCAGCTCGTCAGCTTGGCGCGCACGGCCGGCAGGCCGGGCTTGCCGTCGAATGTCGTGACCCCGGCGAGCCAAGTTTTGGGCACGTCCTGGTGGGCCGCGAGCCAGGTGGCGACCGCCTTTTGCGGGCTGTCGTGCTTGAGCATGATCGACGACATCATCGCGTCCTCACCCGCCAGCGAGAAGCGCAGGTTGTTCAGCAGGCGGCCGACATTGGGGCACTTCTCGACGAAGCCCGCGCGCGCATTCGTATAGACGGTGGCGCCGCCGTAATTCGGGCCGAAGGTGGTGTCGCCGCCGGTCAGGTAGCTCATCTTGAACATCGCGTTCATCGGGTGCGGCTCCCAGCCGAGGAACACGATCGGCTTGTGCTGCCGGATCGCGCGCTCGACCTCGGACAGCATTCCCTGCTCGCTCGATTCGACCAGCTGGAAGCGGCCCAGGTCGAACATGTTTTTCTTGATCATGTCGAGCACATGACGGTTGCCGTCATTGCCCGGTTCGATGCCGTAGAGCTTGCGGTGTAGTTGGGCCGCGAATTTGTGGATGTCGGAGAAGTCGTGCAGCCCATTGTCGTAGAGAGTGGTCGGGACCGCGAGGGTGTATTTGGCGCCCGTCAGGTTGGGGGCGATGACCTCGACCGAATGGTCGTCCACGAACGGCTTGCGGTCGGCGGTCATCGACGGCATCCAGTTGCCGAGGAAGACGTCGATGTCCTTGTTCTTCATCGACTGGTAGGTGACCGGCACCGAGAGCAGCCTGATCTGCGGCCGGTAGCCGAGGTCCTTGAGCACGAGGCTGGTCAGCGCGGTGGTCGCGGTGACGTCGGTCCAGCCGATGTCGGACAGGCGGATGGTACGGCAAGAAGCGGGATCGCCCGCCCGTGCCACGCCGTGCAGGCCCAGAATGCCGCAGAACGCTGCGGCTACCAAGTGTCGTATCCGCATCGTCGCATTCCTCCTCTCTCGACCGGGGTTCCCTGGGTCCGGCCGGCTTCGCGCCGGTATTGAACGGCTGTTTAACGCACCTGCACTACCCTGTCACCTCCAATTACTTGATCTACAGAATTCATACTCTTGCGATATGCAATAACCATCAAAACTGTTCGGCAATCATCCCCGATCTGCCGTTCCCGACCGCCGGCCGTCCTCGCCAAAGGCCCTTGACTTTAACCCCGCTTTGATTGAACGTTCAATCAGAAAATGAGGTGGAGCCGTGCGGACCTCTCCTACCCTGTCACTGCGGCCGGAGCCCGAGGGGGATCGGCGGGCGCAACTGATCGAAACCACGATCGACGCCCTCGCCGAGCTCGGCTACGTCGGCACCACCCTCGCCCGCATCGGCGCGCGCGCCGGCATCTCGCCTGGACTGGTCGCGCACTATTTCGGCGACAAGGACCGGCTGCTGGAAGCCACCTTCCGCACCCTCGCGGGCCGCATCGGCGCCGAGGTCGCACGCCGGCTCCGCGGCGCGGCCAGCCCTCGCGCCCGCGTGATGGCGGTGATCGACGCCAACCTCGCCGCCGAGGAGTTCGACCGCCGCACCGGTGCCGCGTGGCTCGCCTTCTGGGGCCAGGTGCCGCATGTGGACAGCCTGCGCCGGGTGCAGCGCGTCTATCAGCGCCGGATGCTGTCGAACCTGCGCCACGCGCTCAAGCCGCTGCTCGCCGAGGAGGAGGCAGCGCGGGTCGCGGCGATGGTCGCGGCGCTGATCGACGGGGTGTGGCTGCGGGCCGCGCTCTCCGCCTGGCAGGAAGCCGACAGCGAATCCGCCCGCGCCATGCTCGCCGATTTCGTGGACAGCCGGCTGGACGGAGCCGCCCTCTCCCGTCCGGCGCTGCACCGCCCCGCCGAGCCCGCCGGCTCGGCCGGCTGCTTCGCGACCCTGAATCCCGCGACCGGCGAGGTGCTCGCCGAGATCGAGATCGCCGGCCCCGCCGCGGTCGAGCGGGCGGTCGCCGCGGCCCGTGCGGCCCAGCCCGCCTGGGCGGCGCTGACCGGCGCCGAGCGCGGCCGCATCCTGCGCCGCGCCGCCGACCTGCTGCGCGCCCGCAACGCCGAACTCGCCGAGCTCGAGACGCGCGACACCGGCAAGCCGATCCAGGAAACCAGCGCGGTCGATATCCTCTCCGGCGCCGACTGCCTCGAATACTATGCGGGCCTCGCCGCCGGGATCGCCGGGGAGCACATCGATCTCGGCCCGGCCGCCTTCGGCTACACGCGGCGCGAGCCGCTCGGCGTCGTCGCCGGGATCGGCGCCTGGAACTACCCGCTCCAGATCGCCTGCTGGAAATCCGCCCCGGCGCTGGCCTGCGGCAATGCGATGGTGTTCAAGCCGGCGGAGCTGACGCCGCTCACCGCGATCCGCCTCGGCGAGATCTATGCCGAGGCGGGGCTGCCGGCGGGCATCTTCAGCGTCGTGCAGGGCTTCGCCGAAACCGGCCAGCTGCTCACGGCGCACCCGGCGATCCGCAAGGTGTCGCTGACCGGCGAGGTCGGCACCGGGCGGAAGGTGATGGCCGATGCCGCGGCGACGTTGAAATATGTGACGCTGGAGCTGGGCGGCAAGTCGCCGCTCATCGTCTTCGACGACGCCAAGCTCGACAATGCGGTCGGGGCCGCGCTGCTCGCCAATTTCTATTCGGCGGGCGAGGTCTGCTCGAACGGCACGCGCGTCTTCGTGCAGCGGCGCGTGCGGCAGGACTTCATCGCCCGCCTGGTCGCGCGCGTCGAGCGGATGCGCATCGGCGACCCGCTCGATCCCGCGACGCAGGTGGGCGCGCTGATCTCGGACGAGCACATGCAGAAGGTGCTCGGCTACATCGCGCGCGGGCGTGAGGACGGCGCGCGGGTGATCGCCGGCGGCGGCCGCGTAACCGAGGGCGCGCTGGCGAGAGGCGCGTTCGTCGCCCCCACGATCTTCGATCGCTGCCGCGACGATATGGCGATCGTGCGCGAGGAGATTTTCGGCCCGGTGATGACGATCCTGGATTTCGACGACGAGGACGAGGTGGTCGCGCGTGCCAACGATACCGAATACGGTCTCGCCGCCGGCGTGTTCACGACCGATCTTGCGCGCGCGCACCGGGTCATCGCGCGTCTGCAAGCCGGCACGTGCTGGATCAACACCTACAACGTGACGCCGATCGAGCTGCCGTTCGGCGGCGTCAAGCAGTCCGGTCTCGGGCGCGAGAACGGGCGTGCCGCGATCGAGCACTACACCCAGCTCAAGAGCGTGTACGTGGCGCTCGGCGACGTCGATGCGCCGTACTGAACGTGAGCGACGGATGAACGAGGAGACATTCGACTACGTCATCGTCGGCGCCGGCTCCGCCGGCTGCGTGCTCGCCGACCGGCTGAGCGAGGACGGCACGCGCACGGTCCTGGTGCTGGAGTATGGCGGCAGCGACCACTCGATCCTGATCCAGATGCCGAGCGCGCTGTCGATCCCGATGAACATGCCGAAATACAACTGGGGCTACGAGAGCGAGCCCGAACCCGGCCTGGGCGGGCGGCGGATGAACACGCCGCGCGGCAAGGTGCTGGGCGGTTCCTCGTCGATCAACGGCCTCGTCTATGTCCGCGGCAATCCATTCGATTTCGACGGCTGGGAGGAGCAGGGTGCCGCGGGCTGGGCGTACCGGCACGTGCTGCCCTATTTTCGCCGCGCCGAGACGCGCGAGGCCGGCGGCGACGCCTATCGCGGCGATCACGGCAAGCTGCACACACGCTACGGCACCCTGCAAAACCCGCTGCACCAGGCCTGGCTCGAGGCCGCGCGGCAGGCCGGCTATCCGCTGACCGAGGACTACAACGGTTTCCAGCAGGAAGGCTTCGGCCGGATGGACATGACCGTCCGCGAAGGCCGCCGGTGCAGCGCCGCACGCGCCTACCTCAAGCCGGCGATGACACGATCCAATCTCTCGATCAGAACGCATTCGCTCGCGACCGGAATCGCATTCGAGGGGCGCCGCGCCACCGGCATCCGCTACCGCCGGCATGGGCAGGAGCATCTGGCGCGCGCCCGCCGCGAGGTCATCCTCTCGGGCGGCCCGATCAACTCGCCGCAATTGCTGAAAGTTTCGGGCATCGGTCCCGGCGAGGAGCTGGCCGCGCACGGCATTCCGCTCGTCCACCACCTCGCGGGCGTCGGCGAGAACCTGCAAGACCATCTGGAATTCTACTTCCAGGTCGAGTGCCGCGAGCCGATCACGCTCTATTCGGTGATGAACCCCGCATCGAAAGCCATGATCGGCGCGCGCTGGCTGCTGCGCCATGACGGGCTCGGCGCCACCAACCATTTCGAGAGCTGCGGATTTATCCGAAGCCGCTCCGGCATCCGCTACCCGGACATCCAATATCATTTCCTGCCGCTCGCCGTGACGTACGACGGCAAGTCGCTGGCCAGCGGCCATGGATTCCAGGCGCATGTCGGGCCGATGCGCTCGAAGAGCCGCGGCTCGGTCCGCCTCGCCTCCCGCGATCCCGCCGCGCGGCCGCGCATCCTGTTCAACTACATGAGCCATCCCGACGACTGGACCGAGATGCGCGCCTGCGTGCGGCTGACGCGCGAGATCTTCGCCCAGGCCCCGTTCGACCGTTATCGCGGCCGCGAGATCCAGCCGGGTGCGGACGTGCAGACAGATGCCGAGATCGACGCCTTCATCCGCGACAAGGTGGAGAGCGCGTACCATCCGTCCTGCACCTGCCGCATGGGGCGGCCAGACGATCCGATGGCGGTGGTCGATGCCGAGACGCGGGTGATCGGCCTCGATGGGCTGCGCGTGGTCGATAGCTCGATCATGCCGTCGATCACCACCGGCAATCTCAACGCGCCGACGATCATGGTGGCAGAGAAAGCCGCCGATCACATCCTCGGCCGGCCGCCGCTGGCCGCGTCCAACGTGCCGGTCTATCAGGCGGCGAACTGGGCGGCGGCGCAGCGCTGATGGCAAGCAAGCCGAACATCCTGATCCTTATGGCCGACCAGCTCGCTGCCGGCGCGCTGCCCGCCTATGGCAACCGGGTCGCTCGCACGCCGGCGATCGACGCGCTCGCCGATCGGTCCGTCGTGTTCGATGCCGCCTATTGCAACACCCCGCTCTGCGCGCCTTCGCGCTCGGTGTTCCTCTCCGGCCGGCTGCCCTCGGCGATCGGCGCCTATGACAACGCGGCCGAGTTCGCCTCGGAGACGCCGACCTTCGCGCACCACCTGCGGCTGTCCGGCTATCGCACCATCCTGGCCGGCAAGATGCATTTCTGCGGCCCCGACCAGCTCCACGGCTTCGAGGAGCGGCTGACCACCGACATCTACCCCGCCGATTTCGGCTGGACCCCGGACTGGGAGCACCCGGAGCACCGTCCGGACTGGTATCACACGATGGACAGCGTCACCCAGGCCGGCCCCTGCGTGCGCACCAACCAGACGGATTTCGACGAGGAGGTGGTGTTCAACGCTCGCCGCAAGCTGTTCGACATCGCCCGCGGCACCGACCGGCGCCCGTTCTGCCTGACCGTCTCGCTCACGCATCCGCACGATCCGTTCGTCATCCCGCAGCCTTACTGGGACCGCTACCGCGACGACGAGATCGACATGCCGACGGGTGCGCCTCGACCGGGCGGCGCTCGATCCGCATTCGCGCCGGCTGCGCCATGTCTGCGGCATGGACGCGCAGGAAGTGACCGAGGCGCAGGTGCGCGCCGCGCGGCACGCCTATTACGGTGCCGTCTCCTTCGTGGACGACCAGGTGGCCGCGGTGCTCGGCGCGCTGCGCGATGCCGGGTTGCAGGACGACACGATTATCGTGCTGCTGGCCGACCACGGCGAGATGCTGGGCGAGCGCGGCCTCTGGTACAAGATGAGCTTCTTCGAGGGGGCCTGCCGCGTGCCGCTGATGGTGCACGCGCCCGACCGCTTCCGCCCGCGACGCGTGGCCGAGGCGGTCTCGCTTGCCGACCTGCTGCCGACACTCGCGGAACTCGGGGCCGACGGACATGCGGCATTTCCCGGCCCGATCGAGGGACGCAGCCTGTTGCCGCACCTTCACGGCACGGGCGGGCACGACGAGGTGCGCGGCGAGTACCTGGCCGAAGGCGCGATCGCGCCGATCGTCATGCTGCGGCGCGGGCACCTCAAATTCATCCGCTGTCCCGCCGATCCCGACCAGCTCTATGATCTGCGCGCCGACCCGGACGAGCTGGTCAATTTCGCCACAACGCCGCTTGCGGCCGGGCTGCGCGAGGCCGTCGCACGCCTGTGGGATCTCGACGCGCTGCACGCGCGGGTGCTGGAGAGCCAGCGGCGGCGGCGCCTCGTGCATCAGGCGCTCCGCACCGGTGCCTATCGCGGCTGGGACTGGCAGCCTTTCGAGGATGCCGGCCAGAAATACATGCGCAATCACATGAAGCTCGAGGAGCTGGAGGCCGCCGCCCGGTTCCCGCGCGTCGCCCCATCCCCGCCCCCCTCACCGCAGACAGGAGAGTGACGATGACCGTACCACGCCGGATTGCCGCCCTGCTCGCGGCGCTGCTGCTCGCCGTACCCGCAGCACGGGCCGCCGTTCCGGCCGCGTGCCGGACGGTGCGGATGACCGACCCGGGCTGGACCGACATCACCTCGACCAACGCCGTTCTCGGGGTGCTGCTGCACGCGCTCGGCTATCGGCAGAAGATCGACACGCTTTCGGTGCCGATCACCTTCCAGGCGCTCGCCGATGGCAGGCTCGACGTATTTCAGGGTAACTGGATGCCGGCGCAGACGCATTTCGTCGAGTCGCTGCTCAAGGCCGGCAAGGTCGAGGTTGTCCACCCGAACCTGCAGCACGCCAAGTTCACCCTCGCGGTGCCGACCTATGTGGCCGATGCGGGCGTGCAAAGCTTCCAGGACCTGGCGAAATACGCGGCCAAGTTCGACAACCGGATCTACGGCATCGAGCCGGGTGCACCGGCCAATCAGAGCATCGAGAAGATGATCAAGGCCCGCGAGTTCGGTCTCGGCCGCTGGCAGCTGATCGAGAGCAGCGAGCAGGGGATGCTTTCCGAGGTCGCGCGAGCGGTCGCGCGGAAGCAGTGGATCGTGTTCCTGGCCTGGGAGCCGCACCCGATGAACACGCAGTTCCGCCTCACCTATCTGTCGGGCGGCGACAAGTATTTCGGTCCGGACTTCGGCAGCACGACGGTGAACACCATCGCGCGCAAGGGATTTGTCAGCCGAATGCCCGAACCTCGCCACGCTGCTGCGCCAGGTGACGTTCACGGTCGGCATGGAAAACACGATGATGAGCGAGCTCGCCTCCGGCCATCCCAAGCCGGAAGCCGTCGCCAGCGCCTATCTCAAGGCGCACCCTGACCTGCTTGCCCCCTGGCTGCGCGACGTCACCACGACCGATGGAAGCAACGGACTCGCTGCCGTCCGCGCGCGCCTCGGCCTCGTGAGCTGACCGCGGCGTCGTCCGCGCGCGGGGGTGCTCTTACAGCGTCAGCGTGGTGGCGATGCCCGGTTGCAGCGGTTGCAGCCGCTCCCCCAGCCCGAGTGTCGCAAACGCCCGCGCCAGGCCGTCGCCGCTCTCGGTGAAATGGCCCCACCCGTCGGTATGCGCGGCCACGATCTGCGCATCGGGAAAGGCATGGGCGGTCTCGATCGCGTCGTTGCTGTCCATCGTCAGATGGAACGCACCGCGAGTCTTGGCGGCGCCGGCAAACAAAATCACCAGACGCGGACGGTAGCGGCGTGCCACCTCGGCGACGCCGTGATACCAGACCGTGTCGCCGGTGACGTAAATCGCGTCTCCCGGCGCCGCGACGCCGATCAGGAATCCGGTGACGTCGCCGGAGAGCGGTTCGATCCCGACCGGACCGTGCCGTGCCGGGGTCGCCGTGATCGAGAGCCGCGCGCCCTCCGGGCCGGCGACCTCGACCGTCTGCCAGGCCGCGAGGCCGCGCGCCGTGGCCCCGAGCCGCTCGGCGCCCGCGCGGGTGGTCAAGGTCGTGGGCACCTGCCCAGCAGCGCGCGCCCGGCATGGTCGAGATTGTCGGAATGCTGGTCATGGCTGAGCAGCACCGCGTCGATGCGGCCGACTGTGCCAAATTCAGCGCCGGACCGCTGCGTTTTTCCAGTGTGACCGGGCCGGACTGATACTGTCCCGGCGCATCGAAGGTGGGGTCGGTCAGCAATCGCAGACCGGCGATCTCGATCAGCACCGTGGGACCGCCGATCAGGGTCAGCGTGGTCGGCTGGGCCATGCGCGTGAGGCTCCTCTGTTGGTGTTTGCCGCAACAATTTCGGTGCCCGGCCAGACCCGGCCGCGCAAGTTGCGGGCCGCGCCAAGTCTATACCAAAGCGGATAAATCCAGAATGCGACCCTTGCACCCCCGGCTCCGCCGATGCTATGCAAGCAGAAGTCGTCGTCTTTCGGCGAATGGTGGCTGGCGAAGCCAGTGCTGCCGCGCCCGGTGCCGTAGGGGAGGCGTGACGATGCAACGCAAACTGTCACTCACTCGTCGTGATGTCGTTGCCGGAGCGGCGGGGCTGTCGCTGTCGGCGGTGGCCCTGGCTCGTCCGGCGGTGGCGGCGACGAAGAGTCTCAAAATCGGGGTGTGCGGCGTGATGAGCGGCGCCGCCGCGTCCTGGGGACTTACCTGCAAGTACTGCGCGCTTGCGACCGCCCGGATGTACAACGATCAAGGCGGCTTCGAGATCGGCGGCGACAAGTATCACATCGACATCGTCGCCATCGACGACCAGAACGATCCCAGGCTTTCGGTTGCCGGCATCCAGCGACTGACGCAGCAGGACGGAATCCGCTACATCATCGGACCCAACGTCGATACCACTGCGGTCGCCGACGTGCCGGCGCTGGAATCGAACAGCGCCATAAACATCCCTTATTCGTTCTCGAAGCAGCTCTACACGCCGCCGCACGAGAATTCGATTCTGGGCATGATCGCCTCGTACCAGGCGGGCCCGATCATCTATTCCTATCTGATGAAGAACAAAGGCGTGAAGTCGGTCAGCTTCGTGGCGCTGAACGCATCCGATCCGCTGAACCAGCGCGAGCAAGGTGTGGCGGCGGCCAAGAAGCTCGGTCTCAAGGTCGTCTCCGCGGCCGAGACCTACGAGCCCGGCACGACGGATTTCTTCCCCGTGATGTCGAAAGCTGGTGCGCGGCAAGCCTGAGCTGATCGTGCTTTCGGGCGTGGCTCCGGCCGATGCGCCGCAGCTCATCCGGTCTGCCCGCCAGCTCGGCTACAAGGGCATCCTGTCCACCGAGACCGCTCAGGACATCAAGATCCTCGATGAAGGCGCCGGCAAGGACGCCAACGGCTTCATCTCGGTCGGCGGCGCTTCCACGCCCGCGATCCGATCCGCCTACATGGAAAGCTTCGTGAAGCAGTACACCAAGACCGCGGGCGAGTGGAACGACGAGGCGGGGACCAAGGTCTATGCGCTGGAGATGATCCTGCATACGCTGCGCAAGGCGGGACCGGGCGCGCTTACCAACATCGCCGCCTATCAGAAGGTGATCAACGGCTTCGAAATGCCCAACCCGCTGCTGAAATCGCAGGCGCCGCTGAGATACGTGGGCACCGCATATTTCGGGCAAAAGCGGCAGATCGGCGTGCCGCTGGTGGTGAACGAGGTTCAGGACGGGAAGTTCCAGACCCTGTTCGTCGGCAGCGTCGAATAGGGGCCGCAGCCATCGCGTGAGAGGCGCGAGCCGCCGCTTCCAGCCGGAGCACGCCGATGTCCCAGGCCGTCGTTGATGGGTGCGTGCTCTCCGCGAACTACGCGCTGATCGCGCTGGGCATCACGCTGATCTTCAGCATCATGAACCTGCTCAACTTCGCTCACGGGCAGATGTTCATGGTCGGCGGCTTCATGGTCTATTACGTCTATGGCGTGTTCCACCTGCCCTTCGCGGTGGGCTTGGTCGTTGCCGCGGTGGTGGTGGGGCTGATCGGCGCGGGCTTCGAGCGTTTCCTGTTTCGCCGCGTGCTGCGGATCGCGACGCGCGAGGAGTACAGCATGCTGCTTGCGGTCGGCACCGCGCTGCTGCTCGAAAATGTGGCCCTGTCGATCTTCGGCGACAAGCAGCGCGGGGTCCCGGAGACGGTCTCGGGGGTCATGCAGATCGGCGACGCCTTCCTGCCCTATCAGCGACTGGAGGTGTTTGCCGTGTCGGCCGTGCTGGTCGCGGCCTTGCTCTATTTCGTCTACTATACCCGCACCGGCCGGGCCATGCGCGCGCTTGCCCAGGACCGGGACGCGGCACGGCTGATGGGCGTGGATGCCAACCGGACGGCGATGCTGGGCTTCGGGATCGGCGCCGCACTTGCCGGTCTTGCAGGCGGTCTGCTGGTAACGATCCAGGGGGTCAATGCCGGCGTCGGCACCGCCATCTCCATCAAGGCGTTCATCATGATCATGATCGGCGGCGCCGGCGTGGTCGGTGGCGCGATCCTGGGCGCGATCGTGCTGGGTTTCGCCGAGTTCGATCGGCTATGCGCTCCTGCCCGGCTCCATCACCTACCTGCTGATCTTCATTGCCCTCATCATTTTCCTGGTGATTCGCCCCCGCGGCATCATGGGGCACCCCTGGGGATGATGTCGGGGGGATGATGTCGGGGGCTGATGTCAGAGGCGTCCATCCAGCGCTTGCCCGCCCGGGGCCGAGCCGACAACATCGTCGTCTTTGCAGGTTTTGCCGTGCTCATGCTGGTCGTCGTGCCGCTGGCTTTGGGCGGCGTGGGGTACTGGCTGACGGTGTTGACGACCTGCGCCTTGCTGTCGCTCGGCGGCCTCGGTGTCTGGCTCACCTTCTCGATCGGGCGCATCAACATCGCGCAGGGTGCATTCGCCCTGGTCGGCGGCTATGTCACGGCGATCCTGTCCACCCGCTTCGCGGTCCCGTTCTGGCTGTGCCTGCCGGTCTCGATCCTGGTCGCGGCGGCGATAGGCGGGCTGATCGGCTGGCCGATCCTGCGCCTCAAGGGCGTCTATTTCGCGATGCTCACGCTCAGCCTGACCGCGACCGCGCAACTGGTCTTCCTCAACGGCGGCGGCATCACGCATGGCTCGCAAGGGATCAACAACATCCCCCGTCCTCGCCATTCTCACGGGCAATCTGCGATTTCTATCTGGCGTCGGTTCTGCTTCTGCTGATCGGGATCGCCATCACCTGGCGCTTCGCCAGCAGCCGGATCGGGCAGATTTTCCGCTCCATGCGGCAGAACGAGGAGCTGGCCTGGAGCCTTGGTATCGACGTTGCCCATTACCGGCTCGTCGCCTTCGTCGTCTCATCGGCGCTGGGCGGAGCCACCGGGGCGATGTTTGCCGTATTCCAGCAGAGCATATTCCCATCGAGCTACAGCGTGGGCGACAGCATAAACTTCATGCTCTACTGCTTCCTCGGCAGCCTGGAGTATGTGTGGGGCCCGGTTTTCGGGGCGTTTCTGCTGATTGTCACGTTCCAGTTGCTCTCCGGCATGCAGCAGTATCAGACGTTGCTGTATGGCGTATTCATGATCGCGTGCATGCTGTTCCGACCGAATGGCCTGCTTAGCCTGCTGCCGACGCTCGCGCGGCCGCTGCGCCGGCAAGCCTCGTGAGCCTTCTCGTCATCGACCACGTCACCCGGCGCTTCGGCGGTCTCGTCGCCGTCCGCGACGTGAGCTTCACGGTCGAGCCTGGCGTGATCTTTTCGCTGATCGGGCCGAACGGGGCGGGCAAGTCCACCCTGTTCAAGATCATCGCCGGCTTTCTCGCCCCGACGACCGGGCGGATCATCTATCAAGGCGAGATGATCATGGGCCTCAAGCCGCACGTGATCGCCCGCAAGGGCGTGGTGCGGACGTTCCAGGAAACCACGGTGTTCAAGGAGATGAGCGCGCTCGAGAATGTCGTCGTCGGGCATCACCTGCGCAGCGCGGCAAGCGATTTCGGCATATTCTTTGGCTCGCCCTTGGCGCGGGCCGACGCCGACCGCTTCCGCGTCAAGGCAGCGGAGATCCTGGACTATCTCGGTCTCGATCATGTCAAGCACGAGCCGGCGCGCAATCTGCCGCACGGGCATCTGCGCGCGCTCGGCATCGCACTTGCCCTGGCCGCCGAGCCGAAGCTTCTGCTGCTGGATGAACCCTTCTCCGGCATGAACCCGGAAGAAACCAGGACCGCGGTGGAGATGGTGCGCGGCATACGCGATCGGGGTGTCACGGTGCTGCTCGTCGAGCATGACATGTCGGCGGTCATGCGCATCAGCGATCGTATCGTCGTTCTTAACTTCGGCAACCAGATCGCGGAGGGCACCCCGGAGGAGATCCAGACCAACCAGGCGGTGATCGACGCCTATCTCGGCCAGGCCGACGAATTGACCGGCCTCTGATCTGCCCAGGGATATTGCCGCGCAATGTATTTCAGCTGCCGCAACATGTCGGTTCGCTACGACAAGGTCGTTGCCGTGCGCAATGTGTCGATCAGTTGCGATGAAGGCACGTGCATCGCGTTGATCGGCGCCAACGGTGCCGGCAAGACGACCACGCTGCGGGCCATCACCGGGCTCGTGAAGCCCTTCGCGGGCGAGATCACGTTCCAGGGGGAACGCATCGACACGCTGGGGCCGTCGGAAATCGTCAATCGCGGCGTCAGCATGGTGCCCGAAGGCCGCCGCGTGTTTCCGCTGATGAGCGTACGCGACAATCTGCTGATGGGCGCCCATCTGCGCCGCGATGCCGGCGCGATCCGATCGGACCTTGACCGGCTCTGCGACCGCTTCCCACGGCTGCGCGAGCGGATCGGCCAGCGGGCCGGTACATTGTCGGGCGGCGAGCAGGAGATGCTGGTCGTCTGCCGTGCTCTGATGGCCCGGCCAAGGCTGCTGATTCTCGATGAGCCTTCGCTCGGCCTGGCTCCGATCGTGGTGCGCGACATCGCACGCCTGATCGCATCCGTAAACCGCGACGACAAGGTCAGCGTGATTCTGGTCGAGCAGAACTCCCGGCTGGCGCTGCGCATCTCGCAGCACGCCTATGTGCTTGAGACGGGTCGCGTCGCTTTGGAGGGCGAGAGCCGCGCGCTGCTCGACAACGATCACGTCCGCCGCCTCTACTTGGGCGGCTGACGACGCTCGCATGAGGTGATGCGGCCGCTTGCCTCGTCACCCGGCGCCTGCATGACCAGCGGTGCGATCGCACCGAAAAGCTCCGGCGTTGCGGCGACGAGCGGGTTGCCGCGCCGCAGCCCGTCGCCGGCGAGGAAGTCGCTGGTGCGGCCGCCGGCCTCCTGCACCAACAGGATTCCGGCCAGCGCATCCCACGCATTGATATGCAGCTCCGCGTAGCCGTCACTCACGCCGCAGGCGACCTCGGCGAGACCGAGCGCACCCGAGCCGTGCCGGCGGAACTCGGCGCCGATCGCGCCGAGCCGCAGCAGCAGCGCGCAATAGGCGCCGAGCGGCCGCCGCTCCGACCAGCCGAGCTCGACCACCGGCTCCGCGCCGTGGCGGAGCCGGCTGACCTCGATCGGCCGGCCGTTGAGGAAGGCACCGCCGCCGCGACGGCCCGCGAACAGCCGGTCATCGGCCGGCGCATAGATGACGCCGAGCTCGATCCGGCCCGCACGCATGTAGGCGATCGAGACGCACCAGCGACGCGTGCCGTGGATGTAGCCGGACGTGCCGTCGATCGGATCGACCACCCAGAGGCTGTCGCCGGCTCCGCCGCCGTATTCCTCCCCGATCATGGCGTCGCCGAAGCGCCCGGTCACGCGGGTGCGAATAAGCTGCTCCACCGCGCGGTCCGCCTCGGTGCAGAAGTCGATGGCGCTCTTGGCCTCTACCGCGCGCAGCGTGCCGCGCATCCGCGTCGCCAAGCCGCCCGCCTCGACCGCGATCCGCACCGCGAAATCCAGGCGTTCGTCCAGATTGGTCACCGCCCGCCTCCCTCCCGCGTCAGAGCGTCACGATCTGCCCGCCGCGCGCCGCTTCCAGCAGGGTCGCGACGCCGGCGACGGCCACACCCGGCAGCAGGCCGGCCGGGTCCAGCGCCTCCGCGCGCAGCCCGGCCTCACAGGCGAGCAACACGACGCCGAGCTCGCGCGCCGCCTCGCGCAACTCCCCGAACCCGGCGACGCCGCGCGCGCGGATCGCGGCGTCGCGCCCGGCATCGGCGAGGCTGGACCAGTCCGCCAGCAGCGCGCGGATGCCCCCGTTGGTCGCGAACAGCGTGACGCACCGGCCCAGCGCGGCAGCGCCGGCGGCGATCACGAAGGCGTAATGCGCCCGCTCGTGCGTCCCGCTCAGCAGCAGGATCGCGAGCGGCCCGCCATCGTGCGCGCCGGGGTCAGACGCCACAGACCGCCGCCGCCGTGCCGCGATGGGCGGAGAGGTCGCGGATCGTGGGGGCCGCGCCGCACAGGGCGCAATTCGGATCGCGCCGCAGCCGCACCTCGCGGAACCGCGCCGCCAGCGCGTCCCAGATCAGCAGCCGGCCGGAGAGGCCCTCGCCGATGCCGAGCAGCTCCTTCAGCACCTCGGTCGCCTGCAAGGTCCCCATCACCCCGGTGACGGCGCCGAACACGCCGGCCTCGGCGCAGCTCGGCACCAGCCCTTCGGGCGGCGGCTCGGGGTAGAGGCAGCGGTAGCAGGGGCCGCCCGCGTGCGGCTTGAACGTCGAAATCTGCCCCTCGAAGCGCAGCACCGCGGCCGACACCAGCGTGCAGCCGGCCAGCGCACAGGCATCGGCGAGCAGGAAGCGGGTGGCGAAATTGTCGGTGCCGTCGCACACCAGATCATAGCCGCGGGCAAGGTCCAGCGCGTTGTCCGGCCCGAGACGCGTCTCGTGCGCCTCGATCCGGGTCGCGGGGTTGATGGCGCGCACCGCGGCGGCGGCGGATTGGACCTTGGGCGTGCCGATGCGATCGGTCGTGTGGGCGATCTGCCGCTGCAGATTGGACAGCTCGACGCGATCGTCGTCGATCAGCCCGAGGGTGCCCACCCCGGCGGCGGCGAGGTAGAGCGCGAGCGGCGAGCCCAGCCCGCCCGCGCCCACGATCAGCACCCGCGCCGCGCGCAGCCGCGCCTGGCCGGTGCCGCCCACCTCGGCGAGCAGGATATGGCGGGCGTAGCGGCGAACCTCTTCGTCAGTGAAATCGTTATCCATACCGGCTACATAGGCGGAAGGGAGGTCGCGACGAAGGGGGCGCTCGCAACTGGCAGTGAGGCGCTCGTGCAGCTTGTGATCGGTCGGTCGCATACGTGCTATAGGGGCAGTGGGGTCCATCGCCGCCCTTGGGGTTGGCGGTCGGGCGGGGGAGGGGGACGATGACTGGCAAGCTGCTGATCGCCGCGGCCGGCGTGCTGGGGACGACGTATCTCAGTTCGCCCTATGTGGCGCTGTACCGGCTCGGGCGCGATCTGCACGCGGGCGATTGCGCGGCACTCGCCGCGGATGTGGACTGGAATCAGGTGCGCGCCGGCTTTCGCGCGCAGGAGGCTGGGGCCGCGCCGCCACCGCTCGCCCACGCCGCCGCCGACGAGCTGCCGGCGTTCGGGGCGTCGTTCGTCACCCATGTCGTCAATCACGTGATCGACCGCGTGGTGACCCCCGAGGGCCTGGTCGCTGCCGTCGATGCGCCGCGTGAGGCCGTCCCGCCGGTTGCCTTGCCCAAGGCCCGCATGAGGCTTGACTGGGGGTTTTTCGACGGACCGCGCAGCTTCGTCGCCCGGCTGCATACCGCAGAGCGAGGCGTGATCGCGGTGCAGATGCGGCTTGAGGGCACGTCGTGGCGAGTGGTGCGGGTGATGCTGCCGAATCGGGCCCATCGCACGTAATACCCAGGACATGACGAGGGAAAGTCAGACTTTCGGCGCCTGGTGGCGGCGGCGACGGCGGCTCAACTCGCCAGCCGCAGCACGAAGCGGGTGCCGCGGGCCTGTGGCGCGCGCGCCAGCGTGGCGCCGATGCTGCGGGCCATCGCATCCACGATCACCCCGCCGAGGCCGCTGCCGCGCGGCACCTCGGCATGCTCCGAGAAGCCGATCCCCTCATCCTCCACCGCCAGTTCCACCTCACCCACGCCGCAACGACGGAAGCCGACGCGCACCACGCCCGCCGTGCCCTCGGGATAGGCGTATTTCAAGGCGTTGGTCACCAGCTCGTTGACGATCAGGCCGAGCGGCACCGCCTTGTCGGTTTCGACCCGGATCGGCTCGGCCTCCAGCTCGATGCGGTGGCCGGCCTCGTCCACCGCCCGGCCCAGCTCCTCCACGAGACCGGAAAAATATTGGTCGATCTCGACGAAGCCGACCTCGCCTGAGGCGTAAAGGCGCCGATGCACCAGAGCCACTGCCTCGACGCGCTTCGCCGCCTGGCTGAGCATCGCCTGCGCCTGCGTGTTGCTCGTCTTGCGCGCCTGCAGACCGATCAAGGAGCTGATGAGTTGCAGGCTGTTGGCGACGCGGTGGTTCACCTCGCGCAGCAGCACCGCCTGCTGGGCGGCGAGCCGCTCCAGCCGGTCGCGGCTCTCGCGCAGCGCGCGCTCGGCCGCCTCCTTGTCGCGCCGCAGCCGATCCTGCTCGATCGCGCGCCGAATCGCGTTCGAGAGGTTCGGCAGGAACGCGCCCTGCACATCCTTCACCACGTAATCGGCCGCCCCCTGCTGCAGCGCCGTCACAGCGATCCGCGGCTCCTCGGCGCCGGTGACGAAGATCACCGGCGGCGGCTCGGGCAGCGCGCGCAGATCGGCAAGCAGCTCCAGCCCGTCGCGGCCGGGCATGTAGTAGTCGAGTGCCACGACATCGAACCGCTCGCCTCTGGCCAGGGCGAGACCGCTCGCCCCGTCATGGGCCTCGCGCACGGTGCAGCCGGTGCGTCGCAGGTGAAGCTGCACCAGCCGCGCGACCGCCGGATCGTCGTCGATGTAGAGGACCCGAATCGGCTGATGGCTGTTCAACATGCTGGTCCGGCTCGCCTTTCAGGTCGGGTCGGGAACCTGCATCACTGCGAGGAACAGCCCGAGCTGGCGGATCGCGGTGGCGAAGGCATCGTAGTCCACCGGCTTGGTTATATACACGTTGCAACCGAGATCGTAGCATCTTTCGATCTCGACCTTATCGTCGGTGGTGGTGAGAATGATCACCGGGATGCGCCTGAGCTGCTCGTCTGCCTTGATGCGGGCGAGAATCTCGATGCCGCTCCGATCCGGCAGGTTGAGATCGAGCAGCACCAGCATCGGGGCCCTGGCGATTCGCCGCCCGCCGGCGTCAGTCGCGAACAAATGCGCGAGCGCGCTGGTGCCATCGGTGAACGGCAGGATGTCATTGTTCACTCCGGCGCGGCGGACGTTCTTCTCGATCAACCGGGCGTGGCCCGCATCGTCCTCGATCAGCAGAATGGTCACGGGAATGCCGGTCATGTGGCCGCACCTTTGCCGGCAATTGAGGCAACAGGAAGGATGACCCGGAAGCTGGAGCCGGCGCCCGGGGTGGACTGGCAGTCGATGCGCCCGCCGAGCCGGCGCACCAGGGCGCGGACATGGGCAAGGCCGATGCCCTCACCGGGGGTCGTTTGGTCGCCGGCGCGGCGGAACAGCTCGAAAATGCGCTCGTGGTCGCGCGGGGCGATACCGCGGCCGTTGTCGCGCACCTCGATCACGGCATAAGCGCCCTGACGGCGGCCGGCAATCTCGATCCGGCCCGGACGGCCGGGATCGAGGTATTTCAGCGCGTTCTCGGCAAGGTTGCCGAACACCTGCTCGACTGCCAGCCGGTCGATCACTAGGTCGGGCACGGCGCCGATCACGATCTCGACGTGGCGCTCCTCGGCCTGATGGGCGAGGGTGGCGGCGACGTCGGAGAGCAAGGCGCGCATCTCCACCCGCTCGGGCGCCAGCACCCGGCGGCCCTCGCGTGACAGCCGGAGGATGGCGCCGTTCAGGCGGCCCATCTTCGCGGTCGAGCTCTTGATGAAGCCGATCGCCTCCGGCAGCTCCTCGTCTATCGCCTCCGCGACCGGCCCGGGCACGGTCTGCCCCGATTGCGCCGCGAGTTCGGCGATGTATCGGCCGATGACGGCGCCGGCCGCCTCAAGCTCGCTGGTGAAGCCCATCACGTTGACCAGCGGCGCGCGCAGATCGTGGGAGATGATGTAGGCGAAGCGCTGGATCTCCTCGTTCGCCTCCGTAAGCTCCGCGGTGCGCGCCTGCACCGTCTGCTCCAGCGTCTCGTTTGCCTGGCCGAGCCGGTCATTGGCGGCGGCGAGTGCCGTGCCCGCATCGCGCAGCCCGGTGAACGCGCGCCGCAGGCCGAAGCCCACGATCACGGCGATGCCCAGCACCAGCACGATCCCGGCGCTGTCGATCGCGACCAGCCAGTTGCCGCGTGCGTTGATGCCGCCGAGCAGGCCGGCGACCAGCCGTTCCTCGCGGCCCGCCATGCGGGCGGTCACCGCGCGAATCGCGTCCATGTCCGCCTTGCCGCGTCCGGTCGCGACCAGGGCAAGCGCCGCCTCCCGCTGGCCCGATTGCGCGAGCCGCAGGGTTTCCCGTAACTCGTCGAGCTTCGCCGGCACCAGCCGCACCAGGGCGGTCATGTCGGCTCTCGTGCGCGGCTGCTGTCCCGCCGCCTGCCGCAGCGCTGCCACCTCGCCCGGCAGCCGGCGCGCGGCATCGGTGAAGGGGGCGAGGAAGGCGGGCTCGCCAGTTAGCAGGAAGCCGCGCTGGCCGGTCTCGGCATCCACCAGCGAGGCGGCGAGGTCGGTCGCCAACAGTCGCAGCCGGCTCGCTTGTGCCAGTTGGTCCGCGCCCGCGCGGTTGCGGGCGGCGAGCCAGACGCTGCCGCCCACGATCGCGAGCAGCACCGTGAGCCCGACCGCCAGCGCCGCGACCCCGGTCCGCCCGAGCGCACGCGACGGCAGCGCCGGCGTGGAGAGGATCGGCGTCGAGAGGGCGGACGATGGCTGCGCCGACCTCTCGGCCGGCTGCGCCTCGGATGTCATCGCGGCTCCCGGCAGGGCTGGACGGCTGACAGATTAGGGCCCGGCCGTCCGGTTGCAACCAAGGCCGCTACGGCGCCTCGCTACGGCGGCCGAACGGACCTCAGAACAGGGCGGATCAGGATCGCCGCGACCCCCGGCGGCCGGCCGAGCCGGCCTCAGAACAGGGCGGATCACGCTCGCCGCGACCCCCGGCGGCCGGCCGAGCCGGCCTCAGAACAGGGCGGATCACGCTCGCCGCGACCCCCGGCGGCCGGCCGAGCCGGCCTCAGAACAGGACGGATCAGGGTCGCCGCGACCCCCGGCGGCCGGCCGAACCGGCCTCAGAACAGGGCGGACCAGGGTCGCCGCGACCGGCCGCCGGCCGGCCGAGCCGGCCTCAGAACAGGGCGGATCACGCTCGCCGCGACCCCTGGCGGCCGGCCGAGCCGGCCTCAGAACAGGACGGATCAGGGTCGCCGCGACCCCCGGCGGCTGGCCGAATCGGCCTCAGAACAGGGCGGACCAGGGTCGCCGCGACCGGCCGCCGGCCGGCCGAACCGGCCTCAGAACAGGGCGGATCACGCTCGCCGCGACCCCCGGCGGCCGGCAGAGCCGGCCTCAGAACAGGACCGATCAGGGTCGCCGCGGACCCCCGGCGGCCGGCCGAACCGGCCTCAGAACAGGGCGGATCACGCTCGCCGCGCCCCCCGGCGGCCGGCCGAACCGGGGCCGCCCACGCGTCCTGCACCGGCTGAACCAGCTCCCGCCGCGGCGATCATGGTCAGCGCCTCAACTGCTCCTCTCCGCCCGCGCTTGCGGGGGGCGAGGTTAGGTGAGGTGGGTAATGCGGCCAAAAGCGATGCATCGAGCCAGCCGGCCGGCCCACCTCTCCCCGGCCCTCTCCCCCCGCAAGCGCGGGCGGAGAGGGAGAAGGGAAGTCACGCACGGATCATAGCGCTTCGTCCCGCGTCGCGTCGCGTTGTTTTTGGTATCCCTTCTAACATTGTCCAAGTCTCTCAACGACGTCGCTCCGCGCGCGGTTTCCTGACCAGCCCCCGCACCACCGCACCGACCCAGGCAAGCACGGCGAGCAACGCGAGCGCGACGGCGAGGCGGGTGAAGGGCGGGCGGTAGAAGAACCGCACGTCGCTGCTGCCCTTGGGCAGCGTCAGCGACTGGAAGATCGAAATCGGTGCGGCTAAGCGGCACTTCCGCACCGTTCACCAGCGCGTGCCATCCCGGGAAGAACAATTCGCGACGCTCCAGCGTGGCCGGCGTGTCGCAAATTGCGTGCACCGCCTTCCGGCCTTGCGCCAGCAGCCGGCATGGCCCGGCGGCGGCGCTGAAATACGGGGCGGGATCGGGCAGGCGATAGATGCTCATGGTCGCGTTCGCGAACACGAGGGCAGGCCCGGCGGCGGGCCGTGTCAGGGACAGGATCGGGGCCAGCCGCGGCAGGTGCTGCGCGCCCGAGACCGTGCTGCCGGCCGGTGCGCGGCCCAGCCAGATCATCACCGGCTCGCCGGCGCCGTGAACCAGCTTGAAATGCACTCTCGCATCCGGCGGCAGTTTGAGCAACGGATGGAGCGGGATCGCGAAGGGCAGGTTATCGGTTGCCTGGCTCAAATCCGCGCTGCCCTGCGCACATCGCGCGCCGACACACAATTGCAGCGATAGCGGCCCGCTGGACTGGCCTTGATAGGTGCCGAGCACGATTTTGGCGCCCCCGATGACGGCGCCGCCGGCCGGGCCGGGTGGCAGCGTGCCTTCGAGCGAGTCTCCTGCCGCCAGGCGAACGCCGCCGGAGTTTTGGGTGGCGATCGGCAGCGCGATCGCAGGCTGGAACGGGTCCGTGCCCGGCGGCGCCAGCACGTGCCGGACGCCGACCGCCTCATAGCTGGCCAGATTCCGCAGCAATTCTTCCGTCTGGCTTGGTTGGCCGCCCAGCTCCCTCGGCTCAAACCCGGTGAACATGATCGGATCGGCGTAGCGATCGAGCCGGGTGTGGATGTAGTCTGCCCAGTCCTGGGGCATCGGAAGCTGCGTTCCGTCGATCACGGCGACGCCGAATGCGGCGGGGTAGTTCACGTCGAACGGGCCCAGTGAATAGGCGCGCGACAATCCCTGATGCGCCTGCAAATAGGCAACCCCGCCGAGATCCAGGCGACCGGACCGCAGATCGGCCAGTTGCGGCACGCCGATCAGCAACGCCGCTTCCAGCAAGACAACGCCCGCCGCCAGAGCCGCACGGGCCAGGGTGGATGCAGCCGCAAGCACAGGAAGGAGGAATCCGGCAGCCGCAATGCTGATGATGATCGACGCCGCCGCGAGCAGCGGCATCGGTACATCGAAGCGCAGCGTTTCCGCCGACGCCAGCAGCACCCCCGCTGCCACGACCGCGGTGCAGGCGGCGATAATCGTCAGGTGCCGGCGCGATGGCACGACGCCGCGGCGCCAGTCGGTCAAGGCGAACGCTGCCAGCACGAAGACGCTGAACTCGACGGACGGCATCACGAACCGGATCGCGACGGTCGCGGCAACCCCTGGGATCAGATTGACCAGCGCGATCGCCCACGGCAGGCCATAGCTGCGGGCGAGCCACACGATCGCCCACGCGAACAGCATCCAGCGCAACCACGCGTGCGGCACGCGCGCCCAAAGCGTGTTGAGCACGGCCATGATCGCAAGCAGCAACGGCAGCAGGCCGAGCCATCCCCCGACCTCTCCCCAGAAGATCGCAATCGGCGCGTACACCTCGGCCCCGTGCGCCGTCCCATGCGCCATGCCGATCGGGCCGAAGCTGTAGGGGAAGAGCTGAAACGCCATCGCGACGCGGGGCAGCCAGGCATGGGCATAGACGCCGGAATGGCAGCAGCCGAGATACGCGACACGCAGATACTGCGCGAACGGCACGATCAACGGCAGCGCAAGGCACACACCGATGACGCTGCCTGCCGCGAGCTTGCCCGCGAACCGAGGCCACGCGCCACGCGGCAGCGACAGCAATGCGCCGACCGACCACAATGCGGCGAGCAGGCCATCGAAATACGCGGTTTCGGGAAATCCCGCATAGAGCGAATAGGCGACGGCAACGACGATCAATGACCAGCCGAGCGGCGCACCGCGCACCGCCGCGCGCCGCGCGTGCTGGATGCCAAGCAGCAGCAGCGGCAGGAACGGAAGCGGTGCAATCGATGCGTGCGGGACCAGGACGAAGGCGCCGTTCAAGGCATAGAGGCCAGCGCCCACCAGCGCCGCGAGACGGCCGAGCCGCAGCTCGATCAGCAGCGCATACGTGAATACGCCGCACATGATCTGCAGCAACAGCCGCAGCCACAGCCAGCCCGACCAGAAATGCAGCAGCAGGACAAATGGCAGAAAGAATGCCGAGGTTTCGATCTCCGCCGCCAGCGGCGTGCCGATGCCGGTGAAGGGATTCCACCAGGGAATGATGCCGTGCAGCCAATCATTCGCACTGAGCTGCCCCAGCGGCTGGGTGATATAGCCGACATCGGGATCAAGCCATCCAGGCGAGCCCCCGAGAAGCTGGCCGCCAAGGTCTCGCCCAAGGCCGCTGAAACAGCGCAGGGTCGCCGCGAAAGACTCCGGTGATCGGAAGCGCGTTCACCAGGAATGCCAGCAGCACCAGCACCAGGATGGGCAGCACGTGCGGATTGTCCGCGTAAAGCCGCGTCCGCCGGTTCATCAGAATCGCAGCACTCGACATCGCCCGCCCCCGGGGCCGCACTTAGCGTGATGCCGAGGGGATGGGAAGCGACCGGCGCCGTTGCGGGCTTCTTACCCCGGTCAGAGAGCCGGCACGCCGGTGGTCGTCGAATACTCGAAATGCAGCGCCTGGCCCGGACGCGCGATCGGATGGATGCGGCTTACGCCCGCCGATCTTGCCAGGCTGGATCGCACGATGCCCGCGGGGGCGGCGGCAGGCACGCGCTATCCCGCAGCGGCGATGGCGGGGTTGGGACGGTAGCGGCGAGGCTGGGGAGCCTGCCTTGACAGAGCAAGGAAAATCCTTACTTCAGTCCCATGATCACCAGCAGACTGACCAGCAAAGCGCAGACGACGATCCCGCAGGCGGTCCGGACAGCGCTCGGCCTGCGCGCGGGGGACGAGATTGCCTATACCATCGAGGACGGCCGCGCGGTGCTGACGCGTTTCGATGCGCCTCACGCGACCGACGACCCGTTTGCGACGTTCTCGGAATGGAGCACCGCCGCCGATACCGAAGCCTATGGCAAGCTCTGAGGTTTGGGAGGTCATCAGGGTTCCCTTCCCCTACACCAATCGCCCGGTGCAGCAGCATCGCCCTGCCTTGGTTGTCGCACAGCACCGGGCGGTCGGGTCGCCGGCTTTGCTTTGGGTGCTGATGATCACCAGCGCGAGCCACCGACGGTGGTGTGGTGACATCGACATTTCCGATCTGGCCGTGGCCGGGCTTACAGCAGCGTCGATCGTACGCAGTGCCAAGATCGCCACCATCGAGACGGTAGAAGCCGAGAAGATCGGTTATTTACCACTCGCCGACCGTCCGGCGGTTCGCGGCCAAATCGCCCGCCTGCTTACTGTGGTTCTGGGGATGCCGGGGTGAAGAATTCGCAATCAGGAATCAGCCCTCCCGGCCCGCGCGCTCGACGAAAATCATCAGCTATTTGCGCCGATCGCGCGCGCCATAGTCCGCGCCCTCCGGCTCAGCCTGCCGGCACGCCGGTCGTCGTGGAATACTCGAAATGCAGCGCCTGGCCCGGACGCGCGATCGGATGGATCGCGTGCGCCGCCATCGCCGCCTCGCTGAAACCTTGCAGGATCAGCTTGAGCTTGCCCGGATAGGTCACGACATCACCGATCGCGAAGATGCCGGGCACGCTCGTTTCGCACGTCGCCGGCGCCACCACGACACGATGGCGCTCCAGATCGAGGCCCCAGCCGGCGATCGGGCCGAGATCCATCGCCAGCCCGAAAAACGCCAGCAGCTGATCCGCCGCCAGCATCCGCCGCTCGCCGGCGAGCGTCGCGACCTCCACCGCCTCCAGCCGCCCCTCGGCCCCGTGCAGCGCCTGAAGCTGGTACGGCACCACCATCTCCACCTCGCCCCGCGCCGCCGCTTCGTCGAGCTGGGCGGCGGCCTCCGGTGCCGCGCGGAACTTCGCCCGGCGATGCACGACGGCGACGTGGCCCGCGACATCCTTCAGCGCCAGCGCCCAATCAACGGCGCTGTCGCCGCCGCCCGCGATCACCACGCGCCGGCCGCGGAACGCCTCGCGCCTGCGGACGTAGTATCGCACCGCGCCCGACGCCTCGAACGCGCCCAGGTTTTCGAGCGGCGGGCGGTTCGGCCCGAACGCGCCGGCGCCGGCCGCGATCACGATCGCCTTTGCCGCAACTGCATCGTCGCGATCGGTGCCGAGCGTGAATCCTCCGGCTTCGCCCGCGACTTGCACGACCCGCCGCCCGAGCAGACGCGGCACCGAAAACGGCGCGATCTGGCGTTCCAGCGAGGCCACCAGCGCGCCTGCGTCGATCCGGGGATGGGCGGGAATATCGAAAATGGGTTTTTCGGGATAAAGCGCCGCGCACTGCCCGCCCACCTCGTCGAGCGCGTCGATCAGCACGCTGGAGAGCCGCAGCATCCCCAGCTCGAAGGCGGCGAACAGCCCGACCGGACCGGCGCCGACAATGGCGACGTCGGCCGTGATCGGGTCAGCCATGCGGGCCGCCCTCGCACCTCGTCACTGCGAGGAGCAACGCGACGAAGCAGTCCAGGCCCGCCGCACGGTGCCGCCCGCCTGGATCGCCGCGCCGGCCAAGCGGCCGGCTCGCGATGACGGTCCTCGCGACGGGCATCGGTTATCCCTGATCCCGAGTACTACAGGCTGCTGCTCAGCCAGTCGCGAATCTGGCTCTTCGGCAGCGCGCCCATCTTGGTCGCCGCTGGCTGGCCGCCCTTGAACAGGATCATGGTCGGGATCGCGCGGACGCCGTACTGGGTCGGCGTCATCGGGTTCTCGTCGATGTTGACCTTGGCGATGGTCACGCGGCCCTTGAACTCGGCGCCCAGCTCGTCGAGCGCCGGAGCCACCGCGCGGCACGGGCCGCACCACTCGGCCCAGAAATCGACCAGCACCGGCTCGGCCGCGCCCAGCACGTCGGCGGCGAAGCTCGAGTCGGTGACGGGTTTGGTGTTCTCGCTCATCACGACGCTCCTCTGGCGTTCGGCAATCGAGGTGGGGCAAGGGGCGCGGGCGGTCAACCTTCCGCCGCCGCAGCGGCGCCATGCAAGGCGGCCCCACGCCCTGTCAGGCAAACAGGAACGCGACGCCGGTCTCCTCCAGCACCGCACAGGTCAGCGGCCCGCCGAGCACCGCGCCCGTATCGATCCCGATACGATTAGGCCGCACCTGCGGCTCGCGCGTCGGGGTGTGGCCGTGGACCACGACGACCCCGAGATCGCCGCGATACGACAGGAACGGCTCGCGCATCCACAGCAGATCGTCGCGCGCCTGCCGCGCGATCGCGACCCCCGGCCGGATGCCGGCATGGACAAAGAGATAACCGCCCGCCGCGTGATGCAGCGCGAGGCGGCCCAGGAACGCCCGCTGCGCCGCCGGCACCGCCGCCCGCCAAGTGTGCGGCGGATCGTCGGCAGACGCCCCCCAGCTTGCCAGCGACGCCGCCGCGCCGTTGATCAGCCAATGCCCGACCGCACCGGGATCGTTGCCCGCCAGCGCCGCCAGCATCATCGCCTCGTGGTTGCCGACCAGGTTCACCACGCTGAGGCCGCGTGCCGGCGGCCCGGCCATCAGCAGCTTCACCGCGCCCGCGCTGTCCGGCCCGCGATCGACGTAGTCGCCGATGTGAAGCAAGGTCGGCGCCGCGACCGGTCGCGCCGCGAGATCGGCCGCGATCATCCGGTGCATCGCCGCCAGCCGCGTGGCACAGCCATGCACGTCGCCCACGGCATAGATGCGCTCGCCCGGGGGCAGACGGCCGGGGCTGGGAGAGAAGTTCAGCATAGGAGCGTCAGCATACGAACGTCAGCATACGAGCGCATGATAGCCGTTGCGATGGCAATACGCACGCTCCCGCTTGCCGTTCCCATCGGCCGCGCCTAATCGCGCGACATGGACGCGATCCGGGTCGAGGCCCTGACCAAGCGCTACGACACGACGCTCGCGGTGGACGGCATCGACTTCGCCGTGCCGGTCGGCCGCACCGTGGGGCTGCTCGGCGGCAACGGCGCCGGCAAGACCACTACCATCGCCATGCTGCTCGGCCTGCTGATCCCGACCGCCGGGCGCATCCACGTGCTCGGCTACGACATGGCCACCGACCGCTTCGCGGCCCTCGCCCGGATGAATTTTTCGTCCCCCTACGTGTCGCTGCCGGCCAAGCTGACGGTGGCCGAGAATCTGCGAGTCTATGGCCATCTCTACGGCGTGCCCAATGCCGAGCGGCGGATCGCGGAGCTGGCCGCGGAACTCGACCTCGGCGACCTGCTGCACCGGCCGGCGGGCCAGCTCTCGGCCGGGCAGAAGACCCGCGTCGCACTCGCCAAGGCGCTGATCAACCGCCCCGAGTTGCTGCTGCTCGACGAGCCGACCGCGAGCCTCGATCCCGATACCGGCGATTGGGTGCGAACCTGGCTCGAACGCTACCGCGCCGAGCGCGGTGCCACGATCCTGCTCGCCTCCCACAACATGGGCGAGGTCGAGCGCCTGTGCGACGACGTGCTGATGATGCGCCGCGGCCGCATCGTCGATCGCGGCAGCCCCGCCGACCTGCGCGAACGCTACGGCCGCGACGATCTGGAAGACGTGTTCCTCGACATCGCCCGCCAGCGCCCCGGGATCGCCGCATGACTGATCGCCGCATGACCGATCGCCGCATGACCGCCGGGGCCGTGCGGCGCGTCTGGGGCCTCGTCTATCGGCATTTCGCGCTTTATCGCCGCTCCTGGCCGCGGCTCTTGGAGCTGGCCTACTGGCCCATCCTGCAAATGTGCATCTGGGGTTTCACCGCGCAATTCCTCGCCCGGCGCTCGGCCGGCGCGGTCACGCTCACGGCCGCCACGCTGCTTGGCGGCGTGCTGTTGTGGGAGGTGGCGCTGCGCAGCCAGATGGGGGTGGCGGTGAGCTTCCTCGAGGAGCTGTGGTCGCGCAATCTCGGCCACCTGTTCGTGAGCCCGATCCGGCCGCGCGAGCTGGTGGCCGGGCTGATCGTGGTGGCCGTGATGCGGATGAGTGCCGGCGTGCTGCCGGCGATCCTGCTCGCCTGGGCGCTTTATGCGTTCAACCTGTTTTCGCTCGGCCCGATCCTGTTGCTGTTCTTCGCCAACCTGATGCTGATGGGCTGGTGGGTTTCGCTCGCGGTGGTCTCGATGCTGCTGCGCCACGGCGCCGGGGCCGAGGCGCTGGCGTGGTCGGTGCTGTTCGGCCTGACGCCGCTCTCGGCGGTGTTCTATCCCGTCTCGGTCCTGCCGGCCGCGATCCGCCCCATCGCACTCGCCTTGCCATCGACGCACGTGTTCGAGGGGATGCGCGCGGTGATGGATGCCGGCGTGATCCGGTGGGACCAGATGGGCTGGGCGTTCGCGCTGAACCTGCTGTGGGGGGCCGCGGCGCTGCTGCTGTTCGGGCGGCAGTTCGAGGCGGCCCGCCGCCGCGGCGCCCTGCTCAGCATCGGCGAGTAGCGACCCTCAAGGCTTCGATGTCGTGGTGTCCGTGGGGGGTGCCGCTGTCGTGCCGGTCGGGTCCGCCCGCACCGGCTGCTGCTGCATCTGCTGCTCCTTCAGCCGCTTCTCTTCGGCCTGCTTCTTCGCGAGGTGATGCCCAACGGCGCAGCCGCCGACGGCCCCGAGTACGCCGTGATGCACCATATGGCCAGCCGCGCCGCCGACGATCGCGCCGCTGACGCAACCGGCCGCCCGCGCGGGTGCGACGCTCCCACCGGCGATCGCCAAAGCCAGGGCCGACCCGATCAGCATTTTACGCATATCTATCTCCCGGTTCACGGCACCGGCCGTCAACGCCGAGCCTGGCAAAACGATCCCGACCTGACATGACTTTCTCTGGAGCGGGCTCATCAAAGGCTTGCATGACTTCGCGCCCATAGTGGATTAGGATGGCCTGGTTCTCGGAGGGGGGACACCGATGAGACGCGTTCTTTTCGCAACTGCAGCACTCGCAGCGCTGGGCCTGGGCCTCGGCGCGCCAGTGGCTGCCCGGGCGCAGTCGGCGCAGCAGGAGCTGGTCGATCGCGCGACGCTCAGCGTGCAGGAGATGACGGCGATCAACCACGGCGGCAATCTCGGGGATTTGCTGCCGCAGGCGCGCGCGGTGATGATCTGCCCGCGGGTGTTCCGTGCCGGCTTCATCCTCGGCGGCGCGGGCGGCGGCTGCGTGCTGCTTGCCCGCGGCGGCGACGGCTCCTGGTCCGACCCGGCCTTCTACGGCCTCGGTTCCGGCAGCATCGGCTTCCAGGCCGGCATCCAGGATGCCGAGGTGATCATGGTCATCCTGACCAATCGCGGCCTGAACGCCATCCTCGACAGCCAGTTCAAGCTGGGGGCGGACGCCTCGATCACGCTGCTGACGGTCGGCGCCGGCATCGAGGGCGCGACCACGGCCGCCGTGGGGGCCGACATCGTCGCCTTCTCGCAGAGCCGCGGGCTGTTCGGCGGCTTCTCGATCGCGGGCAGCCTGCTCGACAACCGCACCGCCTGGAATCAGGCCTATTACGGCCAGCCGCTCGCCGCGCGCCAGATCGTGATCGACATGCAGGCCAATAATCCGGGAGCGGACCCGCTGCGCGCGATCCTGATGCGCGACGCGGCCCCGCAGCTGCCACGGCCGCCGTCCTATACGCAGGCCGCCGCCGCGCCGCGGGTGGCCGCGGGGCCGCCGCAATACGCGGCCGGGCCGGCATCGGGATACGCGCCGCCGGTCCCGGCTGGCGTGGCGCCGATTGCGCTGGCACCCGCGCCGGTTGCCCCCGTCCAAAGCCAGCCGCTGCCGCCGCCGCGCTGACAAGGGCCGTCCTCGGGTCTAGGGTGCCGCCATGGCCGGCACCCAAGCCCCGTTCTGGAAACGCAAGCGGCTCGAGGAGATGTCGGCGCGCGAGTGGGAGAGCCTGTGCGACGGCTGCGGCCGCTGCTGCCTGCACAAGCTGCGCGACGACGACACCGGTGCGCTCGCCTTTACCGACGTCGCCTGCCGGATGCTCGATACCCAAACCTGCCGCTGCCGCGACTACGCGCATCGCAGCGTCCACGTGCCCGACTGCGTGCGCCTGACCCCGGAAGCGGTGCGCCGGCTCGATTGGCTGCCGCCCTCATGCGCCTATCGCCGGCTCGCCGAGGGACGCGACCTCGCCTGGTGGCACCCGCTGGTCTCGGGCAGCCGCGAGACGGTGCACGAGGCCGGCATCTCGGTGCGCGGGCGGGTGATCGACGAGCGGCAGGCAGGCGCGCTCGAGGACCATGTCGCGGACTGGCCCGGGCGGCCGCCGCGCGCGCGACGGAAGGAGCCGGCGGAATGATGCGGGATGCGATCTATGGCGGCGTGAACGCGGCGGTGCTGACCGCGATGCGCGACGATGATCTCTCGGTCGATCTCGACCGCACCGCCGCGCACGCGCGCTGGCTGCTCGCCAATGGCTGCGACGGGCTTGCGGTGCTCGGCACCACCGGCGAGGCGAACTCGCTCGGCATCGACGAGCGGCTCGACCTGATGGCGGCGCTGGTCGAGCGCGGCATCCCGCCCGCGCGGATGCTGCCCGGCTGCGGCACCACCGCGATCCCCGACACGGTGGCACTGATGCGCCGCGCCGCCGAGCTCGGCTGTCCCGGGGCGCTGCTGCTGCCGCCGTTCTACTACAAGAACCCTTCGGACGACGGGCTGTTCGCGTATTTTGAGGAGGTGATCCAGCGCACCGGCGGCGCACCGGCGATCTATCTCTATCACTTCCCGGCGCAGTCGGCGGTGCCGTTCGGCATCGACCTGATCGACCGGCTGCTGCGCGCCTATCCCGGCACGGTGAAGGGGATCAAGGACAGCAGCGGCGACTTTTCCAACACCCGCGCCTATGTCGAGCACTTCGCGGCCGACGGGTTCGAGGTCTATTGCGGCGATGACGGCGCGTTGCACGACTTGCTGCGGGCCGGCGGTGCGGGCTGCATCACCGCGGCGGCGAATGTCGGCGCGGCGGCGAGCGCACGCGTGGTGGCGAACTGGGACCAGCCGCTGGGCGCCGAGGCGCAGGCGGTGCTGACCGCGATCCGGCGCGCAGTCACATCGGCGGCGGTAATCCCCGGATTGAAATCGCTGGTCGCGCGCAACACCGGCGATCCCGGCTGGCGAAGCATCCGCCCGCCGCATTTGCCGCTCAGCCACGAGGCCGAGGCGGCGCTGTTCGCAGCCTTTGACGCAAGCGGGTTCAGCCTGGCGAAAGCGGCCTGAGAGATTGAGGTTGGTCGGCCGGCGATTTCGCCGCGCCGATCGCCTGTAGCACCACCCCGTACGGTGCCGTCGAGACGCGGAAATCCCCACGGAACGGATTGCTCAGCGCCACCACCAGCAGCAGCACCAGCGCGCCCGAGGCCGCGAGCGCGGACGACATCGCGAGCTGCATCCCCAGGCTCGGCGCGCCGAGGAACGAGCCGAACGCGATGGTCAGTGCCCCGCCCAGCAACAGCACCAGCCATACGATGCCGGGGATCGGCGACTGCGCCGCGAGCAGACGCTCCTGGCGCGCGCGCCACAACCCGTCGAGTGCCGAGAACACCCGCGCCTTGCCGGCCCCCTCCGGCAGGGCCGCCCCGGTGCGGTTCACCCGATCGAGGAGGCGGCTGCCGCCGTCCATGACGCGGCCGGCCGCCTGCGCCGGCCACTCCAGGTTCACGACCGCCCGGGCATAGCCGAGCGTGTCGGCGCGCACCGCGGCACGCGCCGGCTCCGGCAGGCCCATCGCGGCGTCGGCGAGGGCGCGTATGGCGCCCGCCTCCTGGTAGCTCGCCGCCTTGGCCTGATTGAACCCCTCCCATGCCAGCATGGCCACGAACGCCAGCAGCACGGCGTACGTGACGCCGATGATCGAGAACATCGCGGCGGCGACGTCGTTGCCCCCCCGCCGCAATGCCACCGGGACGAACCGGCGCGCGAGCAGCTCGATCCCGACCGCGCCCGCGATCGCGCCGCCGATCAGCAGCAGCCCGACCATCCAGATCGGGTAGCGATAGACCATGTCGGGATGCATGACGAAGCGCATCGCTCATCGTTTCGCTTGCGGAGGATCGGCCGTTACGAAGCGGGTTCCCAAGCCCGCATCCGCCTTATAGGGTATCGGCCACGCGGGGCGGAGGCGGGGATTGGCGCAGCAAGCGATGCCGGGCAGCAAGGTCGGGGCGCTGCCCCGAACCCCGCTGGGGCCGCGGGCCCCAGACCCCGGTTTCCAAAGGCGAGCCTTTGGCGGGGTTTGGGGCGGAGCCCCAACCTTGCTCGCTTTCATTGTGTGAATGGGGAGAAAGCAATGCGCAGATTGTTGATGGCGGTGCTACTGCTGGCGCCGATCGCGGCCCACGCGGACGCCATGCAGGAATGGCAAAAAACCGACAAGTCGCTGGCCGATCTGGTTGCGGCAGGCATGACTGTGTTCTCGGTGCAGTCAATCAACCTCAATAACGGGATGCAGCGCGTCTTCTGGCTGCGCGGCGTGCTAGACGGGCGCAGCACGCTCGCGCAGTGCGGCGAGGATTTCGTCGGCATGCAGATGCGCTCGGGGGCGGTCGCCTTTTCGATGACCGACGTCGGTTGCGGCACGCTGGCGACGCCGCACAAGGCAAAATAGCGGCTGGACCAAAACGGCCCTGCCATCCGGCTCTTGATGGCAGGAACCGGTGCCTGTGCTTGTACGCGGCGTTATATTGGTTGCCCTGTTGGGTCTTGTTCTTCTCGTGATGCCCGATCGCCGCCCCGGCCGCAGCTCCGGCCAGGGCGTGTCCCTGGCCGACCTCATTGCCGGCGGCGGCACCGAGGGCAGGCCACCCCGGCCCGCCAGGACTGACGGAGACGGCCGCGTGCTGCGCTTCAGCATGGCGCTCGGATTCGGCTGGAGCGCCCCCCCGACCCCGGCGGGAAAAGATCTGTTCATCGGCGCCAGCGCCGTTCGGGATGCCGGCCTACCGGGCCTGCGGGACGGGGACCGCATCGAATACGTGCGTGCCGCCTCCCCCGCGGTCTGCGGGCGGTGTGGCCGCGGCTGCTGAAATTTCGCCCGTGACGGCATCGGCGGCGCAGGCCGCTTCGTTCAAATTAAATCGGCCTTCTGGCGCAGAAAGGCCACGGTCTCGGGCAGCTCTTGTCGGGCCAACATGTCGAGGTAATCGGGCACGGTTTTGGGTCTCTTTGTGAGACTGGCCCGGTGTTGTTTGACGGCCGCCAAAGCCGCCGGTTCATACAGGTCGAGCGTGTGGCAAATGAATACGTCCGGGTGTTGGGCCTCAATGCCGTGTGGGGCCAGCGCTTCCTTCGGGAAGTGCCGGAGATTGCAAGTCACGATTACGTCGGCTCGGCCGACGATCGCTGCGGCCAACACGTGTCGGTCGTTCGCGTCAGGCAAATCCAACTACCCGGCAAGCGTCTCGTGGCCCGTTACGAGACAGTCCTCCACGGCTGCATTCATGAGGTCGCGCGTTCGTTCAAGCTTTCCCACCAGCTCGGGACGCCGCCGCAGCACCGCATTCATCCATTCGGCGTGAATCTCGGATGACCAGCGTCCCCGGAACAGTCCGGTGCCTGCCAGCCGCATTAGCAAATCGCGCAAAGGTGCGGGATAGAGCACGCACGCATCAAATAGCGCGACGAATGCCACGACAGGTCAGTAGCCCATATCGAGCGCTTGGCCCTCCGCGGCCAGATCATCGAGCGCTGCTCTGCGGGCCTGCGCCGATTTGGCGAGGTAAGTCTGCAAGTCGCCGAACCGCACGCGACGGTGGGTTCCGGTCTTGTGGAACCTGATCTCCCCCCGCTCAAGCAGCTTTACCAAGTACGGACGCGAGACATTCAGAGCGTCCGCTGCCTGTTGCGTCGTCAGCTCGGCATCATTCGGGATCACCGCGACCATGCGGCCCTCCGCTAGATGGGCGAGCATATCAGTGAGCATGCGGACAGCGGGCGCCGGCAGGATGAAGGTCTGAGGCGGTTCGTTATCGGCAACTGCCTCCACCCGGACACGATCGTGCCCAGCCAATCTCGCGAGCGCGCGGCTCGCGTTCCTGGCCTCCTGCATGTCTGCCTCGGACGGCTCCGCTGGGCCTGCCGAGGCGAATGCCGCGAGCGTCATGGCTCTATCTCCTCCGCTGTCCTGTATATACCACCCCAACCTTCTATCCGCAATAAACGAAACAACAGTTGATGCGCTGCGGCTGTTCCCTCGCTTTTCTCCCCCCGAGACAGAACCGCCCCCGGCTGTGAGGCCGGGGCGGGTGGCAGGCTTGGGACTCCGGCCAAGCGGCTACGGTGCGGCATCGCCGCCCCCGGAACGGCCGCGTCATGGCGGAGCGCAACAGCCGATCGAGCTGTCCACTTGCTTCGAGTTCATCGAGCCGGCCCAAGGTCGCGATCACCCGCTGACGCACTTGATTGCCGGTCCTCTGGCTCTGCACGATCTGCAGATAGACGCGTCCCTGCGACTGCTTTCGGCGGAAGTACATGTGCGACTCGATATGGTGCGCACACGATAGCCGAAAAGCTCAGCACGTCCAGAGCAACTGCCGCCATGCGTGGCACTACATCCCCAGCGAAATACTCCTCGTACCTCAATGAAATCCGATACTTACCCCCCGTCCGCAGCGCCGAACTGCCGAAGATGGGTCAAATCAAACGCGAGCGCGGCGACCGCCCACGCGAATTTGCCGGCGCGCCACGGCGAGGCCGGCGAAACCCACGGCCAGCAGGGCCAGGGCCGCGGGTTCCGGCACGCTGCTGGCAGGGCTCACGTTGAAACTGAGGACACTGCCAGCGGGATCGGGCGGGAAGCTGCAAACGTGATCCTGATGCAGACTGCTGTTGTTGCACCACATACTGACCGTAGTCCCATTGCTGCTCCAGATCGCCCACTGTGCGCCGTCGGCGACGAAGCCAAGGCCGATTGAATCCAGCAAGGGCTGAGTCGTATAGAGAAGGTTGTCATTGAAGAGACCATTGGGCGCTAGCAAAGTCATCGGGTTGCCAGCGATGGTGCCGCCGACAATCGATGTGATCAGGTAGGGGCCACCGCTGGGCGTGTCCTGTGTCACGAACATGCCACTGCCGTCATCCCCGTTGCTCAACTGGAAGGTAAAGTTCCAATCCAAGGCCCCCGCCTTGGCTGACCCGCCCAAGCCCAATGCAGCAGCGATAAATGCCGCAATCGCCGCTTTCCCTATTGCGCGCATGCCCTTCCCCTTTTTCCCTCTCTTCTCGCTGCCTCGCTTGCAGCGACGCAGGCAGGCACAAGCAAAATCCGTGCCTAATGCGGAAGTGTTTGGATTATCGAGAAATTGAGAGAACGATACGCGCTCTGGTGTAAAATCTACCGGCACCAAGGCAATCCGTGAGGTGTCGAGCGGCACCCGCCGAGACTTGGCGGACTCGGGCTGCCCGGGATTGCGTTTGCGGCTGACGCCTAGTGGAGCCGCGACCTGGGTTCTCGCCTGTCGTGACCGACATGGCCGCATGCGTCGCTTCTCCCTGGGAAGCTATCCGGCTCTCGGCATCAGCGAAGCCCGGAATGAAGCCCGCAGCCTACACACGCGCGTCAAGCGCGAAGGCGCCGATCCTATCGCCGAGCGGCGTCACGATCTGGCAGTCGGTGCCGCGGCCAAAGCTGGGGAGGGCACTTTGGCGGCCCTTCTCGACCTCTACGCGGAGAAGCGCGGGAGGGAACTGAAGCGGTGGGGTGAGGCTAAGCGCTCCGTCGAGGTGGTGTTCAAAACCCTTCTTTCCCGGCCACTGGTGGCACTGGCGGCCCGAGATTTCCAAATGCTGGCGGACGGATATAAGGCGCAGCATTCCGGTGGCGCAGCGCAGCGGTGCGCTATGTGCGCCCAATCCTGAAATGGGGCGCCACGCGCGGATATCTCGCACCCGAGGTTGCCACCATCCATCTCCCTGCCCCCGTGAAGCGCCGGAAGCGCATCCTCACCCGCGATGAACTCGCGGCCCTACTGCCGGTGTTGCGGGCTTCTAGCCGCCCCTGCGCTGCGGCCTTGCGCTTCATGCTCCTGACCCTGACCCGCCGGCAGGAAACCGCCATGGCCCGCTGGCGCGACGTGAACATGGAGGCGCGGACCTGGGCCATCGTAGAGACCAAGAACGGCGAGCCGCATGTTGTGCCCCTGTCCGGGCAAGCAATGGACCTGCTGCGGTCCCGGGTGCCCGCTGGCAATGCCGGAAACCCCAAGAACTCGGACCCGAGCGCGCTGATCTTCGGCACGGCCACTGGGGCACCCCTTGGCAATTGGGATCGCGAGACGAAGATCCTCCAAGAGGTCAGTGAGACCAAGGGATGGACCCGCCACGATCTTCGTCGCACCGGCGCTACCATGCTCGGCGAAATGGGCGAGTTGCCGGACATCATCGAAGCGGCATTGAACCACGTTTCCATCCACTCCCCCTTGGCCGCGACGTACAACCGGAGTCGCTACCGGCCGCAGGTAGCCGCGGCGCTGCAACGGCTGGCAGATGCTCTGGATGGGATCGAGGCTGGGGCAGCCCCGGTGGTCCCACTGTATGCGGAGGTCTGACACACCGGACACCCTGCGGCACACCGAGCGTCTTGCGGGTTCCAACGTAAGTCGCCCACCCATTCCGATCTGATGCCGCCCGGCATTCTGATCTGATGCCGCCCAGGGTTCCGATCTCAAGCCGCCCACCATTCTGACGATGCCGCCCGCCCCGGCTGAGCGGCGAGCGGAGGGATGGATTGTCTCGCGGGTCAGCAATGACCTGGCTCCAGTGCCGCCATCGCAATCGATGGAGGGGCGGGGTGCCGACACAGAGGCTGTCCATGCGGCGGATACGGCAGTTGCTGGCGTTGCGCTTTGGTGCTGGGGCGAGCACGCGGGCGATCGGGCGGGAGCTGGGCATCGCGCCGAGCACGGTGCGGGAGTATTTGGCCCGAGCGACGGCGGCGGGGATCGGTTGGCCTCTGGCCGCGGACTTCACCGACGAGGCTCTGGTGGCGCGGCTGTTCGCCAATGGCGGCGTGCGTGCCGGGGCACGGTTCCGCGCCGAGCCTGACTGGGCGGCGTTGGCGCTGGAGTTCAAGCGTCCCGCCGTCAACTTGCAGATTTTGTGGGACGAGTATCGAGAGGTTCATCCCGACGGCTATGCCTATAGCCGGTTCTGCGAGCTGTTCCGCGAGTTCGAGCGGCGGCTGTCGCCGACAATGCGTCAGCAGCACGTGGCCGGGCACAAGGCGTTCGTCGACTACTCCGGCAAGCGGGTGCCGATCACCGATCCGGTGACCGGCCAAGTCCGCATGGCGGAGATCTTCGTGGCCGTGCTCGGTGCCTCCGGCCTCACCTACGCCGAGGCGACCTGGACGCAGGCGCTGCCGGACTGGATCGGCGCCCACGTGTGCATGTTCCGCTACTTCGGGGCGGCCCCGCGGCTGCTGGTCCCCGACAATCTCAAGAGCGGCGTCAAAAAGGCCTCGTTCTACGACCCCGAGGTGAACCGCAGCTACGCGGCGATGGCGGCGCATTACCGCGTGGGCATCCTGCCAGCCCGGCCGCGGCGCCCGCGCGACAAGGCGCCCGTCGAGGCGGGGGTAAGATTCGCACAGTCGTACATCATCGGCCGGCTGCGCAACCTCACGTTCTTCTCCCTGGCCGAGTGCAATGCCGCCATCGCCGGCGCCGTGGAGCGGATGAACGGCCGCGAGATGCGCCGCCTGGGCGTCAGCCGCCGCCAGCTGTTCGAGGCAGTCGAGCAGCCGGCCATGCAGGCGCTGCCGCAGGACGAGTACGAATATGCCGAGTGGCGTCTCGCCCGCGTCGGCATCGACTATCACGTCGAGGTCCAGAGCTTCCTCTACTCGGTGCCCTACACCCTGATCCGCGAGCAGGTGGACACCCGCGCCACCGCCCGGACCATCGAAGTGTTCCATCGCGGCAAGCGCGTCGCCGCTCATGCCAGGCGCTATGGCGGACCGCGGCACGGCACTCTGCCTGAGCACATGCCGAGCGCGCATCGGCGTTATGCCGAGTGGACGCCGGAGCGTCTGCAGCACCAAGCCCGCGGCATCGGACCGAACACCGAGGCGCTGATCCTCGCCGTGCTGGCGCGCCGGCCGCACCCGGAACACGGCTTCCGTACCTGCCTCGGCGTGCTGCGCCTGTTCCGCGGCCTCGAAGCCGCCCGTGCCGAGAGGGTCAGCCTGCGCGCCGTCGAAATCGGTGCGCTGTCGTACGCCTCCATCGCTTCGATCCTCAAACATCGGCTCGATCGCCCAGCGTCGTCGCAAGCCGCGGACGGCGCGCCGCTCCTGCACGACAACATCCGCGGCTCCCGCTACTACCACTAGGAGACTGACCTTGCTCAATCATCCCACACTCGACCTGTTGCACGACCTCGGCCTGGACGGCATGGCAAAGGGCTTCCGGGAGATGATGGACAATTCGGAGAGTCGGGCGCTCGACCATGCCGAGTGGCTTGGCATTCTGCTCGAGCGCGAGAGCGCGCAGCGTCAGCAGAAGCGCTTCGAGAGCCGGGCCAAGAACGCCAAGCTGCGCCACTCGGCCGCGGTCGAGGACGTCGATTACCGGACACCACGCGGGCTCGACCGAGCGGTGTTCCTGAAGTTGGCAGGCTGCGACTGGATCCGAGAGCGGCGCCATTGCCTGCTGACCGGACCGGCCGGCGTGGGCAAATCTTGGCTTGCATGCGCTCTCGGCTACAAGGCCTGCCGCGAAAACCTGTCGGTGCTCTATCACCGCGTGCCCCGGCTATTTGCCGCCCTGGCGCTCGCACGCGGCGATGGCCGATATGCCAAGCTGCTGCACCAGCTCGCCCGGGTCGATCTGCTGATCCTGGACGACTGGGGGCCGGAACCGCTGCTCGCCGAACAGCAGCGCGATCTGCTGGAGATCGTCGAGGACCGCTACAACGCTGGTTCGCTGATCATCACCAGCCAGGTGCCGATCGACCGCTGGTACGAGATCGTCGGCAATCCGACGCTCGCCGATGCGATCCTGGACCGGATCATCCACAACGCCCACCGGGTCGAACTCAAGGGCGAAAGCCTGCGCAAGCAACGGGCGACCGGATGAATATTCCCCAGCAGCGGTCGCCACGTTCAGCCCGGGAGACACGGCTGTGGATATGACGCTCCGCTTGGGCAACGCAAGCGCGTTGCCCACATACCCACACCCGCAGCAGCAGCAACAGCAAGCAGCCTGCAATTCTTGATGGTTCAGAACGACACCGCTCGGCGTGACACAACCGGTTCGCTGCCACTTGACCCAGGCTCCCTCACCGTGACATGAGCGAACTCGACCTACGAGACGACACCACCCTGGGCGACATCAGATCGGATCGATGGGCGGCATCAGATCGGAACGGTGCGCGGAACAGGCTCGGAATACCCGGGCGGCTTCGTCGGAACAGCCAGCGTCTCTCCGGCATAACCGCTTGGGGCGACTGGAAGCAGTCTTTCGGCAATTGCAAGGCCAACGGCGTTTTTGCGCCCATCCTCGCCGTTCCCGGGCAAAGTGAGCCGTCCCGAAAGCGGCCATTCGTTCCGATTGCCCGTTTGCTGCCTTACGGAGATCGACGGGCGGCCCCGGATAAGGTTGCGAGCAGCCGGATATCTCCGAACCTGATACGGAATGGTTCTGTTGCATTGGCACGGCGTTGGGGAGACAGAAGGCGGAAAAGTTTGAGGATATCTCATGTCGGACTTCAAAGGTCGCCGGTTTCAGTGTCGCATTCTGTTGGACCGCCGGGCCGCCGACCGCCGACCGGCAGACATAACTTCAGAATGTTGATTTCGAGGGCCGGACGAAGATGTTCGTCTCGCTATTCCAGATACGGCGTCAGCACATCTTCGATCCATTTCATGAATGCGCGGAGTCGGCGCGACAGATTGCTTCGATGTGCTACGACGAGGGACACGGCGAGCGCCCGGCGACGAAAATCGGGTATGATCTCCACAAGCGCTCCACTCTCTAAGAGTTTGACTCAAATCGCCATCGGAACGCCTGGTGGGAAACTCTGGCCCACCACGGCGGCTCAAGCGGCTGCCAGCCGTCGCATCATGAGCTTGACACTGGTGATGTAAAGCCAAGTCACCGCGCTTTGGGTTGTCGCCTCGAAGTCTTTGGCCAGGCGACGGTTGCGGTTGAGCCATGCAAAGGTGCGTTCGACGACCCATCGCCGGGGCAGCAGGACGAAGCCCTTGGCGGCGTCTGACCGCTTGACGATCTCGATGGTCCAGTCGCCGAGGTTTTCGAGGACGCCCTTCAGCTTGTCACCGGCATAGCCCCCGTCGGCGAAGACATGGCGCAACCAAGGAAAGGCGCCACGAACGCTCGCCAGCAGGTCTGGCGCCCCATCGCGATCTTGAACGTCGGCGGGGTGAACGATCATCCCGACCGGCAGGCCGATCGTATCGGTGAGTATATGGCGCTTGCGGCCCTTGATCATCTTCTCGGCCGCATAGCCGCGCGGACCGCCAGCCTCCGTGGTCTTGACCGACTGGCTGTCGATCACGCCCGCGCTCGGACTTGCCTCGCGGCCGGCGGCCTCGCGCACCGACATCAGCAGTGCATGATTGATGGTCTGCCACGTCCCGTTGTCCCGCCACGCATAGAAATACCGCTGCACCGTCGTGAACGGAGGGAACTCCTTCGGCAGCAGCCGCCACTGGCAGCCCGACTGTGCGATATAGAAGATCGCATTGACGACATCTCGCAAGTCGGTCTCGCGCGTCCGCCCGCAGCTTGCCGCCGCGGGGAGGTGCGATTCGATCACGCCCCACTCCTCGTTGGTGGTATCGCTTGCATAGCGCAGCCCATCGCGCCGATACTTGGCGCGCGTGATTTCAGTCCAGGCCATCGGGTCATTCCTTCGTGTCTTCGCAACCACGAGAGAACCGAAGCCGCTGAAATCACGCAACCCCGTACAATTCCTGCAGACCGCAAGGTGACCCACCCATCGCCCATTTCCTTGAAATGACTCGCTAAACTATTCCGGAACCATTCCGGGTCAGCCTCTTAGAGATGTGAAGACGTATCAGATCAATGGACAGCGCGTATTCTCGGCGATTATGCTAGGTACGAAGCCGCTCGATGAATGGTACACCCATCGTCACGACATGCTGCGTACGGGAGCGCAGCCCTACGCGAGCGCCCTGTCCGACCCTGGCAAGGTCGGCACACTTTCCGTTAAATGGTCGTTCCCGGCCACCGGGGCAGTCGGTGAATTCAAGTCATCGCCGATCATCGTAGACGACACGGTCTTCATCGGCAGCGTCAACGGCTATTTCTACGCGCTCGACGTCGCGACCGGCGCGCTCAAATGGCAGTACCCCAAAGCCGGGAATCCAGCGCTGCTCGGCTCATGCGATCCAAACGGATTTGCGGGGGGGATTGGCCACTACGGTATTCAGTCCAGCGCGACCTTTGCCGCCGTAGGGGGCCAGCCCGCGGTAATTTTGGCGCGCCGGACCCCAGCGCCGAAGGGGGGCTGGGTAGCGCGCGGCTTTTCGCGCTCAACGCTAAAACCGGACAAGCCGTCTGGAAATACGATGGGGTACATGATGGGAGCGAGGTGGTCGCGCACGTAAACGGGTGCACCCCCGGAAACTTGCAGGAGCTTCATGAGCGCATTGCGTATTCTGCGCCATTGGTTTCAAACAATAAAATCTATGTGGGAATTCACGATACCGGTGACAGTCCGATACAGCACGGACGCGTAGTTGCGGTCGACGTGAACACCGGGCAGATTGACCAGCAATTCAACTTCGTCGGGACGGGCAAGCCCGGCGACGGCACGCACGGCGGCGGTGTGTGGAACGCGCTGGCGGCCGACGGGGGCGGTGTGTACTTTACGACCGGCAATACGCGAAATCCATGGTGCGTTTACCCGTATTCTGGCCCCAATTGCCCTCCTCCTGTTCAGCCTGAGCCATCGCCCAATCATGGCCTCAGCATGATCCGGGTCGACAAGGATACCGGCAATATCATTTGGGCGTTCCAGCCCGTGCCGTTCGTGTTCGACGGCGACCCCGATTGGGCCGCCGGCGCGACGGTCATGTCCACGAGTTGCGGCGAACTGATCGCGTCGGTGCAGAAGGACGGCTGGAGCTACGCAATTGACGCCCAGCGCGGCCCTTCGTGCCCTCTGGCCGGAAATGGTTGGCAATTCCCGCCAACCACGAACGGGTGTCCATTCATGAGTCCCGCCTACGTGCACGGCGACGATGATTACAGGCGGCCCGGAGCGGCATGGAACGACGTGTTCATCGTCAGGACGGGCGGCGAGAACCTAGTCGCCGACACTGTTGCGGGAGGCTACAGCAAGCTGCACGCGCTCAATGCCTGCGCCACGAGGGAACAAGACCGCGTCCGTTGGATTGCGGACATCCCGAATATCATGGGTAGCAGCGGCCACGTTAGTTACAGCGCGGCCACCGTGACTGGCGGCATTGTCTTTATTGGCACCAATGAAGACCCCATCGACAACAAGGGCCATCTCGTCGTCCTCGGCGATCCGAGCGTCGTGTCTCCCGTCGGGTGGCAGTGCTCGAACAGCGATATCGCGCCCCCGTTGACGCCGCAGGATTGCACCAATGCCGGCTATGCCCTTGTTCCGATCCCAAAGCAATTGGCCAGCATCCCGATGCCCGACGGCGGCAGCCTCGCCTCAATGCGCAACGAGCCAGTTCTAGCAAAAGGACGGGTCTTCGTCGCCACCAGCGCCGGCCACGTCTATATGGTGGAGCCATGAGGGAGAGATGGATTAAGCGCATTGCTACCAGTGCGGCATTGGTCGCGATCGCCGTACCTTTGGCTGGAGCCATGGCCCAGGCCCTTGCGCCGACTTCGGTGTTTGAGGGCAACACAACGACGCCTGCGAAAGACGGCGCGACACAAGCCGTCCATGTCAGCGTCCAGTCGTGGGGGATTTCCGGTCAAGAGCGCGAAATACCGCTGCGCGCGTTTTACATAGCGCATCTGCTTAGCGGGCAGCTCTCCGCGACGATCAACGGACAGACAACGGAGCATCTGCCCGGTGATTACTGGACCGTCAAGGCTGGCGCGGCGATGCAGGTCAAGGTGATTGGCGAAGTTGCCGTGCTGGAAACGACCGTCGTGACCAAACCATAGTTTGGGCGGCATGAACGGCGGATCGCCGCGGCGATTGGCCTGGCGATAGCCGAGCTACTTCTTCAGCACAGGATAGCCGCTTATATATTTGTCACTGTTGTCAGGGGAGTCAGGGTATTATCTAAACTAAGTTCTTCTCAACGGCGGGACCGAGGCCTGTGTTGTTGGCCTGCTCCCCTTGGTTCGAAAGAGGGCGATCCTGACTGATCCCGACTTGCGAAGGAGAGTGGCGTGCCTTCGGTACTGGAGAACAAGGGAAACAAGAGACATTCGACGGCAGCCGCGGCAGGCAGGATGATCATCCCGATAATTGGGTTCGTCTTGCGCACGGCTCTCCCAAGTGCGGCAACAAAGTGGCCTGTTCGACGTTTGCTTCCAGCCATCTTCGTTCTGCTTTTATTCACGATCAGTACTCCCGCCTTTGCCAGAGACCTGCCAGATACCTCGCCGGATGGTTGGTGGTGGTACTACAGGCAGACGCCCGCCCAAGTGACATCGCTGCTGACTGCGAACAACGCCCGGCTGATGAGCATCCAGGTCGAGCAGGCATCACCCCTGCTGCTCACCGTCGCGATGGTTCAAAACACCGGGGCGTACGCAAAAACATGGTGGTGGTCGTATGGCCAAACGGCGGCCGACCTCGGGAACCGCGTGCAGCAATTGAACGCGCGCATTGTCAACTTGGACGCATATCAGGTCAACGGAGAGACATTTTTTGCGGCGGTCTTCATCAGCAACACGGGCGCGGATGCGGCGAGCTGGTGGTGGTATTATGGTCAGAGGCCCGCAAACATTTCGGCTCTATTGCAGACGAACAAGGCAAGACTCGTCGATTTGCGTCAGTACAGTGCGAACGGTGCGACGGTGTATGCTGCGGTTATGGTCGACAACACCGGGCCGAACGCGATGCAGTGGTGGTGGTACTACAACGTCGGCGCCGCCGAGGTTGCATCATTGGTTCAGCAGAATGGCGCTTATCTCGAGACTCTGCAGGTGGCCAATGCGAGCAATCCGACCTTTAACGTGATCATGAACAAACTTCCCACGCCGGGCGCCGTCGGATGGTGGTGGTACTACGGTGTAAGCGCGGCGCAGCTTACGAACTTGTACATCTCGGACGCCGCGTGGCTTAGAGACGTGAAGACGTACGAGGGCAATGGCCAGCGCGTATTCACCGCGCTGATGCTGGGCACAAAACCTCGGGCGCCCATCGTGATCGCGAAAGACAGCGTGATGACCATGTCCCCCACCGCGATGGCGGTCTATCCCGGGGCGGGGAGGGTCTATGTCGGCGGGCTTTCATCCTGGGCGTCCGGGATGAACCTAGCGGTATTTCCCTGGGACCGAATGGCAACGTTATCGGCCGCGCGGCTTTCTATCCGGAGACGACGGGCTCCCTCGCTGCGAACACACCCACCTACATCACGGACATCGTCGTCGATGCGGCGGCTCGTCGGCTCTATGCCGCCTGGTCGAACTGGCAAGCAGACACGAGCACCAGCAACCTGCTCTCAGTCTATGAACTTGACGCCAGCGGGAACGTCACCAGCGGCCCATCTGTGTATAGCTGCGCGACTGGAACTGCGGGGAGTGTGCCCTGCACGAGTATGAACTCCCTTGGCCTTAACCGGGGGACGAATACGCTATACGCCGGAACGAATTCGGCCGGAGGGATGATTCTCGTCTATTCACTTGGCAGCGGGGGCGCCGGTCCTCCCACCCTGCGGCAATCCTGTCCATTGCCAAGCGATGGTTACATCCAGCAGCTCGCGGTGAGCGCTGACGGAAAATACCTATATGCAGCCGGAACCGCGTCCGGCCTGGAGACTTTTGCTCTCGACTCGCAAGGTCTGCTGACCACCGGACCAGGGAACACATGCAGCCCCCCCGTGCAGCGCCAAGCGACCCAGAACCCGGGCACCAGGCTCTTCTACCGCTTCAGCTATGCGCCGACGGCCATCTTTCAACGCCCGGTTTCGCTCTCAATTACGCCCATCCCACTGACCGTCTGGACGCTGCAGAACGACATCCCTGTCGCCGCCGGGCCCACCGCGCAGACCGCCCTGCCAGCCGCCGTCGATCTTTCCGCCGCGGGCTCGATACTTACGGCGGCGCAGCTCTACACGCCGGAGGACGTATTCACACATCAGCCCGGACTCGTTGGTGCAGCTACGCAGGGTTACCAGCTCGGGGCAGCGGGCCTGCCCATCGTGCCCCCTCAGGCCGCGGCCACCTCTCCGTGGCAGTATCCCGTCATTGCTGCGAGTTCCGAGGACGGGATATCGGTCGTATTGACATCCGCCATGGGGGTCCCCGCCGGTCAAGCGCCCTTCGCGCCCGTGAACACTGCACACGGTTACCAGCTCCTGGTTTCCCTGATCAATATGGGGAACCGACCGTGTCCGCCGGGCTTCAGCCTCACCCTGCCATCCGGGCACGCGGTCTCCGGTGTTTTCACCGGCGGTTCTCCCGGGACCTGCTCGGCAACTGAGTGGATACCCCTCGATCCACTAAACGTATTGCAGAGTGCCCCGGGACAGGCGCGCACGGGACAGGCGCAGTTCACAGTAAGCGCCAACCCGGCCCCGAGCCCGGCCACATACCAGATCCAAGTCGGGCAACAGGTCTCCGGCGTGAGCGGCGGAACCGGAGGGACTCAGATCCTGGCCACACTTACGGATACCGTTTCCGCTCCGGGGTCGACTACCAATCCAGTTCTTTTCCTTCTGCCAGGATATGCGTATGCCGGGAATGCCGTTGCGGCCATGGAAACCCTGAGCGGGCACGCGCAACTCTACCAGAGCTGGGCGAGTGCGGCCGCCGTGCCCCAAGGCCTCCGCCCTCGCCAGTTCACGATTTCCGCATACGGCCTCTGGCTCGGAGAGGGTAGCGCACCCCTACTTGCTGCGACAGGCAATGCGCTTGCGAACCTAGGGTTCAATACGATGGCGCTTCCTGACCCGGGCGTATCGACCTTGTCTCCAGGCGACGACGCGGCGCTCACCGGCTATGGAATCATGAATCGGTCTGTGGCGCTCTATCACCCTCCCTATGCATTCGACTACCAGTGCAATGCCGATCCGAAATGCCTGACGACGCTGATGACGTCTTTTACAGGTTACTATTCAGCCGCCTCGCAAGTAAAAGAAATCCATTTCTGGGACGAGCCTGGCTGGTACTACCCAGACGTATGGACCCCGCCACCTGCGAGCTTGCTGCCTGAGTACCAGCCTTTCATGGCGTCGCATGGATTCCCCAATGCCACCCCCATAGGGCGCCGCGAGACGCTCCTCACACCGAATCTTCCAACCCGGCAAAAGTTCTACTGGACCACCAAGTTCTTTGATCAGGCTGTCGCCAATGCGGTGCAGCGATATACGAAGGAAATCAGCGGCCAATTCAGCTCCGCGTTCAGCTCGGTCAACTGGCAAGCGAGGCTCGGGCAAACATATGTGCAGAGCCTGTACCTGGGGGCAGCCGCCGCACATAACCTCGGTCGACGATGCGTGGCAGGGGATGGATTGGTTCCTTTCCGGACGGACGAGCGCCAACGGGTTATGGACGGAGGACTGGTTCCAGGACTTTCTCTCAGAGAATTGGTCCTATCTCGCGGACGTGTTGCGCTCGGGGGCGGCGCTCGGAACACAGAGGTTCGGCGGTTATGTTGTCGGCAGCCAGATCGGCTCGCACCCCTCAGGGGCAAGCTATAAGCTGCTGTCGCTCATCGGCCAGGGCGCCAAGATTGTAGACGTCTACGCGTTCGGCCCGAACTTCGGATCAGCCGCGCTGGTGCCAAATCAGAATTACTGGGCCGACAACCAATCGGCGTACAAGCCAGTAGCAGAGGCAATCGGCCGCATCGGCCGGGCAGAGAGCGTGCTTTATCCTGGGAAGTCAACGCGCAGCATGGTGGCAGTGCAACTGCCAGGTGCCAGCGCGTTGTGGTTCCCAATCTCGCAGGCTTGCGCCAAAGGACCCAGTGTGGCGACCTGCCCGTCCGGGGACGATGAATTCTACTCCCTTGAGTCACAAGGCCTATACTATGCGCTCCAGCACGCAGGGTACTCGGTCGACTTCGTGGATGACACCGGCATGGCGACGCAGGGCCTGCTTGACCGTTACAAAGTGCTCTACGTGACTCAGCCGAACATCAGCACGCAGGCGCAGCAGCGGATCTACGATTGGGTGAGCGCGGGCGGGACGGTCGTCGCCACGGCAGGCGCTGGCGTCTGGGACGAATACAACACGCCATCTCCCGGCGGGGCGGGAACGCTACTCGGCGCGCTCGGTCTCAATCCGCCTGTTCTGACCGGCACCACTCCCTGGACGCATTTGCGCGATGTCAGAATCAACGCCAACATGGTAAACTTAGTTGGTTCGGCCGAGAGCGGAAACGCCAGCAACCTGGTGAATGAAAGCTTTTCGGCGAATATCCGCCAGGTAGGCGGCACCTATCAGTTCCCGGCCGGGCTGGTACGTCTCCTCGCCGCTCCGCTCTCGCCTATCGAACCGGGTGATGTCGTCGCGCAATTCACAGGGCCTGGCACCGGAAGCGCCACGGCACCGGCGCCCGCTGTAACAGTCCACAAATGCTGTAACCCTTCACTCAAAGGAACCGCCATCGCATACGGCTTCTTCCCAGGCACAGAGTATTTCAGTGCGCAGGAGCAACTGTCGCCAGACCGGCTGCCGACGCACTGGGATCCCGACGCCCGGACGCGCGCCGTGACACCTGTGCTTCAGGCACCGATGCCGGTGGCTCGGCGGGTCTATGCAAACACTCCGCTCGTTGAGACGCTTCGCCTGGACAGTTCAGCAGGCTCCGGAATCGTCGTTCTCAACTGGAACGCACGACGGCCAAGCAGCACTTCCGATTACGATTACGATAACGGGCGCCGCCGGGAAGGCGGTCACTTCGGTAGAAGGCAACCCCATCACGACGCAGACAGTCGCGCCCGATCTCCGCGTTACGATGTCAATGAAGAATGTTGATATCCTGATGATCCGATGACCGGCGAGGATGCCACGCGCTTGTGTGAGGCGAGCCATAGGGGGTTGTGTTGCAAACGCGGAGCCGAGACGTGCGAAGTCTCGGAAGCCGGGAATTTCAGGCTGAAGTTGGACACCAACAATCCAAAAAGGGTTTGATTAGGAACGCGAATTCGGAAAATTCAGGGGCGCGTGGCACCACGCCGCGGGCGTCCGCGACGCGGCGGCGGTCGCGCTGGTGCCGCGATCGGTGGCGGCGTCGCGTTCGGCAACTGGCGCACCAACGGCGGCAGGGCGACGCCAGCGGCCTTGAACACGCCACCGGCGCAACCTGGCGCGTGAGGCCGCAGCAGGAAGCGCTTGGTCGCTTGCTCGACCGTCATCTGCTCGACGCGATCGAGGTCGCGCACGATATCGCCCCACTCCGCAGGCACGTCTGCGGCGGCCAGTCGCTCGTCGAGTTCCTTGCGCAGCAGCAGGGCGAGGAACGAACAAAACAGGTGGCCGGCGATGGCAGCGTCGGATTGATGGTAGATCGGTCGCGTCTCCAGGATCGACTTTGCCGTCCTAAAAATGGCCTCCACTTTCCAGAGCTGCCGGTACGCTAGGCCGAACTTCCTTCTTCCGGCCCCCACCAAGCCATTGATTGCCCTTACAACATGACGAGAGATCGGTCTAGAATGTAGCCATGTAATCTAGAATTTAGGACTTGTACGCCGGGGAGCGGTGTGCTCATGCTCCGCCATGTATATCGAAGCTGTCCCGAACCGGAACTCGCCCCCTGCCATCCTCCTGCGCGAGAGCTAGCGCCAGAACGGCAAGGTTCGCAAACGCACCCTGTGCAACCTTTCCGACTGGCCCGCCGCCCATATCGAAGGCCTGCGCGGCGTGCTCAAAGGCGGCACCGTCATCGCCGCCGAGCGCGACGCCTTCACCGTCATCCGCACACTGCCGCACGGGCACGTCGCCGCCGCCTTCGGCACCGCCCGCAGGATCGGCCTCGATCGGATCCTCGGCCCCGAGGGCAATCGTTGCCGCGATCTCGTCCTCGCCCTCATCGTCGGCCGGATCCTCGAACCCGCCTCCAAACTCGCCGTCGCCCGCGCACTCTCCCCTGCGACCGCCGCCTCCAGCCTCGGCCAAGCCCTCGGCCTCGGCGAGGTTGACGAGGATGAGCTCTACACCGCGCTCGATTGGCTGCTGGAGCGCCAGCCCGCCATCGAGACCGCTCTGGCCAAACGCCATCTCACCAACGGCACGCTCGTGCTCTACGACGTCTCGTCAAGCTACATGGAAGGGCGCTGCTGCCCGCTCGCCAGGCGTGGCTATAGCCGCGACGGCAGGAAGGGAACGTTGCAGATCACCTACGGCCTGCTCTGCGCCCCGGACGGCTGCCCGGTCGCCATCGAGGTGTTTGACGGCAACACGGCGGACCCGATGACCCTGGCCACCCAAATCGAGAAGCTCAAGCAGCGCTTTCACCTCGACCATGTGGTCCTGGTCGGCGACCGCGGCATGATCACCCAGGCGCGCATTACCGACGACGTCAGGGCGGCTGGCCTGGACTGGATCACCGCGCTGCGTGCCCCGGCGATCAAGGGGTTGCTGGAGAGCGGCGCCTTGCAGCTCTCGCTGTTCGACCAGCGCGACCTGGCCAGCATCACCGCGCCCGACTTCCCCGGCGAGCGTCTGGTCGTTTGCCGCAATCCCGATCTCGCCGTCGAGCGTGCCCGAAAGCGCGAAGACCTGCTGGCCGCCACCGAGCGCGACCTCGCCCGCATCCAGGCGGCCGTCACCCGCAAGCGCGATCCGCTGCGCGGCGCGACCAAGATCGCACTCGCGGTCGGCGCGGCGATCAACAAGCACAAGATGGCCAAGCATTTCGACCTCAACATCGCCGCGGCCAGCTTCAGCTTCGCCCGCAAGACCGCCGCGATCGCCGCCGAGGCCGCGACCGATGGCGTCTATGTCGTGCGCACCAGCCTGCCCACAGAGGCGCTCGACGACGTGGCGACGGTGCGCAGCTACAAATCTCCCGCCCTGGTGGAACGGCCTTCCGCTGCATCAAGACGGTCGATCTGCAGGTCCGGCCCGTGTGCCACTGGCTGGCAGACCGGGTGCGCGCACATGTCTTCCTCTGCATGCTGGTCTATTACCTGGAATGGCACCTGCGTCAGCGCCTGGCGCCGATGCTGTTCGACGACAGCGACAAGGAAGCCGCCGAGGCCCGGCGCGAGAGCATCGTCGCGCCGGCGCAGCGCTCCCCGGCCACCCTCATCAAGCAGACCACAGGCGTGACCGAGAACGGGGTGCCGGTGCATAGCTTCCAGACGCTCCTCGCCGACCTGGCGACCTTGGCGCGCAACACCATCACCACCGCGATCACGCCCGACTATCCACTCACCTTGGTGACCAGGCCGACGCCCATTCAGCAAAAGGCGTTTGATCTCCTCGGCGTCAGATGTAGCCAGTAGCGCAGGCCTCTCGCGGTGAATTCCGCCAGCAATTCAGCGATGTGCGCGCTTTCAAAGAAAGAAGGTCGGTTTAGACCGAGGCCGCCGAACTTCGCGGCGAGGGCGCAATCCAGTGTTCCGCTCGCAGAAGGGGCCATGTCACGCCTATGCAGGTCCATCGGAACGTCGAGCAGCCCCGGGGTCGGCCAAGATCTCGGCGGACTGACGCCCATGCCCACGTCAGCCGTGCCCTGGACCGCAGCGCCCCGTTATCGCTCGTGCGGGCCACCCTCGGCCTCGTAACTGAGGCCACGACTGAGCAGTCTCGGCACGCCCGCCCGCCCGATAGCCCGGCAGAATATCTCCTGGAGTAGCCACCGCCGAGCACCTATTGCGGCACCCTTCGGGGCATCCTGCCGATGATGTTTGGGTTGTTGGGAACGATCATCGGCGCGTTTCGCGGTATCCAGGCCAGGGTGCGCGACAGCGAATTGGCGCCGCGCGACTACGCTCTGACCATCTTGGGCATGCCGCTAGGGGCGGTCGCCGGGGTCGCCGTTGGCCTGTTTCTCAGCCCCTCCGCGGTCCCGATGCAGGGATCAGGCGAGGTTGCCAGCGCGTTGACCCTGACCGCCAGCGGACTGGGTTTTTTGGGTGGCTACGGGTCTCAAACCTTCTTCAGGTTTATCGACGAGTTGCTCGGAAGGGTGTTTCCCGACAGCTCCGCCAAAGCTTCGAGGTCCCAGCCGGTCACGGGGTCGAACCGGCTATGAATCTCAGAGTCGTTCCAGAAGGAGTTGGCTCGGGCGACAGATACTGCCGGAAGATGAGAGGGCGGCGACCGTCTGCGCGAGCTTGACCACCTGGGCGAGGCCGGACCTGCAGGCCAGCCTTGGCCAGACCGAGCCAGCGCATCCGGCGCAGCCCGTAGCAGCGCTTGGCAGTGCCGAAATACCTTCTCGATGCGACCCCGCACGCGTCGCACTTCGGCGTTGTGGGCCTGCAAGCGAGCCATCGGCTCGGCCCCGCCCCAAGTGCCCGTGTGCACGATGTGAGTGCCGGCTGAATACTCCCCAGAAGTGCCGGCCGAATTTTCCCCAGGTGAGCGCCTGACGGCATGAGCCGTTGGGCAGCGGGTTCGCGGGAGCGGTCGGGCCACTGATCGGCGATGTTGCCCCTTCACGTACGAGGGGTGCGCCGTTGGTCCGATTTGGGGAGATTGTGATGATTCTCGATCTGCATCGGCAAGGCATCAGCGTCTCGGTCATCGCCCGCCGGGTCGGGCTCGATCGCAAGACAGTGCGCAGATATCTCGCCCGCGGCCTGGAGCCGCCGGTGTACGGTCCTCGCAAGCCGAGGACGACGCAGTTGCAGCGCTTCGAGCGCTATCTGCGCGAACGCGTCACGGCATTTCCGCAGCTGACCGGCCGGCGCCTGCATCGCGAGCTGCGCGAGCTCGGCTACACCGGCGGCTACACCATTCTCACCGATTTTCTGCGCCAGATCAGGCCCCGCCAGCCCGTCGGCTTCGAGGTTCGCTTCGAGACCCCGCCGGGCCGGCAGGCACAGGTCGACTTCGCCCACTTCCGCACCGCCTTCGACGACGAGCCCGGGACGGAGCACGTGGTCTGGCTGTTCTCGCTCGTCGTGGGCCACAGCCGTATGCTCTGGGGCCGTTTCGTCGTGCATCAGGACCTGCAAACGCTGCTGCGCTGTCATGCCGCCGCCTTCGAGGCGCTCGGCGGCGTGCCCGAGCAACTCCTCTAGGACCGCATGCGCACGGTGTTCAGCCGCGAGGACCCGGCGTCGGGCCACATCGTCTACAACCCCACCCTGATCGCGTTCGCCAGGCACTACGGCTACCTGCCGAAAGCCTGTCAGCCGTACAGGGCCAAGACGAAAGGCAAGGTCGAGCGTCCATACCGCTACGTTCGCGAGGATTTCTTCCTCGCCCGGCGCTTTCGCAATCTCGACGACCTCAACGAGCAGTTCCGCCAATGGCTCGACGAGGTCGCCAACGTGCGCACCCATGCGACCACCAGGCGGGTGGTCGCCGAGCACTTCGCCGAGGAGTGGCCGAGCCTGCAGCCGCTGCCGGCCGGGCCGCTCGCTCGCATGGCTTGAAGAAAGCCATGCTCCCTCGCCGCCCCGCCACGCCCGGCCAAAATCCCTGCCGCTTGCGCGCGGCGATGATGGCAGGGCAGGCCGGGACGAAGAACAGGCGCTTGCTTTCAGCCGAACAAAGAACATATGCACCGGGAGCATCTGGATGAGGCAACGGGCGCCCACCCCGGGAGCGTTCCTGGACGAGGCAACACGCCAGGCCATCAGTCGTGTCGCGCTACACCTTGCGGACCGTACGCGTTGAACCGCAGCACCTAGTCGCGCACGATTTGCAGGGTCACGCCGCCGATCGCCGCCGCCTCGCTGCGCGTGGCCCCGTCATAGATCGCGGCCAGCGCCAGCAGGCGGCGCACCTGCTTGGCATCGCGGCTCTCGCGCGCCGCCCGGCGCACGCCGGCCGCGTCAAAATCGGCCCGCAGCGGGATCGGCATGGCGAAACTCCCCCCGTTCGCCAGCCTTCAAGCAGATCGCCGCCGCGTCGGGGAATCCCCCAATAAGTCGCGACCATCAGGTCTTGGTATTAGTGAGACCAGTGCGCGGGTGCATGGTCCGCGGTGGAATTGGCTGTCGTGGTGGCTTTCGCGTGCATCGGGATCATTTGCGGGGCGGCAGAGGCCCTGACCGGTGCCATCAGTGGTGTTGCGCCTCGCGATGGACAAACTCCGGGTGTGGTTTATGCCGACACGGATGCGAGCAGGCGCCAGCTCCGGCGCAGATTATACGCGATGGCGGTCAGCCGGACCTGCAGGCCAGCCTTGGCCAGACCGAGCCAGCGCATCCGGCGCAGGCCGTAGCAGCGCTTGGCGGTGCCGAATACCTTCTCCATGCGACCTCGCACGCGCCGCACCTCGGCGTTGTGGGCCTGCAAGCGAGCCAGCGCCTCCGGGCCGCCCCAAGCGCCCGTATGCACGACGCGCGGAGTACCGCCGCGGGCCAGGATGATTGCCTCTGGCCTGCTGCCCGCGAACGCGCTGTCGCCATACACGTCGCCGGGCGTATCGGGCAGCACCGCTTTCAGTTCGGCCGCATCATGGACGTTGGCCGTCGTGACCTCGACGCCGCGGATCAGGCCGGCGTCCTGATCGGTCGCGACGTGCGCCTTGTAGCCATGCACCGGCTTGCGGCGGCGGTGACCCGCCCAGCGCGCTTCGGCGTCGCCTTGGATGCTGGCCGAAGGGGTTGAGCGCCGAAGGCGATCAACGGTCGCGTCCACCAGCGTGCCCGTGCGCACCACAATCCCGCGGGCATCCAACTGCCGCGTCACCGTCTCGAACAAGGCCCGGTCCAGGCCACGGCGCACCAACTCGGCACGAAAGCGCACGAAGGCGGTGCGCTCGGGCGTCGGTTCATGGGCAGCAAACCCGCAGAACCGCCGGAAGCTGGCACGATCGTCCAGTGCCTCCGCAAGCCGCACATCGGAGAGATCGTGCCACGTCGCCAGCAGCAGAGCCCGAAACAGCGCCAGCGGCGGCCAACCTGGTTCACCTTTGGGGGAGGCCGAGATACCAGCGAGCAAACGGTCCAGTTCCGTCCGGTCCACCAGGGCGGCCACTTCATCCAGCGAAGTGCCGCCACGAGGGTCCGTGCCACCCACCGCAAGCCGCTCTTGCCCAATCCGACGTCGCGCCACCATCGCCTCCGCTCAATTGCGGAAACGATCGAATCAGGTCGCGCCGCGTCGGTTCAAGCACATTCGCGCACAGGTCTCATTAGTAGTTTCAGTTTCATAATGCATGCATCCGGTGGTGCGAAATTCAAGACTTCTGCAAGCTGAGTTTGAACCAATGTTATCAATAGGTTGCTGCTTTCAAAAGATATGACCGAAACTCTAAAACCATCGGTCAGGCTCAACCTTTTCTTCTGATTTCGACGGCTTCTTGCCGCGCAGGCGGTTCCTAAGCCAAATGTCCGCTATCCGCGTCTTTTTCATTCCATAGCGGACCAGCCGCTCTCGGCCACGAGCCGCCCGGATATCGGTCATTCGACTCAAGGCCGAGTTTGGCCAATAGCGGGCGCTTGGGTCGCGCGTCATACAGGCCCCGACAAAATCATCTCTTTAGGCCCAGCTGTTGGCGTTCTTCGGGAAATCCGGGCGTTGCACTCGTACGACGCAAAAGCGTTGGCCGGTCGGTGCCTGCATCACGACCCAGCGCTCCAAGCGATTCGCCACTTCGGCGCCTAGCTTCTCCAGGCGCGCCACTTCGGCGGCGATGTCGTCGGCCTCGATGTCGATGTGGACGCGACTCGCGTGGTCCACGCGCTGGATCTGCACAATGGGTTCATCGGGCGGTGTTTGCAGCATGCGGTAGTTGCCGCGACTGCCAGGATGCTCCGGATCCACAGGGCGACCCAGGGCCGCGGCCCAGAACCGGGGGGCCTCGTCCACATCGGAGGTCTTGCAGTCGATCAGCACGGCGCAAAGGCGGGAATAGTGCATATCGGTGCCCTCACACATAAGTGGATGAGAAGCATAGTGGAGCTAAACACGGTCCCAAAGAAGCCATCGCCCTCGTCACAAGCCCGGAATGGTACGGCCGAGGTCAATGAGCGCCCAGCATGTAAGCCGCAAATCGATCGACAGCTTCAGGCGCGAAGGCGACGCCATCAGGTGGCGCCGAACATCCGGTTCCGGGATCACCCGATCGGTGGTCTAGCGGCCCAGTTGGGTCGGAATATGTCGTTCCACCAGAGCCCGGCGAACATCTGCTTCCACCCCTGATTGCATAGAAGCCGGCATTCCGCTCTCGGCCACTCCCCGTCGTCCACCTTGGAGGCCGTTCCGGGGAGAGTCTTCCCTCGGCATGGCGCACCGGATGGCGGAGGTCAGGAAGGACGAATGCCTGACCCCTTTCGAGCAGTCGCCGGTGTGCAACCCCGGCCACGTCCCCGCGCGTGCCCGGGGCTTCATTGACCTCCCCGGGCATCTCCTGGAAGAGGCTCGGGGGCCCCCATATTTTGCCCGATGACCCGGACCGAGCGGCTGACCATCGATCTCCCTGGCAGCGCGACGGTGTCCGCGGTCCTCACGGCCCCCCGTGAGCCACGCGCTCTCTTCGTTATGGCACACGGCGCGGGAGCAGGCATGGACCACCCCTTCATGGAGGCGGCGGCATCTGGCCTTGGCGAACGCGGTTTTGCTAGCCTTCGCTACCAGTTCCCGTACATGGACGCCGGATTGAAGAGGCCGGACCGGCCGCCGATCGCGTACGCGACGGTTCGGGCTGCGGTGACGACCGCTGCCCGTCTGCTCCCGGACGTGCCGCTTCTGGCGGGCGGCAAGTCGTTTGGAGCGCGGATGACCACGCAGGCTCAGGCTGAACGGCCACTGCCCGGCGTTGTCGGCCTCGTCGCGTTTGGCTTCCCGCTCCATCCGGCAGGTAAGCCATCGGACGAACGCGCCCGTCATTTGGTCGATATCAGGATTCCGATGCTGTTTCTTCAAGGCGACCGTGACGCTCTGGCCGATACCGGACTGCTGATTCCAGTCATCGAGCGGCTGGGGCAGCGGGCAACGCTGCACCTGCAGACCGGCGCCGATCACTCATTCCATGTACCGGCCCGGTCCGGGCGCACCGACGCCGAAGTACTCGCCGAGGCGCTCGGTGCGATGGTCGAATGGCTCAAGACCCTCGTCGTCCCCGTTACGGGCGCCCGCTGACCGCCGTGGCACAACGCGCTCCGAGCAAGACCGGGAAGACCATCAAAATCGCGACCTTCAATATCAACAATGTCAATCGACGACTGCCGAACCTGCTCTCCTGGCTCGCGCGGGCAGCGCCAGACGTCGTCTGTCTCCAGGAACTCAAATCAACAGGCCCTGACTTCCCCGCGGCTGCTATCCGTAAAGCCGGATACGATGCCGTCTGGCGCGGTCAGAAGAGCTGGAACGGAGTCGCCATCCTCGCGCGCGGAACCGAGCCAGTGCTCACGAGGTCCGAGCTCCCCGGCGACCCGAAGGACGTCCAAAGCCGGTACATCGAAGCAGCTGGGCAGGGCATCCTGATTGGCTGCATCTATCTCCCGAACGGCAATCCACAGCCCGGCCCCAAATTCGACTACAAGCTTGCCTGGTTCGAGCGGCTAATCGCACATGCTGCCGAGCTCAGGGCGGCCAATATTCCGGTTGTGCTTGCGGGCGATTACAACGTCGTGCCCACCGATGAGGACATCTATCCGACCAAGTCGTGGTCGCGGGATGCGCTGCTTCAGCCCGCACCCAGAGCGGCGTTTCAACGCCTGCTCGGCCAAGGCTGGACAGACGCAATCCGGGCCGTCCACCCGTCCGAGCGCATTTACACGTTCTGGGATTACAAGCGGGACCGTTGGCCTCGGGACGCCGGTCTCCGGATCGACCACCTGTTACTGTCTTCCGATCTAGCAGCCCGCCTGCAAGACGCTGGCGTGGACCGCGAGGTTCGTGGCGCACCGGAAGCCAGCGACCACGCTCCAGCCTGGGTTAGACTGAGCGCCTGACAGGATCGCTGCGGGTGGTGCAAACGAGGCTTGAGTGTGCCGCCGTGGCCGGCTCTCCCAAGCCCCGCAGCCGCGTAGCGGAGCGCCGAAGGCGCAGGGCTTGACGGCGGCACCACGGACCGAAGCACAATCGGTGTTCCATCCACCACAGCCGCCGGGCGATCGCTCGCTTGCCCAGAATCAAACCGAGGCCGCCAAGTAGTTGGCCGCCTCAGCTGCGATCCGAATCGCCACCACATCGACGGACGTGATCGGTTCCGGGCGTGGACGACCGCGTATTGGTCATGCGACACGCTGCCGGAAGAACCGCATGGCGAGTTCTGTCAGGCGAGCGCCTTCAGCGCGGCGAACAGCGCCGCCGGGTCGTACTGGCCGTGATAGACGGGTGGCGGCGCCGGACCGCGCCGGAGCAGGGCGGTGGATCGCCTCCCACGCCGTGCGCGCGGAGTATTCGATGGTGAACGCCACCTCCTTCGGAACCTCCGCGAACTGGCCGAGGAAGCCGAGATTCGTCGCTCCCTCGGGAACCGCGCGGGGCTGGTCGGTGCGCCTGCGCGGCATCCACACGCTGTTCACGTGGGGCAGGTCACTCTGTCAAACAGCACCGAAGTGGGACCCCCGCCAGAATCGTAAGAGGGGCAAAACCCCGGGCCGGGGTCGATTTTTCGCTTGCGCCGACGCGGGGCGGTTCGATTCAACGTCGATGTGGTCACCCCGCCTGACATCGATGAGCTGTCGCTTGCCGAGCTGAAGCAGCTGGTGCTGGCGTTGCTGGACGAGAACGCGGCGCAGAAACGCATGATAGCAGAGCTACGCGAGGAGATCGCGCAGCTGAAGGGACTGAAGGGCCGACCGCGGATCAAGCCGAGCGGGATGGAGAAGGGGACCACGCCCAAGCCGGCGGGCAAGCGAGCCCGGCGGCGTGGTCGCGGCAAGGCGACGCCACGGGTCAGGGTGGAGGAACGGATCCTCAAGGCGGAGGTGCCGGCCGGCTCTCGGTTCAAGGGCTACGAGGATTTCGTGGTGCAGGATTTGGTGCTGCGGGTCGAGGTCACTCGCTATCGCCGCGAGCGCTGGCTGACGCCGGATGGACGAACGGTGATCGCGCCGTTGCCGGCCGGCGTGGCGGGCCATTTCGGTCCGGAGCTGCAGCGCTTCGTGCTGGCACAACACCACCAGGGACAGGTCACCGTGCCCCGGCTGATGGCGCAACTCCAGGCGATCGGCGTCAGCATCTCCAAGCGGCAGATCATGCGCCTGCTGATTGCGGGGCAGGAAGGGTTCCTCACCGAAGCCCGTGACGTGCTGCGCGCCGGCTTGGAGACCGCCAACTGGGTCACGGTGGACGACACCGGCGCGCGCCACAAAGGCGCCAATGGCGTCTGCACGCAGATCGGCAATGACGACTTCGCCTGGTTCGGCACCACGAACAGCAAGAGCCGGCTGAACTTCCTCGACCTGCTGCGCGCCGGCCACACCGACTACGTGGTCAACAACGCGGCGCTGACCTACATGCGCCAGCACGCGCTGGCCGGGCCGGTGATCGCCGCCCTGGCCGGACATGCCGAGACGCATTTCGCCGGCCCGGCGGCCTGGCAGGCCCATCTCGATCGGCTCGGCATCACCCAGCTGAACGTCACTCCTGACCCGGTGCGGGTCGCGACCGAGGGCGCCCTGTGGGGTAGCGTGCAGGCGCACGACTTCCTGCGGGACACCGTGATTGTCAGCGATGATGCGGGCCAGTTCGCCGTCGGCCAGCACGCGTTGTGCTGGGTTCACGCCGAGCGGCTGGTGCACAAGCTCGACACCTTCACCGACGCCCAGCACGCCGCGCAGCAGCGCGTCCGCGACCTGATCTGGAAGTTCTACGCCGACCTGAAAGCCTACCGCACCGACCCGGCACCGCGCCGCCGCCGCCAACTCCGTGCCCGTTTCGACCGCATCTTCCGCCGCCGCACCGGCTTCGTCACCCTCGATCGCCTGCTCGCGCGGCTGCACGCCAACAAGGCCGAGCTGTTGGCCGTCCTCGACTATCCAGAAATCCCACTGCATACCAATGGCTCAGAGCGCGACATCCGCTGCCATGTCACCAAGCGCAAGGTCAGCGGTGGCACTCGCAGCGATGACGGCCGTACCTGTCGCGATGCCTTCCTCGGCTTGGCCAAGACTTGCGCCAAGCTCGGCGTCGCCTTCTGGGATTACCTCGGCAGCAGGCTTTCCGTCCCGGGCCAACCGATCGTCCCGTCCCTGCCAGACCTCATCCGCTGCCGGGGCCAGCCCGCATAATCCTGCCGGCCCGGGGTTTTGCCCCTCTTACCCAGAATTGGTGCAACACGTTGAAATGCCGTGCAAATCCAGCAGAAGGTGGGGTCCCGATCGGCGCGGATCGGGACCCCACACCGAACGAATTTTCCTTCGGAATATCAAAGCATTGCGCGCGATTGGAGGTAGGGTCCCACTTCGGTGCTCGAGTTCACACCGGCTACCCCGGGATTCACCTACGCTCGTGGCAAGGGATCCCAGTAATGGTGTGCGTACTGCAGCCGACACGCCTCCGCCAGCGCCTCGTCGCTAATGGCTCCCTCTTGGCCCGGTGCGAGCGGCGCCAGATCCATCGGAGACACGCCCAACACCTCGCCCATTGCCGGTGCGATCGACAGCCCGCCGACACAGCAGCCGCCCGCGACGAACACATCGCGCAAACCCGGAACTGCCCCGATAGTGTGCTCGCCATCTGCCGTCATCGTCGGCAGACCGCCGCGGTGAACGCGTAGCCCGATCTCGTGTCGAACACGCTGGAACACCAGCAATTGCTGGCGCACACTGTCCGCAAGCCGGCGCAGCACGCCTAGGTCGAGTGGCAGATCGGCGATGTCGAACCGCGCCGGCAGGAGTGCGGCATCGGTACTGAACCGGATCGAGCTCATAGTCGCCCAGCATCAACCCGCCACCGTCGGGACGGACGTACACGTTGGCATCGATGATGCGCGTGATCGGCTGCATCGGTCAACGCCCGCAATCGGCTCCATGATCGGCAGCTGGTGTCGTGTTGGAACGACGGCAACGCGCGCGCCGGATAACGCGGCGACCGCCCTCAGCCAGGGCGCCAGATTTCCAAAAACGGATTCTTGGCGCGCGCTTCCGCAGGCGAGATCATCGCGAGCCCAGTGCCAAGCCTATGCCCGCGCACCACCTCGTGCTTGAGCTGCTCGACGTGTTCCGCCAGCCGTGCCGCCTTCAGGGCTCCCGGCTGGTGAAACGGCACCGGCTCGCCGGTTTCCTGCTCAAACATCTCGATCTTGCGCGCCGCCCGCTGCGCCAGCCTGGTCATCAGGTCGGTACCGCGCGCCTGCGAGGTGAGGCCAGCCGCGCGTGGGGAGGTCTGCGATCCAAGTGCATGCTGATCGAGCACCGCCACTTGCTTGCCACCCCGTGCCAGGTGGAATGCGACACTCGATCCCAGTGCTCCCGACCCGATCACTACGCACTGCGCAGCGTCGATCATCTCGATCTCCCGTTTTCAGCTCGCCACACGTCCTTTGCCCAGGCGACGTTCCAACCAACCCGAGGCTTGGGCCAACGGATAGGCCATCACCAAGTACATCGCCCCGGCAAGCAGATAGAGTTCCATCGGCGTGAAGTATTCGCTGCTCAGGTCGCGCGCGCGCAGCATCAGCTCGGGCGCAGAGATCAGCGAGGCAATTGAGGTGTCCTTCAACACAGAGACGGCATAGTTCGCCATCGGGGGCACGACGATGCGCACCGCCTGCGGTAGAATGATGACCCTCAAGGCACGCCGTTCGGTCATGCCGATGGCCAGGGCCGCCTCACGCTGCCCCTTGTGCACAGCGGCGATCCCGCCCCGGTACACTTCCGCCATGTAGGCCGCGTAGTTGAGCCCGAGCCCAATCACCGCGGCGGTAAAGGCCGGCAGCACGATGCCGGCCGAGGCAAGGCCGAAATAGATTAGGAAAAGCTGCGTGAGTGCCGGCGTCCCCCGCACAAGCTCGACATACCACCTGGCGGCCACTGCCAGTAGATGGCTTCGCGCCAGGCGTGCTAAGGCGATCAGCAGCCCCGCGGTAATCGCCAGGAGGTAGGCCAGAGTGGCCATCTTGAGCGTTGCGCCAGCAGCAACCAGAAGCTGGGGCATCCAGTCGTGCAAGTCCCAACTCATATCGTGCGCCCGCGTCCGAGGCGTCGTTCCAGCTCGCGCGTGAAATACGCGACGGGCAGACTCATCGCGAGATAAAGTGCCGCCACTATCAGGTAAATCTGCGTGCTCAAATACGTCTGGTCCACCAGCATGTGTGCACGGAAGGTCAATTCAGGTGCCGCGACCGATGACGCGACCGACGTGTCCTTCAACAGACCTATCGCGAAGTTGCCGAGCGGCGGCAGCACTACCCGAACCGCCTGCGGCAGGACCACGAGACGCAACGCCTGGCGCGGCGTCATGCCAATCGCCAGCGCCGCTTCACTCTGGCCTTGGTGCACCGCCTCGATGCCGGAGCGGAACACCTCAGTGAGATACGCGCCGCCGTTGATACCAAAGCCGACGATCGCTGCAGGCACTGGCGCCAGCCTTATCCCTAGTTCGGCTAGGCCGAAATAGATGATGAACAACTGCGTCAACACCGGGACCGCGCGGAAGATGTCCACATAGAGCGTGCCCGCGGCGCGCGGCACGGTCGTGCGTGCCGTACGGAGCGCGGCACCCAGCAGACCGAGCATGACCGATAGCACGAAGCCGCCCAGTGTGACGATGGCCGTCATCTCCAAGCCGAGCAGTAGCGCGTTGATCAGGTACGGGAACTGGGCAAGTGTGCGGGCCCACGGGCCGGCGCTCATGCCGGACTTGCCTGATACACCTGTCGCTCGATTACCGCGCGCAGGAATGCCTGCGTGCGCGCGTGTGCAGGTGCCCGGAAAATCGCGTGCGGGGGGCCGTCCTCGACGATCCGGCCGTGATCCATGAAGATCACCCGATCGGAGATATCCTCGGCGAATTGCATCTCGTGGGTGACGATAATCATCGTCATCCCCTCAGTAGCGAGTTGGCGGATCACACCGAGCACCTCGCCCACCAGCTCTGGGTCGAGGGCCGACGTCGCCTCATCGAACAGCATCAATGCAGGATGCATCGCGAGCGCGCGCGCAATCGCCACGCGCTGCTGCTGCCCGCCGGACAGCATGTCGGGATGCACGTCGCGTTTGTGGCCAAGGCCCACCTTGTCCAGCAGGGCAAGCGCATCCCTACGAGCTTCCGCTGCCGGTCGGCGCAGCACCTTGATGGGCCCAATCGCGACGTTCTGTAGAGCGGTAAGGTGCGGGAATAGGTTGAAACGCTGAAACACCATCCCGATGCGCATGCGCATCCGCGCCAGTTCGAGGTCGCGCATTGGTATTCGTCGGCCGCCCGCCTCGCGCTCGCCGATCGGCTGGCCGTCAATTAGCGTCCTGCCGCTCGTCGGGCGTTCGAGCCAGTTGATACATCGGAGCAGCGTGGTCTTGCCAGAGCCGGACGGGCCGATGATCGACACCTTTTCGCCGGCCGCGATCGCAAGGTCCACGCCGCACAACACCTCGAGGCTGCCGAACCGCTTGTGCAGAGCCATTACCTCAACAAGCGGCGATCGGCCCGTAGCTGATGGCATCGTCAGGCGAACAGTGCTGAATAGTCTTTCATTTTGTGCGCACCCGGGCCGATCAGGTTGTCATTCGCGTCCCGGTCGGCGCCGACGCGCGGGTTTGGCTCTGGCGGCATCAGGTAATCGGGATTGGAAAGGCCATACTTGACGAGTGTCCTCACGTTCAGCTTCGTCTTCCACATCCATTTGACGCCATCATTTACGGCATCGAATAAATCCGGATTGCTTTCATTCATCCCCATGACAATGACGTCCTTCCTGGTCAACACTGGGAGCGCCGCATCATACAAGAGCGGAATCTGTTTCATTCCCCAGTTAGGGTTCTGCAGGATCATGTAGTCAACTGTGGGCGCGTCCAGCATCGCGAAATCGAGTTGTCCGGCAAGCACGTCGCGGATACAAGCGTCGGTTGTGTCGTAGAGCTTTACATCGGTAATGCCCGGAACCTTTTTCAAGTCCGGCACGATGGTAAAGCCGGAGACCGTGCCGATACTGTGACCCTTCATGTCCCCAACAGTCATCTTAGCAAGTGGGTTGTTTTTGTTCATTGCGACCTGTTTGCCCACGTAGTAGATCGCATCAGTTAACAGCAGCACCTTCGCGCGCACCGGAGTCCAGCCCATGTCACCGAGCATGATATCCGCACGGCGGGAACGAATGCTCTCGATCGTTGCCGACCATTCCATCAGCGCGGGTTTCACCGAAAGGCCCAGCCTTTGTGCAATCGCTGTGATCATCTCGCCGTCGGTGCCGATTAGCCGGCCGGCCTTCACGCTCGTCATCGGCATGTCGCCATTCATCGCCACGGTGAGCGCCCCCGGACTGACCGTCTTGAAATGCGGCGCTGCGGCCCGAGCAGGTCGGAAGAGGGCGAATGTCGCCGCAGCTGTCGCGCTACTCGCGAAGAATGTCCGTCGATCGACTTTCCAATTCATTGTTTCGGTCTCCTCCGCTAGAGTTGGCGCTTACGACAGTACGCATTCCAACTATTCGTCCGGTGTGGGCCGAGACCCCCCGTGCGAGCCCACCACGCATCAGGCGAGAGTTCTCAATCGGCATGAGGGTTGCGCCCGATGGGATCATGTGTCTAGCCCGAATTTCTCGTGTGGAGTAGGTGTTTCGGGCCTCTAGTGGACAGAATGTGCCGGAAGGAACCCTCGCGGATTAGCGTCCCGCCACAGCGGCGGATCAGGCGGCGCGACGCAGCCGCACTGGGCGGAGGGCCGCTGCCCAGTTGGCGCACCGGCCTCATCATCGGCTGGGCGGGCACGCGCGGCATCGTCACCGTCGCGACCGCGCTGGCGTTGCCGCAAGCTTTCCCCGAGCGCGGCATGCTGCTGTTCGGGGCATTTTCCGTGACGCTCGGCATTGCGGCTAGGCTGCCCCTGAACGCCCGGACCATCCACGCCGGTTCCTTGTAGGTTTCCCGCCCGTAGGCCCGAATACCGGTAAGTAGCTGTAGGCAACGAGTGGGCATCAGGCTCTTGCACAGGTTGGATCAGCAAGACAGCCTATACTCGGGAGGAATGTCATGGGCCACGTACAACTCGGTGTGCTGCCGAAGTCTCGGAAGTGGCGCCAGGTCGTCGATGAGCTACGGCTCGGCGCGAATGTGGGGGAAATAGCTGCGTTAGCAGCGGATGCCGCCGAAACAAGTCTCCAGGGGGCCGCGGATGACCCGGCGTTTCTCCATGTCTTCTGGCTGCTGACCCAAATCCCCCTGGCAGCGCGCGGCCCTGCCTTTATCGAGGATTTGGGCCGCCTCGGGATCAGGGTTCCGGACCACCCGAGCCTGATGAGTGTAGTTGCCGCGATATCAGACGCGGTCGATCACCATGTGCGTGCACAAGGCGGGCGGACAGACCTGGGCGAGATGGCCCAAATGGCGGCGGTCGAGAGCTTGACGGCAACGGTCGCGCCGACACTGCCGTCGTTGTTTGGACCCGAGCCGGAGGAAGTGCAGCGGGCCATTGGACGTTTGGCCGGCGGGGATCGTTTCAGTGCGTTGGCGCGGGAGTTCTTTGCACGCCTGACGCAGCGGACACTTCACTATTTCCTCAGTCGTGAGCTGTCCAACCACATCGGCGCAGGGAAACGCTTCAGAGACGACGGTGCCCGGTCGCAATTCGACCAAGCACTCGACCAGCATTGTCGGGAGGCATCGCGGATCGTCGAAGAGTTCGCGGGTGGCTGGTACGGCAAGAACGTCTATCGGGGCGAGGGCCTGACTCCGAACGCTGTGCGCCGGTTTGCTCCGGTAGCGTTCAAAAAGATCCGGGCCGAACTTCGGAAGCGCCGAGATGCCGACGAATGAGCGTCTCGTCCTATGCGGTGGCGTGGCCGGGCCGCAGGGAGCCGGCGCGCGCATCAGCCTAGATTTGCACGGCGCGTCTGCGAACGTTCATCTCAAGATCGCCGACATAAGTAGACGGCTCCTGGCAAATATCCCGGACGCACTCGTCGATCTCTTGGAAATTGCCAGCTATATCTATGCGGCGGACAGCGCGGTCTCGCGCGGCGGTCGGGCTGACACACAGATGGGTATGCGCTGGCGGCGAAAGCTTCGGTTCGTAATCCCGGTGCGATTGCCGGATTTGTGGTCCTCCGCTCCTATTGCGTCTGCACTAGTGGAGACACTTGGTTTTCTCTCAGATGACGAATACGAGGTCGAGTTCCGGTCTCTCAGCAAAGCCCCGGCGTTACGAAGCTACTTCGAGTTCCCCGCCACCGAAGCGACAAGCTTCACGCCCGATGAGGTGATCCTGTTCTCAGGTGGATTGGATTCATTTGCGGCCGCCATCGATCGATTGGCCACGCACCGCAAGAAGGTCGTACTTGTAAGCCATAGGTCGGCGACCAAAATCGCCGGCGCACAAGCACGCCTTGTCGCTCAGCTCCGGAGCCGGTTCGGCGCTGACCGCGTGCTCCACGTCCCCGTCTGGGCAACTCTCGAAGGCAGTCTCGCAAGAGAGGTGACGCACCGGACGCGGTCCATCTTGTTCGCGGCACTCGGGGCGGTAACAGCTCGGCTATTTGGCCGAGATCAAGTCTACATCTTCGAGAACGGGGTGGTGACCCTCAACCTGCCGCCCGTCGCCCAGGTCGTCGGAGCGCGCGCAACCCGAACCACGCACCCGCAGGTTCTGGCGGGCTTTCGTCGGGTCCTTTCCAACGTGCTCGGTCGCCCCTTTTATGTGGACAATCCTTTCGTATGGCTGACTAAGGCGGAGGTCATCGAACGGATTGCAGCGAATGGGTGCAGCGATCTGATCCGAGACACGCGGAGCTGTACCCGCGTCCACGACATGACGACCTTGCATTCCCATTGCGGCCAATGCTCCCAGTGTATCGATCGCAGGTTCGCGATCCTTGGCGCCGGTCAGGAGGATCAGGACCCGGCGGAGGCCTACAAGACTGATCTGTTTCTGGGCGCGCGTCCGCCAGGACCTGACCGGGAATTAGCGCTCGCCTTTGTCCGGTCTGCCTCTGAAGTCAATCAGATGACGGACAGCGCGTTTTTCTTGCAGTATGGCGAGATGAGTTGCGTAGTCGGCTCCTTCGCAAAACCCGCTGACACGGTCGCCAGCCATTTCTTCGAGCTACACCGGCGGCATGCAGCGACCGTCTGCAGTGTCTTCGATGGGGCCATAGCATCGCACGCACCCAAGTTGCGAGAAGGAAGCCTGCCGGCCGACTGCCTTCTATCGCTTGTCGTCGGCCGGCGTGAGGGATGTGGTATCTATCCCGTGCCGGGCAGCATTCCACGACAGGCCACCAAAATTGGCTCGGAAATCAGAATCGGCATTGATCCGGCGCAGCAGCGCGTCGTCCTCGACCGGTGGGGCCAGTTAACCGGGGTAAGTGCCTCATTGATTATCGCTCTTGGGGTCCCGTTCAGGCAGGCAATGCATGATGAGCTTGCGCCCGAACGCTACCCCTTTACGGAGACCTCCAAACTTATGCACCGGACCAAGTGCAACTCCGAGGAAACCCTACGCCGGCGTATCCTGCGGTGCCGTAGCCAAATTGCGGACTTGGCCAAGAGTGCCGGAGCCTCCCCGCCTCCGCTCGACGCCGTGATCGAGAACAGCCCGTGGCACGGTTACAGGTTGAACCCTGATCGAATCAGGATCGTGGCGATCTCTGAGTTGCCGGAGGCGAATAGGTCACGCTTCGCCACCAGAAGGTCACGTCTTCCATCATGATCCAAATGAGCTTGAGGCAGGATAAGCGTCACGCCTTTCAGCTACACCGTCAACAGACTGAACGCCCTTTCTCGTCAATGTATATCCCGCAATGCCGGGCGGCAGCTCGACCTAATGAGGGATATGTCAATGGGCATGAAGGACGTCGAGCAGCGCACCCTTAAAGGCGGTGTGTTTTTCACGGAGACTCTCGCGGCTCCGATCCCAGATGCTTGCCGCATATCCGGCCTGAGCCGCAGCGAGATTTACAGACGCCTCGCGACGGGGGACATCCGTGCGGTGAAGAGTGGCGCACGCACATTGATCCTCATGGACAGCCTGCGTGCATATCTCGCCAGTCTGCCCGCCGCGACGTTCCGCGCGCCGAAATCCACCTGAAACGCAACCGTCCCGCCCGTGGTAGCACCTGGAGCGGAAGATCGTGACAAAATCGCAGGCCACAACTGCTGTTTGGCACGACCTGGCGTCCGGCGCAACGGCATGGCAGGCACGGGCACGTGGCATGCAGGATAACCCTCCCCAGCCGCGCCTGCACCGCGGACGGTTGCTCCTTGTAGGAGGCCAGTACAAGACGCTTCACCGGCCGGAGAAGGACGGATGAGTGCCATCCGCCGGCCGGTCGAAATCACGATGCTGTTGAAAGTGGGTGGTCCGCTGACCAAGCGCATCACGCTCGGGCCGGATGGCTCGCTCAATAGCGACGGATCCGCTTGCATAATGTCGCAGGGGGAGGCGTGCCGGTTACGGTTTGATGATCTTGTTGCGTTTGGCGGGTGCATCAATGAGCTCGGTTCACACGAAGCCATCGCACTTGGCACACTGCGCGCTGATGTCCCCGATCGCGTGCGGATCACGACGAAGGAGCGGCTGAAAGATTGGAATGGGTCTGTACCCCCAGACCTGATCGCCCGCACCAGCGATCACATCATCTATCGGCCGGGCCGGCCAGCACTGGCTTTGATCGACATTGACACCAAAGGAATGCCAGCCACCGCCAAGGACAGAATCGACGCCATAGGCGGGTTCCTGTCAGCACTGGTTTCGGTGCTGCCCGATTTGGAATCGGCTGGTCGAGTGGTGCGGAGATCGACCAGCACTGGCATTGTCCGGGCCGACACGTGGGAGAGGTTGCCCGGATCGAACGGCCTGCATGTCTTTGTCCTGGTGAAGGACGGCGCGGATGTGGAGCGGTTCCTGCGCACCCTGCATGCACGCTGCTGGCTAGGCGGCCTCGGCTGGTTGATGGTCGGGGCGGGCGGACAGCTGCTCGACCGCTCGCTGGTTGACCGGATGGTCTATGCCCCTGAGCGCCTGGTGTTCGAGGGCGCGCCGGTACTCGATCCACCGCTGGTGCAGGATCAGGCGAGCCGCCGACCGATCGTCACCGAAGGCATGGCGCTGGACACGATCACCGCTTGTCCGCCACTCACCATAGTTGAACTGGCCAAGCTCAATGAACTGCGCGCCAAGGAAGCGCACCGGCTCGCGCCCGACGCTGCCAAGGCGCGTGATGTCTTCCTGGCGCAGCAGGCACAGCGCCTTGTCGAGCGCACAGGCATGTCGGCCGAACGTGCAGTGCAAGTGATCGCGAAGCAATGCAGCGGCGTTCTACTGCCGGGCGTGGCTCTGCAATTCGATGACGCGGAGCTGGCCGGCATGACGGTTGCCGACGTGCTGGCCGATCCCACGCACTTTGAGGGCGCCACCTTGGCGGACCCGCTAGAGGGTGTGGAATATGGCGCTTGCAAGGCTAAGGTCATGCGCCACCCGGACGGCAGGCCCTGGATTCATAGCTTCGCGCATGGGCGAACCACCTATGAGTTGAAACTCGACGCCCGCGCCGCACACGAGGCCTTGCGCAAAGGGGCCGCCGCGGACGTGGCCGATGCGTTCGTGCGCCTGGTCCTGGCCGCCGATCTGGACGAGGCCGAGATCGAAGACCTCCGCGACACAGCGCATGAGAGCTCTGGCACCGGCAAACGAGCACTCGACGCGAAACTGAAGTCCGCGCGCAAGGAACAGCAAGCACGCCAAGCCCACACGGAACGCGAGCGGCGCGCGGCCGAGCGGCGCGACCCGAGGCCGCAGATCGCGGCACCCGCATCTGACGCGCCCTGGCTCCCGCAGATGGGCGCATTGAACGACGTGCTGGGGCATTCGGCCGCGCCCGAGCCGCCAGCCCGCAACGTCGATGGAATGATGGTGCAGGTACGGGTGCGACGCGTACCGAACATGCACGCCCTGACGCAGCGGGGATCAAACGACGAAGATACCGACGATACACGGCTTCCGCCCCCGGAGCAGCCGCTACTCACCCGACTGGACGAACCACAGCTCGCCGAATTGATCGAGCGGCATATCGAGTACAGTTGACGGGACCGGACGCCCGGTTCACCTGGCCAGCCCCTTCGTCAAGCATTTCCATACTCGCACCGACGATGCCCTGCCGATCGTCGCCGCCATCGCCACATTGCCGATTGTCCTGGCGGACGGCACGATACTGGCGGGCCGCGGCCTAGATCGTGACCGGGGCATCGTCTTCCGCATCCCACCCGAGCTGCTGGCGATCCTGCCCAGCCGTGAGCAGTGCGACGCGAATGCGGTGTTCGAGGCGTTCCGGTTCTTGCTTGACGATTGGCTATGCGACGTGGCCGCCGACTTCACCGGAAAGTGCATCCTGATCGCCAGCGCCCTGACCCTGATCGAGCGCTCACTGCTGCCAGACCGGCCGGCTTTCTTCGTCACCGCCGGGCGGCGAGGCGGCGGCAAGACCACGACGCTGATCATGCTGCTGATGGCCGTGACCGGAGTGCGGCCCGCCGCCGCGGCGTGGAGCCCAAACGAAGAGGAACGCCGCAAGGCCCTGCTCGCTTATTTGATGGAGGCCCTGCCGGCGCTGATCTGGGACAACATCGCCCGCGGCTCACAGATCAGTTGCCCCCACATCGAGCGGTCCTGCACCACCGCCTTCTATTCAGACCGGCGCCTCGGCGTATCGGAACTGGTGGCCGTCGCCGCTTCCGTCATTCATTTCTTCACCGGAAACAACGTCACGCCGCGCGGCGACCTCGCCAGCCGCACCCTGCAAGTCCGCCTCGAAGTGGACCGCGCTGACCCCGAAAACCGCCCCTTCAAGCACCCAGACCCGATCGGCTGGACGGAGGCAAACCGAGGCCGCATTCTGTCCGCGCTCTATACCGTCCTGCTCGGCAATCCCGCCCTCCAGGCCGGATCAAACGCCGCCCCGCATACCCGCTTCAAAACCTGGTGGCGCCTGGTCGGCTCCGCCATCGAGTTCGCAGCCCACGACTACACCGACCGAGTCGCGGCGCTGGTCGTGGACCCCCCCACCGTTTACGAGCCGGTGAAGATCAGCTTCCGCGACCTGTTCCTCTCGCAAGAGGAAGACGACGAAGAATCGGCGAGCCTCGCCGATGCGCTTGCCTCCCTCGCCGCTACCGATTGGCCGCAGCTGGGCGGAGCGCCGAACAAAGGCGGCCCATTCCATGCGGCGGCCCTAGCGCGCGTGCTTAACGACCAATCCGAATACCGGATCGACGCTGAGAAGGAGCGCGTCGCCACGCTGCGGGAGTTCCTATTCCCAACTGCACCACCAAACCAGACCGTCACAGCCAAAGCGGTCGGCAAGAGGCTGAAGCGCCACGTTGGCGAGCCGGTCAAGCGAGGCGACTGCACGCTAATCCTTAAAGAGTGGCGCGACCCAAATGGCGGGCCGAAGGGTCCGTTGTCCTACTGCGTTCAGGCGAGTTGACCAGGCGCGGTGTCACCGGGTCGCATGGTTTCCATGGTGTGCATGGTTTCTTTCGCCCCTGTCAGGCGCCGGGATGTGTGTTTCCCGGATTAACTGACTCTCGCCTGTGTCAAGCGCTCAGACAAACCATGCAAACCATGCAAACCATGCCGGTTTAGGTGCAGACGAGCGAGCGCAACGCCAGCGATCCTCGCCAAGGGCCTGTAGTTCCGGCGCACATGCGGCCGTGGCACCCGGCTGTGCGCGGTGCCTGAGAGGAGAAGCGCAGCCATGAGCGAGAGGACGAGCGATCCTGCGATTGACGCAAAGATCGCCCGTCTCGCACCCCTGCGCCGGTGCACGCGAGGTGGCGAAACCGCGGTTGGATCACGCCCCCAATCTTCGCACCATCGCACAGCGTTCGGCCATCGGGAGCAAAGCTGGACCGCGAACTCGGCCCGACCGTCGGGCCATTTTTATTCTGAAGTGCCAATGCGAAGTGCTATATCTGAGTGTGTGGTGTCCAGGAGCCAGACGATGCAGACAGAATCCCCAGCCGTATTCGCCTGCTTTGGACCGTCCAAGGATGACCGGAGCACCGCGAAGCTCTGCCCGTTTAGCCAAGAGATCTAGGCAACGAAAATCTGATGTCGCGTGGTGGCCACAATTGGAAGGGCGCAGGGACCGTTGAAGACGCCCGATCGCTCGACGTGATGAAGCTGGAACGGGTCGGCTATCTGTGCGGCCCGAGGATTGGCGGTTGGCAATGGAGCTACCAGGACAGGGTCACCGCCTTCATCGCGATAACGGGCGGCAAGCATGCCATCACTCTTGATTACCGCATCAGGTCGGGGGGCGAGGATTGGCAGACGGTTCAACAACGCGTGCCGATCCGCTGGACGCATTGTCGCTTCGGTGGAGAGCGACCCTGGTTCGTCTGCGATGTCTCGGCGAGCGGCATGTACTGCGGCCGGCAGGTCGTCAAGCTCTATGGGGCCGGGCGCCTATTCGCGTGCCGACACTGCTATAGGCTTGGTTATCGGGCGCAGCGTGGCGGACCAATGGATCGCGCGCACCTGCACCTCGGCCGCCTCCATCGGAAGCTCGGCGCAGATTACGATGGGCCGGATTATCCGCCACCACCGAAACCCAAGTGGATGCGGTGGAGGACGTACTCCCGCGTTGTGCAGCAGATCGAGGCCGGGCAGGAGCGCTTGGACGTAGCGTTTGAGGTAGGCGCACAGCGTATTCTCGGCCGGATAGAGAGAAGAGGAATGCGGCGATGAACGCTCTGCCTTCGCAGGCTGCTGCGGTGCTGAGCGCCGGCTACGAGGGGACGCGGTTCAACGCGTTGCAACACGGGGTGCTGTCCCGCTATGCGGTTTTGCCCTGGGAGGACCGGAGCGAATACCACGCTTTGCTCGATGGGCTAGTGGCCGAGCACGCGCCGCAAGGCCCAACCGAGGAACATCTCGTTGAGGAACTGGCCGGAATCATTTGGCGCAAGCGTCGCCTGCGATTGGCCGAGGCCGCGATCTACCGGAAGAGGCTCCGCAATGACGCCACCAGCACCTACGAGCCAGAGCAGATCGTTGGTGCTGCCCTGCTTCCGGTAGCTGGCAATCACAAGGTCAAGGTGGACATACCGCAGGCATTCACCGCGACACCGGCGGACACCGCGCGCGATCTGCGCGACGTGAAGCGTGACCAGACAATGACCTGCCAAGCGCTGCGCATTCTGGACGCTGGGGAACCAGAAGCCTACACGCGCGCGCTGACGGCCTTGCGGGAGGACACCCGCTCGTCCTGGCAGGAATGCCTGGAGGATTCACCGGCCGATGGTCTGACCTATGGGCCCACAGCCGAGGCGCTGCAGGCTTGGCTTCGCCAGCACCGGACGGAGTGGTATGACGGACCGATTGCCCAGCTTGAGCACCGCGACGCAATCAGGGAGCAGGCTATCGGCTCCGCGTATGCCACCCAGCACCTGGAAGTGACCGCTCGGTACGAAATCCATTTGGATCGCAAGCTGGAGCGAACGCTCGCCATGCTGTTCCGGTTGCGGGAGCTTCGACGCGTTGCGGCTCCGGGGTGATCCGTTTGGCAGAAAACCGGCTGAAATGGATGGTACGGCTGCCAGGCTCCTACACCACGCTCTGCTCGGCGAGTATGCGGTGCAGCGCATCCAGCGAAAGCTTCCTTCGATACTGTGTCTCCAACACGGCCTGGATCGCGCGAAGGCTGGCGCCGTCCATGCGCCGGGCGCGAGCATGGGCAATCAACGCTTGCTCTACTGCATCAGGCACAAGGCTGCCGTCCTCGCCGACGTGGTAGCCGAAGGGGACAATGCCGCCGAGATAGCGGTTGCGCTGGCGCTGGTCCCGCTTAACCTGGGCTACACGCTCGCGGATGCGGTCGCGTTCCGCCTCGGCCACTGCGGACAAGATCGTGAAGATTAACTGGGAGATACCGTTACCGGTCACGTCCTCGCCGAGATCGATAATGTGCGAGGATAGTCGTACCCGAACCGACCTGGACCGCGCACTGATCCCATCCATAGTAGAGGAGGTGGCGAGTCTTGACCTCTGATCCAGTCGCTCCAGCACCGCCGCCACTCCGCCAATGCCGCCGCGATTGACATCGCCAGATGTGCCGAAATAGTCGAAGTTATGGCCCTTGGCGCCAGCATGGTCATTGCTTCAGGTCCCTTTGCGCGCGGCGAAGCGCTTCACGCGCTCGGCAGCATCAGGCCGCTTGAACGCAAGAGTGGTCTCCTGGCTCTCGAGGTCGAGGGCAACCTCCAGAGAATTGCTCAGCCGCGCATTAATCAGGCGTTTGAGCGCGGCGATAGACGGCGCCGACTTGCCGGCAATGGTTCGGGCGAGCTGCATCGCCATCGGCAGCATTTCGTCGCGGGACACCACCCGGTTAACAAGGCCCAGCCTAAGCAGGTCGGTGGCCGACTGCCGCTCTCCCAGCAGGAGCAGCTCCATGGCGCGCTGATAGCCAACGGCGAGGGGCAGAAGGTGAGTGACGCCTCCGGTGACGAACTGCCCCAAATCCATCTCAGGAAAGAAGGAAACCAGATCGTCGGCGGCGACGACGAGATCGCAGTTGAGCAGCCACTCGAAACCGCCACCCACTGCAAAACCATGGATCGCGCCGACAACGACCTTGTCGACGAGCATGAGGTTGCGAGTAATGGCCTGGATGGACTCGATGTGCTGGGCTACCGCAGCGTCGTTATGCGTCTGCCGGTCGAACTCCTTCAAGTCATCCCCGGCACAGAATGCGCGCCCCGCTCCGTTCAAGACTATTACGGCAACCTCATGGTCGGCGTGGGCTCGCTCCAAGGCGACAGAAAGATCGCTCGTCAGCTCACCGCTGATGGCGTTCAGCCGCTCCGGTCGGTTCAGCGTCACGACGCCCACGGCACCCTGGCGGTCGAAGGAAACGAAACTCATCGGATCACCTTCTCTATCCAGGCGGTCTTGCCAGCTGTGCGCGGCAGGCTGCCGAGTGCGATCAGCTCCACGACTGCGGTCGCTCCGATCTGTTTGCGGATGAGGTCCGCCAAAGTACTGGAGGCTTCATCCCACCGGTCGGCTGACAGTGGCTCCGCGGCCTCTGCCCGGACCTCCACACGATCATATGGACCGTCTCCACGAAGTACGATCCTGAACTGGCCGGAGGAGAGATCGGGCCGCTCTTCGAGCACTTGGCGGATCATGCTCGGGAAGATATTGATGCCGCGGACGTTGAACATATCGTCCGTCCGTCCGGTGACCCGGAAGCGCCACGACGTGCGACCGCACGCGCATGGTCCGGTGTCGGTGACCATCACGACATCGCGCGTTCGATAGCGTAGCAGCGGCTGGCATTCCTTGTCGATGTGGGTGCAGACCAGCTCCCCGACCGTGCCCTCGGCGATCGGCTGGCGCTGTCCCGAGCCATCCAGGATCTCGGTGAAAAGGTAGTCACTACCGTGGAAATGCAGATCGGTCGTGCGCTCGCACTGACTGCCGAGTGTGCTCAGCACTTCGCTCAGCCCGTAATTGGCGTTGCGGACGCCGAAGCCCCAAACGGCTTCCATGGTCTTCCGGAGGGCCGGGTTATCGAGTCCGGCTTCGCCGCCGAACAATCCGAGCCGCAGGCCTAGATCGCGTGGGTCCTGCCCACGCTCGCGCAATGACCGCTCGAGTAGTGCCGGGTAGGACGGCGTGCAGGAAATGGCCGTGATCCCCAATTCGGCGATCGTGTCGAGAAGTTGCGCGGTGTTGCCGATGCCATAGGGGACGACCGTGGCGCCTGCCGCCTCGAGCGTCATGTGGTCGGTGACGCCGCCGGTCCACATACAGTAGTTCAGGCAGTGGATCACACGATCCGACCGGCGGAGGCCACACGCGGTCATGGCGCGGGCCCCGATCGCTGCAACGCGGTCAGCGTCGCGCCGGGAGTTGGCCAAGTTCAGCCCCCGACCCGTCGTGCCCGACGTGCGATGCAGCCGCACGATCTTCTCTTCCGCACAGGCCACGTAGGTACCGAATGGGTGGCTCAGTTCCTGGCTTATCCGCAAGTCCTCCTTGTCGGTCAAAGGGAGATCCTGCAACTGATCGAGACTGAGTGGACCGTTCGAACGGCCGTTCAGCTTTTGGGCATAGAATGTCGAGGACGCGCGAACATAGGCCCACTGGCGCCTCCAGGCGGCCTCTTGCAGGAAGCGGATGTCGCGGTCGGGCAGGGTCTCGAACTCTGGGTGGAACATGCAATCGTGCAGCACGTCAGTCTACTCCCACACGCTTGGTAGCGCGGCTCTCGATCGACGTGCGGTCGACGATCGCCCTGGCATGCTTGCCGCGGCCGATGATCCCGCCCGGGTCCTCCGCCCATACTTCGAACCAGAACAGCGGCCCGGCCTTGTGAAGGAAGCGCGCGTGCGTGGTGACCTGCGCACCCAGAGGCGTTGGCGCCTGATGCGAGATCTCGACATTCGCGCCGACCGAGAGCTGGCCCGGCAACAGGACCGCTGTCATGATGGCGGCGCAGGCCCGCTCCATCTCGGCCACCAAGATCGGCGTTGCGAGGACGCTCGGATAGGCTTCGGCGGCAGCTTCGGCGAACCGTGCGGCGGTCATTGTGTCATCGACCGTCATTTGGATCGCAAAGGTTTGCCCCTCCTGCAATTCGGTCGCCATTCGATTCCTCGTCTCAGTGCTCCTGAGTTGGGTCGCAAGGCACGTGCCAAGACTGCTCGGTCAACAAATATTCGACAGTCACAGCTAGGTGTCAAGGAGATGAAATAGCAGGTAGTGTCTCAGTTTGAAATTTGACCCCGAAGCCGCATCGCCTATATGCTTAGCGGAAAGCATAGGCGAGGCGACACTGTGACAGAAAAAAGGACCGCCAAGGACGCCTTCGAGTACTTTGGTGCTCTCATGAAAAACCCCCGCTGGAGTTGGTCGGCGCGAAGCCCGGATGGGAAGGTCGTAGCCGTTACGTGGTGGCTGGACGAAGTTGACCGCCGTAACGGTAGGCTAGTTTACGACATGCGCAACCATCCGCGAATCGACCTATGGAAGCATCGTCTGGGGAACCGCGATCGAATCAAAAATCTCATCCACGCTCGAGATCATTGTGGCGGCTTTTTCCGGATAGTGTGGACGAAGGCGCGCGATCCGGAAGAGAGGATTCGCAAGACAGTCGAAAGGTATCCAGACAAAACGCTGACGATGCGACTCATCGAGCTGGATGAACATACTGGTGAATTTCTAGCGGAAGAATTCGACCATGCCTAGAGGCCCCCGCGGAGAGAAGCGCCCTACCGACGTGATTGGCGGGGCCGTGAAGGTCATGCGGATCGCGACCGGCCAGGAGCCAGATGACCGGGAGGACGCGCCGGCCCCAAGCCCGGCGCAGCAGCTCGGGAAGCTGGGCGGGGCCGCGCGCGCGCGGAAGTTGACAGCGGCGCGGCGTGCGGAGATTGCCCGGAAGGCTGCGGCCGAGAGGTGGAAAGGCTAGGAATTTCAGAGACTTAAGTATCATTCCGGCGACGGCTTATATTTTGCCTTATATTTATTGTTGTCCGGTGCGGTCCGGTATGCCATAATCTCTGCGGCTCGGATGGGAGCGGCGGATGGATGACGATCTGGATAGGCAACTAGGAATAGCCACCCCACTGTTAAGGGATTTCTGCGACGGCTGGCACGCTGCTGTGGCGCGCTACGCCGAGTACCGATGCGGCCCATCGTTCGGAGCACGATGACACCACCGCAGCTAACTGCGTCCGGGCGCACATGTTCGCTGAGGTCGTTACGCCGCTTGGACGGAAAGCGCGGCTGCACAATACGGGTGATTCTGGGGCTTAAAGGTTGTAATTTGGCAAGGAATGCAGGTCTGGCGCTTCAAGAAGGTGAATGCATCAGGGCGGCACAGGAATTATCCCACACAGCAGCAGGAGGACTTTGACGACGAATGGCCGTTGCCAGGGCTGCCGGACGATGCGGCGCGCCTTACCTCTGGCTACGCATTGGATGCTACATCTGAGACAATAGAGAGAATCATAGCATCCCGATAACTCGGGCACGACATGCTTTGGGCCGCGCAGACCGAAATGGTTGGCGACAGGCTCAACATCACCGACATCACTCCACAGAGACTCCCCGGCACTAGCACCATCGATTTCGATGCAGCCCGCGCCCGCGCACGGAGGCGCCGCCGATGAGCAGGGACTGGCCAACCCCGGACATAATGGACCGATTTAACCCCGACATGCTGCGGATCGCGCGTGACAGACGCGGTCTCACGCAAGCCTCGCTCGCAGCGGATACTGGAGTTACACAAGCACTCATATCGATGCTTGAAAACGGTATCGTTGAACAGCCATCCGATGAGATCGTGGATAAGCTCTCCGCTGCGCTTCACTATCCGAGAGAGTTCTTCTACCAGTGGTGGAGGGCGATAGGCCTTCCTCACTTTCACCAGAGGGAGCGCGACAAGCTTCCGGTCAAATCGCTTTCCCAAATTGGGGCCATCATCAATATTCAGCGTCAGCACATCGCTAAGCTTATGCGCTCGTATGAAGTGGACATTGCGAAGCCAATACCGCAGATTGATCTCGATAAGTCTGGACTAACACCTGAGAAGGTTGCGGATCGGTTGCGGGCTTATTGGCTTCTTCCGCGCGGACCGATACCAAATGTTGTGGAGGTTGTGGAAGGCGCCGGAGGTGTTGTGATCCTTTCGCATTTCGGGACTGCGCTCTTGGACGGCATAAGTTTCCGGTCAGAGGGCGTCCCGCCGCTGTTCTTTATGAACAAGGACGTGCCTGGAGACAGGTTCCGAAGTCTCGCTTGCCCAAGAGCTTGGGCATATCGTTATGCACACGTTGCCGGACGATGATGCGAAAATGAGCGACGCGGCGCATCGCTTCGCCGCTGCCTTCCTTATGCCGGCGTCTGACATCAAGCCGTACTTAATCAATGCGAAGCTCAGTACGCTCGGGCGCGTGAAGGCCTTTTGGAAGGTGCCGATCAGGACTCTGCTAGAGCGGACACGTGATCTTAAGCTCATTACAGATTACCAGTTTAGATCAATGACATCTCAGTACAATAAAGCCTTCAAAGAAGGAGAGCCGATGGATGTCCCGATTGAACAACCATCCACACTTAAAGATGCAATTGCCTTCCATCGTGATCGGCTTGGCTATTCGGCGGAAGACTTGGCGCGTCTTCTCGCACTGAATGTGCCCGACGTGGAAGCCGCATATCTGGCCCGGCCTGCAATTCGATTGGTGGTTTCAAGGTGAAAACAACGCTTGACGGCAAGCATAGGATTTCATATCATGGCGGGCATGAACAAGCTCCCGTCCGCCAAGCGCGTTCAAATCCTCTCCATGCTGTGCGAGGGATCGTCCATGCGGTCGGTCTCCCGCGTGGCGGACGTGTCCATCAATACCGTGGCGAAGTTGTCGGCCGATGCCGGGGCAGCCTGCGAAGCCTTCCATCACCAGACTGTGCGTGGTGTGCGCGCCAAACGAGTGCAGTGCGACGAAATTTGGGCTTTCTGCTACGCGAAGCAGCGCAACGTCTCGACTGCCAAAGATGCCCCGGATCAGGCCGGAGATCTATGGACTTGGACCGCGCTCGACGCTAACTCCAAGCTGATCGTCTCCTACCTCGTCGGCGGCCGGGATGCCGGCTAGCGGTCGAGTTCATGCAGGACGTGGCGGCGCGACTAGCGAACCGGGTGCAGCTCACCACGGATGGCCTGAAAGCCTATCTGGATGCGGTGGAGGGGGCTTTCGGGGCGGACATCGACTATGCCCAACTCGTAAAGCTCTACGGCGACACGCCGCACCCGCCGGGCCGCTACAGCCCAGCGGAATGCACCGGGATCAAGAAAACCCGCGTGGAAGGCCGGCCCGATCCGGCGCACGTCTCGACCAGCTACGTCGAGCGGCAGAACCTTACCATGCGCATGTCCATCCGACGGTTCACTCGCCTGACCAATGCCTTCTCCAAGAAAGCCGAGGCGCACACAGACATGGTGGCGCTCTACACGGTCTCGTATAATTTCGTCCGCATCCACAAGACGCTGCGATGCTCTCCGGCGATGGCGGCCGGCCTTTCCGACCGGCTCTGGGATATGACCGATATCCTCGCCTTGATCGATGCGCGGGCGGCGGCCCCGAAGCGGCCGGCAGTCTATAAAGTGAGAAATTCAAAGTGATGCACTACCAAATAGCAGGGCAATCGAGTGAGCGACGCCGGTGGGCTTGCGGAAATGGTGCAGCATGTAGGCGGCAACGCGCACCCCCGGTCGTGTTCTCGCGCGATGCTGTTGGATTTCCAGAGCTCGTGCGCCTCGGCAACCCAGCGGCCGCGAAAACGTCGGTCGCGAGATAGGCAGCCATGCGCTGGACTGGATCACGTATTCAGTGCGCACCTGAAGCGCCAGCCTGTCGGCGAAAGGGCGCGGGATGCAGCCGTACGGCGCGCCCGGTTTCCGCCACGTTGCGCGGGTCCTCGCGGCGCTGTTATCGGGTCGGCGCGACCAGTTAGGAATCGTGCGCTGGGGCAGGCGGCTGCCGCGGGAGGCCTTGGTGAGCATCGGGATCAGCCGCGATCGGGTCCCCGCGCCCTCGGTGTGGTGCGCGCTGTTCAAGGGGTTGGATGTAGTTGCGCGGGAACGCGCGCTCGGCCACTGGGTGCGTGGTGAGCAGGCAGCAGGCCATGTCGCGCTTGGCGGGAAACGGCTGCGCGGCAGTGCCACGGCGCCGTCCGCTGGCGGTCATCCGCTGGCGGCGTTCAACGCCTCCCTGCAAGGGGAGATCGGCCAGTTGGCGGTGGCACCGGATGGCAACGAGATCACCGCGGCGTTGCAACTGCTGAAGACGTTGCCGTTTTGCGGGCGTCATCATCACGGGAGACGCCATCTTTAGCCAGAAGGAGACCTGCGGAATGATCACCGATGGCGGCGGCGCGGCGCGCCTCCGCCCGGCGCCGGCTGCAGCCCGCCGGCGAAGGCACCCTTGCCGAGATCGATCTCGCTCCCGCCGACCACGAACATCTGGCCGATCGCGACCAGCACCAGCGGCACTGCGGCGCCCAGCAGCAGGTCGATGCCAAACAGCGTCGCGGCGTTGTGGTTGAGCACCGCGGTCACTGCGAACATCAGCGCCGTGTCAGGAACGGCAGCGTGCGGAACAGCGCCTCGTGCGCGGCGCCGGCATGGCGCGCGTCGACCGAGCGCCCGGCGCGGTCGGCGATGCGTTCGGTGAAGGTGGCATTGACGATCGCGTCCTCGGTCAGCTCGGCGCCGGCCAGCACGCGCCGTGCAGCGTACTCGTGGAACAGTAGCACGAGATCGCATTCCAGGAACTCGCTGGTTTCGGAACGGTGCCAGATCACCAGCTTTCCGGTGTCGACGGCGACGCGGATCAGGCGGTAGAATTCGCGTTCACCGTGACATCGACGCCACGCGTCGGATCGTCCAACAGGATCCGCGGCGTCCTGGATCAACGCCCGCGCCATCGGCACGGCCGAGTGCCCGCAACGCGCGCGACAGGGCATTGCCGGGGCCGGCCGGGGCGAGCTTTGCGTAGGATCACCGATGGCAGCACCGCGCCGGCCTCGATCGAGGCCTTGAGCCGCATCCGCTCGGGCCATTGGCGCGCGCTCGCAGGTCGCCTGCATCAGATCCGCGGCTTCCAGCGCCCGCCCGAACCGGGAGAGCCGTGGTAGCATGGCGACGCGCTGTTGGCGAAACTCCGGTCCGGCCGGCATGGCCTTCCCTTTCGTTCCGACAACACGGGGTGCGGCCGGCTTATTCCACTCCTTGCAGCACCTTGGCGAGTCGAGCCGCCATGGTCGCGGCCCCAAATGGCGGCAAAGAAAGGGAAGTGGCCCTTGCACATGTTCCATTCATGCGCTCTTCTCGGCGGTCGCCGACGGTGATCAGTCCGCCAGCGTGCGATGCTGTAGGCACGGTCGCAACAACTCAAGACGGGGAGGTCTCTATGTCATATTTGCGCAGAGAACTGGGTGTCTTGGCACTGGCCTTGGCAGCAACCGGGGCCTCGGCCTCGCTTGCCCGTGCCGCCGCCGCCTTCAACGAATATGGAGCGAACGGCACGATGCCCGGCGTGAGCTTCAAGGGCGGCGACGGTTCGTATGCGCGTGCCGTGGACGATGGCCTCACTTTGGGAATCTGTCCCGATTTCCCTTGGACCTACCAAGACAACAAGACCAGGCAGCCAGCGGGCCTCGACGTGGCGATTTTCAAGGAGGTCACGCAACGCCTTGGGATCAAGAAAGTCAAATACGCGATGATGCCGATCGACAGCATTATCCCGGCTTTACTGTCCAAGCGCATTGATGTGGATGTCGATAACCTGCACGAGAATCAAGAGCGGCTGAAGGTCGTCGACTTCACGAGCCCGGCTTACTTCTATGGTGGCGTCATCGCGGTCCAGAAGGGCAATCCCAAGCATATCACGTCGTGGCAGGACCTGGCCGGGAAAGCGGTGGGCGCCTATCGCGGCAGCTTTTACGATTTTGCGCTGCGCAAGCGCACTGACCTCGGGAAACTGGAGCCGTATACGACGAGCGCGATCGAGCTGGCCGATCTTGCCGCCGGGCGGATCGACGCATTGGTTGATGACGAACCCAAGGTCCGTCAGTACATAAAGCAGCATCCGAACGCGAACATGGAATTGACCGACATCGTGCTGCCGGCGTCGTTGCACTTCGGGTACGCGCGCTACTGCGTGCGCAAATCTGATGTCGACTTGAACTGGGCCATTTCGAGAGCGATCGACGAGATGCGGGCGGACGGCACCATCGCGAAGCTGCTCTCGCTTGCCTATCTTTCGTCGCAGGACATGTTCAATTACCCACTGAAGTAGGGGGGCTTCGCTAAGCAGCCGAACGTCTCGACGTACCCGGACTTATTGGCCTCAACGTCATGCTCGGCGGAAGCCGAGCGTGCAGGTCTTCTGCCGGCACATCGTGAGTCGTGGATGGTCGGCCTTCGCCGATCATGACGGTGGGGATGAGGCGATACGCTTGGCGGTTGGCATTCTCTGTTCAGGAGACCCGAGCTTGCAGCAGTTCCTTCAGCTTTTCGACTTCTCTGGCGCGCAGAGCTACATGCCGGAGATTCTGATGGGCGCCGCCATAACCATCGAGCTGACGGTATGCGTCAGCGTGCTGTGCTTGGTCGTCGGCCTGATCGTCGCCCTGCTGCGGCTGAGCCGCGTGCCCATCCTGCGCCTCGCGGCTGGGGTGTATGTGGAAGCACTTCGAGGGACCCCGCTGCTGCTGCAGTTGTTCTACGTGTACTTTGTTCTTCCCGCCGTCGGGCTCCGGATTCCGGCGTTTACCGCGGGATTGATCGCGCTCACTCTCAACTACTCTGCTTACGTCTCCGAAGTGTATCGGGCTGGAATCAAGGCGGTGCCGAAGGGCCAGGTGGAGGCGGCGTACGCCCTCGGCCTGTCGCGCGGCAACACCATGCGCCTCGTGGTGCTCCCTCAGGCCATGCGAATCGTCATTCCTCCTATGGGGAACTATTTCATTTCGCTCTTCAAGGATACTGCCCTCGCGTCCACGGTCACGGTCCACGAGTTGATGTTCAGCGGGCAGGATATCGCGTCCACGAATTTCCAGTACTTCGCCGTGTACACGATCATCGGCGCGATCTATCTTTTCATGTCGTACCCCGGATCCCTGTTCGTGCAGTTCCTCGAGCGCCGGATGGAGGCCGGATACGCGGCCCCGAGAGCCACCCGCGCCCCCGCTGTCAGCCAACCCGCATAACCGACTTGCCTGCGGCTCAGCGTGCCCGCAGCGCCGAGAGGCCGAGCAGCAGCCAGCCCAGCAGCAGCAGCGTGCCGCCGACACGGGGGCAGTGGCTCGAAGGCCGCATGGCAAGGCGAGCGCATAGACCATGCCGCAGAACTGCAAGATCCCGAACGCGAAACAGCAGCGCCCCACGTGCTCGAGCCGGCCGCCCCATCCACAAGCCGCAAAACAGCAGGGCCAGCTCGCGCCAGTGCCGCATCCTGAGCGCGCTCGCGACCAGCACCTGCCCGCCCGGCCCGACGCAGCCCGGCAGCACGTCCCCCAGGGAGCGTGCCCGTCCGTCCGCAATCGCAGGCAGAATGGGAGCGAGCTAGCTCGACCAGACCTAAACCGAAGTTTGCACTTGAGAATTGCGCCAGTGCCTGATCGGATTCGGGGTTTCGACCGATCGGGGTGATTGCGGACTGGCTACGTGGCGAGCCGAATGCCAAGCAGGCTGAAGGCGCGATTCTGCAGTGCCGTGGGCCTGGCGAGGACGGTCGAGCTGGTGGGTTTGGCTCCAGGGATCGCCACGAGGTTGAGGGTGAGCGAAGCGAGATGATGGAGAAGGTCGCGGAAGCTGCTGATTGGGAGATCGTCCTCGCCGCGCCGACGGCGGCGCTTTGCAGTGTGGCTGGTGAGGGTTCGGCAGCGGTAACCGGCGAAGCCCGCTGCGCCTCGGCCGCTTCACGATCGCTCTCGGCAAACAGAATTGGTAACCAAGCCCTGCCGCATATGCCATTCGATGTAGTAGGCAAGCAGGCAAAGAAACACGTGTGCCCGCACCCGCGGCTCGATCCAATGATGCACGGGACGGATTTGCAGATCGGCGGCTCCGGAGTGATCCGTTTGGCAAAAACCGGCTGTGGGTTACGGCTGCCAAGCTCCTACACCGCCCTCTGCTCGGCGAGCATACGGTGCAGCGCATCCAGCGAAAGCTTCCTTCCATGCTGTGTCTCCAGCACGGCCTGGATCGCGCGAAGGCTGGCCCCCTTCGTGCGCTGGGCGCGAGCTTGGGCAATCAACGCTTGCTCTACTGCCTCAGGCACAAGGCTGCCGTCCTCGCCGACCCGGTAGCCGAAGGGGACGATGCCGCCGAGATAGCGGTTGCGCTCGCGCTGGTCCCGCTTAACCTGGGCTACACGCTCGCGGATGCGGTCGCGTTCCGCCTCGGCCACTGCGGACAAGATCGTGAAGACCAACTTGGAGATACCGTTGCCGGTCACGTCCCCGCCGAGATCGATCATGTGCAAGCTGACGTTGCGGCCCTTCAATTTGGCAAGCACGTCCAGCGCATCCAGGGCTGATCGGAACATCCGATCCAGCTTCGGGGTGATCACCACGTCCCCCGGCTTCAACGCCCCCAGCAACGCCGCCCCTTCCGGCCGCTCTGAAAGCGGCACAGAGCCGGACACACCCCGTTCGATGAACATGCGCCGCACGGTCAGGCCAAGCATGAGCGCGTAGCCTGCAACTGTCCGGTGCTGCACTTCTAGGCTCTCTCCTTCCTCGGCCTGCCGGGAGGTGCTGACCCGCGAGTATCCGTACGCTGCCATGGTGGGCCACCCGTTCGCTTGTCCGCTTGCGGATGCACCAATACTGTTGTCCGCTTGCTAAAGCAAGCGAAC
>CAVWFK010000017.1:0-88512 GCA_963754235.1 uncultured Alphaproteobacteria bacterium | reverse complement strand
CTCGCAGCCGGCTTCATTGAGATGCCGGTGACGTCGGCGGCCGCCCGCCTTGTCGCCGACCTGCCGTTGCACCATCGCGACCCGTTTGACCGCTTGCTGGTGGCGCAGGCGATCGCGGCACCGGCGCGACTTTACACGTCGGACCGCAGGATCGCACCCTTTTCGGAGCTGGTCGCGGTCGTGGGCTGATCCACGAGCCGGCAGTCGATCACGTCGTCACCAGCCCGGTTCGCAGGCGGACTTGGCGATCGGCGCGGATTCCGTCGTAAAGTTCCGCCTTCGACTAGGCGAGGAGGATTTCCATGCTGCATTCCCAACGCGCGCTGTTCGATCTGCCGCGCGAGGTCTGTTATCTGAACGCGGCATCCTGGAGCCCGCTGCCGCTCGCGTCGCAAGCCGCCGGGCATGTGGGCATCGCCCGCAAGAGCCAGCCCTGGAAGATCGATCCGGGCTTTCCCGCCGAGCAACACGAGCGGGCACGAGGGGCGGCGGCTCACCTGATCAACGCCGATCCCGCAGACGTGGCAATCGTCTCGTCCGTCAGCTACGGCGTCGCGACCGCCGGCAAGGCGCTCCCGATCGCGCGCGGCAGCCGGGTGCTGCTGATCCAGGACGATCACTCCTCGCCGGTCCTGGAATGGACCGCGCGGGCCTCGGCCGAGGGCTTCAGCATCGAAACCGTGAGCCAGCCCGACGATGGCGACTGGACTGCTGCCCTGCTCGTCGCGATCGAACGCCGAGGCGCGTCGCCGGTCGGGCTGGCCTCGATCTCCTCGGTACACTGGTCGGACGGCTGCGCGATCGACCTGGATCGCGTCGCTACGGCGCTGCACGCACGAGGCGCCGCGCTGCTGATCGACGCGACGCACTCGGCGGGCGTCATGGCAATGGACGTGCGCCGGCTCGACCCCGACTTTCTGGTGTTCCCGACCTACAAATGGGTTCTGGGGCCGTATGGAAGGGCCTTCCTCTATATCGCGAAACGCCGGCAGGACGCGGTGCCACTGGAGCAGACGGGGGCCGCGCGCCGTGGCGTCGGCGCCGAGCGCACCCCCTACATGAGCGACACCGGCTACGTCTCCGGCGGGCGCCGCTTCGACATGGGGGAACGCGACCACTTCATCTCCCTCGAGATGGCTTCGATCGGCATGGAGATGATGGCGGAGTGGGGGTCAGCGGCCATCACCGCACGGCTGCGCATGTTGACCGACCGGCTGGCGGAGAGCCTGCGCAATTCGGGCGTGCTGATTGCGGAGCCGCATCTGCGGGCGCCGCACGTGCTGAGTCTGAAGTTCTCCAATGGAATGCCCGCGGCCCTGATCGAACGGCTGGCAGCGGAGGGCATGTTCGTGGCCTCGCGGCTCGGGCGAATGCGCATCAGTCCGCACGTCTATAACGACGAGATGGACGTGGATCGGTTCGCCGACAGGTTCCGCAGCCTGACCGCTTCTTAGGCTGATATCGGCCCGCGCCAGGCCAGGAGAGCGCCTTGTCGGGCGTGCAGCAGGAGGATGTCGATGCCGGCGCTCCCGACCGTCAACGCTCCAATCTCCCGATCGGCGATGGCCTACGTGCTCGCGGGCGGTCGCGGCAGTCGGTTGCAGGAACTCACCGACCGGCGCGCCAAGCCCGCCGTCTTTTTTGGCGGCAAGTCGCGCATCATCGATTTCGCGCTGTCGAACGCCCTCAATTCGGGCATCCGCCGGATCGGGGTCGCGACCCAATACAAGGCGCACAGCCTGATCCGCCATATGCAGCGCGGCTGGAACTTCTTCCGCCCCGAGCGCAACGAGAGCTTCGACATCCTGCCGGCAAGCCAGCGCGTGTCCGAGACCGAGTGGTATGCCGGCACCGCCGACGCGGTCTATCAAAATATCGACATCATTGCCGATTACGGGCCGCAATACATCGTCCTGCTCGCGGGCGATCACGTCTATAAGATGGATTATGAAAAGATGCTGCAGCTTCACGTTGAGCGCGACGCTGATGTGACCGTAGGTTGCATCGAGGTGCCGCGCATGGAGGCGACCGGCTTTGGCGTGATGGCCGTCGATACCGCCGATCGGCTGGTCTCGTTCCTGGAAAAGCCCACGGATCCGCCGGGCATCCCGGGCAATCCCGACCTGGCGCTGGCCAGCATGGGCATCTACGTGTTCGAGACCCGCTTCCTCTTCGATCAGCTCCGCCGCGACGCCGCCGATCCGCATTCGTCGCGCGATTTCGGCCGCGACATCATCCCCTATCTCGTCAAGCACGGCCGCGCCGTCGTGCACCGCTTCGCCGATAGCTGTGTGCGTTCCACCGTCGAATTGGAAGTCTATTGGCGCGACGTCGGCACCGTCGATGCGTACTGGGAGGCCAATATCGACCTCACCGACGTGATCCCGGCACTCGATCTCTACGACCGCGACTGGCCGATCTGGACCTATGGCGAGATCACGCCGCCGGCGAAGTTCGTCCACAACACCGCCGGCCGCCGCGGGGAGGCGGTGAACTCGCTGGTCTCCGGCGGCTGTATCGTCTCGGGCGCGGCACTCGACCGCGCATTGCTGTTCACCGGCGTCCATGTCCATTCCTATGCGCGGGTGCAGAACGCGGTCGTCCTCCCGTATGCCGAGATCGGCCGTCACGCTCGGCTCGATCACGTGGTTGTCGATCGCGGCGTTCGTATCCCGCCCGGCCTCGTTGTGGGCGAGGATGCCGAGCTCGACGCGCGCCGCTTTCGTCGCACCGATCGCGGCATCTGCCTCGTGACGCAGGCGATGATCGACAGCATCGCCAACTGATGCCGCTTCCCGTCCTCTCGGTCGCCTCCGAGCTCTATCCGCTGGTCAAGACCGGCGGGCTTGCGGACGTGGTGGGCGCGCTGCCGTCCGCACTCGCCTCGCACGACGTCGCGGTGCGCACGTTGCTGCCCGGCTATCCGGGGGTGCTGGCGCGCATCGAGGGCGTCTCGCCGGCGCTCGCGCTGCCCGACCTGTTCGGTGCGCCGGCCCGCGTGCTGGCGGCGCGCGCGGGCGATCTTGCGCTGTTCGTTATCGACGCGCCGCACCTCTATGCGCGCGACGCGCTGTATGGCCATGCCGACGACGCGCTGCGTTTCGCGGCCCTCGGCGCGGTCGCGGCCGCGATCGGGGGCGGCGCGATCGCGGGCTTCATCCCCGAAATCGTGCACGCGCATGACTGGCAGGCGGGGCTGACGCCGGCCTATCTCGCCAGTGGCGACGACGGGGGCCGGCCGGGCACCGTGATGACGGTCCATAACCTCGCCTATCAGGGCAAGATGGAGGCCGGCCTGCTCGCCACACTCGGGCTGCCGGTTTCGGCCTACACGATGGAGGGTGTGGAATATTTCGGCGCGATCGGCTTCCTGAAAGCCGGGCTGCAGCTCTCCGATCGCATCACCACCGTCTCGCCGAGCTACGCGGCCGAAATTCAGACGCCAGAGGGCGGCATGGGTCTCGACGGCCTGCTCCGCGCCCGCGCCAGTGTGCTGAGCGGCATCCGCAACGGCATCGAAACTGCGGTCTGGAACCCGGCCACCGACCCCCATTTGCCGGCCCGCTACGACGCCTCTCACCCCGAGCTGCGAGCCGCGAACAAGGCGGCGTTGCAGGCTGCTTTCGGTCTCGCCGCCGAGCCGGCCTCGCCCCTGTTCGGCGTCATCAGCCGCCTGACCTGGCAGAAGGGGATGGACGTTCTCGCCGACGCGCTTGCCACCCTGACCGGGCGCGGCGGCCAGCTTGCACTGCTCGGCACCGGCGACGCGCCGATTGAAGCGGCACTGCAAACGCTTGCCGCGGCGCATCCCGGCCGGGTCGGCCTGCGCATCGGGTATGACGAAGCCCTCGCCCATCTGATCCAGGGCGGCGCCGACGCGTTGCTCGTTCCCTCACGCTTCGAGCCGTGCGGCCTCACCCAGCTCTGCGCGCTGCGCTACGGGGCGGTGCCGGTGGTCGCGCGGGTGGGCGGCCTCGCCGATACGGTGATCGACGCCAACGAGGCCGCACTTGCCGCTGGGGTCGCCACGGGTGTGCAATTCGCGCCGGTCACCGCGGCCGGCCTCGATGGCGCGATCGCGCGCACGCTCGCCCTGTGGCGCGAGCCGCAGGCGTGGCGGCGGCTACAGGCAAACGGCATGGCGGCCGAGGTCGGATGGGATCGCCCGGCGGGGCAGTATGCGGCGCTGTATCGCACGCTGGTCGGCCAGGTTTGAATTGCGCACTTCAGGAGACAGAGCCATGCGAGAGCTGAGAAAGGTCGCCCTCTTCAGCAAGGAGTACCCGCCCCATGTTTATGGCGGAGCGGGCGTTCATGTGGAGTATCTGAGCCGGGCCCTCGCCAAGCTGGTCGAGGTCGAGGTGCGGTGCTTCGGCGACCAGCGCATCGACGCGCACAACCTGACGGTCCGCGGCTATCCTCAGTGGGAGGAAACCAAGCGGGACACCGATCCCCGCTTCGTCGGCGCCGTCGATGCCATGGCGCGCTCGCTGGTGATGGCCAAGGACCAGCTCGATGCCGATCTGGTCCACTGCCACACCTGGTACACCGACATGGGCGGCGTGCTCGCAAGCCAGCTCTGGGACGTGCCTTACGCCCTCACCATCCATTCGCTGGAACCGCTGCGCCCCTGGAAGGTCGAGCAGCTCGGCAATGCCTACCATCTGAGCGCCTGGATGGAGCGCACGGCAATCGAGCGGGCCGACGCGGTCGTCGGTGTCTCACGCGCGACACGCGACGACGTGCTGCGGCTGTTCAATGTCAGGCCCGAGCGCGTGCACGTCATCCACAACGGCATCGATACCGAGGAATATCGGCCGGCGGCGGCACGAGACGCGGTCAGCCGCTATGGCATCGATCCCGACCGTCCGTTTCTCCTCTTCGTCGGCCGCATCACGCGACAGAAAGGGGTGATTCACCTCGTCAACGCCATCCCCGAGATCGACCCGGAACTTCAGGTCGTGCTCTGCGCCGGGGCGCCCGACACGCCTGAGATCGGGAGGGAGATGGAGCAGGGCGTGGCCAGGGTCGCGGCCGGCCGCCCCGGCGTGATCTGGATCAGGGAAATGCTCTCCCGGCCGGATGTGATCCAGCTCTATACCCAGGCCGCCGTGTTCTGCTGCCCCTCGGTTTATGAACCGTTCGGCATCATCAACCTTGAGGCTATGGCTTGCGAGACCCCGGTCGTCGCCTCGGCCGTGGGCGGTATCCCGGAGGTGGTGGTGCCGGACGAAAACGGCTTCCTGGTCGATCCGGGCCTCAAGCCTGGCACCTTCGACCCGGCTGACCCGGCCGCCTTCTCCGCCGGGCTGGCTGTCGCGATCAACCGTCTTGCCAGCGATCCCGGACTGCGGGAGCGGTTCGGCAGGAACGGGCGCCGCCGGGTGCTGGCGCACTTTAGCTGGGATGCGATCGCACAGAGCACACTCGATCTCTACCGATCGCTCGTGCAGGCCCGCGCGAAGCGGTAGGGCCAACATTAGGCGGCGCCGCGCGGTGAGTTCGGACGGCATCATGCACACCGTGCGCGCCGTTGCGCCCTTATCCACCGCTCATGCGCGCGGCAGCGCGCCCGCGAGCCGATCGGCGATGCGATGAACCACGCGTTCGGCGACTTGCACTACTGCCGGATCGTTGCCCTCCGCTAGGATGACACACTGGCTGGCGACGACGTCCTCAATGGCGCCGGCGATCTCGTCATGGCTGACCAGCCCGGTCTCCATCAGGGCGAGCATCAGCGATTGGATCAGCATCAGCGCCGCAATCGCGCTGGGTTCGGTGTCGTCGACCATGGCCAACTCCCCTGGCGCCCTCGTTGGAACCATGACGGCTACCTACCCTTAATTGAATGTTGCCCAGTGTAAAACATTAAACGGGCGCCCGCATAAATCTTTGTTTAGTGACGGCACGAAAATGATTGATAAATCGACCGATGCTCTATTCCATCCTGGTCGGGAAAAGGCTCACCAAGCAGCGCGCGGGCACGCGCTGGTCGAATTTGCCTCAGCATAACAGCCATAGGGGAATGATTCGTCATGAACTACATGCCGAGCGCGATGACGGTCCTCTTCGCCGATCGCCATCTCCCACAGCTATCGAGCTTCCAGGATTTCAGCGACGATCAACTACGCACGGTTGAGCAGCTCATGCTTGGTCATCGCCGCGCCGGGCGCGACGCCATGCTGCTGGGCGCCGACGAGGAAGCGGCCCCCATGTTTACGCTGTTTACCGGCTGGGCCTTCCGCTTCCGTCTGCTGCCCAACGGGCGGCGCCAGCTTCTGGGCATCCTGCTGCCGGGCGACACGGTCGGGCTTGAGAGCCTTCTAGGTCAGGCGCCCGCCTATTCGGTACAGGCGGCGAGCGACGTCACGATGTGTCTGCTCGATGCGGCGTGCACCGCTCAGCTCATGATGGCCGAACCGTGGCTGCGGCAGCGCATTTTTGCGCTGCTCTGCGTCGAGCGGCAGGCTTCTGACGATCTGCTGACCCGTATCGGCCAGTGCGACGCGGAGGAGCGCCTGACCTGGCTGCTGCTCAACCTGCATACCCGGTTGCAGCGGTGCGGGCTCGCGACCGACAACAGCTTCTCGCTTGCGCTGACGCAGCAGCAGATCGCCGATCTGCTCGGGCTCAACGTGATCCATCTGAACCGCGTACTGCGCCGCCTGCGTGGCCGCGAGCTGGTCACGATCACGGGGCGTGACGTCATCCTGCACGACATCCCCGCCTTGCGACGGCTGGCGACGATCGAGCCCGGCCGGACCGAGCGGCGGCAAGTTGATCAACGCGTCACTGCTTAGGTCAGCTCACCTCCACCGCGGCGCTTGCGGGGCTATTCAGCTCGACCAGCATCCCCTTCTTCGATGCAGTCGATTGCAACGGGCGCTGACGCCACCGCGCCCATCGGTGTGGCCGGTGACGGCTCAGGGACTCGACGGTGCGATCAGGCGCACGCTCGATCTCTGGTGCGAGCCGCAGGCGTGGCGGCGCGTGCAAGCAAACGGATGGCAGCCGAGGTCGGGTGGGAGCCCGGCGGCGCAGATGCGGCGCTGTGTCGAGGCTTCGCCAAAGACTCTGCGGTCAGTTGCCCGAAGCTGCTTGACACATCGCCACAACGCGAGCGACAGAACTGCGCTAGGATAGGGCAACCGATCCAGGTTCACTTGCACTGGAGGGCAGCGGATGCAAACGGCGCTCTGTGAACGCTTGGGCATCGACCTGCCGATCATTCAGGCCGCCATGCACCAAGTTGCCTCTCCCGCGCTTGCGGCGGCGGTCAGCAACGCAGGCGGCCTTGGCATGCTTCAGTTCGCATGGCTCACCCCCGAGGTGATCCGCGAGCAGATCAGCCGAACCCGTGAGTATACGAAACGGCCGTTCGGCGCCGGCTTTGTCTTGGATCAGCCGCAGGAAGAGCGCGTGGACATCGCGCTAGAGGCTGGCCTGCGAATCATATCCCTCTTCTGGGGTAATCCGGCGCCGTATGTGGCGCGCGTGCATGGCGCCGGTGGCGTGCTCATGCACGCGGCCGGCAGCGTCGCCGAAGCGCGGCACGCGGCTGAGGTAGGAGTTGACATCGTTATCGCCCAGGGTTGGGAAGCCGGTGGGCACGTGCGCGGGGAGGTCGCGACCTTGGCGCTGGTGCCGGCCGTCGTTGACGCAATCTCTCCGGTTCCTGTCGTCGCGGCGGGTGGTATCGCAGATGGTCGCGCCCTGGCTGCCGTGCTGGCGCTCGGCGCTGTGGGCGCTTGGGTTGGCACCCGCTTCGTCATGAGCACCGAGGCCGCCATTCATCCGGACTATCGCGACGCCCTGCTGCCCGCGACCGCTGCGGATACGTTCATCTCGACGCTTTTCGACGTGGGTTGGCCAGATGCACCGCACCGTGCGCTTCGCAACAGCACCGTGATCGCCTGGGAGGCTGCGGGTCGGCCCCCATCCGGTTCCCGGCCTGGCGAGGGCGAGGTCATCTTTCGGTCTTCCATCCGCGGCGAGGTCGTCCGTTACGAAGCAGTCGTGGCCCCGTCGGACTCGGTCGGCAACATTGAAGCGACTCCGCTGTGGGCCGGGCAGGGCATTGGCCTCATCCAGCGCGTGCAGCCCGCCGCTGAGATCGTGCGCGAGATGACCGAGGAAGCGCGCGACGCGATCCGCCGCCTCGGTGCGTTGCACTGACCATCGGACGTCCGCTCGCAAACGAAATCTTTGGAGAGGGTACGAGCGAAGGATCCGGCGCTTCCTCGCCGGTCGGTTGCATGTCATCCTGGCCGCCGCTGGGAGGCCAGATGGCGCAGGACACCGCAGGAATGCCGGGATTGCTGGGGCGCTTGGAGGCGCCCTCCGCCGAGGCGGCCGCGCCCGCCGGGTCGGAGGGCCATCGCGCGCGGCTGCGGCTGCGGCTGCTGACCGCCGGGCCGGACGCGATCGCCGATCACGAGCTGCTCGAGATGGTGCTGTTCCTCGCCCTGCCCCGGCGCGACACCAAGCCGATCGCGCGCGCCCTGCTCGGCCGCTTCGGCAGCTTCGCCGCCGCGATCGCGGCCCCCCTGCCCGACCTGCGCGCGACCAAGGGACTGGGCGAGGCGGGGGTGGCAGCGCTCAAGACCGTGCAGGCCGCGGCGCTGCGGCTTGCCCGCGCCGAGGTGATCAGCCGCCCGGTGCTGGGCAACTGGGATGCGCTGATGGCCTACCTCAACGCGGCGCTCGCGCGCGAACGGGTCGAGCAGTTCCGGGTGCTGTTCCTCGACAACCGCAACCGCCTGCTCGCCGACGAGGCGCAGGCGCGCGGCACTGTCAACCACACGCCGGTCTATCCGCGCGAGGTGGTCAAGCGCGCGCTCGAGCTGCACGCGACGGCGCTGATCCTGGTCCACAACCATCCGAGCGGCGATCCCACGCCCTCGCGCGCCGATATCGAGATGACGCAGCAGATCGCCGAGGCGGCCGCGACTCTCGCGGTCGTGCTGCATGACCATGTGGTGATCGGGAACGGGCGGTGGCTGAGCTTCCGCCGCGAGGGGCTGCTCGGGTGCTCGGATAGCTGAGTGCGTCCACGCGCTTGCGGGTCGACCATCACATCGCGCGCGCGACCTGGTGCGATCCCTGCCAGATCATGTCGAGCGCCACATACACGACGATCGCGAGCCCCACCCAGGCGATCCAGCGGTGCCGCTCCAGCAGCCGTGCCACGAGCTGCGCCGCAACCGCAGTCAGCAGCACCGAAACGAGCAGCCCCGCCGCCATCACCCACGGCCGGTCATGCGCCGCCCCCGCCACCGCCAGCACGTTGTCGAGACTCATCGACAGATCGGCGAGCGCGATCTGCAGCATCGCGGCACTCAGGCGCTTGGATGGCACCTCGCCCGACGCCGCAACATGCGGCCGCCGACGCAGTTCGCGATACATCCGCCAGCACACCCAAAGCAGCAGCAGCCCGCCCGCGAGCGTCAGCCCGATGATTTCCAGCAGCCGCAGCGTGACCAGCGCGAGTGCTATGCGGATCGCGGTCGCTGCCCCGATCCCCAGCAGGATCGCCGGTCGCTGCTGCTCGCGCCGCAGCCCGGCGACGGCGAGGCCGATCACCACCGCATTGTCGCCCGCCAGCACCAGGTCGATCATCAGCACCTGGGCGAGCACCGTGAGGTCGCCCAGCAGCATCGCGTTCGTCACCGGCCCTTGCACCACCCTGCTGCCGGCTCTACTGCCGGCAAGGCCCGAAGGTTGCGAGGCTTAGCATGGTTCCGCGCTACACCCGCCCGCAGATGGCTGCGATCTGGGCGCCCGAGAGCCGGTTCCGCATCTGGTTCGAGATCGAGGCGCTCGCCGCCGAGGCGATGGCCCGGCTCGGCAGCATCCCCGAGAGTGCCGCCGCCATCATCCGCGAGCGCGGCGGCGCCGCTCTCGCCCGCATCTCGCTCGCCGACCTCGAACGGATCGACGCGATCGAGCGCGAGACCCGCCATGACGTGATCGCCTTCCTCACCTGGCTCGGCGAGGCAATCGGGCCCGAAAGCCGCTTCCTGCATCTCGGCATGACCAGCAGCGACGTGCTGGACACATGCCTCGCGGTGCAGATGACGCAGGCCGCCGACCTGCTCGCCGCCGACCTCGACGGCGTTCTGGCGGCGCTCAAGCGGCGCGCGATCGAGCACAAGCACACGCCCACGATCGGCCGCAGCCACGGCATCCATGCCGAGCCGACCACCTTCGGTCTCAAGCTCGCCGGCCACTACGCCGAGTTCGCCCGCGACCGCGAGCGGCTCGCGCGCGCGCGGACCGAAATCGCGACCGCCGCCATCTCCGGCGCCGTCGGCACCTTCGCCCATGTCGATCCCCGCGTGGAGGCGGCGGTCGCCGACGGACTGGGGCTGGCGGTCGAGCCGATCTCGACGCAGGTGATCCCGCGCGACCGCCACGCCGCCTTCTTCTGCACGCTCGCCGTGATCGCGTGCGGCGTCGAGCGGCTGGCAACCGAGATACGGCATCTGCAGCGCAGCGAGGTGCGGGAGGCGGAGGAGTTCTTCCACCCCGGCCAGAAGGGCAGCTCGGCGATGCCGCACAAGCGCAACCCGGTGCTGAGCGAGAACCTGACCGGACTCGCCCGGTTGGTGCGTGGCATCGCAGTGCCGGCGCTGGAGAATGTGACGCTGTGGCACGAGCGCGACATCAGCCACTCCAGCGTCGAGCGGGTGATCGGGCCGGACGCGACGCAGGCGCTCGACTTTGCCCTGGTGCGGCTCGCCGACATGATCGACCGGCTCTTGGTGTATCCCAAGCGGATGGCCGCCAACCTCAAGGCGCTCGGCGGCGTGGTGCATTCCGGCGAGGTGCTGCTGGCGCTGGCGCGCGCCGGCATCTCGCGTGAGGACGCCTATCGCATCGTGCAGTCGCACGCGATGGCGACCTGGCAGGCGCTTGGCGAGGCCAATGCGCAGAACTTCCGCGAGCACCTGCTGGCCGATCCGGAGGTGACGGGCCGGGTCTCGGCCGCCGAGATCGACCGGGCGATGGATTTCGGGATGCACGCGCGCGAGGTGGACCGCATCTTCGCCCGTGTCTTCGGGGATCCGGGTCCGGCGGCGTGATGCGCACGGCCGTGCTCGGTCTTGCGCTGCTGCTGGCCGGGAGTGCGCAGGCGCGCGCTGGCATGGCCCTCTCCCTCGTCGCTCCGCCGCCTGACTTGCTGCGCCTCAACCTGGAGCTTATTGCCGGCGCAAATACATCGCCTCACGATATATTTTCGCCTTGTGTACCCTGATCGTCCTCTCCCGGCCGCATCACGCCTGGCCGCTGCTGCTCGCCGCCAATCGCGACGAGCGCCTCGATCGCGCCTGGGACCCGCCCGCCGCCCACTGGCCGGAGCATCCGGGCGTGATCGCGGGGCGCGACCGGGCCGGCGGCGGCACCTGGATGGGGCTGAACCGGCACGGCGTCGTCGCGGCGGTGCTGAACCGCCCCGGCAGTCTCGGCCCGGCGCCGGGCAAGCGCAGCCGCGGGACACTGCCGCTGCTCGCCCTCGTGCATCCCACGGCCGCGGCTGCGGCCGGCGCGACGGCGGCGCTGGACGCCTCGGAATACCGCACCTTCAACATGGTGCTAGCCGATCGTGAGACCGCCATTTTCGTCCGCGGCCGCGGCACCGGGCGGCCGGAGGCGACGCCGCTCAGCCCCGGCGCGATCCACATGGTGACCGCCCACGACCCCGACGACCTCGCCAGCGCCCGCGTCGCCCGCCACCTGCCACGCCTGCGCACCGCCCCCCTGCCCTGCCCCGGCGACGGCGAGTGGAGCGGCTGGGCCACGATCCTCGCCGACCGCTCCGGCCCGGCCGGCAGCGAGATCAACGTCCCGCCAGCCGGCGGCTTCGGCACGGTCTGCGCCGCCCTCCTCGCCCTGCCCGCCGCCGGCGCGCCGGTCTCGCTGTTCGCCCCCGGGCCGCCCGACACGACCGCATTCGCGCCGCTGCCGGGGATCAGGGAATGAAGGTCGGCGTGGGGGCGTACGCCTGCTCGACACGCTCCGGGTCGTTGGAGATCGCGCGCAGGTAGCTGCGCGCCGTGGTGTCCGGCTCCCGCTTGCCGGTCTCCCAGTTCCTGACCGTCTCGACCTCAAGGCCGTAGCGAGCGGCGAATTGCTCGCGTGTGAGGCCCAGACGCTCCCGGAGCCGCCTCACGTCCGGTGCTTGGGAAGGCTCGACAGAGGCGGCCGCAATACCGGCCTTGGCAAGATCAGCCGCCAGAGCCTTCGGGTCCTCGACGATCGGCAGGTCCACGAACACCCGGCCATCCTCCACCAGTGCCTCGATCTTCCGCTTCGCTTGCAGCATTGTCAGCCCGCGGCGCGCCAGCGCGAACATACCGTCGATCGTCCTAGGGAGCCCGCGGCCCGGCGGCAGGCGGAGGACGAACACGGCGGGTGAACCGGAGGGCACGCGGTCGATGCCCCGGACTGGCCCCAGTCGTGCGAAACGCTCCCTCAGCGACGAGTTCATCGAACCCCATTCCTTCCATCAACGGCTGCGCAATCATCAGCAGGTTCGCGGCCCCAACCGTGTTGGCGCCGGCGTCCTGCACGTGGGCGCCCTGAAGCACCAGAGTGGTCCCCTGCGTGATCGGCTCCGCCGTGAACGTCAGTCTGCCCGCAGGGGTCGAGACCAGCAGCGTGGAGGACGGGATCGTCGGTCATCTCGTTCACCATCTCGAATGAGATGTCCTCGACGGCCCACACGGCACCAGACTGGGCCAATGGCACAGGAATTTCAACAGCGGGCGCGCCGGCCGTGGCGGGGGTGGAGCGCGGCTGCTATACCGCGCCGCGCAATCACCGAGGATGAGGGGCGATGGCCCGCCGGCGCCAGCTCTACGAGGGCAAGGCCAAGATTTTGTTCGAGGGGCCGGAGCCGGGCACCCTCGTGCAGTATTTCAAGGACGACGCGACCGCGTTCAACGCCAAGAAGAAGGGGGTCATCACCGGCAAGGGCGTGCTCAACAACCGCATCAGCGAATACCTGATGCAGCGCCTGGCCGAGATCGGCATCCCGACCCATTTCGTCCGCCGGCTCAACATGCGCGAGCAACTGATCCGCGAGGTAGAAATAATCCCGCTCGAGGTGGTGGTGCGCAATGTCGCCGCCGGCAGCCTCGCCGAGCGGCTCGGCATCGCCGAGGGCACCCGCCTGCCGCGCTCGATCGTGGAATATTATTACAAGAACGACGGGTTGAACGACCCGATGGTGAGCGAGGAGCACATCACCGCCTTCGGCTGGGCCAACACCGCCGACATGGACGACATCGTCAGCCTGACACTCAGGATCAATGATTTCCTGATGGGCCTGTTTCTCGGCGTCGGCATCACGTTGGTGGATTTCAAGCTGGAGTTCGGCCGGCTGTGGGAGAATGAGGAGATGCGCATCGTGCTTGCCGACGAGATCAGCCCCGACAATTGCCGACTGTGGGACAGCAAGACCAACGAGAAGATGGACAAGGACCGCTTCCGCCGCGACCTCGGCAAGGTCGAGGAGGCGTATCAGGAGGTCGCGAAAAGGCTCGGCATTCTGCCCGAGGCGGGAACGCGCGACCTCAAGGGGCCGGAGACGATGCAGTGACGGACGATGCAGTGACGGTGGGGCAGTGACGCGGATGGCGCGCCGATGCGCGCGCGGGTGACGGTGATGCTCAAGGACGGCGTGCTCGACCCACAGGGCCGAGCGATCGGCCACGCGCTCGCGGGGCTTGGCTTTGCGGGAGTGGGCGAGGTACGGGCGGGCAAGGTGATTGAGATGGAGCTCGCCGAATCCGACCCGGCGCGCGCGCGGGTGCAGGTGGAGGAGATGGCGCGGCGGCTGCTCGCCAACACGGTGATCGAGAGTTTTCGGGTGGAGATCGAGGCATGAGGCGTGCGGTTGCAGTTGCGGCGTTCGGGTTGCTGGCGCTGGCGGGGACGGCGCACTCGCAGCGCTACAGCGGGGTGGACGGCACCCGCCTGCTCGGCATCTGCACCAACAAGAATGTCGGCATCAGGCGCACCTGCGAGAGCTACGTCGCCGGTGTGTCGGACACGGTCACCCTCTATCAGGAGATCGCGCCGAAATCGAACGGGGCGATGAAGGTTCCGGCCGCGATCTGCGTACCGCCGAAGACGACGGGGGTGCAGTTGGTGGAGGCGGTGGTCGCGTGGCTGCGCGCCCACCCGGCCGACCGATCCCGCCCCGCGGTCGCGATCGTGTACCGGGTGCTGCATGAGCGGTTTGGGTGCAAGTGAGGGACGGCCGGCTTGGCGCGACTCGGGGCGACAGGTTCCACTCGCTCGCGAGTTAACCTGGCGTTAACGATTGCCGGCCGATGCTGAGGTGCGGTCAGCATGGCCGTGGTAATGGGACCAATCGCGCCGATGCAAAATGCCGCCACGAGTCCGACGCCGGACCTGTTCGACTCAGTCCGCGTTCCAAGGGAGCTAAGGCCTTCGCGGTCTCCGCGCCGCGACCATGCGCTAGCCGAGACACCGCACCGCGCAAAAGTGGCCGGCTGTCCGGCCATTATGGCTTGCGAAGACAATATCTCCTTTGCGAATAAGCTGCCAGCATCGGCCATCCAACTCGTGGTCACATCACCCCCTTACAACATCGGCAAGGCGTATGAGCGGCGCTCCCGGCTTGACCACTATCTCGCCGATCAGGAGAAGGTAATTGCCGCCTGTGTGCGTGTGCTGAGTCCGCGTGGATCGCTGTGTTGGCAAGTTGGCAATTACGTACAGGATGGCGAGATCATCCCGGTCGATACGCTACTCTACCCAATATTCCGCTCGCACGGCCTTCGTTTGCGCAATCGCGTCATTTGGCACTTCGAGCACGGTTTGCACTGCTCAAAGCGGCTTTCCGGTCGTTATGAGAGGCTGACCCGGAATGGTTCCGGAATAGTTTAGCGAGTCATTTCAAGGAAATGGACGATGGGTGGGTCACCTTGCGGTCTGCAGGGATCGTACGGGGTTGCGTGATTTCAGCGGCTTCGGTTCTCTCGTGGTTGCGAAGACACGAAGGAATGACCCGATGGCCTGGACTGAAATCACGCGCGCCAAGTATCGGCGCGATGGGCTGCGCTATGCAAGCGATACCACCAACGAGGAGTGGGGCGTGATCGAACCGCACCTCCCCGCGGCGGCAAGCTGCGGGCGGACGCGCGAGACCGACTTGCGAGATGTCGTCGATGCGATCTTCTATATCGCACAGTCGGGCTGCCAGTGGCGGCTGCTGCCGAAGGAGTTCCCTCCGTTCACGACGGTGCAGCGGTATTTCTATGCTTGGCGGGATAACGGAACCTGGCAGACCATCAATCATGCGCTGCTGATGTTGGTGCGCGAGGCCGCCGGCCGCGAGGCAAGTCCGAGCGCGGGCGTGATCGACAGCCAGTCGGTCAAGACCACGGAGGCTGGCGGTCCGCGCGGCTATGCGGCCGAGAAGATGATCAAGGGCCGCAAGCGCCATATACTCACCGATACGATCGGCCTGCCGGTCGGGATGATCGTTCACCCCGCCGACGTTCAAGATCGCGATGGGGCGCCAGACCTGCTGGCGAGCGTTCGTGGCGCCTTCCCTTGGTTGCGCCATGTCTTCGCCGACGGGGGCTATGCCGGTGACAAGCTGAAGGGCGTCCTCGAAAACCTCGGCGACTGGACCATCGAGATCGTCAAGCGGTCAGACGCCGCCAAGGGCTTCGTCCTGCTGCCCCGGCGATGGGTCGTCGAACGCACCTTTGCATGGCTCAACCGCAACCGTCGCCTGGCCAAAGACTTCGAGGCGACAACCCAAAGCGCGGTGACTTGGCTTTACATCACCAGTGTCAAGCTCATGATGCGACGGCTGGCAGCCGCTTGAGCCGCCGTGGTGGGCCAAATTTCCCCATTAAATCAATATACTCGCGTTCCGACGGCGATTCGAGTCAGACCCTGAGACCTTGCTCTGGTTTACCCGCAGTGACGATTATGTTTTCAATCTCGACGCTATTCGGGTGGCCTCCAAGTATCCCGGAAAGAAGTACTTTAAGGGTCCCAAGGCCGGCCAACTCTCCTGCAACCCGCTCGGGAAAAACCCCGGAGATGTTTGGATGATCCCAAACGTCAAAAACAATCATGTCGAGAAGACGGAGCATCCCTGTCAGTTTCCTGTCGAACTCGTAGAGCGACTGGTACTCGCCTTGACCGAGCGGGGCGATGCCGTCTTCGACCCGTTCATGGGCGTCGGGTCAACAGTCGTCGCGGCACTCAAGCACGATCGCGCGGGCTACGGCTGTGACATCATACCAAAATACGTTGAGGTCGCGTGGGACCGGGTCAATGCGCTGCGGGAAGGTACTCTCCGGACGCGGCCAATGGGGCGACCGGTATATGACCCTGGACTGCCGTATGGCGGCCACAGGTGATCATTGCGGCCCGTTACTCGCATCTCAACGGAGAGGAGTTCCTTCGGATTCACGAGCCGACAATGTTGGCCGAAATCGAAGCGGTCATCGCCGGTACAGACGCTCTGGCGTGCCGAACGAAGGTGTCGCGAGAGACTCGGTCGCAGGGTGCGGTTTTCTTCTCCCCTCGCGCGATGAACAAGAAAGTGTTTGATGCGTTTAAGGCGCTTGGCTGGAGCGAGCGAAGGACAGACTACTGGGTTACGCACGACGCAAGGTTGATTCGCAGAACGATGCATATGCCGCCGGATCGCCAACGTGAGGAAATGCGCGCGGCCGGCATCACTCCCTTCCGCTCATGGAATCAGACAGACTTCGTCAAGGAGCGGGTCGCGGTCGAGGTGCAATTCGGTAAGTACGCCTTCGTGGCCTCCGACCTCTTCGTCAAGCACATGGCGTTCTTCGTGGGCGATTTGATCGATGTGGGCGTGGAGGTTCTGCCCATGAAGGCTCTTCAACAGCACATGTCTTCCGGGGTCGCCTATTACGAGGCCGAACTTTACAACCTGATCCGGGAGGGTCGGGGCGTTCCGGCCGTTCCCCTGGTTCTTATGGGGGTCGCTCCGTAGATATCCGGCGAAACCATAGCTATAATTCTCCGATACCTTCCCCGGACCCCGCCCGTGAAAGCCGCAATCGTCACCTTCCCCGGCATCAATCGCGAGCGCGACATGCTGATCGCGCTCGAACGCAGCACCGGCCCCCGCCCGCGCGTGATCTGGCACCGCGAGACCGATCTCTCTGGCCTTGACCTCGTCGTCATCCCCGGCGGGTTCAGCTACGGCGACTATCTCCGCTGCGGTGCGATGGCCGCGCAGTCGCCGGTGATGCGCGCGATCCGCGAGCACGCCGTCCGCGGCGGCTATGTGCTCGGCGTCTGCAACGGCTTTCAGATCCTCACCGAGGCCGGGATGCTGCCCGGCGCGCTCCTGCGCAACGCCGGCCTGCGCTTCCTCTCCCGCGATTGCCGCCTGCGCGTCGAGCGCGCCGATACCGTCTTCACCCGACATTGGCAGCGTGGTGCGACCTTCCGAGCGCCGATGGCCCACGGCGACGGCAACTACTTCGCCGACGACGCGACGCTCGACCGGCTGGAGGGCGAGGGCCTGGTCGCCTTCCGCTACGACGGCGACAACCCGAACGGCAGCGCCCGTGCGATCGCGGGCGTGCTCAGCCCCGATCTGCGCGTGCTCGGCCTGATGCCGCACCCCGAGGATCTGGTCGATCCGCTGATGGGCGGAACCGACGGCAAGCCGCTGTTCGACAGCCTCGCCGAACTGGCGGCCTGATCGCGGCCCTCAGCCGATCAGCGCGCGCAGCTTCGCGCGCACCTCGGCGAGTTCGGCCGCGCTGACCCGTCCCTTGCGCACGGCTCGCCGCGCCCGCCAGTCCTGGCTCTTCACCTGATCGGCCAGCACCACGCTCAGCGGTCGTCCGGCGATCGGCACCTCGAACGGATAGCCCTTGATCCGGGTCGTGGTCGGGCAGCAGACGATCATTCCCGCGCGGCCGTTGAAGGCCGATGGGCTGAGCACCACTGCGGGTCCGTGCCCCGCCTGCTCGTGTCCTGCCTGCGGATCGAATTGCAGCCAGACCACATCGCCCGCATCCGGTACATAGCCCGGCGGCACTTACCAGGTCTCGCGGCCGACCGGCGGACCCGTCTCGACCGCCTCGTGGCGGTTTTCGTCGGTAATCCCGGCCACCAGCACGTCAAGGTCGTGCTGCACCGTCCGGATCGGCTCGATGATCACACGCCCGTCCTCGGCCCGAACATCGACCGGCTGGTCGAGGCGCAAATGCGCCGACTCCATCACCGAAACGGGGATGCGCACCGACGCACTGTTGCCCCATTTCCTAACCATCACCTGCATGGCGGCCTGCGTATCAACTGTTGATACAGTGCCTTGGCTCGCTGGTTGCGTCAACCCCTCACCGCCGCAGCAGCAGGTCCCGCGCCTGGTTGATCCGCGCCGCCAGCCACGCCGAGCCGCCCTTGTCCGGGTGCGCCGCCTGCATCAGCCGCAGATAGGCGGCCCTGATCTCCGCCTCCGGCGCGCCGGGCTCCAGACCGAGAACCGCCCACGCCTCCTCGCGCGTCATCGGCCCGGGAGGCGGCGCACGCTCGCTCGGTCGAGCACCGGCCCGCGCCCCCGGCTGCGCCCCCGCCCTCGTTTGCGTCCGAGGCGCCACCTTGTCCTCGTGCCACCAGCTCCAGGCCAGCGGCCCGAACAGCACCAGCGCGCCGAGCGCCCCGGCGCCGCGCCCGGTCAGCAGCAGCAGCGTCCCCATCGTCAGCCCGCCCAGCGCCGCAATCCAGGCGAGCAGCGACTTGATGGTGGCGACCCGCGCGCGCGAGAACCCCTCCGCCGCGCCGAGCAGCAGCAGCAGGCAGGCCAGACCGAGGGCGATGAAGATCACGCGCTAGAAGATCACCGGCCTGGGGCCGCCTGCAAGGCCGCGATCGCGCTGATGTTCACCAGGCCGCGCGCGGTCACGCTCTGGGTCGCGACATGGATCGGCTTCGACATCCCCAGCAGCAGCGGCCCCACCGGCAGGCCGTCGGCCGCCGCCTTCACCAGGTTGAAGCTGATATTGGCCGCATCCAGTGTCGGCATCACCAGCAAATTGGCCGAGCCCGTAAGCCGGCTATCCGGTACCGCGCGGCCGCGTATCACCTCATTCAGCGCCGCATCCGCGTGCATCTCGCCATCGACCTCCAGATCCGGTGCCTGCGAGCGGATCAGCGCCAGCGCCTCGCGCACCTTGCGGGCCCGCGGCGCGTTGCTGGAGCCGAAGCTCGAATGCGACACCAGCGCCACTTTCGGCGCCAGCCCGAAGGCGCGCACCGCTTCGGCCGCCAGCAACGTCATCTCCGCCATCTGTGCCGCGGTCGGTTCGACGTTCATGTAGGTGTCGCACAGGAACAGCACACCCGCCTGCAAAATCAGGCAGGAGAGGGCGTAGATCCGCGTCGCCTGCGGGCAGCGCGGGATGATCGGCAGCACGTGACGCGTCTGGTGCCACCAGTCGCCGGTGCCGCCGCAGATCGCCGCATCCGCCTCGCCCTCGGCCAGCAGCATCGCCGCTGCGACCGCGGGCACGGTTGCGAGCCGCCGTGTCGCCGCTGCCGGCGGGATGCCGCCGCGTCCGACAAGACGCTGATAGGGTGCGACAAGCCGCCCGAATACGTCATGATCTTGTGCCGGGTCAAGCACCCGCACGGCACCCCCGAGATCGAGCCGCAACCCCAGCTCCCGCACCCGCGCCTCGATCACGCTGCGTCGTCCGACCAGCACCGGCTGGCCGATCCGCTCGTCCAGCACGGTCTGCACCGCGCGCAGTACCCGCTCGTCCTCGCCCTCGGCATAGGCGATGCGCATCCGCGCCTTGCGCGCCGCCTCGAACACCGGGCGCATCACCTGGCCGGAGCGGTAGGCGAAGCGCGCGAGCTCCATCCGGTAGGCGTCGAAATCGGCGATCGGGCGGGTCGCGACGCCGCTCTCGATCGCCGCCCTCGCGACCGCTGGCGGGATGGTCAGGATCAGCCGCGGATCGAACGGCTTGGGGATGATGTAGTCGCGGCCGAACACCGGCGCGGTGCCGCCATAGGCCGCCACCACCACGTCGTCGGCCTCGATCCGCGCCAGCTCCGCGATCGCTTCCATGGCGGCGAGCTTCATCGCCTCGTTGATCGTCGTGGCCCCCACGTCCAGCGCGCCGCGGAAGATGAACGGGAAGCAGAGCACGTTGTTGACCTGGTTCGGATAGTCGGTCCGCCCGGTCGCCACGATCGCGTCCGCGCGCGCCGTATGCGCGGCTTCGGGCGTGATCTCCGGATCGGGATTGGCGAGGGCGAGGATCAGCGGCTTGTCGGCGAGCAGCCCGAGCCACTCGGGCTTGAGCACGTTCGGCGCCGAGAGGCCGAGGAAGACGTCCGCCCCCGGCAGCACATCGTGCAGCGTGCGCGCCTCGGTCTTTCGCGCGTAGCGGGCCATGTTGGGCGGCATGTCGGGGTCGCGCCCGGCATAGACCACGCCCTTGATGTCGGTGAGCGTGACGTTCTCGGGCCGCAGCCCCATCAGCACCAGCAGATCGATCGTCGCCAGCGCGGCGGCGCCGGCGCCGGACGTGACCAGCTTCACGTCCTCTATGTGCTTCTCTTGCAGCATCAGGGCATTGCGCACCGCGGCGCCGACGATGATTGCGGTGCCGTGCTGGTCGTCGTGGAACACCGGGATGCGCATCCGCTCGCGCAGGCAGCGCTCCACGGCGAAGCATTCCGGCGCCTTGATGTCTTCGAGATTGATCGCGCCGAAGGTCGGTTCGAGGGCGGCCACCACGTCGCAGAAACGGTCGGGGTCGGTCGCATCCACCTCGATGTCGAATACGTCGATGCCGGCGAATTTCTTGAACAGGACCGCCTTGCCCTCCATCACCGGCTTGCCGGCAAGCGGACCGATATTGCCCAGGCCCAGCACCGCGGTGCCGTTCGAGATCACCGCCACCAGGTTGCCGCGGGCGGTGTAGTCGCGTGCGGTCGCCGGATCGGCCTTTATTTCAAGACACGCGGCGGCGACGCCGGGGGAATAGGCGAGGGCAAGGTCGCGCTGGGTCGCCATGCGCTTGGTCGCCTCGATCTGCAGCTTCCCCGGCCGCGGCAGCCGGTGGTACTCGAGCGCCGCCCGGCGCAGGCCCTCGTCCATCCCGCCCTCCTGTCAGCCGGCGGTAGGATTGGCGCCGCGGCTCATTGTTGCAAGCAGGACGGAATGCAGGGGGAACCGGGGCGAAGCAACCCTTGCCATGTTTCATATCGTGCGCGGCAGGACCACATACTCTGCCGCCTTGGCGATTTCGCGCTGCACCCTCCGTCGGGCAGCGCCCCCCAGCTCGGCGAGGCCCAGGACAAGAACGTGATACGGCCTGTCATCCCGCTCGAGACGAAGGCCAAGACTCCGAAGCCGGCCCGCGTTCACCCTTGCGATCGCCCAACCGGGCTGATCGTCCGGGCACCCGAAAGTCAGCGGCTCTCCAGCTTGCCGGAGAGAGGACTCGAACCGCCGCGCTACCTGTTCGCGAATAATTCGAGTGCCTCCATCGTCTTTTGCAGTTGAGTGTCTTCGCCCTCGAAAACGGGAATCTCCCCTCGGGCATCTTCGATAGACACGAGGACGTGGCAAGGCGCCTCGAACACGATTTCTATGTCCAGCCCCCGAGCATGCCAGTGGGCATAGATCGCACCGTCGGCAGAAGGGTTGATCACCGGGGCGGCGAAGCCAGCGCGTGCCAACCCAGCAAGCTCCCTGGCGGCAAACTGCATCGTGTGCGTATCGAGTGCTGGCGCGCTGCCGCCGTTCCAGCCGGCCAGCAGTTGTGACAATGTGCCCAGGCGTTGCCACACGTGCAGCCATGCCACTTCGTCCAATGGAGCACGCTCGAATGTAGGCAGGTCTGCCGGTTCCATGGATCACGGGCGCATATGGCGATGAGGCATTCTAGCACAGGGGCCGGACTTGTCCCAGGTGGAGAGCCCTCCGTCATGTCGGCATGTGCGGGAACAATGGTGCGGTCGAGAAGACTCGAACTTCCACAGGGTTTCCCCTACAAGCACCTCAAGCTTGCGCGTCTACCATTCCGCCACGACCGCATCTCGGCGGCGCTTGCCGCAGACGCGCCGCGGGGGCGCATATAGCCGATGGCCGAAGCGGCAGCAATCAGCATCCCGGCGCCGCCCACCACCCCGCCGGAATGGCGGGTCGACCCCGGCCCGACCCCCTATCCCGACGCGCTCGTCACGATGGCCGAACGCGTCGCCGCGATCCGCGCCGGCGCCGCGGGCGAATGCGTCTGGCTGGTCGAGCACCCACCGCTCTACACCGCCGGCACCTCCGCCCGGCCCGAGGAGCTGTTCAACCCGCACCATTTCCCCACCTTCGCCGCCGGCCGCGGCGGGCAGTGGACCTATCACGGCCCGGGCCAGCGCGTGGCCTATGTCCTGCTGGACCTCGCGCGCCCGCACGGCATCGTGCCGGCGCGCGACGTCCGCCAATTCGTGACGGGGCTGGAGGAATGGCTGATCCTCGCCCTCGCCCGCCTCGATGTCCGCGGCGAGCGCCGCGCCGGACGTGTGGGCATCTGGATTGCCGACCCCGCGACCGGCGCCGAGGCCAAGATCGCCGCCATCGGCGTGCGGGTGACGCGCTGGGTGAGCTGGCACGGGATCGCGCTCAATGTCGATCCCGAGCGTTCCCATTTCAGCGGCATCGTGCCCTGCGGCATCCGCGAGCACGGCGTCACCAGCCTGCGCGCGCTCGGCATTCCGGCGACGATGGCCGACGCCGATGCCGCCTTGCGCGCGACGTGGGATCGCGTGTTTGGATAGTCAGCCGCCGCCGCGCCGTTCCACGACCACCGCGACCTCGTTGCGGCGCCGCCGGGGAATCGTCCAGGGCGGGTCGTAGAACCATGCCGCCGAGGTTCCGACCGGCGCCCAGGCGCCGCCGGCGAGTGCCGCCAGCAGCGCCGTCCGCGCCGCCGCCACTGCGGCCGGTGTCGGCGGGCCGGAGAAGCGCAGCACCGCGACCGTCTGCGCCGGCACGGTGATGATCCGCACTGCCGGGTCGTTCGGCTCCGGCAGGCTCTCGCGCGTGGCGCGCGCCGGCATGAAGAAGCGGATGCGCCACGCGTCGGCCTCATTCCAGGCCTGCGTCATCATCCCCATGCGCTCGGCCCGCGGCGGAAGATCAGGGGCCTCCGCGACCGGCGCCGCCATCGCGATCCGCGCCCGGCCGCGATTGGCGCCGTAGGTGTAGGCGGCAAGCAGCCGGAACCCCCGTTTTCGTGCCGCGATCTCTTCGCCCGGCAGTGCCACTTCGGCCGCCAGTCGCGGCTGGTAGGACCGCACTTGTACCGGGCCGATGCGGGCCAGCGGCCGAAAGCGCGGCTGCTCGCTGAAGCGCCGCAGGCCGGCGACCGCCGCCAGTTCTCCCATTCGCACGACGAGCCTCATGCGCCCATCTTCATACGCTCGGGAGCTTGCGAAAGCCAGGCTCCGGCGGCGGGTCCGCCAGCTCCTCCTCAATGCCTGCGACCGTCGCGAGGCGCGGGCCACGGCGGCAGGCGCGCTGCAACTCCTCCACCGCGTCCACCTCGCCGTAGAGCAGCGTCTCCACCGACCCGTCCGGGCGGTTGCGTACATAGCCGGCAAGCCCGAGCCGCTCGGCCTCGGCGACCAGCCAGGCACGATAGCCCACACCCTGCACGCGGCCGCGGATCACCAGCCGCTTGGCCCTCATCGCCGGGCAAGCTCCAGCAGCCGCGCCGCACTCGCCACATCGGCCGCGACCGCGGCACGCCGCGCCAGCGCTTCGGCGTCACTGCCCCACAGCTCCTCCTGGAACGTCTCATCGAGCGTCGCGAGCGCCATCGCTTCGGGCACCGAAAGCCGAAACCGCGCGAGCGCCAGCCCCAGCACCAGGCTGCCCAGCGCCGGCACCGCGACGCCAAGTGCGGCCAGCGCCAGCGGATCGTGCCCGGCCAGCGCCCGCCGCAGCGCCGCCAGCGCCTCCGGGTCCTGCGGTACATAGACAATTCCGGTGGTGACGCGGAGTGTCGCGCCAAGTGCGGTCCTGGCCCAGTCGAGCCACGGCTGCCAGGCATGATCCTGCCGCTCGACCAACGCCCGCGGCCCGTCGGCTCGGTAGCACAGCAAATCGCTCTCGCCCCAGCGCGCGAGTGCCGCGATGCAACAAGCAGGGTCGGCGGCGATCCGCTCCTGCGCGGTGCCGGCGAGGCGCGTGAGCGGCACATCGTCGAAGCCCATCTCGCCGCCCTGCTCGCCGCCGGCTTGCTGCCACTCGGCCGCAAGCGCCTCGGCGAGCGCCGGCCGATCGACGGAGAGCGGCGCACCGCCGGGCAGGCGCATCGGCCTGCCGTCGAGCAGCACGCGAAACCCGTCGGGGTCCCGCTCGACGTGCGCGCTTTGCCAGAAGCGCCGCATGATTCAGCCGTGATGGCGCAGCAGGCGCAGAATGTCGCCCGGCTGAATCCCGTGCTCAGGGGCGCGCGGCGCCGGCATCGGCCCCGGCTGGCCGCCACGCGCGACCGAGAGCGCCGGGGTGCAGGAATCCCCGTGGTCGGGGGCGCCGATCACCACCGCAACCCGTCCGTCGGCGCCGCGCTGCTCGCTCACCTTGGGCGCGCGCCAGAGGCCGGTGATGTCGAGCGGCGTCGCCGCATCGAGCTTCCCCAGCCGCAGCCTCGGCTGCAATTGCAGGTCGAATGTTTCGGCTCTGAGGTCAATGCTGCCGGTGCCGGTGATTGCGACCCGGCTGGTGTCGACCGCGAGCGCACGCACCACGGCCCGGCCGCCGTCGGCGCTGAGCCGCAGAGCCACGCAGCGGAGCCGGGTGCGGCCCTCGCCGGCCCCGAGCGACAGCTTGGCGGTGCGCAACACGTCGCCCAGCGCCGCTTCCAGCAGCGAGTTGGCGATATCGCCGTCAACGAGGGCGAAGCCAAGATGTCCACCAAGTCCGGCCGCGATCGCGTGCAGCGAAACGCCGCTGCCGTGCAGATCGAGATCGAGCTGGGCATCGCCGGTGATCGCCGGCGCCAGCCCGAAGGCGTCCAAGGTCGGACCGATCGCCAGCGCCGGCGCGTGCAGCGTGAGCGCAACCGGCGGCGCGGCCTTGGTCGCGTCGAGACTGAAGGTTCCGTCCACCGCGCCGCCGGGGAGCAACGCGGCGAAGGGTGCCAGCGCCAGATTGCCGCCGACGTCGAGCAGGTGGCCCGAGACATCGCGCCAGTCGGCGCCGCCCGTGTGCAGGACGGCAATCGTCAGGTGCAAGTCGGCATCGGCGGCGCGCAGCAGCGCCAGGTTCAGCGGACGCTCGGAGATCAGGGGCCGGGCCGTGGCCGGCTTGGCGGCAGGCGGGGCGGCCGGCTTGGCGGCAGCCTGGGCCGCCGGCGGTGGGGCGGGGGCGGCGGCCGTGGCGGGGGCGGCCGGCGTCCCGGTCCCCAACAGGCGACGCAGCGCGTCGAGATCGAGCCTGCTGGAGGTCAGCGTCGCGCGCAGCACCGGCCGGCCGTCGGCGCGGCCGAGCGTGGCGTTGCCTTCGAGATCGCCCGCCGGTGCGGTCAGCACCAGATCATGCAGCGCCACGCCACCGGGCGCATCCCCGATCCAGGTCCGCAGCGACACCTTCTTCAGCGCCGGCAAGGACGGGCCGCCGGGCGCGGGGAAAGCCGCGAGATCAGGTACTTGCACAGCAAGGGCGAGGTCTTTTCCGCTCAGGGCGCGCGGTGAAGCGATGCTGCCCTTGAGCGCCAGTGTCGCCGGACCGGCTGATCCGGCGAAATTGACCGATGCGGGCGCAAGTGCGCCCGGCAGCAGCGCCGGCAATGGCCCGGCACTGCCTTGCAGCGAAAGCGGCGTGCGGCCGAAGCTGCCATGCGCGACCAGCTCGACCGGGCCGGTCGCGGAGCGTGCGGCGGCGTCGAGGCTCGTCAGCCGCAATCCGGGCACGATCGCCGACAGATCCGATGCCCCCGCCTGCACGCGCAGTCCGGTCAGCGTGGGCCTGCCGCTGCCGCCGAGCGCGAGTTGCGCCTGCGCCCGCACGTCGCGCAGCGGCGGCAATTCGGCGAGCGGCGCCATGGTCGCGAGATCGGACGCCGTGGCGGTGAGGTCCACATGGCCGCCGGCAACCCGGTACGGTCCCGGCAGCGTCGCCGCCGCCCGCAGGTCGGCGCCGAGGGCCGCCACTGTCACCACCGCCGGCCAGCCCGCTCCACCAGACCCAGCTCCACCAGACCCGGGGCGAGCCGGCCCTGCCTCAAGCGAAATCCGCACCGGCACGTCGGAGGCGATGGCAAGACCCGATCCGGCCACGCGGCCGCCATCGGGTCCGCTCGCGCGCGCCTGCAGCTCCGGGACCGCGGCGGTGACGGTCGATCCCGCCTTATCCCGCCAGCCGATGACGCCGTCGAGAACGCTGATCCCCCGCAAGTCGACCCGTGAGGCGTGAGCGCTCGCCGGCAGCGCCGGCACAGCGCTCGGCTTGCCGGAAGCCGGCGGCGAAAAAACCCAGTTCGGAACGCCCTGCGCCGTGCGCTCCAGCAGCAGGTCCGGCCGGATCAGGCGCAGTCCGGTGATCTGCACCTGCCCCGAGAGCAGCGGCAGCCACGCCGCCCGGATTTCGACCCGTCGAACGGTCAGCATCTGCGCGCGCGAGGCGCCCGGCGGATTGGCCAGCGAGACGCGGTCGGCGGCGAGCATCGGTACCGGGGCGAGCTGCCACGAGATCGGGCCGGCGAGAGTCACCGTCCTCCCGGTCGCGCGCTCTACCGCCGCCGCGATGCGGGGCTTCAGCGTATTGGGATCGAAGCTCGCGTACAGGATCGCGCCGCCGATGAGCGGCAGAAAAATCACCACCAGCAGGACGATCAGCAGCGCGCGCCCCCAGCGGCGGCGGCGGCGCGGCGGGGGTGGCGGACGGCGCGGCGGGGCGCTCATCGATTAACGAGATCGGCGCGGCGGCGGCGCCGCGGGAGCTGCAAAACCAAGAGCACGGGCGGTCTCTTTCATGTGCGGCGGCAGCTCGGCTGCCACCTCCAGGGCCCCACCCAGCGGATGCGGCAGGGCGAGCGCGCGGGCGTGAAGATGCAGATGCGGGGATGCCGAGTCCACCGCCGCCGCCGCGGCCCCGTAGCTGCGATCGCCCAGGATCGGCGTGCCGATCGCCGCGCAATGAGCGCGCAACTGGTGCGTCCGTCCGGTCAGCGGCGAAAGCTCCAACCAGGCGAAGCGGCGGCCAGCGTGATCGAGTGTCGCGTACTCCGTGATCGCACGCACGCCGCCCGGGTCGGGCGCGGTCCGCTCACCGCGCAGGCCGTTGATGCGGGTGAGCGGCAGGTCGATCCGGCCCTCCTCCGGCATCGGGCGGCCTGCTATCACCGCCCAATACGTCTTGCGCACACGGCTCTCGCGGAACAGCGCCGCGAGCCGCGCCGCAATCCCCGGCGTGCGCGCCAGCAGCAACACACCGGAGGTGTCGCGATCCAGCCGATGCACCAGCCGCGGCCGCGCCTGGGCGTCGAACCGCAGCGCCTCCAGCAGACCATCGAGATGGCGCCTGATGCCCGGGCCGCCCTGCACCGGCAATCCGAACGGCTTGTCGAGCACGATCAGCGCCTCGTCGCGATACAGCACCCGGCGCCGCAGGGCTTCGGCCTCGCGCGGATCGACCGGTGGCGCCGCCGCCTGCAATTCATTCCGGGGAGTCTCGTCCGCCATCGCCTTGGGCGGCACCCGCACCGCTTGTCCGGGCAGCAGGCGCGTGGCCGCACTCACCCGCCCGCCATTCACCCGTACCTGCCCGGTGCGGCACAGCTTCTCGATGGCGCCCTGGGTTAGGCCTGGAAAGTGGCGGCGGAACCAGCGGTCGAGCCGGATTTCCGCCTCGTCGTCCGAGACCGTGCGCTGGCCCACGCTCATCGTGGCACTCATCCCTGCCGCTCGGCCCGCAGCTTGGCCCAAGTGGCGAGCCGGCGGCCCACCTCGCGCTCGAAACCGCGATCGGCGGGGCGATAGAAGTCGCGCCGCGCCATCCCCTCGGGAAAGTAGTCCTGGCCCGAGAACGCATCGTCCTGTGCATGGTCGTAGGCGTAGCCGCGCGCGTAGCCGAGGTCCTTCATCAGCCGTGTCGGCGCGTTCAGGATGTGCGCAGGCGGCATCAGGCTGCCGGTGCCCTTGGCCGCCGCTATCGCCTCGCCGAGCGCCGTATAGGCGGCGTTCGATTTCGGCGCGGTGCCGAGATAGAGCACGGCCTGTGCAATCGCGAGTTCCCCCTCGGGACTGCCCAGCCGCTCATACGCCTCCCACGCCGCCAGCGCCTGCACCAGCGCCTGCGGGTCGGCGAGGCCGATATCCTCGGACGCGAAACGCACCAGCCGGCGGGCCACGTAACGCGCGTCCTCCCCGCCGGCCAGCATCCGCGCCAGCCAATAGAGCGCCGCGTCGGGGTCCGAGCCGCGCAGCGACTTATGCAGCGCGGAGATCAGGTTGTAGTGCTCCTCGCGGTCCTTGTCGTAGAGCGCCGCATGCCGCGCGAGCAGGTCTGCAAGTGCGGCGGCATCGAGCGCCGGCGTCTCGGGCGGCAGCGCCAGCACCTGCTCGGCCATGTTGAACAGGTAGCGGCCGTCGCCGTCCGACATCGCGACCAGCGCGGCGCGCGCCTCCGGGCCGAGCGGCAGGACGCGCCCCGCATCGGCCTCGGCGCGCCCGAGCAGGTGGCACAGCGCGGCATCATCGAGCCGCCGCAGCACCAGCACCTGGCAGCGCGAGAGCAACGCGCCGTTCAGCGCGAAGGACGGGTTTTCCGTGGTCGCGCCGATCAGGGTGACGGTGCCGGTCTCCACAACCGGCAAAAACCCGTCCTGCTGGGCGCGGTTGAAGCGGTGGATCTCGTCCACGAACAGCAGCGTCCCCTGCCCCGCCCGGCGGCGGCGCGCGGCATCCTCGAAGGCGCGCTTGAGGTCGGCGACCCCCGAGAACACCGCCGAGAGCTGCACGAAATGCAGCCCCGATGCCTGGGCGAGCAGCCGCGCGATCGTGGTCTTGCCCGACCCCGGCGGCCCCCACAGGATCAGCGACGCGAGCGAGCCGCGCGCCAGCATCCGGGTGATGGAGCCCTCGGGGCCGAGGAGGTGGTCCTGGCCCACCACCTCGGCGAGCGTGGCGGGCCGCAACCGGTCGGCGAGCGGGCGCGCCGCGTCGGCGGCCGGAGGCGGCGCATCCGGGGCGAACAGGTCCAAGGTGGGCGGCGGCGGAGTCACGCGCGCAATGTGATCCCGCCGCAGGCCGATTGCGACCCGGGCCGGAGCGCGCCATCCAGCCCGTTATGGTCGGCGAATGCCGACCATCCACGTCTGTCGTGCGGCCGCAAAAGTCGTGGACGCTCGGCCCTCGCCGAGCACGACGATGAGCAAACGGTGTAACATTACCGCATTCCGCGGCAACGCCAAGGATCGCCATGTCCCAGCACCTCACCACAACCCTCGCCGCCGCCCGCGACCTGCTCGGCGAGCGGCTCTCCACCAACGCCAGCATCCGCGAGCAGCACAGCCATGGCGAAGACACCCAGCCGCCGCACGCGCCCGATGCGGTCGCCTATGTCGAGACGACCGAGGAGGCCGCGCGGCTGCTGGCGCTCTGCAACGCGGATGGCGTGCCGCTGACGGCCTTCGGCGCGGGCACGTCGCTCGAGGGTCACGTGACGCCGGTCCGCGGCGGCATCAGCCTCGACCTCTCGCGCATGACGCGCGTGCTCGAAGTCAATCAGGCCGACATGGACTGCCGTGTCGAGGCCGGCGTCACGCGCCAGGGGCTGAACGAGCATCTGCGTGACAGCGGCCTGTTTTTTCCCGTCGATCCGGGCAGCGAATGCACGATCGGGGGGATGTGCGCCACGCGCGCCTCCGGCACCAACGCGGTGCGCTATGGCACGATCCGCGAGAACGTGCTTGGCCTGACCGTGGCCCTCGCCGACGGGCGCGTGATCCGAACCGGCGGACGGGTGCGCAAATCGGCGGCGGGTTACGATCTCACGCGCCTGTTCATCGGCTCGGAGGGCACGCTCGGCGTCATCACCGAAATCCAGCTTCGCCTGCACGGCATCCCGGAGGCGATGTCGTCGGCCATCTGTCAGTTCGAGACGCTCGCGGGCGCGGTCGAGACCGTGATCGCAATATTGCAGATGGGAATTCCCGTCGCGCGGATGGAACTGCTCGACGATGTGCAGATGGCCGGCTGCATCGCCTTCTCGAAGCTCGCCGATCTCGCAGCCGTGCCGACGCTGTTCTTTGAGTTCCACGGTACGACGGCGAGCGCTGCCGAGCAGGCGGCGCAGGCGCAGGAAATCGCGACGGGATTGGGTGCGCGCGGCTTCATCTGGGCCACCGACAGCACCGAGCGCAACCGGCTGTGGCAGGCGCGGCACGATGCCTACTGGGCGGCACTTGCGCTGCGGCCAGGCCATCGCGGGGTCACAACCGATGCGATCGTGCCGATCTCGCAGCTCGCCCAGGCCGTGCTGGGCGCGAAGGAGGACATCAACGCCTCCGGCCTGCTCGCGCCGATCGTGGGCCATGTCGGCGATGGCAATTTCCATACCGTGATCCTGGTGCCGCCCGAGCCGGACGGCCTCGCCCGAGCCTGGGAGCTCGACAGGAAGATCGTTGCCCGCGCGCTCGCACTCGGCGGCTCGTGCACTGGCGAACACGGCATCGGCATCGGCAAACGAGAGTTCCTTCAGGTTGAAATCGGCGACGAGGCGATCGCGGTGATGCGGTCGCTGAAAACGACACTCGATCCGCGCGGCATCCTCAATCCCGGCAAGTTGTTCCTGAATTGAAGCGACATCACCCGGAGGCGCCGGCATGCGGCTCGGCGCCGCGCGCCTTGAGCCGGCGAAGCGTCGTATTTGTACCACAACGGACGTCGAATCTTGTTGCACTATTGCAGTAGCGCGCGGCCGCGCACTACTGTCCGATCTCCTCGGGACCTTAAACAAGGAGCGCTGCCCCATGTCGAGAACGCATTTGAAACCCGCCCTGCTTATGGGCGCGGCGTTTCTGCTGCCGGCGTTGATCGCGGGATGTCAGCAGACACCGACGACCGCCGAGACACCCACGACCGCCACGACCGCCGCGGCCGCCGCACCAGCCCCGTCGCCGCCGCAGGTCGATCCGATGATGCGGGCGCGGGCTGACGTGGCCACGCTGGAGAATGCGATCACGACCCGCAACACGGCCGATGCGATGGCGGCGCTTGACAGCATCCAGTCGGAAATCCCGAGCGTTGGCATGGGTCCCCAGGTGCAAGGCAGGGTAATGGCCGGCCTCACGCGGACCCGGCGCGACGTGAGCAACGGGGCTTGGACGGCGGCGGAGCGAGAGGTCACGCAGACCCGCAGCGCTATCTACTCCGGGGGAGGCGGCGGAGCCCACTGACGCCTTCATGCACTTCCGGCCTGCCGCGGCGCACCAGACGCGGCAGGCCGACAACGCGACTGCATCAGCGACATTGCTGGGCCCAACGGCCGCAATCTTGAGTTCCTGCCGTGATGCGGTCGCTGAAGGCCTCGCCGGATCCGCGGGGCATCCTCAATCGCGGCAAGCGGTTCCTGGACTGACGCGGCGTTTGCCTCCCTGCGCACGCGGCCTAAACTGCGCGCAACCGTCAATGACAGGGGAGCACAAGCCGATGCGTCAGCTTTTTGCGAAACCGGCTCTGAGGCTGGGCGCCGCCCTGCTGGGCACCGGCCTGCTCGCCGGGTGCTCGGCCTTGGGTATGGGCAACAAGCAGCAGGCCGCAACCACAGTCGCACCCCCGCCGGCGCCGGCCCCCGCGCCCGCCCCGGCGGCGCCCTCGCCAATGCAGACGACGCAGAAGGACATGCAGGCGGCGAAGCAGGCGATCGCCAACCACAATCGCGCCGATGCGATGTCGGCACTCACCGCGCTGCAATCGGATCTCGGCAACATGGGCATGAGTTCGAGCGACATGCACAGCGCAATGGCCCAGATGAACGACGCGCGCATCGACGTGAGCCGCGGCTATTGGACCGCGGCGAACCGGCACCTCGACCAGATCAGCAGCATGGTCGGCCAGGGTGGCGGCATGGGCTGAAGCGGGCCGCGCTACTGTCCGGCCGGGAGGCTGACCCGCCCTCATGCCGGCCGCCGGTTGGGCTGGAAGAAATGGCTTGAGCCGTCGCACGCTTGATGGGTCCATGTGCGGCACCGACACGCGAGAGGCTACATGTGGGCGACGGAGAACCACCCCCGCTTCCGGCGGGACAGATCACGCTATCCCAGCAATTGGACCTATGCCGGATGGTGGAGGGGGCGCCGCAGCGCGCGAGGCGGCCATTGTAGCCGCCTCGCCGCCGGGCTCCTGATCGCGACCTCGCTGTTTGGCGGCGAGATCGCCCGAGCGGCGTCGGTCACGAACTACCACAACGCCGTTGACCGCGACGGCGCCTATGTTGTCCCGGACCTGACGCTGCAATCCGCGGCCATGCTGCACCGTGACAAGCAGTTCGACGGCCAGGTGCCCGGTGCGGTCCTTGCGCAGCCGCTGTTCTGGCAGCCGCGAGGCGGGGAAGCGGGAGTGGTGATCGTCGCGACCGAGACCGACGTCGTGATGGCGCTCGACGCGGCCACCGGCCGGCCGGTCTGGCAGCGCGCGCTGGGTGCGCCGGTTCCGCTGGCCGAACTGCCGTGTGGCAATCTCGACCCGCTCGGCGTCACCGGCACCCCCGTGATCGATCCCGCCACGGGCGCGCTCTATCTCGATGCGATGGTGGGCGGCCCGGCCGGACCGCGGCATCTGATCTTCGGCCTTTCGCTGCGTGATGGCGCGGTGCTCCCGGGCTGGCCGGTGGACGTGGCCGCTGCGCTGGCCGCACGAGGTGCGGCCTTCATCCCGGGCTTACAGGGCCAACGCGGCGCTCTCGCTTTGATGGATGGGCAGCTATTCGTGCCGTATGGCGGCAATTCGGGCGACTGCGGCCCATACCACGGCTGGGTGGTCGGGGTTTCGCTCGACCGGCCCGCGGTCACCGGCGCGTTCGCGACCCGGGCGGAGAAGGGCGGCATTTGGGCGCCAGGCGGGATCGTCGAAGCCGGGGGACGGATGTATGTCACGACCGGCAACACCGCCGGCACCGACACCTGGAATGGCGGCGAGGCGGTGATCGCGCTCGACCGCGACTTGCGCCAGCCCGCCGGGCCTGCGGATTTCTTCGCGCCGGCGAATTGGCAACAGATGGACGCGGCCGACCTTGACCTCGGCGGTGCCAATCCGGTGCCCATCACCGCCGGCGGGCGTGACATGGTCTTGGCACTCAGCAAGAACGGGCACAGCTATCTGCTCGATCGCGCACACCTCGGCGGGATCGGTGGCGCCCTGGTCGAGCGCCGCGAAACGAGTTGGCCGATCATCACGGCGCCGATCTTCTACCCCTCGGACGCCGACGCGATGGTCGTTTTCCAAGGCCGGGGAGCCGGTTGTCCCGCCGGTCAGCGCGACCGCGCCCTCATCGCACTGCGCGTCAAGGGCGGCGAGGAGCCGTCCATGCGGGTCGCGTGGTGCGCTCCCTTCGACGGCCGCGGCCAGCCGATCAGCACCACCACGGATGGGCGCACCGACCGCATCGTCTGGGTCGCCGGCGGCGGCGTCGACGGCGACGGGCGGCTGCATGGGTTTCGCGCGGATAACGGCGCGGCCGTCTTTTCGGGCGGCGGCCCGGACGATCGGATGGAAGGACTGCAGCGCTTCGAGACCATCCTGGCCGCCGACGGCCGGCTCTATGTCGCGGGCAACGGGCGCGTTTACGCCTTTACGCCGCGCGCGGTGACGACGGAGACGGAGATCGCAGGGCCGGCCGCCGATCAGCCCACGGCCGTGCCCGCTCGAATGCGGCCGCCGCCTGCAACACGCCCAAATCGTCGAAACGACGGCCCACGATCTGCAATCCCACCGGCAGGCCCCCCCTCGTGAACCCGCACGGCACCGAAGCCGCGGGATTTTGCGACATGTTGAAAGGGTAGGAGAACTCCGCCCAGGACAGCCAATCCCACTCGTGCTGCGGCCAGTGCTCGGGCATCAGCCGCTCGGCCGGGAACGCCGCGACCGACACCGCGGGCGTGAGCAGGAAATCCCAATCCTCCATCCACCGGTTGATCGCCGAGCCGTACGCGAGTTTCCGTTCCCGCATCTGCTGGTATTGCGCCACGCTCAGGCCAGCACCTTGCTTCGCACAGGCGACCAGCCCCTCGTCCATCTGCGCCTCCCATTGCGGCAGGTGGCGGGCATGGAGAGCCATGTGCGCGGTCCAGAAGAAGCGGATCAGCTCCGGCCCGTCGGCCGCCCACGGGGTCGCCGCGGTCTCGACTCGCGCGCCCAGTTCGGCCGCGAACACCGCCACCGCTTGCGCCACGAGGTCGGCGATTTCGGGATCGACGCGGGCATGGCCGAGATCGGGGCTGAACGCGATCCGCCGTCCCGCGATGCCCTCGCCGAGCCGCGCCGGATAGTCGGCGGGCAGCGCTTCGAGGCTCGTGTAGTCGACCGGGTGTGGCCCCGCCATCACCCGCAGCATCAGCGCCGCGTCCCGGACCGTGCGGGTCATCGGCCCCATATGCGACATCTGATCGTTGTTCGGCGGCGGCGCGTAGGGCACCCGTCCATAGCTCGGCTTGAGGCCGAAGACGCCGCAGAAATGGCTCGGCATCCGGATCGAGCCGGCGCCGTCCGAGCCCTGGTGCAGATGGCCGAACCCGGCCGCCGCCGCCGCCCCCGCCCCGGCCGAGGACGCGCCGGCGTTATAGCCGTGCTTCCACGGGTTGTGCGTGATCCCGGTGAGCGGGCTGCGCGAGACGCCGGTCCAGCCGAACTCGGAGGTCGTCGTCTTGCCGATCACGATGGCACCGGCGCAGCGCAGCCGCGTGACCAGCGGCGCATCCTCGTTTGGGATTGCGCCGGCGAAGATGCGGCTGCCGCGCTGGGTCGCGATGCCGCGCGTGGCCACCAAGTCCTTGATCGTCACCGGCACGCCGTGCAGCGGGCCAAGGACCGCGCCCGACGCCACCGCCGCCTCCGCGCGCTGTGCCGCCGCCATTGCCTGTTCGGGCAGCAACGTCGCGAAGGCGTTGACGTGTGGCTCGTGCGCTTCGATCCGCGCCAGCACGGCGCGCATTGCCTCGACCGGCGAGACGTGCCGTGCCGCGATCATGGCCGCCAGCTCGTGGGCGGGTAGGAAGCAGAGGTCTTCGTCGGTCATCGCGCGCTCCGGCTCATTCGCGGCCCGAGCATCGCGCGCGCCGGCGGCGCGGGAAAGGTCACCAGCATCCCGACGGATCGACGCTCAACTCCCTCTCCGCCCCTGGTGGCGGAGAGGGTTGGGAGAGGTGGGGGGCCAGGCCGAGGCACGATCGGGGTCAGTTATAGTTATTGACAGTATTGGCACTATTTGTTAGTATTGGTGGCACTTAGTGAATTCGGAAAAAGGGATTGACCGATGCGGGGCACCTGCGGGCGGTTTATGCCAGGGGTGAGCGAGGCTGAAGCTGAGGCTGCCAATTGATGAGAGGAGGACAACCCGTTGCGAGCCTGATTCTTTCGTGTTCTCAGGGGCGGCGGCCCTGATCCAGCCTGTTCTCAGGCAAGCGGCGAGCCTGATCCGGCCCTGTTTTTCGGCCTCATGGACCCTGATCCGGCCTGGTTTCAGGCCGGCTCCGGTAGACGCAACCAGTCCGGGATACGCGGCATTCTCCCTCTCCGCCTGCGCTGGCTACGGTATTCACACAAGTCTTGGCGCGACGCGGAGGGGAATGGTTCAAGCGCTCGTTCCGACGGAGGGGGGCGAGGGTGAGCGAACGGATGACAATCGGGCATTTCGGTGACCCGCGGCGGGAGGAGCGTGGCGCGTTGATCATGGGGCGGGCGGTCGCCTGCGGCTCGTTGACGATCCGCACAATCGGCGAGACCCGGGCGGGCGAGATCGGGGTGCACCGGTTTCTGGACTGTCCGGAGGTCACCGTGGGCGAGATCATCGGCACGCTCGGCGAGCGCACGGCCGGTGCCTGCGCCGGGCGGCGGATCGTGGCGATCCAGGACACGACGGAGATCAATTTCCACGGTCGTGACCGCGATCGCCGTGGGCTGGGTCGCGGCGGCGACGGTGTCGGGCTTGGCTTCTTCATCCACCCGACGATTGCGGTGGATGCCGCCGATGAGGCGGTGCTGGGCATCCTGGGCGCGCAGATCTGGAGCCGCCGGCCGGACCAGGACGGCAGCGATTGCCGGCCGCGGCGCCAACGAGAATTGGCCGAAAAGGAGTCCAAGCGTTGGCTGGACGGGGCTGCCATAGCGGCGCAACGGGCGGAAGCGGCGGCGCAGGTGATCGTGGTCGGCGACCGCGATAGCGACCTCTACGCGCTGTTCGCCCGCCGCCCGGAGCGGGCGGAGTTGCTGGTGCGCGCGGCCCAGGATCGCGCGCTCGAGGATGGCGGGCGGCTGTTCGCGCAAGCTGCCGTCTGTCCAGTGCTGGCGACCTATCCGCTCGACGTGCCGCCGCGCGGACCCGGCGATCGCGGGCGGACCGCGACCATCGCGCTGCGCGCCGGGCGGGTCTGCATCAAACGCCCCCGCAATGGCTTGGTCGAGACCGATCCCGCCCAGCTCACGCTCACTCTGGTCGAGGCGATCGAGGATCAGCCGCCCGCCGGCACCCCGCCGATCTGCTGGCGGCTGCTCACCACACTGCCCGCCGAGACCGCCGAGCAGGCCGCCGAAGTGGTCCGGCTGTATCGTCTGCGCTGGCGCATCGAACAGACCTTCCGGGCGTTGAAGAGCGACGGCCTTGGTCTGCCCGATGTGCAACTGCGCGATGCCGAGCGCCTGTTCAAGCTGGCCGCCATCGGCCTCGGCGCGGCGGTGCGCACCATCCAGCTGGTCGATGCCCGCGACGGCGGCCCGCGCCCGGCCAGTGATGTCGCCGATCCCGCCCTCATCGCGGCGGCAGAGGCCATCGGCCCGACGCTGGAAGGCAAGACGGCGAAGCAGCAGAACCCTCATCCACCGCACAGCCTCGCCTGGATCACCTGGATTGTCGCGCGGCTCGGCGGCTGGACCGGCTACTACAAGCCGCCCGGACCCAAGGTCATCCGACGCGGATGGGATCGCTTCGCCGCCATGGCCGAGGGCTTTCTGCTCGCCAAGCGATTCCCACCCACACAGATCGTTACGGGTCATGTGTGAATCCCGTAGCTGCGCTGGGGGGAGAGGGCCGGGGAGAGGTGGGCCGGTCGGCTGGCTCGGTGCATCGACTTTGGCCGCACCACCCACCCACCCTCTCCCCCCGCAAGCGCGGGCGGAGAGGAACAGTTGGCCTCGTTCCAAACCATTCCAGCGATTGCCCTGCACAGCGTCTGGCCGATTGCGTATCACCGATAATGCGTGCGATACGCCTCGGCGACGGCCTCATCCAGCCGCCTTCCCTCGGCATAGAGCGCGATCCAGTCCGGCGCCGTGAGGCCGGGAAGCTGGCGCGGGCATTCCCGTGCGGCGTCCAGCACCTGGCGGACCGGGATCAGCGCTGTCCAGGCCGGCACCGCGTAGTCCCCTTCCTCGTCGTGCACCGGCAGATCGCGGATCTTCGCCGCCGCGGTCTCGATCTGCATCTCAACCAGCGTGGTCGCCTTGATCTCCTGCGCAGTGGGCGGCCGCAGTGTCGCGGAGCGGCCGGGGAAAAAGCGGTCGATGAAAGCGTTCATGGCAGCCAGCTTCGCCTCGGTGCCCTCGATCGCGCGCGCGCGACCATAGGCCATGACGCTGCGGTAGTTGATGCTGTGATTGAAGCCGCAGCGCGCCAGCACGATCGCGTCCATCAGTGCGACCGTCACGCAGACCGGGATTCCCTCACGCTGCGCCCGGATCGCGCGACCGGCCGAGGAGGCATGCCAGAGCAGCCGATCGCCCTCGCGCCAGAACGCGGTCGGCGTGCAGTAGGGCTGGTCGTCGATCACATAGGCGATGTGGCAGAGCATCGCCGCGTCCAGGATGGCGTGAACGGTCTCGCGGTCGTAATGGCCGCGCTCGTGCTTGCGCCGCAGCCGGTTACGGCGCCCGATCGTGTAGCTATCCGTCTCGTCGTCCGCCATGCGTGGCACTCCGGTCTGCGCCGCACACCTCGGCACGGCGGCCCGGCAATTGAAGGTCCAAGTGGTGCGGCGCCGCACAGACCACTCGGTTACTTCGGCGCGCGCGAGGGCACCGCCACTCGGGCCCCAACGGATTCGGATCTTTCTTCGCGATCGGCTTCGAAGAGACCCGCGAGCTCCTGCGCCGCTTGCTGGGTGCTCTGGATCAATTGCTGTTCGTCACCCGCGATGGCGTGTGTTTCCACAAGGTTGCGTTCGTCGTGTTTGCGGAACAGCTCAATGGAATGGTGGGCGGCCTCGGGTGGGACACCGAGTTCCTCGAGCACCATCTCGGTCAGACGCAGGCTTGAGAGGAACGTCTCCCGAATGATCCCGGTGATGCCGACATCCATCAGCAGGTGGGCATGGCGCCGGTTGCGGGCGCGGGCGAAGATCGCGAGATTTCGGAAGTGGCGCTTCGCGATCTCGACGACCGCCAGCGTCTCGTCCATGCCCCCCAGGGCGACGACCAGCACCTTGGCCGTTTCGGCGCCGGCCGCACGCAGAACCTCTTCGCGCGCGGGATTGCCGAAATACACCTTGGCTCCAAACCGGCGAACCACTTCGACCTGACTCGAAATCTTTCTCGAGCGCCGTGAACGGGATTCTCTGCATCCGCAGCACCCGGCCGACCACCTGGCCGACGCGGCCGAACCCGCAGATGATCACCGGTGTCGGCGGACCGTCGATCCGATCGTAGACCGGCTCCGGACGCCGGCTGAGGCGCGGGATGGCGAGTTGCTCCGAGGCCGCGAACAAGATGGGCGTCACCACCATGGAGACCGCGATCACAAAGGTTGCCAGATCGGCCTGCTGCCGTGCCAACGCGCCTTCGGCGACGGCAGCTCCGAACAGCACGAAGCTGAATTCGCTGCCTTGAGGAATGGCCAGGCTAAAGCGCAAGGAACTCGCCACGGTGCCGCGCTTGATAAGCCCGAGGAGGAAGGCCACTGCCACCTTGCTCACGATCAACAGGACCACAGAGACAGCGACCGTAGCGGGGCTGCGGAGCGCCAGGTCCAGATTGGCCGACATGCCGACCGAGATGAAGAAGAAGCCGAGCAGCAAGCCCTCGAACGGTTCGATGTCGGCCTGAAGTTCATGCCGATATTCGGAATCGGACAGCAGCACGCCCGCCATGAAGGCGCCCAGCGACATCGACAGCCCGGCCCAGTCAGCCAGCGCGGCCGTGCCGACAACCAGCAGCAAGGCGGTCGCCGTGAACACCTCCGGCGTGTTCGCGCCGCCGACAATGCGGAAGATCGGCCGCACCAGGAAACTTCCGCCGACCAGGATTGCGGCAACCGCCGCCAGACCCCGCGCGACGGCCAGCCAAGGGATTTCCGTCGGGACCGGGCCGCCGGACAGGAGCGGCACCAGTGCTACCAAAGGAATGAAGGCCATGTCTTGGAACAGCAGAACCGCGAAGCTGTCCCGCCCCGCAGTGGAGGAGAGCAGGTTCCGCTCGCCGAGCATGGGCAACACGATGGCCGTCGAGGACAGCGCCAAGCCCGCGCCGATGATGGCGGCACCCGCCCACGGGACCCCCGCGACGTGAGCGAGCCCTGCGAGCAGTACCGCGCTCGGAATCATTTGGCCGAGACCGAGGCCGAAGACCGCCTTGCGCAGAATCCAAAGTCTGTGGGGGCGCAGTTCAAGGCCGATCAGGAACAGGAGCATAATGACGCCCAGCTCCGAGACGCTGGCGATCTGCCCTACGTTGGTGACAAGCCGTAGCCCGGAGGGGCCGATGACGACGCCCGCGACGAGGTATCCGAGAATGCTGCCAAATCCCAGCCGACGCGATATCGGGACCGCGATTGCAGTGGCACCGAGCAGTGCAGCCAGTGTCTCCAGCACGTGAGCTTCCCTCTGTGCGTGTAAAGGTGCGGTTATGCCAGGAGCCGAAACCCCGCTCCCCACGTCATGCTCGGCGAAGGCAGAGCACCCACGTCTTTCTGTCGGCACATAGCAAAATCGTGGATGGTCGGCCTTCGCCGACCATGACGGTGGGATCAGTCGATATCCTCGGCGTCTGGTAAAATAGGGGCCGTTTGGGCGCCGACCAAGGCCGGCTCGCGAGTGGAGGGGTCGGCCGCCCTATTCCGCCGCCATCCGCGGCGGCTCGACCATCCCCGCCGCCTGCACGAGATCGACCGAGAGCAGCGTCGAGACGCCGCGCTCCTGCATCGTCACGCCATAGAGCCGGTCCATCCGCGCCATCGTCAGGTGATGGTGCGTCACCACCAGGAACCGCGTGCCGGACTCGCGCACCATGTCGTCGAGCAGCGCACAGAACCGGCCCACATTGGCGTCATCGAGCGGCGCATCGACCTCGTCGAGCACGCAGACGGGCGCCGGATTGCAGCGGAACACCGCGAATATGAGCGAGAGCGCGGTCAGCGCCTGCTCGCCGCCCGACTGCAGCGAGAGGGTCGCGAGCTTCTTGCCCGGCGGCTGGGCGTAGATCTCCAGCCCCGCCTGCAACGGATCGTCCGAGCCGAGCAGCGCGAGATGCGCGCGCCCGCCGCCGAACATGCGGGTGAACAGCGCCTGGAAATGGCGGTCGACCTCCTGAAAGATCGCCGTCAGGCGCTCGCGCCCCTCACGATTGAGGTGGCCGATCGAGCCGCGCAACTTTGCGATCGCCGTCGCGAGCTGGTCGCGCTCGGCATCGAGGCCGTTGATCCGCGTCTCGACCTCGCCCGCTTCAAGCTCGGCGCGCAAATTGACCGGGCCCATCTCCTCCCGCTCGCGCTGGAGGCGCTCGAGGCGCCGCCGCGCCTTTTCCTCGGCCTCCGGCCCGGGCGCGGCCGGCGGGTCCGGCAGCGCCGGGTTCGCCCCCAGCCGCTCCAGGATGCGTTCGGCGATGCTGCCCCAAAGCTGCATCGCCTGCTCCAATCCGGCCTCGGCGCGCACCACTGCTTCGCGCGCGGCGGCGAGCGTCGCCTCGGCAGCGCGGACGGCGCGGGAAGCCGCAGCGGCGGCGTCCGATGCGGCGGAGAGCCGGTCGGCCGAGCCCCGGTGCTCGGCCTCGGCCGCCTGCAATGCATCCAGCGCCTCGGCGCGGCGGGAAGCGGCCTCGGCAGGTGCGGCGGCGCGCGCGGCAAGCTCAGCCTCCGCTTCCCTTGCGCGCGCCGCGAGGTCGGTGACGCGCCCGGCGGCATCGCTTGCCCGCATCGCCCAGTCGGCGCGCTCCCGCCCGATCGCGACACGGCGCTGCGCGGTCGCTTCGCACTCGCGCAGGAGGGCGTCGTGTGCCGCGCAGGCAGCGGCCTCCTCGGCGCGGGCGACGGTCAGTGCCTCTCGTGCCGCCGCGACCGTCGCGCGGGATGCCGCGAGGTCTGGCAGCGCCGCCTGCCGCGCCCGCGCCTCGGCAAGCATGACGTCGGCCTCCGCCGCTTCCGGCAGCAAGGCGGCGAGATTTTCCTCCAGCGCCGCGATCCGGTTCGCGGCATTCTCCGCCTGCGCCCGCAGCGATGCCGCGGCGGCCCTCGCGTGGTTCGCGATCTGCTCGGCATCCCGCCTTGCCGCGCGGGCACGCTGCTCCGCGGCCGTCGCGTCCCGATCCACAAGATCGGCGGCCTGGCGCGCCTCGCGGGCCGCCGCCGTCTCGGCCTCGGCTTCGCGCAGCGCCGTGGCCAAGATCGCCAGCCGGTTGCGCTGTTGCAGCCGCACGGCCGCCGCCGTCTGCGTGCCGGCGCGCACGGTGTAGCCGTCCCAGCGCCAGATCGCGCCGGCGCGGGAGACCAGCGTCTGTCCGGGCGCGAGCGCCGCCTGCCCCGCCTCCCCCGCCGCCTCGTTCTCGACCAGCCCGATGCCGCCGAGCGCCCGCGCCAGCGCGCCGGGAGCTTCCACCTCGGCCGCCAACGGCCGGCTGCCCACCGGCAGCGGGTTGCCCGGCAGCACCGGAAGAAAACGCCAGTGGCGGGCGGCCTCGCGGTCGGCGGCGGCGGCAAGCTCCTCGCCCAGCGCGGCCCCCAGCGCCGCCTCCAGCCCGGCCGGCACGGCGAGCGCATCGACCATCGGCGGCCAGCGTTCGTCATCCTTGACCGCCAGAACCTCGCCGAGCGCCTGCGCCTCGGCTGCCAGGAGCGCTCGCGCCGCATCGGCGCGCGACAGCCGCTCGCGCGCAGTTGCGGCCGCGGCCGCCGCTTCTGGCCGCGCCTGCTCGGCCGCTTCCAGCGCCGCATGGGCGGCGGCGAGGGCGGCGGCGGTCGCCTGCTCCTCCGCATCCGCCGCCGCGAGCAGCGCGGGATCGACCGCCTGGCCGGCGACCCGCCGGCGCTCCTCCTCGATCCTGAGCCGCTGCTCGGCAGCGCGACGGGCGCGCGCCTCGGCCTGCGCCAGCACGCGCTGCAATTCCTGCGCGGTCGCCTGTACCGCGGCCGCCGCCTCGGTGGCAGTATTGGCGCGGGCGTCGGCGACCCGCGCCGCCTCCGTCGCCTCCGTCACCCGCGATGCGGCCAGCGCCGCACGTCCCGGCAGCGCCGCCTCGGCTTCGGCCAGCGCCGCGTCCTCCGAGCCGAGCCGCGCGTCCGCCGCCGCCGCATCGCCGGCAAGCTGCTCGGCATGGCCGCGATCGCGCGCGATCTGCCGCACCCGCGCCTCTGCCTCGGCCAGCGCCGCCTGCGCCCGCGCCTCCTCGGCGGCGCGGCTCTCCTGCGCCAGCCGGTGCCGCTCCAGCGCCGTGCGCGCCTCCGCCTCTTCGCCGCGCAGTCCCGGCAAGGCCGCCTCGGCCTCAGCCGCGCGTGCCGATGACCCGGTCGCTGCCTCCGCGGCCCCCGCCACCGCGTCTCGCGCGCGGTGCAGCCCCGCCTCCGCCGCCGCCCGCGCCGCGTCCGCCGCCGCCCGCTGGATCGCCAGCAGCTCCGCTTCCGCCTCGCGGATATGGCCCGAGAGGTTGCGGTAGCGGCTCGCCTGCCGCGCCTGCCGCTTCAGCCCGGCGAGCTGCGCCTCCATCTGGCCGCGCAGATCCTCGGCCCGCGCCAGATTGGCCTCGGCGGCGCGCAGCTTCAGCTCCGCCTCGTGCCGGCGCGCGTGCAGGCCGGTGATGCCGGCCGCCTCTTCCAGCACCGCCCGGCGCTCATCGGGCCGGGCGCTGACGATCGCCGCCACCCGCCCCTGACTCACCATCGAGCTCGCCCGCGCGCCGCTCGCGAGGTCGGCGAACAGTGTCTGCACGTCGCGCGCCCGCGCCTCGCGACCATTGACGGAAAAGGCGCTGCCGACACCGCGCTCGATGCGGCGGCTGACTTGCAGTTCCGGCTCGTTCTGGAATGGCGGCGGCGCCCGCCCGGCCGTCTCCTCCAAGGTCAGCGTGACCTCGGCGAGGTTGCGCGACGGCCGCGCGGCGGTGCCGGCGAAGATGACGTCGTCCATCTCGCCGCCGCGCAGGCTGCGCGCCGAGCTTTCGCCCATCGTCCAGCGCAACGCCTCGACCACGTTGGACTTGCCGCAGCCGTTCGGCCCGACGATTCCGGTCAGGCCGGGCCGGATCTCCAGGCTCGCGGGCTCCGCGAAGCTCTTGAAGCCGGCGATCCGCAGCCGGGAGAACGCGACCGGCAACGCCTCATCCCGCCGCTTGCGCGATCATCTTTTGGAACGCGTCGAACGGCATCTCGCCCGCACGCACCAGGTTCTTTGCCTTCGGGCCATCGACCACGAAGGTCGGCGTGCTGTTGATGCCGTATTTCTTCTCGGCCGCAGCCTGCTCGGCGAGAATCCAGCCGCGCAGCGCGTCGTCGTGGATCACCTTCTGGAACGTGTCCGACGGCATGCCGGCCAGCGCCGCCATCTTGCCGATCTCCTCGGTCGAGTTGACGCCCTGCGCGAAGGCCCAGCGGTCCTGGGTGCGGAACATCGCCAGCAGGAAGGGTTCGTAGCGATCCGGCGGCAGCGCGCGCGCCACCATCTCGCCGAGCAGCGCCACCCGGTCGAGCGGGAAATCGCGGAAGATGTAGTGCAGCTTGCCCTTGTCGATCAGGTCGGTCTTGACCTGCGGGAAGCTCTCGCGGGCGAAGGTGGCGCAGTGGGTGCAGGTCAGCGAGAAGAATTCCATCACCTGCACCGGCGCGCGGGCGTCGCCGACCGCGCGCTCGCTGGTGAGCGACGCGTTCTGCGCCCAGGCCGGCGCGGATGCGGCCGAGAGGGCGGCGAAGCTGCCGGAGAGTGCCAGGAGAGTGCGGCGGGAGACGGGCATCGGAACCTCTGTGGTGGGGGTGAACCCTGCCAAGACGACGCGAGTTGGGCCAAGCGCGCGGCCGGAGGAGGCCCGAGGCGTCCCTCCGGTGTGCGGCTGGGAACCGCGCTCCGTCAATCCCTAGCAAGACGATCTGCGCGCAAGATTTCAAGTCCAATCAGCGCGAGCGCCAGGGCAATCGCACTTGGAGAGTGACCGACCGGTCATGGCCGAGGTCAGGCAGGTCGAGGCTGGGTCTCCTGGCGATATCTGCTGCCGCGCCAGTCCGCCGGTCAAATGCGATGGCCGGTGGGCTCAAAACCCAAACAGGAACCGCCGAGTTCGACCCTAGGTGCCCTCGCGGGCGATGGCGCTTTCGGCGCGTCGTGACCCGAAGCCGCCGTTATGTAGCGCGCGGTCCCTGCTGGCGTAGCCCCGGAGCTCTGATAGGTGGATGAGCATGTCGGACGTCTTCTGGCAGGACGAAAAGGGGATGTCTATCGATTGCCCAAGGACGTCCCTTAAGCTAATTTGCTAGATTGCGTAACCAATTTGGAGCTAGGGAGGCTCTTATGCCCGAGGTTGTCGAGCGGCTGGCGCTGCTAACAGATGCCGAAGCTCACAATGTCCTAAACCGCATCATTGAAGGCTATGCGGCGCGGAACCCGAGTATCCCTGTCGCGGATGAAGATGCCCTCGCTGGCATTCTCATAAAGATTGGGGAGGCCGCGGGTGAGGCCGTCGCTCCGAGAATGGACAGTGAGTTGCCTGACGTGGCTGCCGCCGAGAGAAGTCTCCTTGTTGAATTAGCCCGAAATCCATCCCTGCGCGTCTACGTGATTGGGGCGGTAGAGAGCAGTAGGAAAGTTCTCTTCGAACCTATCACGACCGCTCTGGTGGTTGCCGGAATAATCTTCGTGCTGGAGACTGAGTTTGACGCCAAGATTTCTCGGAAAGCGGGTCAGACCGAATACGAGGTTCACTTAGGCAAGAAACCGACAGACAAATCGATAATCGGGAAATTTTTCGCATTTTTTAAACCGTAATAATGCTACTACGATGAGTGATTTGGTCCCGCCTTTACCGAGCTTTCGACTCTACGTAATTGGACGTCTACATGAAAATATAGATGGACAGACGTTGACTACTTTTGCTGAATATCGCACCGCACGCGGCTTGGCTCGGATTAGCATCAATAATACTAACTTCGATAAGCTGCTAGAACAGATCGGGAACCTTAAATCGTTCATAGAATCTGGCGCACCTCAATTTGAGCAGGATCGGTTGAAGGAACTAGGGCAACGTCTCCTTGAATTGCTACTCGTGGGCAAGGCTCGTGACCTGTTTTTCTTAGCAACTGGCGAACGTGAACAGAGGCACGATGCCCAGCTGCCGCTTGAAATTATCGCCGAGGATCCTGAAGTCGCCGGTTGGCCATGGGATGACCTTTACGATCCCACCTCGGACTTATTTATTGGGCAAGAATTTCACCCCATCTCTAGGCGCATTTTTACTTCGACAAAGCCTTTTCCTTGCGGCCGGATCGAAAGCAAGGTTTAGATTGCTGCTGATTCTCGGCGTGCCGCGCCCGATGATAAAGAAACTTCCCCTCAAGAGGAGATCATTTATATACGCAGAGTGTTTTCTGCCCATTTGGACGAGAACAGCTTCGATATTGATGTCTTGAATGCGGAAGAATATAATCAATTATTGACAAAACTGAGCTCAGGAAAAAATATGACATAATACATTACTTTGGCCATGCTGGCTTTGACTACAAGCAAAGGCATGGTTACTTAAGCATACAGCGCCCAGGAAAAGACCGCTTCAAAATGGATGCCAATACTCTGGCTCGAATTTTGCGGGACCGGGGGATACGTTTGGTTTTTCTAAATGCCTTTAAAACTGCAGTGGGTGCCCCTACTGAAAACCCAGCTCGCAGTTCGATTGCGGCTGCCCTGCTCGATAGAGGAATTCCGGCAGTTGTCGCCTCGCAATTCTCGCTGCCTGACGCGAGCGCTCACTTTTTTGCCTCCGCCATCTACAACACTTTGTTGACCGGCAAGCCTCTTGGTGACGCCATTCGGGATGGAAGAACAGCAATGTACTTCGCCGAGAGAGCAAAGTACCTTGATTGGGGAATACCAGTCCTCTATACGACGGATCCTGGTCAAGTCATACTTCCGAAGGTCGGCAGGAAGCCAGCATGGGCAAGCAAACTCGAAGAGGCAACCGGCCGCGGCGTGCTTATCGAGACACTGGCTGCCGGAAACAAATCCGGAGCGCCTTCGCTAGTGGTTGAAGCCACACGCGCTACGACCACGAGCGCAAAGTACCGTGTGGCCTTGATTGATATCGATGCAAAAGCGGGTTTTCTGCCTGATCTGGTTGAAGCAGCAAATCAAAAGCAGAAATATTACCACTTTGCGGTTGCGTATTTCCCCGTCCCTAGCGGATATGCGCGCGGCGATCTCTCTGATGGGAACTCCAGACCTACTTGCCGCGTTTAGCCCCCGTGCTGAACTCATACCAAGAACTCTCTGATCAGAACCCATGAGCCCAATCGCGCAGGCCGATGGACATGATTGTCCATGGCTGCGCCACCAGCTTGTTCCAGGCGCTGCAGCAGTGATCGACCAGATTGTCGTATCCGGTGAAGATGCGGTTGGAGAGCCAGTTGTCGCGCATGAACTGCCAAATGTTCTCCTGCGGGTTCAGCTCAGGGCACTTGGCCGGCAGCGGGACGATGGTGATGTGGTCGGGCACGGCGAGCCGCGGCGAAAGGTGCCATCCGGCCTGATCGAGCAGCAGCGCGGCGTGCCGACCGGGGGCGACCTCGCCCGAGATGGCGGCCAGTTGCAGGTTCATGGCCTCGATGTTGCACCAGGGCAGGATCAGGCCCGCCGCTTTGCCCTCTTTCGGGCAGATGGCGCCGAAGATGTAGGTGGAAGCGGTGCGCTGGTCGTGGGGCGCCGAGGACCGGGTGCCGCGCAGCGACCAGCGGCGGGTGATCTTGTTCTTCTGGCCCACTCTGGCCTCGTCGCCGAACCAGACCTCTATATCGGCAGGATCGATCCCCCGCTCGCGCGCGATCGCTGCCAGCGCGGCGGGAAGGTCTTTTTTTTAAAGTCCTCGACCGCACCTGCGGCCTGGGCGTGATGGCGCGGCCGTGCCGACAGCTTGCGGTATCCCATCGCCCGCAGCTCGCGGCTCAGCGTCTGCTTGGAGACGCTGATGTGGAACTCATCCCAGACCCATTGGCACAAATCGATGATCCGCCAGCGGACTACACCATGCACCGCCGGGATCGGCCCGCTTTCGATCACCGCCGCCAGTGCCGCCCGGTGCGCGGAGTCCAGGCGGGACGGCTGACCAGGGGCTTTGCGGTCGATCAGCCCTTGCGGACCGTACGCGTTGAACCGCAGCACCCAGTCGCGCACGATTTGCAGGATCACGCCGCCGATCGACGCGGCCTCGCTGCGCGTGGCCCCGTCATAGATCGCGGCCAGCGCCAGCAGGCGGCGCACCTGCTTGGCATCGCGGCTCTCGCGCGCCGCCCGGCGCACGCCGGCCGCGTCAAAATCGGCCCGCAGTGGGATCGGCATGGCGAAACTCCCCCCGTTCGCCAGCCTTCAAGCAGATCGCCGCCGCGTCGGGGAATCCCCAATGAGTTGCGACCATCAGGTCTTGGTATCAGCCCCCTCATCGTGCGGTGTTGACTTTGTGTGTTGCCTCACCCGTAACATGGTGGCGACTGACCAAAACGGGAAAACTTACCACAACCTTTTTGCTGCGCCGCTCCCTGGCAGCAGTAACGTGATCGCGGTATCGACATTTGGGCTGCGTGGCTATGCTCGGCAAGCCAAGGTTCGGTTCGAGAAGGCTCTCCTCGTCATTTGTCTGTCCATGTTGGTGGAAGCAGATCGCCGGTGGGGGATGATCCGGCACGACGCGACTGTAGGATGTCTATTCGACAAATGTACACAGAGATCCGACATTGTAGTCGGCCTTCGGAAAATGCGCTTCGATCACAGCGATTGCCGAAATAAAATCACCGATGTCGGGCAGCTGGCCGCAATCGATGCTCTAGCTTTGCTTTGACGGAGCAGACAACCGAGCCACAACCGAGACGGAATTAGGCTGCTGCCCTTCGAGACGGGTTGCCTCTCTGAGGCGATGGGGCAGTTTGCGATCGCGAGCTGGGCGACAGAGCTGAATGGCCAACCATCAGCGCATATGTTTCTTCGACGACCTCAGGTGGAATGGCGCCCTTGCCCTGCGGCTCACTACCCTCTCGCTTCGACTCCTCTACTCTCTTCTTTGCCTGATCGTATTCGCGAGCTTCTTCGCGAATAATTTCTTCTTTAGCCTTAACGTTTGTTGGGACGTCTTCCGGCGCCGGCAGTACAACGAACGTGACATCTTCCTCCTCAGCCACAACCTTTATTACGTGACCTTCAGGAATGTTTTCAAGAAACTGGCTCAGCAATGCCTTCGGATCCGATAATAGCGATTTTTTCAATTCGGCATTGGCGGCGGCGGCGAGAACCAAGCGTCCGAGGCCAGTTTTGTCGGTGACTTTCAGTCGTGCCATTGCCTCTCTGAGGTGGCCCCCATTCGTTGGACAGGAAACGGGCTGAGTTAAGAGAGACTCCCGCCGGTTGCACATTCCCCTTCCCGTGCGAGGGGGGCAGCAAAGCCACGTAGCACTTTCTCCTGATCGATTGAAGCTGTTTCCTGCTGTTGTGGTGCCTGTGGGTATGTGGTCAACGCGGCAGCGTTGTCCAGATATCCACAGGCCCGCGCGAGCGCGAAAACTTCGCGTGGCGTGCGATAGCCCAACGCCTGGTGCGGCCGCTCGTCATTGTAGAACGCAAGCCATGCACCGATACCACTGCGTGCTTCGGCAACCGAGGCATAGGCCTTGATGAACACCTCCTCGTATTTCAGGCTCCGCCACAGCCGCTCGATGAAGAGGTTGTCCAGGAACCGCCCCTTGCCATCCATACTGATGCGCACGCCGCCGGCTTCCAGCTCATCGAGGAACGCCGCGCTGGTGAACTGTACGCCCTGATCGGTGTTGAATAGCTCCGGCTTGCCGTAGCGATCCATCGCCTCCTGCAACGCTTCGACGCAGAAATCCGTGTCCATCCCGATCGACAACTGCCACGCGAGCACCCGGCGGCTGAACCAGTCCATCACCGCCACCAGGTAGACGAACCCCTTGGCCATCGGGATGTAAGTGATGTCCGCGCACCAGACCTGGTTGGCACGATCGATCACCAGACCTCGCAAAAGGTAAGGATACACCTTGTGTTCCGGATGGCGCCGGCTGGTGTTCGGCTTCTGGTAGATCGCTTCCATCCCCATCAGCCGCATCAGCCGCCGCACCCGCTTGCGGTTCACCGCATGGCCATCGCGCCGCAGCACCGCCGCCATCCGGCGCGACCCATAGAACGGCCTCGCCAGGTACTGCTCGTCGATCCGCCGCATCACTTGCAAATCTTCCGGGCTCACCGGCGCCGGCCGGTAATACAGCGTCGAGCGCGCGACCTTCAGCAACCCGCATTGCGCCACGATCGACAGCCGCGGGTCCGTCCGGTCGATCAGCGATAGCCGGGTAGCCAGGCTCATGGACCAGACCTTTTGCAAAAAAAATCGCGCTCGACGGTCAGCTCGCCGATCTTCGCATACAGCCCGGCAAGCTGCGTCTCATCCGCCAACACCGCGCCAGACGCGCCGCCATGCCCGCGGGCAAACAGTGAGGCAACCCCTTCGAGCAGTGTCTTCTTCCACGCGTGGATCTGGCTGGCGTGAACCCCGAACCGGCTCGACAGCTCCGCCACACTGCCTTCCTCCCGCACCGCCGCCAGCGCCACCTTCGCCTTGAACGCCGCGCTGTGCTGCTTCCGGATATTCGCCATCGTTCACCCCTGGCCTCACGGCCACTTAGGGGCGGAACTCTCTCTTAGCTACCTGTCCAGTTTTCGGGGTCCAGCTCACTCCATCCTCCTCCGAGCTCTCTTAATAGTCGGCTTGCGACGTCGTCGTTGCACGTGTTTCTCTTTTACGGAATGTAGGCTAACACCCCCTTATCATTCAAGCCTTCAGTCGCTTGATCTTATTACCGGACTGACAATTGCTGCGCCTCCAGTGCAGCCGCCTTAGAGGCTGACCCGGAATGGTCCCGGAATAGTTTAGCGAGTCATTTCAAGGAAGTGGACGATGGCTGGGTCACCTTGCGGTCTGCAGGAATCCTACGGGGTTGCGTGATTTCAGCGGCTTCGGTTCTCTCGTGGTTGCGAAGACACGAAGGAATGACCCGATGGCCTGGACTGAAATCACGCGCGCCAAGTATCGGCGCGATGGACTGCGCTATGCAAGCGATACCACCAACGAGGAGTGGGGCGTGATCGAACCGCACCTCCCCGCGGCGGCAAGCTGCGGGCGGACGCGCGAGACCGGCCTGCGAGATGTCGTCGATGCGATCTTCTATATCGCGCAGTCGGGCTGCCAGTGGCGGCTGCTGCCGAAGGAGTTTCCCCCGTTCACGACGGTGCAGCGGTACTTCTACGCGTGGCGGGACAACGGGACGTGGCAGACCATCAATCATGCACTGCTGATGTCGGTGCGCGAGGCCGCCGGCCGCGAGGCAAGTCCGAGCGCGGGCGTGATCGACAGCCAGTCGGTCAAGACCACGGAGGCTGGCGGTCCGCGCGGCTATGCGGCCGAGAAGATGATCAAAGGCCGAAAGCGCCATATTCTCACCGACACGATCGGCCTGCCGGTCGGGATGATCGTTCACCCCGCCGACGTTCAAGATCGCGATGGGGCGCCAGGCCTGCTGGCGAGCATCCGCAGCGCCTTCCCCTGGTTGCGCCATGTCTTCGCCGACGGGGGCTATGCCGGTGACAAGCTGAAGGGCGTCCTCGAAAACCTCGGCGACTGGACCATCGAGATCGTCAAGCGGTCAGACGCCGCCAAGGGCTTCGTCCTGCTGCCCCGGCGATGGGTCGTCGAACGCACCTTTGCCTGGCTCAACCGCAACCGTCGCCTGGCCAAAGACTTCGAGGCGACAACCCAAAGCGCGGTGACTTGGCTTTACATCACCAGTGTCAAGCTCATGATGCGACGGCTGGCAGCCTCTTGAGCCGCCGTGGTGGGCCAAATTTCCCCATTAAGTCAACATACTGAGGCGTTCCGACCGCGATTTGAGTCAAACTCTTAGTCGATCGCAACAACGACGGCGTGCGGGCTGGCTACGATGCGTTCGATTTGCGGCTAGAGGATTGGGTTGTAGGGACGCCATTTTGCGCGTGGTATCTCTTTATATTAGATGGTAATGTCGGCAATGCGTCGAACTTGGCCGTCCGATGTCATCACTGCGAGTGGCAGCTGATGGCGCATAGGAGTCACCGGCCGAGCAAGACAGGAACGTCCGCTTCCCACCCGAGTCGGCGGCTTCTGATCGGGTCTTGACCCTAGCGCGACCGCAGCAATGCGGCGCCGAGTGCGGCAAGCGCGTCGTGCAGCTCCCCGGAATGCCCCGCGAGTCTGGCTTCCAGGCGCGCCGCCGCTTCAGCCGGGACCGCCGCGGCCGGCAGGGGCGGCGCCACGGGCGCCGCGGGCGGGAGCTGGACGAAGCGCAGCCGCTGCACCGGGGCACCGCCTAAATGCATGTTGATCCGTGCCATGAGCTGATCGGCGAGATGCTGGAGCTCAAGCGCGATCGGCCCCGAGCAGCCGAGCGTGAGTGTGCCGGCCGCGAGCTTGCGCGGCACGGTGACGGCGGCGAGCGCCGGGCCGACGATCGCCTCCCAGTCGGCGGCGATCGCAGTGAGCGCGGCGCCGTGGCGGCGGAAAGCGGCGCGGGTGAGCCCCGGCAGCAGCGCCGCGACCGGCACCGGCCCGAAGCAGCGCCGGCGGTTGTCCTGCGCCGTGCCCGTTGTCAGAACCTTCCGCGTGAACATCCCCGACGCCGCCCTCCTGCTCGCCTGGTACGACCGGCACCGCCGCACCCTGCCCTGGCGCGCGCCGCCCGGCACCGCCGCCGACTCCTATTGCGTCTGGCTCAGCGAGGTGATGCTGCAACAGACCACGGCGGCCGCTGTCGCACCCTACTACGAACGCTTCCTCGCGCGCTTCCCCGATGTCGCGACCCTGGCGGCCGCACCCGAGCCGGCGGTGATGGCCGCCTGGGCCGGCCTCGGCTACTACGCCCGCGCCCGCAACCTGCACGCCTGCGCACGCAGGGTCGCAGCGGCGGGCGGCGCATTTCCGGCCACCGTCGAGGGCCTGCGCGCGCTGCCCGGCATCGGCGCCTACACCGCGGCCGCGATCGCGGCGATCGCCTTCGGCGTGCCCGTGGTGCCGATCGACGGCAATGTCGAGCGGGTGTGCGCGCGCCTGTTCGCGATCGACGCACCGCTGCCCGCCGCAAAGACCGCGATCGCCGCTGCCGCCGCCCGGCTTGGTGCGCAGGACGCGGCGCGGTCGCGGGCGTCGGATTTCGCGCAAGCCCTGTTCGACCTGGGGGCCACGATCTGCACACCCGCCTCGCCCGCCTGCGCGCTCTGCCCGTGGCGCGCCGGTTGCGCCGGCCATCGGGCCGGGATCGCGGGCGACCTGCCGAGCCGCGCGCCGAAACCGGCACGGCCGTTGCGCTTCGGCGCGCATTTCTGGCTGGCCGATGCAGCTGGCCGAGTGCTGCTGCGCCGCCGGCCGCCGTCGGGGTTGCTTGGCGGCATGACCGAGCTGCCCGGCACGCCGTGGCGCGCGCGGCCCTGGCCGGAAGCCGAGGCCCTGGCCCACGCACCGATGCCGGCCGGATGGCGCCGCATCGCCGAAGTTCGGCATGGGCTCACGCATTTCGAGCTGCGGTTAAGCGTTTACGTGGCCCGCGTGCCGGCGATCGTGGCCGATGGGTTCCTGTGCCACTCAGACGCGCTGGACGCCGAGGCGCTGCCCTCGGTGATGCGCAAATGCGCGCGGCAGGCGCTCGACAGCGAGGGGCCGGCTCACGCGTTGCGCGGCACCACGTATTCGGCGGGATAGGTGGCCTCGAATTCGGGCCTCGCCTCGCAGCGGGCCGACAGCGTGTCGAGCGCCGGATAACGACCGGGCGCAATGAGATCGGGATCTGACATCCGCACGTAACGGATCATGCAGGCCGTCGTGATCTGCGCCTGGTCGAGCCGGGCGCCCGCTGGCCAGGACTCGGCCGCAAGAGCCTCGATCGCGCCTGTCGCCTGCGTGCGGCACCGTTCGATCCACTCCGGCCAGCGACAGGCCGAAGGCCGGATGAGCCGTTCGTAGGTGGCCGCGCCAGCCTTATCGATCGCCCCCGTCGCCAGCGCGATGCGGCGCAGCACGCGCCGACGTTCGGGATCTGCCGCCGGAATGAGCGCCCGTTTCGGTCCCACGGTTTGGTCGAGCCAATCAAGGATCATCGCCGAGTTGATCAGCGTCGTGCCATCGTCGAGCACGAGCGAAGGAATGCGGCCGAGCGGATTGATCCGCCGCATTGCGTCGAAATCCGCGAACACTGAGCGTGTATCGTGCTCGTAGGCGAAGCCGAGGACGCGCAGCGACACTGCCACCCGGCGGACGAAGGGCGAGTCATATTGTCCGATCAGGATCATGCGGTTGACTTCCGGTTCCGTTGCTCCCGGACCTGATATCATCATACGAGCAGCAATTCATGGCGACCCTTTTTCGGGCCGGTAACACCCCCGAAGGGGGCTTATGCGCGCTGCTCCCCGTCGCGACGCGGTCACCCCGCGGGCGGAGACGGCTAATCGGCGGCTTCGGCGGGCGTCACCGAGACATGCACGCGGCCTTTTGCGCGGCGCTCGTAGCTCACGCGGCCGTCGATCAGCGCGAAGATCGTGTGGTCGCGGCCGAGGCCGACATTGCGGCCCGGCTTCCAGCTTGTGCCGCGCTGGCGGACGATGATGTTGCCGGCGATCACGCTCTGCCCGCCGGACTTCTTCAGCCCGAGGCGGCGGCCTTCGGTATCGCGGCCGTTGCGCGACGAGCCGCCGGCCTTCTTGTGTGCCATCGCTTGCTCTCCTTCAGCCGGCCGCTTGTTCAGCTCGCGTGATCGCGGCGATGCGGAGCACGGTCGTGTGCTGGCGATGGCCGCCGCGGCGGCGGCTGTTCTGCCGGCGGCGCTTCTTGAACACGATCACCTTTTCCAGCCGGTCCTGCGCGATCACGGTCGCGGTGACGGCAGCGCCTGGGATCGTCGGCGTGCCGATAGCGGCGGCGCCTTCGTCGCCGCCCATCGCGAGGATGTCGGAGAAGGTGATGGTCTCGCCCGGCTCGCCGGCCAGTGTCTCGACCTTGAGCACGGCGCCAGGGGTGACGCGGTACTGCTTGCCGCCGGTGCGGATGACTGCGAACATTTTTCTACCTCTCGCCGCGCGGCGCATCCGGCGGCGCTTCTTTTGCATGGGGCGGCCCCCGGAAACGCAAGGAAGCGCCAAGGGGCGGGGTTATAGGGGCCGCGGCCCGGATGTCAACGCGACGGCTCCGGGCGCGGCACGCGCGCCGCCTGCCCGGCGGCGGCCGCCGGCTTGGTCAGTCCGGGCCAGCTCAGCTTCGGCACCGGATTGCGAGGGAGGCGGGCGGCTCCTATAAGGCGCGCGGCCGGCCGGGCGCGGACTGCGGAGAGGTGCCGGAGCGGTCGATCGGGGCGGTCTCGAAAACCGTTGTACGCGCGAGCGTACCGTGGGTTCGAATCCCACCCTCTCCGCCATAACGTTGCGCGACCGTGTGCGCCGGTGTGCAGAAACCCCAGCATAACCGCCATTCTTGGCAAATACGTCGTGCTTGCCCGTGCGCCGCAGTGCGCGGGCATCCCGTTTTCGTTTGTGGGATAGCCCGTAGGTTCGTATCCGTCTCCGCCTCCTCGAGCAATTCTGTGGGTTCGGATCTCGGCCACCCTAGCTCTGTGAGGGTGCTGCCGCGTCAATAAAACGTGAGCCGCGACCGTCCCAAAACGTCGCGCGCGGGAAGTAAACGATTCCAGTGTCTTGGAATAATTGGCCGCGTCTCACTTCCCTGCGTTCCGGCCCTGCGGGAGAGTAAACCTGTCCGCGCACACGTAACCGTAGCGGAGTCTCAAAAATGCGTTCCGACTCGCTGCCGGCCCACGTGTAACCGTAGCGGAGTCTCAAAATGCGTTCCGACTCTCTGCTTGCCCAGGCCGCCGAGCTCTCGCCCGAGGTCAGGGCCGCCGTTGAAGCCTACCGGAAGGCGAGCGGGGCACCGACGCTGCCAGCCTATATGTCGATCGAGCAGTGGTGCCGGTTCGCTGGCATGAGCCGGCGCGTCGTGTACGACAAACTCGGCAGCGGCGAGTTGAAGGCGATGAAGCTCGGCGCGAAGACCCTGATCGATGTCTGGGCCGGGGTCGTCTTCCTGCGCTCACTGCCGGTGGCGAAAATCCGCCCGATGACGGTGCGCAAGACCCCCTATGTCCCGAAAGCCTATGTCCCGACTGGCCGGCCGGCAGGCCGCCCTCGGAAGCATCCCGCCCCGGAGGCCGTAGCAGCCGGAGAGTAGAGAGACCCCCAACTGACGCGATGGGCGCGCCAAAAGAGGGCTCTCCAGCTTCAGGCTATCGTTTGACGGCAACAGCAACCGTCATCTGATAGCACCGCTGGGACCCCTCCGCAAGCGCCGCCCGTCCTAACCGAGGACGAAGCGAATGCCGCGATGGCACCCGCCCACCCCCTACCGCCGGCTCAGGCGGATCAACCCATGAGCGGGCCCCGCCTCCCCACCCACGAGGCGCGCGAGCTCGCCCGCTGGGCTGCGCGAGCCAGCTGGCGTTGGGAGCGGCTCGCCGGCGGGCATGTCCGCTGGCGCCATCCGAACGGCGCGCGACCGATTATTACCAGCGCCACCGCCGGCGACCGGCGCGCCGACCGCAACGCCCGCCAGCAGATGAAGCGGGCATTGGCAGAAGGCGCCCGGTCATGAGCCCCCGCGCCGAGGCCCGCGAGCTTCGCCGGCGCGCCGGAGAGCTGCGCGAGCGGGCCGAGCACTTCGACCACGCTGGCCTCAGCCTGTTCGCGGCCGATGCCAGACGGGTCGGGGCCGAGCTGCGCGCGCGCGCCAAGCGGCTCGACCCGGACGGCGGCTGGCTCGTGCCGGCACGGCCCTGGCGCTGGCTCCCGCCGCGGCCGGCGGCGAAAGGCACCCGGTCATGACCGCCCCGGCCTTTCTGGTCGCAGATTTTGTTGCGGTGCGGCGCGCGACACTTTGCGGCTTCGTAACCGTGTGGTGTGTGGAAAGGGCTCGACACCCCGCTGCTGAACCGGATCCTTGATGACATCGAGGCCGGCCTGCCAGACGGCAATCGTTATTCGCCATCCCCCCGCGAGGACGTGGACCGCGCAGCTTGGCACGTGGTTCAAAAGCACGTCCCCGACCGCACCCCCAAACAATGCCAGCCGGTCATCGCAGCCTGGATGAGAACCGGACTGCTTTTCTCCCGCGAATACCAGCATCCCGACCAGCGCAGGCCACGCAAGGGCTTGTCGGTTGATGCGACCAGGCGCCCCGGCACCGTCTACTGACGCTAGCAAAGGAAGGAAACTCGCTAAGACCAGTGAAGTGGTTCCGTTTGGCAAACTGCCATCACTAAGCCGCGCAGACATGATGGAGGCGGTGCGAGACGGTGTCGCCGACGCGATGTGGCGCATGACCGGTGACGAAAACAACCCGCCGCCTAAAGGCCGGCTCCCGGGCCTCGCTGAATACCTGTCCGCAGAGGGATGGCTGTCCCGCGACCTCCCTCCTTCCCCCCTGCCGTCCCGCGGCGACGGGCCGATCGAATACGACCAAACCCCCGTCCACGTCCGCGGCGAGCCCCTGGCACCCGTCTGGTGGCGCGGCCGCCAATGGGCCGTCACGGAATTCGGACTCGAACGCCTGGATGGCACATACGCCGTCGAGGCAGCCCGCCTCGCCGAGGGATGGACCAGCCCTGGGGCGGCTTGCTGGTTCACGTGTCCCGCAAGGGCTGGGTGGACGCCAACGACCTGGTGACCGCCTGGTTGATCGCCATGACCCTGCACGGGATCGAGGCCGCCCGCGCCAACGTCCGGCGGGCCGTCGCCGCCTCGGGGCCGCTCGCGGCCGACGGAGACCGGCGCGATTGCGCCGCCCCCTCCCGCCAGCCGGTAGTGGGTCGGTTTGAAGTGTGTCAGGATTCTATTCCTTGAAGCATAGGAATTGAGCCAGCGTCTGTAAGGTCTCGCGTTTTTGTTTACCCGTGATAGCTTTCGTTCCCAAGATAGGGGGGAGGGGCTGTGACATGTCAGCTAAAATAATTGGTATAGCGGCAGTCTTAATTGCAGCCGTCCTCACCTGCGCCAACGGGTGGGCGCTTTACATGATATCAGACCTAAAGTCTGATATCCGGGAGGAGCGCGCGGCCGCAACTGCGTCTTCAACCGCCTTAACTGCTCGCATTGATGCGGCGGGACAGAACGTGGCTACCCGCATCGGCAATTTGGTGAGTTCAGGAGCGACCATTCAAGCGCTCCAGTCCAAAGAAGGTCAGAAGCTATCCGCCGCGATAATCGAGACGCGCGCAGCCGTAGATAGGATACAAGCCACTACGAACGACAATAAGGTCACTCTCGCAACCATTCAAGGGGACATTGGGAGCCTAACCAAGACTATCTCGTTTATGCAGGGGCAGCTCTCACAGGCGCCTTGGATTAAGAGGTAATAGACTCCCATTTCTCTAGCACGCGCACCATGTCGGCCAGTTCCCAAAGCTTCGTCGTGACCCCAGCCGCCATTGCGGGCGTGACCCGGAGCGTCTGGTGGATGCGAACAAAATTATAGTGCATCATCTAGATTGCGATGCCGTGCGCGTGGTTCTTTACCTTCTTCGAGAAGGCGTTCGTCAGCCGAGTGAAGCGCCGCATTCCCATCCGCATGGAAAGGCTCTGCCGCTCCGCATAAAGCGGTTTTGAGCAACCGTGGCGTGGTTATGAGTAAACCCGTTAGGCTTCGCCAACCCGTGGATGACAAGGGATGGGAAGCTCTCAGAGACGAAATGCTGTCCCAGGAAGCCGGGGTCACTACAGATTTCAATTCGTGCAGCCGATGATTCAGCCCTTTATCACAATGAAGAGCCTCTCCACCGGCATCATGAGCGAGGCAGTTCTAGAGCGCTTCTCTATTGAGCGTCAGAGACGCTTTCCATCTAGCCTTGGCAGCCTTTGCTAGCCGCGTCGGCTCTTTGAGTCGGCGTCATGGTCCGCGCTCTAGCCGCGCCGCCCTTGCGCCCCATCTCTGCTGCCGCCGGGTCTTTCCCGTCGTCCGCAGCATCCGCTACCTGTCCGGCGGCGATATCGCCAATGAGCTTCGCGAGGGCGATCGGGTCGCGAGGGCGGGGAAGGCGTTTGGTGGCCATGGCCTTAATATGGCACGGGCGGGCTGGCCCTTGCACCCCGAACCGGCTAGGATTTTATTCAGGATGGTTCAAACTGACCCACTACCCGCCAGCCCGTTGCCCGCTTCCTGACCGCCCCCAACCCGTGGACCCTGCTCGGGACCCGCCCCTACACCCGGAAAGACGGCACCACGACGGAAGTGGCCAACTGGCAGCGGTCCTGCACCGTCTGCGGCACCCCGTTCATCATGACCGCTCCCAGGCTGGCACGGCCGACAGGATCGACCCATAAATTCCAGACGGTTCACTGCCCGGACCACCGCCAGCGCACGACAGAGGCCGCTCGGCAGCGCAATCGAGATCTCCTCGCCCTCTATTTCGGGCAGGATGGCACGGCATAAGCCATTGATTTAGCGCCTGCGTCATTCGTGCGTCATTCATCCGCCCATTCGAGTTCACGACGCCGTTACCAGGGGCCTTGGCCATTCCGCAACCCTAATCATCTCCATAACCACCGGTGGATGCGCGCATAAGATGTTCTCTACCGGCACGTTCAGTCATTTCCAGAAAGCACCCATTCCATAACCTCTGGTAGGGTTGCACCAGGCTTTCCCAACCGGCAATGGTGCGTCATTGCGCCAGAATGAATGACGCATGAATGACGCATCCTGGCCTGCGTCATTCATCCGGTGCGCCTAAAGAAAATTGAATGACGCCCTTGGGTGCGTCATCCATTTTCTAGAATGGCGCACCTATGACGCATTGACGCACCCAGCCGTGCCGGCACAGAGACCGTGCCAGCCACCTCTTCCCCTACCCGCCCCGTGCTGGTAGCAGACTGCCCCGGCCGTGCTCCTGCCGCCGCACCCCCCCGGGGGCGGAGGCCATGGTGGGGATGTTCCGGCCAACGCTAGGGGCAAGAATGCGGAGTCTGCGTTCTTGCAGTCGGGGATCTCTTGGGAATCGCTGTCAGGTGCGTCAGGTGCGTCAGCCCCCGGCGGCGCCGTACGACAATCCTTTCAATGCGTTACCCATGAGGGGCTGACAGGGCTGACAGGGCTGACACCGTGTTCGCGGTGGGCGATGCCATCCAGATGGGATTTGTCCAAAAATTGCGACACGGCGTTTTGTGCTTCCTGCTCGCGGGGGGAGTTGTCGCATTTTTGAGACACCGCATGCCGTGCTTCCCGCGCTCGGCCGCAGCTCGCCGCGGGGCTCGATGCGGGCTGCGGCGGATGGGGCTTCCGCCGAACACCGCTCGCCTCGCCCGAGAATGCTGGACGCGCGCGCACGCTGGCGCACGGTCCCGCATCCTATCCCACAAAACGGTTGCTCGATCCCGCGGGGAGGGCGCACTTGTGGTGCCCATGTCACAGACTGCCGCAGCCGAGCCGAAGATTAATCAAGGTTGCAGTCACGACTGCCACTTTTCATTGTGCTGAGGATGAGCCGCTGCACCTTTTTGCGGCCTCCAGCCGTGCCAGGCGGCGGAAGTGCTTGGGCGCTGCGGTCGCTGACTCCGTGCACCCGGCGTTCTCTGCGATCGAGCGCAGCAGCGACAGCGCGACCGCGCCCGGCGCGGCCGCTCCGTCCTCCGGCTCCGGCGCCTCGCTCTGCCACGTGGCCCCCGTTCATCCCGGCAGGCCGCCCAATACGATCGTCTCCGCGTCGTCCGCGATGGCCTCGGCCTGGACCCGCTGGCGGAACACTGCGAACGGCTCGCCTTCGCCGCGCTGCCAGGTGCGCTCGCCCGCGGTTGCGTACATCGGTTCCGCGGGGCCGGGCAGTCCACCGGTGACGATGATGGCCTGCAACGCGCCGTGTTTGACGTGCCGCTCGACGGCAGCGATACGCCGTTCAATCGCCTTCATCAGATACTCCTGTTTTCGCCTCGATTGCCCTCAGCCGAGCATCCATCTCCGACGTCTCTATCGCGCGCCGGTGGGCATCCAACAGCGCCCCGATGGCCGCGCCTTCGTCGGGCGTGAGGTCGCCGCGCGCGACCGCTTGCGTGACCGCTACGACGGCCGCCGGCAGGTCCGCCGCCGTCTGCATATCGGGCAGATTGAACGCGACGGGGCGCCCTTTTCGTTCGGGCCACAGCCGGCGCATCAGCAGCTCCGCGGCCCGCATGTCGCCACCCTTCGCCTCGGCGATCACCCGCGCCATGATCTCGGTCGCCGCGGCTTGCCCGATGGCGTCGAGTGCGACCAGCGCGCGATGCCGCGCCCCTTTGCGCCGGCCGGCGGGATTGCCGGATTGCCCTTGCTTAAACATTGTTGATGCAAACCCTCCTACCGCTTCCACCACCATCCATCAGTGCTGGGCGTATCGATGCGGAAGTCAATCATTCCGAGCGGGCCCGGCGCGTCGCGCAGGCCCTTTCGGTTACTACATCACCTCCATCGACATTTTCCGCAATCCTGATTCCCCGATGCCCTCGCGAGCAAGCTGGGTCCGCCGGATGGAGAACCAGCGGCAGGTCCAGCCGGCAAGAAGACTAAGCTAGTACACCGATTCCGAAGAAGCGGCCATTTGGCGGGATTCCCCTGACTCCGGAGCGGCGGGTAGCGTGGACTCGCAATCGGTCCGGGGGTTTGGATCATGGCGGCGCCGCGGCGAGAGATCGAGCTGGCCATCACGAGGGTGACGGGCGCCTGTCAGCGTCCTATTTCGGGGCGATGTGCGGCCGATATTCGTCCAGTTTGCCGCCCGAGCTGCTGGCGCGGGTGTTCGGCACAGTGAACGAGCTTCCCAACTTCCCCGCCAACTACAACCTGGCGCCGACGCAGCTCGCGCCCGTAGTGCGACGGAATCCCGAGACCGGCGCGCGCCATCTCGACCTGCTGCGCTGGGGGCTGCTGCCGTATTTCGCCACGAACCCGAAGCGCCAGCGCCCGATCAATGCCCCGCCGAGACGGTCGCTAGCTCGAGAATGTTCCGGGATGCTTTCGCCCGCCGACGGGCGAACCGGCGCCTCTTTGGAATAGTTCTGGTCCGACCCCATGCGGAATGTGCCGCCATCGAGCCGGACCACATCGTCTCGCCTATCGGTCTGCGTGACTATGGTCGACTGCATCGCCATCTGAACCAGGCGTCCGAGCCGGGGGCAGACGACCAGCCAAGCGATCGCGGACGGAGCCATCGACAAATCGGTCCACAAAAAACAGGCGGAACAACTCGCGCTCGCCGAGCGTATCGCCAAGACATGTGAACGCGGAGTACGGCACCAAGATCAGAAGCATGATCAAACAGACGGCAATCCCCTGGGAGAATGTCGGGCCGACGACATCGCTGAGTGAGTCAGTCACCGCCCGGCGATGAATAACGCCGACGATCAGCTCCTCCAGCGTCGTCAGAATCAGCAGCACGACGAGGAACGCCAGCGCTTGATAGAGCGTCGGCCAGATGAGCGGCTTGTCGCGGAACCGTTTCCCAACGTGCAGCATGCGCCCGAGCAGCATGAACTTGGCGAGAACCACGGCTTTCACCGCCGCGATGCCCCATATGGCGTAGTCGATACCCGCTCCGCGCAAAACCGTACTTTTGAACAACACCACAGCACCGAGGCAGATGTAGAGGTAGAGGGAAAGCGCCGCCAAAGCCTTGAATTCCTCGGCGGCTTTTTCGCGCAACGGGGTGCTGCTTGAAACATCTTTGCCCATCGACTTTCCCCAAGCTTGTGTGTTCAGCTTCTTTCAGCGCTTCTCTACCAGCGGCCCACCTCTGTCGGAATGGGGATAATATCATGAAATCCCCCAGGGGTAACGCCATACAACGGGCAGGATAGCACGGTTGACGGCACGGACCGGGAACGTCGACCGGATCAGATGCCGGTTACCGCGGCTCGGCCTCGTTTGACAATGTTGGCGACGGTGTTCTTGCTCGGTCCCAGTTCGCGGTCACGCGAGAGACGTCCGTGCAGCGCGCGATCAATCTCCCGCCATGCTCATGAGACTGATGCCGGTGATCTTGCCGGCCGTGTCAAGGCCGAACTGGAGACTCGCCGCATCACCCGATAGCCGTGATGAATTCCTGATCCCGCCCGAGACATGGCGCTCCGAAATTTGCGCTCCCGCCATGATCGATCCAACCGCAACAGCTCGCACGCGAGCCGATAGCGGCTTCCTGCGCCGTGACGGCGGAACCTGGCCGTCAAGGAGCGCGTGCCGGGCGTCCCCCAGGCCGGCTCGGGCGCGCCGTACGGCCATCGCACGGCGGCGCGTCCGACTAACCGCGCCAGTATACGGGCGGGCTTGGATGACGGAAGTGCTCTTTGTGCTTTTTAGCAGCGCCCCTGGGTTGAATGCCGATCCCTTTAAGTAGGGTTGCGGGACAGTCGCCGGTTTTGCCGTTTCTGCATAGACATCGATCGTTGCAGGTCGCAAGTTTCGGTTGCTTCACAACATGACCTCACCGCAGGGGAGAGGACGATAAAAGATTGCGTGCTGCTGTCCCCACTCGCGATCGCCGACCGTGGCGCATTGACCAGAGTCCACGAAACGCGCCACGGTGGCGGCGACGCCTCCGTAGCGCACTGCCCACCTGCGCACGCGACCAATCCGGGTTTAACCCACAGCGGAGAAATGCGTTATGTCTGCATGGAAGCGTTGCCTCTCGACTTTACTAGGCACGGGTTGTCTGACCTTCGGCTTGTTGCAACTGCCGCCCGCCAGTGCGCAGACCACGTCCAACATACAGGGGCAGGCCACTGCCCCTGCACCGTCTAATGGGCAGGAGCGGCCTAATATCCTCATGCTCATGACGGACGACACCGGCTGAACGACTTCGGCTGCTATTCGGGTGGCGGTGCGGCGCTCGGTCACCCGACGCCGAATATCGATCAGGTTTGCAAAGAAGGCGCGGTGTTCACCAACTGGTACGGTCAGGCCAGTTGCACGGCGGGCCGGGCCTCGTTCATCACCGGCCGCACACCGATCCGTTCGGCTTTGTCGATCGTCGTCGCGCCGGGTGACGAGAACCGCCTGCGGCAGCAAACGCCGACGATCGCTGAATTCTTTCGGAATAACGGGTACTCGACCTACTTCTCCGGCAAATGGCACCTGGGCGACAAGCCAGACGCCTACCCGATTGCACATGGCTTTGACGAGATGAAGAACTTCGCCGCGTACTATGCCGGGGTCTATGCCTACAATGACGCGGACAAGTGGTTTCATCCCTGGTTCCCATCGTTCAATCCGGCATACAACAAGATGTACGACGACATCGTGAACCTCGGCGAGTGGGAGGGCACAGCCGGCCAGCCAGCCAAGATGGACGGCATCATCACCTACGACTCCCTCGCCACCTTTGACATCCGGCAATCCGACAACGCGATCCAATACATCCGGCAGCACGCCCATAGCGGCCGGCCCTTCTTCATGGACGTTAACTTCATCAAGCTGCACAACCCGACCAACGCGGCGCCCGAGTTCCGCGGAAAATCGCATCTCGGTGATTACTCCGACTCTCTGATGGAACTCGATACCGATATCGGCCGGATCATGCAGGCGGTCCGTGCGGAGGCGCCCGACACGATCGTGATCATCACGGCCGACAACGGCGCGTGGCTGGACGCCTACCCGGACGCAGGAACCACGCCGTTCTGTGGCGAAAAGGGCTCGCCCTTCGAGGGCGGCTGGCGCGTGCCGGGCGTCATGTGGTGGCCGGGCCACATTCAGGCGGAAGCCCAATACGATGAGATGATGTCGCATATCGATCTCTGGTCCACGCTTGCAGGCATGGCCGGGATTACGCCACCACCGCACGGGGAGTGGAAAGACAACAACGGTAAGCCGATCTACTTCGACAGCATCGACAACAGTGCCTACATCCTAGGCAAAGCGCCACACTCGGCACGAAACTCCTGGATCTACGTCGATGGTGGCGTCCTTGAAGGAGTGCGGGCAGATATCGGCGGCGACCCGCAGGAGCCTTGGGTCCACATCGCCTGGAAGTATCTCTGGACCGCAAAGGATTCGTGGCTCGGTGTGAAGGCGGACCTGGGTTCCATCGGCGCCCTCTACAATTTGACGATGGACCCCTATGAGAAGTACGACATGGTCTTCAACGGAGCGGCGCCGTCTCGCGTGCTGACGACTTCGCCTGGCAAATACGCCGGCGAGGACAATGGCTGGGTGCTGTCGCTGGTCTATCCCCCGCTTATCGAATTCGATCAGTCGATCATGAAATATCCGAATATCGAGCGCTACCCTGGCGTCGCGTCGACCGATCTGGTGCCGGACCTGCAGCACCCCGAGAACCCGCTGCCAATCCTGAAGAATGCGCCGCCGGTAAATGTGCAGAGCGGAGGCGGCTGATCGCGACGCACCGGTGGTCCCGGCGCTGCAATCTGGTATGAGGGGCCAACGCGTAAGTTGTGGATAACTTCGATGCTTTTCGTCGTGTCCGGGCTGAGCGGGATGCAAAATGCACAAGCCCAGACGGTCAGGCCGCCTCCTGCACGCTAACCCCTCCGCCCGGCGCTGCCGCACCGGTCGTGGCAGAGCGGGCAACCTTTGCACATCAGATAAAGTGCGCTACGCTTCTAACAGACTATGCCCATCTGCGGAATCTCGGCCCAAATCTCACAGGCCAGCGACGCCGGGTCGGGGATTGGGAAGGATCGACCTTCATCAGCGTCCAGAGGGGGAGGAATGTCGCATGACCAGCCTGATCGGTTCTTCATACCCGGAGCGCAACACGTGAGCGCGCGCGCGGGCGTGTCGGGGACGCTGGGCGCACGTGCATCGCGCACTGGGCGTGGCGCCCGACCCGAACGACGGCCGAGACAGCAGGGCGCCGCGTCCCTCAGGCGTCTGATCGCTGGGATCGCGTTGGCGGCCAGCACGGCGACGCTGGCGTCCGCGCAAGTCACGACCTCGCAGTTTCCGCCCAGGACCGTACGCGACCTCATCGCGATCTGCTCGGCCGGCAACGACGATCCCATGATGACGGCAGCCGTGAACTACTGCCATGGCTACACCGAAGGTGCCGTGGACGTGGAACAGGCGCTCCAGAACCGCCAGACTCTGCGCAAGCTGATCTGCCTTCCGGCGACGCGCCCGCCTCGCGGCGCGGTGCTGAAGTCGTTCATAGCCTGGGTCAACGCCGAGCCATCGCGGATCGACATGCCAGCGCTCACCGGGATGTTCGTCTACCTGTTGACCACCTATCCCTGCGGCGGGAGGAGTTAACGCCATGCCCAGCGCGAACGCGACCAAGATGTTTGTGATCACCGCAGCGTTGGCGAGCCAGCTTCTCGCAGGTTGCGCGAACACCTCCTCGGGTGGGCAGGTTGCATCCGCCGCTCCCAGCTCCGGCATCTCGTTCACTGGCGCCGCCGACGGGGACTCCCCCCTTGGCGGGGGCTATGCTGCGACCACGGGCCTGGTGAACGTGATGGGCGGAGGCGGAGGCAGGGGTTGACGCTGGCGTTCCCGTTTTGCGCGGATGGTGCGGCAAGTTCACCACCAGTGAACCCCGCCGCAGCCGCAGCGCGTGCCCAGCGCGGGCCGCGTGCGCGTGCCCAGCGCGGGCCGCGTGGCGGCCGCCTGTCGCGCCCCTGGCCGGCCGCCCGGGCGGCACCAGGCGAGCCGCCTTGGCCGAGCGCCGCGCCGGGGCAACTGCTCGCCGAAAGGGACAAGGCCAAGGGCGGCGGCGATCAACGGTCACCAAATCACTCCACAGCTGCCCGCTCCTGCGAACCGGATCGCCGGCATTGCATCACAACCGATTCCAACAACTCAAGCTGTTCCCGGATGGACACTTATAATTAGATACCACGCCAGTCTGGATTGGCGCTTGCCAAGCGGCCGTCCGCCGGCGAATCTCACATGGCATCAGCGGGCGCGTCTGACAGCGCGCCCGCTGTGCCGTCGATCATACTTACTGCCCTTCGTGCTCCTTGATCATCTCATCAACCTGGGCTTTGACCGCCTCCAGGTTGAACGAGGCCGGCGCCTGCATTGGAGGATACTCGATCGCCGTCTGCGCTAGCTTGGCAACCTCCTGCTGCACCAGCACGAAACGCCAGAATTCGCGGGCATAGAAGTCGTTCATATATCCGCCACCCATGGTGTTCAGGGTTTCGCCGCGGATCGACGGCGTCCGCTCGAACGGATCCTGGCGGATGTTCACGATGGTCGGCATGTCCGTTGTGGCCTTCTCGCCAGGCCAACCATAGGGCTGCTGGTAGAACTGGAACTTGAAGTCATCCACCCGGAGGGCGCCGAGTTTCGGTCCGCCAAAATAGAACAGTTCATGACGTGCCGACGGCCCTTTGCCCAGTAGCAGTTCCATCTGGTCGTAGCCGTCCAAGTGGTTCTTGTAGGTTCGATCGCCCAACTTCACGCCTGTCAGCAGTTGGGTAGTAATGCTGGGGTTGCCGGCAGCATCGGCGAGCGTCGGCAGCCAGTCGAGGCCGGAGATGATGCCGTTCTCCACGGTGCCTGGCTTGACCTTGCCTGGCCAGCGGATCATGGCTGGCACGCGGAAACCGCCTTCGAACACGGTGCCCTTCGTGGCCCTGAACGGCGTCATGCCGCCATCCGGCCAGGTGAAGACCTCGGCGCCGTTGTCGGTGGTGAAGATGACGATGGTGTTGTCGACTTCGCCGATGGCCTGAAGATGCTTAAGCAGATCGCCGATACTGTCGTCCATCTGCGCCATGCCGGCCTCTTCCAGGCCATAGTTGCTCTGGTAGTTCATCATCGCCTGGTACTTCGGCGGGATGTAGGTGAATACGTGCATCCGTGTGGTGTTGTGCCAGATGAAGAATGGCTTGCCGTCCTGCTTAGCCTTATCCATGAAGTCGGAGCTGGCCTTCACCAGCACGTCATCGAAGGTCTCCATATCGTATCTAGCCTTGCGACCTTCCTGCCAGTTCTGCCGTCCGGCCATGTTTGGGAACGGAGCGAGAGGGCCCTCGTCCACGATCCGCTGCTTGCCCACCTTGCCCCAGCGTGGCTGCACTGTGGGGTCGTCCGTGTCGGTCGCATAGGAGTGGATCAGGTCGCGCGGGCCGTACTTGTCGATCCAGTCCTGCGGGTAGTCGAACCAGTACGGATCGGACATCGCGTCGAGATGGTACAGATAGCCGAAATACTCGTCGAAGCCATGCACCGTCGGCAGGTATTTGTTCAGATCACCCAGATGGTTCTTGCCGAACTGCCCGGTTTCGTAGCCGAGCGATTTCAGCACGGTGGCGAGTGTCACCGCTTGGTCCGGCATGCCGATATCGGCGCCGGCCTGGCCGACAGTCGTAAGACCTGTGCGCAGAGGGATCTCGCCAGTGATGAAGTTGGCCCGACCCGCAGTGCAGCTCGCCTCGGCATAATAGTCCGTGAACATCATGCCTTCAGCTGCCAGCTTGTCGAGGTTCGGCGTCTTCCCGGACATGATGCCTCGATGGTATGCGCCGATATTGAACCAGCCGACATCATCACCCATGATGACGAGAATGTTGGGCTTGGGGGCGGGTGCCTGGGCTTGCGCAGGGCCCACCGCTGCGGTGCCCACCAGTAACCCAGCGGCGAATGCTCCAAGGCGAAGTGAGTTTTGCAACCCCATTTGATATCTCCTCATTGGTGCAGGAACGCCCCGCCCGCTAACGCCAGGCGCGGAAGACCATCTTCCGGTATTTATACCGAATTTCCCAGATGGACGACCGGATTAGCCGTTACGAGGGCAACGTAGAACCTGATCCGCTCGTGTTGCAACGATAAAATCGCATGGAAGCCGGCCGGAGCCGTTCCAACGGCCCGATGGCGTGCCCGCTGATTTCGTGACAGAATGACCGTCACGAAATAGGAGGCGACATGGGCCGCAAGCCACTCGGTGAAGCACCGATGACGGCCGCTGAACGCCAGAGGCGGGCTCGCGCCGTCACGAAACAGGCGGCCGCGCCGGCCATGACGTCGGCCGAACGCGCCTCGCTCCTGACACTGGCCAACAAGCGCGAGAAAGTCGCCATCGCGGACGCCCACGAATACGGCGCCACATTGCTCGCCAATTTCGAGCGAAAGCTCGCGACGATCTACAAGCCGGAAGATCACCCGGTCTGGAAGGAAGCCCACGCCGCTGCCAAGCGCGTCGTGGAGGAAGCGCAGGCCAAGGTGGCCGCGACCTTCCGCGAGCTTGGCATTCCCGAGGACTGGGCGCCCGGCATTGCGGTTGGCTGGTATGGCCGGGGCGAAAACGCATCTGCGAAGCGCCGCGTCGAGCTGCGTCGCGTGGCGCAAACCGAGGTGGACCGGCGGGTAAAGAGCGCCGTGGCGGCAATCAAGCGCGCATCGGTCGAGGCGCAGGAAGGGATCATTAAAAACGGTCTATCAAGCGATGCCGCGCGCGAAATGCTCGCCTCACTTCCGACGCCACAGCAATTGCTGCCCGAGCTTGAACTAGATGCAATTGAACGTCTCGCGGCGCCGTCTCGCAACGACTTGTCGCGCTACGGCTATGACGAATAACGGCTGCCGCCTGGTCAGGGACCCGGCCCGAGCAGCCGCGGCCGGATGGCCTCCTCGCCGGCGTAGCCGCGGATGCGTTCAAACTCGACCCGATCGCCCGCGCGTATCCGCGCGATCCCCGATCGGTGCAATCGGCTGGCGTGCACATAGACGTCGCCGTCACCGCCCGCCGGCCTGATGAAGCCGAACCCGCGCTTGGCGAAGTAGGAAACAACCGTCCCGCGCTCCACCACCTCGCTCATCCCGCCGCCTCCTGCCCTTCCTCGGCCGCCTGCCGCTCCAGCTGCCGGAGGTGGCGCCGAGCCGCGATCCGGTGCGAACCGCAGACTTCCAGCAGCAGGCGTAGCGCCAGCTCGACCGAATTGACCGGCTCGGGCTCGGGCTCCGGCTCGCGGGTGGTCACGTGTTGGCCGCGAGCGGCCCCGAGCGCAATGCGCAGATCGAGCGCATCCTGCTCGGCCCGCTGCATCGCCGGCGAAATGCCACCCCTCACGACGCCCCCGCCGCACCGGATCCCGATGGAGACCTACCCGCGCGCCGCGCGGCCGCGGCGGCCCGCTCGAGCAGCCCCACCATCGCAACCACCGCATCGGCGAGCTGGCGCCAATCCTCGGCCGCCGCAGCGGCCGCCGCGGCCACCTCGGCCCGGTCCTCCGTCGTCGGCACATCGCCTGCCGCCATCAGCGCGACCGCCATGTCAAAGCCTCCGACGCGGAACCCCCACGAATGCAGCGCGGAAGCGGTCAAATTATTCGGTATTTGCGTCAACGTCTTGGCGCGAAGCGCCGGCGAGGGAAATATGCTTCCGATCCGGCAAGGCTTGTTCTAGCCTGAGCGCATGGCGGTGAGCGACTTGCAGCAGTGGCTGGAAGGGCTTGGCCTCGGCCAGTACGCGACGGCCTTCGTCGCCAACGACATCGATCTTGCTCTCCTTGGCCAGCTCACCGATGCCGATCTGAAGGATCTGGGCGTCGCCTCGCTCGGGCACCGCAAGCGGCTGCTGGCAGCGATCGCCGAGTGCAACGCCAGCGTCGCCGCGGCACCAACGGCTGCCGTTCCCATAACCGGGGCGGTCGCGGGTGAGCGGCGGCAGGTGACGATCCTGTTCGCCGACCTCTCCGGCTTCACCGCGCTCGCCCAGTCGCTCGACCCGGAGGAGGTGCGCGAGCTGGTCGGTCGCTTCACCCTGCTGGTCGACGGGATCGTGCTCGGCTACGGCGGCAGCATCGACAAGCATATTGGCGACGCGGTGATGGCACTTTTCGGCGCGCCGGTCGCGCACGGCGACGATCCGCTGCGGGCCGCCCGCGCCGCGCTCGCCATCCACGACGCCCTCGCCAGCGTGAGCACCAGCGCGAAGCGGCCGTTGCAGGCGCATATCGGCATTGCCAGCGGCGAGGTGGTGGCCGGCACCCTCGGCCGTGCCGACGCCCACGACTACACGGTGCTCGGCGATTCCGTGAATCTCGCGGCGCGGCTCGTGGCCACCGCCGGGCCGGGGCAGACGCTGCTCTCCGATAGCGTCCACCGCGCGCTCGGCGGCCATGGCGTATGCGACGCGCTGGGCGAGATGCCGCTGAAAGGGTTCGATGCGCCGGCCCGCGTCTGGCGGCTGCGCGAGCTCGCGCGCGAGCCGCAGCGCGTGCATCGGGGTCCGTTCGTCGGTCGCGCTGCCGAGCTGGAACAGTTCCGAAGCACTGTCACCGCATGCCTTGCCCGGCGTGGCGGGCACGTGGTCCTCCTGCGCGGCGAGGCCGGTATCGGCAAGACAAGGCTCATGGAAGAGATGCGCCGGCTCGCGGAAATCCAGGGTTTTGTCACCCATCGCGGCCTGGTGCTCGATTTCGGCGTGGGCCAGGCCCAGAACGCGGTGCGCGCGTTGCTACGCAGCCTGCTGAACCTGAGCCTCGACGCGGATACCGGAGCGCGAGAGGAGACGGCGGCCCGTCTGCTGCAAGCCGGTACCGTCGCGCCGGAGCAAGCGGTGTTCCTGAATGACCTGCTGGATCTGCCGCAAACCGGCGAGGGACGAGCGCTCTACGACGCGATGGACAATGCCGCGCGCAACCGTGGCAAGCGCGCAGTGGCCGGTGCGGTCGCCGCCGCGGCCTGCTGCGCCGGGCCGACACTGATCGCAGTCGAGGATCTGCACTGGGCCGATCCGCAGGTGCTCGCGGCGCTGGCCGCTTTCGCGACCGCGATGGCCGACGGCCCCGGCATCCTGCTCATGACCTCGCGGGTGGAAGGTGATCCGCTGGACGCGGCGTGGCGCGCGAGCTGCCGGGGTACGCCCTTCGCCACCTTTGATCTCGGCCCGCTTCGGCACGAGGAGGCGCTGAGCCTCGCCGCCACCTTCATCGACGCGACGCAGCGCGTGACGCTCGCCTGCATCGCGCGCGCCGGCGGCAATCCGCTGTTCCTGGAGCAGTTGTTGCGCAACGCCGAGGAGGGCAGCGCCGACGCAGTGCCGCCTTCGATCCAGAGCCTAGTGCTGGCGCGCATGGACCGGCTGCCTCCGCGGGACCGGCAGGCGTTCCAGGCGGCTTCCGTGATCGGCCAGCGCTTCGACCTGGCGCTGCTGCGGCATCTGCTCGGCGCGCCGAACTATGTGTGCGACGTCCTGCTTGCTAACGCGCTGGTGCTGCCGGAAGGCGGCGATTTCCTGTTCGCGCACGCGCTGATCCAGGAGGGCGCGTACGCGTCGCTGCTGCGCAGCCGCCGGCGCGAACTGCACCGGCAGGCGGCCGAATGGTTCGCCGGGCATGATCCGGTGCTGCACGCGCAGCATCTGGACCGTGCCGAGGACGAGCGCGCGCCGCAAGCCTATCTGCAGGCGGCGGCGACGCAGCGCGCAGCGTATCACACCGACGCGGCCCTGCGGCTGGGCGAGCGCGGCCTCGAAATCGCGCGCGCCCATGCCGATCGGCACGCGCTCACCTGTTTGATCGGCGAGCTGCAGCGTGACCTCGGCGACATCGCCGCATCGATCGCGACCTACCGCGTCGCACTCGCCGCCGCGCCCGACGAGCCGGCGCGCTGCCGGGCGGCGCTCGGTCTTGCCGACGGGCTGCGCGTCAGCGAAGGGCTGGACGAGGCGCTGGCGCTGCTGGACGACGCGCAGCGCTTGGCCGAGCGGCACGAGATGGTGCCGGAACTCGCGCACCTGCATCACCTGCGCGGCAACATCTTCTTCCCGCTCGGCCGCATCGACGGCTGCCGCGACGAGCACGAACGCGGGCTGGACTACGCGCGCCGCTCCCACTCGCCGGAGGCGGAGGCGCGCGCGCTCGGCGGCCTCGCCGACGCCGCCTATGCGAACGGCCGGATGCGGAGCGCGTTCACGTATTTCAGCCGCTGCGTCGCGCTCAGCCACGAACACGGGTTCGGCCGCATCGAGGTGGCCAACCGCTCCATGGTCGGCTTCAGCCGAATTTATCTGAACGAAGCCCGTGCGGCATGGGAGGACGGCGATGCTGCCGCCCGCACCGCGGCGCTGGTCGGCCAGCCGCGCGCCGAGCTGCTGGGCGAGACGATGGGCGCCTTCGCCTGCTATGAACTCGCCGATTACGCGGCGATGGCCGGCTATCTCGAGCGGGTGATGCGGCTGGCGCGGCAGCTTGGCGCGCGGCGCTTCGAGGCCCAGGGGATCGAGCTGCAGGCCCGCATCGCGCTCGAAACGGGGCATCGAACGGAAGCCGCCGCGATGCTGCGCCAAGCGCTGGCAATGTGCCGCGGCGAGGCAGGAACGCAGTTCTGCGGCCCAAAGGTCATCAGCGCCCTGGTCCGCGCGACCGACGATCCGGCCGAGCACGCGGCCCTGCTCGCTGAGGGCGAAGCGCTGCTTGCCCACGGCAGCGTCGGCCACAACCATCTCTGGTTCTACCGCGACGTCATTGAAGCGATGCTGGGGGCGGGCGACGGCGCCGGCGCGCTGCGCTATGTGGCGGCCCTCGAGGCCTACACGCGCGCCGAGCCGCTTCCTTGGTCCGATCTGTTCACGGCACGCGGCCGGGCGCTGGCGACTGGGCTTGCCGGGGGCGGCGAGCATGCACGCGAAGAGCTGATTCGCATCCGCGCTTCTCTGAAAGGCGTCGGGTTGGCGGCATTCGTGCCGTGCGTTGATGCCGCACTATCAGGCGCGCGCTGCTGCTCGTCGGCTTAGCCGCGGGCATCGTTATCACCTCTGGCTGACACAGCGGCCCTGCAGCTGCGGCACCGCGATCCTGTCGAAGTCGCGGGCCAGAGTGTCCAGGGCCTCGCGCGACGCGCATTCCCTGGAACTCGCCGTGGACATGGCTGAGACGATCGAGGCCACAGCATTCGGCTGAGCGGGCTCTCGCGCACCAGCTGGCGGTAGCCCACCGGACCGCAATGGAGTTCATCGCCGACGCGCGTGAGGAAATGGCGGCGTATCGCCGCAGCGACCATCTTTCCCAGCACCGGAGCATCGAGGCGTCGCGCATGGCGAATACGGCCGCGAGGCTGATGGACGCTTCCTACCGGCGCGGCGCCCGTCTTCGCCGAAGAGCTGACCATCACGCTCGCCAAGCACCCGGACGATGCCGACCTGGCGCGCTGCGGTGAGCACGTCGCGATCAGCCGCCACGGCGCGGTCATGGCGCTAGGGTCAAAACCCAATCAGGAACCGCCGAATTCGACCCAGGGTGACATTAGACCCGAATCGGCCGCGGTGGAATCGCGATTGGGTCTTCCGAATTGGGGTAGCGGTGATGATTCTGAGGCCTCCGGCACAGACCGGAGGCGTTGATGAGCCGGCGGCGTGGGCAGGCGTACGCGCAGGACTTGCGGGATCGCGTGTTGGCCGCGGTTGGCGAGCCGATCCGGGCGGTAGCGGCGCGGCTTGGCGTCAGCCCGTCCTATGTGTCGAAGGTGCATTCGCGATGTCGCAAGACCGGCGAGACCACGCCGGGGCCGCAGCACAACCATGTGGCGCCGCGCTTGGCGCCGCTCTACGACGCGCTGCGGGCGCGGGTGGCCGAGCAGGCGGACGCGACGATTGCGGAGTTGCGGGGCTGGGTGAAGCGCGAGCATGGCATCGTGGTCAGCCATCCGGTGATGTGGTCGACCCTGGCCCGACTGGGCCGACAATCTCGTCGATCACTGCTGCCAGGCCTGGAACAAGCTGCTGGCGCAGCCCTGGACCATCAGGTCCATCGGCCTGCGCGATTGGGCGCATGGGTTCTGATCAGAGAGTCTTGGTATAAACTAGCTTCGATGCGATGAAACGGCACTGCTCAGTTCGCTGCAGGACGCAGCAATCAGGGTGGCGGTGGACCTGCGTCCGCTGTCCCTCGATCCATACCCACGACCATAGCGCCGCGTTGCACCCGGGTGCGGTCAATGGCGCAGGATCTTGCTCACGAACTCCCGAGTGCGCGCCGCCTGCGGATCTTCAAAGACTTGGCGCGGGGAGCCTTCCTCGACAACAAGCCCATCGGCCATGAACACAACCCGCGTCGAGACTTCGCGCACAAAGCCCATCTCGTGCGAGACGACCAGCATCGTCATCCCTTCGCCGGCAAGCTGGCGGATCACGTCGAGCACGTCGCTGACCAACTCCGGGTCGAGGGCCGCCGTCACCTCGTCGAGCAGCAGGAACTCCGGGCGCAATGCCAGCGCCCGCGCGATCGCCACGCGCTGCTGCTGGCCGCCCGAGAGTTCGTCGGGATAGGCCCGTAGCTTGTCAGCGAGTCCGACGCGGGCAAGCAGCGCCCTCGCCTCAGCTTCGACCTCGAGCGGCTTGCGCTTGCGGATGCGCACGGGCGCGACGGTGACGTTGTCCAGCACCGTCATGTTCTGAAACAGGTTGTATTGTTGGAACACGATCGCACAGCGTTCGCGCAACGCGCGCAGGTCGCGCTTGCTGGCGTAGTCCAGCCGTTCCCCGTCGACCACAACGCTCCCGCGCTCGGGGCGCAGTAAGCCGACCAGCACGCGCAGCAACGTGCTCTTGCCGGAACCCGACGGGCCGATGATGCTGACGACCTCGGCACTGCGCACACGCAACGTTATTCCGCGCAGTACGGGCTTGCCGCCATAGGATGCGGCAAGGTCAGTGATGTCGAGGTCGGGCAAGCCGTGCCTCCAGGTGCCGTCCCAGCAGCGTGAGAGGATAGGACAGGGCGAAATACAGCAGCAGGATGGACCCGAACGAGAGGATCGGCAAAAAGCCACGGTTGTTGAGTGCCTTGCCGGCATAGGTCAGCTCGACCAAGCCGATCTGCGAGGCCAGCGCCGAGTCCTTGATGAACAGCAGGAAAAAGCTGAACCCGGGCGGCAGGATGACCCGCCACGCCTGCGGCACCACCACGAGGCGCAGTGTCTGAAGCAGGGTAAAATTAGCGACCGCGGCGCTGTCCCACTGATTGGGATGCACCGCCTCCAGCCCCGCGCGCACAATCTCCGAGAGATAGGCCGTGGCGATGAGGCAGACGCTGATGGTCGCGATCAGGAACAGCGACACGTCGAGCCCGCCGGCCTGGGTCGCGTAGAACACCAGGAACAGCGTGACCAGGAACGGGACACGGCGAAACATCTCTACGAACAGCACCGCGACCGCCCGCAGCGGCCCGATGGCCCGTCCGCTGGTCCGCCGTAGCACAGCCAGCGCGAATCCCAACGCAAGCCCGATCCCACAACCCAGGACTGAGAGTGCTAAAGTAATCAGCAGGGCGCGGCCGAGAAACTGCGCATTGTAGATCGTGAGGAAGCGCGGAAGCTGCGCCACCAGCCGATGCAGCATCAGAGGACGCGCAGCCGCACGCGGAACAGCAGCCGGCCAGCCACTGCCAGCAGCACCGTCGCAACCAGTGTGATTGCGACATAGAGCAGACCCGTAATCGAGAAGATCTCGATCGAGCGGAAGGTCTGCGCGTTCAGGCTGTAGGCGCGCCCGGTCAGTTCCTCGACACCGAATACTGCCGCCATCGAGGTGCCAAGCACCATCAGGATGTAGTGGTTCGATAGCGGCGCGAACAGCGTGCGCGCGACATGCGGGAGAATCACGAGGCGTATCGACTGCCAAGTGGACATGCCCAGTGCCGAGGCTGCGTCCAGTTCGGTCGGGCGGACCGAGGCGAAGCCGGCGCGCTGGATCTCCGTCAGGTACGCGCCGGCATTGATCGTCATGCCCGCGAGCACCGCCTGGAATGGGCTGAGCAAGATGCCGGCGTCAGGCAGGACAAAGAACAGAAAATAGATTTGCACCAGTTGCGGCGTATTGGTGAAGAACACAACATACAGCTGCACCAGCCGCCGTGCCGTCGGGCCACCGAACGTCTTGCCGATCGCGCCGATCATGCCGAGCACCATGCCACCGCAGAACGCGAGCAGTGCGAGCACCAGACTGACCACTCCCCCGCCAATCAAATATGGGAGCTTGCCGATAACCTGGCCGAAATGGAACGTGTAGTGCATCGCGCGCGCGGGCGAGGCCGCAGAACCCTTCGCGAATCCTACCTGCGCTTGCCTCGGACGGATCAGAAGTAAGGGTTGATCGGGATCGGCGCTGCCATGTCGAAGCCGTACCATCTCTTATAGTCGCTCTGCACGAAATCGTTCTGTTCAAGACTGTAGAGCGCCACGTTCAGCCAAGTCTTCAGCGTCGGGTCGGCCTTGTTCACGCCAATGCAGTCCCAGTCAACCTCCTTCGCGTGTCCGGCCAGCGGCATCCATTTGGCATCGATCGTCTTCGCGACCTGTCCGAGCGAGGCGAGATCGTCCACGACCGCGTCTGCCCGACCCTGCGCGACGGCCCGCAGCACGTCAGGATGGTTGTCGAGCAGCAGCACCTTGGCCTTCGGCAGATTGGCGGCGATGAAGGGGATCGGCGTGGTGCCACGCACCTCGGCCAGGGTGACGCTCGGCTTGTCGAGGTCCATCAGAGTCTTGTACGGCTTGCCCTCGACGCTCAGCGCGCCGAGTGATTCCGTCATGATCGGCACGGTGAAGTCGATCAGCTTGGCTCGGTCCGGGGTGCGGGTCATGCCGCCCATCACTATGTCAATCCGGCCGCTGGTGATGAACGGTACGCGACTGTTCGGATCGACGGTGACGTAGGTGACCTTCACGCCCAGCATGGCGGCGAGCTTCTTCGAGACGTCAACGTCGAAGCCGACAAGCTGGTTCTTGTCGTCATACATTGCGGTCGGTGGATAGTTGGGATTGACCCCGACCCGCAGCTCTCCCGCCGAGAGGATGGCATCAAGAGATCTGGCCTGCGCCGATCCAGCGATGGCCAACCCGGTGGTGAGTGCCGCGAGAACCGCAACCGCCGCAAGATGTTTCACGTTCCTGATCTCCTCTGGTACGGCGATTTGGACTACCGGCGCTACCGCGAACGCATTTCGCCCGCCTCGACGGCAGCTTAGCGCAAATCCGCGCCTAGCAAGCACTGCCGTACCGTGTTGCCGAAAAATTCTCGATCTGATGTCGGTAGGCAACGATCGCGGCAGCCGACCGGGAAGCGCTCCGTCAGACGGTGCCGACCGGCGTGACCGGCGAGCCGGCTGCGCCCGGCAGACGCAGCGGCGGCGCCGTCAGCAGGAAGCGGCTGCGCCCGTTGGCGGCGAGCCAGTCGTTCAGCTCCGAAAGATACCAAAGCTCGCCGAGGTGAATCCCAAGCTTGAAGATGCAGTGCTCGTGCAGCGGCTCGGCAGTCGTGGAGTCAGGGTCGGCACGCGCCGGCACTGCCTCGACGGCAAAATTGTCGGCGATCAGCACCGACAATCCGCTATCGTCGATCCAGCGCAGCAGGCGGGCGTCGCGCCCGTCCAGCACGGCGTGGGAATGCTCGAGCGTCTCGATATCCGGCACGCGATCGAGCGCCAGCAGCGCGCGGGCGAGGCCGGTGTGGAGGCATACCATGTCGCCCGGCTCCACGATGGCGCCCCGCGCCTCGCAGCACCGCATGAGCTCGTTGTAGCCGATCAGATGCCGCGCCCGACCGAACATCGCATGCAGGTCGATCATCACCGCGCGGCCCTGTACGCACCGCGTCGCCATGTTCTCGATCCCCAGCGCCCAGGCCGCAACCAGGCCGGTCTCCTCCGATAGGCGCCCCGGCTCCGCCACCGGGTCCGGAAGGTCGGCGCCGGCACGCCAGCCGTTGTAGTAGACCGACTCGGCGATGCCGTCCTCGTCGGCATCGAAAGCGGCGCCGAAATGGCAAAGCGCGTCCCATTGCGTTGAGCCCTGTGTATGCAGCGTCACCGCGTCGTCGCACCAGAGATCGGTGTAGCAAGGATCAGGCCGCAGGTTCCACACGTAGCGGCCGCCGCGCCAGACGGCGCGCACCCGCGGTGGCCACCGGTTCAGGCAGTGATAGTTGCCACCCGGAAAGTCGAGCGGCAAGCTCAGACAGAAGGCGCGGCCCTCGCGCACTTCGGCGACGCCCTGACGCACTTTTTCCGCGGTGATCAGGTTCAGCCGTCCGCACTGATCGTCCGGGCCGAACTCGCCCCAGTTGGAACCGACGGGGCGGCGTGTCCAGCGCTGTGGGGTCCCGTGCCGCCGCCCCGGCCGCGAGCCGGCCTCCGTCACAGCCCGGCCTCACGGAGCGCCCGCCGCAGCGCGACCGCCTCGGCATCCGCCACCGGCCCGACAGGCGGGCGCACGACGGCACTGGGCAGGAGGCCGAGTTCGGCCAGGCACCATTTGATCCGCGCCGTCGCCCGCCCGCCCGGCGATTGGCCGTAGACCGCCTCCGCCAGCCCCTCGATGCGCTCATGGATCGCGCGTGCAGCGACCAGGTCGGAGCGCCGGACGGCGTCATCCAGCGCAACGATCGCGTCAGGCACTATGTCCGCCAGGGACACCATGCTGCCATCCGAGCCATGCACGTAACAGGCGAGCAGGTGCTCGTCGCCGCTCGCCATGACAGCGATTTCAGGCCGCCGGGCCTTCACCTGGCGCCGCAGCGCGTCGTATGCATCGACCTCCCAGCCGCCCTCCTTAATGCCGACCACGTCCGAGATCTCAAGCAGCCGGTCCAGCACTGCCGGCGTGTACGCCATACGGCCGGCATGAACGCTCGCCTGAAACAGGAACAGCGGCAGCCCGGGCACGGCCTCGGCGACGATGCGGTGATGCCGCTCCGCCATCGCATCATCCTGCGCCAGCGCGAAGGCGTTAGGCAGGAACACCATCAGCGCATCGGCGCCCGCTTCGCGCGCCTCACGCGCTTCCTCGGCCGCTTCCCTGCTGCTCTCCTGATTGACGCCCGCCACGACGATCCGCTCGCGTCCGACAGCGGCGACCGTCGCCGCGACCGCGCGGCGCTTCTCGGCGGGGGTAATGACGAAGTTCTCCCCTGCATGGCCGTTGCAGAGCACGCCGACGATCCCCGGCCGCAGCACGCAGTCAGCGGTGTGTCGTGCATAGGCGTTCCAGTCGGCCGAGAAGTCCGCGCGCATCGGTAGCACCGTGCTCGGGTAGATGCCGTGGAACGGCGCTGGCGTGTTCGGGATCATGCCATCTCCTGCGTGACCAGCCGCTCGACCGGGAACAGCGGTAGCTCGGGCGGCTCGCCGAGTATCGCCTGCGCCAGCAGTTTCCCCATGTATGGTCCGGAGGTGTAGCCAGAATGCACGCTGCCGATCGCCCACACGCCGGGAATGCCGGGCAGCGGACCCAGGATCGGCAGCGCGTCCTCGGTTTCCGCCTCCAGCCCTAGCCAGCCGCGCACGACCCGCGCCTGCCGGAGCGCCGGGATGGTGTGGGCGGCGAGCCGCACATTCCCGAGCAAATTGTCCGGTCGCAGCGCCACCGGCCCCACCACGCGATCGCCGATCCCCTGCCATCCGCCCCCGATCAACACGGTGCCGTTCTCGTACTGCTTGAGCGAGAGCAGCCCGGATGCCACGCCGAGCACGCTGCGCATCACCGGAGCAAGCCGCTCCGTCACCACCAGCTGGTTAATCAACGTGCGGATCGGCAATCGCACGCCGAACCACGCCGCCATCGGCTCGAGCCACACGCCGCCGGCGAGTACCACGCGCGCCGCCGCAATCTGTCCGTCGTCGGTGCGCAGGCGAAACCCCGATGCCACGTCGCGAACCGCGCAGATTTCGCGCAACACCACGCCCGCCGCGAGCAACGCCGGGCGGAACGCGCGGCCGGTAAGATACGCGCTGACGAAGCCGTCGATCGGGCAATGCGCCGCGCGCCGCAGCGCCGGGTTCAGTCCCGGCTCGATTGTGCAGGCGCGGAGGGCGTCCACGAGCTCGATCGGGGCGCCGGCCTGGCGGCGCGCCCGCGCCCGCTCCTCCAGCAGCGCCGCCTCCTGATCGGTGAACGCGACCGAGAGGCTGGGCCGGGAGCGGGCCAGCACGTCGCCGCCGTCCAACCAGGTGGGGGCGTCCATCCACATCGCGAAGGCGCGCAGCGCGTAGGGGATCAGCGCCGCGCGCGTCATCTGCATCGTCAGCGTACCGGCATTCACGCCCGATGCCTGGCGGCAGATCTGGCCGGAGTCCAGCAGCACCACACGCATCCCTGCCCGCGCCAGGAACAGGGCCGTGCTGCACCCCATCATGCCGGCGCCGATCACCGCGCAGTCGAACCGCCCGCTCATGGGGGCGCCGGCGCGGGGATCGGAATGTCGTCATAGGCGAACTCGCCCAGGAGCGCCGCCATTGGCACCGGACGCAACGGGATGCGTGGCGTCCAGAGCCCGACCGCCTCCCGCCCGCCCAGCCGGCACGCCGCCAATTCGGCGGCGGCCTCGCCGCACATCCGCCCCTGGCACGGCCCCATCCCGCAGCGCGTGAACTGCTTGATCTGGTTGAGATCCCGCGCGCCGTCATCCAGCGCCGACTCTATCTCCCGCCGCGTGACGTCCTCGCAACGGCACACCACGCAATCGGCCGGGATCGCCTCGACCAAGGCGAGCCGCAGCGCCATCATCCCCGCCATGGCCGCACCCACGCGCGACGCGGCCGCCCCCTCTCGGCGCGCGTTAGCGGCCAGACGCGCGGCCTCGTCCTGCCGGACGCGCCCGATGTCGAGCAGCGCCGCCATCGCCGCCCTGCGCCCGGCAAGCGGGGCGGCGGCCGCGCCGGAGATCCCGGCGCCGTCGCCCGCGACATAAAGAAGTGGAACCGAGCTGCGCTGCCACTCGTCGAGCACGGGAACCCAGCCGCCTCTCTGCGGCCGGAACAGGTGGCGCGCACCGTAGAGCCTTGCCGCTTCAGTCGCTGGCACCAGCCCGTGGCCGACGCAGAGCGCATCGCAGCCGAAGCGGCGCACCGCCCCGCCACCGACCGGCATCGCATCCACCGCCTCCACCGCGTCTTCGCCGTGGGCGCATAGCACGCGATGGCCTGATAGAGCCGGCACGCCGGCGCGCAGGATGCTGGCGAGCCAGCCCGCGCCCCGGCCCAGTAGGTCCGGTCGCCCCGCCAAGGCGGGGAGCGCCGACAGCCACTCCGCGCGGGGCGCGAGATCGACAACCGCCATCACCTTACCGCCGGCCTTGAGGATGCCGCTCGCGACCGCCAGCAGCAGCGGCCCTACACCGGCGACCACCGTCCGCCGCCCCGGCAGCGTCGCCTGCGCCTTCAATAGGATCGTCGCCGCCGCAAGGCCGATCACGCCCGGCAGCGTCCAGCCGGCGAACGGGATGACCCGCTCATGCGTGCCGGGGCAAAGGATCAGTGCACGCGCCTCCAGCGTCGTTGTGGTGGCGGCGGTGAACGCGTCGACACGAAACAGCGCCGCTGGCGCACCGGGCTCCACCAGCGGTCCGCCCCCCAGCGCCCAGACCCGCTCGCCGCAACGCACCTCCGCGCCGCTCGCGGCCAGCGCCGCCCGCAGCCGATCGCCCTCGGCCCGCTCCGCCCCGCGCGGCGCCGCCAGGCCCGGCGCCGGCGCGCGATGGACCTGCCCGCCCGGGGCTGCATTCTCGTCCAGCAACACCACCCGTGCGCCGCGCCGCGCGGCGAGCGCGGCGGCCGCCATGCCCGCCGGACCGCCGCCGAGCACCGCGATATCGGCCACGTTCATGACGCACTGCGCTCGAGCGTGATCGCGATGCCGGCGACGACCGGCTCCATGCAGGCCTGGACGAGGTGCCCGTCCACGCGGACGAGGCATTCCTGGCAGATGCCCATCATGCAGAAAGCGCCGCGCGGCGTCCCGGCGCGTGGACTGTCTCGCAGACGTCTCACGCCGACCGCCAGCAATGCGGCAGCCACGCTCTGCCCCGGCAGCGCCCTGTGGGTCACCCCATCGACCGTGATCGGGACGGTGACCTCCGGAGCCTCCGATTTGCTCGGGTTCATGGTGGCGATGCCATGATGCACAGCATCTGCTTGGAAGCCGGAGGAGGTCAATCCATTGTAACCGGCCAGCGTCGGTTCAGAATTCACTCGCGCCCAGGTTCTCTCAGCGATCGCGCCGCTGGCTGGCGGTGTGCGGCTACCCTGGCTACGATCCTCCCCGCTGAGGGGTTAAGGCGAGACGCGTTGCCCGAAATCTCAATCGACCTCCGTTAAGGAACGGCCTGAGCGCACGGCACAGGGCTATCGGCGGTTCCGCTGCCTGACCTGCGCGAAGCAGTTCAAGGAGCGGAGCACCGGCCTGCTGAACCGGACGCAATACCCGAGCGATGTCATCGCTCTTGTGGTGCTCTGGAGGCTCCGCTACGAGCTCAGCTTGCGAGATCTGGCCGAGATGTTCCTGATCCGTGGCTTCACGTTCAGCTATGAGGCCGTTCGCGATTGGGAGGCAAAGCTCACGCCGGCACTGGCGGAGGATCTCCGGCGGAGACGGAAGGGCAAAGTAGGCGGTAGCTGGTACGTCGACGAGACGTACATCCGGGTGCACGGCCGCTGGAAGTATCTCTACCGCGCAATCGATCGCGATGGCGCCCTCGTCGACGTGATGTTGAGGGAACACCGCGATCTCGCCGTCGCCAAGGTCTTCTTTCGATCGGCGAAGGCGGCCACTGGCGTCTTGCCGGACCGGGTCACGACGGACGGCCACGACGCGTATCCGCGGGCGATCCGAACGGCGCTTGGCACGCATGTGCTGCATCGGACGAACAGCTACCTCAACAACCGCCTTGAGCAGGATCACCGCGGCATCAAGGGCCGATGTCGATCGATGCTCGGCTTCAAGAGCACCAGATCGGCAAAGCGATATTGCCGAAGCCACGATGAGCTCCGAAACTTTCCCCGCTGCCGATCGTACATGTGCCAACCTGTTCCCGCCTCTACACGGCGCTTTCACAACATGCGCCGGACAGCCATCGCGCTCGGTAGCCTGGAAGCCGCTTGAATGGGAGGCTCCGCGGCGCGAACCGCGACTGATGCCCAGGCATGAGACCTGACAAAACCCTCCGGAGGGGCGAACGAGATGTCGCCCATCAAACGGCCGCCGGCGACGGACACGTTGCTCGCCTTGCCGGCGGGCGGGCTCGTCGCATTGTAGATGCATCGGGGCTCTGATACCAAGGCCCATTCCGTCGGGATATCCGGCGCTGCCGTGCAATCTACCCATTCCAAGACCAGCACTGTCGTGAACGGAGTGGCCTCGATTTGGGCGATGCGGCCTGAAGCCTCTACGAGTGCGAACAGGTCTGCCGTCCCGTTACCATCTAGTCATCTAGTTATGATCGCGCCGACAGATCCTGCTGGTCCGTGCGCAAACGCCATGACCCCGCCGGAGAACACGACCCCGAAAGGCATGTTCATGGTCAGGTTAGCGGTCAGGCGGGTGCTCGATATTCCGACCACATCCGGGTTGAGCAGACCAGGCTGGAACATCTGCTGCACCGCAAGCGCGATGCTGCCGGACGTTGTAGCGAACGCCGTGTTCAGAACAGCGGAGGAGACGTATTCCTGGAGATGTATTCCTGAAGGGAGAAATTGGCGGTCTGCATGACCTACACAGCAAATGAGGGGTTGACGGTGTCAACCCAGAGATGCCGGGCGCAAGCGCTCTCAAGAGCTGCCGGCATACGCATCAGTTCGGCCCCTGCCTGTGCACACCCAAATTCGTATCGAAGAACTTCAACGCGGCGTTCCCGATGTACTTGTGCAGTTTGGCCCGATCCACGCCAGGGGCGTCGATGCAGGCCTCGGGATAGTTATCCCGTCCCACCTGGTCGCACTCGTTGTCGAAGATCTCGTGGCTAACAGGACCGGGCAGCACGTCGAGCCGGGCATGCGGGATATATTTCGCAGCAAACTCGGCGTTTTCCTTTGCCGGCGTTGTGGTGTCACCGGCGCCGACAATGATATAGGTAGGGATTGCCATTTGCCGAAGCCCGGCTTCGTCCATGCCAAACCCCTGAATTTCGCCAGGAGCCATCGCAAATGCCGCCTTCACCCGATCGTCACGCACGTCACGCGCGAGTCTCGCGTCAACGCGCATTTGCTCGCGCAGATACGCCGGTACCACCTGGCTGTCCTTCCATCTGCGCTGGTACGCCAGAAACAGGTCGGGGTTGACCTTCGCTCCACCGATCCAGAGGGTGGTAAATCCTCCTTGCGAATGCCCCGCTACGCCAATCTGATTTGGGTCGATGTGTGAGCCCCAGGCCTTGTCCTGGAGTAGATGAGTGATGTCCAGGCTGATATCGCGCGGTCGCTGCCAAAGCCTGTTGCGCACATACAGCGCGCTCGAATCAAACGTATTGGCCCGATAGTGGTAAGCCATGGCGACGAGATAGCCGTGCGACGCGAGGTATTCACCGAACCAGGCATAGCCTGAGCCGTTCCCGCCGGCCCCATGCGAGAACATGACCAGCGGATGCTTCAGCCCATCGACTACAATCGGCGAGTCCTTGTACAAATGCAAATTGGTGGACAAAAACACTCTGAAAGGAGCGGCGGTGGTAACCGGAGCGGCCGGGTAGATCAACATGTAGTCCAGAGGTCTACCATCGGCCGAGTCGACATATTCCACCTGTGTCATCCCGACAGGATACAGGGTGGTCGGCAGCACGGATTGGGCGAAGGCGGATGTGGGCCCAGCCACAAGGCCGTAACACATAATGGCGAACCATGCTGGGACGCCAAAGACAAAGCGAGTGAAGCGATTTTGCCCCGAGCAAACGGACCGCATGTCTGCAAAGCCGTGCCTGGCCGAGGTGAGCGCGAGCAAAGCAGATCGTAAAGGCGTTCCAGACATTCCAGCTCATCCTTACGCGATCAATGCCGCGCTCATTGCGTCTGCCGGAGCCACACGTGAGCGGCCGCCGTCGCATTCGACGGGTTCCTGCACCCCGCTCGGCAGTGTGACAACGGGCGGCGGTGTCCGCTCATCCCGGCAGCACCTTCCCGGCAATTGCGCTCCCAAGACGCGGAAATTCATATACACCGGGATACCCCGGATAGTCGTCGATACCCCGGATAGTCGTCGATTTGGCCCCTTCGTAGCTGATCGTAGTTCGCTCTCAGCTCGACTTTCCGCATTTTCGGCGGGTCTGGACGTTCATCCGATGGCCCAGAAGATATCCTCATAGGCGATAAAGCGAAGCGCGTCATCGATTGACAGGACGGTGCGTCCGAACGGGCCCGTAGGGGCCCATCGGTTCTTCCAGAGCGACCAGTAGGGCACTTCGAAACTGCCTTCGGGCCCGGTTGGCCGCAGGCGCGCGACCGGCGCACCGGAGTGGGCACTAAAAAGCGTGTAGCCGCGGTTACGGCGTTCCGCGAACAAGGCCCCTCTGGAGCATCGGAAGCGCTCGATACGCCGAATGATCGGGTCGCCCATCGCCACGAACCATAGGCGGTGCCAGGGAGCGGTGTCGCGGGCCATGGCTGCCAACTCCGCCCGCGCATCTTGGGGGACTCTTGCACGACGGGGCCGACTCGATTCTACGGCTGCGATGACACCCGATCGCACCGAATCCGTAACCGCCCGGCCGCCCGTGCCGGCAATCCTTGTATCCTGGCTGGCAATTTTCCGCCCGTGCTTCACCGCGCCGGTCTGGAACCATATTCTGGTGCTGGTCTCCGGCGCCGTCCTGGCCCCTGGCAAGCGCACCGTTACCCAGGCATTGCGGGTCATGGGGCTGGCCGACCAACCCGGCTTCGGCCGCTACCACGAAGCGCTCAACCGGGCACGCTGGGATGCACGTGACGTGGCGCGCAGGTTGTTGCTCCATCTTCTGGCCGTGCTGTCACCCAGCGGCGAAGTGGTGATCGGGATCGACGATACCATCGAGCGGCGTTGGGGCGGCAAAATCAAGGCGCGCGGGGTCTATCGCGACCCGGTGCGATCGTCACATGGCCACTTCATCAAGACCAGCGGTTTGCGCTGGTTGTCGCTGGCGATGATGCTGCCAGTCCCGTTCGCGGGCCGGCGCTGGGCGCTGCCGTTCCTGACCGTGCTGGCGCCATCGGCCCGCTGGAGCGAGGGCCAAGGGAGGCGGCACAAGGCCCTGACCGACTGGGCGCGTCAGGCGATATTACAAATCAAACGCTGGCTGCGGGATCGCCGCGTGGTTATCGTCGCCGACAGCAGTTTCGCCGCCTTGGAACTGATCGCCGCGGTGCGCCGCCATGTCTGCTTGATCGCAAGACTGCGCCTTGATGCCAGCCTGTTCGAACCGGCTCCCAAACGCCGGCCCGCCCAAATCGGCCGGCCGCCGCTGAAAGGCAAACGCCTGCCCAAGCTCAGCGCCGTGCTGGCCGATCCGAAGACCGTCTGGACATCCGTCATACTGGCCGAGTGGTACGGCGGACAGACCCGCAAGCTGGAGTATGTCTCCGACACCGCGGTCTGGTACCATAGCGGCTTGCCGCCGGCTCCGATCCGCTGGGTACTGGTGCGCGATCCGTCCGGCCGGCGTGATGCACAGGCATTTCTTTGCACCGATCTCGATCTTGAACCCGAGGCGATCCTCGGTCGCTTTGTGTCCCGCTGGCGGATCGAGACAACCTTTCAAGAGGCGCGCGAACACCTGGGTGTCGAGACGCAGCGGCAGTGGTCGGATCTGGCCATCCTGCGGACTACTCCAGCGCTGCTCGGACTCTATTCTCTGGTGAGCGTCTGGGCGCATCAGATGATGCAAACACCCAACACCACCGTTCGCCCCCATCCGGCGGCTTGGTACAACAAATGCCAACAAACCTTCAGCGACGCCATCGCAGCCGTGCGACGCGTGCTTTGGTCGCCGCACGATTTAACCACCTCCCGGCCTGATACCGACGCGTGCTAATTCCTCTCGCCTTGCTAAATCGATTCGTGGAGACTTCTATGCCTCGCTGCCTAAAATGCGGAAAGTCGAGCTCAGGGGCTGTCTCGAAACGGTATCGCCATGATCGCATCGGGGCTGGATGGATCCCGGCCATCGCCGCCGCGGCAGCATGATCGGCGGCCGCCAGCGCCGCCCGCAGCATGCGAGCGCTGCCCCGTGCTTCGGCTTCGCTCACCCGTCCATCCCCTGCCGTTCCTCGGGGCCGCGAGCGGCCGAGACGTGGTCTCCATCGGAATCCGATGCCGCCTGCCGCTCCAGCCGCCGGAGGTGGCGCCGCGCCGCGATCCGGTGCGAACCGCAGACTTTCGGATCCTCCGCGATGGCCAGCAGCAGGCGTAGCGCCAGCTCGACCGAATTGACCGGCACGGGCTCAGGCTCCCGCTCGGGCTCGCCCCTCACGACGACGCCCCCGCGGCCGAGGCGGCCCGCTCGAGCAGCCCCACCATCGCAACCACCGCATCGGCGAGCTGGCGCCAATCCTCGGCCGCCGGGTGGTGTCCTAATTTGAAAGGGACGGCTATGGTCAGGCCATCATGGTCAATGTGGACTTTTCTGTCGGGGGTGGCCTCGTTCCTGGCAGGTCCACTTCCCGGCGGGAGACGTGCGCCTCGACGCCGGCTCGCGGGCCGAATATTCGTCCACGGGGACGCCATCGGGCCGTTGGAACGGCTCCGGCCGGCTTCCATGCGATTTCACCGCTGCAACACGAGCGGATCAGGTTCTACGTTGCCCTCGTAACGGCTAATCCGGTCGTCCATCTGGGGAATTCGGTAGAGAGAGAGTTTTGTGGGGGACAAAAATGACTGAAATAACAATGTCATTTAAAAGTATGCGGAAAAGCGGCAGTTTAGCGGGGCGAGTGGGTGGTCTGATTACGGCGGCTGCCATATCTTTTCTCGTCGCACCAATGGGCGTAGAGGCATCACCTATCACATACAATCTTGATATCAATTTTGGCAAGGATGGACCAGTCAAAGGGACCATCACGACAGATGGGA
>CAVWFK010000016.1:0-129471 GCA_963754235.1 uncultured Alphaproteobacteria bacterium | reverse complement strand
AGCCGAATGTTGCCCAGGTGTCGTTGACATAGGGCGGCAGTCCCGAGCGCTGCGCCATGAGGTCGAACATTCGGAACTCACGTGTGACCCACGGGTCTTTGAGCCGGAAACCCGGATACAGGTTGATCACCCGATCGTCCCATTTGAACTTGCCCTGATCGACGGCGATGGCCATCGTCGTGGCGAGGAATCCCTTGGTGACCGAGCCGATCTGGAACACGGCGCGCGTATCGACCGGCTCGCCGCCGCTTTTGCTGCGCACGCCAAAGCCTTTGGCGTACACCAGCCGGTCGCCGGTGACGATGCCGATGGCAAGGCCGGGCACGTCGAATGCCTTCATCCCGCGCGTGATCTGGGCTTCCAAATCTGGGATCAGCGCCTTGATGCGCGCCGCCATGGGCGATGCGGACTTGGATTGCTCCGCTGCCGCCGCCGCATCCGGCAGGCTCGCACATGCAACCGCAGCCGCGATCAGCAACAGAAGCAAGGCGCCGGCCGCACGACGGAATGCTCGCGCCCTTGCCGGACCAGCCGGCCCGACAACGCCGCACCGGCGGACCGCGACCATCATGGCAACCCTCCCTGGGCTCCTGCCCCTTCCAACTCCGTCACGCGCGCCGTAAGCCCCTGAACCTGTACCCACGGTGCAAGGATAAGCGCGTCCTTCTCCTCATGCGACAGGCGTCTGAGATCGGAAAGCGAGGTCATTTCTGATGGCTTGTGTTCCGCATAAGAAATTAGTTAACCACGGACGATCGACGGGATCAATGCGTCCGCCCGCGCCGCGCCCCCGAACGGCCCGCGCAGCCGCAGCGCGCCGGGACGTTCCGCTCACTTCGTAGTCTTCTTCGCGTCACGACTGAACTCGAAGACCTGCCCATTAAACTCGAAGTTCTGCGCATCGAATGAGAGGCGCAGCTCCCCCAGCTTTCCGGCCCGGTCCATCTGAAATTGCGCGAATCCCAACGGGGTATCGCCGAAGGTCTCGACCACGGCAGCGAACCGGCCGCTTGGCACTAGCCGAATGGTAAAGACATCGCCATTCCAGGGCTCCAGCTTCAGTTCGGCACCGGTCGCCAGAAGCTTGAACATCAGCGCGTCACCCTGCGGCCGCAGGACGGCCTTGCCGAAGCTCGGACTGGTGAAGCTGCCGGCAAGCGGCGGGAGTGGCGGAAATGGCCGCGGGTCCGCGGGCTTGGCGTAGGTCTTCGTATTGTCCAAAAATCTCGCCTCGACCGTCTTCAGCATCGCCGCTGTGTCGTCATGCGCCGGGTTGCCAAGGAGGCGATCCAGCGTCCACGCGCCAAGCGCGTCGGGGAAGTTTGTGCCGGCCTCATTGGTGAGAACGATCGCGCCGACATCCCGATCGAGCAGCAAGCCGAGATAGGCGCCGAACCCTAGCGTCCCGCCCGGGTGCCAGGTGACGCTGCCGTTTGGCGTCTGGGAGACCAGCCAGCCCATCGCGTACGAGACCTTGTCGGTGATCGTGACCTTTGGCGTGCGTGTGACAGCGAGATTCTCAGGCGACACGACCCGCCGGCCCTCGAAGCTGCCCTTCCCGAGCTGCAATCGGAGCCAGTGAGCCATGTCTTCGACGCTGGAGTTGATGTCGCCCGTAGCCCCAATGGCGTAGGGGAACAACTGTGTAAATGGCACCTCGATCGAGCCGTCCGGCGTATATCGATAACCTTGGGCGTGGTCGGCTGCGGCCTCGATCGCCTCCGCACTGTAGGTCGTTTCCGTCATGCCCAGCGGATTGAGGATCTGACTTCTGAACGACGTCGTTCCAATCCGGCAAGCCGTCCCGCTCTGCCACGATCCGCCCCGCCAGCAGTTCCGTGATGTTGATGTAGGCGAAGGTTGTGCGGAAGCTCGACACCGGCTCGACATTCCGCAAGGAGCGGATCAGCGCCGGCGCGTCGAAGCCGAACGTTGCCCAAATGTCGTTGACATAGGGCGGCAGTCCCGAGCGTTGCGCCATGAGGTCGAACATCCGGAACTCACGTGTGACCCACGGGTCTTTGAGCCGGAAATCCGGATACAGGTTGATCACCCGATCGTCCCATTTGAACTTGCCCTGATCGACGGCGATGGCCATCGTCGTGGCGAGGAATCCCTTGGTGACCGAGCCGATCTGGAACACGGCGCGCGTATCGACCGGCTCGCCGCCGCTTTTGCTGCGCACGCCAAAGCCTTTGGCGTACACCAGCCGGTCGCCGGTGACGATGCCGATGGCAAGGCCGGGCACGTCGAATGCCTTCATCCCGCGCGTGATCTGGGCTTCCAAATCTGGGATCAGCGCCTTGATGCGCGCCGCCATGGGCGATGCGGACTTGGATTGCTCCGCTGCCGCCGCCGCATCCGGCAGGCTCGCACATGCAACCGCAGCCGCGATCAGCAACAGAAGCAAGGCGCCGGCCGCACGACGGAATGCTCGCGCCCTTGCCGGACCAGCCGGCCCGACAACGCCGCACCGGCGGACCGCGACCATCATGGCAACCCTCCCTGGGCTCCTGCCCCTTCCAACTCCGTCACGCGCGCCGTCAGCGTCCAACGCCGCACCGCTGCGATAGAGCTGCTCGTGGATGGCAGCGATGGTTTGCACCCGCCCGGCACTCTCCCCGAGCTGCGTCGCAGTCGCCGCATCCTCTGCCGCGCGGGCCTGCAGAGTGAGCAGGTTCTGCACGAGCTGCAGGCTATTGCGCACGCGATGGTGCACCTCGGCCACCAGCAGATCCTTCTCGGCCGCAGCGGCCCGCAGCGCCTCCTCGGCCCGGCGCTGCTCCGTACGGTCGCGCAGCATCTTGAAGTAGCCCTGGAGCTGCCCGCGCTCGTGCCGCAGGGGCATCATCAGCCCCGACGCCCAAAACCGCGAGCCGTCGCGCCTCAAATGCCAGCGGTCGTCCGAAGCCCGGCCCTGCGTGCGGACCCTCTCCATCTCCTTCTCGGGCACCTCGGCGGCGCGGTCCTCAGGCGTGAAGAACAAGCGCGCGGGTTGGCCCAACGCCTCCGCCTCCTGCCAGCCCAGCACATTGTGTGCGCCTATGTTCCAGCCGGTGATGCGTCCGACCAGGTCTGTGGTAATGATGGCGTAGTCGGTCGCGCTCTCCAGGATGAGCGCGTGGCGCGCCTCGCTCGCGGCCAGGAGGTCGCGGAGCCGCGCCGCTTCGGCCTCCTGCGTATCCACCTTGCGGGCGGAGGTCATCCATGTCCGCCTCGACGACATCCAGGGGTTAGAAAGGATCGATGCTGCCAGCGTAGGTGAAGCACCTCTACCTTACCTCGTGCTTGCGTGCGCAGGTGTCAACGCGCGGGCCGGCACAAGTGGCGAACCGGCCGCCGGCTCCGCCCGCGCAACCGGCGCGCAATTCAACGATCGCGGATGGTGGCGAGGCTTTTGTCCAGACGCTGAACGTCGGCGCCGGGTTTCCTGTAGGTGCCCAGAAGCCTGTCCCAGAAGAAGTCGATCACCGCGAAATTGCAGTTGGCATGCCGATGGTGAACAAAGTGCAGCTCCCGCTTGCGCCGGAACCACGCGAGGCGCTCAAACCGCGACGCCTCCACATGATATTCCTTGTCGAAAAACACGTGCGTGTAGAACGAGGCCGCGCAAACGGCCACCCCGACGATAAACAGGGGCAACGGCAATAGAAAGAACGCGCACGCACCGATCAGAACCATGGGAATGAGGAAGAATGGCGTGTTGTTGCCTTCGTTTCCCAGATAGACCGGCGACACAAGGTGATCTTTGGAGTAATAGACGTGATGGAAATTGATGTGATTACGGAAGAAATGGCCTCCCATGGGGTGGTGGCCAAGCTTGTAATGCATCAGCGTCTGCGCAAACGACGTGATCAGATGCGTAGCGATCGCGGTCAGGAGAATTTCTGGCAACAGCCATTCCATCGCGGGCAGCTTCAAGGGCGCCTGCGAGGGGGCGGCAGTGAGCGTTGCGACACGGGTCCGAGTGAGGCAGCATCGCCGGACATCGTCGCTGACGATGTCAGCACGCCGTCAATGGCGGAGGCAGGCCAAGTCCGACCCCGGGCGGAGCTGCCGAAAGGCGGCACCCCGGTCTGGGGCGGCATCGAACGCAGGTCGTCACCGGTGAGGACGATTGGACCGATGAATTCCGATGGCAGCGTCCTCGATTTCAGCTTCGCCGCCGCGTCGATCAGCGTACGGAACCGGTCGAAGGATCCTCGCCGCAGCGCCACCGTTGATGGAGCGGTCAGGCCTGATGCGGCCTCCAATGCCTCGCCTAACACGGCGCAGCTGATCCGGCGGATGCCCTCGCGGACTTCGAAGCGCACAACGGTCCCATCAAGAGTAGAAGCCACGTTGGGTGTGGTATTCATCATCGATGTCCTTCATGGGCGTCGTTTGCACCCACTCTCCAGGCACTGCATCTCTGGCGTAACAGGCGCGTCAAACCCCCAAAGACGGCCCGCGCGAGCTGGCCCGGTTAAGTCAATGGCTTTCGGGTACCGGGCCACCGAAAAGTCGGCAAGAGCGAGCACAGGGGCCGGGGGGATCAGAAATCCATGTCGCCCCCCATGCTGCCTCGGCCCGGCATGCTGTTACCCGCTGCCTTGTTCGGCCGTTCGGACACCATTGCCTCGGTCGTAATCAGCAAGCCCGCTACGGATGCCGCGTTCTGCAAGGCAACCCGCACGACCTTGGTCGGGTCGATGATGCCGGCCCTCACCAGGTCCTTGAACTCGCCCAGCTGCGCGTCGAAGCCCCAGTTGTACTCGTCCTTGTCAAGCACCTTGCCGGAGACCACGGCGCCGTCCTCACCGGCGTTCTCGGCGATGTGGCGCAGCGGCGTCAGGATCGCCTTGCGGACAATGTCGATACCGACGCGCTGGTCGTCGTTGTCGGCCTTCAGCTTGGCAAGGATCTGGCCGGCGCGTGCCAGCGCGACGCCGCCGCCCGGCACGATGCCCTCCTCGACCGCCGCCCGGGTCGCATGCAGCGCGTCGTCGACGCGATCCTTGCGCTCCTTCACCTCGACTTCGCTCGCGCCGCCGACACGGATCACCGCGACGCCGCCGGCGAGCTTGGCCAGCCGCTCCTGCAGCTTCTCGCGGTCGTAGTCGGAGGTGGCCTCCTCGATCTGCGCCCGGATCTGGTTGCAGCGACCCTTGATGTCCTCCTTCTTGCCGGAACCCTCGACGATTGTCGTGTTCTCCTTCTCGATCAGGACCTTCTTGGCCCTGCCGAGCATGTTGAGCGTGACGGTCTCGAGGTTGATGCCGAGATCCTCGGAGATCACCTGGCCGCCGGTCAGGATCGCGATATCCTCCAGCATCGCCTTGCGGCGATCGCCGAAGCCCGGCGCCTTCACCGCCGCGACCTTCAGGCCGCCGCGCAGCTTGTTGACCACCAGGGTGGCGAGCGCCTCGCCCTCCACGTCCTCGGCAATGATCAGCAGCGGTGCCCCTGCCTGGATGACGCTTTCAAGCAAGGGAAGAAGCGCCTGCAGGCCAGCCAGCTTCTTCTCGTAAATCAGCACATAGGGGTCGGCCAGTTCGACCAGCATCTTCTCGGCTTGAGTGATGAAGTAGGGACTGAGATAGCCGCGGTCGAGCTGCATGCCATCGACGACCTCCAGCTCGGTGTTCATTCCCTTCGCTTCCTCGACGGTGATGACCCGCTCGTTGCCGACCTTCTGCATAGCCTGCGCGATCAACCGGCCGATCTCGGTCTCACCGTTTGCGCTGATCGTGCCGACCTGCGCCGTCTCTGCCTCGGTGGTGATCGTCTTGGAGCGGCGTCGAAGCTCCTCGACTAGGGCCGTCACGGCCTTGTCGACGCCGCGGCGCAGGTCCAGCGGCGCCAGCCCGGCGGCAACCGCCTTACCGCCCTCGCGAACGATGCTTGCGCAAGCACAATCGCTGTCACTCGGCTCTATGCGCGCCGCGCGAGCAGGACCTGATTGCACGCACAGTTAGGCATGCCGCTTGGTTTGGCAGGTTGACGACGCGGACCAAGCGCGGGAGTAGACGCAGCGCGTCGGTTCCGCCGCGATCGTCGATCTCGCCGCGCTCGATCTCTCCGGCGAGGCTCTCGGCCTGTTGGGCGAGGAGCCCGCAAGCACGCTGCATCGCGCCCTCGGCAAAGGCCAATTGGCAGTCTTTCGGCAGGTCGTCCCCCCCGCGGCCATGACCTCAGATTGCACGTCCAAGTTGAGCTAGTCCAGAGCTTCGATCGGCTCGATCAGACTCGCGTCGTTATTCCGCACCGCGTTGACTCGCGGGCTGACCGGCCACGGCCGCAGCACGTCCTCACCGGCCGGCCGCAGCAGCGCGGTCGCATCGCCCTCGGCCTCGCCAAGTTACGCCTGCCAGTCTGCCGGCTCGATCACCACCGGCATCCGGCTGTGGATCGGCGCCAGCAGCGCGTTGGCGTGCGTCGTGAATCGCGTCCCTGAGTTGCCCGACTCGGCCGCACCTCGATACGTCGAGCGGATCAACCTGCCAGGAGGCGAGGATGCCCAATGCCCAAGCGCCGTATTGGCATTTCCAATGCCCCGAGTGTGGTCTCGGGGACCATGAGGTGGGCCATCTGATCGCCCCGGACGACCTCTACTGCGTCGTTTGCCTGGAGGAAGAAGGGCGTCTGGTCCGGCTGGAACGCTGGGAGGAGACCGATCAGGCGCGCTTGCCGGTGGCCTTGGTGGCGGCCTGAGCGGCAGGTTTCTTGCCGCCTTGCGCCGGCTCCTTGGCAGGCTTGACCGGAGCCGTCTTTGCTGCCGCCTTCGGCGCTTCCGCCGTCTGCCCCAGGCTCTTCTTCAGCGCCGCCATCAAGTCGATGACGTTGCCGCGGTCTGCCGCGGGCGCCTCGTCCTGCATGTCGATGCCCTCGCCTTTTAGCTTGGCGTACAGCATCGCCCGCAAGCGGGTCTCGTAGCGGTCCTCGATGTCTGACGGGTCATAGTGCCCGGACTGCCGCTCAATCAGCTGCGTCGCAAGCGCGACCATTTCCGGGTCTGTTTTGAGCTGCGCGGCATCCTCGAAAAGCTCCTTCGGGCTGTTCAAGTCCCGCTCTTCGTGCAGCGTGTGCGCCATGAGTCCTGCCCCCATCGGGCGCAGGGCTATGGTTCGCTCGCGCTGAGAAATGACGACCCGCGACAGCGCCACCATGCCGGTCTTGCTGATCGCCTCCCGAAGCACGGCATACACGTCCTCGCTCCCCTTTCCGTCCGGGGCAAGGAAGTAGCTCGCGTCGTAGTACATCGGGTCGATGGAACCCGCATCGACGAACTTTTCGACTGTCATCACAGACGAGCTCTCGACCTTGATGCGGTCGAGATCATCATCGGTGACGATGAGGTAGTGGTTCTTCTTGAACTCGTAGCCCTTCACCAGATTGCGGCGTTCGAGTTCCTGTCCCGTCTCGCCATCCTGCGTGACCATCCTGATCCGATTTCCCGTTTCAGGATTGATCATATTGAAGCGGATTGCGGATCGATCGTGGCGCGCGTTGTAAAGCGCCACAGGACAAGAGACGAGCGCCAGCCGCAGTTGGCCGCGCCAGATAGGTCGTTGTGCCATGCCCGAGAGGATTCGGACGAGCCAGCGAACAAAAAAGGACTCCGCCAAGTTCGTCGCGGCATTCTGCCGGCGCTCAAGGGGGCAGCATCGACTGACAAGCGCTTGGCAGGTCAGGAAATGCCTGCGAACGTGTTCCCGGCTGACCTACTAACACACGTTTGAGTGATCGGGCGCCGAGCTTCTTCAGACTTGCCAGTCGCTTGCGCGGATCGATCACGGCGGCTCCGGCACCAGTTCGATCGCCCAATCGGGCGCCGCCCCGCCGACATGCTGGCGATGCCCGGCGCAGAGATAGACCGGCGCCGGCCGGCCGCCGCAGCGGTGACACCGCAGCCGGGCTAGGACCGCCTCGAACGTCCGGTTGCCGCCCTTCGTCGCGAGCAGCCGCACCGGGTAGAGCACCACGCCCTTGCAGCAGCGCAGCTCAAGCGAGCAATCCGGCCATTCGGACAAGCGATGGGCGAGGTGGAAGGGCGGCGGGTGCACGCACCCATTTAGCTTTAGCGGGGGAACAGGAGGGGAAAAAGATGGGCCGAGCTACGCAATTTCCGAGGCGGTCAGGCCCGCCTCATTCCGGCTGGTTACAGGCGATTAGCTCAGGGCGAAGCCGAGGCTGTCCACCACGCGGCCATCGATCTTGACCGGAAGGTAGGTGCAGGAGCGCCCCTGCGCGTCGGTGGCACGAATCGCCTGCGGCATCGTGTCGGGATAATCGCCGCCGTGCTCCAGCGTCTCAAACGTCCAGCCCCGTCCGTCGAGCGCCGGGTCTTGCGGGCGATCGTGTTCCGAGAGCTCCCGAAAGGTGCGGGATTGAGTGATTTTCACGGGCTGATCCTCCTGCCAGGACGCCAACGCAGAACCGCCCCGGTGGTGGCCGGGGCGGCTGGTAGGGCTGGCCGCGTGGCGCGTCAACGCCAAGTGGCAGGCGCACCGGCCAAGGGTGCTGAAGCCGGCCACCTAATCCGGCTGCGGCGACCGGCACCGAATTCGGCATCGGTGCGCAGGATTTCTCCTGTAAAATCGGCGCATGGATAAGATCGATTTGGGAAAATGCGGTATTTTCTGATGGCTGTTGCTCTGGTCCCCATCGCGCAGGCCGCGGCGAGCACCATTAGCGACCGCCCGCCGGAACTGATGCACATGCCCACCAACGCCTTCGTTTTGACCGTAAGCGGGTCGATTGGCGCGCCGCTCGCTTACCGGGCGAACCCGCTGGGGGAAAGGGTTGTCGAGATGCCGGCCCCCGACACGGCCGGCCTGAGTTTCGCAAGAATCGCAGCCGACTCTGCCGCAATTGAGCCGAGCCTAGGTTTTATAGCTACCGGGCCTGCGAGTTTCGAGCCAGAAGACGCTTACACCGGATTCACAAGGCCACCAACCTTCGGCAGCGGGGGCCAGACCTCTGCCAGCAGCGGCAGCGGAGACATCACCACCCTTTCCGCCCCCATTACCAATCTCGACCTTCTTGGCGTGCCAAGGGGCTACGTCTCCGGCAGCGCCCTGTCGGGCAGTTCGACCTACGACAACCAGACCTTCAGCAGCCTCGGCGTGACGCCCGGCACTTACGTCTGGACGTGGTCGAGTGGCAGCTTCACGCTCGACATCCCAGGCGCTGCGGTTCCGGAACCGTCCAGCCTCGGGCTGCTGGCGCTGCCGCTGGGCTTCGTCACGCTGCTCGCCGCGCGGCACCGCCTGACCTAGACGCGCACGCTGGCGAACAGTGCGCCCACACAACCGTCGTCGAGGAAAGGGTTGCATAATGAAGATCAGCTTGGTGTTCCCGGCGTTCGTTACCGGATTGATTCTGGCCGGTGGCGCAGGTCGCGCGGCCGATTGGGACGGCGACCAGGTCAACGTTCAACTCCTCTCGCCGAACCCCCAGACAGTTGCCTTCAACGGCAATTTCATCGTGCCGCCGCCATTCAACATCGAACCATTTGGCGAGCAGATTTTCCCATTAGGCATCGGCGACACGATGGTCATCCTTCAGAACTTAGACCAGTCTGCCGATATTTTCCCAAGTCAATCCGTCATCAAAATCACCGACTTGACCGCTTCGCGAATTGTAGGAGCGGTTGAGGATCCGAACTCGACGACCATTTTGAAGACGCCGGTCCTTTTCGGGAGCAACTTTCTGCAGTTCGACGTGTCGCAACAGCCTCTAAACCCAGGCTCTATCAAGATCGACTTGAACTTTTCGGGCGGTATCGGATCTCCAACGCCCATCCCTGGGCCGGCCTCGCTGCCGCTGCTTGCGTCCGGCCTGCTTGGCCTCCTCGCCGTCTGTTGGCGGAAGAATACGAGGGGGCGCCGGCTACTTGGGTCGGTGTGAATGCAGAACCCCCCCGGGTGGCGAGCCGAGGCGGCTGTAGCAGGCGGGCAGCGTGCCGATCATCCCGGCGGCGGCTTCGGCTTGGGCGGCGTGGGGCCGCCGCGCCACGGCAGCGGGGCCGGCGGCGCGAACGGGCGGGGCGTCATGCCACGCCCTCCGGCGGCGCCGGCCCATTCACCGTCGCCGGCGATGTGCCGCTCGCTGACGCCGGCGGCCCGGATTGGGATGTCTGGGCCGAGACGGTGTCTTTTGACGAAGATACCAGGCTATTTCGCCACCGCCGATCTTACGCTGAGCGTCGCCTACACATACAGGCCGGCGGATGGCGGGCCGGCAACGTTGCCTAAGCCGGCGGCGCTGCCGCTGCTGGCGGTCGGGCTGCTGGGGCTGGCGGGTGCAGGGAGGCGCAGGTAGCGCGATCAGGGGGGCCGCTCACTCCTCTCGCCGCAGGGTGAACCCGTGGCTATCCACCACGCGCCCTTCAACCTTGATGGGGACATAAATGCAAGACCGGCCCTCGGCATCGGTGGCCCGGATGGCCTGCGGCATTGTGTCGGGATACTCGCCGCCGTGCTCCAGTGTCTCGAATATCCAGCCCTGGCCGTCCAGCGTCGGGTCTTGCGGGCGCATCTCCGGCGCCAGCTCGCGGTAGGTGTGGCGAGAGTGGGGCGCGCTCCCTTCCACCGCCATACGTTATGGCGTCCAGCCGGTCGGACTGGTTGCAGCGGGCGCGGGGGTTCCGGCACTGGGCGGCGCATTCGCCGCGGAACGGTCGGCGCATCCGGCGGCCAGCAGGCAAGCTAGCGGTGCGAGGACGTGAGTGACGGGCATCGGGCAGGGTGATCCTGAGCGGGAAAGCCTCAGAACGAACGCGAACCGCCCCGGTTGCCAGCCGGCGCGGCTGGTAGGCTTGCATCCCCGATGGCATATTGAAAGGAGATGCCGAGACGGCGGCCCCCCGAACCCCACCCCCACGCCGACGCGACTTACCGCGTGCTGCCAGCGGAAGCGGGAGCGTTTGGCGTGGAAGTCGTCATACCGGGCAGTCACCCGACGATCGTTCGCGGTTTCCCCACTGCTGAGGCGGCCGAGGCATGGGTGGCAGAACACAAGACGGGTGTCGGTGCCGGTCAGCCCTTAAAGAGGCTTCGTTTCCGGGACCGGAGTAGCTGAGTTATGCACGCGCAAAATCTCCTGTTCCGTATGTTGCGCCCGGCCGTCGACCGCCCCTCGACCTCCTGTCGTAAGCCTCGAGTGCGCGGCGACAATCAGGGTGGTTGGGGGCGTCAATTAGGATGGATTGTCGCCGGCGCGGTTCCCGACAGGAGGCCTGCCTGCGACTTCGTGACGACGTGTCGGACTGCCGGGGTCCTCAACTCCCGAGAAGAGACCCCCAGTGCCCGGCACGCACATCACCGATCAGCAGGCGAAATTGTTCGAGCCGGGGCGGCGGTAGGCGGCGCAGGATCATTGCTTGGTGGCTGTAGTGCCAGACGCGCCCTTCTTTGGCGCCGGCCCCGCTTCCGAGCCGGCCTTGGCGGGCTGGCCGGGCGCGCCGCCAATCGTGCTGCCAGTGCCGTTTCCGGCGGCCGGATTGCCGCCAAGCGCGGAGTTGTGGGTAACCCACTTGCCCGACGTCTTGCCCGACGCCGGACCGGAGGTGGTCCCGGTGGCACCGCCGGTCTGCTGCGCCTGTGCGAGAGGCGCGAACGCGAGTGTGCCCGCGAGCAGGGCCCCGCAGGCGAGATACGCGCAAAACGATCTCTCTGCCCGCCTCCCTGTGGGAGCGGGTGGACGAGTTCATGTTCGCCAGCCGGATCAAGAAAGATAGCGTGGCCATCCGCCGGCTGGTCGAGCGCGGGCTGGACGCCGAGGAGGCCGATGCGGCGCGCAGCGCCGGTGGACCATCGCGAAGCGATGCGGCGCAACCGCGCTGGTCACCGTCGGGATCCGACGCCGGGAAGAAGCCGGCGGGTGCCGGGCGCAAGCCGGGCGGGGGGCGTCAATAATCTGTGCGCAGCCGTGCGCCACCATCCCGCGCAGGATCGTGAGATGGCTTGTGGATGGCTGAGGATGCCAACCGTAAGCGCCTGATCTAGCATCACATTTCGGCACTGTTGGCGGACATCCCCTCCGCCAATTCAGAACAGAACTGCGAACGCCGAGTGTAGCCGATTTTACGCCCGAGGCGGCGAACGTTCGGAGCAAACCGCCCTTCGAGCCCATGATACGAACCGCGCCGTCCGCGACCTCGACACGCTGGGCCAGCGCGCGAAGGTGCTGGCCGTAATGCTCCAAGAACACGAGGCGCGGCTCGACCTCACGGGCGAAACGCGACCTCCCGGAGAGCTGCTGAAACCGAGACCTTATGGTCCAGTGCAATACGACAAATCTTGAAAAATTCGTGGTTGAACCGTCGGGTAGTCCCTGGCGGCTCTTTGTCCATTTTCTGCTGGGCCAACGCTCGTATCTGGGGCAGCCATCCTGATAGTCTTGGGTGCGCCATCTTCTGATATTCGGAGCGCGCCGTCGCAATTGCCTTAGCTTCTTGCAGGTCCGGGTTCTTATCAACCCAATTTTGGAACTCTTACTCCCGATTCTCAGTCTGTCCATCCGGACGTATGGCGCCGCTGTGCAAGGCCATACAGCTCATCCCACCGCTGCTGTGTTCTGATGCGTTTTGACATCCAAGCCTCCAAAAATCGTGAAACCTGACATCTCACTACGGTAGAAATGGCAACTCCCCCGACCTCGTGGAGCAACTCGATCCTGAGCGAGGCGGCGGTTCGATCGTTGAAGGCCAGAAAATGGTCGAACGGGCTGACCCAAGGGCCGGCCCGTTCCGTTCGCGCCCGCCTCCGTGCTAGAGCCTCGGCCCCACCGCCCGCCGAGGCCGCTGATGGACCCGATCCGCCAAACGTCGCTTGACCGCTTCTTCGCCGCCCCGCTCGCCGAGGCCGATCCCGAGCTGGCCGACGCGATCGGGGCCGAGCTCACTCGCCAGCAGGACGCGATCGAGCTGATCGCGAGCGAAAACATCGTCTCCGCCGCAGTGCTGGAGGCGCAGGGCAGCGTGCTCACCAACAAATACGCCGAGGGCTATCCAGGCCGGCGCTACTACGGCGGCTGCGCCGAGGTCGACCGCGCCGAGCGGCTCGCGATCGAACGCGCTTGCCGGCTGTTCGGCTGCGAATACGCCAATGTGCAGCCGCATTCGGGCGCGCAGGCGAACCAGGCGGTGATGCTCGCCCTGCTCAAGCCCGGCGATCCGATCCTGGGCATGAGCCTCGCCGCCGGCGGCCATCTGACGCACGGCGCGCCCCCCAGCCTCTCCGGCAAGTGGTTCCGCGCCCTCCACTACGGCGTGCGGCGCGAGGACGGGCGGCTCGACTATGAGGAGCTGGAGCGCGTCGCGCGTGCCGAGCGGCCGCGGCTGATCATCGCCGGCGGCTCGGCCTATCCGCGGGTGATCGACTTTGCCCGCATCCGCCGCGTGGCCGACGAGATCGGTGCGTGGCTCATGGTGGACATGGCGCATTTCGCCGGCCTGGTCGCGGCCGGCGCCTTCCCCAGCCCGCTGCCACACGCCCATGTGGTGACCACCACCACCCACAAGACGCTGCGCGGCCCCCGCGGCGGCATGATCCTGAGCAACGACCCCGAGCTCGGCAAGAAGTTCAATTCCGCGGTGTTCCCCGGTTTGCAAGGCGGGCCGCTGATGCACGTGATCGCCGCCAAGGCGGCGGCCTTCGGCGAGGCGTTGCGGCCCGAGTTCCGCGCCTATCAGGAAGCGGTCGCGGCCAATGCGCGGGTGCTCGGCGAGACCTTGCGCGAGCAGGGCTGCGATATCGTCACCGGCGGCACCGATTGCCACCTCGTGCTGGTCGATCTTCGCCCCAAGCGCACCACCGGCAAGGCCGCGGAGGCAAGCCTGGAGCGGGCGCGGATCACCGCCAACAAGAACGCGATCCCGTTCGACCCGGAGAAGCCTGCGATCACCTCGGGCATCCGGCTCGGCTCGCCCGCCGCCACCACGCGCGGCTTCGGCAGCGCCGAGTTCCGCGAAGTCGGGCACATGATCGCCGAGGTGCTCGACGGTCTCGCCGGCAGCAACGACGGCCGCAACGAAGCCGCCGAGCAGGCGGTCGCGGCACGTGTGCAGGCGCTGTGCGCGCGCTTCCCGATCTATGCCGGCCCGCTTTCTGGGAGGCGCTGAGGCGCGTGCGCTGCCCGTTCTGCGGCCATGACGACAGCCAGGTGAAGGACAGCCGCCCCACCGAGGACGGTGCGGCGATCCGCCGCCGCCGCTTCTGCCCGAGCTGTGGTCAGCGTTTCACCACTATCGAGCGCGTGCAGCTTCGCGAGCTCACCGTCATCAAGAGCGACGGGCGCCGGGTGCCGTTCGATCGCGACAAGCTCGCCCGCTCGATCCGAACCGCGCTGCGCAAGCGTCCAGTGCAGGAGGAGCGGATCGAGCGCATCGTCAACGGCATCGTGCGCAACCTGGAAGCCTCCGGCGAGACCGACATCCCGAGCCAGCAAATCGGCGAGCAGGTGATGGAAGTGCTGAAGGAGGTGGACGCCGTCGCCTATGTCCGTTTCGCCAGCGTCTATCGCGACTTCCGCGAGGCCAAGGATTTCGAGACCTTCCTGGGGCAGCTCGACGGCCCTACATGAGCGCGATGGACGACGCCCACATGCGCGCCGCGATCGCGTTGGCGCGGCGGGGCCTGGGCCAGGTCTGGCCCAACCCCCCGGTCGGCTGCGTGATCGTGCGGGACGGCCGCGTGGTCGGCCGTGCCGTGACCGCGCCGGGCGGCCGGCCGCACGCCGAGGCGCTGGCGTTGGCGATGGCGGGCGAGGCGGCGCGCGGGGCCACGGCCTATGCCACGCTCGAACCCTGCTGCCATCACGGCCAAACGCCGCCCTGCACCGAAGCGCTGATCGCGGCGGGGATCGCGCGCGTGGTGATCGCCGGGCGCGACCCCGATCCGCGCGTCGATGGCGGTGGCGTCGCCCGGCTGCGCGCGGCCGGGATCGAGATGGTCGAGGACGTTCTCGGCGAAGCGGCGGGCGAGGTGACGGAGGGATTTCGCCGCCGCGTGACCTCGGGGCGGCCGCTGGTCACGCTCAAGCTCGCTTCCACGCTCGATGGCCGGATCGCGACGCATGGCGGCGAGAGCCGCTGGATAACCGGCGCCGAGGCGCGGCGCGCGGCGCACGCGCTGCGCGCCCGGCATGACGCGGTGATGGCGGGCGTGGGCACGGTGGTCGCTGACGATCCGCTGCTCACTTGCCGGATGCCGGAGATGCGCGCGGTGCCGATCGTGCGCATCGTCGCCGATAGCCACTTGCGCACACCGTTGACCGCGCAACTGGTCGCGACCGCGACCGAGCACCCGACTTGGCTGCTGCATCGCGAGGGCGCTGACCCCGCCCGCCTGCGCGCCTTGCAGGCCGCCGGCGTAAGCACGATCGAGGTCGCCGGCTCCAAGATGGGCGTGGATCTTCCCTCGGCGCTGCTCTCGCTCGGCGAGGCGGGGCTGACCTCGGTTCTGGTCGAGGGCGGCGCGCTGCTGGCGGCGGCCCTGCTGCGGGCCGATCTGGTGGACCGGATCGCTTGGTTCCACGCCCCCGCCGTGCTCGGTGGCGACGGGCTGCCGGCGGCACAGGCGTTCGGCGTCGCATCGCTCGCCGCCATGCCGCGCTTCGTGCGCCAGGCACAGCGCCCGGTCGGCGCCGATACGCTGACCGAGCTGCGGCGGCTCGCCTAATGTTCACGGGCATCGTCAGCGCACTGGGCGAGGTGCGGAGCATCGAGCCACTGGGCGATGGGCACGACATGCGCCTCGTCATCGGCACTCCCTGGTCCGACACCGGCTCGATCGCGCTCGGCGCATCGATCGCCTGTGGCGGCTGCTGCTTGACTGTAGTCGCGGTCGGGCCTGATAAGTTCGCCGCCGATGTCTCGGCGGAAACCCTCTCTCGTACCACGCTCGGATACTGGGGGCCCGGAACGCGGGTCAACCTCGAACGCTCGCTGCGGGTGGGCGACGAACTCGGCGGCCACATCGTCTCGGGCCATGTGGACGGGTTGGGCGAATTGGTCTCTGCGTCGCGCGAGAACGGCTCGATGCGGCTGCTGTTCCGCGCCCCGAACGCGCTCGCGCGCTTCATCGCGGTCAAGGGCAGCATTGCCGTGGACGGGGTGTCGTTGACGGTCAACGCCGTGCAGGGCATCCTGTTCGGCGTCAACATCATCCCGCACACCGCTGCCGTCACCACGCTCGGCCGTTTGGCGGCGGGGGACCCGGTCAATCTTGAGATCGACATGCTGGCGCGCTACGTCGCCCGCCTCACGGACGGCTCATGAAGAGGGCGGCGTCATGAAGACGGCCAGTCTGCACGACTATCTCGCCGCCGCCCCCGAGCTGATCGAGGAGGCGCGCGCCGGGCGGATGTTCATCCTGGTCGATGACGAGGACCGCGAGAACGAGGGTGACCTGGTGATCCCGGCGCAGTTCGCGACACCGGCGGCGATCAACTTCATGGCCCGCCACGCGCGCGGCCTGATCTGCCTCGCGATGACCCGGGCGCGGGTGGAAAAGCTCGGCCTCTCGCTGATGAGTCCTGCCAACGGCACGCGGCACCAGACCGCGTTCACGATCTCGATCGAGGCGCGTGACGGGGTCACCACCGGCATCTCGGCGCACGACCGCGCGCATACCGTCGCGGTCGCGATCAACCCCGAATGCGGGCGCGACGACATCGTGACCCCTGGCCACGTATTTCCGCTGATGGCGCGCGACGGCGGCACGCTGATCCGCGCCGGGCATACCGAGGCTGCGGTCGATATCGCGCGGCTGGCGGGGCTGATCCCGGCCGGCGTGATCTGCGAGGTGATGAACGACGACGGCAGCATGGCGCGGCTGCCCGACCTCGTCGCCTTTGCGCAGCGCCACAACCTCAAGCTCGGCACCATCGCCGATCTGATTGGGCATCGCCGCCGCACCGAGCGGCTGCTGCGCCGCGTGCAGGAGGGAACGATCGAGCACGTGGCCGGCGGCGCGTGGCGGGTGATCGTGTATGCGAACACGCTCGACCAGTCCGAGCACGTGGCGCTGGTGAAGGGCGACCTCTCCGGCCCCGACCCGGTGCTGGTGCGGATGCACGCGGTCGATCTGGTGAGCGACGTGTTGGGCAGCCCGCACCAAGGTCTGCTGCATGGGGCGATGCGCGCCATCGCCGCGGCGGGGCGCGGGGTCGCCGTGCTGGTGCGCGACGCGCGGCCGGACGCGATCGCCGAGCGGGTGCGGCTGATGATAGCAACCCCGCGACCGCGCCTGCCGCTGCGCGACTATGGCGTGGGCGCGCAGATTTTGGTCGATCTCGGCGTGCACGAGATGGTGCTGCTGTCGAACACGCAGCAGCAGGTGGTGGGGCTAGAGGGCTACGGCCTCGACATCATCGACCGCCGCCCGATCCCGGAGGTGGCAGTCGAGTGAGCACCGAGGACGCCCCGCGTCCCGCCGCACCCCGCGTCGAGGGTCCGCCGCCGCATCTGCTGCTGGTACGTGCCCCTTACTACCGCGACGTGGTGGACGGCATGAGCGAGGCCGCCGTGGCATTGCTGCGGGAGGCCGGCGCCAGCTTCGAGGCGCTGGACGTCGCCGGTGCCTTCGAGCTGCCGCAGGCGATCCGGCTGGTGCTTCGCGGCACGCGGCACTTCGACGGGTTCGTGGCACTCGGCTGCGTCGTGCGCGGCGAGACCGATCATTACGAACACATCTGCCGCGAGACGATGGCCGGGCTGATGCGCGTGGCGCTGCAATTCGGTCTGGCCCTCGGCACCGGCCTGCTGACCGTGGATTGCATCGAGCAGGCGCGGGCGCGGTCGGGGCCGGCGGGCCACAACAAGGGCGCCGAGGCGGCGGCGGCGGCGCTCTCGCAGGTGGCGCTAGCGCGGCGGCTGGGGGCCGGCTGAATGGCCAAGCCCGCGCCGCGACCTGGCACCCCCGGCCGGCCGCGCACCGCCTCGCAAGTCGCGGCCGTGCAGGCGCTGTTCCAGAGCGAGCAGGGTGGCGAGAGTGCCGAGACCGTGATCGACCAGTTCGTCCGCCATCGCCTGGGCGAGCTGCCCGGCACCGGCGGCTTCGAGGAAGGGCGGGTGCCCGACGCGCAGGTGCCGCTGTTCGCGCACATCGTGCGCGTCGCGGTGCTGCGCCAGGACGACATCGACCGCAGGCTGGCCGAGGCGCTGCCGGCGGACTGGCCGATCGGTCGGCTCGATCCGGTGTTGCGCGCGCTGCTGCGGGCGGGGGCAGCCGAACTGTCGATGACTGACGGCGCGCCCTCGCGGGTGCTGATCAACGAGTATCTCGACGTGGCGCACGGCTTCTTCACCGGCGACGAGCCGCGCCTGGTCAACGGCCTGCTGGACCGGCTCGCGCACGCCATGCGGCCGGGCGAATTCGCGCTGCCGCAAGCGCGATGACCGGCCTGCCGGGCGAGTTCGATCTGATCGCCCGCCACTTCCGCCCCCTCGCCGGGCCGGGCGCTCTCGATCTCGCCGACGACGCGGCGGTGTTCGCGCCACCGCCAGGGCGGGAGCTGGTGATTGCGGCCGATGCCATCGTGGCGGGCGTGCATTTCTTGCCCGACGATCCGCCGGATCTGATCGGGCGCAAGCTGCTGCGGATGAACCTCTCCGACCTCGCCGCGATGGGGGCGGCGCCGCTCGGCTACCTGCTGACGCTCGCCGCGCCGCGCGACGCGGGCGATGCGTGGTTTTCTGGATTGGCGGCCGGTCTCGGCTCCGATCAGGCGGCGTTTGGATTGGCACTGCTCGGCGGCGACACCACGGCGATCGACGGCCCGGCGGTGCTGTCGCTCACCATCCTCGGCCACGTCGCGCGGGGTCAGGCAGTGCGCCGGGCGGGGGCGAGGGCGGGGCATGGCGTCTGGGTGACGGGCACCATCGGCGATGGCGCGCTCGGGCTGCGGGCGTTGCGGGGCGAGGTGGCCGATCCCGACGGGTTCCTGGCCGGCCGCTACCGCCTGCCGCGTCCGCGCGTGGGCTTTCCGCTGGAGGCAGCGGCGGCAGCGCTGGACATCTCCGACGGGCTGGTGCAGGACCTCGGCCATCTATGCCGGGCGGGGGGGATCGGCGCCGAAATCGAGGCTGCGGCGGTCCCGCTCTCGCCGGCCGCGCGCGCGGCGGGACCGGAATGGCTCGCCACCTGCCTTACCGGCGGCGACGATTACGAGCTGCTGATGGCGGTGCCGCCCGAAGGGGAAGCAACGCTGTCAGCAGGTGCCGACCGGGCCGGCGTGCCGGCGACGCGCATCGGCCGTTTCGTCGCCGGCACGCCTGGGGTGACAGTGCGGGATGCGCACGGCGCGGCGATGCAATTCGAGGCCGGTGGATGGAGCCACTTCTGACGCGGTTCCGCGGTTCGTATCACTGAATCGTATCGATCTGCTTCTTGCTGAGCGCCGCGATCGATGCGGGGAGCGGCACGAAGCTCACCGCCTGCATAAAGTGTGCGGCACTGCCGCCGTTCGGGTCGATGCACCAGGAGAGGAAATCCTTCAGCGCCCTGGCGACGTCCTTCGACCGCTGCTGCTTCTTCACGATCGCGTATTCGTAATTGATGATCGGATAGGAATTGTCGCCGGGCGCGAAGATCAGGCTGATCCGCTCATCGGGCGGCGTCTTCGCGGCCGTCGCGGCGACCGCGGCGTCAACTGTCTCCGGCGTCGTCATCACGAACTTGCCGGAACGGTTCTCCAGCATCGCCTCGCCGAGTTTGTCCTGAGCGATCGCCTTCTTGAAGCTGATGCCGACATAGCCGATCGCGTAGGGGTTGCCGCGCAGCGCGTTGACCATGCCGGGGTTGCCCTCGGCGCCGATGCCACCCTGCACCGCCGGCCAGCTCACCGTGGTGCCGTAGCCGACCGATGTCTGCCAGGCGGAATTGGCGGCAGAAAGGTACTGGGTGAAGATGAAGGTATCGCCGCTGCCGTCGTCGCGATGCACCGGGATGATACGCTGGTCGGGTAACTTGGTGCCGGGGTTGAGCTTGGCCAGCGCTGGATCGTCCCACATGGCGATCTTGCCGGAATAGATGCCGGCCAGCACCGGGCCGCTGAAGTTGAGGTTCTTGTCGTTCATCCCGGGCAGATTGTAGTTCACCATTTGCGACGAGATCGCGAGTGGGATGTTCATGATCCCGGGATTCTTCCGCATCTGCGCGGCACTCATGTAGGCGTCCGATGCGCCGATCTGCGCCAGGCCCGAGATCGCCTGCGCGATGCCGGTGCCGCTGCCGGTGCCCTGCGTCGTGATCTGCACGCCCGGCACCTTCGCCGAATAGGCCGCCACCCAGAGATTGAACAGCGGATAGAGCAGCGTCGAGCCGGTCTCGAGCAGGCGCGTCGAGCCGGCGGCAAGAGCAGGGGCGGCGGCAAGGCCGACCAGGCCGGCAAGCAGCGCGCGGCGGGGCGTGGGAGCGGGAGCGGCGTCGGGCAAGATGTCCTCCTGTGCGGCATCGGGTGGCGCCGTCATAGCGGCCGGGCTTTGCGGTTGTGTTGCACTTTGATGGCCGTTCGGTTGCATCGCGTCGGCGTGAGCCGATTGACAGCGGCCGGATTGCTGGCAAACCGGCACCATGTCGGGGACCGATGACGCAACCGCGGCGCTCGATGCCCTGCGCGCCGAGATCAGCGCTTGCACACAGGGGGACAGGAGAGATGCCTGTCATCGAAGTTTCACCAATCTGCAATACGGCTGTCGTTCGGCGTTCTTAGGGTGGCATCCGCCCCAGGCTCTCGGCCTCCATGGACCTGAACCGACTTCGTAGCCGCATCGGGAGGGTGTTCCGCAAGCGGATGCCTTTTCCATGTCAGACGATGGCCTGCGCCTCCGTCGCCGTGGTACGGTCGGCCGAGTGATGCCGATGCCCGGTCGTAAGAGGGGCAAAACCCCGGGCCGGGGTCGATTTTTCGCTTGCGCCGACGCGGGGCGGTTCGATTCAACGTCGATGTGGTCACCCCGCCTGACATCGATGAGCTGTCGCTTGCCGAGCTGAAGCAGCTGGTGCTGGCGTTGCTGGACGAGAACGCGGCGCAGAAACGCATGATAGCAGAGCTACGCGAGGAGATCGCGCAGCTGAAGGGACTGAAGGGCCGACCGCGGATCAAGCCGAGCGGGATGGAGAAGGGGACCACGCCCAAGCCGGCGGGCAAGCGAGCCCGGCGGCGTGGTCGCGGCAAGGCGACGCCACGGGTCAGGGTGGAGGAACGGATCCTCAAGGCGGAGGTGCCGGCCGGCTCTCGGTTCAAGGGCTACGAGGATTTCGTGGTGCAGGATTTGGTGCTGCGGGTCGAGGTCACTCGCTATCGCCGCGAGCGCTGGCTGACGCCGGATGGACGAACGGTGATCGCGCCGTTGCCGGCCGGCGTGGCGGGCCATTTCGGTCCGGAGCTGCAGCGCTTCGTGCTGGCACAACACCACCAGGGACAGGTCACCGTGCCCCGGCTGATGGCGCAACTCCAGGCGATCGGCGTCAGCATCTCCAAGCGGCAGATCATGCGCCTGCTGATTGCGGGGCAGGAAGGGTTCCTCACCGAAGCCCGTGACGTGCTGCGCGCCGGCTTGGAGACCGCCAACTGGGTCACGGTGGACGACACCGGCGCGCGCCACAAAGGCGCCAATGGCGTCTGCACGCAGATCGGCAATGACGACTTCGCCTGGTTCGGCACCACGAACAGCAAGAGCCGGCTGAACTTCCTCGACCTGCTGCGCGCCGGCCACACCGACTACGTGGTCAACAACGCGGCGCTGACCTACATGCGCCAGCACGCGCTGGCCGGGCCGGTGATCGCCGCCCTGGCCGGACATGCCGAGACGCATTTCGCCGGCCCGGCGGCCTGGCAGGCCCATCTCGATCGGCTCGGCATCACCCAGCTGAACGTCACTCCTGACCCGGTGCGGGTCGCGACCGAGGGCGCCCTGTGGGGTAGCGTGCAGGCGCACGACTTCCTGCGGGACACCGTGATTGTCAGCGATGATGCGGGCCAGTTCGCCGTCGGCCAGCACGCGTTGTGCTGGGTTCACGCCGAGCGGCTGGTGCACAAGCTCGACACCTTCACCGACGCCCAGCACGCCGCGCAGCAGCGCGTCCGCGACCTGATCTGGAAGTTCTACGCCGACCTGAAAGCCTACCGCACCGACCCGGCACCGCGCCGCCGCCGCCAACTCCGTGCCCGTTTCGACCGCATCTTCCGCCGCCGCACCGGCTTCGTCACCCTCGATCGCCTGCTCGCGCGGCTGCACGCCAACAAGGCCGAGCTGTTGGCCGTCCTCGACTATCCAGAAATCCCACTGCATACCAATGGCTCAGAGCGCGACATCCGCTGCCATGTCACCAAGCGCAAGGTCAGCGGTGGCACTCGCAGCGATGACGGCCGTACCTGTCGCGATGCCTTCCTCGGCTTGGCCAAGACTTGCGCCAAGCTCGGCGTCGCCTTCTGGGATTACCTCGGCAGCAGGCTTTCCGTCCCGGGCCAACCGATCGTCCCGTCCCTGCCAGACCTCATCCGCTGCCGGGGCCAGCCCGCATAATCCTGCCGGCCCGGGGTTTTGCCCCTCTTACGCCCGGTCGGGCCAACCCGTTGGTTCTGGTGGTGGAAGACGAGGCCGCGCTTGCCACCATGCTCCGCTACAACCTGGAGAAGCAGGGTTTTCGGGTGGACGAGGCCGTGGACGGGCAGGAAGCGCTGCTGCGAATTGCCGAGAACGAGCCAAACCTGGTGCTGCTGGACTGGACGCTGCCCGGGGTCTCGGGGATCGAGGTCTGCCGGCAGCTCCGCAGCCGTCCCAGGACGCGGGACTTGCCCGTGCTAATGCTGACGGCGCGCAGCGAGGAGCAGGATACGGTTCGGGGCCTGAACACCGGGGCGGACGACTATATCACCAAGCCTTTCAGCATGGAGGCGCTGCTCGCCCGCATACGCGCGCTGCTGCGGCGGTCCCGCCCGATGCCGGCCGCGGCCCGGTTGCAGTTTCACGACATTACGCTGAACCTTGCCGAGCATCGGGTTCAGCGCAACGGCCGACCGCTTCATCTTGGCCCGACTGAATACCGTCTTCTAGAATTCTTGCTGCAGCATCCCCGCCGGGTGTTCTCCCGCGAGCAGCTTCTGGACGCCGTGTGGGGCTCGACCACTTACGTCGAACCGCGCACCGTTGACGTGCACATCCAGCGCTTGCGCAAGGCGATCAACGGAAAGGATGAGCTGGATGTGGTGCGCACGGTGCGGGCGGCCGGCTACGCTCTGGATTCGGAGCCGCTCTGAGATCACGGTGGGGCTGAGAGGCTCATCGGCGGCCAGGATCGGCCGCGATCCGTGCGGCTGGTATTGACGGCAGCCGCGATCGGCAGCGTCCCCCTTGGGGCACTGCTGCTGCTGGTCCTGGTTGGCGCCGCCTCGCCGCTCCCGTCGTTGGCTGCCATAGTGGCGACCGCCGCCGCGGCTGTTCTCCTCGCTGCCCTGCTAGGGCGACGGATTGCACAATTACGGGATCTGGCATCAGCCGCACACGCAAACGAGCCTGGGCCGCGCCTCGGGCGCGGGCCTTCCTTGCTTTCGCTCGCTCGGGAAATCGAGCGTTTATCCGGCAGGGCCAGCGCGCAGACGGTCGAGATCGCGCGGCTGCGCCAAGCCGAGTTCGCCATACTGAACCAGCTACCCACTCCGTTGCTGGTGCTCGACCGGGCGGGCGCGCTGCTGCGGACCAATGTCATCGCCCAAACGGCTTTCGGGAGCGATATTCGTGCCGTGCTGCGCCAGCCAGCGCTGCGCAGCACGATCAACCGCGTTCTGGCCGCGCCGGGCGTACACTCGGCCGAGCTGACGGTGTCGGCGCCGGTGATGCGCGAGCTGCACGCATCGGTTGTGGTGCTGGAGCCTCCCTTGGCCGACGGTGGCCAATTGCTTGTTCTGCTCTCGGACCGCACCCGCGAGCGCGCGGTCGAGCGGATGCGCGCCGACTTCGTGGCCAACGCCAGCCATGAGCTGCGCACCGCCACTCGCCAGCCTGATCGGCTTCATAGAGACGCTGCGCGGCCCAGCCGCCACCGACTTTCCGGCGCACGCCCGCTTTCTTGGCATCATGGATGAGCAGGCCGCCCGCATGAAGCGGCTGATCGACAATCTGCTCAATCTCTCGCGCATCGAGCTGAGCGAGCACCAGGTGCCGCAAGGGCAGGTCGAGTTGGCGGCACTTGTTCCTCGGATTGTCGCCGGGTTCGAGCCGGCATTCGCCGCCCGCTGCCAGCGGCTCGAACTCTTATTGGAACCGGCCCTCCCATCGGTTCCCGGCGATGACGACCAACTGGCCCAGGTGCTGCAGAATCTGATCGATAATGCGGTCAAGCACGGTCGGCACGGGGGCGTGATACGCCTCTCCGCGTGCACTGCAAAGTCCGATTCACGTTGGCCAACTGGGCGCGGCATTGTGATCGCGGTGGCCGACGACGGGCCGGGCATTCCGCGTCTGCACCTGCCTCGCCTGACCGAGCGGTTCTATCGCGTGGGGACGGGTCGATCGGCCCACGCCGGGACCGGCCTTGGGCTCGCAATCGTCAAACACATCGTCAACCGCCACCGTGGCCGGCTGCTGATTGAGAGCACGGAAGGAACCGGTGCGATCTTCAGCATCTGGCTGCCGCTGGCGTAACCATGAGGCGGCGACAGGTCCGAGCAGGCCGGCAGGCAGCGCGTGGCGGCTCGGTTGCATCGCGTCGGCGTGAACCGATTGACAGCGGCCGGATTGCTGGCAAACCAGTGCCATGTCCGGGACCGATGATGCAAACGCGGCGCTCGATGCCCTGCGCGCCGAGACCGATGCCGCGCTGGCGGCCGCCGCCGATCTGCGCGCGTGGGATGCGGTGCGGGTCGCCGTGCTGGGCCGCAACGGCCGGCTGACCGCGCTGCTCAAGGATCTGGGCGGCCTCACCCCCGAGCTTCGTCGCAAGCGCGGTGCCGCGCTCAACATACTAAAGGACGAGCTTGCGGCGCGGATCGAGGCGCGCCGTGCGGCGCTGGACGCGACGGCGCTGGAGACGCGGCTCGCGGCCGAGCGCATCGACGTGACCTTGCCGCCACGCCCCGCGCCGGCGGGCTCGATCCATCCGATCAGCCGCACGATGGAGGAGATGGCGGCGATCTTCGGCGCGATGGGCATCGAGATCGCCGAGGGGCCGGATGTCGAGGATGACTGGCGTAATTTCGGCGCCCTCAACATCGGCGCTGCCCATCCCGCGCGCGAGGCGATGGATACGTTCTACCTGCCCGATGCGGACGGCCGTCAGCGCGTGCTGCGCACCCACACCTCCCCGGTGCAGGTGCGCGCGATGCTGGACCGTCCGCCACCGATCCGCGTCATCGTGCCCGGCCGCACTTACCGCGCCGACCACGACGCGACGCACTCGCCGATGTTCCACCAGTGCGAGGGGCTGGTAATCGACCGCGCCATCACGCTCGGCCACCTCAAGGGCTGCCTGATCGACTTTTTGCGCGCATTCTTCGATCGGCCGGACCTGCCGGTGCGGTTCCGGTCGAGCTATTTCCCGTTCACCGAGCCGTCGATGGAAGTGGACATCGGCTGGAACCGCCGCACCGGCGAACTCGGGCACGGCGGCGACTGGCTGGAGATTCTGGGCAGCGGCATGGTGCATCCCAAGGTGCTGGCCAATTGCGGCATCGATCCGCGCGAGTGGCAGGGCTTCGCGTTCGGCATGGGCATCGAGCGCGTCACCATGCTCAAGCACGGCATTACCGACTTACGGCCGTTCTTCGAAAGCGATGTGCGTTGGCTGCGGCATTACGGATCGAGCCCGCTGACGCCGGCGATGCTGCACGAGGGCGCGTGAGGCGATGAAGTTCACGCTTTCCTGGCTGCGCACGCATCTCGACACCGAGGCGAGCACCGACCGCATCGGCGAGACGCTGAATGCGATCGGCCTGGAGGTCGAGAGCATCGAGAACCGCGCCGCTGCGCTAGCGCCGTTCCGCATCGCCCGCGTGATCGAGGCGGTGCAGCACCCGAACGCCGACCGGCTGCGCGTCTGCCGCGTCGATACCGGAGAGGGCGAGGTCTCGGTGGTGTGCGGCGCGCCCAACGCACGCACCGGTATGAAGGGCGTGTTCGCCCAGCCCGGTGGCTTCATCCCGGGCACCGGGATCACGCTGAAGACCGGAGAAATCCGCGGCGTGGCCAGTGCCGGGATGCTGCTCTCGATGCGCGAGATGGGCCTGGGCGACGACCACACTGGCATCGTTGATCTTCCAGATGACGCGCCGGTGGGCGTGCCCTATGCGCAATGGGCGGGGCTCGACGATCCGCTGATCGAGATCGCGGTCACGCCCAATCGCGGCGATGCGCTCTCGGTGCACGGCGTCGCGCGCGATCTGGCGGCAGCGGGGCTGGGCACGCTCCGCCGCTGGCGGGCGCCCGCGATCGAGGGGCGATTCCCCGGCGCCGTGGAATGGGCGATCGAGATGCCGCAGGCCTGCCCGTGGGTGCTCGGCCGCACGGTACGGGAATTGCGCAACCGCCCCTCGCCGCGCTGGCTCGCGGCACGGCTGGAAGCGATCGGGCTGCGGCCGATCAGCGCTCTCGTGGACATCACAAATTTCTTCACGATCGACCTCGGCCGGCCGCTGCATGTGTTCGACGCGGACAAGGTGCGGGGCGGCCGCCTCGTCATGCGTGCAGGCCGGGGCGAGAGTTTTCGCGCGCTGAATGGCCGCGATTACACGGTCACCCCCGATGATTGCGTGATCGCGGACACCGCCGGCGTGCAGTCGCTCGCTGGCGTGATCGGCGGCGAGGCGACCGGCGCCGACGAGGGCACCCGCGCCGTCTTCATCGAGTGCGCGCTGTTCGATCCGGTGCGCGTGGCGCTCACCGGGCGTCGCCATCAGATCATCTCCGACGCGCGCCAGCGGTTCGAGCGCGGCGTCGATCCCATGCTGCTGCCCCCCGGCCTGGATGCGGCGACGGCGATGATCCTCGACATCTGCGGCGGCGAGGCGAGTGCCGTCTCCGAAGCGGGAGCGGAGCCGGAATGGCGGCGCACGGCGATGCTGCGCTTCGATCGCCTGGAGAGTTTCGGCGGCCTCGCGGTGCCGGCAGACGATGCGGTGGCCTCGCTCGAACGGCTCGGCTTTTCGACCGTCCGCCGCGATCAAGCGCAGGTCACCGTCGCCGTGCCGTCCTGGCGCAACGACATCGCCGGCATCTCGGGCGATGGCAGCGTGGGCGGCGGTGCCGGCTACAATCTCGGCAACAACGCGCTCGAGCCCGCGCCCGGCCTGCCGCCCGAGCGGCTTGCCGCGCTGGCGCAGGCCCGCGCCGAGACCGAGCCGGAATGCGACCTGATCGAGGAGGTGCTGCGCCTGCGCGGCCTGGATGCGGTGCCGCCGGTTTCGCTGCCGCCCACGGCCGCGGTGCCGGTGGCGACCCTCACGCCGCGCCAGGCCCGCACGGCGCTGGCCCGCCGCACGCTGGCCGCGCGCGGGCTGGCGGAGTGCGTGACATTCAGCTTCCTCGCCCGCGACCGTGCGGCGCTGTTCGGCGAAGCGCCCGAAGCGTTACGGCTGCGCAACCCGATCGCGTCGGATCTCGACCAGCTCCGCCCCTCGGTGATCGCGACTCTGGCACTGGCGGCGGCGCGCAATGCCGCGCGCGGGATCGGCGATCTGGGTCTGTTCGAGATCGGGCCCGTGTTCCTGTCAGGCGGCGAGCGCCTGGTCGCCGCCGGGCTACGCGCCGGAGAGACGCCGCGGCACTGGGCGCAGCCGGCGCGCGGCGTCGATGCGCTGGATGCGAAGGGCGACGCGCTCGGCGTGCTCGCCGCCCTCGGCGTGCCGGGCGAAGCGCTGAGTGTCACCGCCGACCCGCCCGGTTTCTACCATCCCGGCCGGTCGGGGGTTGTGCGGCAGGGGCCGAAGCTGGTGCTGGCGACGTTCGGCGCGCTGCATCCGCGCGTGCTGGCGGCACTCGATCTGCCCGGCCCGGTTGTCGCGTTCGAGATCATCCTCGATGCGATTGCCGATTCCAAGCGGCGCCGGCGGGCCCCACCCGAGCTGCCGGCATTCCAGCCGGTGCGGCGCGACTTCGCCTTCGTAGTCGGCGCCGACATCCCGGCGGACGCCGTGCTGCGTGCGGCGCGCGGGGCGGATCGCGCGCTGATCGCGGGCGTGCTGCTGTTCGACGTCTATGCCGGCGCGGCACTGGGCGAGGGGCGAAAGTCCCTCGGCGTTGAGGTGACGTTCCAGCCGCGCGAGCGCACGCTTACGGATGCCGAGATCGAAGCGGCCTCTGCGCACGTGGTGGCGGCGGTCGCGAAGGCAACCGGTGCGGTGCTAAGGTGATTGACGCACCGGCGCGCGCGGCGCCACCTTGGGGCCGAGGCCACCAGGGGAAATGCCGGGCGTGGAGCCGCTGCTCGCCATCGCGGGCCTGACCAAAAACTTCGGCCCGATCGAGGTGCTGCGCGGCGTCGATCTCGACCTGCACGCGGGCGAGGTGCTCGCTGTCGTCGGCGACAACGGCGCCGGCAAATCGACGCTGATCAAGCATGTCGCCGGGGTCTATCAGCCCGACGGCGGCGAGATCCGGCTGGCCGGCCGGCCGGTGCGCATCGCCTCACCCGCCGAGGGGCGGCGGCTCGGGATCGAGACCGTCTATCAGGATCTCGCACTCGCCGACGAGCTCTCGGTCGGTGCCAACATCTTCCTCGGCCGCGAGCCGGTGCGCCGGCTGCTCGGCGTGGTGCCGGTGGTGGACAACGCGGCGATCGCGCGCGAGACGCAGGCGCTGCTGGATCGCATCGAAACCCGCATTCCGCGCCAGGCGCGCACCGTCTCTCGCCTGTCCGGCGGGCAGCGGCAGGCGGTCTCGATCGCGCGCGCGCTCTATTGGCACGCCAAGGTGGTGATCCTGGACGAACCCACCGCGGCGCTGGCGGTGATGGAGCGCGAGCATGTCGTCTCGCTCACCCGTCGCCTCGCCGCCGAGGGCGTGGGCGTGATCTATATCGGCCACAACCTGATCGAGATCCTGGAGGTTGCCGACCGCATCGCGGTGATGTATCGCGGCCGCATCGTGCACGTCGCACGCGCGCACGATACCGACCAGCGTACGCTGGTCGCCTACATGACCGGACTCTCAGACAACAAGCAGGCCGACGCGCTGCTCGCCGAACACGCGCACGAAAAGGAGGAAGGCTGATGCTCAAGAAGGCACTGTTGCTGAGTGCGGTGGCGCTCGCGGCCGCCGCCACGATGCGGCCCGCCGAGGCGCAGCAATTCGGCAACGCGCGCATCCCGGTCATCGTCAAGGCGACGACCTCGCCGTTCTGGGCGACGGTGTTCGACGGCGCGCGCGCGGCGGCCAAGGTGCTCGGCGTCAAGATCGAGACGCTGGGGGCGACGGCCGAAACCGACGTCGCAGGCGAGGTGAACGTCACCGACAACGCGATCGCGACCCATCCGACCGCGCTCGTGATCGCGTCGACCAACGCGGTCGCACTCGCGCAGCCGATCGCGAACGCGACCGCGGCCGGCATTCCGGTGATCATGATCGACAGCGCGGCGAAGACCGACAAATACGTGACCTTCCTCGCCACCAACAACGAGACCGGCGGGAGGAAGGCTGCCGACGAGATCGCTGCCTGCATCAAGGCGCGCACCGGCAAGGCTGCCGGGAAAGTCGCATATCTGACCGCGCTCGCCGGCGCGCAGTCGCTGAACGACCGCGACAAGGGCTTCGTGGAGCAAATCAAGAAATACCCCGACATCAAAATCGTCGATCACCGCGTCGGCAACAACGACGCCAGCAAGGCGCTGTCGGATACCGAGGACCTGCTGACCAAGACGCCCGATATGGTCGGCATCTTCGCCGACAACGAGTTCGAGGGCGACGGCTCCGGCATCGCGGTCTCGGACAAGAAGCTCGGATCCAAGCTCTGCCTCGTCGCCTTCGACACCGACGACCAGGAGGTCCGCTTCCTCCGCAGCGGCGTGATCGACGCGCTGATCGTGCAGAATCCCTACATGATGGGCTATGCCGGCGTCTGGTACGCGCTCGCCGCAGCGCATGGCGTCGTGTTCCCGAAATTCGTGGACAGCGGCGTGCAGGTGATCACCAAGAAGAACATCGACAGTCCGGCGATGGCGGGGCTGCTCGACCCGAAGAAATACAAGCTCACGGCATTCCTGGGCGAGTGAGGCGATGGCCGGCGGCACCACTGCCGATCCGGCACTGGCCGCGTCCGGCCGGGGCCGGGCGGCCTTCGGTGGCTGGCGCCATCGCCTGCCGGTGGAGACCTATGTCGCGGCACTGACGGTCGCGATCTGGGTGCTGCTGGCCCTCGCCAGCCCGTATTTCTGGACCGTTGGCAACATCACCAACATCCTGCGCCAGGTCTCGATCGCGAGCGTGATCGCCTTCGGCGAGCTGTTCTCGATCATCCTGGCCGGGATCGATCTGTCCGTCGGATCGGTCGCGGGACTGGTCGGGATCGTCTTCGCGCTGCTGCTGGCGGCCCACGTGCCGGTGGCGCTCGCGGGGCTGGCGGGCATCGCGCTCGGGCTGCTGATCGGGGTGATCAACGGGCTCGCGATCGACCGGCTGGGCATCCCGGCCTTTATCGTGACACTCGCCGGGCTGCAGGGGTTCCGGGGCCTCGCATTGCTGCTCTCCGGGGGAATGACGATCGCCGGGATGCCGCCGGAGCTGCACGTGGTCGCGGACACGACAGTGCTGTTCGTGCCGACCCTGTTCGTGGTGATGGCGGTGATCGGGGCTCTCAGCCATTTCATGCTGAGTGCCACCCGGATCGGCCGCTACATGTACGCGATCGGCAGCAACGCCGAGGCGGCGCAGCGCGTCGGCATCAACGTGACGGTGGTGACCCTCGCGGCCTATGGCCTGTCGGCGTGCTTCGCCGCGATCGGCGGGATGCTGCTGGTCGCACGCCTGTCGATGGGCACGCCGACAGCGGCCGGCGGCTACGAGCTGCAGGCGATCGCGGCGGCGGTGGTGGGCGGGGCCAGCCTGTTCGGCGGCCGCGGCAGCATCATCGGCTGCTTCATCGGCGCCCTGCTGTTCACCACGATCGGCAACGGCGCCAATTTGCTCGGCGTGGACCCGTTCTGGGAGATGGTGATCGAGGGACTGCTGATCGCGGCGGTGGTGTATCTGGACAACCTCACCAAGCTGCGCCGGGCTGGACTAAGATAGCGGGCTCCGGTAGCGGCCCGCTGACACCGCCCCGGTTTCCCCCTATCTGTTCCGCCATGACCGCCACCCCCCTCGATCGCATCCGGAACTTCGCGATCATCGCCCATATCGACCACGGCAAGTCCACGCTCGCCGACCGGCTGATCCAGGCGACCGGCGCGCTGCCGGAGCGCGAGATGCACGAGCAGGTGCTCGACAGCATGGACCTCGAGCGGGAGCGCGGCATCACCATCAAGGCGCAGACCGTGCGCCTCTCCTGGCGTGCCCCGGACGGAGAGACCTACGCCCTCAACCTGATGGACACGCCCGGCCACGTCGATTTCGCCTACGAAGTGAGCCGCAGCCTCGCCGCCTGCGAGGGCAGCCTGCTGGTGGTGGATGCGACCCAGGGCGTCGAGGCGCAGACGCTGGCCAACGTCTATCAGGCGATCGAGGCCAACCACGAGATCGTGCCGGTGCTGAACAAAATTGACCTTCCGGCTGCCGAGCCGGAACGCGTCCGTCAGCAGATCGAGGACGTGATCGGCCTGCCCGCCGCCGACGCGCTGCTGGTCAGCGCCAAGACCGGCTTCGGCATCGAAGGCGTGCTGGAGGCGCTGGTCGCGCGGCTGCCGGCGCCGCGGGGGGATGCGGCCGCACCGCTCAAGGCCCTGCTGGTCGATAGCTGGTACGACCCCTATCTGGGCGTGGTGATCCTGGTGCGGGTCAAGGACGGGCGGCTGCGGCGCGGCCAGCGCATCCGCATGATGTCCACGGGGGCCGTGCACGCGGTCGAGCAGACCGGTCTGTTCACGCCCAAGATGGTCGCGGCCGACGAGCTCGGCGCGGGCGAGATCGGCTACATCACCGCCGCGATCAAGACCGTCGCCGACTGCCGGATCGGCGACACGATCACCGACGACCGTACGCCCGCCGCCGCTCCGCTGCCCGGCTTCAAACCGGCGGTCCCGGTGGTGTGGTGCGGCCTCTATCCGACCGACGCCGATGATTTCGAGAAGCTGCGCGAGAGCCTGGGCCGGCTGCAACTCAATGACGCGAGCTTTTACTACGAGCCGGAGACCTCGGCCGCGCTCGGCTTCGGCTTTCGCTGCGGATTCCTCGGCCTTTTGCATCTCGAGATCGTGCAGGAGCGGCTGGCGCGCGAGTTCTCGCTCGATCTGATCGCGACCGCGCCCTCGGTCGTCTATCGCGTCCACCGCACCAACGGGACCATGCAGGAGCTGCACAACCCCGCCGACATGCCCGACGGCAGCGTGATCGACCATATCGAGGAGCCGTGGATCAGGGCGACGATCCTGGTTCCCGACGACTATCTCGGCGCGGTGCTCGCGCTGTGCAACGAACGCCGCGGCCAGCACGTCGATCTCACCTACGTGGGCGAGCGCGCGATGGCGGTCTATCGGCTGCCGCTGAACGAGGTCGTGTTCGATTTCTACGACCGGCTGAAATCGGTCAGCCGCGGCTATGCGAGCTTCGACTACGCCATGGACGGCTACGCCGCGAGCGACCTCGTGCGCATCTCGATCCTGGTCAACGGCGATCCGGTGGATGCGCTCGGCTTCGTCGCGCACCGCAGCGCCGCCGAAGGCCGCGGCCGCGCGATCTGTGCGCGGCTGAAGGAGCTGATCCCCCGCCAGTTGTTCAAGATCGCAGTGCAGGCGGCGATCGGCGGACGGGTGATCGCGCGAGAGACGATCAGCGCGCTATCCAAGGACGTGACCGCGAAATGCTATGGCGGCGACATCACCCGCAAGCGCAAGCTCCTGGAGAAGCAGAAGGAGGGCAAGAAGCGGATGCGCCAGTTCGGCAAGGTGGAGATCCCGCAATCGGCCTTCCTCGCGGCGCTCAAGATGGATGCCTGAGAGCGTGGGGCGGCACGGTCCGCCCGACCCGCTGCCGCGCTTCGGCGACCGGCGGCGGGTGCGCGTGGGCCTGCTCGGCGGCTCGTTTAACCCCGCGCATTCGGGGCACCGTCACATCGCCGAGGTCGCGCGCCGGCGGCTGCGGCTCGATCAGGTCTGGCTGCTGGTCTCGCCGGGCAATCCGCTCAAGCCGCGCGACGGGATGGCGCCGCTCGCCGCCCGGCTCGCCTCGGCGCGAACGATCGCCGACGGGCGACGGGTGCTCGCGACCGGCATCGAGGCGCGGCTCGGCACACGCTACACCGCCGATACGGTGCGCGCGCTGCAAGCGCGGTTTCCCCGCACTCGCTTCGTCTGGCTGATGGGGGCGGACAATCTGGCGCAACTGCCGCGCTGGCGGCACTGGCGCGAGATCGTGACGGCTTTGCCTTTTGCCGTGCTGCCGCGCCCCACCTACAGTCTGCGCGCGCTGGCGGGGCCGGCGGCGCGATGCCTCGCCCGCGCCCGCCGCAACCCGGCGGGTGCGACCACGCTGGCCGACGCGCCGCCGCCCGCCTGGGCGTTCCTGCCGGCGGCGCAGCGCGGCGTCTCGGCGACGTCGCTTCGTGCCGAACGGGGGCTTCGCGCCGAACAAGGAGAGAAAGCCATCGCCACCAACCCCGACGCCGCCCGCACCTCATCGCCCGACGCCCCGGCGCCGCGGCGCCGCGCGACACCCCGCAAGGCCGCCGCCGCCGCCGGACCGCGTCAGGCCGCCGCCCGCCGCCCGGCGGCGGTGGACGATGCGGCGCTCGATCGCCTGACCGCCGTGATCGCGGACAGCCTGGCGGACGACAAGGCCGAGGACGTGGTCACGCTCGACATCGCCGGCCGCGCCGCCTTCGCCGACCGCATGGTGATCGCGACCGGGCTCGCCGACCGCCAGATCGCCGCGATGGCGACGCATCTGGAGGAACGGCTGCACGAGGCCGGCCTCAAGCGCCTGCGCACCGAGGGTGGCCGCGGCTCCGATTGGGTGCTGATCGACGCCGGCGACATCGTGGTTCATCTGTTCAAGCCGGAGGCGCGCGTCCTTTATGCGCTCGAACGCATGTGGGGCGCGGAGCTGGACGAGCCGGTGGAAGGGACGGGCGCCACCGGCTGACCCATGCTCCGCGTGCCGTGCTTCGGGTGATCGCGATCGGGCGGCCGCCGCGCGATGCCCCCGAAGCCGCGTTGTTCGCCCGCTACGCCGAGCGCCTGCGGCCGAGGCTGGCGCTCACCGAGATCGCCGAGGCCCGCGGCGCCCCTGCCGAGCGCCGCCGCCGCGAGGGTGCCGCGCTGCTCGATGCGCTGCCGCCGGGCGCATTCGCAATCGCCCTCGACCCTGCCGGCGCCGCGCCCGACAGCGAAGCGCTGGCGGCACTGCTGGAACGCTGGCTCGCCTCCGCCCGCCCCGTCTGTTTCCTGATCGGCGGTGCCGAGGGCCTGGATGCGGCGGTCCTCGCCCGTGCCGACGCGGCGCTCTCACTAGGCCGCCTCACCTGGCCGCATTTCCTGGCCCGCGCGATGCTGGCCGAACAACTCTACCGGGCGCGCTCGATCGCGGCCGGTCATCCGTATCATCGCGGCGGGCGGGGGTGAGCAAGCGGAGCGGTCTCGCCTCGATGTGCGAATCCGGCGGGCCGGAACTCAGAACCATGCCGCGCAAGCCAGCGTTCGACCCGGATCACCCGAGTGACCGGAGGCACGTCATGGCCCTGTTTTCCAAGCCGATCAAGACGCTGGACGACCTGTTCGTCCACACGCTGCGGGACATCTACTACGCCGAGCAGCAGATCACGAAAAACCTGCCCACAATGGCAGCGAAGGCGTCCAACCCCGAGCTGAAGAGCGCCTTCCAGCACCATCTGACCGAAACGCAAGGTCACGTGAGGCGGCTGGAGCACGTGTTCCAGATGCACGGCCTCGAACCGAAGGGCGTGAACTGCCCGGCCATCGACGGCATACTCGATGAGGCAAAGGAGATCATCTCCGATTGCGGCGATCCGGATGTGTGCGACGCCGCGATGCTGTCCGCGGCGCAGGCGGTCGAGCACTACGAGATCACGCGCTACGGCTCCCTGATCGCGTATGCGCGGCAGCTCGGGCGCCAGGATTGCGCGCGGGTGCTCGAGGAGACGCTCGCCGAGGAGAAGGCCGCAGATCAGAAGCTGACGCGCATCGCCGAGAGCCGGGTGAACCGCAAGGCGGCCTGACCGCGGCGCGCGGGTGCGGCGAGCCGTGGCTCGTCGCGCCCCCCGCGGCTACTCTGCAAACCAGACGTTCGACATGCGTGGAATTCGGAACGGCTTGAACCCATTCACATTCGACCGCACCGCTTGCACCTTGGTCAGCGAGCCGAACGGCAGGACGTAGGCCTGCTCCAGCGTCCGCTTCTGCATGCGCGCGAATGCCGCCTGTCGGGCTTCGGCCGTCGGCAGGCTCACCATGTCGTGGAAGTCCGCCGCCAGCTTTGGATCCTCTTGGCCGGGCTTCGGCGAATAGACGGGGTGGGGCGGCACCAGGACCTGCATGGTCGGGATCGGCCCCAGCGAGGGCTCGGTTCCCCAGCCGGTGAAGAAATAGTTCCAACCCGAATTGGGCTTCTGCCGCATCGCGATCGATGTCGGCCAGTCCACCACCCTCAGCTTCGCGTTGATCCCGATCGCCTTTAGCTGCTCCGCCATCACCAGGGCGGCATTGTACATCGAGGTGTAGTCCTTGTTCGTCAGCAGGGTGACCGGCTCGCCCTTGTAGCCGGCCTGCGCGAGATAACGCTTTGCCAGCGCCGGGTCGTGAAGGTTGTAGGTGTCCTTGCCGGCATCGGTGTAAGTCGGCTGGTTGGGATACTGGAAGCCGACGTTCAGCCGGTAATTCCCGTCCGTCGCCGCATCCATGATATCGTCCATGTTCAGCGTCGCCATCACCGCCTTGCGGAACGCAAGATTGTCGGTCGGCGCCTGCGACAGGTTCGGGTAGGCAATCTGGATCCACCAGTTGAGAAGCGGCATCAGAACGATATTCTTGTTGTTCTTCAGTGCAGCGAGCGCCCTTGTCGGCAGGTCCTCGACACCTTGCAGCTCGCCCGTTTCGATCCCGGCCACGCGAGCCTGCGGTTCAGTCACGATACGAAAGGTCACGCTGTCGACGCAGGCCTGCTTGTAGCCGCCGAAGCCGTTCCTGTCCTCGAAACGCGTATTCGGCGCGTAACCGTCGAAGCGCTTCAGTCGCACCTGGCTGCCGGGCGCGTAATTGACCAGTTGCCACGGTCCGGTTCCAATGATCTTCAATTGCGCCGGCGAGTCGTTCTTCTCCTCCGCCGGGATGATCACGATCGGCACGGCGAACGAGCTGAGCTGCTCGATGAAAGTCGGCTGCACCTGCTTCAGTCTAATGACGAAGGTCTCCGCATCGGGTGCTTCCCAGCTCGCCACGTTGTCCAACGTGTTGCGCTGCAGCCCGATCCGCTTGTAGCGCTCGAACGAGGCGAGAACGTCCGCCGAGGTCAATTTCTTGCCGTTCTGGAAGGTGACGCCGCGACGCAGTTTGAAGGTGTAGGTCAGCTTGTCCGGCGATTGGGTGAGTGAGTCGGCTAGTTCGAGAATCGGGCGATTGTCGTCGCCGCGGGTGACCAGCGTCTCGAAGATGTTCATGGCGATGTTGCGGGTCGAGATCGCACTCGAGGCCATCATGTCGAGGCTGTTGACGTTGGCTTCCTGACCGAAGGTGAGGTTCCCGCCCAGGCGGGGGCACTTGAACCGCGCGGCATGTGCCGGCGGCGCACCCAAGGCGATGCCGGCGACCACACCGAGCCACGCCAGATCCCTGCGTCGCATGCCACGTCTCCTCATCTCTGGGGTCACGAAACAATTTTCGGCCCCCGGGCGGCAAGCGTCAACGCCATCGGCTCGCCTTCGGCCGCCCGGTCTGCTTCGTGATCGGCGGCGCCAGGGGGCTGGATGCGGCGCAGCTCCCTTGGGATCAATCTCAACGGGTCGGCGACAAAATCCGTGACGAGGGGGATGTTTTTCGTTATTTCTTTAGCGTTGTATCCTGATGATGGTTAAGCGTTACGACCATGAACACCAGCCAGTCGGCGTTGCTGGCCCTTGTTGTCGGCATAGGCGCGTGCGTCTGGGCTACAGACCTTGCGAAGCGGAAGGGACGGAGCCGCCTCTGGGGAGTTGCGAGCTTTTTCGTAGCTCCGATTGTGCTTGTTCTCCTGGCACTTCCGAGCCAGATAGATGAGGAGGTTCATATGCCATCTGCCGACGGTTCCACCACCCAGGTGGTCACAATCGAGAACCCCATTCACAATCGAGAAGAGAAGGCGGGGCGTGTTCGGCAAGATCTATGGACTTGGTTGTTCGGAGCCATCATTCATCGGCCTGATGATGCTCTTCACTCGCGGAGAGAAGGTTATCATCACGCAGCAAAAGACATGACATGGGAACGGTCGGTCCGCCGGCCCGAGGCACTTTAGCCGGCATCGCCCGCATCCCGCTCGCGGCCAACCCGGTCGAGCGCCTGCAGCAGCGCCGGGCGCAGGCGGCGCAGCTCGTCCAGATGGGCCGCCGACAGATCGGCCAGCCGCGCCTCGGACACAGCCGTCAGCCCCACCAGCACGCGCCGGCGATCCGCCCGATCGTGCCGCCGCCGCACCAGGCCCGCCGCCTCCAACCGGTCCACCAGTTCCACCATGCTGTGGTGCCGGATCCGCAGCCGCTCCGCCAGCTCGCCGACCGTCGGCTCGCCATCACGTGGAAACCCCTTGATCGCCAGCAGCGACTGGTGCTGGCGCGAGGTCAGCCCGGACGCGCCGGCAGCAATCTGGCTGAACTCCAGGAAGCGCCGGATTAGATAGCGGAACTCCGACAGCGTGCGGTAGTCTTGCCGATCCGGCCGTACCGATGCGGCCGGCGGCTCGGGCGAAGGAAGGCGGTTCGAGCGGTTCATCGGCACCTCTCCGGCTTGCAAAAGATATATCGCCATGCGACCTCTCCGGCGAAACATCCCCGCGGAGAAATGGCTCACGTGAACGAGATCGGACCGCCTCCCGCCGTCGCCGCGAGCACCGCTCACGCGGCGGCGGAGGGCATCCGCCACCTCGGCGATTTCACCACCAGCCCGCGGGTGCTGGTGATCTCGGCGGTGGCACTCGTGGTCGGAACCGGCGGCGTGATTGCCGGGGTTTTGCTGCTCAACCTGATCCGGCTCTGCACCAATCTCGCCTATTTCGGCCGCCTCACCCTTGCCACCCTGCCGCTTGGCCAGTCGCCGCTCGGCCTCGCCGCCGTGGTGGTGCCGGTGATCGGGGCGCTGATCGTCGGATTGATGGCGCGCTACGGCAGCGAGAAGATCCGCGGCCACGGCATCCCAGAAGCGATCGAGGCGATCCTGCTCGGCCGCAGCCGGCTCGACGTGAAGGTGGCGATCCTCAAGCCGCTCTCTTCGGCGGTCGCCATCGGCAGCGGCGGGCCGTTCGGTGCCGAGGGGCCGATCATCATGACCGGGGGCGCGATCGGCTCGCTGATCGCGCAGTTGCTGCCGGTCAGCGACAGCGAGCGCAAAACCCTGCTGGTCGCGGGCGCGTCGGCCGGCATGACGACCGTGTTCGGAACGCCGATCGCCGGCATCATGCTGGCGGTGGAGCTGCTGCTGTTCGAGTGGACGCCGCGCAGCTTCGTCCCGGTGGCCGCCGCCTGCGTCGTCGCCGCGGTCGAGCGGCACTGGCTGGGCCTGCCCTCCCCGCTGTTCCCGTTCGACGGCAGCATGGCCCCGTCGCTGGTCGGCCTGCTCTGCTGGGTGCTCGTCGGCCTGCTCTCGGGCCTGCTCTCGGGCGTGCTGACGCAGCTGGTCTATGCCTGCGAGGACGGGTTCCTCAAGCTGCCGATCCACTGGATGTGGTGGCCGATGCTGGGCGGCGTGGTCGTCGGCATCGGCGGCCTGATCGAGCCGAACGCGCTCGGCGTCGGTTACGACAACATCGCGCAGATGCTGCACGGCGGGGTGCTCCCGGCCGCGGCACTCGTGCTGCTGGTAGTGAAGGCGATCATCTGGGCGGTGGCCCTCGGCTCCGGCACCTCGGGCGGCGTGTTGGCGCCGCTGCTGATCATGGGCGGCGGCATGGGTGCCGCACTGGCCTCGGTGCTGCCCGCCGCCAGCCCCGGCTTCTGGCCGCTGCTGGCGATGTCCGCGACGATGGGCGGCACCATGCGCACCCCGCTCACGGCCACCTTCTTCGCCGCCGAGGTGACCGGCAATACGCACGTGCTGCTGCCGCTGATCACCGCCTGCGTCACCGCGCATGTGGTGACCGTGCTGCTGATGCGCCGCTCCATCCTGACCGAGAAGGTCGCTCGCCGCGGCCACCATCTGGCGCGCGAATACCGCGTCGATCCATTCACGCTGACCCGGGTGCGGGAGGTGATGGCGACCAAGGTGCAGTCGCTGCCCGAGACGATGACGCTGCACCAGGCCGCCGCCTTTCTTACCGATCCCACGACCACGCACCCGAGCTTTCCGGTGGTGGACCGCGACCGCCGTGTGCTCGGCATCGTCGATCCGCCGTCGATCCTGGGCTGGCGGCGCGCCGGCAAGCACCGCCAGACCACACTCGGCGCGCTGCTGGCCGGCTCGAAGACCAAGGTCGCGTATCCGGAGGAATATCTGGCGGAGGTTATCGACCGGCTGATGCGGGCCAATGTGGCGCACATGCCGGTGATTTCCCGCGCCGATGCGAGCCTGGTCGGCTATCTCGGCTGGAAGGACCTGCTGCGCATCCGCGCCCATCAGCAAGCCGAGGAGAAGCAGCGGGTGGTATTCTACCGGGTGCGGTGATCGGGCCGTTCGACCCCTTCATTGAAGCCCGCTATCCTGATGGTTGTGTCGCGGCATCACGCGCGAGATGTTGTGGAACTCGACGGCGTCCTCGATCACTGCACCGTAGGAGTCGGCGCATTCCGGCGGGCATCCTCGAAGGAGCAATTCATCCGTGGCGCGCCCGGTGGCCCAGGCTGCCAGTCACGAGGACGTCTCTGATTGCCGTCGCAGGGGTCGAGAACAAAAATGCGCGATTTGGTATTTGCATGGTTTGATCAATTCCGAGCTGTACATCCGAGGAGGCGCATTCGAACCCATTGAAGGGTCTCCAGTCATCGACAAGGGAGGTTAACCCATGAAGATCGCCGTCATCGGCGGCACCGGCCTGATCGGCTCGAAGACCGTCGCCATTCTGCGCCAGGGCGGCCACGAGGGCGTCGCCGCGTCGCCTCAAAGCAGTGTCAACACCATCACCGGCGAGGGGCTCAAAGAGGTCATGGCCGGCGCGCAGGTGGTGATCGACCTCGCCAATTCGCCCTCATTTGAGGACAAGGCGGTGCTGGAATTCTTCGAGACCTCCGGCCGCAACCTTCTTGCGGCGGAGGCCGCGGCGGGCGTCCGGCACCATGTCGCGCTCTCCATCGTCGGAACCGACCGGAGCGACAATGGCTATTTCCGCGCCAAGGTCGCCCAAGAGAAACTGATCGAGACCTCCGGCATCCCCTACACCATCATCCGCTCCACCCAGTTCCTGGAATTTCTCGGCGCCATCGCCGATTCAAGTGCGGATGGAAATATGGTCAGGCTTTCGCCCGGCCTGTTCCAGCCCATCGCGGCGGACGACGTTGCTGCTATCGTCGCCAAGGTGGCGCTCGCGGCGCCGCGAAACGGCATCGTCGAGATCGCCGGCCCGGAACGAGCGCCGTTCAACGAAATCGTCGCCCGCTATCTGAAGGCGGTCGGCGACCCGCGTGAGGTCGTAAGCGACCCCGAGGCCCGATACTGGGGCGGCCGGGTCGAGGAGCGCTCGCTCGTGCCGTTGGGCGAAGCGCGCCGCGGCCGCATCGATCTCGACGAGTGGCTCCGCCGTTCACAGACAGGAGCCTGATCCAGCATCCGCCAACCGAAGGATAGGGGCTCCATGAAACGCATCCTCTGTTCGCTGCTTGTCGCCACCCTGCCGTTCGGCAGCGTCCTCGCGGATGCGCCGAAGTCGAAGAACGCCAAGGTGACCCTTGTCTACCAGCACGAACTGCCGAACGTCCCCGGCAAGAGCATCAAGGGTGTGCTCGTCGAATACGGCCCGGGTGGCTACTCGCCTGGCCACACGCATGCCAAATCCGCCTTCATCTACGCGACCGTGCTTGAGGGGGCGATCCGCAGTCAGGTCAACGACGGACCGGTGACGACCTACAAGGCCGGACAGAGCTTCTCCGAGTTGCCCGGCGACCGCCACCGCGTCAGCGCCAATGCCAGCGAGACGAAGCCGGCCAAGCTCCTCGCGGTGTTCGTAGTGGACTCGAACGAGGCGGAACTGACGATTCCATTCGAGAACTGAGGTGGACAGAGCGGCCTTTCCACTGCATCGGCACAAAATGACGTCAGGGGCGCTTCGCCCGCGCCAATTCAATACCGTCCAAATCTCTGCAGCTCTTGCCGACACGCCTTGCTGAAACCTCGTAGCGGATCGACGTGTCTATCAATCCAATTCGCCCGCATTTCCTCCATGGTAATGTTCGGCGCAAGATATGCATCGACGGCGATGCGAGCCACCGTGTCGGCGGCCTCCACAACTTGTGGCGGTGATGTAAGGCGTATTCGGTTTGTCAGTGCATAAATACCGATCAGCCCGGTTGTATCGTCCCGTGGATTTTGCAGAGCATCGGCATACAATTTTGCCGCCTCGTCCAGAAACCTGCCAAGCACTTGGGCAACAACAAATCGCGTTTCGTGTGCATGGCAGACGCGATCGAACCGATCAATTGACTGCGCCGAGCGGCGCCCATCAGCAAGCCGGGGAGAAGCAGCGGGTGGTGTTCTGCCGGGTGCAGTGATCGGGCCGCTCGACCCCTTCATCGAAACCTGCTATCCTAATGGTTGTGCCGCGGCATCATCCGCGAGATGCTGCGGAATTGAACGGCGTCCTCGATCACTGCGCCGTCCGCCAACTGGCCCACCGTCGCGCGATAAATCTGCTGCCACGGCGTCATGCTCGGCGGGATCGGCGGGATGCCGGTCCGCTTGCGGGCAGCGATCTCGACATCGCTGACCAGCATGTCGCAGGTACCGGCGGTGATATCGATGCGTATCGTATCGCCGGTACGGAGCCAGGCGAGACCCCCGCCGACCGCGCTCTCGGGTGACGCATTCAGGATCGAGGGGCTGTCCGCAGTGCCGGACTGCCGGCCGTCGCCGATGGTCGGCAGGCTGGTGATCCCCTTCCGCAGCAGCGCGTCCGGCGGCTGCATGTTCACCACCTCGGCCGAGCCGGGCCATCCGACCGGCCCGGCGCCGCGGATCACCAGGATCGAGTGCTCATCGACGCCGAGCTCAGGATCGTTGATGCGCGCGTGGTAGTCTTCGGAGCCTTCGAACACGATGGCCCGTCCCTCAAATCGCTGCTCCTGGCCGGGGGTGCTTAGGTAGCGGGCACGGAACTCCTCGGAGATCACGCTGGTCTTCATGATCGCGACGTCGAACAAATTGCCGCGGAGTACCGATGAAGCCGGCTTTTGTCCTAAGCGGGTCGGCGAAGGGCCGAATAACCTCGCGGTCGCGGCTCTCGCGGCCCGCAAGATTTTGGCCGATCGTGCGTCCGGTCACCGTCAGGCAGGTCTCGTCCAGCAGCCCGGCCTGCTGCAACTCCCACATGATCGCGGGGACGCCGCCGGCCCGGTGGAAACGCTCCCCCAAATAGGCGCCGGCCGGCTGGACGTTGGCCAGCAGCGGAATATCGTGGCCGTGCACGACCCAGTCCTGCGGCGCCAACGCCACGCCGGCGTGGCGCGCCACGGCGACCAGGTGAGGCTGCGCGTTGGTCGAGCCGCCGATCGCCGAGTTCACCTTGATCGCGTTCAGGAAGGCCGCCCGTGTCAGGATGCGGGATGGACGCAGGTCCTCGTATGCCATCTGCACGATGCGCGCGCCGGTGCGATACGCCATCTGCCCCCGCTCCCGGTACGGAGCCGGGATCGCGGCACAGCCGGTGAGCGACATGCCAAGTGCCTCGGCGATCGCGTTCATGGTCGATGCCGTTCCCATCGTGTTGCAGTGGCCGAGGGAGGGGGCGGAATTGAGCGCCGCCTCCAGGAACTCCTCCGCGTCGATTTCGCCTGCCGACAACTTCCGCCGGCTCTGCCAGATCACGGTGCCTGAGCCGACCAGCCTGCCCTCATGCCAGCCGTCCAGCATCGGGCCACCCGACAGGACGATCGCGGGAATATCGACCGTGGCAGCCGCCATCAGCGCCGCCGGCGTGGTCTTGTCGCAGCCTGTGGTAAGCACCACGGCGTCGATCGGGTACCCGAACAGCACCTCCACCAGGCCGAGATAGGACAGGTTCCGGTCCATCGCCGCGGTCGGCCGCTTGCAGTTCTCGAAAATCGGGTGGGTCGGGAATTCCAGCGGGATCCCCCCCGCCGCCTGGATGCCGTCCCGTACCCGGCGCACCAGATCCATATGGATCCGGTTGCAGGGCGTCAGGTCGCTGCCGGTCTGGGCAATACCGATAATCGGCTTGCCTGAACGGAGCTCGTCCGGCGTGGTGCCGTAATTCATGAAGCGCTCCAGATAGAGCGCGGTCATGTCGAGACGGTCGGGATTGTCGAACCAATCGCGGGAGCGGAAGCGCCGTGCTGCGGCATCGGCATTCGCCATTGTAAAACCTCCACTACGCCATGCACCCAGCCTCAAACCTGGGTCGGACCCGGGCTTGAGCTTCATCTGAGATTGTGGAGTATCATAGGTGAAAGGCGCTTCGAAGTGGCGCCGCGGCGGAGGAAGCCGGATGGGATCCCTCACCCCCGAGCAGGTCGCGTTCTATCGTGAGCATGGCTACCTGAGCCCGATCCGCGTGCTTCCCGAGGATCGGGCGGGCGCGCTGCGGGCGCGGCTTGAGGCGTTTGAGGCGTCGCGTCCCGAGCGGCGGGCGCTGCTCCGCAACAAGGCGCACCTCGTATTCACCTGGCTCGACACGCTGATCCGCGAACGCACGATCCTGGACGCGGTCGAGGAGCTGATCGGTCCGGACATACTCTGCTGGAGCAGCGGCTTCTTCATCAAGGACGCGCACGACCCGAGCTATGTCTCCTGGCACCAGGACAGTGACCTATTGGGGCCTCGAGCCGCCCGACATCGTGACCGCCTGGGTGGCGCTGTCCGAAAGCACCGAGGCGAACGGAGCGATGCGGGTGGTGCCGGGGACACACCAGCTCGACCAGGTCGCGCACCGCGACACCTTCGCCTCGCACAATCTCCTGAGCCGCGGGCAAGAGATCGCAGTCGAGGTGAACCCCGCGCCGGCAGTGCCGCTGCCGCTGCGTCCCGGCGAGATGTCGCTGCACCATGTACGGCTGATCCACGGCTCGGAGCCCAATCCGTCGGCCGCGCGCCGCATCGGGTTCGCGATCCGCTATCTGCCGACGCACGTCCGGCAGGTGGTGGGCACGCGCGACAGCGCCACCCTGGTCCGCGGCACCGACCGGTTCGGCAATTTCCTGCCCGAGCAGGCGCCCTCGGCCGATCTCGCGGACGCGGCGCTCACGCATCATGCGCAGGTCACGCAGCAGATCGGCGCCGTGCTGATGCGCGGCACCCCGCTCGCGGCGATGTAGCGCCTGCGCGTCACGATCGCTCGATATCGCCAACAGCAATCAACGCCGCACGAACCATGCAATGGGGGAAACGACATGAGCATCGGCAGGCGCGGCCTTCTCGGGGCGGCAGGCGCGGGTGTGTTCGGCACAACTCTGTGGGCCGCGAGCAGCAGCGCGGCGGTGGCGTTGAAGGGCGGCACGCTCCGCGTCGCGATCCTGCAGGACGTCAACAGTTTCGATCCGCAGGCGTTCTCGTCGGTCAACTTCCCCGTCATCAAGAACCTCTATGACAGCCTCATCGAGTACACTCCGAAAGGCGAGGCGATCCCGAGCCTCGCCTCGGCGTGGAAGATCGCGCCCGACGACAAGTCCGTCACGCTCACGCTTCGGAGCGAGGTGAAGTTCGCGAGTGGGGCAGCATTCGATGCGGAGTTGGTCGCGGCGACCCTCAAGAAGGCGGCCGATCCGACGCTCGGCAAGAACGTGTACAGCACGATGTCGATCGTGCAGAATTGGAAGCCGACCCGGCCGCACACGATCACGGTGAACTTCAAGCAGCCCGTACCCACGAGCGAGATCACCGATCTGCTGGAGTTCATCGCCGTCATCGACCCCGCCGGCATCGCGACCGTGGTGACGAAGCCCGCCGGCACCGGCCCGTTCACGCTTGCCGAGCGGGTGCTCGGCCAGCGCATCCGGATGGTCGCGAACCCGCATTACTGGCGCCGTGGCAAGCCGATCGTGAAGGAAGTCGTGCTGACCGTGTTCAGCGGCGACGACGCGGCGAGTGCCGCGCTCGAATCGGGCGCCGTGGACATCATTTATGGCGGCGGTGCGCGCAGCGCGGTGCGTCTGCACCATGAGGGCTACCAACTCATCCAGGGGCCCGGCGTGCTGGTGCAGGTGTTCCGCATCAACACGACGAAAGGGCCGTTCCGCAACGCGAAATTCCGGCAGGCCTTCAACTACCTGATGGATCGTGCCGCCATCCTCAAAATTGGCTATGCGGGGCTGGGGGAGGTGACGGCGCTTCCCTGGGCACCGGCGAGCCCGGCGGCCGACCCGTCCTACAACACAAAATATGCGTTCGACCTCGACAAGGCACGGGCGCTGCTCAAGGAGTTGGGCCTGTCCGCTGCCGAGATGAGCGACTGGGCGCTGCTCGCGGATGGCGGCAACCAGGATGGGCTCGCCATCAGCCAGGTGGTGCAGAGCACACTCGCCAAGGCCGGGATCCACATCAAGCTCGATCTCAAGCAGGGGTCGGAGTTCATCGACGCCCTGCTCGGCGGGAAGTTCGCGGCGGTGTTTGGCGGGGTCGGCAACGTCCAGAAATTTCCGACGCGGCTCGCCACCAACAGCATCTATCGCACGACGAACAACCCGATCCTCGGCACCCCGAACCCGTTCCCCGCCTATGTCGCGGCCATCGATCGGATCAACACGACGTTCGGCTCGCAGGCCGATATCCGGGCGGCCTACGCCAATCTGAACCAAGTCTTGGTGCAGTCGGCCTTCGGGATCGCGACGAACACGTACGACGTCGGCTTGATCGTGGCGGCAAAGAATGTGGGCGGCATCACTCGCGAGATCGACAACATGCTGGTCGCCCGCACGGTCGGGTTCACGAGCTGAGGGAAGCGCGGGTGACGCGGTGATCGCGTGGCCTGATGCCTGACCCGGTGCTCTCCGTCCGAGGGCTCGAGGTGACGTTCGCCGGCGCCGGCCGGGAGGTGCCGGCGGTGCGGGGCATCGATTTCGATGTTTATCCGAACGAGGTGCTCGGCATCGTCGGCGAATCGGGCTCCGGCAAGAGCGTGACCGCGCTCGCGGTCACTGGCCTGCTGGCAGAGACGGCACAGGTTCGCGGCTCGGTGCGCCTGGGCGAGATCGAGGTGACGGCGGCGGGGCGGGAGACGTTGCGGCGCATGCGGGGCCGCGACGTCGGCATGATCTTCCAGGACCCGACGACCACCCTGAACCCGGTGCTGCCTATCGGTCGCCAGGTGACGGAAGGCCAGATCGCGCACGGGCAGATCCCGAAGCGTACGGCGCGCGAGCGGGCGATCGAGCTGCTGCGCGAAGTCGATATCCCCGATCCCGCCGGGCGCGCGGATCAGTATCCGCACCAGTTCTCGGGCGGCATGCGCCAGCGCGCGGTGATCGCGATGGCGATGGCGGGCCACCCCAAGCTGATCATCGCCGACGAGCCGACGACCGCCCTCGACGTCACCGTGCAGGCGCAAGTGCTGTCGCTGCTCGCCGAGCGTCAGGCCGAGACCGGCGCCGCGGTCGTGCTGATTACCCACGATCTCGGCGTGATCGCCGGGGTCGCGCACCGGGTGGCCGTGATGTACGGCGGCCGCATCGTGGAAACCGCGCCGGTCGCCGACATCTTCGCGCGACCGCGCCATCCCTACACCGCCGGATTGCTGCGGAGCATCCCACGCGTCGATGGCGACGAGGAGCGGCTGGTCCCGATCCCGGGACAGCCGCCGACCCCGCGGCACCTGCCGGCCGGGTGCAGCTTCCATCCACGCTGCCCGATCGGGCGCGGACGGCCGCGCTGTGCCGCGGAGACTCCGCCGCTGCTCCCCGCCGGCCGCGCGCATCTGTCGGCGTGCCACTATGTCGACGAGGTCGTGGCCCTGCTCGCGCCGGCCCGCCCGGCCATCTCGGCGGTCGCGAAGGCCGAAATCGGCGCAGGCTCCGGCGCCGCGCCGTTGCTCCTCGTCGATCGCCTGGAGGTGTCCTTTCCAGTCAGGGCCGGCCTGCTGCGCCGCCGGGTCGGGTGGGTGCGGGCGGTGGATGGCGTGAGCCTGACCGTGCGGGCGGGCGAGACGGTCGGACTGGTCGGCGAGTCGGGATGCGGCAAGACCACGACCGGCCGGGCGATCATGGGCCTCGTCACCACGACAGGCGGCAGCGTCTCGTTTGCCGGCCAGGAGATCACGCGCCTTCCACGCGCCCGGCTGCGGAAAATCCGCCGCCACATCCAGTACATCTTCCAGGACCCGTACGCCTCGCTGAACCCGACCCTCGCCGTCGGCGACATCGTGGCCGAGCCGCTCCGCATCCACGGCCTCTATCAGGAGATGGGGGGTGCCGCGCGGATCACCGAATTGTTCGAATTGGTCGGGCTGTCGCGGCGGGACATCGGCCGCTATCCGCGCGAGTTCTCGGGCGGCCAGAAGCAGCGGATCGGGATCGCACGGGCGCTCGCGCTGCGGCCGCGGCTGCTCATCCTCGACGAGCCGGTGGCGGCGCTCGACGTCTCGATCCAGGCGCAGATCATCAACCTGCTCAAGGATCTGCAACGGGAGTTCGGTCTCGCCTACCTGTTCATCGCGCACGATCTGTCGGTGGTCCGCCACATCTCGGACCGGGTCGCCGTCATGTATCTCGGACGCATCGTCGAAGAGAGCGCAAAAGCGACGGTCTATACCGTGCCGGTGCATCCCTACACCCAGTCGCTGATGTCGGCCGTGCCGGCGCCCGACCCGGCCGCGCGAAACAATCCACGCCGGATCATCTTGCGGGGCGAGATCCCGAACCCGGCCTCGCCGCCGTCCGGCTGCACCTTCCACCCGCGCTGCTTCCGCGCGACCGCGCTTTGTTCCGCCCTGGCGCCGGCGTTCGAGGCGTATCCCGGTCTGCCGACGCGGTGCGCCTGCCACCATGCCGGTCCCCTCCAGCCCCGGGGGGGCACCCCCGAAGCGGCGGAGCCGGCGGCCGGGACCGCCTGGTCATGACAGGACCCCTGGCATGACCGGAAAAGGGGCGCGCGCGCTGGATGCGACGGGGCGCGTCCTCCGCCGCAAGGGCGCGCTCCTCAGCGTCGTGTTCCTCGCGGGGATCGCGCTGGTCGCGATCCTCGCGCCCTGGATCATCCCCGTCGATCCGCTCGCGCAGGACCTCGTCAACACGCTGGAGGCGCCGTCGCCCGCGCACTGGTTCGGCACCGACGAACTCGGCCGGGACATCATGGTACGGGTGATCTACGGTGCCCGGACGTCGCTCCGGACGGCAGCCGGGGCGGTGAGTATCGCGGCGGTGGTCGGCGTTCCCATCGGCCTGCTCGCCGGGTTCTTCGGCGGCTGGCGCGATGCCCTGCTGATGCGCGTCGTCGATGTCCTGCTGGCACTGCCGGCGATCCTGCTCGCAATGGCGCTGATAGCGGTTCTGGGGCGAAGCCAGGTGGCGGCGCTGGTCGCGGTCGGCATCACCGGGATCCCGAGCTTCGCACGCGTCACGCGCGCGCACGTGCTCTCGCTCAGGAAACGGGATTTCGTCACCGCGGTCGAAGCGTTCGGCGCCTCCTCGGCGTACAGCATGTTCCGCACCGTGCTGCCGAACTCCTGGAGCCCGATCCTCGTCCAGACCGTCGTCCTCTCCTCGGTCGCGATCCTGCTCGAGGCGGCGCTCTCGTTCCTCGGCGTCGGCATCCCGCCGCCCACGCCGAGCTGGGGGGAGATGCTGCGCACCGGCGCCTCCTATCTCTACGACGCGCCCACCTACGCCGTGCTGCCGGGGGTCGTGCTGACCTTGACGATTCTTTCCCTCGACACGATCGGCCGGACGCTCGCCTCCGTGCTCGAGGATCGGCACGAGGTCGGGCCGGAAAACAGTCACGAGATCGAGCCGGAGCGGGCGATCCGATGATCGGTTTCATCCTGCGGCGGATCGCGCAAATGCTGCCGGTGCTGGTCATCGCCTCGATCGGCATCTGGGGCATGATCTACGCCGTTCCCGGCAGCCCGGTCGGCGCCATCGTCGGCGAGAACGCCACACCCGAGCAGGTGCAGGCCGCAATCGCCCGGCTCGGCCTCGACCGGCCGATCATGGCCCAGTACCTGGTCGTGGGTGACGAATGCCGCGCACGGCAATTTCGGCGCGTCGATCCAGAGCCATCAGCCGGTCTTCGGCCTCATCGTGCAGCGAATTCCGGCGACGGTGCAGCTCGGCATCGCAGCGATCCTGGTCGGGCTGCTGCTCGGTGTTCCGGTGGCGGTGATGAGCGCGCTCGCCCCCGGCTCGTGGCTTGACCGCGCGCTCAGCGGCTGGAGCGCAATGGCGCTCGGGGTGCCGACCTTCTGGCTCGGCATCCTGCTGATCCTGCTGTTCGCTGTCGAACTGCACTGGCTGCCCTCGGCATCGGCCTATGTGCCGTTCTGGCAATCGCCTGTGCTTGCCGTGAAAAATCTCCTGATGCCGGCGCTCACGCTCGGCATCTACGTCTCCGGCATCTTCGCGCGGTTCCTGCGGGCATCGCTGCTCGGCGAACTCAAGGCGGATTACGTCCGCACCGCGCGGTCGAAGGGCTTGCGGGAGCGCGACGTGGTCGGCCGGCACGTGCTCCGAAACGCGATGCTGCCGTTCGTGACCATCGTCGGGCTAATGATGGCAAGCTTCATCGGCGGCACCGTGGTCACGGAGGCGGTGTTCACGTATCCAGGGCTTGGGCGATTGCTCATCCAGGCCATCGGCACGCGGGACTATCCGCTGATACAGGGCTGCATCATCTTTGTCCTGGTGATCTACATGCTGATCAATCTGACCGTCGACGTGCTCTACGCCTATATTGACCCACGCATCGAGTACTCCTGAAGCACTGTCGCGCCTCGATCGGCCGCTTGATACCGTTTTCGCCGTCTGCGGCGCTCTGCGGCCCTGGTCCTGAGGCACCCGCGTTACGACGCGGTTGACAACGATCGTGCCGGCCTGTTACCATTTGAGCGCCTCCTGCTCGGATGGTATGTAGATGCCGAAACCGTCCTCGCTCATGGTCAAGGTTTGTCATTACTACTACCGGGACCAGTTGACGATGGCGCAGATCGGCGATCGTCTGAGCATCTCGCGCCATCGCGTGGGGCGCCTGCTGAAGGAGGCGGTCGACACCGGGGTCGTGCAGGTCGAGATCCGCGCGCCGTCCAATGAAAGTCCCGGGATGGAGCGCGCGCTGGAACGGCGGTTCGGGCTCAAGTCATCGCTGGTGGTCGAGGTGCTTCCGGAACTGGCGCCCGACGAGATCAAGCGGGTGACCTGCAAGGCGGGCGCCGGGTTCTTACGCGAGCTGCTGGATCCGAATGCGGTTATCGGCGTGGGATGGGGCAGCACCACGTTCGAGCTGGTAAATCAGCTTGAGCCGCTGGAGCTTCCGGATGCAACGGTGGTGCAGATCACCGGCGGCAACAAGAGACTCTCGGGGCAGTTCGATTGCCATGAAGTGACGCGTCGGCTTGCCCAGAAGCTCAATGTCCATCCGGTGCTGCTGCATGCGCCAGGGATTGTCGACAAGAAGGAGACGCGCGAGCTGCTGATGCGGGAAAGTGCCATCGCCGAGACTTTCCGGCACTACGAGGAGATCGATATCGCGATTGTCGGCATCGGTTCCGTCGTTCCAGAAGTGCGATCGATGCTGGTCACGAGCGGCTATGTGTCCGACGCCGAATTGAAGTCGTTGCAGCGGGCCGGCGCCGTCGGCGACGTGTTCTCCTACTTCATCGACAGCAACGGCGAGGTGGTGCGCACCGAACTCTACGAGCGTCTGATCACCATCGGCCTGCGGCACATCCGCAAAATCGCCACGGCGGCAGGCGTCGCCACCGGTGTGGCGAAAGCGCAGGCGGTCGCCGCGGCGGTGCGCGGCGGCTTTGTCAATACCCTGATCGTCGATAGCGCGCTGGCACAGGCGCTGCTGGCGCTGCCGGCGGCAAGCGCGGCGCCAAAGGATGGGCGCGAGCGAAGCGAGGCAGGTGCACGGCCAGAGACCGCCGGGACGCCTGCCGATGGCTCCTGAGGCCGTAGCACAACGGCAAACCTGTAGGCTGCCCGACAACCGAAGGAGGAAGGAAATGAACGAAGACCCGCATCACGATCCGGCCAGCCAGCCGGCCAACAGTCCCGGAAGCACCCAAGCCGGGATTGGCGGCGCTGGCTGCGAACCCTCGCGCCGCGCTGTCCTGCAAACTATGGCGGTCGCCGGCGCGGCATCGGCGATCTCCGGTTTTCCGTTGATTCAGCCGGCTCGGGCCGCCGCCTCCGCCACGATCAAGTTCGGGTTGCTTGAGGATCGCTCCGGTAATTTTGCGATCTTCGGTCTTAACAAGTGGCACGGCACGCAGCTCGCAATCAAGGAAATCAACGAGGGCTGGACGCTTGACGGCGGTGTGCAAGGACCGGGTGGACCCGGCGTATTCGCGAAGGTGGCGGCGAAGCCACCGACGGAGAACATCAAGGGGATCGTCGATCGCGGCGGCACGGAATCCGTAGACGCCACGGTCTGGAACGAGGGCGACGAATATCTCGTGAAGTCGGGCGAGAACGGCGTGCTCGGACGCCAGATCGACCTGATCGCGCCCGATCCTCAATCAGACAACACCCAGTTCCAGTCGCTCGCACGCCGCTTGATATTGCAGGACAAGGTGGACGTGATCATGGGCGGCTTTGCCAGCGCCGAGCGCGAGGCGATTCGCCCGATCATGGACCAGAACAAGATGCTTTACTTCTACAACAACCAGTACGAAGGCGGGGTTGCCGACGAGAACACCTTCTGCACCGGCGCGCTGCCCGAGCAGCAGATCGTGCCGGTGATGCAGTACATGATCAAGAACTTCGGGCCGAAGATCTACATCCTGGCCGCCGACTACAATTTTGGGCAACTCAGCGCCGCATGGACCAACGCGATGGCCCCGCTCCTCAAGGCGAAAGTGATCGGGCAGGAATTCGTCCCGCTGAGCGTGTCGCAATTCGCGTCGAGCATCGCGCGCATCCAACAGGCCAAGCCGGACTGGCTGATGATGTATATCACCGGGCAGAACCACTCGAACTACTATCCGCAAGCGAATGCCGCCGGGCTCAAGATTCCGATGGGCTCGAGCATCAACATTGCGCAGGGGTATGAGCACCTGCGCTTTAAGCCGCCGGCGCTCGCCCGCTTTCACGTGACCGCGAGCTACATGGAGGAAATTCCCACGCCGCGCAACCGCAAGTTCGTCGAGCGCTGGCGCAAGATGTTTCCCAGCGAACCGTACATGGCGATGGAAGGCCATTCCGCGTACGTGGCGACGCACCTGTACGCGAAGGCGGTGCGCCTTGCCGGAACCACCGACAAGCCAAGAGGTACTCAAGGCGTTGGAATCGGGTATTGGCGTGGAGGCGCCGTCCGGCTGGCTGTTCATGGACCCGGCGACCCATAGTCTGAGCAACTACATCCGACTGGCCCGCTGCGACGAGCAGCACAACATCACGTTCATGACCGAATGGCCACACATTGAACCGTGGTGGACGCGCCGGCTCGGCGTGAACCTTGTGCGTCACCCCGAGCACAAGCAGTACATCCCGGACGAGGACCCCTTCTTCAAGATGTTTATAAAGAAGGCTTGACGGGTAAACCTGCGGCCGTCGCGCCTGCGCATGTGGCGCGACGGCCTTTTCGTGCTGCGGGAAAGCCGCCGATGAACCTCGGTTACGCCGTCAACCTGCTGTACCAATACGCCGATAGCGTTGCCTTTCTCCTGCTGGCCGCGCTTGGGCTGATGATCATCCTGGGCGTCGTCAACGTGATCAATCTCGCGCACGGCGAGCTGATCATGCTGGGCGCGTACATCACGACCCTCGCCTACAATCGTGCCCATCTGCCGCTGCCGGTGTGCATGCTGCTCAGCGTCATCGGCGTCGGATTGTTCGGAATGCTGCTGGAGCGCTTCATCATCAGGCGTTTTTACGACGACAAGTTGGCCGCGCTGGTTGCGACCTGGGGCATCAGCCTGATCCTGAGCCAGGGGGTGCTGCTGCTGTTCGGCCCGTCGATGGAATCGGTGCCGCTACCGGCCTGGACGCTCTCTTACGGCGGCTATTCGTTCGGCGGCTACCGCCTGCTGCTGCTCGCGATAGCGTTGCTCGCGATACTGGCAGCATGGTGGGTGTTCTATTATACGCTGCTTGGTGTGCGCACCCGTGCCACGATGCAGAATGCCGCGATGGCCCGCGCGCTGGGCACGGACACGCGACGCATCTATCTGCTCACGTTCGGCGCAGGCTCGGCACTGGCCGGGCTGACCGGCGCGCTCTACGCGCCGACCACGACCATTGTTCCGTTGATGGGCACTCAGTTCGTCGACGTGGCGTTCATCACGGTCGTGGTTGGCGGCGGCGCCAACCCGATCGTCGGCGCGCTGACGAGCGCCGCGCTGCTATCCGTGATCGCGACGCCGCTAGCCAGCGTGTTCGGCACATTCACCGGCCGCATCGGGCTGTTGATTGCGGCGCTGGTCGTGATCCGGTTTTTCCCGCGCGGCTTTTCGGGTTACTGGCAGGACCTCCGTTATCGGCACATGGCAAGAGCCGCCTCCTGATGGTGGGGGTGGGGAAGTACTTGTGGCGAACCATAACCGGACCGCAGGAGCTCGGGCACGGTCGGGCATTCTGGTGCCTGTTCATCGTGGTGGTGGTGGTGCTGTTCGCCTTTCCGCTGGTCGGTTCGGTGTTCGCTTTGTCCAATTTCGCGAGCTTCTGCCTCTATGTCCCGATGGGCATCGGCCTCGCGCTGCTGTGGGGCTACAACGGGGTGCTGAGTTTCGGGCAGGGCGCGTTCTTTGCCGTTGCGGGCTATGTTTATGGCATTCTCGCCGGCAACCTGGTGGACGTGCCCGGTGGGACGCTGCTCGCGGCCGCCGGCGGCATCGTGGCGTGCGCCGCGCTGGCCGCGGTATTCGGTTATTTCGTCTTTTATGGCCAGGTGAGCGGATGGATCATCCCGCTGCTGCTGCTGGTGTTGTCCCTGATCCTGGAAACGTTCGCCGGACAGACGGCGGGGTATCAGTGGCGAGTGGGCAGCGTTCTGCTCGGGGGCTACAACGGCATGACCAGCATTCCCTCGCTGCAGATCGGTGGGCTTGTGTTCGATGGCGCTTCGACCGCCTTCTATTACCTGGTGATCGCGCTGGTGTCATTGACGTACCTGGGCCTGCGACTGTTGGTGAACACGCGGTACGGTCACGTCGTGGCCGGTATTCGCGACGACGTCGAGCGGACGCGCATGCTCGGCTACAACGCCAGCCTCATGCAGATACAGGTATTCGTGCTGGCGGCGGCGGCAGCGGGCCTGAGTGGTATTCTCTATGTTTCGTGGGGCAATTACATCAGCCCGTCGAGCATGGGGCTGCTCGCGGCAACGCTGCCGGTGATCTGGGTCGCGGTCGGCGGCCGGAGCAGCCTGCTCGCCGTTCTGCTGTCCACGGTCGCGCTGCGCTGGCTTGCCGATACGCTCTCGGTGCAAGGCGGCGAGTATGCCTTTCTGATCATGGGGATTCTGCTGCTTGTGACGATGCTGTTCTTTCCCGAAGGCATCTTCGTCATGCTGGCGCGATGGCTCGGGCGCCGGCGAAGGGCGACGGGGATGAGCAGTACGCGATGACGTTGCCGGCGACGCCTTCCGACCGGTCGCTGTTGCGGGTCGAGCACCTGACCAAATCCTTCGGTGGCGTGCTTGCCGTGGACCGCCTCGATTTTGTGCTGGCGCCGGGCGAACTCCGCTGCCTGATCGGACCGAACGGCGCCGGCAAGTCGACGCTGTTCAGCTTGCTGTCGGGTTTGCATCAGCCCGATCGCGGCCGCATCCTGTTTAAGGGCGAGGACATCACCCGCCTGCAACCGTACCACCGCGTTCGCAAGGGGCTATGCCTGAAGTTCCAGACCACGCGCGTCTACCGCGGCATGACCGTTGCGCAGAATCTGCTTATTGCCAGCCGTGGCCGGTCGGACGGAGAGAACAGCGGCCGGCTGGGCTGGGCGCTCGCCGCGCTGCATCTCGACGCCGAGCGCGATGTGCCGGCGGCGGCGCTACCGCACAGCCACCAGCAATGGCTGGAAATCTGCCTGGCGCTGGCCACGCGGCCGGAGTTGTTGCTGCTGGACGAGCCGACCGCAGGAATGACGCCCGAGGAAACGTCAGTGACGACCCGCTTCCTCATTGATCTCAATCGCCAGGGATTGGCCATACTGGTGGTCGAGCACGATATGGCGTTCGTGCGCCAGATCGGCCGGAGCGTCACGGTGCTGCATTATGGACGAATCTTCAGCGAAGGGACGCTGGAGGAGATCGAAGCGAACCAGGAAGTGCGTCGCATCTACCTGGGCGAGCATTGAATCGTGGCCGACGCGCTGCTGGTCGTGAGCGATCTGGTCGCCGGATATGGCAGCGGGGATATCCTGCAGGGCGTCAGCCTGCGCATCAACGCCGGCGAGATCGTCGCCGTCATCGGGCGCAATGGCGTTGGCAAATCGACATTGATGAAAACCATCATCGGCCTGCTCCCGGCGCGGGCCGGCGGTATCATTTTGCGGGGCGCCCCCATTACCCGGTTGCGGGCGGATCAGCGCGCGGCGATGGGCGTCGGCTATGTTCCGCAGGGGCGAGAAGTGTTTCCCGACTTGACCGTCGAAGAGAACCTGATGATGGGTGAGACCGTCAATCGGGCGAAACCGGCGTTGCGCTACGATCTGGTGTACGAATATTTTCCGATCCTGCGGGAGCGGCGGCGACAGGCGGCGGGGACGTTCAGCGGTGGCCAGCAGCAGATGCTTGCGATCGGGCGCGCGTTGGTCGGACATCCTGAATTGCTGCTGCTCGACGAGCCTTCGCTCGGTATTCAACCCAGCATCGTTCAGGAGATCGGCGAGACTTTGGTACGGTTGAACGGCGAGGAAGCCTTGACGATTCTCCTGGTCGAGCAGAATACCAGCCTGATCGAGCGCATGGCGCAGCGTGCCTATGCGATGGACAAGGGCCGCATTGTCGCGAGTCTCGAGCGCGAGGTGCTGGAAGATCGTGATTTGCTGGTGGAATATCTTGCCGTGTAACCTCTGTACGGACTTGAATCGATGCCGAAAGCAAGTTACACAGACTTCCTGAAACAGCATCTGTTGCCGGAGTCCGGTGCGCTAGCCGCCATTTATCACGCGGTGCGGAACATCCCCTACGGTTCGACCGGAGAGCGCGATCCTGTGAAAGTCATCGCGAGTAATCTCGGCTCCTGCTCCGGCAAGCATATCCTGTTACGTGACCTGCTGCGGGACGCGGGCAGGGAGGCCGAAGTGATCACCATGTTCACACATTTCAATCGCGGGATCGCGCCGCATCCGGCGATGCCGCAGGATTTGCGCGCGATGATCGAAGGCGCGGAGGTGTGCGACTTTCATCACTATGTCCGGGTGCGCGGCGATCGGCGCTGGGTGAAGCTCGACGCGACCTGGCACGACACGCTGATCCCGTACGGTTTTCCCGTGAACCGAGACTGGCGGGGACCGGACGACACGGTGCTGGCCGCGACGCCGATCAGGGAATATCGGCCGGTGGAGGATCTGGCGGCGTGGAAGATACAGTTGCTCACGGAACTCAAGCCGGACCAGCGCGACCTGCGGTCGCGTTTCTTCCGGCGGCTGACCGAGTGGATGATGACGCTCTGACGGGGTGAATATGAGCGATATCGCGCGCTCGGTGTTCGTCGGGATCGATGCCGGAACCACCGGCAGCAAGGTGGCGCTGTTCGACGATCGCGGCCATGTGCTGGGCAGCGGCTACGCCGATTACCCTTCTCTGCATCCGCATCCGGGCTGGGCCGAGCAGGATGTCGAAGCCGTCTGGAGAGGCATCTGCCGCGCCAGCAACGCGGCGCGAGCTGCCGCCGGCGTCGCGGACGAGGCGATCCGCTCGATCGCGCTGTCCAGCCAGCGCGGCAGCTTCATCCTGCTCGATGGACACGAGCGGCCACTCGCGCCGTCGATACTCTGGAACGATAGCCGCGCAAAAGAGATGGAGGCGGTGCTTGCTGAGCGGATCGCGCCCGAGCGCTACCGGCGCATCGCCGGCATGCCGATCGCCGGCAGTTGGACGATCGCAAAGCTCGCGTGGCTGCTGCGGCACCGGACCGATCTGATGGCACGCACCCGCCACATCTGCAATGGGCAGGAGTATTTCCTGCGTCGCCTGGGTGCGGACTCGCTCGCAACCGATCCGTCATCGCTGACGCTGAACGGCATGCTCGACATCCGCCGACTGAACTGGAGCGACCAGATTTGCGCGGCCGGCGGGGTCGATCCGGCGCTGCTGCCGCCGGTGGGTGCGCCGGGCACGATGATCGGCCGGCTGTCGGCCAGGGCCGCGGCAGAGACCGGCCTGCCGCAAGGCGCCGCGCTATGCCGCGGTGGCGGGGATCAGCAATGCGCGGCGGTGGGTGCCGGGGTCATCCGGCAGGGGCTGGCGGAGGTGACCATCGGCACTGCCGCGATGATGGTTGCCCATCTGGACGATCCGTCGCTGGTGACCGGGCCGGCCCCGTACATCGGCGGCCACGCAATCGCTGGCAAATGGGATGCCGAAGGCGGCGCATTTTCCATCGGTAGCTGCTTCAAGTGGTGGCGGGACCAGTTCGGTGCTGCCGAATGCCGCAAGGCCGAACGCGAGGGCACCAGCGCGTACGATCTGCTCGCCGCGCTCGCGCAGCAGGTGCCGGCAGGCAGCCGGGGAGCGATCTTCCATTCGTTCTTCGCTGGCCAGGTGACGCCCTATTACGACACGACCGCGCGCGGAGCGTTTCTCGGCCTGGGACTCGATCATGACCGTGCCTGTCTGACCCGCGCGCTGCTTGAGGGCTGCGCCTGCGAGGTGCGGTTCATGGTCGACGCCATGGATCGTGATCTCGATGGCGGGATTTCCGAGCTGCGCATGACCGGCGGTGGTGCGCAATCCGACTTCTTCGTGCAGCTTCACGCCGACGTCCTGCAACGACCGCTCGCGCTGCTGCGCAACCGCGAATGCACGGCGCTCGGTGCCGCCATCCTGGCGGCACTGGGTTGCGGCTATTACGCGGATGTTGCGGAAGCGGTCACCGCAATGGTCGCGGTCAGTCATGTGGTGGAACCGGACAGCAGAATGACGGACCTCTATGCCGAACTGTTTGAGATTTTCCGCCTGGCGTACGAAACTGCGGCCGCCGGCGGCGTGTACCGGCGGATCTACGAATTTCAGCGTCGCCATTTCTAAAGAGAAACCGGCCTGGCCCGTCCGTCATCGCGAGCCGCCGCTTGGCGGCGTGGCGATCCAGGCGTGAGGCAGGGAGCGGCCCGCCTGGATCGCCACGGCGCTCCGCGCCTCGCGATGACGCAGAATCAGCGCTTCCGCGGCATGGTGATCATATCGGCGCGCCCGACGAGGTCGGCGCGTCCCACCAGATCGGCGCGGCCGACCAGGTCGGAGCGGCCCGTCATCTGTCCGCCCGTGACGTTGTTTTCGGACGTCATCTCCTCGGCCACCAAAATGTCCTTCATCCAGCCGATCGTGATGTCGAGGCGGATGCCCACGTCCATTTGGTCGCAGGCCCACAGCTTGATATCCTTGACGAAGACGGAGTCCTTGAATTCGACCCCCATCAAACTCATCGAGATCACCTCGACGTAACCCGAAGGTACTGCCTCACCCTTGCCGAAAACGAGCATGACCGGCGGGTCAGGCAGCTTGTAGTAGTTGCCGAGATAGCTGAAGCCGTAAATGCGCGCGAGGCCGACCACATCGGCGTCGTCCACCGGCTTGCCGTCCGCGATAGCCTTCGCCCGGCGTTCCACGGCCTCGCGGAGCCGCGTAATGAGCGGGCTGTTGGACGCCGCATTGAGGCCCAGATCGCCGAGCCTTAGCCCGATGAACTCGCGGCCGAACAGGCGCAGGGTTGAAGGTGCCAGCAACGCCTCGCTGAGCGGGCAACCTTCCAGCTGTTCCTCCGGTTTCTCGTTCGGTGGTTGCAAAGCCATGCGCGTTCCTCCTGCTGAGCAACTGGCACCCTACTCGCCCGCCTGGGACAACACGGGAATGCTACACTATCGGAAGGTTACTCGACCAGTATCATTTTGGTGTGCCCGTCTCGCCGCGGTGCGGGTGCGTCATCATTCGCCGCGCGCCGAGGAAGCCGCGCGCGTCGCCGCAGTCGCAGCCGCGCCGAGGGTTCGCCGCCTCGGTGACGAGAAGCGGCCCGCGCAGGCGCCCCCTCGGGCCGCCGCGGCCACGCGGAATGCCGATCGCGAGGTGCGGGCGGGGATCGATGCCGCGCCAGAGGAAATGGTCGAGCAGCGCCGGCAGGTTGCCGGCCTCGCCGAGTGCCGCCGCCGCCTCCAGGAAGCGAGCCGCGACCAGCGCGAAGCTCAGCGTCTCCGGCCGCACGCTCAGCATCACATGCGCCATGCAGCGTCCGACCAGATCGCGGGCGCGGTCGAGCGCGCTGTGGAACCCCGTGGCGAAGCGAGTAAAGGCACGCGCAGACTCCTCCTGCACCACGCCCATCGCCTGCTCCACCTCCGCCCGCGTCCAGCCGCGCGCATCCGCCGCCCGCGGAATGAGGCCCTTGTCGACCAGATCGTCCTGATAGAATTCGACCAGGATATCGAAGATCGCGCCGGTCAGCGGTTCGGCGATCGCGTGCTGGTTGCGATTCATGCCGGTCGGATCGATCCAGCTTCCGTCGGGGGCCAGTTGCAGATCGGCAACGTCGGCCATGACGGCCAGGTTGGAGGCGATGCGGAGCTGCTCGGTCCGGGAGATCGACCCGATGCGGCTGACGACATTGAGCACATAGAGGTTGCCGTCCGTCTCGGTGAGCAGGTGGCTGGTGATCGAATGGAAGCACATCGTGCCGATGACGGCGACGAGGTCGGCAAAGCTCTCATGGAAAGCCAGGAACTCGCGCGTAACGGCGCCCGGCGGCGGCGCGCCGATCTGTGAAAACAGGATCGCATGGCCGGTTTCGTGAGCGAGCACGTCGAAGTTCAGGCAGAACGGGGCGATGCCGCCGGCGCCGGTCGTCTGGCGCCCCATTTCGATGAAGCCGGGGCCGGAATGGGCGTTCGCCCAATGAACGATCGGCACCAGTTCCATCTGTGCGATGAAGGCTGCGTGCCACCAGACGACAGGGTGGCCGAGATAGCCTTCCCAAATGTCCAGCGTGCGGCGCACGGCGCCATAGGTGTGTGCAGCGAGGAACTGCTCGCTTTCGATCGGGATCCAGTCGAAGTTCCCGGTACGGTCGGGAATGGCCGGCGGATAGACGGGCCCATGATAGGGCGGCATGTAGTCGGGCGGCTCGTACGGATCGTCCTTGCGCATCGGGTTGACCGTGTACATGCGCGCATCCGAGGGACCGGGACCAACTGTGCCAGCGGTCGGGGACAGCACGACCACTTCCGGCTCCGCAAAACCATCGGCGTAGGCGGGGAACAGGCGGAACCGGCTGCCACCCCGCCGCGCGCGCGCGGCTGGATGCAGAGCAGGCGGGATCATCCTCGGCTCCCGATCGGCAGCCAGTCGTGCCAGACCGCCTGCGCAATCGCGGCGGCGTCGTGCGCATCGGCGGCGGTCACGAAGGACTGCCAGACCAGGGCGGGCGTGAAGCGGAACGTGGGCCGAAACGGCGCCGGACGACAGGCGAGAAAATCGCCGAGACTCACCAGCATTGCCAGTGCATCCAGCCGCTTGCGCCGGACCGGATGCGCGGCGATCCAGGCGCCAGCAGGGTCGCCCGCCGCCTCCGCCAGTGCGGCGATGCTTCGCTCGGGGAAATGCCGACGCTTCATGATGTCGGCCAGCGCGTCACGCTGCGCGCGCGTGACGACACCGGCTGCTTCGGCCGCCAGCAGCGTATCGCGCAGATCAACCATCGCGTCGGACAGCGCGATATTTCGCGCATCGTCCGGCGCGTGGATGACGGCAACCTCGTCATCATCCTCGAACGGCTCGGGAAAACCGGGCCACCGACCGTCGCGATACGACTCGAATACGCGCCCGGCGCCTCGCATCCCGAAGGCCGCCAGCTCAGCGGCGCGCAGCGCGCCCATGCTGGCCGCCCCGAATACATGAACGCCCCGCGTCAATGCCGACAGGATCTCGCGATGCCAGACCGCCGGCGCCTGCTGGAACACGCCGTCCACGAGCCCGATCGCCGCCGGCCGGCGGTCGCGGACAGCGCGGTAGATATCGCCTTGCCGCGCGGGCGGCAGATAGTCGGCTTCCAGCATCGCGGCGGCCTCCCGCACGTCGAGCGTCGGGCCGAGGAACACGACCACCTTCACGCGAAGGCCCTGCTTGACGCCAAGGCCCTGGCGCGCAGGCCCGGCGTGTATTCGCCGCCCGGCGGCGTCCACGGCCCCTCAAGTCCGGGCACCACCGTGCGGACGACGGGAATACCGAACTCGGGGCGCGACAGATCGACGCAGCCCACCTGTGCCACGCCAACGGCCGACAGTCGCGCCTGCACCAGAGCGAGATCGTGCCCCAGCGTCGGTCCCGCGAGCGCCGCGCGCGCACGAAAGCCGCCTCGGGCGGGTGCCGCCATCCATCGCCGCGCCGCTTCCTGCCGTGCCAACTGCGCCTCCGGCCGATAGCCTGCCGCGTCGAAATCATCGCGGGCGCCCGAGATGCGCGTCAGCCGTGCCTGCGCCGCCTCGGTAAGCGCGCGCGAGAGAGCAATGTCGCGATCGGCATGGCAGCCGAAGCCGAGTTCCGGCTCCACCGCGTGGGCCGCTTCCGGCGACGCGGCAAGGCAGACAAAGGCGGGAAGACCTATGTCCGAGGTCACGTCCCATACACGCACCATGATTTCGGCGCGGGCGAACATCGCCAGCAGCTGCCGGCCGAGCGGACCGTCTACCGCCGACGGATCGAGCGCGCAGGCATCCTGCGCGCGTTCGGGCAGCGCGCGCCACAGCGCCACCGCGTCGCGTTCAACGATCTCGTATAGTGCGTGAAGCACGGCTTCCAGCCAGTGATTGCCCGAGGCGAGGCCGTTCGTGGTGGCCTGGAACAGTCCGGCGTCGGTGGGCGACGGTTCTGTGAAATCGGCACTGACCAATTCATATGGCAGCCATAGCGTCCGGCCCGAGAGCAGGTCGGATCCGGCGATCCAGAGCAACCGCTCATCCGCGTAGGCGCGGCCGGCGCATCGCGGCAGCGTCGCCGGATCGAGGGCATCCGCTGCTGCGGACAGTGCCGCGTATGATGCGCGACGCAGCGGCAGCACGATGCTCTCGGCATGGAAGCACTCAACCGCTTCCATCACCGCCGACGCTTTCGCCGCGTCGAGCGTGCTGCCCTTGCCGTGGTGGACCGCAATCGAGCGCGAGTTCGGCCGCACGGCTGCGGCGACGGGAATGCCGAGCACGTCGAGCCCGGTCAGCACCGCAACGCGCGTGATGCCCATGCTCGCGGCCAGCGGCATGATTTTCGCCAGTGTCGCCGCAGGATCGACCACGCGATGCGTGCCATCGAGGAAGGTCTTGGGGCCGTTATCGTCCCGGTTTCTCATCACCGGCTGGAACCCCAGTGCAGGCCGTTGATGCCGGCGAGCGCGCGCGCATCGGCGAGTTCGGGGCTGCCGTCGTCCTCGGCGATGCGCGACAGCGCCTCGGCCACACGTCTCGCCGCCTGCTCCGGATCGCCCAGCCGCGCCTCGAGCTGCGCCGCTGTCAGCGCAATGCGCAGGCCAAGCATGGGCACGCCCTGGCTCTCGGCCTGGTCAGCCGCCTCCCGCAGCAATGCCTGCGCCGCGGCGACACTGGCCGGATCGGCATGCAGCGTGACCTCCGCGAGCATCCGGAGCACCTCGGGCATCCAGAACAGCAGGCCAAGCTGGTCGAAGATTCGACGGTCGCGCCGCAATTCCTCTACCGCTCGCTCCGGCTGTCCCGCCCGCACCAGCGCCTCCGCGTGCAGGCAGAGATAGACGGGAAAATCCTCCAGCGTTCCGATCTCGCGCTGTTGCGCGAGACCATCCTCGAGCGTGCGCAGACCGGCCGTCGGATCATCGCGCATCGCCACCGTCCAGCCGCGGAAGATGAGGCCCTTGGCACGATGATCCGCAAGCCCGTGTTCGGAGGTCAGGCAAACCAGCTCGCCCGCAAGCTTGAACACTGCTTCATGCTCGCGCCGGTGTGAGTGGTGCAGAATCTGCACGTCAAGCGCATGAACATGCGTGCCGACGTGATCCATCTTCTTCGCCCAGGCACGCGAACTCGTGCTCTCGCGCCAATCCGCTCAGCGGCCGGCCTTGCATCCACTCGACCTGCGCGAGCGCACCAAGACCACAGACCAGCGCGTCGTGATTGCCGTAGAGGCGCGCATGATGGCGGAACTCGCCCTTGCGGTAGATGCTCAGTCCCACGTCGATATGCGCGCGGCAGCGGTCGAAGTCGCCGGCATCGTAATGCGCCGCCCAATTGCAATGGTGCGCTTGCAGCAGCAGCTCCGGGTCGTCGCGCGAGATCGCGCGGGCCAGCAGCGTGCTGGCGCGCTGCTTCTTCACGGCGAAGTCCCGCGAAACCCGCCACCATCCCCAATAGAGCGGGAAGTGGGAAGGGTGCTCGGGCACGTCCTGAGCCAGCCCGAAGGCATTTCCGTAGAGTTCCTGCGCCTCGGCGGAGGCCGGGCCCCTCAGAGCGATCAGTGCCGGGCCGAGAAGGGCGCTCAACCTCAGCCGGTGATCCAGCACACGGGCGTTCGCCGGCAGCTTCTCGAGCGCATCCAGGCCGCGTCTGAGCAGCCGCGTTGCCTCGATCAGCGCCGAGCGTGCCAGGCTGCGGCGCGCCGCCTCCAGCCAATGCGGCGCCGCTTCCTCCGCCGCATTGCCTTCGGTCAGATGCATCGCGAGCAGCGCCGGCTGCTGCTCCACCGTCTGCGGATCGCGCACGACGAGTGCGCGCGCAACGCGCAGATGGAGCGCCCGGCGGCCGTCGCGCAGCAGGCTGTCGTACGCCGCGTCGCGGAGCAGCGCGTGGCTGAACGTGTATCGAACCGCGCCCTCGGAGAGGCCGCGCAACAGGATCCCGGCCTCGCCGAGCGTCGTCAATGGCTGCCCGAGCGCGCTTTCGGGAAGCGCCGCAACATCGGCGAGCAAGTCGGGCCGCACCGAGCGGCCGATAACCGCCGCGATCTGCGCGATCGCCTTGGCAGCCCCAGACATGTCGAGGCGCGCCATGAGGGATTCGTGCAGAGAGGCCGGGATCATTTCGCCTGGCACCTCGGCGCTGCTGTCGTCAAAATCATCGAGCGACTGCGTGGCTAGCAGCGAGCGTGCGACCTCCTCAACGAACAGCGGTACGCCGTCCGTACGGCGCGCGATGATGCGGCCGAGGTTCTCCGGGATTGCGCGGCCGGCAAACAGGCTGCGCACCATATCGGCGACGTCGTTCGGGGAAAGCGGCACCAGCCTTAGCACGGTCGTAGCGCGCCGCGCCGTCCACGGCGCCTCGAACCCGTCCCGCGTGGTCAGCAACAACATCACTGCCTGTCCGGCGATGCTCTCGATCATCCGGCCCAGCAGCTCGCGTGAGGTCGGGTCGAGCCAGTGCAGATCCTCCACCACCACGCAGAGCGGCTTCCGCATCGCAAGAGACAGCACTTGCTGGACTAGGACCGACAGGATGCGCTCGCGCAGTTGCGCCGGCGACAAAGAGCTGATGGGTGAGCCGTCGAGTGGTATGCCGATCAACTCCGCCAGCACCGGCAGTGCCGCTCGCTGCGCCGCGGCATCGCCCGCGAGCACCGCCCCGAGCTTGGCAAGCTGAATCCCAGGCGGGTCGTCGGCCTCGAGCTCTGCCGCGGCGCGGAAAAACGCGATCGCCGGATGTAGCGCGCTGTCTTCATCGAACGGGCTCGCGGCGAGACGCACCACCTGCGCTCCCTCAGCGAGATTCTCGGCCAGAAAATGTTCGATCAGCCGAGACTTGCCGATACCGGCTTCGCCGACCACCAGCACGGTTCCGTCCTCGCCGGCACGTGCGCGGTTCCATCGCTCGGCGAGAATACTGAGCTCCGCCAGCCGGCCGTAGAACGGCGTCAGCCGCCACGCGCGGCGCAGCTCGCTGCCGCGCCCGAAAGCGGGCGATTCGGCGATCACGCGCCAAACGTTATGGGTCTGCGCGAAGCCCTTGACCTCGCGTTTGCCCATATCTTCGCAGATGAACGCGCTGCCCAAGCGGGCGTACGTCGCCTCGGCGATGACAATGCCACCCGGCGGGGCAAAGCTCTGCAGGCGGGCCGCAAGATTGGGCGTAGAGCCGATGATCGTGCGCATGTCCGGCTGGCCGCCTGCGACCAGGTCACTGACGATCACGCGGCCGGTGGCGATGCCGATGCGCACGTTCAGCGGCGTCCCCGCCGGCGTCGCCAACGAACTGATGCCGCGAGCAATGTCCAGGGCCGCGCGCACCGCCCGCTCGGGGTCGTTCTCGGTTGCGACCGGATAGCAGAAGTAAGCCAGAATGCCATCGCCCGCGAGACGGGCGATATGTCCGCCGAAGCGGTTGATCGCGTCGCCCGAGAACTCGCGGTAGCGGCGAATGACTTCCAGCAGATCCTCGGCGTCGAGCCGCTCGCCGAGAGCGGACGAATTCACCAGGTCGACAAACATGATGGTCAGCGGACGCCGCTCGGCAGGTGTTGTCTCGACCACCCGCGCCGCGGCCGGCGGCACGATGGCGCCATCGGCGGCAGCGCGGTCCGATCGCGTAATCGCCGCCACGGCGCTGCGGAAGCGCTTGCGGTCGCCGATCGTCAAACCAAGCTCGCGGAGGTCGTCCTCCGTCAGGTCCGCCACCTGGTCGAGGGTGATGCCATGATCGCGGAATGCCGTGATCCGGTCCCCCAGCCCCGCCGCCCGCAACCACTCCTCCACAGTGCACCCCTCTGCGTCGGATGATTTGAAATCCATTATCACCATCCCGCAGGGACGTTGGGAAGTAGTTCACAAATTCGACGTGCAACCACCCGCTTGATGACCGTCTCGCTCAGCCCCTATCGCGGCTCCCGCTTAGCGGACGAACCCCGTGCAACCGGGTCCTCACGAGTTCGCGAGCGAATCAAGTCCTGGCGGGTATGGCAATGTCCAGCCATCCGTAGGGCGTGACAAGCAGATTATTCCGCTGCCGCAGAAGCAACGTCGTCATCGCCAATTCGACGAGTGCCGGTCCTTCGATTGCCTGACCCGGCGCCAGCGCATCAAAATCATACACTGCCGCCGTTACCTGTTCGCCGATATGGATCCTTCGCTGACCCCTTGGCGTTGCGGGTTGTAAGGCGGCCCGAGTGGGCTCCAGCGGCAGCTCTGGCAAGACCCCGATCACCGCGACACGGGCATTGACCGGTCCCGCCTCTTGGTCGCGAAGCGCATAGGTATACAGGTCTTCGTGGCGACGATGGAACCGCTCGACTATTTCCGGCAATGGATTGGAACTCGTCCAATTCACGTCATCCAGCGGGACCGTGACCTCAAAGATCTGTTCGCCGTAGCGCATGTCGACGGATCGCTGCACGCGGACCGGGCCGTCGAAGGCGGCACGCAGCTGCACCAGCCCCTCTTCCTCCATCTCGGCAAACAGGCGCTTCACGCCGGCACCGTCCAGCGTTCCGGCGTCCCCGATATGCGTGCGCGAGACTTCGAAGCGCAGGTCCGTCGCCAGCATGCCCCAAGCCGACAGCACGGCCGCGACCCGCGGCACGACAACGCGTGTCAAATCGAGCTGCCGCGCAACATCGGTCACGTGCAGCCCCGCGGCACCGCCAAAGGCCAGCAGTGCGAAGCGGCGCGGATCGACCCCGCGCCGGACGGAAACCAGGCGGATGCCCTCGACCATATTGGTGTTGGCAACGCGGTGCACGCCCTCCGCCGCGGCGATTCGGCTGACACCGAGCCGCCGCGCCAAACCGTCGAGCGCCGCTTCCGCTGCCGCCCGGTCCAACGGGCTGCGTCCGCCGAGGAAATGGTCGGGATCGAGGTAGCCCAGCACGAGACTGGCGTCGGTGACAGTGGGGGCGGTGCCGCCGCGGCCGTAGCAGGCCGGTCCGGGATCGGCGCCGGCGCTTTCCGGGCCGACATGCAGAATCCCGCCGGCGTCAACGTGCGCGATGGAGCCGCCTCCCGCGCCGAGGCTCGCGATATCCAAGCTGTTCAGCGCCAGGCGATGGCCCGCCACGCTGCGGCCGGTGGCGAGCGAGGGCGCGCCGTCCACGATCAGGCAGATATCCGTGCTGGTGCCGCCCATGTCGAACGGGATCAGGTCGCCGGTGCCGAGCAGCTCGGCGGCGTAGCGGCTGCCCGCCACGCCGCCGGCCGGTCCCGACAGCACCGCGCCGGCCGCGAGCCGCGCCGATTGCGCAATCGGTGCCACGCCGCCGTGCGACTGGATGATCAGCACCGGACCGGCATATCCCGCCGCACCGAGGCGCTCGCCCAGCCGGCGCAGGTAGCCCGACAATGCGGGTCCGACATAGGCGTTCACCACGGTCGTGGAGACGCGCTCAAATTCCTTGATCTGCGGGAACACATCTGAAGAGAGCGAGACGTAGGCGTCCGGCATGGCGTCGGCAACTGCACGCGCGGTCTCCCGCTCGTGGGTCGGGTCGCGATAGGAATGGAGATAGCAGACCGCGACCGCCTCCACGCCGCCGCCCTTGAGCTGGGCGATGGCGAAATCGAGGGCCTCCCGGTCGAGCGGCTTCTCCACCCGCCCATCCGCGCGCATGCGCTCCGGCACGCCCATACGCCGCGCACGCGGGACCAACGGCTCGGGCCGCGGCATGCGCAGATTGTAGCGGTCTTCCTTCAGTCCCTCGCGCATCTCAATGACGTCGCGATGGCCTTCTGTCGTCAGCAGCCCAACCCTGGCGCCCTTGTGCTCCAGCAACGCGTTGGTGGCAACGGTGGTGCCGTGCACGATGCGCTCGGTGCGTTTCAGCAGCGAACCGAGTTCAAGATCCAGCGTCCCGGCCAAGCGCTCCAGGCCGGCGAGCACGCCGATGGAGGGATCCAGTGGTGTGGAGCCGACCTTCGCAACAGCGCAGCGCCCGGTTTCGTCCACCGCGACGAGATCGGTGAATGTACCACCGACATCGATGCCGACACGCAGCATCCTCAGCCGCGCCCCGTTGCGAAGCCGGTCTCCCGATCGTGCGCTCGCGCGTCCGGCGACCGTTTGGCAGGATCGCCCCAGCCGCCACCCCCGCCCAATTCGATCATGAACACATCCCCCGGACGCACGACGATCCCCACTTCTTTCGTCTTCATGGCGCGCGGCTCCCGCCCCGGGGAATGCAGCACGTACCGGTGCGGCAGCCCGTCCGTGCCGCCCAAAATGCCGCAGGCGCCGTGGCGGGCGCCGTCGCCGGCGGTGTTGGCGCGCGCAGGCTCGGCGATCTCGGCCGCCATCTCCAGCACACAGCCCGGCCCGCCGCGGAACTGCCCGTCGCCGCCGGAATCCGGGCGGAACTCGTGACGCCGGATGAACAGCGGGAACCGCACCTCCGTCACTTCCAGGCTGCCGAATTTGAGGCCGCCCGCCGCTTGCCATTCGCCGCCACCCGGCCAGCCATCGCCCGCCGGCGAGGCGCCGCCGCCTGGCCGCGCCTGGAACATGTGCCAGATAAAGGGCCGGCCAGTGCGCGGGTCGTCGCCCTGGATCGCGATGCGGAAGCGACGGCCCCATCCCGCCATCGCACGGTCGGGACAGGCAGGTGCCAGCGCCTTGATGATCGCTTCGAGGATCTCCTGCCCGCAATGGTTGGTGCACAACGTCACCGGCGCGCCGGGATTGGCCCACACGACGGTGCCGGGCCTCGCGATCACATCGATCGGGCGGAACGCACCGTCATTCTTCGGCGTCTCTGGGTCGATCAGATACGCGACCGCCACCGCGACTGCGGAGCGCATGTTCGGATATGAGGAGTTGACGAAGCCTGTCACCTGTTCGTGCGAGTCCGAAAGGTCGATGCTGAGATCGCTGCCGCACTTGGTTACGGTGGCGCGGATATGAATGTCTTTATAGCCATGACCGTCATCATCGAGGATCGCCTCCCCGCGATAAATGCCGTCCTTCCAGCCGGCAATGACGGCGCGGGCCTGGCGTTCCGCGCCGTCGAGAAAGGCCTCGATCGCGGCCTCTGTTACCGGCCAGCCGAACTCCGCACCAACCTCCAGCAGCCGCCGCTCGCCGATATGTGCCGAGCCGATCATTGCCGCCAGGTCGCCGCGGAAGTCGCGTGGGTGGCGAACATTGGCCGCCAGCATCTCCAGCACGTCACGGCGCACCGTGCCGCGGTCGTACAGGCGAAGCGGCGGCACGCGAATGCCTTCCTGCCAGATCTCAGTCGCAGCGGCATTATAGCCACCGTGTGTTGCACCGCCGATATCGCTCTGATGCGCCCGGTTGATCGACCAGAAAAGCGGTCTCTCGCCGGCAAACACCGGAACGAAGACCGTCAGATCCGGCAAATGATTGCCGCCGTGATAAGGATCGTTGAGCAAGAATACGTCGCCAGGTCGCACATCCGCGTCGAAGAATCCGCCGATCGCGCGCGCGGCCCAAGGCAACGCGCCGACATGGATCGGTACGTGCTCTGCCTGTGCAATCAGGCGGCCGCTCACGTCGCAGATCGCGGTAGAGAAGTCGCGGCTTGAGTTCAGAATTTGGGAGTACGCGGTGTGCAGCATCGCCTCGCCCATCTCCTCAACAATGGCGCGAAACCGATGCTGGATCACCGACACGGTGACCGGGTCAACGATACCTGTCACCCTTTCTCCTCCGCGCAGAGCCACCGCGGGTCGAACCACCGGTCAGCCTCGCCGTCATACGGCAGTCGTGTGATGTCCCAGTGCTGGATCAGGCGGGCATACGCCGTCCACACCGGCGGCCCGCCGCCGATAAAGACGACGCGACCGGGAAATCGCGCCAGCACCTCCTCGGGCACCATCGACGAGCGGATCTCCACGATCGTCCGGTTCGCGTAAGCTTCCTTCGGAATGGATTTCGTGGTGCGCGGGCCCGCCACCAGCACGTGACCGAGCGTCGCCACCCAGAACCGTCTCACGTCCTCCCGGAACTCCGGGCCGCGTTCGCCCTGCCACGGCAGACGACCGCGAAGACCAAGCTGGCCCCGCGGCCCGATTGCGCACATCGCCCGCACCTGGGCCATCCGCACCTCCGCGATCGTCGCCGATGCTATAGAGGTGGAGATGAAGCACGGCGGCACGTCTGGGTCCAGGCCTCATCGACACCGCTAGGTGCACTGTGTTGATCACTCAGATCCGATCAGCGCTAGCGGTTTCGGCCCGCTTGGCCCTGCGAGAGAAGTGGTTCAGTGTAGCGATTCCCTGTCCCGCTCGGCATCGTCGTGAAACCGCAGGCGGTTAAGCAGGAATCCGCCGCCGCGATCGATGTCTTTCCACAGCGCAGCGGCGGCGCGTGCGGCATTGCACGTACCTGAGTGTCAACATCAGCTCGGAGCCGCGGGCCTGCAGGTGCTGTGCGCCGGCTTCTGGTCGAATTTCCACGCCGAACGCGCATTCGATCGTTTCGCCGAGGCCGAAATTGCCTTCGTCAGGGCGCGCGACAGCTTGTACGTGGCAAGCGCCGACGAGAACGGCTGGCCGTACATTCAGCATCGCGGCGGCCCGCCCGGCTTCCTGCACGTGTTGCGCGAAACGACGTTAGCCTTGTTCAGAAGACCAAAGACTGCTGCGCCGGTCGCGGCGGCTCAACATGTACGCCCTCCAGCTCCAGCATGTGCAGCTTCGCCGCCGCGCCGCCCGGCGCGGAAAAGCCGCCAACCTTGCCGCCGGCCGCCAGCACCCGATGGCAGGGGATGATCAGCGGCACCGGGTTCCTCGCCATGGCCTGGCCGATGTCGCGCGCGGTCTCTGGCCCGGTTCCGAGCTCCTTGGCCACCGTGCCGTAGGTGGTCGTATGGCCCCATCCAACCTGCCGGACCGCGGCGTAGACCTGCTGGAAGAACGCGTCCTGATCACCGAGGTCGAGCTTGACGTCTGAAAAGTCGGTCCTCTCCCCCTCGAAATAGCGCTTCACGGTGGCGACGGCGTCGGCCATCTCGGGCGTGGGCGCGCCGGGTTCGGCGCCGGGCACCCGGCGCAGCAGCGCGCGCTCGGCCGCCTCGGCGCTTCCCGTTGGCAACTGAAAGCGCGTGATGCCCACGTCGTTCCAGGCGATTCCGCAGAAACCGCTCGCGGTTTCGAAGGTGCGATAATGCTGCGCTGTCTGGCCCACGGCATGGCCTCGTTGTTCGATCTGTCACGCAAAGTCGTGGGCAGCATGCGCGAATTCAACCCGATGATCCCGCCCGCTCCCCTCTCGGCCTGCGAGAGCCTGGTTCTCAAACCTCGAGGATTATTGATCTCTTTGATAGCGCATAGCTTTGCCTTCGTAGCGGCCAGGCGACCCGCCTTTGTCGTGAGCATGGTCGTCGCTGGGTGCGGCGGGGGCCTGCTGAACGGCACCACGGTGAAGGTGATGGGCAGTGTCGTGCCGCCCGACCGCGCCGGCATGGCGTCCGGCTCGCGAGCACGACGCGATTTATCGGCATCCTCGTCGCCGCTGCCGGACTTGGGTCGGAGCTTGCCAGCGGCGCATAATGTGACCATGTCAGGCCGGGAACAGAAAGAGAATCCGACGAGTTCAGGCAGTAGGAGGCCGGGGCCCATCTCCCATATGGGGCGGGAGGGTCGGATCGGTGGACCAGCTGCTGACCCAGGACCTATGGGCGAAAAGCGAACGTGTTTGCTGTGCAATCTGATTTGTTCGAACGGCCTGGCATTGCAGGCCTGGCGAAGGCCGAGGCCATCGTCTCGCCAAGCGAGGAACAGGCGCTAATCGCCTCCATAAACGCGGCGGAGTTGTCGCCCTTCCGCTTCCACGGATGGCCTGGAAAGCGCCTGACCACCTCCTATGGATGGCGTTACGACTTCGACACTGCAAGCTTCGGCCCGACCGACCCGATCCCTGATTGGCTGTTACCGCTGCGCCAGAAGGCGGCGCGGTTCGCCCACCTGAAGCCGGATGATCTCGTTCAGGCCCTGCTGATTCGTTACGATCCAGGCGCCGGCATCGGTTGGCACCGCGACCGGCCGGTCTTCGAGCACGTTGTAGGCATCTCGCTCGGGGCGCCGGCGACGATGCGGTTCCGGCGACGCAGGCCCGGCGGCTTCGATCGGGCATCGGCGTTCTTGGCGCCGCGATCGATCTACCATCTGACGGGTGAGGCGCGGCACGAATGGGAGCACAGCATTGTCGAGATGGAATTGACACGCTGGTCTATCACTTTCCGCAGCATGGCGGAGAGAGAACGCGTGCAAGGGGGGTCGAACGTGATGTCGTCGAGTTTCGGAGCAACTGGAGCGGTGCTGGCCCGCTGACATGGGCTGACGCGATCGCTGGCCTCCGCGGTGCTGCTGGTGCGTATTGATTTCGCCGCTGACCCGGCTACGCTGGCGCCGCCATGTTCCGAATTGTGCTCGTTGCCCTCTGCCTCCTGCGCGCCATGCCCGCTATGTCCTTTCACATGGTCGATCCCTGGCCAGAACCCGAAGCGGTGCAAGGCGTCCGGCAGGAGCCTGTAACCTTCCAAAGCAGCGATCCGTTCGTGCCAAGTGATATACGGGGCGCACGGGCGCGCATGGTCAGCGGCTTGCTGTTCCTGCCACCGGGCGCGGCGCCGAACCATCGGACGCCCGCCGTTGTCATGCTGCACGGGTCGGCAGGGTTGATCTACGACCGAGCCAAGTACGGACCACAGCTTGCCGCAATGGGCATCGCGGTGCTGCTGGTCGAGACCTATGACAGCCGGCCTGATCTCGGCACCGGATTTATCGAGCGCGTGCTGAACATCACGGAGACGATGTTCGTGGCCGATGCCTATGCGGCGCTGTCCTACCTGGCGACACGGCCGGAGATTGATCTGCACCGAGCGGCGTTGGCCGGATTCAGCTACGGCGGCATGGCGACGGAATATGCGATGTACGCGCAGATTGCCGACGCATTTTCGCCGAATGGACCACGCTTCGCGGGCCATGTCGCGTTCTACGCGCCGTGCATCGCTCGCTTCGCCGACAGCCGGACGACTGGTGCACCGTTGTTGATGCTGTACGGAGAAGAGGACCAGCTTATCCGGCCGCATCGCTGCGCGCAGATCGCCGATGATCTGCGATCGGGGGGCAGCGAAGTTAACATTGTTTCCTACGCCGGAGCCGTGCATCAATGGGACGGTGGGATGCAGCGGCGACTGATTGGCCGGCAGCTCGCGGATTGCCGCTTCCGCGTCGAACGCGACGGCACGGTGCGGGATGAGAACACGCTTCTGCCGATGTCCGGCCCGTTCCTGCGCAAGATCATCCTGGGGCTATGTACCCGGAACCGGCCCTATCCAATCGGACGAGACGACGCGGTGCGCGCGAAATCGAACCACGATTTTGGTGCGTTCCTCGCCCGGGTTTTCGGTGCCCAAAGCGGGTAGTTCGGCGGGCGCGAACGATGTGCGGTGGCATCCACCTACACTGGAGTATATCTATCGACCATCACCGGCGAAGTGACACAGCTCCTCGAGCAGTCCGGGATCGGAGATCACGCGCGGGACCTTGTTCTGGCCGCCGAGCTTGCCGCGCGCCCGCATCCAGGCGATGAAGCTGCCCGGCGGCAAGAATACCACATGCGGGCCACGCAGGCCGATGCCGCCCTGCCGATGCGCCCTGTAGTCGGCGTTCAGCCGCGCGAGCTCTTTGTCCAGCGCCGCCGCGAAAGCACCCACGCACTCGGTGTTGAAGCCGTTCATTTCAACCAGGAACACGTGACCCGCGCGAGCATCGGACGCATCCGGCGACACTGCAGCGGCGGCGTAGTCGACGACCCGGCCCCCGACCGCTGCGGCGGCGGCCGCGACACCGGCGTCCAGTTCCTGGCCCACTAAATGCTCGCCCGCAATCGACAGTGACCAGCCAATGCGGCCTGTCACCCTCAGCCGCGGCGGATGGCGCTCGATCAGCGTGACGGTGTCGCCGAGCACGTAGGACCAGAGACCGGCGTTGCTGCTCAACACCAGGGCGTATTCCACGCCAATTTCCGCGTCCGCGATCCAGCGCCGGTCGGGATTTTCGGCTGCAAGCGCGCTGGGGCGCAGGAACTCGAAGAATAGCCCGTTATCCAGGATAAGGCGCAAGCCCTCGCCCGCATCCCGATCGGCGATCGCGATAAAACCCTCGCTGGCGGGATAGACCTCCCGCGTCTCCGCGCCGCTGCCATCCAGCCAAGCAGCAAAGCTCGTGCGGTAGGGGGCGAAGCCGACGCCGCCATGTACTAGCAGTTCAAGCTCGGGATACAGGTCGCGCACGATTTTGCCGGGGCGCAGCCGACGCAAATGCTCGAGGAACAGCAGCAGCCAACTCGTCGTGCCAGACATGCTGGTGATGTGCGCGCCGAGCGACAGCGGCGCCAGCGTCTCGATCTTGCACTCCCAGTCCTCGATTAGCGCGAGCCTGGCTGGCGGGAAAATGCGGTGCCGCGCCCAGACGGGGACTTCGGCCGCGGCAATTCCGGAGAGGTCGCCCGCGGCGATGCCCGGCACCAGCGGTTCCAGTGCAGTGCTGCCGCCGAGCAGGAAACTGCGCCCGGCCAGAACGCGGCTGTGCGGGTGGTTGGCAACGTGATGCACGAGCACGTCAAGAGCCGCACGTCGGTTGGCGTGCATCATGGCCCGACTGACCGGGATGTGCTTGGTCGTGGCCCCGCTGGTGCCGGACGTCTTCGCAAACCACGGAATGATCCCCGGCCACGTCACGTTGCATAGACGAGGAAAGGGGCCGCTCCACCAGTCGCGGAAGAAATCCTCCCATTGGCGCAGGGGGACCGTGCGCTGGTATTCCGCCACGCCCCGGATGCCCGAAAAGCCGTGAACGGTCCCGAAGCGCGTGTTCCGGGCCCGGTGCAGCAAACTCAGCAACTCCCGCCGCTGAGCCTCCGCCGCGTCCTGGCGCGCCAGGTACTCGCAGCCGCCGGGCCGCATACAAGCGCAGGACGGGCGTCAGGTTCGACATTGGGTCCAGGCCGCTATCAGGACGGTATGGCGGGGGCAAGCTTCCGGCGTGTCGCGCTACGCGAGACGCACTTTTTTTCGCGCACCGGCAAAGATCACCGCTGCCTAATCCCGCAGCTCGAGCCGATGATAGCCGCGGGCGCGATAGGCGACAGACGAAACGATCCAGGTCAGAATGAACAACCCGACGATCAGATAGCCGAGGCTGCCGAAATTGTCGTTCAGCGCGCCGATCCAGTCCCAGAGCCCGCCGCTCAGGGCGAAGCGCCGGGCGAAAAGGCCGAGCGTCTCGATCGTGCCGACGGACAAGGCGACGAGCACCGATACGAGGGTAATCGTCATGTTGTAGTAGAGCTTGCGGACCGGCATCACGAACGCCCAGCCGTAGACACCCAGCATGAGGATACCGTCGGCGGTATCTACCAGCGACATGCCCGCCGTGAACAGCGCGGGAAAGACCAGCATCGACCGGATCGGCATGCCGTGAGCGATCTGGCCGGCAGAGATGCCGAGCAGGCCAACCTCGGTCGCGGTATCGAAGCCGAGGCCGAACAGGAAGCCGAGCGGATACATGTGCCAGTTTCGCCGTACCATGCGGAACATCGGCCGCACCAGGCGGGTGAGCGGGCCGCCTCCGGCGAGCAATCCGCTCAAATCGTTATCGACGCGCTGCTCGCCGGCGATCACCCGGCGGAAGGTCCGGTAGACGGCGATCAGGACGACAAAGTTCGCGACCGCGATCGCGAGCAGGAATGCTGCCGAGACCAGCGTGCCGAGTAGGGTGCCGATCTGCTGGAATGCGGCGAGCCGGCCCCTGAAGGAGAGCGCGGTCGCGGCGATGGCGATCGAGGCGAGCACGACAACGGTGGAATGGCCGAGCGAGAAGAAGAAGCCGACGGTGACCGGGCGCTTGCCCTCCTGCATCAGCTTGCGCGTGACGTTGTCGATCGCGGCAATGTGGTCGGCGTCCATTGCATGGCGCAGGCCAAGGCCGTAGGCGAGCAGCGCCGTGCCGAGCAGGACGGGATAGTCATGGAAAGCCAGCAAGGTCCAGGCCCAGGCGCCGAAATTCGCCGCGATCAGGACCACGGATAGAGCCGCGATCCTAACGGGCAGCTGCGCGACGCGACCACGCAGGATACAGCGGATCGCTCGTCCCATGGGCGCCTCCGGATGCGGAGACTAATGGGATGAGGTCCAACGGCAATGCCCTTGCCGGCGGTCCAGGGGACAGCACCTCCTGGCCTCCCGCATGCTGCGGTGCACAGACCGAAATACACGGGCTTTTGATGCCGCTCGCCGCTTTCAGCGGCTCCCGGTCGCCTCGTGCGGCAGCGGCATCCGACGCGGCGTGTTACTCATTCGAACTCGCAGCGGCGGAGGAGCACGATGACCACCTCCAACGAGACACCGAAACCCGGCAGCAAGTCGGAAACGGCGAGCGCGATGCGGGATGCGCTCGGCAGCGCGGCCGGCAAGGTCGTCGGGGCGGCTGCGATCACACGGGACATGTTTTCCGCGAACGCGGCGGTCGCCACAATGTACGAGATCGTTGCAGCGAAGATCGCGGTACAGCGCTCGCGGCGCGAGGGCGTCAAGCAGTTCGCCCGGCAGATTATCGCCGAGCACGACAAGGCGAACAGTGAACTCAGGTCATTTCTTGGCGCCGCGAATAGCCCGCAATCGCCGCCGGACTCGCTCGACGCGCTGCACCAGACCCTGATTGACGACCTGAACGGCGCGTCCGACGAACACTTTGACGGCCGCTATATCGCGCAGCAGCGCTCCGCGCTCAGCGCCGCGGTCACCTTGTTCAACACCTATCACCAGGCCGGTCGCGACGACGGTGTGAGGAACCTGGCGGGACTGGCGCTGCCGGCCCTCGAGCATCAGGTGGAGATGCTGAGCAAGCTAGAGACATCCTGACGGTCCCGCCGCTCCAAGGGCGGTCCGAGTGCGCGGAACAGGCTCAAGGCACGGGAGCGAAAGCGATGCCGAATGACGCGGGAGTCCCCTACGGCCGCAAAACTCAGCACACGCCGAAGATCGCGGAGGTCCACATTCTTTGGATCACCGGCGGCATGAGCTGCGACGGCGATTCGGTGTCGATCACGGCGGCCAGCGAGCCCAGCATCGAGGACGTCGTGCTCGGCGCGATTCCAGGTCTGCCCAAGGTGCACCTGCATAACCCCGTTCTCGCCTATGAGAATGGCGACGAGCTGATGCAGTATTTCCATCAGGCCGCGCGCGGCGAGCTGCAAAACTTCGTGCTTGTGATGGAAGGCTCGATTCCGAACGAGCATCTCAGCGGCGAGGGCTATTGGGCGGCGTTCGGCACCGATCCTGCAACCGGCAATCCGATCCGCACGACGGAATGGATCGACCGTCTCGCGCCCAAGGCGCTCGCCGTGATCGGCGCTGGCACCTGCGCCACCTACGGCGGCATCCACGCAATGAAAGGCAATCCGACCGGCTGCATGGGCCTGCAGGACTATCTCGGCCATGACTGGAAGTCGAAGATCGGCCTGCCAATCGTCAACGTGCCGGGCTGCCCGGTCCAGCCCGACAATTTCATGGAGACCCTCCTCTACCTGCTGCGCCAGCTCGCCGGCCTCGCGCCGATGATTCCGGTGGACGAGCTGGGCCGGCCGACTTGGCTGTTCGGCTTCACGGTGCACCAGGGCTGCGACCGCGCCGCCTATTACGAGCAGGCGGATTTCGCGACAGAATATGGGTCGCGGAAATGCATCGTAAAGCTCGGCTGCTGGGGCCCGACGATCAAGTGCAACGTGCCGAAGCGCGGCTGGATCTCTGGGATCGGCGGCTGTCCCAATGTCGGCGGCATCTGCATCGGCTGCACGACTCCGGGCTTTCCTGACAAGATCATGCCGTTCATGGACGAGCCGCCGGGCGGACTGCTCTCGACCAACCTGATCCGGCCGTACGGCGCCCTAATCCGTAACCTGCGCAAGCTGACCGATCGGCAGGTCGATAAGGAGCCGAGCTGGCGCCACAACCGGCCCGAATACACGACCGGCTATGATCCCGCCAATCCCGAAAAGCTTCATCCTCTCCATCCCTCGAGCGCCATCCGCGCAGGAGTTGCATGAGCATGTCCGACGTCCAGACCGTTCCCGAGACCGGCGCCCCAAAGGCGAAGCGCACGCTGATCGAGAAGCACTGGGACCCGATCACGCGTATCGTCGGCAATTTGGGGATTTTCACCAAGATCGACTTCGACAACCGCCAGGTCGCCGAGTGCTATAGCACTTCCTCGATCTTCCGCGGCTACAGCGTGTTCCTGAAGGGAAAGGACCCGCGCGATTCGCATTTCATCACCAGCCGCATCTGCGGCATCTGCGGCGATAATCACGCCACCTGCTCGATCTACGCGCAGAATATGGCGTATGGCATCAAGCCGCCGGCGCTCGCGGAATGGATCATCAATCTCGGCGAGGCCGCTGAGTACATGTTCGACCACAACATCTTCCAGGACAATCTGGTCGGCGTCGATTTCTGCGAGCAGATGGTCAAGGAGACCAATCCGGGCGTCTGGGCGAAGGCCGAGAGGACCGAGGCGCCGCACGCCGCCGATCACGGCTACCGCACGATCGGCGAGATCATGACCGCGCTTAACCCGTTCACGGGTGCGTTCTATCGAGAAGCCCTGGTGATGAGCAGGATGACGCGCGAGATGTTCAGCTTAATGGAGGGGCGGCACGTGCATCCCTCCACGCTGTATCCAGGCGGGGTCGGCACGACGCCGTCGGTACAGCTATTCACCGAATACATGACGCGTCTGATCAAGTACATCGAGTTCATGAAGAAAGTCGTGCCGCTGCACGACGACCTGTTCGACTTCTTCTACCAGGCCCTGCCGGGCTACGAGGAGGTCGGCAAGCGGCGCATCCTGCTCGGCTGCTGGGGCTCGTACCAGGATCCGGACAAGTGCAATTATCGCTACCAGGATATGACGGACTGGGGCCGGTCGATGTTCGTCACCCCAGGCGTGGTCGTGGACGGCAAGCTGGTGACCACGGACCTCGTGGATATCAATCTGCAGATCCGGATCCTGCTCGGCAGTTCGTTTTACGACGGCTGGGAGAACCGCGAGACCTTCGTACGCCACGACCCGCTCGGCAATCCGGTCGATCAGAACCATCCCTGGAATCAGACCACCGTGCCGCGTCCGCAGAAGCGCGATTTCGGCGGTAACTACACCTGGGTGATGTCGCCGCGTTGGCTCGACAAGCGGACCGGCGATCATCTCGCGTTGGACACGGGCGGCGGCCCGATCGCCAGGCTCTGGGCGACGGCGCTCGCCGGGCTGGTCGATGTCGGCTACGTGAAGGCGACCGGGAACAGCGTGAAGATCTACCTGCCGAAGACCGCGCTGAAGCCGGAGGTGGAGTTCGAATGGAAGATCCCGCAATGGAGCGCCGCCATCGAGCGTGATCGGGCGCGCACCTATTTTCAGGCTTATTGCGCTGCGATGGCGCTCCACTTCCTGGAGAAAGCCTTTGCCGAGGTGCAAGCCGGACGCACCCGGACCTGGACCGATTTCAAGGTGCCCGACGAGGCAATCGGCTGCGGTTTCCATGAGGCGGTGCGGGGCGTGCTGTCGCACCACCTGGTGATCCGGAACGGCAAGATCGCCAACTACCACCCGTATCCGCCAACGCCCTGGAACGCCAGTCCGCGCGACACCTACGGCACACCCGGCCCGTACGAGGATGCGGTGCAGAACACGCCGATTTTCGAGGAGAACGGACCGGACAATTTCAAGGGCATCGACATCATGCGCACCGTGCGCAGCTTCGATCCGTGCCTGCCCTGCGGTGTTCATATGTACGTTGGCAATGGCAAGACGCTGAAAACGGCGCACTCGCCGATGTTCGGCGCCCATCTGTGAGTGATCGGGACGACGGCGTTGCGGAGAGCTTGCGCCGCATCGAGGCGCTGATCGACGCGCTCGACTCCGTGCCCGATCCACGGGCGCGGGAGCCGGCACGCGCGCTGCTCGAGCTGGTGCTCGACCTGCACGGGCTGGCGCTGGCGCGCGCCATGGCGATCGTCGCCGGTGAAGGCGGGGCGCTCGTGTCACGCCTGGCCGAGAACCCGCACGTGCGGGCCGTGCTGCTGCTGCACGGGCTGCATCCGGAGGCGACGGAGACGCGGGTGCGCGGCGCGGTGGAGAGCCTTCGCGCACCGCTCGCGGCGTGCGGCGCGGCGATCGTCTCCGTGCAGGTCAGCGCCTCGCGCGCCCACCTGCACCTACTGCCGGTCGACCTGGCTGGGTTCGATGTCGATAGGATCCGGGGTGAAATCGAAACCGCGCTCGTCAACGCCGCACCCGAGCTGGAGGACATTGTGATCGAAGGGCTCGACGGCGTTGGGGTGGGGAACGCCGCGATGGTCGCTGGGTAGGACGATGGGGAGCAAGAAGGCGAAGGGCTCCGCCCCTCGACCCAGCCAGGGGCCTTGCCCCTGGACCCCGTTACTTGAGGGAATGGGTTCCAAGGGCGATGCCCTTGGCGGGGGTCCAGGGGGCAGAGCCCTCTGGTCTTTCTTGTGACGATGCGCGGCAACTGGGCCCGCAAGCTCCGCCGCTTCGTCTCCCCGCCCGAGGCGGAGCATTGCGAGCGATGCGGAGCCGCGATCCCCGTCGCGCATGCGCATCTGATCGAGGTCGCGCAGCGGCGGCTGCTCTGCGTCTGCCCTGCCTGCGCGGGCTCGGCGGGCGGCGTGTACCGCCGCGTGCCGGTCGAGGCGCGCGCACTCGCTGATTTTCAGCTTTCGGATGCGGAGTGGGATGCACTCGGGATTCCGATCGGGCTCGCGTTCCTCTTTCGCAGCACGCCGGATGCCGGGCCTGTCGCGCTCTATCCGAGTCCGGCCGGCGCCATCCAGTCGCTGCTGAGCCTCGATGGCTGGAACGACATCGTCGCGCGCAACCCGGCGCTCGCCGCGCTCGAGCCCGACGTCGAAGCGCTGCTCATCAATCGTACCGACGGGCGGCGCGAATACTTCGCGGCGCCGATCGACCGCTGCTTTGCGCTGACCGGGCTCATTCGCCGGCACTGGCAGGGCTTGGCGGGCGGCAGCGAGGTCTGGGCGGCCGCCGAGCGGTTTTTCGAGGGGCTGCGCGCCGCCGCCGTACCCGCCGGCGAGATGCGTCGTGGTTGACCTCGATTTCGCCGTCCAGAGCGCGGAGGTCGAGCCCTACGCCGCCTCCCCCATGCTGCGCTTCGCGCTGGTCGTGACCAATCGCACGCCGGCGATCCCGGTGGAGAACGTAGACCTGCGCTGCCAAATCCGGATCGAACCCGCGCGCCGGCGCTATGACGCGGGCGAGGCCGAGCGTCTTTCCGAGCTGTTCGGCGCGCGCGAGCGCTGGGGCGAGACGCTGAAAAGTCTGCTCTGGACGCATGCCGGCGTTGCCGTGCCGCGCTTCGCGACCGAATGCCGCATCGCTCTCCCGGTACCGTGCAGCTACGATTTCAACATCGCGGCAACCAAGTACTTTCACGGCTTGGAATTGGGCGAAGTGCCGCTGGCACTGCTGTTCAACGGCAGCGTGTTCTATCGTGACGACGAGGAGCGGCTGCAGATCGGGCAGATCGCGTGGAGCAAGGAGGCCAGCTTCCGTCTGCCGGTGGCGGTCTGGCGGGCGATGATGGACCAGTATTATCCAGGCACCGTCTGGCTCGGTCTGGGCGGCGACGTGTTCGAGCGACTCTACGCGTTCCGCCGGCGGCACGGATTCGCCACCTGGGAACGGACGCTTGATGTCTTGCTCGCGGACGCGGCGGTGCGCCGATGAATTTCGAGCGCGTGTCGGCGATCGCCAATGCGGTCCTTTACGAGGGATACATTCTCTACCCCTACCGCCCCTCCTCGGCGAAGAACCGCGAGCGCTGGACGTTCGGCAGCGTGTTCCCGCGTGACTACGCCGCCGCCGGAGGCGGCGATCCGTGCCGCATGCAGACAGAGTGCCTGATCGAGGGCGGCGGCGACGCGCTGGTCGAGGCGCGGCTGCGGTTTCTGCACATCGTGACGCGCGAGGTGGGTGCGTTCGAACCGCCGCTCGCGGCGTGGAACGACCGCAGCGCGCCGGAGGCGCGGCTGGTTCCGACGCTGGCGGTCGATGGCGCTCGCTATCTTGCGTGGGAGGAGGCGGCGGAGCGCGAGGTCGCGGCGCCCCCGGTGCCGCTTGCGAGGCTGCTCGAGGGCGCAGTCGAGATCCCGTTCGGCTTCCCGGCGAGCCACGCGTGCGAGCCGATCCACGCCGCGGACGGCGCCGTGCCGGGCGTGCTCATTCGGACCGCATCGCAGGTCGCGGGCCGGCTCACGTGGACGGCCGTGCCGGTCACGCCACGCACCTTCCGGCTCACCGCGCGCATCGAGAACCTGACCCCGCTCGATGCGGCGGCGCGCGGGCGGCGCGTGCTGGCGCAAAAGCAGGCGCTCGCCTCGACGCATCTCCTGCTCGGCGTCAGCGGCGGCCTGTTCGTCTCCGCCATCGATCCGCCGGAACCGCTGCGCGCGGCGGCTGCTTCGTGCGCAAACGAGGGCGCCTGGCCGGTGCTGGTCGGCGAGGTGGGGGCGCGCGACCTGATGCTCGCCGCGCCGCTCATTCTTTACGACTACCCGGAGATTGCGCCCGAAAGTCCGGGCGACCTGTTCGATGCCACCGAGATCGACGAGATCCTAAGCTTGCGCATCCTTACCATGACGGACGAGGAGAAGCGCGAGATGGCGGCGGCGGACCCGCGCGGCCGCGCCTTGCTGGAGCGCACCGAGGCGCTGATGCCGGCGGATCTGGCGCGGTTGCACGGCACACTGCGCAGCCCGCGCCCGGCGCCACGCCTCGCCGCGCTCGCGATCGCCGGCGGCGAGCTCCGCCTCGGCGATCGCGTGCGGCTGCGCCCGCGGCCGGGCGCGGACATCATGGATATCGTTCTCAAGGACAAGATCGCGATCGTCGAGGCGATCGAGCGTGATTTCGAGGACCGGGTGCATGTCGCGGTGACGCTGCTCGATGATCCCGGGCGGTCGTTCGGCGAGGATCGCATGCCGGGGCACCGGTTCTTCTTCGGTCTCGACGAGATCGAGTCCTGCGCGGGCGCGCCGCCATGAGCGGCGTCCTGGTCGCTTGTGTCGGGAACATTTTCAACGGCGACGATGCGTTCGGCGTCGAGGTGGCGCGGCGCTTGGCCGAGCGTGCCCTGCCGGATGGTGTCAAGGTGGTCGATTTCGGCATTCGCGGCCTCGACCTCGCGTACGCGCTGCTCGATGGGTACCGCGCCGCGGTGCTGGTCGATACCGTGCAGCGTGGTGCGGTGCCCGGCACGGTGTCGGTGATCGAGCCGGAGCCGCCGGGCGCGGCCGAAGACGTTCCCGCCTTCACCCCTCACGCGCTCGATCCGGCGACGGTGCTGCGCTTCGTCCACGCGCTCGGGGCTGCGTGCCCGCGCCTCCTCGTTGTCGGCTGCGAGCCGCTCACCTTCGGTGGCGAGGAGGGTGTGATGGAACTGAGCGCGCCCGTCGCCGCCGCGGTGGGGCCGGCGGCGGACACCGTGGAGAATTTGGCGCGCCGCCTGCTCGAGAAAACGCGTGCGCCATACGCTGCAACGGGAGAGGAAAGGAGAACGTCATGAACTGCTGGCGCATTCTCGGCATCGCGACCGGCGTGCTGGTGCTGGCGGCGATCGCCGTCAACACGCCCGATCTCATCCGCTTCGCGCGGATCAGCAGCATGTGAAACCGTCTGCCGTGAGCGAGACCCTCGATCTGGCGGGCGCGCCGGAGTCAGCGGAGCTGATCCGGGTACGCGGCCTCGTGCAGGGCGTCGGCTTTCGGCCCACGGCATGGCGCCTTGCGCGCCGTTACGGGCTCAGCGGCTGGATCGGCAACGACGGCGACGGCGTGAGCCTTTGCGTGCGGGGCGCGCCCGGGGCGATTGACAGCTTCGCGCGCGCGCTCCTGCGCGAGATGCCGCCACTGGCACGCATCGACGGCATTGATCGGCAACCGGCGCCACAGTTTCCCGAGGAGACCGAGTTCCGCATCGTGCTGAGCCGCGCCGGCACGGTCCGCACCGGCGTCGTCCCCGATGCGGCAATGTGTTCAGCCTGTGCGGCTGAAATCGACGATCTGCGGGCGCGACGCTATCACTATCCGTTCACGAATTGCACGCATTGCGGCCCGCGTCTGTCGATCATCCGGGAGATTCCCTACGATCGCGCCACCACGACGATGCGGTCATTCCCGATGTGCGATGCGTGCGCCACCGAGTACGGCGATCCGGGAGACCGGCGGTTCCATGCGCAGCCGATCGCCTGCCCCGCCTGCGGCCCGCGCGCCTGGCTCGAGGACGGCACGGGACGCGCGATCGCGCCGGAGACACTGGGCGCCATCGATGCGATCGACGCGGCGCGTGCCTTGCTGCTCGGCGGCCATATCGTCGCAGTGAAGGGGCTCGGCGGGTTTCACCTGGCGTGCGACGCCACCAACGAACCCGCCGCGGCGCGGCTCCGCAAAGCGAAGCGGCGCGAGGCGAAGCCGTTCGCGGTGATGGCGCGCGATCTCGACGTCGTGCGCCGGTGCTGCGTTGTGCGGCCCGAGGAGGCGGCGGCGCTGACGAGCCCGGCCGCGCCGATCGTCATCTTGGCGGCGCGGCCGGACGCGCCGCTCGCTCCTTCCGTCGCGCCCGGCGTGGGCACGCTTGGCATCATGCTGCCCTACACCCCGCTGCATGCGCTGCTGCTGCAGGACATCGACCGGCCGATCGTGATGACGAGCGGCAACCTCGCCGAGGACCCGCAATGCATCGCCAATGACGAGGCGCGCGCCCGGCTCGGAGGGATCGCCGATTTCTTCCTCATGCACGACCGCGACATCGCATGCCGGGTGGATGATTCGGTCGTGCGCGTGGTGGCCGGCGCGCCACGCGTGCTGCGGCGCGCGCGCGGCTATACGCCGGCGCCGCTCCCCTTGCCGGCCGGGTTCGCGGGCGCGCCGCCGGTGCTCGCGATGGGCGGCGAGCTGAAGAGCACGTTCTGCCTGCTGCGCGACGATCAGGCGATTCTCTCGCACCATCTCGGCGATCTCGAGAACGCGCCAAGCTATGCCGATTACCGGCGTGTACTCGACTGGTACCTGCAGCTGTTCGAGCACGCGCCGCGTGCGGTAGCGATCGACCTGCACCCGGAGTATCTCTCCACCAAGTTCGGCGTCGAGCTGGCGGAGGCGGGCGGCCTGCGCCTCGTGCCGGTGCAGCACCATCACGCCCACATCGCCGCCTGCATGGCAGACAACCGGGTGTCCATCGACTCGGCACCGGTGATCGGTCTCGCCTTCGACGGGCTGGGCTTCGGCGGGGACGGCACGTTGTGGGGCGGCGAGTTCCTGCTTGCGAACTATCGCACCTATCGCCGCCTCGCGCATTTGAGGCCGGTCGCCATGCCGGGCGGGGCGCAGGCGATCCGCGAGCCTTGGCGCAATACCTATGCGCATTTACGTGCGGCCCTGAAGAATGGGGTCCAGGCGCCCGGCGCCTGGCTGGGGTCCAGGGGGCAGCACCCCCTGGCCTTTCTCGCCGCAAAGCCCCGCGCCGTACTCGACCGCATGATCGCGCGCGGCATCAACGCGCCGCTTGCGAGCTCCTGCGGGCGGCTGTTCGACGCCGTCGCCGCAGCGGTCGGGATCTGCCGCGAGCGCGCGCAGGACCGAGGGCCAACCGGCGCTGGAGCTGGAGGCCGCCGTCGATTGCGCGGAGCGGTCGGCCTATCCGTTCGACATCACAATTTCGGGCGCGGACGCGCCGCTCTGTCTCGAACCGGCGCCGATGTGGCACGCGCTGCTCGAAGACATGGAGGCCGGCGTGCCGGTCGGCGTGATCGCGGCGCGCTTCCACCAGGGCCTCGCCGACGCAGCGGCGCGCACGATCGCCGCGCTCCGGAGCTGCGATGCCGGAGCGGCTGCGGCGACGCGCGTCGCCTTGTCGGGCGGCGTGTTCCACAACCGCATCCTGCTCGAGCAGGTGAGCGCACGTCTCATGGCAATGGGCCTGGAAGTCCTGCACCATCGCGAGGTGCCTGCCAATGACGGCGGCCTCGCGCTCGGTCAGGCCGTCATCGCCGCGGCAATAATGCAAGATTGAGGGGACGGAGAGCATCATGTGCCTCGGCATTCCGGGACGGATCGTGGCGGTTATCGACGCAGCGGAGCAGCTCGCCATGGTCGAGGTGGGGGGCATGCGACGACCGGTGAACATCAGCTTTGTTTGCGACGACATCCGTCCGCCCGAAGCCTGCGTCGGTGACTGGGTGCTGGTGCATGTGGGATTCGCGATGAGCCGGCTCGATGAGGGCGAGGCCGCACGCACGCTCGCCGTGCTGCAGGAGATGGAGGAAATGCACTCGGAGATGGAGGCGATGCGGGCCTCGGCACAGCCGTGAGGCTCCGGGCGGGAGATCGTTGATGTCGCAGGAAGAGGCGCTGCAAGGTCTTTACCCGTTCCTGCACGGGGCGAAGCGGGATCCCGGCAAGATGCGGCAGGCACTGCTCGATTCGATCGAGCAGAAGGCGCGGGACAGCGTCGAGGTGAAACGGCGATTCTTCGCCGAGAACGGCGCCGCAGTCGTCGCCGCGGCGGAGGCAATCGCCGGGGTCTATCGCAGGGGTGGACGGCTGTTCAGCATGGGGAACGGCGGTTCTAGCTGCGATTCGGCGCATTTTGCGGTGGAATTCCTGCATCCGGTGACCGCCGGCCGGCCGGCGCTGACCGCGGTTAATCTCGCCTGCGACATGGCGATGGTGACAGCGGTCGGCAACGATGTCGGGTTCGGCCATATCTTCGTCCGTCAGGTGATCGCGCAGGCCGGAGCCAATGACGGGCTAGTCGGGTTTTCTACCAGTGGCAACTCGGAGAACATCCTCGCCGCCTTCGCCAAGGCGAAGGAGCTGGGCGTCGTCACGATCGGCCTGGCTGGCTACGACGGCGGCAAGATGGCGCGCAGCGCGGACGTCGATCACTGCCTAGTGGTGCCGAGCGAAAGCATTCATCGCATCCAGGAAGTGCACGTCACCATCTACCACATCCTGTGGGACCTCGTGCACACGCTGCTCGCCGAGGATCGCGGCGGTCTCGCGGTCAGGAGCCAGTCATGAAATACGTGGACGAGTTCCGCGATCCCGCCAAGGCGAAGGCCCTGATCGCCGACATCAAGCGCCTGGTCGCGCGCATCCCGCGCGGGCGCCGCCGGCCGCTGCAGATCATGGAGGTGTGCGGCGGGCACACCCACACGATCTTCCGCTACGGCATCCAGCAGATGGTGCCCGAGGAGGTGGAGTTTGTGCACGGGCCGGGTTGCCCGGTTTGCGTGCTGCCGATGGGCCGCGTCGATGATTGCGTGGCGCTCGCCGAGCGCCCCGAGGTGATCTTCACGACGTTCGGCGATGCGATGCGGGTTCCCGGATCGCGCAAGAGCCTGCTCAAGGCGAAAGCAGGCGGGGCAGACGTGCGGATGGTCTATTCGCCGCTCGATGCGCTGATGCTGGCGCGGAAGAATCCCGATCGCGAGGTGATCTTCTTTGGCCTCGGCTTCGAGACGACCATGCCGAGCAGCGCAATGACGCTGATCCAGGCGCGGGCGCAGGGGGTGCGAAACTTCTCCCTGTTCTGCAACCACATCACAATCATTCCGACGATCAAGGCGATGCTGGATTCGCCGGAGCTGCAGCTCGACGGCTTTCTCGGCCCCGGCCATGTCAGCATGGTGATCGGCATGCGGCCTTACGGATTTATCGCCGGGCACTATCGCCGGCCGATCACGATCGCCGGGTTCGAGCCGCTCGATGTGCTGCAATCGACCTGGATGGTGCTCAGGCAGCTCGCCGAAGGACGCTGCGAGGTGGAGAACCAGTACGGCCGTATCGTTCCCGAGAATGGTAATGCGAAGGCGCTCGCGGCGATCGCCGAGGTATTCGAGCTGCGCGAATTCTTCGAGTGGCGGGGACTCGGCTCGATCGATCACTCGGGCGTGCGCATCCGCCCTGCCTACGCGGCGTTCGACGCCGAACGCAAGTTCCACATGCCGAATATCAAGATCGCTGATCCGAAATCGTGCCAGTGCGGAGAAGTGCTGAAGGGGGTGATCAAGCCGCACGAATGCAAGGTGTTCGGCTCGGCCTGCACGCCGGAAACACCACTCGGATCGCTGATGGTCTCCACGGAAGGCGCCTGCGCCGCCTATTATAATTATGGCCGCATCGAGGGCTTGGCGCGTGTATGACCAGGTGCCGCCGCGCGCGCGGCTGCGTGACACGGCGATCAATCTCGGGCACGGCGCCGGCGGCAAGGCGATGCGGGCGCTGATCGAGGACGTGTTCCTCGGCGCCTTCGGCAACCCCATGCTCGATCCGCTCGAGGACCAGGCGGTTCTTCCGCTCACGGAACTCGCGTGTCACGGCGACCGCCTCGCCTTCACCACCGACAGCTACGTCGTCGATCCGCTGTTCTTTCCCGGTGGCGATATCGGCACGCTCGCCGTCTCGGGCACGGTCAATGATCTCGCGGTGAGCGGCGCCAAGCCGCTGTTCCTCTCCTGTGGGTTCGTGCTCGAGGAGGGGCTGCCGGTCGAGATGCTCCGCCGCATCGTAGCGAGCATGCGCGAGATCGCCGGACGCGCCGGCGTGGCGATCGTCACCGGCGATACGAAAGTGGTGGAAAAGGGGGCGGCGGACAAGCTGTTCATCAATACGAGCGGCATCGGGGTCATCCGGCCCGGGATTTCGATTTCGGCGGCCAACGCCCGGCCGGGAGACAAGGTGCTGGTCAGCGGCGTGCTCGGCGACCACGGCACTGCGATCTTGATCGCGCGCAACCAGCTCGCGCTGGAAGGCGCGGTGCAGAGCGATTGCCAGCCGCTTCATGGGCTCGTGGACGCCATGCTGTCGGCCTGCCCGGCGATAAGCTGCCTGCGCGATGCGACGCGCGGCGGTCTGGCGACGGTGCTGAACGAATTCGCGCAGAGCTCTCGGATCGGGATCCGCATCCGCGAACGGGACCTGCCGCTGCGCGAGCCGGTCAAGGGCGCATGCGAGATCCTCGGCCTCGACCCGCTGTTCCTCGCCAATGAAGGCAAGCTGGTCGCGGTGGCATCGCCGGCCGAGGCGCCGCGCCTGCTCGCCGCGATGCGCGGGCATCCGGCCGGAGCGGACGCAGCGATCATCGGCGATGTCGTCGAGGCGCCGGTCGGGATGGTGATCATGCAAACGAGCTTTGGCGGCGAACGCATCGTCGATATGCTGGTCGGCGAGCAATTGCCGCGGATCTGCTGAACCATGGCGAAAGGAAGTGAGGGCCAGGGGATCCGCCCCTGGGCCCCGCTGGGGCCGAAGGCCCCAGACCCCCCTACCTTAGTAATGGATTCCAAAGGCTCCGCCTTTGGCGGGGGTCCAGGGGGCAGAGCCCCAGGGTCCTTCTAGATGCACGAGCTCAGCATCGCGGAGTTCGTCGTCGAAGCCTGCGCGGAACGTGCCCAGGGCGCGCGGGTCCTGCGCGTCACGCTGGAGATCGGCAAGCTCTCCGCGGTGATGCCGGATGCCGTGCGGTTCTGCTTCGATATCTGCGCTCGGGACACGCCGCTTGAAGGCGCGGCGCTGGACATCGTCGAGCTGCCCGGCCGCGCTATCTGCCGCGACTGCCATCGCGTCGTGATGCTCGATGATCTGCTCGCGCGCTGCGCATGCGGCAGCTGCAACATCGAGATCGTTGCCGGCGAAGAGCTGAAGGTCAAGGAAATGGAGGTTGCGTGATGTGCACGACGTGCGGCTGTGCGGAAACGGCGAGCGTGGTCTATACCGATCCGGCGACCGGAGTGCCGCTTGTCGTCCCCACAGGCGAGCCGATTCCGGCCGATCATTCGCATGACCACGCCGGCCATCACGATCATCATCATCATCACGGCCATGCGCACGGCCATGTGCACGGGCACGATCACGGACACGCTCACGATCACGCCCACGACCACGACCACGCGCGTGGGCGAACGATCGCGCTCGAGCAAGACATTCTCGCCAAGAACCAGCTTGCGGCCGAGCGCAATCGCGGCTGGTTTAGCGGGCGGGAGGTGCTGGCGGTCAATCTTATGAGCTCGCCGGGCGCCGGCAAGACCAGCATCCTCGAGCGCACGATCCGCGAGCTGAGCGCTGCGCCGTCGATCTATGTAATCGAGGGCGATCAGGCGACGGTCAACGATAGCGAGCGGATCCGCGCCGCCGGGGCACCGGTGCTGCAGATCAACACCGGGACGGGCTGCCATCTGGACGCCGAGATGGTCGGCCGCGCCCTGCGCCAGCTCGACCCGGACCGCGGCTCGATGGTGCTGATCGAAAACGTCGGCAATCTCGTCTGCCCGGCACTGTTCGACCTCGGCGAACACGCCAAGGCTGTGATCGTGTCGGTCACGGAAGGCGAGGACAAGCCGGCCAAGTATCCGCACATGTTCCGCGCAGCGCAGGCGGTGCTCGTCAACAAAATCGATCTTCTGCCCTATGTCCGCTTCGACGTGGAGCGCTGCATCGCCTATGCGCAGCAGGTCAACCCCGGCATCCGGGTTTTGCGGCTTTCGGCCGAGACCGGCGAGGGCATGGCGGCGTGGTATGATTGGTTGCGCGACCAAATGCCGGGGGCCGGGCAGCTTCGCGCGCGAGCGGAGCAGGTGCCCTGAGGCTCTGGTTCTCCGCTTCGAGTGCCGGCCAGGCATTCCCCTTATGACCGCCGCACTGCGCATCACCGCCGCGCCGCCGGGGATGCCTGTTGGAGAGCAATATGAACCGGAGCGCCGGCGGAAGGCACCGTAAGCGGCCCGCGGATTCCGAAATGGTGGAGCAGGGGGACATTCACTTCGTCTTTCGGCCCAAGGTGGAGGAGCAGCATCCATCCGGGCTCGACGATGTGGAACGATTCCTTATCGTGCTGCGGCCACAGCAGCCGCGAGTATGGCGGCTAATCGTGATTGGCCGCAAGCGCCTGCCGGACATAGGCAGCCACGAGCGCAATTGGGGCTTCGTCGACCTGGTAACCCGGAACGTGGAGGATTTGCGCCGGGCCCTGGCCCCCGCCACCTATCAGACCAAGACACGCGGCGAGCGGCACCTACCCGCGGCCCGTCCAGCCGGGGAAGGCGTATATGCACTGATACGGCAGCAGCGGCAGTTGCACCTCGTCTACCGGCTGGAGCTTCCACAGCGGCTCGGCCCCGTGCAGCAGGCCTTGGGAATTGAGCATCAGGGAAATTTCGTGCTGTCGGTGAAGAATCCCGAAAAGCCGGCGCCGCCGGGCGTTGGCCTGGACGAGGAGCGGAAGGCGGACCTGCCGCAGGCTGTGGAGGAGGAGTTCCGCGGCCGGCGGTTCGAGACGGAGCGGCGAGACCCGTTGGATTTCGAGGGCGCGGAAATTATCCTGATCGGCGCCCGGCACGGGACACGTATCGAAGACCACGACGCGCCGCGGCCGCGAAACGAGAGACCCGAAACCTCCGATCTACTTCGATTGCTTCCGGCGGGGCGCGGAGCGGCGCCAGTGGAGCCATTGCTGCAAGGCGGATGGCGTTAGCGGACGTGAGCGAACAGGCACGCGGCGGTCAAAGCGTCGCCGGCGCCGTCATGAGGGCACGGAGCAGGTGGCGAATTCCATCGCGTAGGTGTTGCCAGACTCGGCCGCGCCTCGGTACCCGAGCACGTCAACCTGTGATGAGGCGGAGATGCACCACACCGCAACGCCCTATTGGCGCTTCCAGTGCGCTGAGTGTGGCTTCGGGGACCAGGAGGTCGGTCATCTGGTCGCCCCGGACGAGATGTACTGCGTCGTTTGCCTGGAGGAAGATGGGCGGCTGGTCCGGCTGGAACGCTGGGAAGAGGCCGATCAGGCGCGCTTGCGGCCGCCCTTGGCTGCTGCCTGAGCCGCAGGCTTCTTGCCGCCGCTTAGGTCCGGTTCCTTGCCAGGCTTGGCCGCAGCCGCCTTTGCCGCCGCCTTCGGTGCGTCCGCCGTCTGCCCGAGGCTGTTCTTCAGCGCCGCCATCAGGTCGATAACGTTGCCGCGGTCTGCGGGCGCCTCCTCCCGCAGGTCGACGCCCTCGCCCTTCAGCTTGGCGTCCAGCATCGCCCGCAGGCGAGTCTCATAGCGGTCCTCGAGGTCCGAGGGGTCATAGCGCCCGGACTGCCGCTGGATGAGCTGCGTGGCGAGCGCGACCATCTCCGGGTCTGTCTTCAGCTGCGCGGCGTCCTCGAAAAGCTCCTTCGGGCTGTTCAAGTCCCGCTCCTCGTGAAGCGTGTGCGCCATCAGCCCGGCGCCCATCGGGCGCAAGGCTATTGTTCGCTCGCGCTGGGAGATGACGACCCGCGACAGCGCGACCTTACCGGTTTTGCTGATCGCCTCCCGAAGCACGGCATACACGTCCTCGCCCGCCTGACCGTCCGGGGCAAGGAAGTAGCCGGCATCGTAGTACATCGGGTCGATGGAATCCGCGTCGACGAACTTCTCGATTGTCATCACGGACGAGCTCTCGACCTTGACGCTGTCGAGATCCTCATCGGTGAGGATGACATAATGGTTCTTCTTGAACTCGTAGCCCTTCACCAGATTGCGGCGCTCAAGCTCCTGTCCCGTCTCGTTGTCCTGCGTGACCATCCTGATCCGGTTGCCCGTCTCGGGATTGATCATGTTGAAGCGGACGGCGGACCGGTCGTGGCGTGCGTTGTAGAGCGCCACCGGACAGGAGACGAGTGCCAGCCGTAGTTGGCCGCGCCAGATGGGTCGTTGTGCCATGCCGAAAGGATTCGCACGGGTGCGGTGAGCAAAAAAGGGCTGCGCGCAGCGCGTCGCAACCGCTTGTTGAGGTAGCTGACAGCATCGCCCAACAAGCCTCTGTCAGGTCAGGAATTCTCCGGCGCCGTCCTGGCCAAGCCGCTGGTCACATTTCGGTGATGAGATGCAGGCCTCGGCACCATCTCCGGTGATAGTCGAGCCCGGACATCTGCATGAATGGGCGTTGCAGCGGTCACCGGTTTCGATCACGCTGGCATTTGCCTGCTCGATGACCAGGCCGGGGAACGCGCATGCTGAGATTGGTCGCCGCGCTGAGCTTCTTAGCTTTGGTAGGAGCAGGAGGCATCGCCCAGGCGGCTTCCGCGAAGGACGCGCTGACCGTCGATCTGCCAAACGACGTCGCAACCTTGGACCCACAGCTGCAATGGGACACCGACAGCTACACGGTCTATCGAAATATCTTCGACAATCTCGTCACCCGCGACACCTCCGGCAAGATCGTGCCGCAAATTGCGGCCGCGTGGCACTATGTCAACGACACGACGATCGTCTTCGACCTGCGGCGCGACGTGCATTTCCAGGACGGCTCGACGCTGACACCGGACGACGTCGTGTTCAGCATCGCGCGCATCACCAAGCCGGCCTTTCACAGCCCGCAGCTCAGCCAGTTCGACCAGATCGCCTCGGCCGAGGTGAGCGGCCCGGCGCAGGTGACGCTGCACACGAAGGTTCCGTATCCGGTGCTGCTCGCGCAGCTTGTGAAACTGTCGATCGTTCCGAAGGCATATGTGCAGAAGGTTGGCGACCAGACATTCAACGAGCACCCGATCGGCAGCGGCCCCTACAAGCTGCATGCCTGGCAGCGCGGCGTGCAGACGGTGCTCGAGGCCGATCCGTCCTATTGGCGTGGCAGGCCGCCGTTCCGCACGGTGACGTTCCGCGTGGTGCCGGACGAGGCGACGCGGGTTGCCGATCTGCGCGCCGGCCGTGCCGACATCATCCGCCAGCTCACTCCCGACGACGCGCAGGCGCTCAAATCCGACCAGCGGCTGCAAGTGCTCTCCACTCCCACCGAACGGCTCGGCTACCTGTTTGTCAACACGGAATGGGGGCCGGGGAAGGATCTGCGCGTGCGGCAAGCGATCGCGATGGCGATCGACCGCAATGCGATCATCTCGGCACTGCTGCAAGGCTACGGCAAGCCGGTCAACGAGATGCTGACGCCGGCGAGCTTCGGCTACATTCCCGAAATCAAGCCGTGGGCGTTCGACCCCAAGCACGCCCGCGCGCTGGTTAAAGAGGCCGGTGCGGCAGGCGCCACGCTCCCGTTCCTGACCTCGCCCGCCTATGACCGGCGCATCACCGAGGCGATCCAGCAGATGCTGGGCGACGTGAGCCTGAAGGTGACGATCGTCGAAGTCGATCAGCCGACCTTTCTGCGCGACCGCGAGGGCACCCCGGCGGCAGCACGCAGCCTCACGCAAGGACGCTGGTCCTGTGCCTGCCAGGACGCCGACGGCACCATATGGCCGCTGTTTCATACCGGCAGCATCTGGTCGAAGTATTCCAATCCGGCCTTCGACACTCTGGTGGATGCGGCGCGCGGTACGCTCGATCCCAAGCGGCGGCTCGCCGACTACGCGCAGGCGTTTGTGATCCTGCACCATGACGTGCCGGCCGTGCCGCTGTACCAGGACTACGCGATCTACGGCGCGGGCCGCGGCCTGCACTGGACGCCGACGCCGAACGAGGCATTTTTCATCATGGACATGAGCTGGCGCTGAGCGGCCGGTGCTGCGCCACATCGCCGGCCGCGTCGCGCAGGCGATCGTCACCGTCTTCGGGGTGCTGACGCTGGTGTTCTTCGTCATGCACCTCTCGGGCGACCCGACGCTGCTGCTGGTGCCGCAGGGCGCGAGCGCGGAGGACATCGCCACGTTGCGACACCAGCTCGGCTTCGACCGGCCGCTGATCGTGCAGTACGCCGCCTATCTCGCCGACCTCGCGCGTGGCGATCTCGGGCAGTCGCTGGTGCAGCGTGCGCCGGTGGCCGGGATCGTGGCGGCGCGCATCCCCTACACGCTCGAGCTTACCGCCGGCGCGCTGCTGGTCGCCCTCGGCATCGGCATCCCGGCGGGTGTCGCGATGGCGGTCCGCCGCGGCGGGCCGCTGGAGCGCGCACTTGCCGCGATGGTGCTGGCCGGGCAAAGCCTGCCCACTTTCTGGTCCGGCATCCTGATGATCCTGCTGTTTGGTGTCGTGCTCGGCTGGCTGCCGACCTCGGGCGTCGAGGGGATAGCCTCGCTCATCATGCCGTCGATCGCTCTCGGCGCGCTCACCATGTCGAGCTTCGCGCGGATGACGCGGATCGCGGTGCTGGACGAACTCGCGCGCGACTACGTGACGGCCGCGCGCGCGCGTGGCCTCTCGCTCGGCACGGTCGTGCTGCGCCACGTCGCGCGCAACGCGGCGATCCCCGTCGTGACGGTCGCGGCTCTGGAGATCGGCAATCTGATGGCCGGTGCGGTGATCGTGGAGACGGTGTTCGCCTGGCCCGGCATCGGCCAGCTCGCGATCCAGTCGATCGCGGCGCGCGACTTCCTCGTGGTGCAGGCGATCGTGCTGTTCGTCTCGGTGGTGTTCATCGCCATGAACCTGATCACCGATCTGCTCTATGCCGTGATCGACCCGCGCATCCGGCTCGCCGCATGAGGGCACGGATCACGCCCGGCACCTGGGCGATCCTCGCGCTGCTGGCGCTCTACGCCCTCGCTGCCGCAGCGGCACCGCTGCTGGCGCCGCACGATCCGCTGCGCCAGGCGCTCCTGCTACGGCTGCGTCCACCCGGAACGGAGACCGCATCGGGCAGCTTCCCGCTCGGCACCGATGATCTCGGGCGCGACCTGCTCTCGCGCATCATCTTCGGCGCCCGCGCCTCGCTGATCGTCGCGGCGCTCTCGGTCTCGGTCTCGCTGGTCGCCGGCACGCTGCTCGGCCTGCTCGCCGGCTGGTTCCGCGGCTGGGCGGCGATCCTGGTCATGCGGCTCGTCGATACCGTGCTGTCGATCCCGGCGATCCTGCTCGCCGTGCTGACCGTCGCCGTCCTCGGTCCCGGCTTCGTCAAGCTGATCCTGGTGCTGGGGCTGACCCGCTGGCCGCGCTACACGCGCGTCGCCTACGCGCAGACCTTGCAGGTGGCGACACTCCCTTACGTGCGCGCGGCCGAGATGGCGGGGGCAGGTCCGGCGCGCATCCTGCTGCGTCACGTGCTGCCCAACATCGCCGGCCCGCTGATGGTCGTCGCCACCAGCGAGTTCGGGCTGATGATCCTGTTCGAGGCCGGCCTGTCGTTCCTCGGCCTCGGCATCCAGCCACCGGCGCCGAGCTGGGGTTCGATCATGAGCGAGGGTCGCGACTACGTTGCGCGCGCCTGGTGGCTGACGGTGTTTCCCGGCATCTGCCTGTTCGGCGTGGTGATGTGCGTGAACCTGCTTGGCGACTGGCTGCGCGACCGCGTCGATCCGCGCGCGATGGCACGATGAGGAGCGGCGTGGAATTTCTCAGCATCGATGGCGGCAACTCGATTGGCACCTTCGAGCCCGCGCGCCCGTGACGGGCCCGGCGCTCGCTGTGGACGCGCTCTCGATCGCGATCGACGGGGTGCGGGTGGTGGAGGACGTCTCGTTCTCCGTCGAAGCAGGCCGGGTGCTGGCGCTGGTGGGCGAGAGCGGCTGCGGCAAGTCGCTGACCGCGCAGGCGTTGCTGCGACTGCTGCCGGCCGCGGCGCGACAGGTCGCCGGGAGTGTCACGCTGGCGGGCGAAAACATCACCGCGCTGCCCGAGCGGCGTATGCGACGCATGCGCGGACGGCGGATCGCGATGATCTTCCAGGAGCCGCAGGCTTCGCTCGATCCGCTGGCGCGCGTCGGCGCGCAGGTGGCCGAGGCGGCCGAGCTGCCGCGCGGGCAGGCGCGGGCGTCGGTACGGCGCGCCTTCGCGGAGGTGGGGATCGCCGATCCTGCACGCCGCATCGACCAGTACCCGTTCGAGCTGTCGGGCGGGATGTGCCAGCGGGTGATGATCGCCTCGGCGTTGATCGGCAGCCCCGCGGTGCTGGTCGCCGACGAGCCCACCACCGCGCTCGACGTCACGATCCAGGCCCAGATTCTCGACCTGCTGCGGGCGCTCGCGGCGCGCGGCACCGCGATCGTGCTCATTACGCACGACATGGGCGTGGTCGCCGACATCGCCGACGGGGTTGCGGTGATGTATGCCGGGCGGATCGCCGAGACCGGCCCGGCCGAGGCGGTGTTCGCCCGCCCGCGCCATCCCTACACGGCACTGCTGCTCGCCGCCTTGCCGCGGCTCAACGATGCGCCGAAAGCGCGGCTGGCGACGATCGAGGGCAGCGTGCCCGCGCCCGGCGAGTACGGACCGGGCTGCCGCTTCGCCGGACGCTGCCCGCTCGCCGACGCGCGCTGTGCGCAGCAGCCGCCACTGCGCGAGATGGCGCCGAGCCACCGTTCCGCCTGCTGGCACGCCGAGCGCGTAGTATGAGTGTGGCGCTGGAGATTACCGATCTCGCGGTGCATTTCGCCGCGCGCCGCGGCCCACCGGTGCGCGCGGTTGATGGCGTCTCGCTCACCGTGGATGCCGGCGAGACGGTCGGGCTGGTGGGCGAAAGCGGCTGCGGCAAGTCCACGCTCTCGAGCGCGGTCGTCGGTCTCGTGCGTCCGACGGCCGGCAGCATCCGCGTGCAGGGGATCGAGGTCGCCGGCGCGGACCGCCGCACGCTGCATCGCGTCCGCGCGCAGGCACAGATGGTGTTCCAGGACCCGGCTGGCTCGCTCAACCCGCGCATGACCGTGGGAGCAGCGGTCGGCGAGCCGCTACTGGCGCGCGGGCTGGCGCGCGGCGCCGCCCTGCGGGCGCGGGTGGCGGCGCTGCTGGTCGAGGTCGGGCTGCGGGCGGAGCACGCTGGGCGCTATCCGCACCAGTTCTCCGGCGGGCAGCGGCAGCGCGTCGTCATCGCGCGCGCGCTGGCGCTGCGGCCAGCGCTGCTGGTCTGCGACGAGCCGGTCTCGGCGCTGGATGTCTCGGTGCGGGCGCAAATCCTCAACCTGCTGGTCGATCTGCAACGCGCGCATGGCATGGCGTGCCTGTTCGTCTCGCACGACCTCGCGGTGGTGCGGCATGTCTGCGACCGGGTCGCGGTGATGTATCTCGGCCACCTTGTCGAGCTGGCGCCGCGCGATGCGCTCTATGCCGCGCCACGCCACCCCTATACTCGGGCGCTGCTCGATGCGGTGCCGGAGCCCGACCCGGTGGCGCAGCGGACCAAGCCGCGCGTAAAACTGCAAGGCGAAATTCCGAGCCCGGCAGACCCGCCCGCCGGCTGCGTGTTCCACACCCGCTGCCCACTCGTGATCGAGCGGTGCCGCACGGCGCGGCCGGAGTGGCGGCGGCTCGGGCAGAGCATGGTCGCCTGCCACCGCGCCGAGCTCACTTCCCCCAGCGCATCCTGAACAGGAAGAACGCCTCGTCGGGTGTTGGCGTGAACTGCACCGGCTGGCGGGCGGCGAACATCACCACGTCCTGGAACAGCGGCACCACGGGGATGTCGTGATGGATCGCCGCCAGCGCGGTGCGGTAGTCGGCGAGGCGCTGCTTCACATCGAGCGTCGCGCGCGCGGCCTGGAGTGCGCGGTCCACATCGGGGTTGCGGTATTTCGCCCAGGCGCTGCCGCTGTCGAACAGCGGGAACAAGGTGCCGTCCGCATCCTCGCAGCCGCAGGACCAGCGGAAATAGGAAACATCTCCCGCCTCCTGCGGCCGCTCCTGGCGCAGCTTGAGGTAGGTCGCGACATCGACCGTGCTGATCTTCGCGTCGATGCCGACATCGGCGAGCATCTGCTGCAGGGCCTGGACCACGCGCTGGTCGAAGACCGGCGAGGTCAGGAAGCTCACCTTGGTCGCAGGCGTGATCCCGGCCTGCTTCAGCAGCGCCCTGGCACGCCCCGGATCGTAGGGATAGGACGGGATCGACGGATCATAGCCGAAGCTCGCCGGGGTCAGCGGCTCATTGACCGGCTTGGCGTAGCCCTTCAGCAGCGCGCTGACGAGCAGCGTCTTGTCGATCGCGTACGCCGCCGCCTCGCGCACCCGGCGGTCGGTCAGCGGACCGGTCAGAGCATTCAACGCCAGCATCGTCACGCGCTCGGTCGGCGTCCAAAGCACCTTGACCTGACGATCCGAACGCAGCGCGTCGGCGTCGTCGGTCGAGAGGATACGGGTGATATCGGCCCGCCCGGTGCGCACATCGGCGATGCGGGTGGACTTGTCGGGAACCGGGTGCATCTCGACGCGCGGGAACGGCGGCTTCCCGCGCCAGTAGGTGGGGTTGACGGCGAGCGTGATCTTCACCCCCTGCGTGCGCGAGACGAACGAATAGGGGCCGCTGCCGACCGGATGGCGGTTGAAGCCGACATCGCCCGCCTGCTTCACGACCGCCTCGGGCACGATCGAGAGCTTGGTGAGCTGCGCGAGCAGGACAGGATAGGCGGTCCTGGTCGTGACCGTCACCTCGTGCTGGCCGGTGACCTCGGCGCCGGCGATCTGATCGAACTGGCTGAGCTGCGGGCTCTTAAACGCCGGATCGGTGATCCGGCGAATGCTGAACACCACATCGGCGGGGGTCAGCTCCGTGCCGTCCTGAAAACGGATGCCGCTGCGGATCTGGAAGACGATCTTCGTATCGGATTTGTACGCCCACGACGTCGCAACCTGCGGCACGATGCGCCCCGCGGCGTCGCGCGCGACAAGATTGTCGAAAATGTTGCGATAAACGGCGTAGCTGTCGGGGTCCCACTGTACCTGCGGGTCGAGCGAGGCCGGATCGCTCGCCAGATCGACCACGAACAGGTGCTGGTCGGCAAGAGCGGGGGTCGCGGTCGACGCGAGCGCGAGCAGCAAGGCGCCAAGGCGATGCAGTAGCGTCATCGGTTTCCTCGTACGGGATAGAGCGTGCCTAACCATGCAGCTGAAGCGTAGGATCTGCAAAACGCGGCCTCTCCCCAGGTTGCCGCGGGTCCCCTTCGCGTGGCTCACTTCAACTTGCCGTTCCGCTGGTTTGGTCCACCCGGTCGGCGGTCAACGTCACGGAGAAGCGGCTGCCGGAATAGGCCATCAACATGCGGCGGTTCCTCTCCTGTTGCGGATTGCCCACGATTGTCGGATGGTTATCAGCGCGATGCGCTCATCCGCATGTCCGCATCGCTCCGGCGTCTGTCGGCAAGGAGGAGATGTCATGATCCAGATCGACGGGTCCGTTCCGACGGCTGTTCTGCGCCGGCGAGCCTTGCTCGCCGGCGCCGCAGGTTTCGCCGGGCTCGGCCTGGCAGGACCGCTAGCTCGCCCGGTCAGGGCGGAGGGGGCGCCGAAGCGCGGCGGTACCCTGCGCGCGGCGTTTTCGGCCGACCCCGCCGGCTTCGATCCGGTCCGCGGACCGAGCGGCATGTCGCATGTCGTGATCGAGCAGGTATACTCAACTCTGATGGCGCTCGACCCCGACGCCAAGCCGTATCCGGAACTGGCCGAAAGCTATGGGGTCTCGCCCGACGGGCTCCAGTACACCTTCAAGCTGCGCGACGGCGTGGTGTTCCACAACGGCGACAAGCTGACCGCCGAGGATGTGAAGTTCTCCTTCGACCGGTTGCGGGCCAAGAATTCCGGCTATTCCTATGGCTCACAGGTGGAGACGATCCAGATGGTGGACGTGGTGGACCCGCTGACCGTGCGGTTCCACCTGACCGAGCGCACCGGCCCGTTCTTGGTCTACATGGCCTTCCCCGGCAGTTCGATCGTGCCGAAGAAGCTGGTGGAGTTCTGGCTACGATCTGAACGCCAAGCCGGTCGGTTCCGGGCCGTTCAAGTTCGTCAGCTACGAGCCGCGTGCGGTCATCAGGTTCGTGCGCAACGACCATTATTTCCAGGCCGGCAAGCCGTACTTCGACGCGATGGAGTACCGCATCATCTCCGACACCACGGCGCTGACCGATGCGCTGATGTCCGGCGAGGTGGACTTCAGCAACGAGGTGCCACCCAAGGACTGGACGACGGTGCAAGGCAACCCCGACCTCAAGGCCGAAACGCTCGAGGGCTCGCGCTACTATTGGCTGCTGCCGAACAACACGCACCCGCCGATGGACAACCCGAAGGTGCGCCAGGCGATCGGGCTGGCGATCGACCGCCAGGCGATCGTGGCCGGCGCGTTCTTCGGCGAGGCGACGCCGATCGTGGGCGGCGTCATCCCCAAGTGGAACTGGGGTTACGCCGACCTCCACTTCTTCAAGGAAGGGGCCGACATCCCCCGCGCCAAGCAGTTGCTGGCCGAGGCGGGACACCCGGGTGGGTTCTCGACCTCGCTGACCATCGCCTCCTCGTTCCCGGCGATGGTGGCAATGGCGCCGATCATCCAGGCGAACCTCGCGGCGGTCGGCATCAAGGCGAAGATCGGCACCATGGAGATCCCCCGCTTCTGGGACGAGGTCTGGGGGCCAAGCAAATTCGACATCTCGACGATGTACTGGCTCAGTCCGCTGGCCGACCCGGATGACTTCGTGACCAACAACTACAAATGCGGCATGGCGCTCAACGTCCAGAAGAGCTGCAGCAAGGCAATGGACGCGGCGCTGGAGGAGGCGAAGACCGCGCCGACCGAGGCGGCGCGCAAGGCTGCATACCTCAAGCAGCAGGAGATTTCGCTGCAGGAGATGGATATCGTGCCGCTGGTCAACGCTTGGCTGCTGATGGCGTACACCAAAAAGCTGCAGGGCTTCAGGCCGATGCGCACCGGCTTCCTGAAAACCCTGAAAGACTCTTGGTACGCCTGAGGTCGGCTGGCCGCGGCCATGCTGCGTCTCGTGCTCACCCGGCTTGCACTTTTCCCGTTCACCCTGCTCGCGGCGTCGCTGGTGCTGTTCATTGCCATCAACGTCGTGCCCGGCTCGGCCGCGCGCTCGGCGCTCGGAGTAGATGCGACGCCGCAGGCGATCATGCGCTTCGAGGCGCAGAACGGCCTCGACCGGCCGCTCTACCTGCAATACGGCGACTGGCTGGGCCGTGCCGTGCGCGGCGATTTCGGGATCTCGTTCCAAAACCGCGTGCCGGTCGGCCCGGAGGTCACGCGGCGGCTGCCGGTCACGATGGAACTGGCGCTGCTCGCCTTCTTCATCGCCAACCTGATCGCGGTGCCGCTCGGCGCGCTCGCCGCCCTGTTCCACCAGCGCCGCGCCGACACCGTGATCAGCGGCATTGCTACCATTTTCGGCGCGATCCCCAACTTCTGGCTGGCGACCCTGCTGGTGCTGCTGTTCGCGCTGAGCTGGCGCGTGCTGCCCTCCGGCGGCTACGTCCCGCTGCTGCGCGACCCCGAGCGCAACCTGACGCGCATGATCCTGCCAGCACTCTCGCTCGGCCTCGCCTCCTCGGCGCTGCTGACGCGCATCATGCGCACGGTGATGCTGGAGACACTCACCTCCGACTACATCCGTACCGCCTATGCGAAGGGCGCGTCGCGCTGGATCGTGCTGCTGCGCCATGCCTTGCGCAACGCGCTGATCCCCTTCCTCACCGTCGGCGCCGTGGAGTTCGGCTTCCTGTTCGGCGGCGTGGTGATCATCGAGGACATCTTCCGCCTGCCGGGGATCGGCTCGCTGGTGCTCGTCGGCATCATCAACCGCGACTATCCGGTGCTGCTCGCCTCCGTCCTGGTGGTCACCTTGGTGGTGCTCACCGCCAATATGGTGGTGGACATCACCGCCAGCCTGCTCGATCCGCGGCAGGTGCGCTCGCGGGGCAGCAGCGGATGAGTGCGCAGCATGGCCTGCAATGGGCGCGGCATCGGCTGCTCGTCCTCGGCAGTATCCTGGTCACGATCGTCGTGCTGGCGGCGCTGTTCGCACCGGTGGTGGCACCCTATTCGCCGTACAGCCTCAATGTCGCCACCATGCTGCGACCGCCGAGCGGGGCCCACTTGCTGGGCACCGACGAACTCGGCCGCGACGAACTCTCCCGCACCATCTTCGCCGCCCGTGTCTCGGTGGAGGTAGCGCTGGTGGCGGTGGCGGTCGGCGTCACCGGCGGCATGGTGGTCGGCATCGTCTCGGCCTATCTGGGCGGGATCGCCGATCTGGGGCTGATGCGCTTCATGGATCTGCTGTTCTCCTTCCCCGCCATCCTGCTCGCGGTGGTGCTGATGGCGAGCCTCGGGACCAGTGTGCTGAACGCGATGATCGCGATCGGCATCGTGTTCATCCCCGGCTTCGCCCGCCTCGCCCGCGTGGCGACGATGCAGGTGCTGCGCCAGCAATACGTCGATGCCGCGCGCACCATCGGCATGTCGGATGGACGCATCCTGCTGCGAGAGATCCTGCCCAACGTAATTACACCCGTGCTGGTGGAGGCGGCGGTCGCCTTCTCCTACGCGGTGATCTTGGAATCGGCGCTCAGTTTCCTCGGCCTCGGCGCGCAGCCGCCGGAGCCGTCCTGGGGCAACATGATCAACACCGGCCGCGGCTTCATGGAGCGTGCGCCGTGGCTCGGCATCGTGCCCGGGGCGACGCTGTTTTTCTGCGTGCTGGGCTTCAACCTTTTGGGCGACGGGCTGCGCGACGCGCTCGACCCGCATCTGCGCGAGTAGCCATGCCGGACTCCGCTCAGGCAGGCGAGGCGCTGGCGATCGCCGACCTGTCCATCGGCTTCACCTCCCGCCGCGGCGTGACCACGGTGGTGGACCGTATCAGCCTCACCGTCGGCCACGGCGAGATCGTCGGTCTGATCGGCGAATCCGGCAGCGGCAAGACGCTGACGGCGCTGTCGGTGCTGGGGCTGCTGCCGCGCGGCGCCAGCGTCACCGGCGGCGCAATCCGCCTGGACGGGGTGTCGCTGCTCGACCTGCCGGAGCGGCAGCGGCGCGCCAGCCGCGGCAGCCAGGTCGCGTTCATCCCGCAGGACGCGCTGCGTGCGCTCAATCCGGGACTGCGAGTCGGAACACAGGTCGGCGAGCCCTTCGTCATCCATCGCGCGAGCAGCTGGCGTGGTGCGCTGACCAAGGCTGTCGAACTGCTGGGCTTGGTCCATCTGCGCGAACCAGCGCGCCGCGCCACCGAGTACCCGCACCAGTTCTCGGGCGGCATGCAGCAGCGTGCGATGATTGCGATGGGGCTGGCCTTGAGGCCGCCTTTGCTGATCGCCGACGAGCCGACCTCGGCGCTCGACGTGACGGTACAGACGCAGGTGCTCCGGCTGTTGCGCGAGATCCGTGACACCCGTCGCACGGCAGTGCTGTTCATTACCCACGATCTCGGCGTCGTCACCGAACTGTGCGACCGCGTCTACGTGATGTACGCCGGCACGATTGTCGAGCGGGGGCCGGTGCAGGCGCTGTTCGCCAGCCCTGCCCATCCGTACACGCAGGCCCTGCTGCGAGCGACGCCCAGCGTGCATGCCGTCGGCGGCGAACTCGCGGCGATCCCCGGGCAGATTCCGCTGCCGGCCAATTGGCCCCGCGGCTGTCGTTTCGTCGATCGCTGCCCAGTCTCCTTCGAGCGCTGTATGAACGGCCCACCGCTTTTCGTCGTCGGCACCGCGCATAGTTCACGCTGCTGGCGGTCCGAAGCATGAGCCGCGCGCTTATCGAGATCGAGGCCGTCAGCAAGTCGTTTCAGAGCCGCCCGATTCTATTCCGCCGTGCCGGCCCGCAAGCTCTCGCCGTTGACAGCGTGAACCTGTGCGTTCCGCCAGGCCAGACCCTCGGCATCGTGGGAGAGTCCGGCTCGGGGAAATCGACCCTGTTGCGCGTCCTGCTACGCCTGACCCGTCCCACCTCCGGCCGGGTGGTGATTGACGGGCAGGATATTTGGGCGCTGCGCGGCCGCGACCTTATGGCCTTCCGGCGGCGGGTTCAGGCGATCTTCCAGGATCCGATGTCCTCCTTCAATCCGCGCCAAACCCTCGGTACGATCTTGTCCGCTCCACTTGAAGTGCATGGCATTGGCAGCCGGGCGGAGCGGCGGGACATGATCGCGGAGGCGTTGGGGCGGGTCGGTCTCGAGGTCGCACTCACCACCCGCCACCCACACCAGGTAAGCGGCGGGCAGCGCCAGCGCGTGGCGATCGCCCGCGCGATCATCCTTCGCCCCGCAGTGCTGCTGGCGGATGAGCCAACCTCCGCGCTCGATGTTTCGGTCCAGGCGCAAGTGCTGAACCTGTTCAAGAAGACGCGGGCAGAGCTTGGGCTGACCTGCATCTTTGTCAGCCACAACCTCGGCGTGATACGCTATGTCAGCGATGAAGTCGCGGTGATGCGGCAGGGCAAAGTGGTCGAGACGGGATCGGCTGAGACGGTGTTCACCGCGCCGCATCATGACTACACCCGCACCCTGCTCGCCGCGATCCCCGATCTGGCGACTCGCCCGCAGCGCGCGCACCAATAGCTTTGACACCCGACATTCTGGAAAGCCGGTCTCGCGAGCGTATCGTCGGCCTTCGCGGCAGAGAGGAAGCTGGAATGCAAACCAATACGTTTTCCATTGCGGCGCGTTGCCCACGCACCGGCATGCTCGGGGTCGCCGTCAGCACCGCGGTCCCCGCAGTCGGGGCGCTGTGCCCCCATGTGCGGCCGGGCGTCGGTGCTGTCACGACTTCAGGCGTGGGTGAATCCATATCTCGGTCTTGGCGCCATTTCGGCCCTCGCGGACGGCGCCGAAGCGGGGCAGGCGCTGGACCGCGTGCTGGCCGGCGACAACTCCATCAATGTACGCCAGCTGGGGATCGTGGACGCGCACGGCCGCTCGGCGGGCTGGTCAGGCGAGAACTGCACGCCCTGGTATGGCCATCGCACCGGCCCCGGCTACGCCATCCAGGGCAACATGTTAACCGGTCCCGAGGTCATCGCCGCCATGGAGGTCGTATTCCTCGGCAGCGAGGCGGCGGAATTGGCGGAGCGCCTGCTGCTAGTGCTCGAGGCAGCACAGGCGGTGGGCGGTGACAAGCGCGGCAAGCAGTCGGCTGCGCTGCTCGTTTATCACGTCGAGGATTATCCTTGGGTGGACCTTCGCGTGGACGAGCACCGCCATCCGGTCGCCGAGCTACGACGCATCTGGAGCATCTACCTTCAGCAGGTTCGCCCGTTTCTCGAAGGGATGCCGAAGAAAGGCGAGGCGGCCGGTCCGACCCCCGACTCCGTCATCTCCATGCTTCTGACCCCGCCCCAGTACCCGTCCTGGGGGCAGTGGCGGCGGTTGAAGCCGCGGCCTGTGGGAAATTCTGCCGGATCAGACGAGGTTGCAGTCAGAACCGACATGCGTCTTTATGCGAGCGGCTCTCGCGATACGGTCAGTGCGACAACCCGATTTGAGAGCGGATCGCGGGCCGGCGGGCGACGGCTTGCCAAAGCGGCGCATCCCTCATCCCTGACCGGAACGACGCTTCGCCATCAAACACCCAGGGCGGGACCGCCCAAATGGCCGAGCTCCGGCCTTTATCCTTTCTCTGGCAGCGCCAATATGTCGCGGTGGCCGACGCGAATGGCAAGCTGGCCCTGAATTGCCTGCCGAAGCCGTGCGGCCTCCCACGTGGTGATCGCGGCATGGTGCGCGGGCAGTGCCGTGCGCGCGCCATCCGCCCTGCCGCGCACCAGCGCGCGCGCCATGCGCAATGCCGAGCGTGGCACCCGCCAGTCAGCCGGTGCGGAGATGACCGCGAAGCCGCACTCCGCCAGCGTGCGCCGCGTTACCGATGGAGCGTGCGTGCCGAGCGCCCGGCCAAAGCCTTTGTCGCGGCCCTGATCGCGACGGAAGCCCGCAGTGGCGATCGCATCCGCCGGATGATGCGGAAGCCATGCATCCCGCCCATCGACACTCAGTCCGGCGAGAAAGGGCGTGCGCAGCGCGGCCGCGAACCGCTCGAGCCAGGCGGCGGAGACGAGATCCAGCAAGGCGCTGCACAGCACGGCGTCCACCTGCGCCAGCGGCAGTCCCGCCGGCGCGTGGGCGAGGTCCAGTGCGAGGCCCTCGATCCGCCATGCGCCCGCCGGCGCGTGGACCAGCAGCACGCGATCCGGCCAGGTCACGGCCCAACCCCGCGCCTTGGCCCACTCGGCGGTGGTCCGGAACGCCTCGCCCAGCAGATCTGAATCCGCGTCCACGAAGATCCAGCTCTGCGGACGCCTGATCAGCGGTGCCAGGAAACGGAACAGGCTGCCCGTGCCGGCACCGAGGTCGAGCAACCGGGGGCGCTCCGGCAGCACGTCGAGCAGCTTGCGGGCAAGGTGGAGATTGCGCGATCGCGCGTCGAAATCCTCGCGTAGCGCGAGCCAGTCGCGGTCGAAATGCTCCGTCATGGCGCGTGGCTGGCCGCGAGCGCGCCGGCAAATGCCTGGGCCTGCGCGCGCCAGGACGGCAAGGCCCTGCCTGCCTCGAACGCGGCTTCCGCCATCTGCCGGCGCAGCGCGGGGCTGGAGATCACTCGGCGAAGAGCCGCGGACAGGTGCTCGGGATCACCGGCCGGCGAGATCATGCCGGCCCCGACCGGCACCAGCGACGCCGTTGCGCCGACGGCGCTGACGGCAACCGGCAGGCCACGTTTCAGCGCCTCGGCCACCGCCATGCCGTAGCCTTCCCAGTGCGTGGCGAGCGCGAACAGGTCCGAACCCTGCCACAGCGTCTCGAGCGCAGCGTCGCCGACCTCGCCCGCGAAGGTCACGCGGCTGGCGATGCCGAGCTCGCCCGCCAGCGCGCAGAGCATGCGCGCGTGCGCGCGGTCACGCTCGGGAGAGCCGACCACCGTGAGCTGCCAGTCAAGGTCGAGCAGCTGCGAGGCCGCGCGCAGCAGCACATCGTGCCCCTTGCGCGGGACCAGCGTGCCCACCGACAGGATGCGGCACGCCGGCCGGCCCGAGCCCATGCAGCGCGGCGAGTCGTCGGTGCCGGGCACCACCACGCGGATGCGCGCTCGTGCCACGCCGAAATCGGCGGCGAGGCAGGTGCGGGTGGTTTCGCTGGTGACGATGACGCGCGCGAGCCGCGGCATCAGAAACTGCTCGGCATCGCGCAGGAACGCGCGGTCCCGGTCGGGCTGGCCCGTCTCCAGCGCCGTGGGATGGTGGATCAGGCCGATCGCCTCGCGCTCGGGTAACGCGCCCGCCCGGGCGCGGAAGGCGGGCAGCGCGAGACCGTCGATCACCGGGCGCGCATCCCGCGCCAGCCCGTCCCACATTTCGCCGGCTGCCGCACGCGCGGTATCGTCGGGGAGCGGATGCCGCCCGGTCAGCTCCACCACCTCGACCGCATGCCCCGCCGCGCGCAGCCCCTCCACCATGCGGCGGTCGTACGCGTAGCCGCCGGAGATGGTCGCAAACGGCGCCGGCACCACGAAGACGATCCGCATTCAGTCGAGCGGTCCCTCGAACGCGGCCCAGGCGCTCGGGCTCTCGCGGATCGCGATTTTCAGGCCGGACACGGCGCGCCCGCCGGCGCCAAGAGCGCCGGACCGGCAGGCGGCGGCGAGCAGGCCATGAATGTGAAATGCCATGTATTCCGTCGTGGTATTCTTCCCGGCCAGCGCCGGGTGGTCGTCCAAATTGCCGTAATCGAGCGTGTCCAGCACGCGGCGCAGCTCCGCCTTCGCCAAGCCGATATCGATCAAAAGCTGCAAATCGTCCAAGGCCGCCGCGCGGAACTCTGCCTCGACGGCGAAGGTGGCGCCGTGCAGCCGCTGCGCCGGGCCGAACTCCGCACCATGAAAACTGTGGGCGACCATGATGTGGTCGCAGACGGTCAGGCTGAACATTCAGGCCAATCCATAGGTAATGACATGACAAAGCCCGTCGCCCGACAGAATGCGCGGCATGACGCTTTCCATGTCGTCGAATGGCGTGGTTCCGTCCAGCAGTGCGTCGAAGCGGGGATCGGCGAGCAGATCGAGTGCCGCCGCCAGCCGCTCCGCGTGGCTGCGCCGGCCGCGCATCGGGCCGGCCACGGCGCCTACCTGCGTGGAGATCAGCCGCAGTCGCCTGGCGTGGAACGCCTCGCCCAGCGGCAGGGCAGGCGCGCACTCGCCGAACCAGCTCGCCTCCACGATGCGCGCCTCGAAGGCGGCAGAGGCGAGGGCGAGGCGCAGCCCGGCCTCGCTGGCCGAGGCATGCACGATCAGCTCCTGCCGGTCCGGAGCCTGCTGCGGCAGTGCAAAGCCGCAGCCGAGGTGCAACGCCAGCGGCGCGCGCGCAGCGTTCTTGTCCACCACGGTCACGCGGGCGGCCGGGATGCCCGCGAGCAGCCCGGCTGCCAGCAACCCGAGCGCCCCGGCGCCGATCACCAGCACCCGCTCGCCGGCGAGGGGGGCCGCATCCCACATCAGGTTCAGTGCCGTCTCCATGTTCGCCGCCAGCACGGCCCGCGGCGTCGGCACCGCGTCCGGGATCGGGACGCACATGGTTTCGGGGGCCAGGAAAAAATCCTGATGCGGGTGCAGCACGAAGACGCGCCGCCCGTCGGGTGCGCGGCCCACGACGCTGTAGCCGTATTTCACCGGGAAGGGGAACGCGCCGCCCATCAGCGGCGCGCGCATTGCCTCATGCTGGCTTGGCGGAACGCGGCCGGCAAAGACGAGCGACTCCGACCCGCGTGACACGCCGCTGGCCAGCGCACGCACAGGCATCTGGCCGGGGGTGGCAGCCGGCACCATTTCCGCGCGGATCTCGCCTTTGCCCGGCGCCACCGTCCAGAATGCGCGCCCCCGTGTCACTGGCAAACCGCCGGGCGCGTCCGGAATAGCGGGATGTCCACCAGGACGTCAGCCCCGAGCCGATGGACCGACCACTCGAAGCGCAGCCCGTCGGCTGGCGCAGCGGCCTGCGGCAGGGTGAAGGCAGGAATGCCGGAACCCAGCAACAGCGGTGCGATGGTCACGTGCAGCCGGTCAAGCGCGCCCGCGGCGAGAAAGCGCGAGATGGTAATGCCGCCGCCCTCGACGAAAATCCGCCGCAGGCCCCGCTCGGCGAGCGCCGCAATCAGGGAGGCAATGTCGAGCCCCTCGCCGGAGCGGGGCAGTTGCAGCACGGGCGCACGGCCGAGCCGGCTCGGCCCGGTCGCATCCTGGGCACAGAACAGCAGTGTCTCCGGTTGCTCGCGGAACAAGCGATAGCGGTCGTCCAGCCGGCGGTTGGTGTCGATCACCACGCGGATGGGAGAGCCCCCCTCCACCTCTCGCGTGGTGAGCTGCGGATCATCCGCGCGCACCGTGCCGGCGCCCACCACGACCGCATCCGACAACGCGCGCAGCCGGTGCGTGTGCAAGATGTCGGCGTGCCCGCTGATCCAGCGCGAGGCGCCGGAGGCGGTGGCAATCCGCCCGTCGAGCGACTGAGCGATGCGCCCCAGCACGAAGCAGCCGTCCGGCGCGGTCGCCGGCACGACCAGCTTGCCGTAGAGCGGGCACAGCATCGCATCAGCCGGACGACGGCCGAGCAGGCGGCGCCATAGCTCCGGGGCCAGCGCGAGCATCACCCTTGCGTAACACGCTCCGCGCGACACGGGTAGGGAGTGGCCCACTCGCGCAGAGGTGGATTCTTGTTGCCGATCGAGGCCGCGGGCGCGTTCGTGTGCGAACGCACTTCAAGGGGTCGCCGCACGATTTGTCCAAGACTGCACTCCAAGCTCGACGGAATGCCCCTGACCGTGGGGTGCAGCATCAGATTCGCCAGTTGTCGCGCTTGGCCCGTCATACGCAATCGAGCTTCTCGTGGGGACCATCGGCAGTTCGACCGTCATCGGACCACCCGCGCGCACCTCGCCCTCGGTGACCACGGCGCCCATGATACCTCCTAGCGGATCAGAGCACCGTAACTATGAGCGCCGGCTGAAAGGTTTCGAATTCGACGCATGGGTTCCGCAGCCCAGTGACTTCAGGGTCGAGATCGCGCTGGCGGGCGAGACCTGTATCCCGGTGAGCGTCGACGTGGGCTTACGATCCTGCACGCGGGATCGCGGCGGGCCACCGTCCAGATGCACCACCGCGCGCACCGGTCAGTCCAACAGGTGGCCGAAGCGCTGCGTTTTGGTGGCCAAATAATGATCGTTGACTCCGTTGGGAGAAGGCGTGCGGCACGCGCCCGGCCACGTCGATGCCACAGGCGGCTAGCCCAACTTCGCGGATTGGCGGGGTCAATGTCGGCAAGTTGTTTCAGGCGCGCCCATAGCCACTTCAGTTGCCGCCGGCGTATCGCCCGTTCCTTGGCCACGCGGTCCTGACTTTCGGCGAACACGTGGAGTTCGTTGTCCTCGGCGAGCAGCTTCACCTGCACGCCAGGTCGGGCCTGCTGCCAGGGAACGGCGACAAGGCGCTGTTGCAATCGGGTCAGTCGGCCTTTCGGCGTGCCCACCAGATACGGCACCGGCGGATCGGAGGCGCGCATCTCTGCCAGCTGTCAATGGCGCCCGAAATTTCCCCAGAAGTGGCGGTTGAAAATCCCCACTTCGATGCTCGTTCGATCTGAGTGAAGCGGGGAGTGCCACGGTGCTCGCTGCGGGCAAGGGGTGGGTCCTCGCCGTGCTCGCCATGCTCGCGCCCAAGCGGATCGGCGGTATTGCCGTCGAACACCTCGACCGCCACCGGACAGCCGTCGGCGGCACACAACAGGCCGATCACCCGTTGCGGACGATCGCCGCGATGATCGCGGCTGTAGCCGTGCTGCGCCAGTTCGCAGCGCCGCCCTTCCAGGTACGTGGAGGTGACGTCGTAGGGCAGCAGGGCACCATCCGTGAGATGGCGACGGGCTAGGGTGGTTTCGAGCAGACGGGCGATGATCAGGGCGAGCGCGAGATCACGCCGCCGCTGCGGCGCCCCGCCGCGGCAACAGGGCGGCGAGCTCGATCCGGCGCGCCGTACCGAGGGCGGCCAGCACGTGACCATGGGGCAGCGAGCGGGTGATCTCGACGGCCTCGGCGGCGGGCAGCAGCCACTCGCCGCGCAGCACCGCGCGCAACTGCTCGATCCGCTCGGTCGGCCAAGCCGAGAGGTTTGCCAGCGTGCGTTTCTTGGTCTTGCCGTCCTCGCGGTAGCTCTCGCGCAACAGGATCGCCGGCGGCGAACCTCGATTGGGAACCACATCAACATGCATGGCCGCACCCAATCAGCCCGAGTTCGCGCCGGCTCAAGCAAAATCTGCCGGTTACATGGCCCGTGGTCCGGCAGCAGCGAGCCGCCAAGCACCCGGTCGAGGAGCTGGGCGGCCTCATGCAAGGGCCCAACGAGCGGACCGTGATAAGCCCACCCTGGATGATATCCGCCTGCCTCACCCATCGCGACGCCGCGTAGATCGGCACGCTCACTCGCGACCACGGTACGAGGAGCGGTACCTGTCGTAGTGGCAGCGCCGGGTTCGACGATCGCACGGCTCACGTCTGGCGTTGTCACAGGGTTGGACAACCGACCTGCTACGTCCTCTACTGGTCCGCTCTTGACAGCCACCAGCCGTCCCCCGCGACCCAGCACGACTCGTCAGGTTCCGAATCAAGGCGCAGCGAGCGCACGGATTGCATCTCGCCGCCCGCGAATGCCGTGCGCAGGCGCTCCGCCGCTTCGCCGTCCTGTGCGCCCTCGCACGGGATGAACGACACCCGCCACGGCAGGAATCGCGCCGGCAGGCGCTCGCTCTCCCGCTGCACGAGCAGCATCCCGCCGGGGCCGCCCGCCGGCGCCAAGGGGAACAGCAGCCGGCCGCCGTCGCGCAGCGCGTCGAGCCAGACGCGCGCCGGGGCCGCCGCGGCGGCGCTGACATAAATGATGTCGGAAGCGGGCAGTGCGCCCTCGGTGCCGTTGCGCGCCGCGACGGACACCCACGGCAGGCCGGCGAGGCACGCCGCCGCCCGTGCGGCCAGCGCGGTGTCGATCTCGATCGCCTCGACATGGCCGCCGGCGCCCACCAGCCACGCCAGGATCGCGGTGTAGTAGCCGGTGCCGCAGCCGACATGCACGGCGTCCTCCCCCGGCTGGGCCGCCAGCGCGTGGATCGCCAGCGCGTGCAGGCTCGGCTGGCCGTTGTTGATGCCGCGCGCGGGATCGAGTGCGACCAGCACGTCGTGATAGAGCGCCGCCGGATCCTCGGTCGCCACATAGCCGCCCGGCTCGCGGCCCACCATCCAGGGCGTGGGTCCCAGGAATGCCTCGCGCGGCGTCTCCGCGAACGCCGCCTCCAGTCGGTCGTCATGGACGCCGGCGGCGGCCAGGATCGCGCGGGCGTAGTGCCGGCGCAGGCGGCTCAGCCGGTCCATGCCTCCGGTGCCGGCAACACGCGGCCGCGGCATTCGCCGAAGCCGACCGGGACAAATCCCTCGCGTTCGGCGCGGGCGCGCAGGATGACCTCGTCGCCGTCCTCCAGGAAGCGGCGCGTCTCGCCGGACGGAAGCGTGACCGGTGCCCGCCCGCCATTGCTGATCTCGAGCAGGCTGCCGAACCCGTCCGGCGTCGGCGCCGAGATCGTGCCGGAGCCGAACAGGTCGGCGGGCCGGAGATCGCAGCCGCCGCCACTGTGGTGGGCGACCATCTGTGCCACGGTCCAGTAGAGATGGCGGGCATTGCTGCGGCTGAGCCGCAACGGCGGCTCGCCGGCGGCGCGCATCGCCGCGGTCAGCAGCAGCACGTCGAGTGCCACGTCGAGGCCGCCCGATTGCGTGTCGGCGGGATCGTCCAGATACGGCAGCGGCGGCGGGTCGCCGGGCGCGCGCGGATCAAGCGGCCGGCGAAACGGCGCCAGGGCTTCCGGCGTCACGATCCACGGCGAGACCGTGGTGCAGAAATTCTTGGCCAGGAACGGCCCGAGCGGCTGGTACTCCCAGGCCTGGATGTCGCGCGCCGACCAGTCGTTGAGCAGGCAGAAACCGGCGACGTGCTCGGCCGCGTGCGCGATCGGGATCGGCTCGCCCGGCGCGTTGCCCGGCCCGATCCAGACGCCGAGTTCGAGTTCGAAATCGAGATTGCGGCTCGGGCCGAAGCTGGGCGCGGGGTCGGACGCCGGCTTGCGCTGCCCGTTCGGCCGGCGCACTGCGGCACCCGAGACCCGCACCGAGGAAGCGCGCCCGTGATAGGCGACGGGTATGTATTTGTAGTTGGGCAGCAGCGGGTTGTCCGGCCGGAACTGGCGGCCGGTATTGGTTGCGTGATGGATGCCGGCGAAAAAATCGGTGTAGTCGCCGATCGAGGCGGGCAGATGCAGAGTGCAGGCGGCGGCGGCGTGCAGCAGGTCGGGGCGGGAGGGTGAACCGGCGTCCAGTAGCGCCGAGAGCTGCGCCCGCAGCGCGGCGCGCGGCCCCGCTCCGAGGGCCAGCAGCGCGTTCAGCGTCGGTCCGGCGGCGGCCTTGGCGGCATGGGCGGCCTCGCCGGTAAACCGGCTTACCGCGATGCTGAGGTCGAAGATCGAGTTCCCGATCGCGACGCCGCCGCGTGGGCCACCGCCCGATGGTGAGAACACGCCGAGCGGCAGGTTCTGGATCGGGAACTCGGGATGCCCGTTCGCCGATGCGACCCAGCTCCGTCGCGCCGGACCGTGCGTGTCGTCCAGCGTCACCGGCGGCCGAACCGGCGCGGCAGTCCGCCCCAGCAGGCATCATAATCCGCCTGCAGCGACGGCCACGCCATCGCGGCCACGGTGGGGCGGATCACCTGGCTGGTTTCGAACATGAAGGCGAGCGTGCCATCGACCTTTTGCGGGGCCAGCTCGGTGGTCATCGCACGCTCGGTCGTCTCCGCGTCCGGACCGTGCGCGCTCATGCACGGATGGAGCGAGACGCCGCCGGCCAGGAAACCCTCCGCCTTCGCCTCGTAGACGCCGCGCACCAAGCCCATGCACTCGTTCATCACATTGCGATGGAACCAGGGCGGGCGGAATGTGTCCTCGGCGACCAGCCAGCGCGGCGGGAACACGACAAAATCCATATTGGGGAGACCCGGTGCAGGCGTCAGTGAGGTCAGCACGGTGTAGATCGACGGATCAGGATGGTCGAAGCTGACCGAGCCGATCGTGTTGAAATGCGCGAGGTCGTATGTGTACGGTGTCGCCGTCCCGTGCCAAGCAACGACGTCGAACGGCGAGTGGTCGAGCGTCGTCGCCCATAGCGTGCCCTGGAATTTCTGCACCAGCTCGGTGGGTTCATCGCGATCCTCGAACCAGGCGAGCGGTGCCAGGAAGTCGCGCGGGTTGGCCAGGCCGTTGGCTCCGATCGGGCCGAGGTAGGGCAGCCGCAGGGCAGTGCCGAAGTTCTCGCAGACATAGCCGCGCGCCGAGCCCTCGGGCAGGGCGACCGAGAACTTCATTCCGCGCGGGATGAGCGCGATCGAGCCGGGCGGCACATCGAGCCGGCCACATTCGGTCGTGATGGCGAGTGCGCCCTGCTGCGGCACGACCAGCAGCTCACCGTCGGCGTCGTAGAAGGCGCGCTGCATCGAACGATTGGCCGCGTAGAGATGCACCGCGACCCCGGAGGGCGTCTCGGCCGGACTGTTGGCGCCGAGCGTCGCCAGGCCCTCGAGCCAGTCGGTCGGCGCCTCGGGCATCGGTATCGGGTCCCAGCGCAGCCGGTTCGGGGTCGGCGGCGCCAAGTTCCCGGCCAGCGCCGCCTGCTCGATGCGCCGGAACGCGCTGTGCACGGCGGAGGGGCGGATGCGGTATAGCCAGCTCCGCCGCGCTTCAGGCCGCGGCACGGTGAAGGCGGTGGCCGAGAACTGCTCGGCGTAAAGGCCGAGCGGCGGACGCTGCGGCGAGTTGCGCCCGAGCGGCAGCGCGCCGGCCACCGCCTCGGTCGCGAACTCGTTGCCGAAGCCGCTTTGCCCGAAGCCGCTTTGCGTGGTGGTCATGGCATTCCTCCCCGATCTGCCTACGCGGGGACGGCCGGCACCCCCTGCGGGTCGAGGCGGTAGCCGCCGCCTTCGGTCACCAGCAGCCGCGCATTGGCCGGATCCGGCTCGATCTTCTGGCGCAGGCGATAGATGTGGGTCTCTAGCGTATGCGTGGTCACCGCGGCGTTGTAGCCCCACACCTCGTTCAGCAACACCTGCCGTGCCACCGGCCTGGTGCCGGCGCGATAGAGGAATTTCAGGATCGCCGCTTCCTTCTCGGTCAGCCGGATGCGGCGGTTCTTCGCCGGCTCCTGCAGCAACTTCGCCGAGGGGCGGAACGTGTAGGGGCCAATGGTGAAGACCGCGTCCTCGCTGTTTTCGAAAATGCGGAGCTGCGCCCGCAGCCGCGCCAGCAGCTCGGCCAGGCGGAAGGGCTTGGCGATGTAGTCATTGGCGCCGGCATCGAGGCCGCGCACGACGTCGCTCTCGTCGTCCGAGCCGGTCAGCATGATGATCGGCACCCGCATGCCCTGGCGGCGCAGCCGGGCACACATATCGCGCCCGTCGCCGTCCGGCAGCGTCACGTCCAGGATCACCGCGTCGAACCGTGCCTCGGCGGCGGACAGCTTCGCCTCCGCCTCGGCGAGCGTCGCCGCTTCGCTGGCGGTGAACTCGCCATCGACCTCAAGCTGCTCGGCCAGCGTTTCGCGGAGCGTGCCGTCGTCGTCCACAATCAGGATGGGCCGCTCGCCCGCCATCGTTCTCTCCCCGCCTGCTGGACGCGCCAACACGTGCGCGTGGGCCAAGCGCTTGTGATCGCCATTCCCGCACGCCCAACGCAACAGCGATGCTGCCAAATCGTACCGCCTCGGCGCAAGCCGCGCACAATCTCGTGAGCCACCCTGGCTCGTGAGGCGGCTGGCTCGTGACTCGGGCCGGGCGGGAAGGGGTCGGGCAGGGGCGGCCGGGGCCGGCGCCGAGTGGAGTGGCGCGGCCGGCCTTGCGACCCCATTCTCTGTCCGAACGCAATGCATCGCCGAGGCCGCCCGACTTGAGCATCCCCCCGCCCCGGCGGTTCGTCCGGCATCCGACCCCGGCCCAACGCCGCCCAGACCGGCTGCGGATGGTGCTGCGCGCTGCCGACGATTTGCGGCGCGGCGTGCCGGTGCTGCTGCTCGGCACCGCGCCGCTGCTGGTGCTGGCCGCGGAGGCGGCGACTGCGGCGGCGCTGGAGGAGTTTGCCGCGATCGCGGGCGAGCCAGGGGAGACGGTGCTGCTGGCACCGGCGCGCGCCGCCGCGGTGCTGCGCCGCCCGGTGCCGGCCGTGTTGGCCGTGCGGCTCGGCGCCGCCCCGACCCCGGAGGGGCTGCGGGCCCTGGCTGACCCGGTCGCCGGACTTGCCCTGCCCGAAAGGCTGGAGCCGATTCCCGCTCCCGCGCTCGCCGAAGCGGCGCTGACACTGGGAAAACTCGCCCGGCTGCTGCCGGCGCTGCTGGCCGCACGAGCCGGCGCCGAAGCCCAGGCGCGGGCCGCCGATCGTTGCGTGCTGGCGGTCGCGGAACAAGACGTGCTGGCCGGCTCGGTGGCGGCGGCGCCGCTGGTGCAGGTCGCCGAGGCCCAGTTGCCCATGGAACAGGCCGAGGATGCGCGCGTGCTCGCATTCCGCGCCCCCGAGACCGGGGTCGAGCACCTCGCGATCCTGGTCGGCCGGCCGGAGACGTCGTCGGCGCCGCTGGTGCGCATCCACAGCCGGTGCTTCACCGGCGACCTGCTGGGCAGCCTGCGTTGCGATTGCGGCCCGCAACTGCGCGGCGCCATCGCGCGGATGGCGCAGGAGGGTGCAGGCGCCGTGCTCTATCTGGCGCAGGAGGGGCGGGGGATCGGGCTCGTGAACAAGCTGCGCGCGTATGCCTTGCAGGATCGCGGGCTCGATACGCTGGACGCCAACCGCGCACTGGGCTGGGGCGTCGATGAGCGCAGCTTCGCGCCGGCGGCGGCGATGCTGCGTTTGCTGGGCATCGGGCGAGTGCGGCTATTGACCAACAACCCCGAAAAGCTCGCGGCACTGGCCGCCAACGGCATCGAGATTGCCGGTCGCGAGCCGCACGCCTTTGCCGCCAACGGCATCAACGACCACTATCTGGCGACCAAGGTGGCGCGGCTCGGGCATCTGCCGCCGTAGTCGGGTGAGCGGCTCAAAGCCCTCTCCGCCCCCGGGGGCGGAGAGGGAGTTGAGCGTCGCCGCCTGCAGTGTCGTAGCCAACGGGGTGCGGTCAGGCGGCGGCGCGCATCCGCCGCTGTGGCGGGCGGCCCTGGCGGTGGTTGCTCGCTGGGTGCGGAGTGTCGCGGGGCTCGGCCGGCCGTTCGCCCACGGATGGCAGCTTCCTGCCCGCGAGCCGCTCGATCGCGCGCAGCGCCGGGCGCTCGGCGCCGCTGCAGAACGAGATCGCGATGCCGCGTGCGCCCGCCCGCGCCGTGCGGCCGGTGCGATGCACGTAGCTATCCGGCTCCACCGGCAGATCGAAATTGACCACGTGCGAGATACCGCTCACGTCGATGCCGCGCGAGGCGATGTCGGTCGCGACCAGCACGCGCGCCCGGCCGGAGCGGAAGCGGTCGAGCGATTTTTCGCGCGCCCCCTGGCTCTTGTTGCCGTGCAGCACCTCGGCATTGACGCGGGTGGCGACGAGGTGCTCGGCGACGCGGTCGGCGCCGTGCTTGGTGCGGGTGAACACGATCACCCGATCCATCGCCGGATCGTCGAGCAGCCGCGTCAGCAGCGCCCGCTTGGCCGCCGCCTCCACGAAATGCACCTGATGTTCGATCAGCAGCGGCGCCGCGATCTCGGGCTTGATCTCCACGCGCGCCGGATCGCGCAGGAAGTTTTTTGCGAGTTGCTCGATCTCGATCGGCATGGTGGCCGAGAACAGCATTGACTGGCGCTGTGCCGGCAGGGCGGCCGCGACCCGCCTTATGTCGCGGATGAAGCCGAGGTCGAGCATCCGGTCGGCCTCGTCGAGCACGAAGTGGCTCACCTCGTCGAGCCGCAGATGGCGCGTGTTCATCAGGTCGCAAATGCGTCCCGGCGTGCCCACCACGATGTCCGGGCCGCGGCGCATCCGCTCCTCCTGCGGGCGGCGGCCGACACCGCCCACCACGACCGCGGTTGCGAGCCGCAGGCCGGCGCCGAAACCGCGGATCGCGGCCTCGATCTGCTGCGCAAGCTCGCGCGTCGGCGCCAGAATCAGCGCGCGGGTTCCGAACGGGCGGGCGCGGCGGGGGGACGCGGCAAGGTGTTGCAGGATCGGCAGCGCGAAGGCGGCGGTCTTGCCGGTGCCGGTCTGCGCGATGCCGAGCAGGTCGCGGCCGGCCAGTAGCGGCGGAATGGCACCCGCCTGGATTGGGGTGGGCGTGGCGAAGCCGCCTGCGTCGAGTGCGCGCAGCAGCGGCCCGGCCAGGCCGAGCGAGGCGAAATCGGATGAAGTCATGTCGAGATGGTCCTCGGCGCGGCCATGCGGGATCGATGCCCGATGGCGGTGCCCTGTCGTCCGCCAACCCCACGTAACGACGGGCGGACCAATTGCGGATGAGATGTCCCGGGGAGGGGCGACCCGCCGATGCGACGGGGGCCAATTACGCGCCCTGGGCTTCAGGACGGCTACATCGGCGTTTCGGAGCGAAAACGCAAGCCCGGTCGCGGGCGGGAAGGGCCTCTGCTTGAAACCCCGCTCGGCCCATAGCGGCCCCATGCTGGGGCACGTCTTTCCCCGAACCGCTTGGGGCAATATGCTATGGTCTGGTCAGGAGAGCGACGATGGACAGCCCCCACGACCACCAGCCCGATGACGACGCGCAGGACGAGGCGCCGCAGCGGAGCGAGGCTGCGCTGCGGGCAGTGCTGGAGCAGAGCCGCCGCGACATCGCGGAGGGTCGGACAGTGCCCTTATCGGCAGTGCTCGACCGTATGCGGACGGTCGCCGAGAGGATACGACACGGGCGGCCTAGGAAAACCGGGAGCGATCGCGCCTCCACGTGATCCCACTCTCCGCGGCCGCAGAAGCCGAGCTAAACGCCCTCACCCTCTACTATGCCGCGCTCGGCCGAGATCGAGCAATCGAGCGCCTGATCGCAAGCGTCGAGACAGCCTGCGCTCGCTATGAAGGCGGACGCGGGCTGTTCTATGATGCGCCACGCCCCTACCCCGGCCTTGCCGATCTTGGCTTCCGCTGGACGAAGGAAGGATCGGTACTGGATCGCCTTCGAACAGACGGACACAGGGCCGGTTGTTGCAGGCGTCTTTCATCAGGCGGCCGACATACCAAACCGGCTCTAATTGCGGTCAAACCCCGATCAGCTTGCGCCGCAATCGACCCGTTGCAGACATACCATGACCTACTGTCCCGCGCACTTCCGCGGGCTAGTCAGAGCCGGCTGATCACCGTGTAGGCGAGATAGACGAACAGGGCCGCGCCGAGCAGCACCAGCAGGCCGACCAGCACGGTGTCCATCCGCGTGCCGGTGCCGGGGCGCATCTCCGGGCTTTCGATGGCACGCGCGGTGCGGCGGAAGCGGATCGCCGCCAGCACGATCATGGCACCGCCGAGCACGATCAGCGCCAGCCCCGTAATGTCGCCGATCAGCCGTCCGGCAAGCCGGTGTCGTTCGGGCGAGCTGCCGGCGATCGCGAGGAACAGGTCGAACTTCTCGACCACGAAGCCGAACGCCATCACCGCGATCGCGCTGCGCACCCAGGCGAGGAAGGTGCGCTCGTTCGCCGCGTGGTCGCTGTAGCGCTCGATCATCGCATCCACGCCCAGTCCGCGACAACGTCCTGCGCGCGCGCACCGATCGCGCCCCCGAGCGAAGCCGCAGTCGCGTTCACCGCCGAGAACACGCCGTCTTCCAAGGTCGAGCGCGCCTCGCCGATGCGCGCGCTGGCGGCGGCAACCGTCGCCGCCGCGATGCCGCGCGCATCGAGCGCCCCGAGCCGGCCGATCCCCGCCTGCTCGATGCCGATGCCCGCGTCGTTGAACAGCGCGGCGAAGGCGTCCGTGCGCAGCGCCATCGCCGGATCGCCACCGACCAGCCCGCCATGCGAGGCGGTGACGACCACTGCGCCGGCATCCTCCGCGCGCACCAGCGAGGCGGAATCGACCAGCACCACGCGACGCGCCGCACCCGGCAGCGCGCGTTCCGTGCGCGCCTCGACCGCTGCGGGGATGGCGGCGAGCGCCAGCCTTGGCGCGCGCAAAAGGCAGGCAAGCGCGGCCTCGCAGGTCTGGCCTTCCGTCACGCCGAGCGCGCGGGCCGGCGCGTTCGCGGCACTGATCCGGCCGCGCGTCCGCATGTCCTCGGCATCGCCGATGCGCGCGGAGCGATGCGAGATCGCGGCGGCCGGCACGCCCAATCCCTCGAACATCCGCAGCGAGGCGATGCCCGCCTGATCGCGTCCGATGCCCGCGTCGTGGAACACCGCGGCACGCACGCCCGCCAGCAGCGCGCAGCGTCCGGCATAGCGCCCGCCATGCGAGCCGGTCAGCAGCACGGCGCCGCGCGCCTGCACGGGCAGCTTGGTCACGGTCGGCGCGAGCACCACGCCTTCGGGCATTGCGGCCATAAGGGGAGCGTGGCACGCAAGCGCCGGGAAAAGAACCGTCCGGAAAGCCCCTTTGCGCAATCTCGATCTCGACCGCCTGCGCGCGCACCATCGCCTGATGCTGCGCATCCGCGCGCTGGAGGAGACGGCGCTGCGCGGCATGGCGGAGCGCGTCGTGCTCGGCGCCATCCATCCCTCGATCGGGCAGGAGGCGGTGGCGGCGGGTGTGGTGGGGGCGCTTGCGCGCGACGACATCCTGCTCTCCACCCATCGCGGCCACGGGCATACGCTGGCGAAGGGGGCGGCGGCCGAGGCGATGATCCGCGAACTGCTCGGGCGGGTGGGCGGCACCTGCGGCGGCAAGGGCGGCTCGATGCACATCGCCGATTTCTCCGTGGGAATGCTCGGCGCCAACGGCGTGGTCGGCGCGAATATCGTCATCGCCGCGGGGGCGGCGCACGCGATCCGGCTGCGCGGCGAGCGGCGCGTCGTGTGCTGCATTTTTGGCGACGGCGCGATCAACCGTGGGCCGTTTCTCGAAGGGCTTGAACTGGGCGGCGGTATTTGCGCTGCCGGTGCTGTTCGTCTGCGAGGATAACGGTTTTGCCGCGACCACCCGCACCGCCGCCATGACCGCCGGCGACGGGCCGGCGGCGCGCGCCCGCGCACTCGGGATCGTCACGGCGGAAGTCGACGGCAATGACGTGCTCGCGGTCGAGGATGCGGCGCGCGACGCGATCGCCGCGATCCGCGACGGCGGCGGACCGCGCTTCCTGCTCGCGCGCACCTATCGCCTCACCGGCCACACCGCTTCCGATGCCGCCGCCTATCGCCCGGCCGAGGAGCTGGCGGCGCGGCGCGAGGGCGACCCGATCGCCCGCGCCGCCGCCTGGCTCGCAGAGGCGGGCGTTGCCGAAGCCGAGCTGGAAGCCGACCGGCGCGCGGCGGAGGCGGAGATGGAAGCGGCGTATGCGGCGGCACTTGCGGCACCCTTCCCCGAGGCCGCCGAGGCGTTTTGCGACGTGCAGGATGCGGGCGCGCCGGCATGACCCGCATGAGCTATCTGGACGCCGCGCGGCAGGCGCTGATCGAGGAGATGCGGCGCGACAATTCGGTGTGGGCGCTCGGCGAGGACCTTGGCCGCGGCGGCGTATTCGGCACCTATCGCGGGCTTGCCGACGAGTTCGGGCCGGCCCGTATCTCCGACGCGCCGATCTCGGAAGCGGCGATCATGGGGGTGGCCGTCGGTGCGGCGATGCTGGGCACACGGCCGGTCGCCGAGATGCGCTTCTCCGACTTCGCGCTGTGCGCCACCGACGAGCTGGTGAACCAGGCGGCGAAGGCGCGCTTCATGTTCGGCGGCCAGGCGCGTGTGCCGCTGGTGGCGCGGATGCCGATCGGCATGTGGCGATCCTCGGCGGCCCAGCACTCGCAGTCGCTGGAAGCGTGGTACGCGCACATCCCCGGCCTGGTGGTGGTTTGTCCGGCAACCCCCGCCGACAACAAGGGGCTGCTGAAATCCGCGATCCGCAGCGATGATCCGGTTGTGTACATGGAGCACAAGAATTCTGGGGCCTGGAAGGCGAGGTGCCCGACGACCCCGAATTGTGCATCCCGCTCGGGCGTGCGCGCACGCTGCGCGAGGGCGGCGACATCACCATCGTCTCGTGGTCGGCGCAGGTGCATGTGGCGGCGGACGCGGCGGCGGCGCTGGCGGGAGATGGGCATCGCCGCGGACTTGCTCGATCTGCGCACGATCTTTCCCTGGGACCGTCGAGGCGGTGCTGGCGAGTGCGGCGCGCACCGGGCGGCTTCTGGTGGTGCACGAGGCGGTGCGCACGGGCGGCTTCGGCGCCGAGATCGCGGCGACGGTCGCGGAGGAGACCGGTGCGCGGGTGCGGCGGCTCGGCGCGCCGCGGGCGCTGATCGGCTACGCGCCGCCGGTGGAGGACGCGGTGCGCGTGACCGCGGCGCACATCGTGCAGGCGGCGCGGGAGATGCTCGGGTGACGAACGAGATGACCGGCGGCGAGGCGCTGGCGCGGATGATCGCGGCGCACGAGGGCGGCCCGATGTTCGGCATGGGCGGCTTTCAGTTGCTGCCGTTCTACGACGCCGCGCGCCGGCTCGGCCTGCCGCACCATCTGATCAACGACGAGCGCGCCGGCGCCTTCGCCGCCGATGCCTATGCCAAGGTCTCGGGCCGTGTCGGGCTGGTGGATGCGACACTCGGGCCGGGGGCGACCAATCTCGCGACCGGACTGGTCGAGGCGCTGAACGCCGGCACGCCGATGATCGCGCTGGTGGGCGACGCGCACCGGCTGCACGCCGGGCGCAACATGACGCAGGAGGCGCGACAGCTTGAGATATTGCGTCCGGCGGTGAAGGAGGCGCTGCGCGTCGAGGACATCTCGCGTATTCCCGAGCTGGTGCGCCGCGCGTTTGCGATCGCGACTTCCGGGCGTCCGGGTCCGGTGCTGATCGATGTGCCGGAGGATGTGTGCCACGGCACGCACGGTTTTGCGCCCGATGCGTTCGCGGCCGATCCGCGCTATTGCGCCGCGCCCGCGCTGCGCACGCGCCCGGATGCGGAGTCGCTGGAGCGTGCGGCGCGGATGATCGCGGAAGCGCGGCGGCCGATGCTGCTCGCCGGCGGCGGTGTGCATCTGAGCGATGCGGCCGAGACGCTGGGTGGGTTTGCGCGGGCACTCAACCTGCCGGTCGCGCACACCATGACCGGCAAGGGCGCAATCGCCTGCACCGATGCGCTGAGCGCCGGACTGTTCGGCCGCTACGACCGCATCGCCAACGCGCTGATTGCCGAATCCGATCTTCTCCTTGTTGTCGGCTGCAAGCTCGGCGAGATCGCGACCAAGCGCTACACCGTGCCGCCGCCTGACGCACGCATTATCCACATCGACATCTTGGCCGAGGAGATCGGCCGCACGGCCGCGCCCGAGCTGCCGCTGTGGGGCGACGCGCGCGAGACGCTCGCGGCGCTCGCGGCGGCGCTGGCCGAGGACGCGCCCGCGATCCGGGCGCGGCAGGCGGAGCACGCGGCCGAGGTCGGGCGGCGCATGGCGGCGTGGCGCGAGGCGGCGGCGGCGCGTTAGCGTCGGACGAAGTGCCGGTCGCGATGGGCCGGCTGATGGGCGAGCTCAACCGCGCGTTGCCGGAAGACGGCATCCTGGTCGCCGATGGCGGTTTCGCGGCGCACTGGGGCGGGCTGCTGTTCGACACCAAGCGTGCCGGGCGCGGCTTCGTGCCGGACCGCGGCTTCGCCTCGATCGGCTACGGCATCCCCGGCGCGATCGGCGCGGCATTTGCCGCCCCCGGCCGTGCGGTCGTGTCGCTGACCGGCGACGGCGGCTGCAACATGATGCTGGGCGAGCTGGAGACGGCGCGGCGCCTGGGTGTCGCGTTCACGCTGGTCGTGGTGAACAACGCCGCGTCGGGCTACGTGAAGGCGTTGCAGCATTTGATGTACGGCGCCGGCGCCTATCACGCGAGCGATCTGGCGGAGACGCATTATGCGCGCGCCGCCGAGGCTCTCGGCGTGCGCGGCATCCGCGTCGAGCAGCCGGATGCGCTGGCGGGCGCGCTGGATGCGGGGCTGCGCGGCGAGGGCGTGACGGTGATCGACCTCGTGGTGACCCGTGATCCAGCGAAGATGCTGCCGGCCGCCGATAACCGCGCGGTGCAGGTGAGGGCGGGGGATCGGGTGGCGTAGGGGAGGAGCCGGCACAAGAGGGGTGGGGGGCTGTGGGACGGGGGGGTGCTCGGCCAGGGTTCTCTTGAGTAATCGCACGGGTGATATCAGGTGAAGGCGGAGGCGTTCAGGCCGGTGACACCCACGAACGTTACCTGGGTGTGGTCCGACAGCGTCAGCGTGGTGTTGCCGCCGGCGACGGTCGCGTTTGCGAGATCGTTCTGCGCCTCATTCGGCCCGTAGCCTTGCAGGGCGATTTGGTCGCCCTTGGCAGTGTTGAAGCCGAACACCGTCTCGGTCCCGCCCGCGAGGCCGTTGACGAAGGCGTAGAGGTCGGCGCCGCTGCCGCCGATCACGGTCGCGTTGCCGTGGCCGGCGAAGAAAATCTCGTTGCCCGCGCCGCCGCCGAGCAGATCGTTGCCCGACCCGGCATACATCGCGTTGGCACCCGTCGAGCCGGACCCGGTCAGGGTTTCGTTGCCGCTGCCGGCAATTAGCAGATTGGCTCCTGCGCCGCCGGCCGCGAGCAGGTCCGACCCGCTGCTGCCGAACATGGTGCACGCGCCCGAGCCGCCCACGATCACATTGGTGCCGCCGGTGCCGCCCGCATACAGGCCGCCGCCGACGCCGCCATTGATGATAGCGTTGCCGCCGCCGCCGCCGATCACGGTGGACGGGCTGTTGCCGTTGACGAAAGACATCGTCCCCGCTCCCATCGCGGCGAGCACGGGACCGAACGCGAAGATGGTCTCGTTGCCACCGGTATCGGGGAGGATCACGTCGGGGCTGCCATTGGCGACGATCAAGTCGTTGCCGCCGGCGGGCACGACGGGATTGTTGCCGGTGCCGGTATGGGTAACGGTGAACGTATTGTTGCCGAATATAAAATTGGCATTGCCGGGGGCGGCGGCGATCGCAGCACCGGAGTTCGGCAGCAACGGCAGCCCGAGCCGATCGTAGCCGATCGAATTGTTGAGGATGCTGTTGAGGCTGGTTCCGGCCCCCAGCGTGATCCCGTTGCCATTATTCCCGCTCACCAGATCGGCAACCGGCTGCCCCCCGACGTGACTGTTGCCCCGCCGATGATGTTGTTGGTGGCGCTGCCGCCGATCAGGATGCCTCCCTGCTGATTGCCGAGCGCGGTCGTGCCGGAAACACCCGTGCCGATAAAGGTGTTGAACACGGTGTTATTGTTGGCCTGCGCTTCAATCGCTATCCCGTAACCGCCGTTGCCGGAGAACGTGTTCTGCGGGATGACCGACGCCTGATAGCCACCGATGACGTTATTGTTGGCGGTTCCGTCGATCAGCAATCCGTCGCCGCCGTTCGCCAGAACTGCGTTGCCTCTCGTATTCAGTCCGGAAATATTCGGATCGACAGTCACGCCAGAGGCGTTGCCGCCGATCTCGATGCCGTTGTTCGTGTTGCCGGAGAAGACGTTGGTCTGGACTGTCTGGTTGCCGCCGGTCGCCGTGAGCAGCAGGCCGTCATTGCCATTGGGCGCGGCCCCCCCGAACGCAAACAGGCCACCGAACGTGTTGAAGGTCGTAAACCCGCCGACCGTATCGGTCACTTCTATTCCATTTTGGCCATTGCCTGCTGAGACGTTCCCCAGTGGAATGATGCCCCCAACCTGCACGTTCTGCGATGATCCATCGACGAGGATGCCGTTCAGCGCATTGCCGATGACCGTGCTGTTGTTGGCGCCAACTCCAAAGAAGTTTGCGTGCACGACGATATTGTTTAAATCGGTGACTTCGAGTCCGTTGGCACCGTTTCCGCTCGCGACATTGTAATATATAAACGGATTATCCTGGACCTGGCATCCGATCAGGGCATTGTTGTCCGATCCATTTATGTCCACCCCATCGAGCGCGTTGCCCAATGCCGCATCGCCGTTCGCGGTCGTGCCGACAAAATTGCCATTCAATACGTTGCCTTGCGAATTGCCCTCAATTAGGACGCCGTTCCCGCCGTTGCCCGAGACCAGGTTTCCGAGCGGCGGCACGACAAAGACCGGTGTTACCTGCCCCTTATCGCCGGTGGGATCGTTTGCGGCACCAGTGCTCGTGTCAACCGATGCGGTGCCGCCGATTTCATTGGCACTGGCCCCATCGGTCAGCAGGATCCCGTCGCCGCCATTGGCAATCGCGGCAGTGCCGGAAGGGTCTGTGCCGATGTAGTTGTCAACCAGCGTATCTTGCGACGAACCGTTGAGGCTTATGCCATTCCCGCCATTGCCCGAGATGACGTTCGAGACGACACCGGATGCCGCCGTCGGGTTGGACCCGATGAGGTCATTCGACGAGCCCGAGGCGACATAGACGCCGTCTTCGGAGTTGCCGATAGCTTGGCCGCTGAGGGTCAGCCCGACATAATCACCGGCGAGGGTTATCGATCCGGCATCAAGGGTGACGCCATTGCCGCTTGCTCCGCAGATCGACAGCCCGAGGAGCTGCGCCCCCTCCGAGCCCGGCGCGAAGGCCAGCCCTGCGTTGTTGTTGAAGTTCACCTCCACGACCGGCGGGCCGCCTGCCACGTAGTTGGGGGCGGACGTGCCGTCGATGGTGACGTCTGCGCCTATCGCCGGCAGCGCTCCTTGAAGGGTGATCACCCCGTCAACAGCGAAGGCGATGGTCGACGGGGAACCCGCAGCGTTTGCCGCCTGGATGGCAGCGCGCAGGGACCCCACGCCGGAATCATTCAGGTTGCTGACAATAAATGTGCCCACGTTCGCGTCCTATTCTGTTCGTCTCGAAGGCAGCCGCTCGATGATGGTCGCCGCAAGGAGATAGTCTGGCTGAGGTTCTCCCGATGAACGTGATACGGGCGTTCTATAGGGGTGATACCGATGAAAGACGGGGAGAGCCTCGCCAATCCGCCCACGATCGTGGTGCGAGGACGATACGGGCATCGGCGTCGCCGACGTGACCCGTTCCGCGGCGCTTACGATGCGGCTCTGGACGCGCTCGGCCTTCGGCGGGTCATACAGCTTCCCGAGAACAGCGGGACCGATGGGTCGTTCCGCCGTCAGCGCGCGCAGCGTGTCATCCGCCTTGGTCCCGCCGACATTGATGGCAGCGACCATCGCGAAACCATGCGTCGGCTGCATCGCGACCGTCACAAGGTTCAATCGCGTTCGCTCCCGCGTGGGTCACGAACGGCTCGGTCGAATACGGCACCGCGCGCGGCCGAGGCGCTCGGCGCCCGCGGCATCCGCGTCGAGCAGCCGGGAGGGCTGGCGGGGGCGCTGGATGCTGGGCTGCGCGGCGAGGGCGTGACCGTGATCGACCTCGTGGTGGCGTGCGATCCGGCCAAGATGCTGCCGGCGGCTGACAACCGCGCAGTGCGGCTGCAAGCAGGGGATCGGGTGGCGTAGGGGGAGAGGGAAGGCCGATTTGCCGCCAGGCTCACAATGCCGCGCGCTGCCTTGTCAAGCCGTGGCCTTGTGAAGGATGAGATCATTGAGGGCGTCGAAAATTTGATCCTGCAGGGCCTCGTCGGTTGTGCGATCCGCAATCATACTGCGAAGTCGCCTCGTTCGGTTCTCAACGAATGTCTCGTAGCGTTTCCTGAGACTCGCGCGTTCCCCGGGATCGAGCGGAACCCTCGTCAGTCCACGAACCCCATGGGCGGCAACAAAAGCGAGAAGGGTGGCCTGCTCCCGTGTTTTTGTTGACAGTATGGATATTTGCTTGCGGCCTTTCATAGAGCGGACGCTCCCCTGAGGGGCAAACATGTCCTCATGCACCTCCGGCGTGCCGGCAGCAGGCAGGTCAAACGTATTGAATGGGCGGCCCATATCTACAAA